>CAVTEJ010000016.1:0-301823 GCA_963733705.1 uncultured Planctomycetota bacterium | reverse complement strand
TAGAATATAAATGGCCACAAAAACCATCGGGTGCCATGCGTGTGGGTCGGAAACGTCAATCGTGATGAATGCGCACGCTGTAAGATTGATTGTTGGCCGTCATTACAGACTTTACCCTGATCGCGTTTCGTCCCGGAGTAGAAACGGTTTGCCTAACACATAACTTGTCCGATCTTCTTTTGTCGGTTGTCGTAGTGCGACTCCAGAGGACCGAATCCAAATGTCGAGGAGCAGATACTCACTTAGAATGCCGCGTTAGACGACATTCATTGATCCGGGAGCGGCTTGTAAATCGTTACAAGCGCGGATAAAACTGGCCGCGCTCCACGTTTGAAATGCCTTTCCCATTGGTCGGCCGGTTACTCCATGATGCCACTCGTTGAATTCCCATTCGTTGTTGATGCCGAGCGAACACAGCCGTGCTAGTTTTACGAGCTCGCGGCGTGCAATGTCGCCAAATTCCAATTTGTGGACGTAGCGCACCCATAGTCCACCAATGAACGGCCAAATCCCGCCGTTATGGTAGTGGTTCGGTAGATTGAGAAGGTTTACCGTAAAATAGTCGCGCCACTCAGGGTCGCCGGCGTGGATTGGTGGATAAACGTTTTTGACGGGGCCTGGATCGTTTGCTCCGACACCCCACAGGAAGCGGAACGTCAGGAGTGCCCGATCGGCATCGATTAACTCAGAAATGAACGCCATGATGTTGCCGTAAACATCGCAGCGCCAACTGTACCCGAACGGCGATACTTGCGCAACCAAATATCTTGAGTCACCAAGCTCAAACTGTACATCGCTGAAATGGCGACCTCGCTCGACGTCGAGATGGCCCGTCGTCGGCCAAAACGTTCTAAGAACGACGCGTCGAACATGCTCCGCCTTTTGTTCGTACGCATTCGCACTTGATTCCTTTCCCAAAACGCGCAACATCTTCGCATAGTACTTCAGACTTCTAAACCACAGCACCTCGTCATACAGAACGTTGTAGCTCCGGGCAAACAAATCCGTCCAATCGCCAGCTTCCGGGATTTCGAGCATTCCGCAATTGTTGGCATCAAGTGCGCTCAACCAGTCGATCGCCCTTTGTAAGTGGGATGCGTATTTTTCGAGCAAGGAATAGTCTTCGTTTCGACTACAAAACTCCCATACCGCGACGAACATCCAGAGCGCGCTATCGATGGACGTGATGCCGCCCACGCCGCCGTACTCGGGTTCGTTTGTATCAAGATGAACATGTGCGGGCAATTGGCCCGCCGGGCCTTGATGGGAAAGGATCGTTTCGATCGTCGCCCGCTGACATTCGCGGATGTCGGGATCGGATACGTCGGACGTCCACGCGATTGTCTTCGCCCCGTCGCGAGCCCACACGGCTCGATAGTTGACATCCGTACCGATCACTCGATTGTCATTCAGCGAACACGCCGAAAAGCCGCGCGGTGTGATATTTCGCTTTAGGGCATCGATGGCTTTACCGTAGCCGACTCGAAGCAGTGATTGCTCGTCCGCGGTCAATTCGCGGTATTCATCGGCATCGAAAAGCGCTGGAGTCAAATCCGTTTCCCCAACAAGACTAACCCAGAAATGAGCTTATGGCTATTTCTTCAAGATAATGTTGCACGCATTAAAGCCAGTTTATGCAAATGTTGGGCTGCAACCAACGCCACCGCCCCGTTGGGCCAGTCCCGCTTAACTGCCAGTGACCAACATTTCTGTGCCAAGTCATCCTTTCCCATGGTGCGAAACATATCTCCCAGTATTAGGCAAATGGTGGGTAGTTCACGATTTCGATTGACTAATTCAGTGAGTCGATAAATCGCGTCCTGCGGAATTCCAGCGTGATACGAAATGAATACATTACGCAGATCCGTTACCAACGATTGATTATTACCGTCAAACGTGGTTGCTAGGGGCTTGCTGCAGCGGTCAAAGTGCAACGCGGCTGCCTCGCAGAACGCTTGCATGATAAATGC
This sequence comes from uncultured Planctomycetota bacterium, assembly GCA_963733705.1. GTDB lineage: Bacteria > Planctomycetota > Planctomycetia > Pirellulales > Lacipirellulaceae > JABDGM01. Next base: position 299,853 of record CAVTEJ010000016.1, on the reverse strand, counting down.
CCTGAGACCGTGGTCCGTGAATTTTTGGAGCCGCTCGAACAACTGTGCCGTATTCTCAAACTCCTTTTGGTCGATGAGCGCGAACGCCAAAACAAACGCTTGTTCGTAGGTAACCGCTCGAACTGTGCCGCCAAATTGCACGTCGAACGTTGCTGGCATCAGCCCCAGCGAGCAGATATCGCTGAGTTCAAACATGATCGCACCCTTTCTGTTCCCATTACTAAGATTGCCGTAACTTCTCGAAATCGTCAATTCATCTGCAGCGCTTGCTGTTGTTTCGTGCTGACTCGTTGACTTTGCCAGTAACGAATTCCCTCCAGCACACCCGCGGCGTAACAATCCTTTGCTAAATAGACCGCCGGTGATTCAAGGGATTTGAGCGCGCGATCAGCATTTCCAACGACGATTCCGCGGAAGCCAACGCAAAACATCGCCGCGTCGTTACCCGAGTCACCAGCGACAAAGGTTCGGTCGGGGTTGATTTTCCAATGTCTAGCTAAATAAACGCCCGCAGTTCCTTTGTTGCACTCACGCGGAAGAACATCCAAATTACGATTCGAGCTATAAACGATCGAGATATTCTGTCCGCCAATTGCCATCTGAGTTCGCAATCGTTTCAGAAGCGATTCATCCAGATCGCGTCCATAAAAGCTGACCTTATGGCAGGAAATGAATTCCGATGGCTGCAGCCTTAGTTCGGCGAATCCCTCACCGATGGTTTGCACGATATGCGGATTCCATTCAGCCACCGACGGAGGCCACTTCGCAAAATACGTCGCCCTCCGGACATCATATATTTGTGTGCCCACGCCGCCGATAATCGCATCCGGTTCCGGCAGCATAGACGTGTCGATCGAGTCTAACACCGACTCGACGAATCGCCCTGATGAATAAACTAGCCGAAAACGCGCACGAGCGTTCGCGTACCAAATTGCAAACTGCTCGAGCGATCGGTCATCTCCGAGTAGCGTGTTGTCCAAATCACTGATGAGCAGATTCATGCGCTCCATAGCGTCTCCTCCGTAATCGTCGATTCGCCGGAAGCCAGCGTAAAGATCCGTTCGGCGAGCATTTTGTCTCGACGCGTTTCCAACGTAACGAGCAGCTGCTGAGCGATTCCAGTCCAGGTAAAACAGCTACGTGCCTTTCGCGGTCCGAATTTCGCCAGCTGCGCGGATACGCGGGAATGTTGCAACACAGAGGCGATTGCATGTCCGTACGCCTCCGGATCAAACGGGTTTGCGTACATGGCCTCAATTCCCCAAGCGATCTGCTCACATAAGCCTCCTTCGGTCGTCACCACAGAGGGCGTACCGCAGGCCATTGCCTCGATCGCGGTCATCCCGAATGGCTCGTAGCGACTACTCAACGCAAACACATCGGCAGCACGATAGTAGTTCGGCAAGGCGTCGTCGGAAATGTAGTCCATGAAGTTCACTCGGTCTGCTACACCTAGTTCGACGGACAAATCGTGCAGCGAATCGCAAATCTTGCGCTCCTGGTCGCTCAGCGACGTGGAGCCGATCGCAAGAAGGAGTTTCGCGTCGCTCACACGTTGAAACACAGTGGGCATGGCGCGCAGCAGCAGGTCATAACCTTTGTTTTTGGCCAACCGACCAAGCGCGAGAATGATGCTGCCATCAAGACCGAGCTGCTGTTTGGTCAGTTGTCGGCTTGCTGACGAGACGGGAAAGAACCGATGATCATCGTAGCCGGGCGGTATGACGCAAATTTTATCGGCTGGCGCGTCATACTCGCCGCCTGATAAAATATCACGCTGCAGTGGCGTCGTCGCAACCAGCAAGTCGCATTCGTCGTAGATGATCTTTTCTTCTCGAATCCGCTCGGCAAAATTGTATTTGGCCTCCATCTCCCGGGAGTCCATCTGCATGTTGTCTCGCTTCCACGCCCCGATCGAATGGGGAGTATGTACGTGCGGTGTCTTGAAGCGATTCGCCAGCGCTTGACCGGCGAGACCCGCATCCCAGTAATGACTGCTGACAAATTTGTAGTTAAGCCGTTCGAGCTGAACCCAACGCGCCACGTTTTCAATCCACTCGGGGATCGCTCTGCAGATGAACTCTTTGGGGATAAACGTGTTTCCGCCGCATGGAAATCGGATCAGGCGAGTCCGATCATCGATTTGCTCGATAAACGGCTGATTCTCGAAGCGCCGAGTGAGGATATCGACCTGGTAGCCCATCCGGGCAAGGCATTTTGAAAGTTCCAGTACGTATACAACTTGTCCACCGGTATCCGGCTTGCCAAGCTTCGGCTCGGCCGCCACGTACCCGTGGGTTGAAATCATCATGATTCGGTTTGATGGCATGTTGCGCATGCTTCCTCCTGCTTTTCGTATGTCCAATTTGTGAAACTAATCGGTGACGGACAGGCGCAGAACTCCTATCGACGTCGATAACACCGCCGCGAACTCTTAACGGTGTTGGTGTACTGGGGTAAAACCGAACTCCGCCGGATCCATCCACCAGTCAGTAGTTACCAGCCGCCGCCATTCGTAATGAATAGCAGCAGAAAGAATGCGTGTTCAGTGACCGGGTTGACGCTTAATGTCTGACCCATACGTGATAAGCCTAAGGCGAATGTGCCTGCATGGCACAATTGCCATCGCATGCGTAGAAGTGAATCCACACTCTCACAATTTATTTCATCTTCACGAACCGGAGGAAGGAACCAGGACGCAATCGAGCCCGGACGAGACCTGGCCCAGGGATTTCGTTATGCCGTCCTGAGTCCTCAGTTATCCGCTTGCCGCCCTGCGACTCTTGTTAGAGCTTAAGCGGCGGGTCGTAATCATATTCGAATTATCTGTATCTTGCAATAAATCGAATATTTAGACCGACATTTCGAATAAATCGAAGAGACAGCTAAGCCGTCAATGGAGCCCCAACGATCGGGCAACGACCGATCTTATGAAATTGTTCATTGATCGTCTGCAAGCTGATCGTCGGGCCAGCAAAACGATCGATTATGCGACCGCGCTGCACGAAGCGAAGTTCGCTCTTCGTCGAGATACCGACCTCGGCTCAGTGCTCAAGTATTAGGCGCCTTTCGTGCTCGTCGAGGCCCCGTAAAAGCTGCTCATTGCTACTGTCTAGCGCCGCACCCGCACACGTTTCTCTTTCGCAACATGTTGCCTGGCGATGTTGCCAAAATGCACGTTTTTCCACGTGCCTATGCGATGCCCGGTATTTCCTGACCGTTTCGCAACACATTGTGGCGTATGCTTTTACGGGGATTTTTCCGACTATCGCGCATGGTTTGCGCCAGCGGGTACGAGGCTTGCCATATCTGGATCGTCGCAAGCCAAACCGCTGCCACTCATCGACCATCTACCGAGTCACCCGTCAATGACAACTGTCGTTCCGCCGATTCCGTCTCGTACACGCCGACCTCGCAAAAGTTCGCGCAAAACCAAGAAGCTGCGCCGTGCGACGATCCTGGGCTCGGGCACCTGCGTGCCATCCCGAGTTATCGAAAACGACTACTTTAGCCGCGAACTCGGAATCGATACGACGCCCGAATGGATCGAGAGCCGAATCGGCATCGTTTCACGATTTTGGGCGGTCGAGGAATCGTCGACCGATCTCGCCGCCGGCGCAGCTCAGTCGGCGCTCGATCAAGCAGGACTGAAAGCAGCGGATATCGATGTCATCATCGTGGCGACCAGCACGCCCGATTTTACGATGCCGTCAACAGCGTGCCTGGTTCAGGGTCGCCTCGGCGCCGGACGCGCACTCGCATTCGATATCGTTAACGCTTGCGCCGGCTACGTCTTCGCTCTAGACGCGGCCACACGTTACCTGCGAGGCAGAGACTTCCAGAACGCACTTGTGATTGGCGTCGACCGTGGCAGCCGGCTCGTCAATCCGCTCCATCGCGGTACGAGCGTATTCTTCGGCGACGGAGCGGGCGCGTTTGTGATCAGCAACAGTGGCACCGGTCGCGTTTTGGCCTCTAAGCTCTGTTCGCAAGGCACCAGCGAACCATTGTCGGTCACCGTCGGCGGCGCTATGGAAATGGACGGCAAAGCCATTTGGAACTTTGCAACCAAAGTGCTCCCCGCCACCGTCCGCGACCTATGTGAGACGGCAAGTATTTCGGTCGACGAAATCTCCTTGCTCGTACCCCATCAGGCGAACCGCAATATTTTGACGGCTTCTGCCGAGGCGCTGGGACTGCCGCTGGACCGCGTTGCAATCAACATCGACCGCTATGGCAACACGCTCGCAGGCAGTATACCGATCGCGCTCAACGAAGCTTTGGCTGCTGGCCGGGCACAGCCCGGAGACAAAGTTGCCCTCGTCGGATTCGGTGCAGGGCTCGCCTGGGGCGGCATCCTACTGCAGCTGTGATTGAGTCTCGTAAACGCTCTTGAGAGCCTTCAACACCATTCGATTCACGTACAAAATACAATTCTCAGAGAGTTCACCATGGGTGCTTCGACAACTGTTTCTTCGCGTGCGAATATCCTTCAACGGCTCAATGCGTTTCGCGAACGCCATGGTGCCACGAGCGCGTTCTGTAAAACACTTGATCTCATACTTCAGAAAGTTTTGCGAACCTCGGTTTACGACGTCGTATGGTTGGAACACAATGCCGTCGAACACGTCGCGGCTACCGATCCGCGATTCACGTTCCGCTTTCTAACCGCGGACGAAATCGAAAAGTACGCTCAAGACCCGAGCTACTATCTTGCACCGACTTTGGCCGATGCCGTTCGCGACGGCCGCGAATTGTGCTTTGCGGCTCTTTCGGGCGATCGCCTGGCCGCCTTCGGTTGCTACACGCTCGGCTTCGTAAACCCAGAGCAAGCCGCCGGTGCTGCCATCTCGTTCCCACCCGATGTAGCCTACATGTCCTTCGGCCTGACCCACCCCGATTTCCGTGGCTACCGACTGCACGGCGTACACATGGGTCTCGCGCTGCAAGAATTGGCCAAACTAGGAGTCACGAAACTCGTCTCGATCGTGTCGTGGACGAATCTCGCGTCGCTGAAAAGCTGCTTCCGACTCGGTTACGTCGCCATCGGAAAAATGGTGACGATCGGCGGCCGCAAACATGCGATCGGCTTCTATCCGCGAGCCGCCGCATCGCTTGGCGTACAATTCGGTCGCAAAGCCGACCGCAGCGCACGAAGTTTGGCCGCCAGCAGCAGATAGCTGGCCGTAAATCACTTCACGGTTGACGGGGGCCGGCGATGAGAAGTCGCGTGCTCGTACGCAGCACCAATCTCTAACAGCTTGCGGTCGTCCCACGAGCGACCGAGCAGCGATATACCCATCGGGAATCGTTCCCCAAAGAATCCAGCCGGCACTGTAACCTGCGGCAAACCCGTAAGAGCGCTCTCCTCACACGTACCGGGCTCCGAACCGTACCGCACTAGCCCGCCTTCATGGGTGTGCGGACGAGCCACGTTTGCCGGATACAAAAGCGCGTCGGCATGCTCATTGTCCATCAAGTCGACAAACAATTGACGAAACGCTTCACGCCCGGCGATAAATTTGTGCGTTGCTTCATCGAAGGCCGTTCCCGGCGGAACAGGTTTCAGCGCGCCTTCGAATCGCTTCACACTCGCCGGCGCAAGCTTGCCGGAACTCAGCAGCTCTTCAATTGTGATGACTTTGTCTCCCGTCTTCGCACCGCGCGAAAGGTAAGCCATCCATGCCGCTCGTAACGCCCCAGGTGCGCTGCCGCGTGCGGCTTGGAATTTTGCGTCGTAATTGGGAATAGTAACGTCGAACACAGTCGCGCCCGCCCCTTCAAACTCCTTGATTACGCGCTCCATTTCGTCCGCCACTTCATGCTCGCCCGTTACGCCGACAAACCTCTGACGCAACACACCGATTCGTCGCCCTTTCAGCGTGGAGTCCTCTAACCCCTCTGCGAACGAGCCGCTGATGTGCGAATTCGCGTCCATGGTCGCCGCATCCTCCGGATCTGATCCAGCAACGCGATCAATCGCCATCGCCACGTCCCGCACGCATTTCGCCATCGGCCCGACCGCATCGTTGTAAGGATTCAGCGGCATCACGCCGGCGCGACTCACCAGGCCGCGCGTCACGCGAATCGTCGCCAGCGATGCGAAACCGGACGGATTCGAAAGCGAATTGCACGTATCCGTGCCGAACCCAAGCGCCGCCAGACTTGTTGAAACCGCAGTCGCGCTTCCTCCGCTCGAACCGGCCGTACTCAATGACGGGTTGTACGCGTTGCCGATCGTGCCCCCAACCGTGCTGATTCCAAAATCGCCAAACGGGAATTCGTCGAGATTCGCTTTGCCGATAATGACAGCGCCACCCTTCCGCATTCCTGCCGCAACTCGCGAATCGAGTCGCGGCTGGTGATCGACCAGCGCCCGCGACCCGCCCGTGGTTGCGAGCCCGGCGACGTCAATATTGTCCTTGAAGATCACCGGCACCCCGTGAAAGGGGCTACGCACGTGGCCACTGGCACGCTCGGCATCAAGTGCCCGCGCCTCGGCGATCGCGTGCGGGTTGAGCGCTAGGATGGCCTTAAAATGTGGTCCGTTGCGATCGAACCGCGCCGCCCGTGCCAAGTACTCGCGCGTGATATCTTCCGAGGTCGTTACGCCGGATGTCATCGCGTCCTGCAATTGCGAAACCGTCTTTTCAAACACGCTAAACGGTTTGGGAGTCGACTGGCCCGGCAAACTCCAATTCGCTATCTGCGAACGTTGTAGCGGCGTAAGTCCACGCAGATCTGGTTGGCTAATCAGCTTGCGGGCAATCTCGGTGACACGAGCAATCTCCGATCCCGCCGCAGGAATTTTCGGATGCTCACCGGCATAGGGTGGGTCGAAATTCGGAATCACGAGCCCGTCACGCACCGTGATCGGGAATCCGCCGCGCGGATCATACACCTCGCTTTTTCCCTTCACCACAAAAGTAATCAGCGCCGCTGTCTCACCCGGCTTCAGCGTTACCTTGAACACATAGCCGATATGAGCCGGATCAAAACCGGGCCACTTATCGGTGAAAGGATCGGCATACATATCGCCGATTGCTGCCAGCAAGTCTTTCGTCTTTGTTCCCAAAACGTGAGCAGACGGCCCATGACCAGACGGGCCCTTCATCGGGTCGTCCACTTTTTTCGCGTTTTGCATCACCGTCACAAAACTATCCGCCGTATCAATCTCGCGGTCGCCGCTTCCTGTCGTGCCCACTGCCACCGTGCCGCCATCTTCATAAGCGCCCGCGGCTCCGCCCCAAGCCACCTCAACAATCCGAACTTCGTCGGCAACGTTCGTAAACGTGTCGAAGTACCGCAAGTAGTCCGTGTTCTTTGGCGCATAGATCGCTCGCGCGACGACGATGTCACTAACGAGCAGTGGCGTAATCGAATCAAACCGCTCGCCGTCGCGTGCCAAGCCAAATCCATGCAAATATTGATTGCGGCACAGCAGCTTGTTATCTTCGGCGCAACTTGCAGCTTCAGATAACCGAAGCCATTGAAGGGGTTCGATCGCCCGCCCGTAGCGATGCCGCCGCTGTCTTGGGCCCACGTCGAGGTATCCTGAATATCCCAGAACTGCCCGTCGGCCGAGGGCAAGTGAGTGACGGCAAATGCCGGCGAACAATTCGCCGCAACGACGACAACGGCAACGCACTTCACAAAGTTGTTTTTCAATCGAACACCCTTCGAACGTACTTCACATCGACCAGAACTTTTCAGTCCTTTTCCGGCGTCTTCACATGAAACTCACGTTGCGAGCATAGGCTAGCAGCAACCGCAGTACACACAATACTCGCTACGACGAGTATCAGCACGCAAGTCCACAACTGTGGGTGCTCGGCTAACTTCGGATCCTTCGAGGTATCAAGAAACCACACCGTAGCCGCCACATCGTCCTCCCCGCCGCTAGGTGTGCGAACTACAAAATCCATCGCTCGATACGCAATGATCCGGCTGTAATAAACGACCGTCCCCATCCTCAAGCTGAGCGGCAAATTCGCGAGCACGCCCTCGATGAGCACCGTGTACACAACACCGACGACAAGGCTCGGCCGGGTAAGTACGCCAACCAATCCGAAGATGCTCGCGTAAGCAATTACCGCCAGCGAGTGGATTGCCGCCGTCTTCACAAAACGACCAGCTACGTAATTGAACTCCAGCCCGCTGCGAAAGTAAATCGCCAAGTAAGTAAGCAGCGTCAACACGACGACAAGCACGACGGTCGTCGTCCACGTAGCAAGCATCTTCACCACGTATAGCAACCATTTAGGAAGCGGCCGAATCAATAAGTACGTGATGGTCTGATCTTCTTGTTCGTCCTGCATAATGCCAGACGCATAGAGCAGGGCGATGAGCGGCAGAATCGCCTGGGGAACGAGGATCCAATCCAAAGCAAAGTCCAAAAACAACCGGGGAACCTGCGCCCAACTCTCCCGAATCACAATTGCCATTCCGGCCGGCAACAAAAACAGAACCGCCAGGGCCACCCAGCGCTTGCCGTGCAAATGCTGTCGCAAACTCAGCGTATACAGCGTCCAAACCGTGGCGACACGCGAGATCCCCGCGGCAGCTAAATGCGGCGGCCGGGAATTTGCAGCCGAGGTATCGGTGGTCGTGGGTACGCTTGTCATGACTCCACCAAGTACTTGAACACAGCTTCGAGATTGTCGTCATCGGAGTACACCGATTTGATCGCCAATCCGTTTTCGAGCGACAGCGCCGGCAACCGACCGTAAAACGCGTCCGGCGAGCGAGTTTCCACCATGAGCGACTGCTCTTCCGGTATCACGCGCACGCCGTCGACATCCTCCCATGCCACCATCTGCGCCGCGAGTCGCCGATAGTCATCGCACTCGAGCCGGATGTGATGCGGGTGCTTGTCGATCAAATCCCGAATCTGCCGCACGTTGCCGTCTGCAACCAGCCGCCCCCGATTGAGCAGCACGATGTTTTGTGTCAGCGTCTGCACCTCGTACAGCACATGACTTGAAACCAAGACGCTTTTCCCTTCGCTGCCGATCCGCGTGATGATGTCCATCAGCTCACGGCGCGCCAGCGGGTCGGTGCCCGTCATCGGCTCATCCAAAAACAGTACTTCTGGATCATGCACCAATGCTTGCGCCATTTTGATCCGTTGTCGCATGCCCTTCGAATATCCGCGGATCGCGCGGTTCTGATGCGGGGACATCCCTACCGATTCAATCGTGTGCTCGGTCGCCGATCGCGCGGCGGCTCGCGACATTCCCGTCAGCCGCGCACACGTGAATACAAAATCCCGGCCCGTCATCCATTCATAAAAGGCGTCCTGCTCCGGGCACAAACCAATCAGCCGATTCAAAGGCGCGTTATTCCACACCTGCTGCCCCAGCACGCGTACAGACCCTTGGCTAGGGTAAAGTTGTCCGGTAGCAAGTTGCAACAGCGTGCTCTTGCCCGCGCCGTTCGGTCCCAACAGGCCGGTAATGCCGGGTCCAATCGCGACCGACAGCTTATTAATGCCGATCACGTTGCCGTACCACTTCGAAACTTCTTGGAACGCAATGATCGGCGTCATTTGAGCCGGTCCAGTGACTTAACGGTTAGCTGTAACGTGCCTGCCGAAATTACCGCGAGCCCCAACAACACGGCCGCCGACCAGTACCACGGATACTGCGTATCGATCATCTGCCGTATGAACGGCATGCGGCGCGGCATGGGAGCCAGGTCATTGATTCGCTGCCAGGCCGCATTCGTATTAAGCAGCCGTTCTTCAATCCGTCGCAAATTGGACGTATACGAAACCAGCGGCCGCCAATCAGTTTTCGCCGCCTCTAACTCTGCCGTAAGAAATTGCTCGTTGCTCCATGCGCGCGAGCGTGCCCCGGTCTCCCGCATTCGATGATGCTGGTCGACCGACATCAGTACGAGCGAGACCGTACTCGTAAGCAACCACACCCCCAACCACAACAACGCGACATATCGCGAACTACGCGACAATGACGAAAGCGCAAGCATCAACAAACCTGCCGATACGGCCACGACAACGCCATACAAAACTGCCCCCAACACAATCGGCAGCGTATCGCGAACGATCGTGATATCGAGGCTGAACAACAAGCCTAACACGAACGCCACCAGTGCCGGACCAATCACCGACAGACCCAACAGCGCCGCGATCACTCCCAGCTTGCCCAAAAAATAATCAATCCGCCGTAGCGGCCGTGAAAAATACAATGGCAGCGCGTTGTACCGCAAATCCTGACTCACCAGGTTCGGCCCAACGAGCAGAACCAGCACCATCACAAATCCAAGTTCCGCCGACAGAAAATAGTGGAAACAGAGCGTCCAAATATCGACTCGATATTCGCGCGGCCCCGCCACGACGGGCCGACCAAGGATTGAGGTCAGTGCCGGCTTAAACGTCTCGACCAAATCCGACTGCCGCTCGACCAAGCCCCACATGCACAACACGAACGCCAGCAACAGCGCCGGCAGCCACGACGCAAGGATCGCCAATCGGACAAACCGCCCTTGCAGCGCTGTCTTAAAACCGCGGCGAGTAATTGCCAGCCAACGCCATGCGTGCCCCGAGAGCTCGCCCGACCAATGCTGATAACCTTGATCGAAAATCGGCATCAGGGGCGCTCCACCGCGTTAAGAAACACTTCTTCAAGTGTGCTCCGCTGCGGCCTAAGATGGCGAATCTGATCCTGCTCGGCTGCCGCTGCTTGCCACAATACCTGCGGTGAACGGCCCACTGGAATTCGCACTCGCAGCAAATCTCCGTTTGGTTCCGCAGTGCATCCCTCCGCCGCCAATCGCTCTGCGAATCCCGGCGAATTCGTTTTGAGCCGCACATCAAACATCTGATCGTGAACCTGCTTGAGTTCGCGTATCGCGCCTTGCGCCAGAAGCTTGCCACGTCCGAGCACGACCACGTAGTCGCACACCGCTTCCACATCCGGCAAAATGTGACTCGAAAAAACCAGATTCATCCCTTTGTTCCGCGCGAGGTCGCCGGCTAGCTCGAGCACTTCCTCTCGGCCCGCCGGATCCATGCCGTTAGTCGGTTCATCGAGAATCAATAATTTCGGATCGTGAACAATCGCCGACGCCAGCTTCAGCCGCTGCTTCATGCCCGTAGAATAGGATTCGACCTTGCGATAACGCGCTTCGCCAAGCCCGACATAATCGAGCACTTCATGCGACCGCTGCAGCGCGTCGCCCGATGACATGCCAACCAGTTCGCCGGCATAAGCGACGAACTCGACTCCCTGCACGTGCGGAAACAGGCATTCGTCCTCGGGAGCAAACCCGATCTCGCGCCGAATTTCCAGGCGCTGACGACTGATATCCAGCCCCAGAATTTGCCCCTCGCCGCGGTCGATCGAAATCAACCCCAGCAACGTCCGAATCATCGTCGTTTTGCCCGACCCATTCGGGCCAAGCAGACCGATCGCGCCCTCGGGCACCGTCAGCGATAAATCGTCCAGCGCGCGCACGTTGCCGTACGTCTTCGATACATTCGTCAATTGGAATAGCGTGTCCGGCATGTGCCTTCAGTGTAGCCGCAGGGCGCGATCTCTCCAATAAAGCAGAGGGTTCCCGACTATGGCATCGCGCCATATTTGCAGTTATTATCCAAGGGAACTCTTCGGCTCATCAGGATTCGGTAATATGACCAGAATATTGGCGGGGACGGCGCTCTTTGTCGCATTGTTGTCGGCGTCAGGATGCGCTGGCCACAACGATTCGAAACCAAGCTACGCATTCATCACTAACGGCGTGGCCGATTTTTGGAACCATGCCAAAGCGGGTGCCACACAGGCGGGCAAGGATTTGAATGTAGACGTGTCGGTCATCATGCCCGATTCAATGACCGACCAAACTCGCAAGATCGAAGACCTACTCACGCGTGGCATCGATGGCATCGCGATCAGCACGATCGATCCGGCAAATCAGGGTGAAATTCTGAATAAGGCCGCGGCGCAAACCAATCTCATTTCGCACGACTCAGACGCGCCGCAATCAAATCGCCAAGTCTATATCGGCATGGATAATTACGACGCGGGCGTCCTCTGCGGCAGCACGCTGCGCAAAGCCATGCCCGATGGCGGATCGGTGATGATCTTCATCGGCCGCATGGACCAGGACAACGCCAAGCGTCGCCGTCAAGGGTTTATCGATGGCTTGTTCAACCGCAAGCCCGATCCGTCGCGAAACGACGCCGCTGGCGACGAGCTCAAAAGCGATGACGGCAAATTCACGATCCTGGGGACAATGACCGACCAATTCGATCGAGCCAAAGCGAAGGCCAACGTCGAAGACACCGTCACACGCCACCCAGATATTTCAGGCATGGTCGGCCTCTTCGAATACAACCCGCCACTGATGCTCGAAGCACTCGACCGCACCGGCAAGCTCGGCAAAGTGAAGGTCATGGGCTTCGACGAAAACCCATCAACTTTGCAGGGCATCAAAGATGGCACTGTGGTCGCCACCGTCGTGCAAAATCCGTATCAATACGGCTATAAGTCGATCTCGGTTTTGAACGAGCTCCACAAAGGGAACAAATCCGTAGTTCCCGCGAACAAATTCATCGATATACCGGCCCGCGTCATCGATTCCACGAACGTGGATAAGTTTCAGCAGGAACTCAAAGACCAGTCGCCGAAAGGCTAACTCGTCGTCGATTAGTAATCTCATCTTCAGTGCCCATGGCCAACGATCCGTCGCCGCTGCTTGAAGTTCGCGGTATCAGCAAACAATTTGCCGGCGTTAAGGCTCTCGACAACGTTTCACTAACGTTGGGCCACGGCGAAGTGCTCGCCGTTGTCGGCGAAAACGGTGCCGGCAAGAGCACGCTGATGCGAATTCTGGCCGGCGTGACGCAGCCGAGCTCAGGAACAATCTCAGTCGACGGCACGCTCGTCGAATTCAAGTCCGTCGCCCAAGCGCTCCGGCAAGGAATCTCGCTAATCCACCAGGAGCTCAACCTAGCGGACAATCTCAGCGTCGCCGCCAACATTTTCCTCGGCCGCGAACCGCTACGACGCGGCATGATCGATCAAGCGCGAATCGATCGCGAATCGCGAAAATATCTCGAATTAGTCGGCCTCGACGTCTCGCCGCAAACGATCGTCAGCACGCTGCCCATCGGCAAGCAGCAACTTGTCGAAATCGCGAAGGCGCTCAGCACCAACGCTCGCATTCTAATTATGGACGAACCGACATCGTCCCTTTCCGAAAATGAAGCCCAAAACCTCTTCCGCGTTGTACGTGATCTGCAATCGCGCGGCGTCAGCGTCCTCTATATTTCTCATCGGCTACACGAGGTCGAAACGCTTGCCGATCGCGTCGTCGTGCTTCGCGATGGCAAACTATCTGGCGAACTCGCCGACGACCAAATTCAGCGACCGAACCTAGTGCGACTGATGGTTGGACGCGACGTCTCACGTTTTTATCAACGCTCCCCTCACACGCCTGGCGACGTCGTGATTGACGTAAATCAGTTACGCACGACCACTTTCCCATGCGCCACCGTTAGCTTTACGCTACGGGCCGGCGAAGTCGTCGGCCTGGCAGGACTCGTCGGGGCAGGGCGGAGCGAGCTCCTCGCCACGCTCTTTGGCGTAACGCCCGCCATCGGCGGCGGAATGAAACTTGGCGAACTGCGCCGACCACCGCAATCCGTGCGCGAGGCGGTTGCAGCTGGCATCGTGCTCGCCCCCGAGGACCGCCGCCACAGCGGCCTCTTCCTGCCGATGAGCGTCAAACGAAATCTGTCACTCGCAAGTTTGCAGCGCGATCAGCGCAGCGGTTTTCTCAATCGTACTGCGGAAAAACGCGTCTCCGCCGAAATGATTGCCCTCCTGCGAATCAAAACCGCCAGCGACCGGCAAATCGTGCGCTACCTCTCCGGCGGCAACCAGCAAAAAGTCGTGCTCGGCAAATGGCTCTGTCTGCAACCTAAACTACTCCTACTCGATGAACCCACCCGCGGAATCGATGTCGGCGCCAAAGAAGAAATCTACAAGCTGATCGACCAGCTCGCAGCCAAGGGTGTCGCCATCCTGTTTGCGTCGAGCGAAATGGAAGAGGTCATCGGCCTGTCCGATCGTGTCCTCGTAATGCACGAGGGGCGCATAGCCGGCGAGCTTGGTCGGGCTGACCTCAGTGAAGAATCCATCGTGCACCTAGCAACCGGCGGCACGGACGAGCGCGAAAGGATCGGCGCATGACGCCTGAACCCAAGCGAACTACCGTCGTCGAACTCACGGGCGCTCGGCGTATCTTTTCCCCTCAGGGCGCAAAGATTTGGGGCATCTTCGGCTTGCTAGTCGCCATTTGCCTTTACACCGCACTTTCGAGCGACCGGTTTCTCCGCGTCGGAAATATCGAAAACCTCGTCCATCGCACGGCCTTGTTTGGCATTCTCAGCGTCGGCGCCGCGTTTGTCATCATTACTGGCGGCATCGATCTCTCGATTGGATCGTTAGTCTGCCTGGTCGGCGTCTTGTTGCCTTATTTGCTCGTGCAACACGGCTGGTCCGCCATCGCTGGCGTCGCCGCGGTGCTTGGACTGTCAGTCGCGATCGGCATTATCCACGGCCTCCTGATCACCAAAATGCGACTACAGCCGTTCGTCGTAACATTGTGTGGATTGCTGCTTTACCGCGGCATCGCCCGCGGCATCACCGGCGATCAATCGCAAGGCTTCGGCCTGCAATTCAAAGGCCTACGTGCCATTGCCACCAGCCGCTTACCCATCTTCGGTTCGAGCGCGGACCTCTTTCACTTGCCTGCGACAACACTCATTCTCATCATCATCGCCGTCATTGCCGGCATTTTCCTCAACAAAACCATCTACGGTCGATACCTCCTGGCACTCGGCAATAATCCCGAAGCCGCCAAGTACAGCGGCATCAACGTCGATCGCACGACGCTCATGGCCTACGTGATTTGCTCCACACTCGCCGGCCTCGGCGGCGTCCTCTTCGTCCTCGATATCAACGCCGCCCAACCCAGCGACTTCGGAAGTTTTTACGAGCTCTATGCCATCGCCGCGGCCGTCCTCGGCGGCTGCTCCCTCCGCGGCGGCGAGGGAAGCATCACGGGCGTCGTGATCGGCGCGGCCGTAATGGTCGTGCTCAGCAATGCGATCAATCTCGTACACCCGAACTATCAAAATATCGAATTCGCAATCATTGGCGGCGTCATTCTCATCGGCGTGACGGTCGACGAACTTGCACGGCGGTGGGTGGCAGCGCGGCGCGAAGCGGCCCGACACGCCGTCAAATGATGGCGCAGCTTGGCTAAAAGCGGTTTCCAAATCGTAGCTGAAGTCGCCAGACTTCAGACATACCGCGACCGCATCGCAACCGGTGCAGGGTTGAGTGTCGAGTGTCAGGGTCGGGGACGACCCGGCTCGCTGGCTGAATTCTTGCGAATCCAGCTACGAGAATAACGGTTCGCACCTCCTTGGTTTTCTTACGTTTCTGTGTGTCTGGCTAACGGCTAATCGCTTCTCAAAAAAAAGAAATGATGCGCGCACTGAGTTGACGACTGCGCAGCGGCGCTCCATGACGTGCAAGGCCGTAACGCCGACGCGTAGTCCATGACTCATCTGACCGGCCTAGTGAGTCAGCGGCTAAAAAGAACCGGCGGCATGGCGAGAGCTGTCACGCGCAACATGAGGGACGGGGCTGCCGTATCGATGGGCGGGACTGTAGTTCGCACTTGCCGCTGGCCAGACGTCTTCCGCAGCCGAGGCCAATCGGACATTTCGGTAGTGTACAATAGTACATGTGGTGGCCAAAAACAAGAGGGGACTGAAAAGATTTTGGGGGTCAGGGGTCGGGGGTCGAGGGTCGGGGAGATGTGTGGCGGCCGGACGGGGGTTGGCGGGATGCAAAGAGGAAGGCGGAAGGAGTCGTGGAAGATTCGGAGATGAGAGTGTTAGCTAGCTGATTCACCGGTCCAATTATCTAGCACGAAATCGATGGCGTGGCCGAGATCACATGTAGCGGTGTCTTGGGTGCGCGGAGAGGTCGAGTCGAGCAGTATTGAATTTGTCCACTGTTTGTCGTCCCTTCCTTGCCAGCCGGAGAATGCCTTATCGCGCCAAGGGATTTGGCCTGCGAGCGGATTTAGATTCGTGTTCGATGTAAGTGTTGGCTTTTTGTGTCCGGATAACGTAGCGGAGCCAAGCGGCGCTGACACGTGCGGACTGGCCGCGACTTGAATCGGTGTTATTCGGCTAGCCTCTTCGCTATTGCTAGTGAGTGCGATGGCGGCTGCCATTCCCGAGGCGGGTTGCGGTACGGTGCTACCGAAATGGGATCGCCAGAGGGCGTAATCTTCGGGGCCGACAACACCATCTCCGGAACCATCGGCACTGGTATTGGGCGAAACCGATTGCCCCAGCATCATTCGCCACACAACATAGTCAGCAGAGCCGACGAAGCCGTCGGCGTTAAAATCGCCCATGAAGGCGGCGGGGATTGGCTGCGACTCGTAAGCGCCGATGTCAATGCGCCCGCCTGCGACTCGCGACATTGGCTTACCGCGCTGGTCATATATTGTTGTAGTGCCAACGCCTGCTACGGCGGCGGGATCACCAGCATCGAGCGCGGGGCTGCCAGCGAGGAGGGCGTGGGTCTTGGTTGGTCCGCCGTTATCGGCTAAGGCGGCGAGCTGCGGGTTCAAAATGCCGACTTGATCGCCGGCCTGGTTGAAACTGGAAGTTATGTTGCCAGCGCCGATGAGGTTGTAGCCCAGAGAAAGCAGCTGATTCGAACCAATGCCTGTGAAGTCGATGTCGCTGTGATCGTTCCCGGAGATGATTGTCGAGCCAATTTGCACGGAAGCTGTTGTCAGTTGCGACTTTTGGAAAGCAATCCCGCTTCCGAAGGTCTCCGGCGCACTATTGTCGGTGACGGTGGAGGAACGCATCGTGAGTGGCACACTAAGGAGAAATATTCCCCCGCCCTGTGAGGTCGCCGTTTTGCGTGATCGTGCAATTCTGAATTTGAGCGACCACATTGCCATCTGCAGCGGAAACGCCGCCGGCGTAGGTTGCGCTATTGCCTGTGATCGAGCAGCCATCCATCAGCAGGCTTCCGTAGCGTTTACGCACCGCGCCGCCTTCGGAGTTCGTTGCCGTGTTGCCGGTGAACGTGGAACCGAGGATAGTCAACGAGTTGGGCTTGGCTGAGCCGTTGCTGCTGTAAATTCCAGCGCCGCCCGCGGTGCGACTTGCTTGCGTGTTGGTATTGCCGGTTACAACACTGTTCGAAAGGGTCAAATTCTCTTTCGTGAAAATTGCACCGCCGGCGGTGTTGACGTCGCCGCCAGCGAGGGTGAGACCGCTGATCGCAACGTCGCTCAAGCTAGCGGCGTTGCCGTCATCGATCGTGAACACGCGGCTGCCGTCGCCATTCTTTTGCGCGGGCGTGGGATCGAAGGCGTTGATCGTGAGCAGGTCGGCGCCGGGGCCTTGGATGGTGAGGTTTTTGTCGATCGTTAGTTGTTTGGTCGAATTCGTCGCGCCGTACGAGAGGTTGATCGTGCCGGTGACGGCGAAGTTAATCGTGTCGCCGGGGGCGGCGGCGGCGATGGCTTCGCGGAGAGAGGTACCAGCGCCGATACCGAGGCCGTTGTTTTCGTCGACGAGGGTATCGACCGTAATCGATAAGAGACGGCGGTCTTCTAGCGGTTCGAAGCGGAGGCGGCGGTTGTTGCGCCAGCGATGACCGCCGAAGTGGGCGATTGGATTGATAGCGCCGCCGCATTGTATCCCCCCAGAGGTGAAGGCCATACCCGGACGAAGGTAGGTATCAGTATAACAACCGGCCCGAAAATTTCCGCCTATTGAGATTCCTGTTTTGTGTAGCGGCTGGATGAGCGCAATTACTTTTGGTCGGATTCTTGCGAATCCAGCTACTTTGAAGTCAGGCGATCACTTCGGCGATGGGGTCAACTGGTTCGACGCCGACGAGTTTTTGATCGAGGCCGCGATAGAAGTATGCGAGTCGGTTGGGGTCGAGGCCCATTTGTTGCAGGATGGTGGCGTGGAGCCGTTTGACGTGGAAGGGTTTGTCGACGGCTTTCGATCCGATTTCATCGGTGGCGCCGATGGTGGTTCCACCTTTGATTCCGCCGCCGGCGAGCCACATTGTGAAGCCGTACGAGTTGTGATCGCGGCCGGTGCCGATGCCGTACTCGGCGGTGGGTTGTCGGCCGAACTCGCCGCCCCACACGATGAGCGTTTCATCGAGCAGGCCGCGCTGCTTCAAGTCTTTGATCAGGGCGGCGATGGGCTGATCGGTTGCGCCGGCGTGGCGGGTGTGATTGGCGACCAGATCGCCGTGAGCATCCCAATTGTCGTCGTTGTGGCCACCGCCGGAGTAAAGTTGAATGAACCGGACGCCGCGTTCCACCATTCGGCGGGCGAGTAAGCAGCGCGTTCCGAATTCGCGAGTTTTCTCGTTATTCAGGCCATACATTTTCTTGGTCGCCTCGGTTTCGTGGCGCAGATCGACCGTGGCTGGCGCTTCGGCCTGCATACGATAAGAAAGCTCGTAGGTCGCGATTCGGGCGGCGAGCTCTTGCTGGTCGGGTCGCAACGCATGGTGGCCGGCGTTGAGGCGACCGAGCGAATCGAGCATGTCGCGCTCGATGGGGCGCGTCATTCCCTCGGGCAGCGATAGATCGTTGAGGGGCGAACCGGTGGCGCGGAAAATCGTGCCGGCAAAACTGGCGGGCATAAAACCGCTGGACCAGTTTTTTGCACCGTTGATCGGGCCGCCTTCGCGGGCGAGCATGACGACGAAGCCGGGCAAGTTATCGTTGGGCGAGCCAAGACCATAGTTGACCCACGAGCCTAGCGCCGGGCTTCCGCTTTGCAGGCGGCCGGAATTCATCATCAACAATCCGGAGCCGTGAATCGGCGACTCGGCGGTCATCGAATTAATAAATGCGATATCGTCGACGCAATCGCCGAGATGGGGAAAGAGGTCGCTGACCCATTTCCCACATTCGCCGCGTTGCCGAAACTTCCACCGCGGCTCGACAATCCGCCCTTCGCTCTTGTGGCCGCCGCGGCCGAAAGTTTTTACCGCGACGGTTTTGCCATCCATGCCGACCATCTTCGGCTTATAGTCGAACGTATCGATGTGGCTGGGGCCGCCGTACATGAAGAGGAAGATGACGCTCTTTGCTTTGCCCGGAAGTTGCGGCGCCCTCGGCGCCAGTGGATTCGCCGCAATTTGAGCTGCGCCCGCACTTCGCGCGAAAAAGCCATCTAGCGAGAGCAGCGATGTAAGCGCCGCCGCCCCAAATCCGCAGCCAGTTTCCCAAAGAAACTCGCGCCGTGTACGACCACAAAACTCAGATTTATTTCGCATTCTTTGCGCCTTCGCGACTTTTCGTGAGACTCGTTTTTAGTCGAGGTACACAAACTCATTCAAATTAAGAACCGTAAGGCACCAATATTTCAACGCTTCGTCCTGCCTCTGCTCGCGTTCCGTCGTGAGCCGGTGCATGAACTCCAATCCTTCCGCAATTTCCTCATCTGTCGCAGGCCGATCAAGCGCCAGCCGAATCGACTGAGCAACTTGGGCTCGCGGATCGGCACCAGCCTCGCCGCTCACGCGCGCAGCAAGTTTCGCCGCTTGCTCATTGAGAAAGTCGCCATGCAACATCGATAGTGCCTGAGCCGGCTGCGTCGTTACGAATCGCGCTTCGCACGTCGCGTCGACATCCGGAAAATCGAACGCCGTCAACATCGGCGGCAGCAACGATCGCTTCACATGCATGTAAACGCTGCGCCGCGACTGCTCCGCCGCCGTCGATTGCCCCCAGCCATCGCCCGGTCGTGATTGCGTCGCCAAAACTTCTTGGGCCAACTTCGGATAATACCCGCGCCCGAACATCGTCGGGTTGAACTGCCCTGAAACAACCAAGGCGGCATCGTGAATTTCCTCGGCGCTCAGCCGCCGCATGTCGAACCGCCACAACAAATCGTTTGTTGGATCGACCGCCAGCGCCTGAGGATTGCTGGCCGACGACATCCGATATGTATTCGAAGTCAGTATCAACCGATGCAACGGCTTCATCTGCCAATTGTGATCCACTAGCCACAACGCCAGAAAATCAAGCAGCTCCGGATGCGTTGGCGGCGTCCCCAGCTCACCAAAATTATTCGCCGTCCGCACCAAACCGCGGCCAAAATAATGCTGCCACACTCGGTTGACGATCACCCGCGCCGTAAGCATGTTGCGCGGTGAAACCATCCAATCCGCCAATACACGCCGTCGCCCCGCGGAATGCGCCCCCGCCGAAGCCTTCGGAATCTCCGGCGGCGCATCGCCAAAAATCGTCGGAAAATGCGGCTCGACGACTTCTCCCGGCACGCTGCGCATTCCCACGTTGCAAAATATGCGTCGGCTCCGGCCGAGGATTGCACTTGGCGAGCGCCAGCGCCGATTCAGGCGGCGGCAGCTTCTTGATTTCCTCCTGCACCGCGCTCAATCGTTTGTTCGCATCCTGCCACTGCGCCCACTCCGATTCATTAAGATGCTGCTGTAACTTCTCTTGAATCAAACGATTCCGATCCGGCGTGCGAGCAATCTCTTGCTCCGACGCACTCATCCGCGCGATTCCAACCTCCTCAATCGCGTGCATCTCCTTACCAACCTGATCCGCCTTCTCATGCAGCGCGGCCCGATGAACGCGATCTTCCGGCTTGGACATATCCCACTGGCTAAACCGATCCGGATCGCGCTCACTAACATCCGCATACGGCGAAATATCCGCAAAGAACGCCAACATTCCGTAGTAGTCGGCCTGCGGAATCGGATCGATCTTATGGTCGTGGCACCTCGCACAGCCAACCGTCAGGCCTAAAAACGCTTGGCTGGTTGTCGAGATGACGTCATCGAAATCATCAAACTTCGCTTGCAGTGGATCTGCCGGCTCATCGTCCCACGTCCCCAATCGGTAGTAACCAGTCGCGATTATCGAATCGTCCGTCACATGGTCAAGCTCGTCGCCGGCTAGCTGTTCGCGCACAAACTGGTCATACGGTTTGTCGTCGTTGAACGATCGAATCACATAATCGCGATACTTCCAGGCATTCGGTTTGAGGCCGTCCCGCTCAAAACTGTTCGTCTCCGCAAATCGAACCAGATCAAGCCAATGCCGCGCCCATTGCTCGCCAAAATGCGGTGAAGCGAGCAGCGAATCAACCAATCGCGGCCATGCATCGGACGCACCATCCGCCAGAAATGTCTGCAACTGCTCATTCGTCGGTGGTAAACCTGTCACACCGAAATACGCGCGGCGAGCGAGCGTCCGCCGATCGGCTGGCGGTGCGGGCTCCAATTTATTCTGCTCCAGCTTCGCCAGAACGAACGCATCGATCGGATTCTGCGCCCAATCTGGATTCGCTACTTCCGGCGGCGAATGCCGTTGCGGCGGCACAAACGCCCAATGCTTTTCGTACTTCGCACCAGATGCAATCCAATGCTTCAACTGGTCGACTTCCGTCGAAGTTAGCGGTTTCCCAGTTGGTGGCATCCGCTCCGATTCATCGGTGGCGGTAACTCGCGCGATCAGCTCACTCTCGTCGATCTTGCCCGGCACAATCGCGCGCTGCCCCGAGTCGAGCTCCGCCACCGCGCTTTCCGGCTTATCGAGCCGCAATCCGCCTTCGTGTGTGTTCGGGCCGTGGCAACTAAAGCAACGGCGAGCCAGCAGCGGCTTGATATCGTGCGGAAACGTCGCCGGCTCTTGAGCCGCGACGACGCAGACGTTGAAAATCGTGAACGCGGTTGTGGCCAGGATCGCTCTTGCGAATTGCGACGACATTCGAGGCCGAATCCCAGGGGTGACTGCAGTTGCCATCAGCCAGCAACCATCTCAGTTTAGCCCCAGCCGCTGCCGAAGTCAGCCAATCGACGCCCGCCACTGGGCACGCCGCAACCGAATGCGTTTACAAACGCCTTCGCCTGCGGAAAACAAGCGAACTAACAGCCAATATCCCCAGCGCCAGCGCCCCCGGCTCCGGAACCGCGTTCTGGCCAATACCAGCTCCGCTCTCCGTCGCCAGGCCCTCCCAAGTTCGGCCAACATTCGTACGCCACAGCAGATAGTCGCTCATATCCACGATTCCGTCGCCGTTCCCATCAGCGACCAGCGACGTCGTATCGCCAAAGTTCGCGCGCCACACCTGGTAATCCGCGGCGTCCACAACGCCATCCCCGTTGTAATCACCCGGCAGCGTTTGGAATGGATTCGAAAACAGCGAGCTAGTGAGGAATGTGTTGTCCGTCAGCGTGTTTAAAAACGCCACTAAGTCAGCCACTTGATCTGGCGTAAGATTAAGCTGCAGCGGGTCTCTAAGACCTGCATCTAAACTCGGGTTATCTTGCACTCCCGTGTTGTAGAAATTCACTACGTCTTGGAGCGTCGCAAACCGGCCATCGTGCATGAACCGCCCGCGCACCTCCACGTTCCGCAACGATGGCGCTTTGAACCGACCTTGACCATCGACGCCGGGGTCCGTGATCGTAGCGTCCAATCCCACATTCACCGCTTCTTGAATCACCTGAGCATTCGTCGTGTGGCAGCCGCTGCATCGTGCTTGGCCACTGAACAAAGCCTGACCGGCTTGTTCGGCAGGCGTCAAGCTTTGCTTCCCAGTTAGTGAATCGTCGAATTTCGAGTTATAGGAAATCATCGAACGTTCGAATTGCGAGATTGCTTTGGCGATCCGGTCAGGTGTAACTTCCGGGGTACCGAATGCCGCTTGAAACAGCGTAGGATAGTACGCAGTCTGGCTAAGCTTCGACACAACCCCGGTCAACGTCGATCCCATCTCCGTCGGGCTTTGGATCGGAGTTAGGGCCTGAGCCTCGAGCGAACTCGCGCGTTCGTCCCAAAACATAGCGCCATTTTGGTAGAACGTGACGTTCGCTAATGCCATCGAGTGGCGTGTCGTCAATTGCCCGTTGATGCCCGCGCTGAATTGGGCTGAATCCGAGAAGCCGTTCGCCTGATGATGGCAGGAAGAACAGGAGACCGTGTTATTTTGCGAAAGCCGCACGTCATAAAAAAGCACCCGCCCAAGCGTTGCTCCGGCATCCGTCAGCAGATTATCGGCCGGCGTATTATCCAGAGCCAACGGGCCATTTTTGTACTGCTCAGGAAAGTTGGCGATCGCGTATTGCACATAACCAGCCGTCTGCGCTGGCAGGCTCGGTACCTGCGGCGGCGCAGCCTGCCCGTTGCCGGGCGCAACGAAATTGCGCAGGCGATCATCAAAACCACAACCGGCGGCCTGAGTGGCATTTCAATGTTCCGTAGATCGGCCGAGGGGTACCATCGGACCGAAATTCATCGCCTCAGCGCTGTTGCCCCGTTCGCCCCGCGAGAAACGCGGTCACTTCTAACGGTGGCGGCTACTCAACATTGCGAAGCCGCCCATACATACCAGCATAATCGCTGTCGGTTCGGGAATGGGCGATCCCGATCCCAGACCAGGCGATAGCGATTTGCCAAAATACTGCCGCCAGGTGTTGTAGTCATCCATCGTAAACGGGGCGCCAAAGTTGGCACGCCAAACTACATAGTCCCCCATGTCGACCGTGCCATCGCCGTTAAAATCGCCCTGGAGGGCGTTGGCATAGGAAATATCCATATATTGATTGGCAGCCACATCGTGCAGAAATTGCACCGTCCCATCCGACCAGACAACGCGGAGCCAGTCGACGTGATCCGCGGCGGCCATACCAAAATGGACCGGCAAATCACTCTGGTTGAACGTATCCGCGTCGGTGTTCGCCTCGCGACGCAACGTCACCTGATCCGCCGTACCTTCATTCAACGTGGCGTAGAGCGAGGAGCCAATGCCCGTCGTATTCCAATTTGGGCCGTGAAGCTTGATGTACAACCAATGATTGCCGTTCGTTGAGGCATCGTTAATGTACACCTTCTCCGGTGTTGCGCTGCCGCTGAACGTTGAATTGTTCGGATCGATCAGGTCTTGGTCGCCGTCCTTATCTATATCGCCCCAAACACTGTCGTAACCGCCCGCACCGGTTTGGGCTCCCCCGGAAAGTCCCATCGCGGTCGTCACATCTGTGAACTGCCAGTTGCCGTTGTTGTGATACAGTCGCTGGTTTCCGGTTCCCGACAAATTATCGTGAAAATAGAGATCAAGCTTTCCATCGTTATCGTAGTCGACAAGTTTCAATCCGTTTGGATCAGTTCCCACGCTCGAAAGCAGCGCGTGACCGAGGATTGTATCTACGTCCGTGAACGTCCCGTTGCCGTTGTTGCGATAGATTTTCGTCGGGTTGCCGACTCCTGTGTTATCGTTCTGAGCGCCGGTAACGACAAGGTCTAGCTTGCCGTCGTTATCGAGGTCGATGAATTGCGATCCATACGTATTATTCGTGTTTTGAACTCCCGCTGTATTAGCGACGTCGGTAAAGCTTAGCGTGCCTGTTTCCTTAAGATTGTTCTTGAACAAATTATTTTGGATATTTCCTCCCGCTCTACATGTCGAGATGTAAATATCCATATCGCCGTCGCCGTCGTAGTCGCCGATAGCCATTCCGTAGCTCTTTGTACCGAAGGGAACTTGCAGGCCGACGGCTGCGCCCACCGCGGAAAAGGTGCCATTCGCTTGTTGCGTGTACATTTCATGCTTGTTCGGACCCTCCATGCCGACTACGAAATCCAAGCGGTGATCATTGTTGAAATCGCCCCATGCGACGTTCTGTGTAAATGAACTGCTACTGGAAAATGGCAAGGTCGCAAGTCCGGCAGCTGAGTTCGCGTTTACAAAGCCCGAGCCAGTGTTCTGTAGTAACGTGCCAGTGCCGCTGTTTTTACCGACAAGCACATCCACCTTGCCATCGTTGTTGTAATCTCCCCAGGCCGCGCTCCAGGTAGCTGTCAAACCCGATGAAGGCAGCATGGTGCTAGAGACGTCTGTAAACGTCGAACTGGGCGCCCCACCACTATTAATGAAATTGTTACGGAACAAGTGGGTCGTACCGCTACTTGACGCGCTTTGAAACATCAAATCCAGGTCGCCGTCGCCATCGTAATCGGCCAGCGAAGCGCTCGTGCCACCCTGCGTCCCCGTAAAATTGAACCCCCCGAGCCATGCCTCGCTCTGATCCGAAAAGACGGCCCAAGCAGATGCCGCTGCGAAGTGAAAAACAACCGTCAGCGCACCTGCGATGACAGTTAAGCGATAGAGGGACAACGATCGCATGCCTAATCTCCGGTCCGAAAACGACAACAGCCCGCTGTGTACTCACCCTGCAATGCATCGCGACCAGCCGAGAAAAGTCGCGACTCAATAATGCTCGCCAATAGGGGCCCAAATACAGGCTACCCCGCCGTGGAACGATTATAACATGCCACGAAGCGTTTTGCCGCGTCCAGGTATTCTAAGATTCTCTTTATCCGCAGTTCTCCTGCCCTAGGGGGAGTTCCGCAGTAGCATCGCCCCGCCGATGTCAGCTGCAAAACAACGACCGCCAAGATTCACCAGCGTTCAGAAACGCCATTCCCTAAAGAGTTTGCGGCGACCACTCGCCGATCAAGTCTTCGCGTCTAATAGCTGGTCCGCAGTCGGGACCGGCCGAACTGAACCCGTTTTCTCCTTCGATCCTTCCAGCTTCTTCGGCGGCGCGTGCTCCGGCTTCGACGGGTCGTAGTTCGGGTTCTTGGTCGGCATTTGGGCCCCGACTTCCGTTCGCCAGGCGTGCAGCCGATCGCGAAGCTCCTTCACTTTGTCCGGCATATCGGTCGCCAAATTGTGCTTCTCGCCAATGTCGTCCCGCAGGTTGTAAAGCTCCGCCGGCTTGTCGTCGAGGAATTCAATCAGCTTGAAGTCCCCCTTATGGATCGCGCTGTAAGGCGTCGCGCCGCCCAGTTGATAATGTTGATAGTGCGGGTAGTGCCAAAACAACTCGTCCCGGTGCAGCGGCCCACTCTCGCGCAATAGCGGCACTAAGCTGACGCCATCCACCGCACCTTTGGCCGCATCCGGCAATCCCACGATCGACATGATCGTCGGATACAAATCCATACTGATCACGGGAGTCTCGCAAACACTTCCCGGTTTCGTGATCCCCGGCCAATCAATAATCAGCGGCACCCGCACGCCACCTTCATACGCCGATCCTTTTCCAACCCGTAGCGGCAAGTTCGACGTCGTCGGCACGCGCCCGCCATTATCCGAAACAAATATCACGAGCGTATTGTCCGCAATCTTCAGCTTCTTGAGCTCCTCCCGAATCCGCCCCACCGACTGATCAAGGCTATCAATCATTGCCGCGTAGACCGCGTTGTTCTGTGCCATATCCGGCGTGATCTTCGCCTTATACTTTTCAATAATTGGTTTCTTCGCTTGCGTCGGCAAATGGACCGCAAAATGTGGCAGGTACAGAAAGAACGGCTTGTCTTTCTTCGCATTGGTATCAATGAATTTGATCGCTTCGTTTGTCAGCCGATCGGTGACGTACTCCCCCTTTGGACCGTCCTTCAGCGTGGGAATATCGTACGGCGAAAAATAATGCTGCGTGTTCGGCTTATCCGTACCCGCAATATTGAAATCGAAACCATGTTTCTCCGGGTAGTATTCTTCGCCACCCAGATGCCACTTGCCGATGCTCGCAGTCGCGTATCCGGCCTTGTGAAAGTCATTCGCAATCGTCGTCTCGTCGAGCGATAAGTGCTTCGTCCAATCCGGCACGATCAGCTTTGGGTTCTCCGGCATTTGCCCCGGAATCCAATCCGTCACGTGCAGCCGGGCAGGGTACTTGCCCGTGAGCAACGCGGCTCGCGTCGGTGAACAAACCGTACATGCCGAATAGTTCTGCGTGAACTTCATCCCGTCCTGCGCGAGCTTATCGATATTCGGTGTTTCGTACAGCTTGCTGCCAAAACACGCGAGATCGGTCCAACCTAAATCATCTGCCAAAACCAGCACTACATTCATCTTCTTCGCCAAGTGCGGCGCATCCGCAGCATTAGCGATAGACCCGACAAAACCAGCGGCGAAAACCACCGCGCCGATTACAACGTCACAAAACCTGATTCGCATTGAAAACATCGCAGATACGGACAACCTAAAGTCATCCCTCCAACAAGGGTGCAGCCGCCTCATAAATCGCTTCCACGTCGGCCTGGTCGCTTCAGCGACTAGTGCCTAACGCGCCCTCTCAGCGCAGCGCCCCCACGCGCCAACCACTAGCCTGAAGCAGCCGCGCGGCGTTGTCAATCCAGCGCCCGGCCTAGTTGAGAGACTGAAATCTGCGAATGACTTCGTCGCGCGTGAAACAAGATCCGTCGCCGCGCTCTTCCAATTCCTGCGCCATGCTCGCCACTACCCGGTTCAGCGGCGCCTTTTCGTGAACCGACTCACCCAGCCGCACGAATTCCCCGTTGATGTAATTAACTTCCGTGTGTTTGCGATGACGCAAGTCTTGCAACAACGAAAACTCGATCGGCTTGCGGTTGTACATATGGTCCGCCGCATAGGATAACAATGACCCCACAATCGGCGCGTTCATCCCGTGCAGCAAGTAACTTAAGCTGCGCAAACTTGGCGTTCCTGGAATGCGCTGCATGCGAACATGCGCCGATTCAACCAATCGCTGACACTCTTCCAGCAGCGGCAATCCAACCGTCGTTCGCCAAGGCCCGTGACAGAGCGCGTCCGATATAAAATTCGACGCCGACAAACACGACGCGTATCCCACTGCGTTAATCGTCAGCTTGTGATACTGCATCGCGACCAAGTCCGCAGTCGCCAAAAACCGCAGTGGCTCCGAGCGAATACGATCGCATACGTCCGTCGCCAACTTCACCGCCGTCCCAAGCCGCTCATTGCGCGGGGGACCAAATACCGTTGCGCCCCCCAATTGCAACCTCACGCGAGCCGGCTCGGCAACGTACACATTCGTCGCCGTCACGCCCATCACCAGACGATCGACCGGCACATACTCTCGCAACGCCGCATCATTGATGCCGTTCTGAATCGAAACGAGAATCGCGTCGCCCAAATAGGGCTGCACCGAGCGCATCATCGCTTCCGTATCTTGCGATTTCACCGTGAGCAGCAAAATCTGCGAGCCGGCTGCCGCCGACACATCCGATGTACACTTAATCGCGATCGTGCGCGACTTCTGCCCATCATCAACGATCAGCGTCTTCCGCCTCTGCATCGCGTCGCCGTGCTCGCCGCGGCCAACGAGCGTCACGTCTAATTCTGGCGCATCTGCCTGCAACAAGCCGCCGATCATCGAGCCAACTGCCCCGGCACCTAAGACACTAATCTTCATAGAACTACGTTACGATTGCGACGATGGAACACGAAGTAATCGACAAAGTCCTCTGCATCTTGCATATCGGCAGAAAAGCTCACACATTTACACGCCCACGTCCACCTATACCGATCGTGCCACATAGGACGATCCTGAAACCACGCCCTCATTCCGCTCGGGTGGCGACCAAGTTGGCAAATCGGCGAGCCCCCCGCCGCAGTAAATGTGATGCCAAAGCTGCGTCGAAATTACCGCTGTCAGCCCCATATCGTGCGAAAATCGCGAAAGTGAATACTTCGACGCCGATAGCTGCATATTTCGCGCCCGACTCACCCCCGCCGCATCAAAATACCCCGTCGCCCGCAGCGACGCCGGGCTCAACAACTCATCCACCCAATTTGGCCGTGTCGGCCGCAAAAACGCCGGACTCATCGTCGCCCGAAACATTTCCTTCCGCCGCGAACGAATCTGATCCGGTGCAATCTTTGCCGCGACCCGCCGCAGCAGCCACTTATCCGTCAACCCGCGCACTTTGTATTCCGGCGGAAGCTGCGCACAGAAATCAATCACATCCTCATCCAAAAACGGATACCGCCCTTCGGTGGACGCCGCCCGCAGCGCACGATCCCCTTTGCCGGCCAGTAAACTTCCCGGCAAATGAACCTTGTACCCCGCGTACAGCGATTGATTCAGCGGATGCCAACGCTTCATCCGCTCCCGCGGAATCGCGATCTCGTCATACGCCGACCAATCACCAAGCTGATTCCACATCTCGCGAGAATACAAGAACTCGCGACTCTGCCCGCTGATCTCCCAAGAAAGCTGCTGATCAAAGCGAAACCCGCTCGCCGCGCGAAACTTGGGCCGACGACCGCGCGGCCCGCCAATCAAGCCCGCGAGCGCTATTTCTCGCACAACCCGATCCAATGGCCGCCCCAGCCATTCCTGAATCTGCGAGTGCGGCCGCTTGAACCACACATACCCAGCCAGCGCCTCATCCGCGCCTTCTCCCGTGAGCGCCACAATGTTGCCCGCCGCCCGATTCGCCTGCGCAAGCTCAATCATGCAGCAACAAGCCGTATCCACCACCGGACCTTCATTGGCTTCAATCAGCTCCGGCAGCGCTGCTGATAAATTATCCTGCGTTATGTTAACGACCGAGTTTTCCGACCCAAAAAACGCCGCCGACTGCGCCGCCTTATGCCGCTCATCCGCCGGCCCCGCATTGTCGAGTCCAATTGTAAACGATGACAGTGGCCGGCCCATTTCCTGGGTGCTCAGCGCGAGCACCGTCGTTGAATCAAGTCCCCCGCTCAAATAACAACTGACCGGCACTTCGCTAACCAACCGCCGCCGCACCGCCGCACGCAGCAACTCTTCCAACTCTTCCGCCGCATCATCTGGGTTCTTAAATCTCCGCTCGTCGCCTCGATTCGGATAATCCAGATCCCAATATTGGTGATGCGTGATCGCGCCGTCTTTCACCTTCAAATAGTAACCCGGCTGAACCTGCTGAATTCCCTGAAAGCACGTCCGCCCGCTCGGCATCGAATAGAAGTTGAAAACAAAATCGATGCCCCGCACATCCGGCTTCGGGTCGATCAACCCGGAAGCCAACAGCCCTTTCACTTCCGAAGCCCACAGCAGCCAGCCGTCGTGCTGCGCATAAAACAGCGGGCCGATGCCGACCCGATCCCGCGCTAACAGCAATGTGCGTTGATTGCGATCCCACAACGCCACCGAAAACTGGCCACGCGCTTCGCGAAAGACATCGTCACCAAGCTCTTCGTAATTATGCACCCACAGCTCGGTATCACAACGCGTCGAAAATCGATGTCCGCGCTGAGCTAATTTGGTCCGATTCGCCGCGTAGTCATACAACTCGCCTTCGAATGAAACCCATACGTCCTGTGTCTCATTGCACAGCGGCTGCGCACCCCCCTCAAGATCGATGATCGCCAGCCGCCGCACGCCCAAACCCAAGCCCGGCTCCAGATGCACTTGCTCATCATCTGGTCCACGATGCGCGATCGCTCCCGTCATTCGCAGCAATCTGCTGCGCGGAAAATTACGCCGCCCAACCAGATCAAATGCCCCAACAATGCCACACATCGGCCAACTCCGTTCCCTATTCCAGATGCGCAACCCTAGTTATGGGAAGCGTCACCTGCTTAGCCTCAAAGTCAAGTTGACCATGCTCCACGCCCACGGCAAAGCGTGATAGCTAGGATTTTCCTGATTCGAAGTGCGCCAGCAACAATTGCACATTCGTCTTTTATTGTCCGTACACGGCACGTGATCTAAGATACTGGGCGAGGCCCGCGGCTCGCCCGACAGCCGCGCGAGACGGAGCGTACCCCACCACTAAGGCAATTGCTTGCCGAATTCAAACGCGCCTCACCGCTTGCCCTAGTCGTTCGCCGCCATTCGTCGCTCTCGATGAGTGGCAACGCTTTACAGTACAAAAGTTCGACAACTTCGCACGCGCGAACTCGCACCATGATGGACACCTCGCTACGCATATCGCTGACTTTTGCCTGGCCAATTCTATTAGCAGCCTTAGCGGGATTTAGCTCCGCACAATCCTCACCGCCATTCGACGGCCGCGAGTGGAATCTCTCCACCGGCAACCTCTCCGTCACGTTCATCCAAGCGTCGCCAATCGGCGCGCACCCTCGACCAAACTTCTTAGAGCCGCCACCGTCCGCCGATTCACTCGCCACGATGCAGCACGCCGGACTCGTCGCCGATGAAGACTATATCGCCTGGGGCGCCGTCGAACGCGAGCCCGGCAAATGGGATTGGACGCAGAACGACGCAATGGAGCAGGCCCTCCACAAAGCCGGCCTCAAATACACGGCCTACTGCTGGGTCCATTTCCCGCCCGTCTGGCTCCGCGAAAAAACCACCGACCGCACGCTCTTGCGCTGCACCGAACACAACGAGGAAACCAACTACCTCTCGATCTTCGATCCGCGCACCATCGAGTGGTACGACCACTTCTACAAAAACCTTCACGAACATTTCGGCGACCGCATCGACGAAGTCTACGCCTGCCTCCTCGGCCCCTACGGCGAAGGCAACTATCCCCTTGCCGTCCCCGATTGGGTCGACATGGGCCACTGCCACGAAGGCTACTGGTGTGCCGATGAATTTGCGATCAAAGCCTTCCGCGAAGCGATGGAAAAAAAGTACGGCGATGTCGCGAAACTCGGCGAGGCTTGGGGAGTTTCCCCCAACTCGTTCGATGAACTTCGCCCCCCGCGGCAACTGTCGCAAGAATCCTTCAAACCCACGCCCGACGCTTTCCCCACACCGCACGAACGCCGGCAGTGGCTCGACTTCATCACTTGGTATCACCAGGCACTCATCGACTTCTCCGAACAATCCGTAAAAACAACGCTCAAATACTTCCCCACCTCAAAGGTCCGCATCAAGCCCGGCGGCAGCGCCGGCGGCGTAAACCCAATCGCCTGGGGCACGTATTGCCCCGGCTTCGTCCGCATGGCAAAGGGCTACGGCATCGTCCTCCAACCCGCCGACTGCCAAGGCGCCGTCTTCGCAGATAAGTGGATGGGCACCGCCTATCAGTTTTACGACGTCAAAGAAAGCACTGAACCCGCCACGGCGCTCGACCAAAAAACTTTCGTCCGCCGAATGTTCTCAGACGCCTCCGCCGGCGCGTCCCAATTCTTCACCTACGAATTCCCGCAGCACACAGCCGACATCCACAAGTACATCCGCTTATACAGCGGCCGTCCCGGCGACACGCAAATCGCCGTCTACTGTCCAACCACCATGTACCGCCTCGGCGCCGACCTCCGGCCAACCATCGATTCCAGCCGCTCCCTCCGCGACCTGTGCGACTTCGATGTCCTCGACGAGGCCCTTATTCTCGATGGAGCGCTCGACCCCAAAAGCTACAAAACGCTTATTATTTTCCAGGCGGACATCGTGGATGAGCCCGTCTTAGATAAATTCACCCACTTTCAACGCAACGGCGGGCGGATTATCGTCATCGGGAGCGCCACCATTAAGGACGTCGAAGATCGACCTTGGATTTGGGCACACAGCCTCGAAAGAGTGCCCAAAATACCTGACTCGAATTGGCTCGAAGAGCTCGCTCCAAAACTCAAAGGCCTCACCGGCGTCGACGGCAAGCTCGATGGGGTTTGGACCACACACCGCGGCAAACAAGTGTTCGCATTAAATACCGGCGACAAACCAGCCACCGTCGAAATTAATGGCAAGTCGATCGACATCGCTCCGAACGAAATTTATATCACTCCCACCGAACAGGCGAACAAATGAAACCGTTATCGCTACGCTGTCTGTGGTTCTCCAACTTCGTCGCCCTCGCGTCTACGATCGCGCTCTCAATAGCCAACCCAACGCACGCCGCTGAACCCACGGACGATCCCTCGCTCAAAAAAGCGTGCATCGATGGCAACGGCCCCGGCTGGGTCACGCTCGGCGAAAAAGACTTCGTGCCCGTCAACGGAGCACCAGACACCTGGAGTTGGAAAGACGGCATCCTGCACGACACCGGCAAACCCATCGGCGTCATGCGCACGCAAAGGGAATACACCAACTTCGAACTCGTCGGCGAATGGAACTTCCTCGAGCCTGCCGGTAACTCCGGCTTCTTCGTCTGGACCGCTCCCGAAGCCTTAACAGGTTTGAAACCCGGTGAGCTTCCCAAGCGCGGCTTCGAAGTGCAAGTTCTAGATCACGCGTTCAAAGCGCAATTTGAAAAGAAAACCGGCAAGAAGTCCGACTGGTTCACCACCAACGGCGACGTATTTAAGGTCGGCACCGCCACCTGGAAACCGTTCCCGCCAACTTCCCCCGATGGCAGCCGCAGCTTCCCGCGCAAAAACCTCAGCAAAGCCGCCGGCGAGTGGAACCACTACTACGTCCGCGCTATCAACGGCGAAATCCGCCTCTGGGTCAACGGCGAAGAAGTCTCCGGCGGCAATAACTGCGACCCCAAAACCGGGTACCTATGTATTGAAGCCGAAGGCGCTCCGATCATTTACAAAAACATCCGCTTGCGTGAGCTGCCGTAGCCTCGAACACCGGGAGAGCGACGCTTTCCCGAACGCCGAAGGCGTTCCACATCAAAGCCCAGCGTCGCGCAGCGCACGCTGGGTATCGCCACGCCATTGCCACCTGACAACCCCAACGGGGTTGCACAATGCCGCTGGCGCAAAGAACCCTCACGACCTCGAGGCTTAGTGATCGTTTGGCTCGTCAAGATTCTCGATTTCAGCGCTGCCAGAATTGCCTTTCACTAACTCGCCAACCGTTAATCCTTTAATGTTTGTCATGATGTTAATGAGCTTGCCATCATTATCAAAATGAATGAATACGTATTGGTTCACCCTTTCATTTGGCCCATTTTCTCTGACCTTCTTGAGGAAGTAATCGATATACATACCCCGCGGTTCACGCGTTTCTTTCGGATTAGTTACGTAGGTCGAATATGGCGGACCGAGCAGTTTCACGACCTCTTCAAGATTATTCCCCTCTTTCAAAGTCTTAAGTCGCTCAAGAAATTGCTTTTTCTCGGCACGCGACCATTCGAATGGTGACTTCGGCGCTTTGATGCTAACCGTTTTTGCCAGGGCCTCCACTTTCCGTCGTACCCCGTCTACTCTCTGGTCCTCCAACCGCTGCCTCGCTTCCTCCTGTGCGCAGCTTCCCCAAATAACGAGCCAAACTAAAAGCGGGACTTTGTAGTAAGCGACCATCGAACATCCTTTCGAACGCCCAGTTCGTCGAAATAGCCAGAAAACAATTCGAGCTGCAATTGACGCTTTATTCAAGCACGCCGCGCACGCGAGGAACGCCGAGCAATAACTGCGGCAAAATAGCCTGATACAATATGTATCTAAGCCGCGCCTTAAAAGTGATGCCGTTTCAGCATTGCCATAAGAGCAAAGCGGCATGGGCATCTCCAACGCCAATGGAGCCCGCACATGACAGATGGCGACATAACAGGCTGGCTGGCGCTCACCGCATGGGTTGCCGGCACCGCCTTCGGCATCACACTCTTAGTCATTCGAGATAAGCGTGGCCGTTTCGGCCTAGCAACAATCTTCGTGCTGCTGACGTTTGCCGCGATATTTTTGGCGGCGGCCAAACTCTTAAATAATCACACGCAAGCATTCTCAGAAGCAGCGCCGATCAAAACCGGCACCTGTTGCTCCACCGCCACCGCCACGGGTTGCGGTTCGGCCGCCGGCTCCCACGGCCGCGTGTTCCCCGTCTCCAAATCGACAAAGAACTTCGCACCATCCCAGCGATACACTGTCAGTTCTTGCTGAACCGACCAGTACATCCCAGTAAACGGCGTCCGCGGCTTCGCGCACACCGGCGCTTTGATCTGCCATGCTACATCGCCGTTGGCGGTCAGCCGATAAATATTCTTCTCGACTTGTTCATCCCCAATCGTCTGCGGGGCCATGAACATGTCTTCCAGCACAATCCGCGATGCGTCGGCCAGCGGAAAGTCGACTACGATTCTAGCTTTATCGAGACAAATCATGCCTGTTCTCTCTGTTCTGAAGCTGAATCAGATCGCTCTGATGCAGCAATCGAGTCCGTTCAGCGCGTAAGTTGATCGTCAATCGTTCCAAGGAGATTTCACTGAGAAAGAAAACGCCAACCTTGCGTTCCAGTTCACTTCGTCCTTGCGAATGTTATTCGCGAGTAAATTGCCTCATTGCTCTTCCGGCGGCGGAAGCTGCCCGCCAGCGGGCGGAATCACCAAACCTGCCCCGGGCCCCGGCAAATCGCCAGGTTGCCCATTCGGATCCGGCAACCGCACAAACTCCACAACCTTCTGGTCATTCGCGTTGTAGTGAATCAAACCGGTCGATTCGTTCTGTGTGAGGTTGTTGATGCTCGTCTCCATCACGATCCGCTGGTTATTCGCGTCCACATACGACCACACGGCTCGCTGCGAGTTCTTATCCACGGTTCCCTGAATATTGAACGACACACCCGCCTGCTGATCGGTCGCCGTGCCGCCCAGTATTCCCGCTTTGGTAATCGCCAACTGCACTAGCATAGTCGGCTGGTTCATCCCATCCGGCGTAACCGCGAATACGCCCAGCGGCATCCAATCAGCCTCTGCCGCCGCGTCCGCGTCCAGCAGTGGGGCTTGGTCGATCATCCGCACCGTTTGGGCATAGAAAACCGGCACCGGCTCATAAATCCGCCCGTTCACGTAAACCATGCCGTCGTTGCAGTAGATGTATTCGCCCGGACCATAATCCCAGTAATAAGGCGTGTTCCAACCAAAACCACAATACGTGGTAAGCTCCGGGCAAGTCGACCAATTCCACCAGTACCAGGGCCGATGACGATGCACCGCGTAGTCGCCCCAAAAACCCCAGCCATGATGGTGGTTACCGCTCCACCAGTTCCCCTGAAATGGCATGTGGTGGATGTCATGATGGCCGAAGAAATCGTGGCGAATGCTGTCGGCCACGACGAACCGATCGCCCGATCGCCATTTGCCCGACCAATCGCGATTGTCCTTGCCGTTTCCGCTCTTACCCTTCCACACGTCGTTCCATTTCTTGAATTCGACCTTCGCCGAATCGTTGCCGTGGAAGTCGCGATCGCGGAATTTCTGATCCGGGCCATGACCGCTGCCGACCCCTTTGTTGTGGTCGAACAAATCTTTCACGGTCGTGTGGTCATCATGCTTTCCATCTCGATCGTTGCGGTGATCACCATCGTTATGATGGTCGCCGAACTTAAAATCCTTGTCGTGATTTGAATTGTTGTCGCGATTCGAGTTTTTGCTGTTCAAGTCGCCACGCTTGAAAAACTGCGGGCCACCATTCCCTTGCACATTGCCCTGGTTCTGCCCGTTTTGGTTCTGGCCGTTGTTTGATTGCCCACCATTTTTCGAACCCGGATTGCCGCCCTGAGCTTGCCGGCCGTTGCTGTTATTATTTTGATTGTTCTGATTGCGTCCGTTGTCGCCTTTGTTGCGATGATCGTCGTTCTCTGCGACTCGCGTGTTCTCGTTATTCTTCAGCTGTAGGAAATTGCGAACCTGATTATCGGTTGGCCGCATCGTCTGAATCTTCTGCGGGCCCTGCTGGCTATTATTTACGGCCTGCTGCCCATTCGTAGCACCTTTCGCATTCCCCTGCTGCGACTGATTAACAGAATTGTTCTGCTTGAAAAATGCCCGTGCTTGACCAGCGTCGCCAATGTTCGCATCGCCGGTTACACGGCTACGATTGTTGCCCGACTGGAAACTGCGAGCGCCGTTATCCGAATCGTTGTGTGAATTATCGCGCATTAATCGCGACGAATTGGAAGAATCGTTCCCCCGTGAAAAGTTCTGGCTATTCGAATTATTCGAATTGCTGAAATTGCGTAGCGAACGTCCGCTGTCGTTGTTCGAAGAGCGTGACGACGAATTGCCTCCGCCCCCGTTACTCAACGAACGTACCGAAGGCCCATTGTTCGACGAGCCGCTATTGGTCGATCGCGAACTCGAACTCGATCGATTGTCGCCGCGATTATTGTTTTTGTTCTTGTCGTTTTGATCGGCGCGGGTTAACGACGCACCAACCACAACGATCGTTGCCGCAATCAGCACCCGGTTTTTGAAAAGATTGAAGACGAGCATCTTATTTTAACTCTCCTAACATGGCCGCGGGTCCGTCGTTGCCATGTCCCTCCTGGGGAGACCGCAGCAATTCGTTTGCTGCGACTGATAATTCTTCTACATTCGATTGTACAACTGCCAAAAAACTTGCAATCACGGTCGTGATTGCCCTTGTGCGCCAGCGCACGCCGATACGCGTTCTGGCCTCCTGTAGCGATTACTGCCGCCGCTGAATTCCCTCCCGCGAACGCCAAATGGCGGACCACGAGCTTTGGGCCGATTGGCCAACCCGGCTGATCAGCAACCGGCATGCCGCTGGACCGAATTGCGTGTGATTAGTGGTTTTACCGGAGAATTCGGACACCGCCCGGAGATCTACGAGGTCCGAAACTACATCAAGCAACAAAACGCGGTGTAAAAGATGACGCCGCGCCATCATTTTGACTACGCTACGCTGATCAAGAAGAAGCCGTCCCAGCTCCAATACGCAAATAGCCGGCAGCGGAAGCTGCCGGCTATTTGCCACCCATGATTAGGCGAAAAATCCGCGGACTAATTCGCCGTCGCCTCAATCGCACTAATCTTCGCATCTTTCGCATCGAGGCTCGCTTCAATCACCGTCTTCTTCGCGACCACCGCCGCGGCTGGCTTATCTGCAACCTTC
This sequence comes from uncultured Planctomycetota bacterium, assembly GCA_963733705.1. Classification (GTDB taxonomy): domain Bacteria; phylum Planctomycetota; class Planctomycetia; order Pirellulales; family Lacipirellulaceae; genus JABDGM01. Next base: position 262,229 of record CAVTEJ010000016.1, on the reverse strand, counting down.
GGCGCCGTGGCATTAGCAACCGCCGACGTACCCGGCCCAGTCTTCGGCGGGCGCCACTTCGTGGGGCTCGCAGCCGAACTATCCGCACCCGCAGCAGTCGTCCCCGTGTCGCGCGTCGAGTCGCTCTCCGTCGGCTTTAGCACCACCTGCCGAACCGGCATTGCCGCCGGAATCAATTGCACGTACTTCTCCACGTGCCCCAGCGTCGCAGACTGCCGCACCCACAGCAGCTTCCGCTCGCCATGGGCACTACACGTCACTTGCAACTCGATCGTCGGCCACCGCCGCGGCGTGACAAAAGTCACCGCCAGTTCATGCACGCCTTCCAACGAAGTTTGCGACGTCCGCTTCAACTTAAAGAACACACCACTCCCTTCCGCGTACGTACCGCTCACCACATACACGTGCTTGACCGGCAGCCGATTGATTTTCTCCGTCGCCGTATTGCACCCCGCGATGCCAGCCGTGATCGAAGGCGTAAGCCGAGCAACCGCATCGGCAGCACCAGGTATCGGTATCGACCCGCCTAGCGTACCGTCGAGCGAATGACTCTTCTTGCTCGTCGTGGTCGTCTCGATTTCGTGAGTAATCTCGCTCGCCAGCCGCGTCTGCGGTGCGAAATCCTGCACCCGCAATCCGGCAGCCGCGCCGCTCACTTCGATATCGACTTCATCCACATCATCTGCCGACGCATCTTGAAACCGCACCGAAATCGGCAGCGAAACTTCCACCAGCCGTTGCATCGGATACAGCGTCAGCCGTTCTTCCGGCGTAATGTCCCGGCATTCAACCGCCCGAGCCACATCGAATTCAACCCCCGGCCCAGCCACCGCTGCGGCGCTACCAGCAATCGTCATTCCCACGCTTAGCACACCGACCAGCGCCGATGAAACCGTCCCCTTTTTCCAATTACGACCAACAATTAACCAACCTGCGAAAGCAGTTTGAGATGATGCGCGTTCCATTTGTCATCCCTCCGTGTTCAGACAAGCCGACATCGTCCAAGTTCAGTTGCTAGCGTCGCGCGACAAGAGTGGCGCTACGGCGACGTCGACATGATTGTTACGCACCAGCGGGCAGGGCGGTTTAGATAGCGGCGCGAGAAGAATTCGCATCCGCTCTCACCCTACGGAGATAGCGATGGCAGCAGCCGCGTCAATCACCCTGCGCTTCGCGATATGTCGCCGAAATACTCGTCTGCAAATGCCCTGTGCCGATGACCTGGTAAGCTGTGCTGTAACTTCCGCGCGTTTCGGACATGCCGATTGGACCGTCCATATCGACGCGCACAGCGCGGCAAGAATCTGCTTGCACCACCAGCGGTCCTTGCACCTGCAGCCGCATCTGCGACGCACCATTCGCCGCCGCTTCCACATTCGCCAAGAACACGCCACACTGTGCGCCATCCTGCGATTCAATCTTTTGCAGCGTCAATTCGAAGTTCGTCACCTCGCCGAACTTGTCCCCCAAGTTGAACACCTTGGTCGCTAAATCTTTCGGCAACGCGAAGGTTTCGCCGACCTTCACATCGCGGCCGCCAAGAAACTGGGCCAGCGGATTCGGCCGCCCAATCATATCCATCTGCGCCGCGACGATGTCGTACTCATCCGTCGGCGGCCGATTTCCTTTCTCATCCGACACCAGCAAGATGCCGTTCTCACCCGGCTCACGCTGACACAGATACGTCTTCCCTTGTACTGGCTGCGCAGCCACCGGAAATTGCGCGACCGCCTCGCTGCCCTGAGCCGCAGCACTCGGAGTTTCCGCTGCAATAACCTGCTTCGTCGCCTCAGTGTATTGAACCCGAGCCGCCATGGTCATGCCGCTCTGGACAGCGGTCGCCACCACGATGCGGTGCTGCTTCGTGCGAACCGTTGTTTGGTTATTTCCCACCAGCTCGTTTTCACGCCGCATCGTCAGCTTCATCCGCATCTCGAGCGACATGTTCTGCTCGATTCGATCGCCAACTCGCGACGCCTGCCGCCCAAAATGAATCGTTTGCGCAGCATCGTCACCCGCCGCAGCATGCGTAAACGAAGCCTGTTTGATCGGCGAAGCGGCTGCCGGCGGCGTTGCCGCTTGCGGCACTTCCGCATTCACGCGGAGCGCAACGACCTGCAAACTACAAGCAACGACAAAAACGCCAATCCGCGAGTGGAAACACATAAGCGCACGACACAGAGAAGAGGAGAAGGTGCGGTCCCGATCACCGGGCCGGGCATCTTCGGCATCGTCGACAACCCAGTCAAGATCGAACTGCCGCCCGACGATAGCATGCGCGCCGCCCTGATCGGGCTAGCTACGTCCACCGCCCACCGCTATAGTTCCCGGCCCCCAACAGACTCGTCGATCCTCCCGCCACGCGAGATAAGCGGATGAACCATCCCACGCGATTTGCCACCGCCGCGCTCTGCTTCTGCCTACCCGCGCTCGTGACGATCAGCATCACTCGTGGCCAGCAATCCGGCATTCCATCGGCCTACCCGCAAACATCCGCGCCGTCCCCTTATCCAGTGACGTCGGCACCGAACCCAGCACAGCAACAGCAACCCATCGATCAGCAACAACCGCTGCAACAAGATCAATCTGGCGCACAGCAAGCGGTCACCCCACAACAGGCTGCCGCTCAACCCGCCGCCCCGCAAATGCCGCCCGGCTTCCCACTCAATCAACTCGAAGAACAGTCGTTAGACATCGTCCTCGACGCCTGGCAAGCTCAAAGCGCAAAAGTTACGACCTTCAGCTGCCCCTTCGAACGCTTGGAGTACGTAATGGCGTTCGGTCCCGTGATCAACGGCGCCGCAGCTCCGCTCAACAAGAACAAAGGCGAACTTACCTACAGCAAGCCCGATAAAGGAAGCTTCGAGATCAAGGAAATCTACACGTACAAACAACAGCCGCCGCCAGCCAATCAACCTAACGCGGCGCCTCAAGCAGCGTGGGTACTTCAACCGAACGCCATTGGCGAGCACTGGGTTTGCGACGGCAAATCCGTTTACGAATTCCGCAGCGATCAAAAGCAAGTCATCGAACGCCCGCTCCCACCGAATGCCGCTGGCCAGGCAATTCTGGATGGCCCACTCCCGTTCATCTTCGGAGCCGAAAAAGACAAACTGAAAGAACGCTATTGGCTTCGAGTCGACGACACGCAAGGTGGCAACCCAAAACCTAACACCAACCAGATCTGGATCTACGCCTGGCCAAAACTCCAAGCCCAGGCCGCCGACTTCCGCCAGGTCGATGTCATCCTCGACCGCAACAAACTACTGCCCGAGGCAATGCGCGTCACGCTGCCGAACAACGATCAGCACGTGTACAAATTCGATCTCGATCACTCCAACGTCAACAGCGTTCTGAATCAAATTCAACAGGCTTTGTTCACCAAACCACACACGCCCTTCGGTTGGAAGCATGTGCTCGAACAAACGCCGGTCGCTCAAGCACCGCAACCTGCCCAGCAGCAATCGCGGTAGTAACTAAAGTAGCCCGAAGCGTAAGCGAGGCTCTCTTAGCCCGCCGCGTAAGCAACGGTTCATCACCGCGCGATCGCCACTAAACTCGCGCTGCAGCCTTCTTCGCAGCCCGCGAAGCCAGCACCTGCCGATAAACATCCGCAACGCCTTCCGCCATCCGCGTGTCGGAAAACTGCTCTGCGTGCCGCTTCCGCGCACCACGGCTGAGCTCGCAGTAATCGATCTCGCCCCCAATGATCTCCTCAATCGACTGCGCCAGTTGACTCACGCTCCCCGGTTCAACCAGCAGCCCCGTCTCGCGATGCATCACCGCCGCCGGCACGCCTTCCACATGCGAAGCCACCACCGGCAGCCCTGCGGCCATCGCCTCGAGCACCACCATCGGCAGCCCTTCGCCAAACAGGCTCGGCAGCACAAATAGGTGGATCTTCGCCAGCTCCCGGTTTACGTTCCGCGTGAAGCCGATCCAATCAATCGCATCGGTGAGATCTAGCCGCTCGGCCAGCCCGAGAATTTCCGCCTTGTAGATGTTGGTCTCAAACCCACCCACCGCACGCAGCCGCACATTCACATTCCGCGACCGCAACATCGCGATCGCTTCGAGCAGCACCTCAATTCCCTTACGCGGACGGAACAACGCCACCGCCCCCAACGTCCACGTCGCCATCGGCGGACGCCGATCCGCCGTGAAGCTCGAAATCGGCACCCCGTTGGGCACGCACGTGATCCGCTCCGCCGGAATTCGCCGCGCGATCATATAGTCACGCAAACTCGGCGACACCGTAATCAGCCGATCCGCACTCCGCACCGCCGCCCATTCCGCCGCCAAATTCACCCAGTTGAATATCCGACGCGTCGAGTCGCGCCCCGCCGGGCTATGCACGTGATACACAAACGGCACCCCGGCGCGCCGCGCCGCCAACCGCCCCACGAGCGCCGTCCGCGGCGTATGCGCATGAATCAAATTGTAATCTTCATCCCGGCACAGCTTTTCGAGCTGCTTCACGATCCGAAAATCGAACCGCCCGTGCATCGGCATTTCCACCAGCGGCGCCGTCTTCGTCTCGCGCGCATTCGGAAACCGCTCCGGCTTCACGCACGCAAACCCGACCTCGCACCCAAACTGCGGCAACTGCCGAGCCAACAAATCCTGCACCCGCTCGGCACCCGAGTAGTGCTCGCCATTCACCAGGTGCAGTGCAAAGATCGACGAAGATTTGCCGTTATTCGCCGCCTGCCGCGGATCACAACGTACGATATCAGCCGAACCCGGCGCAAGCGGAATGGGCACAACATCCGGCCCACCAACGAGCGGCAATTCAGTGGCACCGGGCACAAATGGCAGCGTCATCCTAAGAGCTCGCAGCGAGTCAGAAATGCTTAGGCCGTCTGTGCAACGGTTGCGCAAAACGCGGCAATCGTCGAGCGGCCAAACAACTCTACCACGCAGCAATGCTGGCCTTTCCTCGAAGAACCCGAGCCCAACGTAGAGGTTGTAACGAATATTCAGCTATCAACTTCGCCCAATTCCACCCGCTCAACTACCCAAAACCGCGCGAGGAATCGTCAATCCCGCCCCCCTTCCAACGAATACCCACTACCCACATCTTTTTTCGCGCCTTTTCGCGGCAATTCCCCCACAACCTCGCAAATCTCATGGGCACCCGCAATCACTCCACACCGCACACCGCCGCGGCTTTTGCCCGCCTCTCCAGAACCATCTATAATTCGCCCTGGAGAACCAAGGGACTTCGGCAGGCGGGAATTCTAGCGAACGAAGGAACATTGTCGCAAATGTCCCACAGCATCGTGCATCGTCGACCGCCGATTCGTTCCATCGCGGCCATCGTCGCTGCCCTACTCATGAGCAGCACGCTCACCGCCCGCGCTGCATCGAAAACCGCCGCGCCCAAAAACTCCGAAGACGATCCGCCGCCCGCTGCCGCCAAACCAGCCGACGTTGCCGCGAAACCCGACGACCCGAATCCTCCCGCCGAGCAACTCGGCGAGTCCCGCCTCATCCGCGTCCGCCTCCCACTCACCGGCAACGCCGATTCGCACCTTATCACCGTCATCAAGCGCGTCGTCGAAGAGCTAAGCCGCGCCCCCAAGCACGACAACCGCCTCCCCACGCTCGTCCTCGAACTCTCCGCCAAGCGCGCGAGCGCCGGCGAAGGCACCGATTTCACCCGCGCACTTTCATTGGCTAACTTTTTGACGCAGCCCGAAATGTCCGCCGTCAAAACCGTCGCCTACGTTCCCAACACGATCAAAGGCCACGGCGTCCTCATCGCACTCGCCTGCGATCAAATCGCCATGAGCCCGACCGCCGAGCTCGGCAACGCCGCCAGCGACGAAGACGCCAGCCGCCCCATCGATCCGAAAATCCGCATCGCCTATCAGGATATCGTCAACGCCAAACGCACGGTGCCCCTCGCCATCGCACTCGGCATGATCGATCGCCGCGTCGAAGTTCTCAAAGTCGAAACCGACCAAGGCACCGAATTCGCAACTCACGATGGCCTCGACGATCTCAAAAAGAATCACACAATCATTTCGCAAGATATAATCGTCCCCGAGGGCTCCCTCGCCAGCTTCACCGGTCGCGAGGGTCGCGAATTCGGCGTGCTACTTGCGAACGATGTCGACGCTCTCGCTCGCGGCCTGAGCGTCTCCGCCGCGTCTCTTAAGGTCGACCAATCCATGATGGGCGATTGGCGCCCTGTCCGATTGCAGATCGAAGGTCCGATCACGCCTCGCAAAGTGCATCAAATGAAAACGATGTTCGGCGAAGAGCTCGGCAAGCGCAAAGTGAACTGGATTTGCATTTCGATCGATAGCACCGGCGGAAATCTGGACGACTGCAAAGAGCTGGCCGAAACACTAGCCGACTTCGGCGACGACGTTCAAACCGTCGCGTACGTTCCTGTCGAGGCGAGCGGCGGAGCCGCCCTCATCGCCCTCTCGTGCGATCAACTCGTCATGCAACCCGAAGCCCACCTCGGCATCGAACAGACACACCCCTTCGACAAGATGGAGCTGCAAACCGCCCGCGAATCCATCCGTGAGTCCCTCGCCAAACGCTTGCCCCACAGTTGGTCGATGCTCGACGCATTCATCGACCCAGATATCGAACTCTTTAGCTTTCAAAACACAAAAACCGGCGAAGTTCGCTACTTCTCGCCCGAAGAAGCCAAAGCCCAAGCCGACCCCGACGATTGGAAGCGCGGCGCCAGGATCAAATCCCCCGGCAAAACCTTCAGCCTCAAAAGCAATCGCGCCAAGGAGCTCGGCATCGCTACTTACGTCGTCGACAACTACGACGACCTCAAACAGGTCTATGGCATCGAAGGCGATATCCGCACCGCAGAACCCAATTGGGCTCTCGAATTCGTCGAAGCCCTCTCATCCCCCGCGCTCGCCGTGCTCCTGCTGGTTATCGGCTTCGTCGGCGTCTACATCGAACTCCACAGCCCGGGCGTCGGCATCGGAGGCTTCGTCGCTGCCGTTTCATTCATGCTCTTCTTCTGGAGCGAATTCCTCCACGGCACCGCCGACTGGCTCGAAGTCCTCCTCTTCCTGGGCGGAATCTTCTGCATCCTGATCGAAGTCCTCGTCCTCCCCGGCCTAGCCATCTTCGGCCTCGGCGGCGGAGCAATGGTCTTAGCCTCGCTCATCCTCGCCACACAAACGTTCATTCTCCCGCGCACCGAATCGCAAATGGTCGAGCTCCGCCACTCGCTCACGATCGTCGCCAGCGCCTGTCTGATCGTAGTCGCCACGTCGATCGCACTCCGCCGCTACCTACCGAGCGCTCCCATCTTCCGCAAGCTCCTCCTCACCCCCACGCCCGAAGAAGACCTCATCGATCTCGACTACCGCGAGTCACTTGCCGATTTCTCCCATCTCATCGGCCAACAAGGCATCGCCGCCACCAACCTCATGCCCGCCGGCAAAGCCGAATTTGACGGCGAGCTTATCGACGTCATCGCCGACGGCCTCCCCATCGACCGCGGCACCGCAATCGTCGTCACAAAAACCCGCGGCAACCGCGTCTTGGTCCACGCCGTGGAAACCTAAAAGTTTCGCCGCGGCCCATCAACCGTCGCGCCACAAGCACCGCTCCGCGGTTTGGCTAAACCACAAACCGCCCATCTCTGAAACCGATCGAAATCGCCAACCACTATCACAACTTCATGTGTTTGTTCCAAGCATCTCGAATTGCATCCTTGTCCGCCTTTGAAAGCTCGCCCAACCGAGTTTTCAGAAGCGATTTTTCCACCGTAACCAATCGATTCAAGCGTACTACCGATGGCTTTGCTAACCGCGCATTAGCCCAATCTTTGAGCTGCAAATCGAGCGGCCCATGATGCTGTGCCGAAGTAATTCGGCAAATGACCGCGTCATCGCGCAAATCAAACAGGACCAAGACAGGACGCGGCTTGCTAACAACACCCGAAGTGAATGGAAATCGACAAATGAATACTTCGCCGAACTTCATTCGTAGCAATCGTAAACGGCATCCTCGACGGCATCATCCTTCATGAATTGCTCGTAGGCAGCACGTTTCCATTCCGTGTCTTCGCCGGAACTCTGAATGTGGACCACCACCGTCGCTGTCCCCGTTTTAGGAAGCAACGCTACCACCTCTGGCGGCAGCTGCAGGCTGGCCTCACCGTGCAGCTCGGTTTGAAACTCGATCGGTTCCATGCTGAAATCCTAAGTCGCGGCAAACCACGAATCAAGTTCGCCGTCCCAAGTTATACCCTTTCACCCCGCCCGCAAGCATCGCTTCGCGGTTTAGCTAAACCACAGACCGCCCCCGCACCCATTCATAGCCCCACCCCCGCCCCTCCCGTTATAATTCACTCACCACCCATCCCAGGGCGCGAACCACACTCTCCCACAAGACTTCATTACCAACATGGTAATCCCCGAACTAGCCTGGGCCATTCTCCTGATGGTCGTCGGCTGCGCGCTCGTCGTGCTCGAAGTCTTCATCCCCTCCGGCGGCCTCATCAGCATCCTCTCCGGCGTCGCCTTCATCGCCTCGCTCGTCATCGCCTTCCGTGAAAGCCCCACCACCGGCCCCCTCGCCGGCCTGACCCTCGCCGCTATCACCGTCATCGCCGTCCCCGTCCTGATCGCCACCGCCTTCAAATACTGGCCCCGCACCCCCATGGGCAAAGCCTTCCTCGGCGAACCACTAACCGACGACGACACCCTCACCGCCGACCCACGCCGCGCACTCCTCGGCCGCGTCGGCGTCGCCCGCTCCAAAATGCTCCCCAGCGGTGCCGTCGAAGTCGACGGCCAGGTCATCGACGCGATGAGCCAAGGACAACCCATCGAGCCCGGCACCTACGTCGTCGTCACCGAAGTCCGCGCCAACCGAGTCGTCGTTCGCCCCGCCAGCAAAGACCAACGCCCCAGCAATCAAAGCTCCCAAGAAATTAAAGACATCCTCAACCAACCCATCGACGAACTCGGCCTCGAATCCCTCGAAGACCCCATGGCGTAATTGCTCCCCTCTTTTTAAGCCAGGCGAACAAGAACGGCGATAATCCGGCCCGACACGGCCTTCCACACGACAACCACGGCTATCAAACCGCCACTTTGGCTTCCGAGTGTGCCAAACTCTGCTCTCCGCGGTGTGTCGGATTCAAAAACGGTAAATTCGCTGCATTGAAAAGCTAATTCGCTGACGACTTCTCGGCGTTTCGCCAGCAGCCCAATGGAGGTGCTGGAATGCAATGCGGTCGGATCGGAAATCTGTTGCCGTAGCGCGCCAGTGGCCGCGTCGCGTGTTGAGTCTCCGGTCAGGGCTACGCCCTTCCCTCCGACTCAACACGCGAACTAAACCCTAACCGATTCTCTCACAGACACTGGTACTAAGATTGGGAAGGGGTCACATCGAAAAGCCATCCGTTAATCGGACGAATCATCAAACCACCGATTTCGACATGAGCCGCCAGTCTCCGAACGGTAGGAGGGTGTGGTATCCGGTCGCACGTCGCCGAGTTATACTCGCGTTCTTCGGGACGAACTCGTCTGATAGTCGCGGTGCAAAGGCAACCGCCTGTAGCGCATTCTCCTTCTCTTCGCGTGGCTTGACACGAGGAGTTCGGTCATGTGGTCTTGGAGTCTCGCCTTTCTTACGACCATCATTTCCGCTGAAGTTCTAGGCGCGCAGCCCCTCCCGACGCCGCAAAACGTGCGCGTCGCTGTCAAACGGAGCTTGCCTTACATCGAAAAGGTCGGGACTGCCTGGATGCGGGAGCGAAAATGCAACTCCTGCCACAACGTCACCTTCCTCGTCTGGAGCCACAATGAGGCGGCTGCCCATGGATTTGATGTCGATCGAACGAAGCTAGCGGAATGGACGAAATGGTCGTTGGCCGATTCGCTGTCGGATCGGTTCTGGTTCAAACTCCGACCCCGGGCGATCGCCTCTCTCAAGGCCGATGGCCTTCCCGAAGCGCTGCTCACCAAGCTAAAGCCCTTAGAGGGGAAGACCTATCTCACGCAACAGGAGTATTTGCATGCGGTGGAGGAAGCCGCGGGCCGCGAAGACCTTGAAGCGAACAAAGAGCGCCTCCTCAAGGCGGCCGCTCTTCCAAACAACGGCGGCGGGCCGGACACTCTCAGCCAACTTCTCCTGGGGCAGCCCCCTTCGAGTAAGAACAAGAGTGAGAAAGAATCTTACACTGCGATCCGTACTCTGTTGCTGGAATGGCAAGAGCCGGACGGCTCGTGGCAGGCGCAGGGGCAGTTGCCGGGCCTAAAGTGGGCGGGAGAAACGGAGATGCACGAAGCCACGACCATGTGGTGCCTCCTGGCCGTCAGCGCGGGCAACCCGACCGAGGAAGCGCTGGTTCGCAGCAGGGAACGGGCCCTGGAATCGTTGAAGCTGGCCACGCCGGAAGCGACATTACAAACGCTCGTCCTACACCTTATCATCGCTCACAGGTTCGGCGAACCAGCCCGCAGTGACGCGCTGCAAGCGGAGTTGCTCGGCCGGCTGAACGCCGATGGCGGGTGGGGCTGGGTAAAGGAAAACAAAAGTAGCGATGCCTTTGCTACGGGTCAGGCTCTGTATGCCCTGGGCCTTTTGGGCCTCGACGGGAATGACCCGGTAGTGCGTCGATCTTGGGAATTTCTGTTGCGGACCCAGGACGAGGACGGCAGCTGGCAGGTCCCGCAAGAAGCCGTCAATGTCCGCCGTCGGAGTTTGAATGTTTACAACTATTGGGGGACGGCTTGGGCCACGATCGGTATGCTTCAGACGCTGCCGGCGGACCATTCGCAATGAATCCGCAGGTTGTTGTTCTTTAGCGAGGCCCGACCGCACAGAAAACGCCAGCAACGCTGCAACGCGTGACAATGGCTAACAAACCACCGTTGTGACACACGTTTTCTGAGACACGAAAGCCCTGCTGAAAAACGTCGTCTCGTAGCTTTTGGGACGAATTGAGCGGGCCAGCTTCTCCAGCTGCTTTATCAAACGAAGGTTTTTCAATACGCCGTTTATCGACGGTACGGCGAGTTTGGTCTTCGCTGTCGTAACGTTTATACTGCGACAATTCCGTCACTTTGTTTTGGCAAATAACGGAGCTAGGAATACGAAGAGTATGATCTGACTATGTCGGAGTTTCTGCGAAATGGAGTGCGTTGTGCCTATAACCTGTATTTCCAACTAATTGCAAGCTAGGTGTGCAATCGTGTCCACGATTTGCAAAATCGCACTGCGAGCCAAGGCTGATGCAGTTGTCCCGGTGATTGAGGCATTCTTGCGGGAGCGCAGCCTCAGCTTCACTCGGACCGACACTGAATGGCCAGCTGCGGGCGACCGAGATGCATTCATCATAGGCTATGACTTCCCTTCATTGCTATCCGTGAAGCAAGTCACAACCGCAGTAGCGGAGATCCATTTCAACAGCTTCGCCAAACTCAACGATCTAGCATCGCTGCTCTCGAAAACTTTTGGTACTAACGTGGTAGTGAACATCTATCAAAGCGTTAGCACGGCGAGCTACTGGGCATTGCACTCGATGGGCAAACGGATCCGTTCCATCGAAGCCGGTGATCGTGAGGTAAATTCCCACACTGGAGATCGGTTGCCATTTGAAGGGCCTGAACCAGGGCGCGTATATGAGGATGAAGGCGACAAGTTTGTCTGGTTCGACTCAGACGAACAGGATTGGTACAACCGCGAAGTCGGCGTACCGGTAGACGTCTATCAAGATTATGACGCCGGATGGATCAACTTCACAATTGCCGATGATCTCAAACCAACTCAAAAGGAAATCGATCTTCGAAAGCCTTGGTGGCGCCTGTGGTAGTTGCATGCCACCCCGTCAGCGACCCATTCGTGTGATACACGCCAACAAACCACCGTTTGTTGATACCTGTGCAAGTTGGCGGACGTGGCGGACACGAGCCCTGGGAATTTGAACCTAGATTTGAAGTAGCGCGAAAACAGCAAGTCTCAGCATCGGCTATCAGAAATCCATCAGCGATAATCAGTGAAAATCAGCGTTCCACCTCTTCCCTTTTCATTTTTCCCTCAATCTTTTCTTCTCTTTGCGCCTTCGCGCCTTTGCGTGAGAAATCTTTCATCTCAACCCATTTCGCATATCGTTTTTGGCCGCGCACTGTGCTAACGTAGTCCCCGCGAAACGACTCCGCAGAGTTGCTTAAAAGTGATTTGTGAATGGCGTCTCCGACGCCAATGGCATGCGATAGAACTTCGCAAATCTAACGCCAGTCCCACGACCGCAACGCAGCTTTTTGCGGTGTGTCGCATTGAACAACGTAAATTGGCCGTGTTGAAAAGCCAATCGCTAGTCCGCTAACCAGTTCTCGCCGTTTTGATATCTGCCATAAGTTTTCAGACGCCGTGTTCCCAAATAATCCGCTGGGCGCAGCTTGCGACGTAAGCTGCCGCTAAACGAACCATGCGTGAGTTTTTGACAACGCACGCTTGACCCGTGTCAGTGACCTCTGAAGAATACCGGTTGACCGTCGCGGGCCGGATTTACAGCTGGGGCGAAAACCGAGACGGAGAAGTCACGATGTCGATGAAGTTACGCGGAATGTGGCGATGGAACGCCGCGATATTAACGTCGTTCGCGCTACCGACGCTTGCCACGATTCCTGCGCAGGCGACACTGTTTACTTTGGCTGCTTCCGGAACGATTTCCGCAAATACTAGCGGCGATTCGACAATTCCCATCGGCACACCCTGGGCGTTCGAACTTACCTACGACACAGCCGCGCCTGACCTCGATCCCGACTCGACGTTCGGAACATTCAACAACACTTCTACGCCACCTGCGCTGACTTTCTTTCATTATCGAGCGGGCAGCTATGAGGTAACACTAGATGATCTCACCGACTTTGGCATCGGCAGCGGAATACTCATCACTTTCACTAACATGAATGGCATCGATATCAACGTCGCTGCTCCCAGCCTTTTCCCGCACTTGGCGGGAGGACCCGTGTCATTCCACGCCGACTTCAACAAATTTAGCCCACCCCTGGTGTTGTCGAGCGACGGCCTGCCTTCGAATACCGCCATCGGCCCGGGTAGTTTCGACCAGAGCACTGTAATGTTGCGGCCCCCTGGCAGCGCCGTGACCGGTAGCAGCGTCACGACTCTGACCATCGTGAGCTTCCCTCCGGGAGACTACAACCACAACGGCGTGGTCGACGCCGCTGATTACGTCGTATGGCGAGAGGGACTTGGCGAAACATTCACGCAGAACGATTACAACGTCTGGCGAGCAAACTTCGGGCGAGTTACCGCCGCCGGCTCGGGCGCCGCTGCGACTTCCGCCGTGCCCGAGCCAACGACGCTCATCGTGCTCATGTTTGCGCCGGCCGTCTGGTGCCTACGAGGACGCATACTCGCTTCCAAAAACTCATCAACGCGCAAGGATCAAGAAAGACCGGCTTTGACAGCGCAGTTGGCGGATGCGGACAACGTGAGCCTGGGAATTTGAACAAAGATTTGAAGTAGTGCGAAAACAGTTAAGTCTCGGCATCAGCTACCAGAAATCGATTAGCGATCATTAGTGAAAATTAGTGTTGACCTCTTCGCTTTTCATTTTCCCCTGATTCGTTTCTTCTCTTTGCGTCCCCGCGCCTTCGCGCCTTTGCGTGAGAAATCTCTCAGGTAACCTAATTTCGCATTGAGGAAACCTAACAAGTATTGCCAGCCGACGGGCTAGCGCACTCGGCCGTTCACTGGTAGCTGCGCAATCAGGGCGAGACCGGTAAAGAGAATCAGCTAACGTGCCAGACCTGCAGGATTTGAACAGAACGATCAGCCACGCTGACGGTGTATGTAACGGCAAGCGAAAGCACTACAAGTAAACGATCGCCGTAAAAGTCCTCACCCTGCTGCAGCGGATCCGAAGCTAGAACCCGATCAATCAGGTTGGCTGCCTGCGAAATGCCATCTCGACCGTTCGAGGCCATCCAAATATTGGCCAATTCGCTTTCTGCCGACGGATGCCAAGTTACCGTAAAGCGCATCTTAGCTTTGCGAAGCAATACGCTTCAGAACTTCATCCGTTGTACTGCCTTTATCGCTCGAAGCTTTTCGTTGCTTCATCTCGTCAAAGTCAAAATGGGCTGCCGCTTGCGCATAGGCCTCCGGCAAACCATGAGAGGCCGGCGAAAAGTAACCGAGGACCTTGCCGCCCGAATCCCGGACCTCGGTCAGGCCAGGAAGCTTAGCAAGCAAATCTTGCAAAGATGAATCGGCAGTGAATGTGTTCATATTTGTATTTTACCTTCCATTCGAGGCAAAAGTCTACCTAATCGCGACGCGGGAGTCGGATAGCATTGGCATCGAACCCCTCGACGACCCACTGGCGTAACCACTACGTAGGCGAGTTTCTAGAAACTCGCACCAAGAGCGCCCCGATTTCACCCATGCCGTAACACCCGGTAGACGCGGCCCCTCGCGCAAAGCTGGAGGAAGGCCGCATATTCCTTGGCCTTACGAAACACCTCAGCCCGTCTGTTGCCACGATTGGGCACATGGTAACGCATTCCTCCCCCAGCGGCTCGGGAAGTACACGGCATCCGAACAGCCTATAGCCGATCCGACGCCATCGGAAAAGTTTCCTCTTCCATGCTTTGCGAAACGTCCGAAAGCCGATTTGCTTCCGATGTGTGAAAGGCTCCCATCATCCCAACGAAGTCCAATAGATCGTTCGCTTTGTCAGGGGTTTCTCTTAACAAAATCGCAGCTTCATTTGCCCATTCCGCTTTCTTCTGTTTACTTGCGCTAACGCCCAGCTCTGGGGACCAGTATTCAAGTTCCCCGACAGGGACGAGAAAAAGCCCCATATCGTTGCACTCAGCTATCAGTGACCGTAATCCAATATAGATAGCCTCATGCTCAGCAAATTGCTCGATACCACCGTGTTTTAATCGACGCATTCGGTCGATTTGATTTGCAAGCGAGCGTAAGTCGTCCCTCAGCTGACGGTCGTCGTCATTTATCCAGCTAAATTGCCGCTGTCCTAACTGCAAAAGCGTTTGGCGAATCTGTTCCTCAGATAAGGTAGGGGGAAGTGCCTTAATTTGCGATGACAATTCTCTACACTTCGAAACAATCCCATCGGCGGTCGGATCGTTCGAAATTGCAGCCACGATCGTGTGTATTTTTGGCAAATCAAGGATTAAGTCGAGGTCAGCAATGATGGTGACTGGAATCTTCAAAGCGCGATAGAACTTGGCGATGTCAGTAATTCCACCGGTTCCGCCAGTGGGAATAAAGAGAATGTCGCGGTGAATGTATTCGTTTTCGCCACGGCTAGGTAAGCGACTAGAGGTCTGTACAATTTCCCAAGCCGTTTGATAAACCGCGCGGTCGCCATCGGCTTCTACAAGTGTCACTCCATCTGCGAATATCCCATCAAGAATAGTTTCTGCTCGCACAATGGGGCGATTTAAGCATTCGAGAATCGTTTCGCGGCGAATTACGTGACCTTGAAACCGATCGTTCGCACGTGTTAAGCGAAGTATTTGTACGTCCTGCGTTGTTTCAATAATTCCTCGCAACACGTGACTGCTATGCGTGCTTGCGAACGTGGAATGATTCTCGGATGTCCCGTAGCTTCCGATAAATTTTCCCATTGCATACGCTTGCGGAGGGTGCAGGCAAAGTTCGGGCTCGTCTACGATGCAAACCGGTCGTCGCCCAAGCAGGATCGCGATACAAATGCCAACATATGATCTTAGTCCATCGCCCTCTGATTCGATGAGTCTGAAAAACTTCATCTTTTCCGGCTCAAGTCGATCATCTGCGGACGGCAAATCCGTATTTTGGTTTACTCGCAGACACAAGATATTTCCGCGCGTGCTGTCGATCCACACAGCTTTGCCAAACACCGACTGCGTTTCTTCTAAGAGTCTCTTCTTAGCCGCCGTACTCATGTGCAGCGCTTGCAAATCTTTGGTGGGAGAGGCGTTCTCGTAATCGAACTGATCCACGGCATTCGCTAGCGCAATTCTCTTGTCAAGAAATAATGCGGTTGTCAAACAATGTCCAACGAGATCAAGGAAGGGTACGGTATCGATCCTTTCCGAAATTGGATCGCTTTTCCAAGAGTTGAACCATTGCTGAACTTGACTTATAGCCGGGTTGTGATTTTTGAATTCCCCGCCACCCAAGAAAGGCGTCACTTGTCGTAGGTGTTCGTGACCGTTGCTATCGCGCTCTTTTTTTAGATAGCCTCCTTCAATCAACGGGGACACAAACTCGTCTAACTTTCCCGGCTTCGATAACATAATCCGATCAGCGACCACCAACTCTCGTTTTTGTCCCGTCAGAACTGAGTGAATGTCCTTTAGCAACTGAGTCTTGCCGGACGAGTTTGGACCGACTATGAGTACTAAGCCGCGCGGATGAATCTCGGCTCCCGGCACGCTGAGCGATGAAACTACTTCAAAGTGTGGTGGTAGCTTTATTGTAGGCTGAGGTCCGTTAGCTGAATGCAGATTGCTCATGCGCCAATTTATAACAAAATTATTTCTAGAGGAAGAAACCGTGGAGGAAACCATTTTCTGCCGCCTGCTTTCTTGGGTCACCTTTCCCCTGAAAACCAATCCTACGACGGGCGGTGCTAAGGGAACGGGCGGTGCTAAGGGGACGGGCGGTGCTAAGGGAACGGGCGGTGCTAAGGGAACGGGCGGTGCTAAGGGAACGGGCGGTGCTAAGGGGACGGGCGGTGCTAAGGGGACGGGAATCAATCTCCTCTCTCTTTCTTTCCTCCTCTTTGCGCCTTCGCGCCTCTGCGTGAGAAATCTCGCATCTCAACCCATTTCGCGTATCGTTTTTGGCCGCGCATTGTGGTACGAAAAGGCGTTAGGAATTAGGCGTTAGGCTTAAGAAGCTCGAGTCAGACTGCCCCCATTTCTTCCTCTTTACAGAAATCGGCCGACCCGCCAATAATCTCGCTTGCCGGCCTGCTGCGGCTGGCGGAATGGATTCAGTCTCGAAAAGAAACGGTCCAAGGAGGCGACCCATGCCACGGCAGATCGCAGTTATCGCTCCCCCCCGCGCCCGGTTCCCCGCGGGGCCGTAGATCTGAACCAGTTGTGGTGCCAGCTGACGGAAGCCAAGCGAAAACAAACGCTGGCGACACTCAGCGGCATCGTCGCGCGGCAGCTCGCCGCACCTCTCGACGAAAAGGAGGTGCGCAATGAGCGGTCGTAAATCACTCGTCAGTACGAACACGTCCCAGCCCGTTCCCTCGGCACCAGGCCCTTCGGCGCCACCTGGGTTGCGGGCGACGTCCAAGATTCGGGACGTTCACCTCGATCGGTTGGCGATCGTGTACGTGCGACAGTCGTCACCGCAGCAGGTACAAGAGAATCGGGAATCGCGCGAACGGCAGTACGCACTCGTCGATCACGCGCGGCGGTTGGGTTGGTCACCTGAGCGCATCGTGGTGATTGATGAGGATCAGGGCCTCAGTGGAAAGTCCGCCGACAATCGCGCCGGGTTTCAGCGGCTGATGGCCGAGGTCAGTCTCAATCACGTCGGAATGGTGCTGGGATTGGAACTGAGTCGACTGTCGCGTTCCAACAAAGACTGGCATCAATTGGTCGACGTCTGTGGCATCTTCAACACGCTCCTGTGTGATCAGGACGGCGTGTACGATGCCGGCGAAGGGAACGATCGGCTCCTCCTCGGAATGAAAGGCGCCATGAGCGAATTCGAACTGGTCACGCTGCGCAACCGCTTGTTGCGCGGCACGCGTAACAAGGCCGAACGCGGCGAGCACTTTACGCTGGTGCCCGTTGGGTACTTCAAGCAACCTTCGGGACAGGTGATTCAGGATCCGGACGAGCAAGCGCGGGCCATGATTCGGCTGGTCTTCGAGAAATTCGCCGAACTGCGCACGGTGTACGCCGTATTCCGCTATTTTACGGTGCACGGCCTGCGTCTTGGCTTTCGGCTCCACCGCGGCGAACGGATGGGTGACCTGGAATGGCGTGCGCCGTCCGCAGCGCGGATCCTCGCCATTCTTCGTCATCCGTTCTATGCGGGCGCCTATGGCTTTCCCCTGCATCGTGCGGGCAAGAAGAATCCCGTCACGGGAGTCGCCGAAGGAGGAAAGTGGTTCGTGCCCCCTGACGAACTACCCGTGCTGATTCGTGATCAACTGCCTGCGTACATCACGTGGGAACAGTACTTGGCCAACCAGGAGCAGCTGGCACAAAACCGCGCACGCAAGGGCTCGCGCGGTGCACCGCGGCGGGGGGAGGCCTTGTTATCCGGCCTCGTCGTTTGCGGCAAGTGCGGCTATCACATGAGTACGCGCTACCCCGGCGACAAGAAGCCGAGCTACCAGTGCCACGAGTATTACAGGGACGTCGTAGCCGACTTGAGGGAACCCTGCGGACGTATTGCTGCGGCGGCGTTGGATGAGTTCGTGGCGCGCGAAGTGCTACGAGCGCTGGAGCCCGCAGCACTGGAACTCAGCCTGCGCGCCATCGAGGACGTGGAACGCGAACGTCAGCGCCTACACGAGCAGTGGCGCCTGCGACTCGAACGTGCACGACAGGAGGCAGCGCGTGCCGAGCGGCAGTATCAACTGGCCGAACCGGAAAATCGGCTGGTGGCACGGACACTCGAGGCGCGCTGGGAAGAAGCCTTGCAGCGACAACGGCAAGAGGAGGAGGAATACGACCGTTTCCTCGCCAAGCAGCCCGTGACACTGAGCCCCGCCGAACGGCAGCGCATCCGAGCGCTCTCCGAGAACATCGCCAAACTATGGAACGATGCCGGGACGTCCGTTGTGGATCGCAAGGAGATGATACGTTGCGTCGTGGAACGCGTGATTCTGGTCGCGGATCGTTCGACGGAGCTGAACGAAGTCACAATCGTATGGTCGGGAGGAATGACGACGAAGCACCAGATCGCGCGTCCGGTCATGTCCTTTGAACAACTCAAGAACTACCGACGCCTGACGGAGCGTATACGTGAACTGCACGCCGCCGGACTTCATCACTTCCAGATCGCGGAGACGCTCAACCGCGAAGGATTTGTGCCGCCCCGCCGTCGCGGGGTCTTTACCAAGGGAAATGTCGGGGACCTGGTTCGCCGGCTGAGGCTTTCCGGCGAACTCTTCCGTGATGACCTGTTGAAGCGGGACGAGTGGTGGATCCCGGATCTTGCTCGCGAATTGGGAGTGATCGCGGTGAAGGTTCACTACTGGGTGAAGCAGGGCTGGATTCACCATCGCCGCACGCCGACCGGTAAGCACCTGATCGTCTGGGCCGACAAGGACGAGTTGCGACGACTGCGCAAGCTGGCAGGCAAGAAATCTTCCTGGTTTGCCGCCAAACACCCCGACCTGGTCGTTCCCAAAAATCGTCGCCCAAAATAGAAGTATAGAGATTGGTCCCGTGTTGTTGGGTCGTGAACAGATTCTATAATTCGATCGGAAAGGACGTATTGTGATGCCAAGATCAAGTAAGAGGGGCCAAGGCCGTCCCGGCGAAACGATCCCATCCGCACTTACGCCTGAAGCCTAACGCCCCACACCCATGCGCCACATTTTTGTAACTCTCACTCACGAAAACACCACTTCCGTACTCAATAATCACCGAATAATGGATCGCCCAACTCACGCAAACCATTGTTTTCATAGCCCCAACGCAATCGTCGCCGTTCCAATATTCCCGAATTTTGTATTAAAAAATCGTGTCGCGCACCAAACGCACGCCCGCTTCGAACCAACCCCCAATCCCTCAACAACTTGCGAAAACCGCCCCCAAATCAACAATTTCCAATACCCCCACACCCAGCGAAGCCAATCCCGACTGCGTACTGCTTCGCCGAACGCTTATAATAGGTAGAGCCAATTGGCCGCCCCCGCGGCGAAATCGAAACGCCAAGAGAAACCAATGCCCACAATGGTCCACACGATTTTGACTCCCGTCCAATCCGCGTTGCTCGCCCAAGGCGGCGGCCGCGGACCCGGCGGCCCCAGCCTCTTCACCGGCAACACCCTCTGGCTCGTCATCCTCTTCGGCGGGCTCATCGTCGCGCTCGCCTTCTTCGCAATCTTCGCCCGCTACTTCCGCCTCTGGATTCAATCCGTCACCACCGGCGCCGGCATCGGCATCCTCGATCTCCTCCGCATGACCTTCCGCAAGGTGAATCCCACCGTCATCACCCGTAGCAAAATCATGGCCGTCCAAGCCGGCATCTACGACAGCGAAGGCCTCACGGTCAAAGGCCTCGAAGCCCACTACCTCGCCGGCGGCAACGTCCCGCTCATCATTCGTTCGATGATCGCCGCCCGCAAAGCAAAAATCATCGACCTCGACTTCAAACGGGCCACCGCCATCGACCTCGCCGGCCGCAACATTCTCGAAGCCGTCCAAACCAGCGTGAATCCCCGCGTCATCGATTGCCCGCCAAAGAACAGCAAGCGCCCCACACTCGACGCCGTCGCTAAAAACGGCGTGCAGCTCAAAGTGAAAGCCCGCGTCACGGTCCGGGCGAACCTCGACCAGCTCATCGGCGGGGCCACCGAAGAAACCATCGTCGCCCGCGTCGGCGAAGGCATCGTCAGCGCCATCGGCTCCGCCGAAACCCACAAGGTCGTGCTCGAAAATCCCGACCGCATCTCGAAGGCCGTGCTCGCCCGCAAGCTTGACTCCCAAACCGCCTTTGAAATCGTGTCGATTGATATCGCCGACATCGACGTCGGCGACAACATCGGTGCCCGCCTCCAAGCCGATCAGGCCGAAGCCGACTCTCGCACAGCCCGGTCCGAAGCCGAAGGCCGCCGCGCGATGGCCGTCTCCCAAGAGCAAGAAAACATCGCCATGATCGAAGAAAACCGGGCCAAACTCGTCGAGGCCGAAGCCTCCGTGCCACTTGCCATGGCCGAAGCCTTCCGCAGCGGCAAGCTCGGCATCCTCGATTACTACAAACTCCAAAACGTCCAAGCCGATACCAACATGCGTGGCGCGATCGCAACCGCCAGTTCGCCCACTCGCAAATAAACCCAGCTATGCATCAGCACCTCGCACAACCGCTGTTCGCCGCTGCTGATTTCGTGCACGTCGCGATCATGCTCGTCGTGCTGCTTTTGGGTGTGATGAAGCAGCTCTTCGACGCCAGCAATAAATCCGCCAAGAAGAACGCGAAATCGATGGCCCCCGCACTGCCGCCACAGAAAACTCAACCGCTCCCTCCCAAACCATCGGCGATGGCCGGCCAACAAGCCGATGGCCTTCGCAGCCAGGTCGAAGAGTTTTTACGCCGCGCCGGCCAGACACCCAGCAGTCAGCAGCCTCAAACTGCCCAACAGCGGCCGGTCAGCGAAATTGAAATCCTGGTACCGGAGCCCACCCGAACATTAGTGGAAGCGCGATCGGTAACTCAGAGCCAACCCGCAACTCCTAATCGGCAGCGCGGTATTCGACGTTTGAAGCGACAATCCGTCTCGGAGCACGTCGCCGAAACCGTCACGGCCGGGGCCCAAACCCTCGCCGAAAAAGCAGACCAGTTGGGCCAGCGAATCGCCAACGAAGACCAGCAATTCGATCGCGAACTAAAAGCGAAATTCGACCACACTCTCGGCACACTCACCGAATCGGGAACGACGCAAACCTCAGCCGGACCGCCCGCGACCGATACCCCGGCTGCCCAAATCGCCGCGCTACTCGCCAACCCGAGCGGCGCTCGCCAGGCGGTCGTGATAAATGAGATCTTGCAACGCCCAAGCTACCGCTGGTAATCGATCAAGGAATTCAAAATGCCACTATTTGATTACGCCTGCCAAGAATGTGGCCAGCAATCGGAACTGCTTGTTGGTGGATCCGCCGAACCAAAGTGTCCCGAATGCGGCAGCACGCACTTAAGCAAACAGCTGCCAATCGTCGCCGCCCCCAGCCGCGGCGCCGGCGATTCGCCGAGCCGCAATACTGGTTCCGGGTCCTGTGGCACCGGTTGTGGCTGTCACCCGCACGGGTAGTAACGATATTGCCGCGAAATATCCGCCGAAAACCGAACCCCAAGCCGCCCCTCGGCTGGCACCGCCAAAAATTGACACTCATTTTGCCCCGTGCGTATACTGAATTTAGGCTGTATCACGCTATTTTCGCAGCCGCCCGGCAAACGCGTTTTGCCACCGAGCGTCGCCGCTCGCCGTTATTCGCCGCAGCAGGAATCACATCATGAATTGGCTTGGGAAGGTTTTCGTCGTGGTCATCTTGATCATGAGCCTCGTGTTCATGGGGCTCTCGATGGCCGTGTACGCGACGCACAAAAACTGGAAGACGGTCAGCGAAGCTCTTAACAAGCAAGTTGCCGACTTGAAGGCCGAACGGCAATCGCTGATCGACACACACAACAAGAAAGAAGAGGACCTCGAGCGCGAGAAGACGGCTGCCACGCAACAAGCAGTCAAGCTCGAAGCCGAGCGCGCCCAACTTGCAGAGCGTAACGTTCAGATTCAAACCGAGCTCGATGGCCTCAAGCAAAATCAGCGCGATCACATTGCGGCAGTAGCAGCGACTCAGGCAATCAATCAAACGCTCGCCGGGGAAGTCGGCGATTTGCGACAGAAGATTCGCAACGAACAGCAAACACGCGACCGCGTGTTCAAGACCGCCCTTGATGCAACCGAACAACTCAACCAGGCGGCCGGCGAATACCAGAGTGCACGCGAGCGAAGCGAGCAGCTTACAAAGCAAGTTGCCGGCATGACGACCGTTATGCGTGAGAAGGGCATCGACCCGGCGACGGATCCGAATTCCGTGGTTCCGACCGTGGAAGGCGTCGTCAGCGATATTCGCCGTAGCGGCGGGTCGCAACTCGTCGAAGTGTCGATCGGTTCGGACGACGGACTCAAAACTGGCAACACGTTAGAAGTGTCGCGTGGCGATAAATACTTGGGTCGTCTCAGTATCATTCAAACGTCGCCGGATAAATCGGTCGGCCGCGTCGACCGCAACTTCCAACAGGGCCAGATTCAGGAGGGCGATCGTGTCGCTACTCGAATCAAGCTCTAGCGAGCCCCGCGGCGTCCTTGTTCGCCGCCAAAAAACGACCATTTACACGACCCTGCTGCTCATCGCCGTGCTGGCGCTTGTTTTCAGCAGCTTGGTGATGATCCTGGAGTGGGCCCAATACGGCTTTCAATACAAGCCGCCCGCCAGCATGCGTTCGGCCGCCATCATGACGCCGTTTGACGCAAAGGTTTAGAGACGAATCATGGCCGAATCGGAACTCATGGTGCAGCCGACGCTCCGCGTCGCCGTCGCGAAGCCGAAGTTCGGCATCTATTACGCGCTGCTGATCATCGCACTATGTGCGATGCTGGTCGCGTGCGGCGTGCTCTATAAATTCGTCAAAGACTTCGGCGGCTTCGGTGCGGTGAAAGGCAGAATTTCAGCCGCAGATCGCCACACGAATTACTCCGTCGCGCTCGCAGCTTCCGGCCCACGCGCGGCCAGCTCGCGATCCAAATCGAGCAGCGCCGCCGGGTCGTCTTTCACAAGCTGAAACTTGTAGACGATATCGCGGGCCGTCTTTTCTTCTTCGACTTGCTCGTTGATGAACCATTCGAGCTCGACGAGCGCCGCGAACGCCTTTTCATTGAAAGCCATTTCGTATAGGCCGTTGATCTGCCCTGTAACCAGCTGCTCCTGCTCGAACGCTTTTTGGAAGACATCTGGAACAGACGCGAAATCGAATTGCGGCTGGGCGATCGGCTGCAGTTTCACCCGGCCTTGGCGAGCGATTAAAAAATCGTAAAGCCGCATCGCGTGCGTGTGCTCTTCTTGGCTTTGCATGCGCATCCAGTGGCGCAGCCTCGGAACTGCTTGTGTTCGCAGTAGGCGCTCATCGACAAATAGCTGTACATCGAGAACAGCTCGTTGTTTATCTGGGCGTTAACGGCCTGCTGCATGGCTTCGTTGAGCATCATAATAAGAACCCCAAAAGGAAAAAGGTCGAGTGTCGAGGGTTTAAGGTCGAACGCCAGAGAAAATACAATTCTGGGCTTCGACCCTCGACCTTCGACACTCGACCAAACTGGGCCCGACTGGAGTTGAACCAGCACGCCCTTGCGGGCACAAGGCCCTCAACCTTGCGCGTCTGCCAATTCCGCCACGAGCCCGTTTCACCAAGTTTACCCGCCAAAAGGCGTGCCTTCAAGGAAGGCGCCCGCGTCCGGATTAGCTACCTCAATTGTCGTATCTCGGTCTAAAATGCGCGTATGTACGAAAGTTTCACAGATCGGACGCGAAAAGTGATGCAGCTCGCCAACCAAGAGGCGCAGCGCTTTAATCACGACTACGTCGGCACCGAGCACATCCTCTTGGGCCTCATCAAAGAAGGCGGTGGCGTGGGAGCGTATTTACTCAAGGAGTTCGACCTCGATCTGCAGCAGATTCAGCTCGATATTGGGAAGCTAATCCAAGCAGGGCGAAATAAGGTCACAAAACACAGGCTTCCGCAAACGCCGCAGTCCAAGAAGGTGATCGAGTATTCAATGGAGGAGTCTCGGGCACTTGGTCATACCTACATAGGTACCGAACACATTCTGCTGGGCTTGCTTCGCGAAAAAAATGGTATTGCCTTTCAAGTGCTTCGTAATCTTGGATTCGAAATTAGTGCGACCCGTATCAAAATGTTGGATGTCCTGGGAACTGGTGTTGAGGAACAACAAACGCTCAGCCCTGCTGAAACCTCATCGCTTCGGCCAAACATTTCGCTGCCGGCTTTCGTACTCGCTCCGAAATTATTATGCCCTGATTCTGCTTCTCCAAATTTGATAGCCGTCGATATTGGAAATAGTGCGGTCAAGTTTGGTCATTTTTTGCTGAGCGATTCGCTAGATCAAAACGGCGCGAAATTGCCTGATCCCATCACGACGCTGGAAATTCCAATAGCAAGTGATGATGGGCAATTCGATGCTCAGTTGCTGGTTCCTTGGTGCGAACAGTTCGTCACGCCGACGACCCGTTGGGCCATCGCCAGCGTCAATCGTGCAACCGCTGATTACTTCGGCGCGATCATCGCCGGTTGGTGTAAGCAGTTGGAACTTGATCAACAATGGCAGGCACGAGGACTTACGTTTAAAGACGTTCCGATGCCGATTCGCGTCGACGAGCCGGAGCGCGTTGGGGTTGATCGCCTGTTGGCGGCGTTCGCGGCAAATCGCTTGCGCAGCTCAAAAGTCTGCGATCGTGATCGATCTGGGAACCGCAATCACTGTCGATTTGGTCGAGGCTGACGGCGGGTTCGCTGGTGGTGCGATTTTGCCCGGCATCGGCACGGCGGGTAGCGCACTTGCTGATCAAACGGATGCACTGCCGCACATTCAATTGCAGCACACATCCGCCCCGCCGGTGCCGCTCGGAAAATCGACTGCCGCCGCCATTGAAGCGGGGCTGTACTGGGGCGCCGTCGGCGCGATTGAAAAACTGATCGCGGAATTGTCGCAAGCGATGCCGATACCGCCCGATCTCTTCATCACCGGTGGTGCCGCCAGTGCGGTAAAGAAATCGATGAGCAAAGAGATTCAGTACGTGCCGCATCTCGTGTTGGCAGGCATTGCATTGTTGGAGTCCGACAATCTAGGTGCGAAGAAGGGCTGACCGGATTCCGTCATGCCTGAAACTGCAGCGAACGACGACCGTTCGACGTACATCGTCGAGCTCACGCCGGTGGGGCGCGGCGGAATCGCGGTGCTGCTCGTTGCTGGGCCGGGTGCATTACCGGCTGTCGAGCGAAACTTCGTCGCCCGTAGTGGCCGTCCGCTCGCCGATACGCCGATTAATCGCATTGTCCTTGGAAATTGGGGCGACGCGAATGGGGAAGAGCTTGTCGTTTGCCGCCGAGACAAAGAACAGATCGAGGTTCACTGCCACGGTGGCCTTGCCGCAATTCGCGCGATCGCGGCCACGCTTACATCTGCTGGGTGTCGAGAAATCGGCTGGCGTGAGTGGCTGCAACGTTCGAGTGCCGATCCGATTCGGGCGGCCGCCCACATCACCCTTGCCGAAGCGATTACGCTTCGCACGGCGGCAATCTTGCTCGATCAGCTCAACGGCGCACTCACCGCCGCCATTCAAGCAGCTCTAGTAGCCGTGGATTCCGACGATTGGACTGCCGCAGCCTCACAAATCGGACAGCTTCTCGAATGGCGTGAACTCGGTTTGCATTTAACAACACCGTGGCAGGTCGTGATTGCCGGGCCGCCGAATGTTGGCAAGAGCAGCCTGATCAATGCGCTCGCCGGATTCGAGCGCGCGATTGTTTCGTCAACTCCCGGCACGACGCGGGATGTCGTCACGCTCACGACCGCGATTGATGGTTGGCCGATTCAGTTGTCCGATACCGCTGGTCTGCGTGTAACGAGCGATGAGCTTGAATCCGCCGGCGTTCAACTGGCGCAAACCGTGCTATCGACGGCTGACATGGTCATCTTGGTACAGGACATAACGCAATCGGACTCCGACATATCCGAGAATTCATCGATACCCCCGATCAATCAGCGCGTAATTCGAGTGCGGAACAAGATCGACCTGTGCGCCGCGACCACGATCCCCCCTAAAGACAATGAAAGTTCCGCAGACGAGTCATTCATCTACACCAGCGCTACAACAGGGCAGGGAATACCAACTCTCGCTACGGCGATTGCGAAATCTCTCGTGCCCGTGCCACCAACGCCTGGTTCAGCCATCCCATTTACTGCGCGGCAAATCGAAATTCTCGTCGTCGCGCGCAATGCTATTGAACGCCGGTTGAAAGAATCAGCGATTGATGCGCTGAAGTCATTGCTAGTGGTTCATTAGGTTTAGTCTCATGGGTAGCTGAACTCGCAAGTGTTCGGAATCGGCGGCGAGGACCGGATTCTTGCGAATTCAGCTACGTCTGAAACGCGAAGCATCGTCGCTAGCAGTGCGCAGGCACCAATTCTTTCGCCCCGCGCTGTAAATCTGTGCCGATTATGCCGATGACAACCGTGAGACTAGATGAACAGTCGCCGTTGAGTGGTTCGATTAATTTGAACCACCGCGTCCGCGGGGGCGGAGCGGTTGCGGCAATTGGCGTCTAGCGCGAAGTGAAGGGGGACACGCCATGTTCAAGCGGACTGAAACTCCGTTTCGTGCGATCGATTTTGTAGGCATTGGTCGACAATTTTCTGTGGCCGCGCTGTGCCTGAGCCTGGCGTCACCGGTATTTGCCGAGCAGCATTCGTCACGAACGACTCACGCTGCGCCGGCGGCCCACGAAGATTCGGTGCTGATCGCCACGCGTGAAGCAGCGCCGGAAACGCCGCTTGCCGAGGCGGCTCCGCACGACATTGAACCCGGCACGCCGGGCGAGCAAGAGGTGTGCGAAGAACCGGCCCCGGTACCGCAATCCTCGGATCATTCGCCCGAGTTAGCACCGGAATCCTCCCGCGACGAAGCGAGCACCTCGTTCGACAACGTGCTCGCCAAAGCCGCCCAAAAGAAACATGCGGCGGCAGCATCCGCAAAGGGTGCATCCAAAAACGCATCCGAGCCGGAAGCCGGCGCAACGAGCAGCGGCACGGCCCGCCGGTCTGCGGCAGCCCACGCAACGGCTACAACCTTCGAACCGGTAAAATTCCAGGGCATCGACGT
This sequence comes from uncultured Planctomycetota bacterium, assembly GCA_963733705.1. GTDB lineage: Bacteria > Planctomycetota > Planctomycetia > Pirellulales > Lacipirellulaceae > JABDGM01. Next base: position 234,591 of record CAVTEJ010000016.1, on the reverse strand, counting down.
TGGCAACACCTCAAAACACGAGCTAATCACGGCGTGGGGCCAACCCGCCGAAACCGGCCGCAGCGACGAAGGCGAAGTACTGACGTTCCGCAAAGCGCCGTTCAAGGCGATCGACGTGCTGATCGGCCCAAACGACGTGGCAGCGAGTGTGAAAATAACGCTGGCCGCACCGCTGGAAGCGAAGCAACTCGCCGAACAGCTCGGGTTGAATCAATTCGACCCCGTCACGGTGACCGACGATTCCGACACGCCCGTCTGCCAGGCGTACCCCGAGCGGGGCGTGCTGTTCATGTTCGAGCCCGCGGAAAAAGTCGGGCCGATCGAAGAGGATGCCCAACCCATCAAGCAAAGTCAAAACGTTGCGCAAGTCGTCGTGCAGCCGATTGATTCGCGGGCGTTTGCTTATCGGGCCGAAAACCGGTTGCACGGTCCGTACACCCAAAACATCAGCGACCTGAAGACCGCAATCGCGCTCGATCCGGAATTTGCCCGCGCTTATTGGTTGCTGGCCAAGATTTATCTGGCCACCGGCCAGGCCGATTTGGCCGATGCCGCCGCGGCGGAAGCTTGCGACATCGAACCGAAAAACGCTTCGTTCCAGGTGTGCCGGGCAAAAACGCGCGAGCTATTAGGCGAATACGACGATGCCGTCCTCGGCGTCCGCGCGATTTTGGATCGCGACGATTTAGCACAAATCGACCGCGCCGCGGCGCTCCATCAAATGGCTCACCTGGCGTCGTTCGGCGACAAAGAGATCGCGTCCAAGACGATTCCGTTCGAAACCAAAGCGATTGAAATTGCCGATAAGCTCGCCACGAGCAAAGACCGTCAAGAACGCCGGGCCGCCAAACAATTGCTAGTCGAAGCCCACGTTGCTATCGGCGAGGAAGTCGCGCGGCAACCGTTCGGCAATAAGGCTGAGAGTTTGTCGCAATGGATCGGCCGCGCCTCGGGGCTCGCCGAAGATTACATTGCCAAAGATAACGGCAGCATCGAGCTGCGGCTGTACATCGCCCAACATGCGCTCAACGCCCTGGCCAGTTTCAAACCGGCTCTCGACCCCACGCCCTGGATCGCCGAAGCCGAGGAAGCGTCGAAAACGCTGCTCCTTCAATCGAACGATGAGCTTTGGCAGCAGCGCGTGAAATGGGAGCTCGGCACAGCCTACTTGCACGGCCTGCAAGTCGAACACACGCGACGCGAAACCGAGAAAGCGCTCAAATACGGTCAGCTCGCGATCGACAACCTGTCGTTCGGCGCCACCTCGCGCCAAGCCGTACACGGCTCTGAGCAAATGGTCGGCACGCTGTATTTCCAAATGGGCGCCGTGTACGCCGTGCACAAACTCGACCACAACAAAGCGGTGCAATGGTACGACAAAGCGACCCCGCTGCTAACGAGCAAGCGGCCTGCCTCGGAACTGTACGCTCCGCGGCGCGAAGGCGAAATGCTCGTGAGCATGGGCGTCAGCTACTGGCAGGTCGATAAAAAAGAACGCGCGCTCGACGTGACGCAAACCGGCGTCGGCCTGGTCGAAGCCGCCGTGCAAAACGGCGTGCTGGCGAAGAGCTCGCTCGCTGTGCCGTACAGCAACCTGTCGGCCATGTATCTGCAACTGGGCGAGGCTGCCAACTCGGCGAAATATGCTAAGCTCGCCAAATCGATCGACACCAGTGGTGATGCGAATGACCAGCCACAGCAGCCACGCATCGGCCGCACGCAGACGACGAGCCGGACACGGCAAAATCGTTCGCGGTAGAACTGTCGTAGACGAATTTGCAAAAATTCGGTTAGATCATGGGTATGAATTCTTAGCGCATCCGAATTCTTGCGAATTCAGCTACCACTTCGTTGCGGCGACCCAGCGTCGCGAAAGCTTCATCGAACGCGGCGACCGCACTGTCGGTGACGTCTGCTTCGTCATCACGAACGTCCGAACGGCTGAATTCTGCTGCAGCATCGCTTCCGTGCTCTTGGACGCGGTCGGCTGCTACAAGTGTCAGCAGTTGGCGGAACGAGCCACTTTCGTCCCGTACTGTCAGCGGCGACCAATTTCTTTTGGGGCCCACGGAAGCCACAACGGCCGGCGTTAGAAAGCCCGTCGCTGCATGATTTAGCTGGGGTGCCACGGCAGCAATTGCTAAGTCTGCCATCATCTTTGAAGGCGCTTTGAAAAAACCTTCCGCTGCAACCGCAGTCGCCGTGCCCATGCTCGACGCGTAAGTGTTCCCAAAATTAGCACGCCAGACGGCGAGGTCGGCGTCATCGACGCGACCATCGCCGTTGGCGTCAGCCCGCGGGTCGATTGTGGTGTGGCCGGCACGCCACACGACGTAATCTGCCATGTCGACCACACCGTTAAAATTGAAGTCGCCCGGCAGGGGATTTGGCTGCGATTCGACGGCGCCGATATCGATGCGGCCGCCGTACACTCGCGTGAAGGGAGTGCCGCGCTGATCGTTGGCGGGGAAGTCGGCTGCACCGGCAATTGCCGAAGGATCACCGGCGTTAATTGCAGGACTGCCTGGAAGCGGAGTTTGCGTGAGAGTCATCCCGCCATTTGCCGCGAGGGGACCAAGACGCGGATCAATTGTTCCGTGACTTCTGCCGCCGACCAAGTTGCCATTTAGATCAGGTGAACCTAACGGTGCCTCGATTAGGCCACTATTTGCATTGTCGCCTACTAAGCAATAATGAGCATCAAAGTTTGCGCCGAGAAAGCCTGTAAGGTCGCTTCCTATACGGTAAGCAATATTAGAAGCGATGATCGAATGACTTAGAGTAAGGCTTCCAGTTTCGACAAACAGTCCACCGCCATAGGTTTGAGCAACGTTCTGAGTGATCGTGCAGTAATCCAACGAGCTTCGAATGGGACGTGCCCAAATACCGCCGCCCGAACCACCGGCAAGGTTGCCGCTGATCGTCGAGTTCGAAATGTTAGTGTAGTACGATCCGTAAATACCGCCGCCGTTGCTGCCAGCCGAATTGCCGCTAATTGTACTGCTCTGTATGACGACATCACCGTGGATACCGCCTCCATCAAACATAGCAATGTTATCTTCAATCGCGCAATTTGTAATATGCAAACTACCTGCGTTGTAAATGCCGCCGCCGGCCCCAGCCGAGTTTTGATTAATGCAACTAGTGGTAAGAAATGTGGTGGTAGAAGAGCTCTCTATTCCACCACCTCGACCCTTAGCAGAATTGGCGGTAATCTCAGTGCCCAGAACGTTTAAGTAGCCAAAAATTGTCTCGATGCCTCCGCCAACATCGGAGATATTACCGCTAATTTTGCTGTCACTCACTGTAAGTCGACAACCGTAACTCTCTATACCGCCCCCTTCGTAACTTTTGCCTGCAGCGTTATTGCTAATCGTGCAATTTGTAAGCGTTATGGGTAAATAATTGAATCGCCGGCTCAGTCCGGAACATGCGATGCCGCCGCCTGAAGTTCCTGCAATGTTTTCACTAATCATGCTTCCAGTGATGTTAACCGCGGTAAATGCATCTAATAGCTTAGTGATCCAAATGCCACCGCCTGCTTGTGCCGAAATATTGTTCGTGATTGTGCACGCCGTCACTGTCGCGTTGACATCTTCAAGAGATACTCCGCCACCCTGCGCTGACGAGTTATCACTGATCACATCACTAGTTAATATCACGGAACTAGAGCCAATACCATTCGAATGATTAATACCGCCTCCTTTGGAAGCAAAGCCTGTAGCCACGTTGAAACGAATGACGCTTCGCAGGATCACTAAGTTGCTTCCCTGGCTATTAACGCCGCCGCCGTCAGAGGCCGATCCTGTCGCGGAGTTGTAAGAAATCTCACTGTCCATCACCGTTAAATTACCACCACCACTAGCGATTCCGCCGCCGTCGGAGAGCACTCCCGTCGCAGAGTTTTCGCGAATCTCGCTGTCAATCACCGTTAAATTGCCAGACAAATTGGAAATGCCGCCACCAGAGTCGGTACAACTGTTTTGCTCAATAACAACGTTGCTCAGCGATAACGACTCGCGATTACGTACAGCGCCGCCGCTTCCAATAACGTTTCCGCCAGTTACTGTTAGGCCGTTAACTGATACATCGATGTTGCTGCTCTTCCCGTCGTCTACATTAAAGATGCGACTGCCCTTACCATCCAGCTTTCCCGGCGTCGGGTCATTCCCACTCGCATCGATCGTTAAGAGATCGGCGCCCGGTCCATCAATCTCCATCGAGCCGGTGATTTTGAGTTCGCCCATGGTGAGTAAGATCGTGGCTGGGCCGCTGGCCGTTAGTGCCGGGTCGAAGTGGATTGTCTGCACAACCCCGGGATAATTCGGTCCGGAGTACATGTTGGCAAGCTCAATCGCTTCGCGCAGCGAAAGATCGCCGTGGCTATAGTTGCCGTCCGATTCGTCGACGAGCGTATCGACGACGAGATTCAAATCGCTCGGCTGCTGATACTCGAACGCGCCGATATCGATCCGGCCGCCAAACACGCGGCCATACGGCGTACCGCGCTCATCGAGCTGCGGCACGCCATTCACGCCAGCGACTGCAATGAGATCGCCAGCGTTAATTGCCGGGCTGCCGGCGAGTAGCGCATGCGTGAGAATATGGCTACCATCCGGCAGCACAACGCCGCCGTTATCCGCAAGCGGGCCGAGCTTCGGATCGGTTATACCGACCTGATCGCCTGGCTGGTTAAACGCCGCTGCGCCGAGGCCCGATCCAATAACATTGTAACCATGCGACTTAATCCGTCTCGGGTCTAGGTTCGCGTCGCTCGTTGAATTCCCCGCAATGATGCTCGAATAGACCTCGTACGTTACAACACGCCCACCGAAACCAAGACCATACGTGTTGCCAACGATTGTGCTGTACTGAATGGTTGCCTGTATCGAAGCAGAGACGCCGGATGCCGTTCCGGTATTATTCGAGACCGTCGAATTCGTTAAGACCAGGTTGCGCGTCACTTGAATGCCGGACGCGCCACTTATCGCGGAGTTATTGCTGATCGTCGACGAGTCGACCGTAATCTGCGATGCATTACCAAAGAAAATCCCGCCGCCTTGGCGCGCACGATTGCCATCAATGAGAGACCGCTCGACCATGGCATTGATATCGCCGTTCGTGATAAAGATGCCGCCGCCATCTTGCCGTAACGGATCGCCGGAGAACGGACTGAGCCCGGCGATGTTCCCGCTAATGATGCTGTCCGAAATCAATACCGAAAAAGTGCCGTCGGCAATCGACATCCCGCCGCCCGCGCTCGAGGCCGTGTTATTGCTAATCGTACTGCGTTCGATCGTGAGATCGCCATAACGCTTTCGTATGCCGCCGCCCTCGCCAAAGAGCGCGGAGTTGTTTGCAATTGTGCTAGAGGTAATTACCAGTGACCTGGGGCTTGTCGACACGGGATTGCTATAGATCCCGCCGCACATCTGTCCGCTGACATTGCCGCTAATCGTACTATGGTCAACTGATAGGTAACCGCGAGTGTAGATGCCGCCCCCGGCATAAGAGCCGTTGCCGGAGATGGTGCAATAGGCAATCGAGACGCCCTCTAAACTGCGAATCGCCCCACCGACGTTCTTATCGCCGCCAGTCATGGTTAAACCAAAGAGCGATACGTCGATATCGTTGGTCGTTCCATCATCGATGTTGAAGATGCGACTGCCCTTACCATCAAGTTTTCCCGGCGTTGGGTCGTTGCCACTAGCATCAATCTTGAGGAGATTCGATCCCGGCCCGTTGATCGTGAGCGCATCTAAGATCTTCAGTTCACCCTGCGTCAGCAGAATCGTCGCCGGCCCGTTTGCCGTGAGTGCCGGTGCGAAATTGATCGTGTCCGCCCCGGGAACGGTATTCGTCGCAAAGATCGCTTCGCGCAGCGACGTGTGGCCGTCGTTGAAATCGATCGTGTCGGCCAGCGTGTCGACCGTTACAACGGCCAGCAGCCGGCGGTCTTCCAGCGGTTCGTAGCGCAACGAGCGGCGATAGAGCGAATTGCCGGTAGCAAGCTTGCGCGGGGGCGCGTCGTCGGGTGGCTGGCCGCGAGTGGCGTCGTTTAGACATGGGTTTCCCCTCCAACGAGATAACAAAAATACAGAAATAAATTCCTCGCCCCGATCAGGGCGACGGATTGAATGCAAATCAGAATGCGGTGCCGTCGGCAAAGGCGAGCATTTGCAAGGAGTCGCTATTGGCCGCTGCGCGAGAACGCGGCGAGCCCAAACCGCCCACAGGCAGCCGGCTAGCAGCAAATAAGAATGTCGCGCGGAAGGTTCCATCGCGTGTCCGACTTATGGTTTGCCCCGACAGGCCCGCCTAAGCAAACCAGCCGCAGTTTAACAAACGCCCGCCGAATTGCAAATTTGAATTGCCTTCGGGCCGCCAGCAAACTGCGGCAACATGACCCCTCGGTCATGCCATGCTAAATTAATTCGCGAGCTGGTTCAGATTTATTCCACATTTGGTAATTTCCGTGAATTTATTCGATCCGAACGCATACGGACCGCAGCTCGCGCCGCTGCTGAACGTCGATCGGCGCCGGCCGCTCGACGCGGGCCAGCCCAACCGCGCAGCCCTCGCCACCCTCAAACAAATGTCCATCGACGGGGCATTCGTCCATGCCGCGCCTGGACGTTCGACCCGCATCGCCGATCGCGAAATGGCCTCGTGCTGCCTGGCCGGCGTTTGGCTGCTGCACGACTATCTCGACGAATCCCACAACATCAGCCAGCGAATCGACACGCCCGCGGGCAGCTATTGGCACGCAATCATGCACCGTCGCGAAGGCGATTTTTCGAACGCCAAATATTGGTATCGGCGTGTGGGCAAGCATCCCGTCTTCGACATGATAGCCGAGCAAGCCTACGTAGCCGCGTCTCTCCGAGACGCGAAATCGAGTTTCGGAGAAACTCGTCTACGTAACTGTAACCCTTTCGAGTTCGTCGATTTATGCGAGCTCGCCGTGCGCGAGAAATCGTACGTCCAAGAGAGCTGCCTCGATATTCAGCAAATCGAATGGGAAACGCTGTTCGATTTTTGTTATCGCGGCGCCGTCGGAAGTTGATCGCCGCCACCGCCGTTTCCGCTGCCAAATTCCGCCCCTTGCATACCCCCGTCAAAACAGCATACCTTAGCGGGTATTGCACGCCACGGCGGGTCATTAGCCCGCGCTCGATTTAGCTGAGGAAAGGGTTGGTCATGTCGCGCTCGGGAGCCATCACATTCAAAGGTGCGCCGCTCACATTAGCAGGCGAAGCCGTTAAGGCCGGTCAAGCCGCGCCCGATTTCAAAGTCTTCTACTTCGAAGGCGGCCTCAAGCCGATCACGCTGGGAGACCTCAAAGGCAAACCAACGCTCATCAGCGTCGTGCCATCGCTCGATACGGCAGTGTGCGCGATGCAGACCAAGAAATTCAACGATCAGCTCGGCGGGCTCGGCGACAAGATCAACGCCCTCACGATCAGCCTCGACTTGCCGTTCGCCATGAACCGGTTCTGCGGCGCCGAGAGCATCAAGAATATGCGTGTCGGCAGCGACTACCAAGACCGCAACTTCGGCGAGAACTGGGGCACGCTCATCGAAGAGCTAAAAATCGAATGCCGGGCCGTGTTCGTTCTCGACCCCAACGGCAAAGTCATTCACGCCGAGTACGTGAACGAAGTCACCAGCGAGCCCGATTACGACGCAGCGATGGAAGCGCTGAAGTCGAAGTTGTAATCGCGGCCGACCACAGGTAGCTGGATTCGCAAGAATCCGGATCGCAAAGACCGAACTCTTGCGAGTTCAGCTACGGCCGGTTGGGGCATCTTCAACGCGGGTATTCACCACACGGGCATCGATAATCTGATCCTGCCCGCTTGCAGAGCTGTTCGCCGAATTTGGCCCGAACTGCGGGCCAAACCCCGCCACGCGAACTTCAACATGCCGCCGCATCCAAGCGGTCGCACCTCGCTTCATGAGCGACCGCAGCGGCCGAATCAGCAGCGCGATGCCGACAATATCCGTCAGCACTCCCGGAAAGATCAGCAGCAAGCCGGCGATCAAAATCAAGAACGCATCGACGATTGAATCCGCCGGCATTCGGCGGGCGTTCATATCCTCGCGAATTCGTTCGAGCACTCGCAGGCCTTCATGCCTTGCCACGGTCGTGCCAATGATCATGCTACCGATGACGATCGCGAACGGAACCCAAAACGACGTCGCATGCCCGATCGCAACGAGAATATAAATCTCGACAACCGGCAACAGCAGCATCAGCAAGAACAAATAGAGCGCCATGGCATCGAATGGTAGAAGCGCGAGCAGGTCCAGTCAAATTCGATCTGCGCGAACGATTCTCATGCCTAATTACGCACCAAGCCGCCGGCACGACTCGATGGCTTCGCCCGGCGTGATGGTCGACTGTAATTCGGTCGGTCGCGACCGAAACCAGCCGGCAAGAATCTGCGTCGCCATTCGATCGCCGTTCATTTGCTCGATCGCGCGAGACTCGTAAATACTCTGCAGACGCGGCAGACACCGAGCCGCGGCCTTGCTGTCCGCAGGCGCTGACAGCACCGCGACCACCCGCGTACCTGCAATCGCGTACCACAGCGTGCGGCGACCCACCGCAACCGGATAAACAAACTGTTCCGGCAACGGCCGCTCGCGAAGCATCGCCAGCCGATCCGATAAATGCTGTAATCGAACCAACTTGTCGCGAAGCGTTGCCGCACGCTCGAATTGCTGCTGCATCGCGGCATCTTTCAATTCCGCTTCCAATCGCACCAGTGCCGACAAATCGCGACCCTCCAAAAACGCTCGCGCAGCGCGCAACTGCGACGAGTATTGCGTCCGCGAACATTGCCCTGCGCACGGCCCCAAACAACTTCCCGTTTCACCACGCACGCACCCGGCCCGTAATTCAAGCGCGAACAAACTCTGCTGCTCGGCAAAATGCATCACCGTATCAGCACGGCAATCGCGCAATTTGAAGTGCCGATTAACGGCTTCGATCGCCTCGCGAATTTGCCAATTGAGCGCGAGCGGCCCCCAGGAGTACCGCACGCCACGCGGCACCTGCTTCGCCACCCGCACACGTGGTGCTTCGTCGCGCAAAATGAAAATGTGCCCAATCGCCCGCCCCGAGCGCAGTCCTTTTACATTGAATCGCGGCCGATGCCGTCGAATCAGCTCCAGTTCGCGCACCTGCGCAGCGAGACCGTGACCGATGACCTCCCACACGAGTCGATCGGTGTGCGAAGCAATCCGATATTCCTTGCGTTCGTCCGCGCCGCTTTGAAAGTACGTGACCAACCGCTTCGGCAACATCGTCGACATGCCGACATAGATCAGCTGGCCGCGGCGGTCGAGCATGCCGTACACGCCGGGCCGCCACGGACATTCGTTACGCATGTTGCGGCGAACATCAGCGAGGTCATCCGTCACGGTGAGCGTTTGCGAGCGTCGCCGGAACGGCCAGAACGCCGACGGACCGAACCCGCGAAACGGCTCGATTTCGAACTCCGGACGAACGATCGATTCCAACGCAAAACCCTCCCTGGCGCTTCGGCGATGGAGTTCGAGTGTACGCATCCTGTTTCGCAAGTCGATATTGCTAGCATCGCGATTCGCAGATCGGCCTCCGCGCGCTTGGTCAGTTTCACTATCTTCGCGCAATCGTGTTGAACGAATGTCGCACTTCGACGGCTCAAGCTGCCCCAACGAACGGACGAACACGTGCGTAAATCTGTGATGGTCACAACCGGTTTCGCCTTGGTGGCATCGCTCATTGGCTTGGCGGCTGTATCGAGCAGCCACAGCGCGACGCTTCCGGGCGGTGTGTCCGCTGACGTCGTCTCGCAAGTTGCCGCAAAAATCATCGCGGCCGAAATCCCGCGCGAATTTGAACGCAAAAAAGATTGGGGCAAAACCAAGGCCGTTACCACGGGCCTGCACAGCTACGGTAATTTCTTCAAGTTCGATATTCACCGCGAGAAGAGCGAACTGAACCACGGCATCTGGAAGCAATACAAGCTCACGCTCATTGGCTCCGACAAAAATCTGGATGTGCAAATCGAGAACCTGCGGACGCTCGACTCCGGCCACATCGCCCTCACGCTCAACATCGCCGCCAAAGTTCACGGTTGGGCGCAAACCGTTGTGTACGACCGCGGCATTCACGTCGTTGGCCTCGAAGCCGAAGGCGACACCGGCGTGCGGCTCTCGCTCGACGCCGACATCGGCGTTAGCACCGTGAAAACCGGCTCGTTCCTGCCGGGTTATGCGATCGCCCCAACGGTTACCGACGCCCGCATCGCGTTCGATGATTTTCGGCTGACACGAATCAGCGATCTGCGCGGCCCCATCGCCCGCGAGATCGGCGTCATCCTGCGCGACGCCGTCGAGGCAGAGCTCAAAGGCCCAAAGCTCACGGCGAAAATCAACGCGTCGATCAACAAGCACCGCGACCGGCTGCAGCTTACTCCTGAGATGTTGCTGGGCAAATTCGTGTCCAAGGAGAAAGCGGCGGGTAAGTCGGGGGCGGCGAATTAGCTGGCTCCTTTCACGGCGACCGCATGTTTGCCGTTGCGACGGGCTTCATCAACTGGATCGAAAATCAACTGCTGCTCGATCGCCGGCGGGGTATGGGGCAGAGCGTCGAGGTGTTTTACTTCCTGGGGGAGTGCGCTCCTCGGTCGAAAGCCGCCGCTCGATCTTCTTGACGTCTTCGGCAGCGCGCAGCTCTTCGGGTTTGATTTTGCGCTTGCCGAGGAGTTTGCGGATCTCGCGGTTGTTCTTGATGTGCTCGCGCGTGATCTGGGCTTCGGTGTGCAGGTAGTCGCGCTTGATACTGAAGTTGGTGATTTCGTTGGCGAAATCCTTCGCTTTGATCGTGATCGTCGGCAAAAAGTCCGCGAGCGCCCGACCTTTCGGTACGCGGAGGCGGCGCTTCATTTGACGGGTGGTGACGCCGCCGAAGAGGGCCTGGTCCCCCTTGGTGCGGATGCGGCGGAAGCCTTGCTCGTCTTCCACGTGCTCGTAGATGAGGCCGGAAAGGACTTTCTCCGATTGGCTCAACTTGCGGCGAGCGTTGACCCGTTCTTGATCGCGCAGGCGTTGCACGATCATTTCCTGCCGGCGCGTTTGCACCGCGAAATATGTCTGGGCGAATGCGACTGGGTCTTTCGAGGAGTCGGCATTCTGGGCGATGAGGTAGCAGGCGTAGCGCGTCAGGGCGAAGTCGCGCATCGGTCGCGGACCCTTGGCCGCGAGCTCGTCGATTTTGTCGACCGGCAGGAAATGGTCGTCCGACGGATAGCCCGCGAGCTCGCACGACATGATCGCCTTCTGGATCACCTTCTCGAAATTCGCCCACCGCACGTACCCCAGCACCTGTTGCAGGTCGCGGGCGAGCCAGAACTCGGTGCCCGTCGCCGTCTCCTTGTGGACGAGCTTTTCGAGCGTCGTGTGCAGTTTATGGATCAGTTCGCGTTTCATGGAAATTGCATCAGGCTTTTTGCGGGCGATGGACATGGCGGTCCTTCCAGGAATTCTATACGCGAGAAACGGGCTGGTAAGTCTTTGTACACTTACGATTTTGACGCAATTTCGGCTGGGTTGCTAGCACATGGATGCGGGGGTTTTTTAATTAACCACAGAGACACGGAGGACACGGAGAAGAAATCTTTGGACAGGAATCAACAGGATTTACGGGTAACGATTTGCAAATTCATTTCCTAAAACTTTCATCCCGTCGGATCCTGTAAATCTTGTCTACTTTCCCCCCTTCGTGACTTTGTGTTTATCTCAATTGTTCTTGTTTGAATATTGTTCACTGCTCGGAAGTCGATTTTTTAATACAAAATTCGGGGTTATTGGGAACTTGCGATTTTGCAAGTTGTTGGTTGACAAGGTGTTGTGAATTGCGGGTCGGGCATTGAGGCCTGAATATTGCGAATTTGTGAGGTGGTTTGCGCAATTTGATTTGCTCGGTGGAAGAGGTTGCCGCGGTGCTTTCAGGCTTGACGAACGTGTACGGATGTGCATGCAGTGCCGAGGATAGCACAATTGGATTGTGATTTCTACAACGATTTTTGGCCGCGCTCGATTTTCTGAATGGTTCGCGAATGTCGCAAATAGATGCTGAACTAGTCGAGGATGTTACAATCTACGGATTGTGATTTACGACTCGATTGATTGCGAGCAAGGAACGAATCGCGATGAGCACCACCCTCGAACCGAAAATCATCCAGGATCCTGGCGAAGTTCCGCTCCGCCTCTATTCCAATGTCCGCGGCCCCCTCGCCACGCTGACCTTCTTGCAGCGTTCGCTCGTGATGGCCGAGCTCGCTTTGATTGCCTACAACGACGAAGCGGAAGCCCAGCGGGCGGCGGTCGCGATCGGTTTTCCGGAAGCGAAGCTCTTCGACAAAGACGGCGCTCAAGCGTATCGCTTCCGCAATGAATACGATGTGGTACTCACCTGCCGCGGCACGCAAATCACCGAGTGGAATGACATCAAAGCAGACGCCAACGCAGTAATGGCCGCGCTGGGCGCGATCGGCAACGTTCACAGCGGGTTCAATCGCCAGGTCGAAGACCTCTGGCCCATGCTCGAAGACCTGCTCCGCGGTGACAAGCAGCCCGTCTGGTTTTGCGGCCATTCCCTCGGCGCGGCCATGGCGACGATCTGCGCCTACCGCTGCAAAAACTCCTCAATCGTCGGCGACCCGCAGGAGCTCCACACGTTCGGCTCGCCCCGCGTCGGCTGCAAACGCTACGTCCGGCACGCGAAAGTCACCCATTATCGTTGGGTACACAACAACGACATCGTGACGCGCGTGCCGCCCGCGTTCATGGGTTATCGACACAGCGGCGACGAAATCTATTTCGACCGCAACGGCCGCATTCGCAAACTCACCGGTGTGTGGCGCAGTCGCGACCGCTGGCGGGGCGTCCTTCGCGGGCTGTTGAAGTGGAAGCTCGACATACTGTCGGACCACAGCATCATGCAATATCAACAGCACTTGATCGAAGCACTGGAAAAAGAACACGACGCGACAGCGGCACACCGCGCACCGGCGGTGGCTGCGGATTTGGCGATTCACGTGGAAGTTGACGACCAGGAATGCCAGGATGCTGCAGCTACTTGATGGAAAGCTATCGGCTGTAGGGCGCGTGGAGTCGTGTCAGAAACTACGTTTGATGACGCTTTGATTTCCGACACGAGTTTTGAACCGTTGGCGTCCGAAGATTTTTCGGTAGATCGACTTACGGCGAAGAGCGCCGGCAAACGAAGGTTTTTCAATACGCCGTTTATCGACGGTACGGCGAGTTTGGTCTTCGCTGTCGTAACGTTTATACTGCGACAATTCCGTCACTTTGTTTTGGCAAATAACGGAGCTAGGAATACGAAGAGTATGATCTGACTATGTCGGAGTTTCTGCGAACTGGAGTGCGTTGTGCCTATAACCTGTATTTCCAACTAATTGCAAGCTAGGTGTGCAATCGTGTCCACGATTTGCAAAATCGCACTGCGAGCCAAGGCTGATGCAGTTGTCCCGGTGATTGAGGCATTCTTGCGGGAGCGCAGCCTCAGCTTCACTCGGACCGACACTGAATGGCCAGCTGCGGGCGACCGAGATGCATTCATCATAGGCGATGACTTCCCTTCATTGCTATCCGTGAAGCAAGTCACAACCGCAGTAGCGGAGATCCATTTCAACAGCTTCGCCAAACTCAACGATCTAGCATCGCTGCTCTCGAAAACTTTTGGTACTAACGTGGTAGTGAACATCTATCAAAGCGTTAGCACGGCGAGCTACTGGGCATTGCACTCGATGGGCAAACGGATCCGTTCCATCGAAGCCGGTGATCGTGAGGTAAATTCCCACACTGGAGATCGGTTGCCATTTGAAGGGTTTGAACCAGGGCGCGTATATGAGGATGAAGGCGACAAGTTTGTCTGGTTCGACTCAGACGAACAGGATTGGTACAACCGCGAAGTCGGCGTACCGGTAGACGTCTATCAAGATTATGACGCCGGATGGATCAACTTCACAATTGCCGATGATCTCAAACCAACTCAAAAGGAAATCGATCTTCGAAAGCCTTGGTGGCGCCTGTGGTAGTTGCATGCCACCCCGTCAGCGACCCATTCGTGTGATACACGCCAACAAACCACCGTTAAGAAACGGTCCTGAGGGCCGCCATCCAACCTACACCGGCGTCCGCGCTGACGCCTTCACCGGGCATCTCTAAACTCATCAATGCGGTAGCTTTTCGGGACAGATTTTCCCTTCCGAGAACTCGTCTCCGCGGTCGGCCTGACAGTCGGGGGTCATTCCGGCTGCGAAAATGCGTTATCAATCCAACGTTTCCCGGCGGACTCGATATTCCCACCCGGGAGGCCCGAGTCCAACCGGGGTACCTTCTAAGCCTCGTCGCAAATTGTTATCGAGTAACAACCTCACGCGGACGACCCCTTTATGCAGCGCCAAATCCCGCACACTACGGCGACAGCTTAATGCTTGGCTCGTACGTGCTTCGGAAATCTGACTGGTTTGTGTGTAACCTTTTGTCGTCTGTGCAATAGTGTTCGTAGAGGACACGATGTTTGTCGATTTCCACAGTGTTTACGAGCGTTATTCGCAGGATGTGTATCGGTTCGTCTGTTTTCTGAGTGGCGACGCCTCATTGGCGGAGGAAATCACGCAGGAAACGTTCGTGCGGGCCTGGGCGACGCCGGGACAAATTCGCGTTGGCACGGTCAAAGCCTACTTATTCATGATTGCACGGAACCTGTACCGGGCAGAATTGAAACGCGGAAGACGGCAGACAGTGCTCGATAACTCGCTGCCCGATCCACGACCGGGCCCACAATCGTCCGTTGACTTTCGGCTCGACTTGCAGGATGCGCTGAAGGCGCTGCAGACTTTGCCGGAACTTGATCGGGCGGCCTTGTTAATGCACGTGCAAGACGGACTTCCGTACGCAGAAATTGCGGCCGCTCTCGGCCTCTCGGTCGGCGCGGTCCGGGTGCGGATTTGCCGAGCGAGAGTAAAACTCAATCAGCTTAAGCCTTCAGCGAAAGGTTTACTATGAACGTAACACGAGAAGTTATTACCGACCTCTGGCCGATTTACGCTGCGGACGAAGCGAGCGCGGATAGTGTCGCACTCGTCGAAGAGTTTTTGGCTAAAGATCAGGAGTTGGCAGCAGCTCTTCGGGACGATGCGACGGCGCGATTAGCGGCGGCGCACGTACCAAGGCTTTCGCCGAATATTGAGGCGCAAGCGCTAAATCGAACTAAGCGGCTCCTGCATCCTTTCAATTGGTTGTTTTTCTTCGCGGTCCTGTTCACCTGTTTCGCGTTTGGACGGATTATTTCGGATACGTCGTGGGATGTTTCGCCACGGAATTTCATCCTGACTGCGGTGATCGCGCTGGGCTTTTGGATTGCGTTTTTCGGCAGGGGCGTTTGGTTGCTGCGACGGACGCACCGCGTAAACTGAAGCGAGAGGCTTGAAGATGCGCCAAAGCCCGGCCGTGTGACAAACGTTTTCTGAGGCACGAATCGTGTGCCGACAAACGTAACGGCGTCTTCCGCGAGGCAGGGCCGCGAAAAAAGTTCCAGAAACTCATCTCCGCGCGACACACACCAAAAATCCACCGTTTTTCGGAACGTCTGCGACCTACAAGGTTCTCCAGCCAGCCTGTGCCCCTAATGCGCGCGACCGGCCGGCATCTTTGCGCAAATGTCGAACCGCCCCGCGTCATACAGGCACAGGACAGAAAGTCACTTCGCTCGCATCGACGGAAGCGAGAATGCTCGCCGTCTTATTACACCCGCTGACATACGTACCCTACTACATGCTACTGCCACGGCCAGGGAGAATCCGACGTTTCAATTCAGCAATCGCATTAATTTCATCGCACATTTCATCTGCGTTCCGTTGTGAGTAGAATGCGACGGCCTCCAACATCAATTGGAACGAGTACTAACGACGTGTTCAAAGCATTGTTTACAGCTGTGAGTTTAACGATCTTGCTATGGGCGGCTTGCAGCGGCGTTATCGCAGCGGAGGGCGGGTCGGAAAGCGCGTCGGTTGTCGCAAAGTTGGAGACGACTCCGAACAAGCCGGAGGTGCTGGAGACTGACGGCAAAGTGCGACTGGAGTTTGGTGAGGAGCGCGTGGTTTTG
Source organism: uncultured Planctomycetota bacterium (assembly GCA_963733705.1). GTDB lineage: Bacteria > Planctomycetota > Planctomycetia > Pirellulales > Lacipirellulaceae > JABDGM01. The sequence goes on along the minus strand of CAVTEJ010000016.1, from coordinate 218,405 downwards.
CCGCGCGGGTTGCAGCCGTCGATGCTCGTGACCCGCTCGGGGGCGATCATTCTGCAGGGGCAAGTTCCCGAGAAATCGTTCCCGTCGAAGCGTATGGCATATCCGTGGGCGATGTCAACGCGAGTATCGCGAGACGGCGGTTTGAACTGGGCTGATATTCCGCTCAAACCGGGCGAGAACGGCTTAGACATGGAAGGGGGAATCGTTCAGCTCCGCGATGGGACGATTTTGGCTCTCGACACGTATGTCGTTCCCGGCGAGCGACCGGATGAAGGCACCGGTCAGCTTTACACGTCGCACGACGATTGGCGCACCGTCGCGGGGCCGACGAATGTTGTGTTCGAACTTCCGGGAATTGACTTCTACGGTTCGACCGACGACGGCGGGCGGCCGCACGCGGCGGAGCGGCTCCATCGGCGGATCATCGAGCTGCCCGATGGCGACCTGCTGTGCACGTTCTATGGATTGAAAAAGGGAGACGACACGCCGAGCACGTATCGGCCGACGATGAAGAAGACGCGCGTCATGCTCGCGCGGTCGAACGACAAGGGGTTGCATTGGAAGCTCGTATCTACGGTCGCGGCAGACGGGACGATCGGAACCGAAGGCTTTGGCGAACCCGTAATTTGCCGCGTGAGCAAGGGCCCTCACGCCGGCCGCCTGATTTGCTTAATGCGCACCGGCCGCGAGCTACGTGAGTCACATTCTGACGACGACGGCGCGACGTGGACCGCGCATTCGCCATGGGTATTGGCCGGGCTCGACGTTTACAAGACGGAGCTATGGGTCGAGATGCTTCGCGGAGCCAAAGATTTTAAAGGCAAGCTGCTGGATGAAAATAACCCGGACGAATTGCGTGGCGCGGTGGTTGATCCGGATCTCATCGAACTGCGCAGCGGTGTGATGGTGGCGGCGTTCGGCGTGCGAATCCCGCAGAAGTTATGCTGGCAACACCCGGAGCATCCCTGGAACGGCAATTACCTCGCCTTCAGCCGAGACCACGGCGAAACATGGAGCACGGTCGTGCGGATGACGTCCGGCGTTCTTACGACCCACTACATGGCCATCGAAGAAACGCCGCACGATAACGACCTCTATGTAACGTACGATCTCGGCGGATGGAGCAAGGGCATGCGGCGAGATATTGTTGGGCGATCCGTTAAGGTCTCGGTTGATACGGATTGACCGTGCTCAGCGCGCAATAATTTTAGCGCTGGTCGGCAACGTTGCTTTTCGCCATTCGATCCAGCAACCTAATCATGATCGCATTCAACGTCTTGTACCGATCGATAGCTTTTCCGTAGCAGGCCGCCCGAGAGCGCGATGGTCAGCGCCCACAATAGGCTGATCATAAGCTTCGCCGTGCGCCAGTCGGCGGCAACGTACCCTTCCTCCACATAGTTCGGGCCGTACACGAGTCGTGCCACGACGCAGGCGCCGAGCTTGATGACCGCCACCATCATTGCTCCTGCAATGATGACTGCAGCCGGGCTCCGGGCTTTCAGCGACAACCACGGGACGAACCCAATCGCCGGCACGACAGAAAAGACCGCCAACAACGGAAATGGAATGTGAGACTCGATGCCCACCGACATTCCCAACACGACGAATAGCACCACATTGATTGCGACGCCAATCAACACGGCCAGCAGCCTACGGCACCACTCCGATCGCGACCGCGCCGGGTCCCCCGGCCGGAATACTTCCGTTGCAAACCAGGCCGAGGCAATGCCGAGATAAAGGCATTTGACATCTGCGTGCTCTGTTGGGCTGATGGCGAGCAGCATCGGCAACGGCAGCAACGCCGCAAACGCCCACGGAAGAAAAAGTTGTCGCAGAGTTTCCATGAGATGAAAGCTGGGTGGTGGAAGCTGTCTAAGCCAGAAGTACTGTTCACGAGTGCTTCAAAGATCGGGAAACTTGATGTTGTCGAGCTGCGGATCCAGGTAGTAGATGCCGATGCTTTCCAAGCTGGCCATCAGCCGTTGAACTTCGCGCCAATGGTGCTGAAACAATTCTCGGTTCTTTCTGTCGGAGTCCGCTAAAACCTCGTTCGAAAAGTCCGGCGGCCTATCGATGCGAACTTTCGCGAAGTCGAGAATGTACGGCGACTTGGTAATGAAATCCATTTCCACAATCCACAGATCGTCGTGACACCCAAGAAGCTTCGGAATCCAAAAGCCGTCGATTTGCTCTGTGAATCCAAACTCCGCCAAACGCAAATACGCATCGCGTTCATTGTAGTAGCCGCGTTCGCGCTCCAACGCCTTTACGGCAGTATCGACATTCGATTTCCAAACGGCGCCATCGGTACCATCGCCAAGTGGCCTTTCCCAGTCGAGCGCGATCTTAGATAATTCTGCGGATTGCTGTGCACGCGTTAGCAGTTCAGGATTCATCATGGGCATTCGACGAGAAACCGGTTACTCTGCGTCCGTCGCTGCCTACCTGAGCGTCGGAGGCCAGCGCGTGCAAATCGCGAAACTGAACCGCGACTATCTTACCCTCGCCGACAGCTGCGAGTTAGCACCAGAAACCGAAGCGCAACTGAACGTCATCATCGACGAGAAAAAGTCGACGCAGATGATCCTACTGGACGATGGCGTGACGGCCGGCCAGCGCGAAGTGCGGTACTCAGTGTTGGCGCCGTTTTAACGACTGCGATGGCGGAACTTTGCGAGGTCGTAGCGATTGACCTGCATTGCCTCACGTTCGGCAACCTTATCCAGTTGTGACCTCGAAGGGTACCACCAGGCTGATGGCACTGCTCCAGTCACAAGAGCAGCCCGGCAACCAAAGAATCTTATCAACCACCTATTGACAATCGACTACGTTTGTGGTCTTATGGCTACAGTCATCGTCGACACGGCGTTTCCGAAGGAAGTTTATGTCAAAGAATACTCAATGGGCTGCGTTGTCTCCCGCCGAATGGGAAGTCATGAAGACGCTCTGGGACGACGGTCCGCTGGATGCGCACAGCGTATTTGCGGCGCTGCCAGGTGGGCACAAATGGGCGTTTCAAACCGTGAAGACGCTGCTCAGCCGCATGGTGGTGAAAGGAGCGGTGGCCTACGACCAAGTGGGGAACTCCTATCTATACCGGGCGGCCGTGGCGCGTGAAGAACTGACGCGGCATGAGGTCCAGAGCGTGCTCGACCGCGTGGTCGGGGCCGCCGTGTCGCCGGTACTCGCTCATTTCATCGACGAAGCGAATCTCAGCGACGAGGAAATTCAAAAGTTGAAACGGCTCTTGGATGAGAAACGGAAGAAGCGCGGCACCGGCAAAGGCCAGCGGGGGAAATAACCATGACGAACATCGAGCAATTTGCAACGCGATGGTTGAGCTGGGCATTTGCGGCGACCTGGCAAGTCGGCTTGCTGGTCTGCCTGATCGCAGTGCTAACCTATTTGCTTCGCGGCGCTTCGGCACGATTGCGGTATGGGTTGTGGCTGCTGGTGCTCGTCAAGATTTTCCTGCCCACGACGCTCTCTGTTTCTTGGGGCGTCGGCCATTGGGGCGTAACGCCGATTGCCGCTCTCACAAAAGCAACCAACGACACAGTGCCCGCATCACCGACCGACGCAGCCGGAATAAATCAAGCACTTGAAGAACGCGTTGCGGCGGTGCTTTCCGGCGGTTCACAATCCTTCTCGCTCGCCGCGGCAATGCTGGCGATCTGGGCCACAGGCTGCCTCGCACTATGGCTGGCCGTTGGTTGGCGTTACTGTCGGCTGACTCAAACCACGAACTCAATGCGGCAGATTGATGAGGGACCCGTGCGGATCGAAATCGAACGCCTCGCCGAGCGATTTGCGATTCGGACCGCCCCCGCCGTCTATGCTACAGAGCAATCAATCAGCCCAATGCTCATCGGCGTGATTGCTCCGAAGATTGTCCTACCGGAGAGTTTCTTGAATAGGCTCACTGCCGATGAGCTGCAGATGATTCTCGCCCACGAGCTCGTGCATTGGCGAAGGCGCGACACGTGGGTTGGCTGGCTGCAAGTTTTCGTGCAAGGCTTGTTTTGGTTTCACCCGCTGGTGTGGTTCGCGAACGCTCGGATTCGCCACGAACGCGAATGCGCCTGCGATGAAACCGTGCTCCGCGAGGGGCGCTGCGATCGAGACGGTTATGGCGAAACGATTATCCGAGTGCTGGCCGCTGCCCGAGGCCGGAGCTTAGTGATGGCAAATATGGCGGGCATTTTTGAGCGGGGCTCGCTGTTACAAATCCGATTGGAGGAAATCATGAGTTTCGATCCGAACAAACGCCGGTTCGGCTGGCTCTCGCGAGCCTTGCTGATTGCAGTCGCGCTCGTACTGCTGCCGATGGCAACGACGCGCGTGCAGGCCGACAAGCCAGCAGGCGCGACCGCAGCCAAAGAAAACGGCGACGCCGCCAAAACCGGAAAGAACCAACGGCCAAAGACGAATTGGCCAACGATCGTCGAGACTTCTCCAAAAATTGGTGCGACGGACGTGGACCCTGCCACAACCGAGATTTCCGTCACGTTTGACCGCGATATGGGCGGCGGCATGAGTTGGACGGGCGGCGGACCGGATTTTCCAACATCGCCGGAAGGTAGCATGGCCACATGGAAAGACAAACGAACCTGCGTGCTGCCGGTGCAGCTCAAACGGGCGGCGTACTATCGAGTGGGCATCAACTCGACTAGTTATCAGAATTTCCAGAGCGAGCAGGGCGTGCCGGCGGAAACGGCAGCGATTTACTTCACCACAGCCGGAGCAAAGCCCGCCCTCACGAACCGGGTGCGCACGCCAAAGGTTGCCAAGAGTATGCCCGAGAATGGCGCGAAAGATGTGAAGCCGGGGCTCAAGATGCTGTCGGTTACATTTGATATGCCGATGAGCACCGGCGGCTTTTCGTTCACCGGCGGCGGACCGACTTTTCCAGGCACTGCCGATGGGATGCCGAGCTGGTCGAAGGATGGCCGAACTTGCACGCTGCCGATCGCGCTGGAAGCTGGCAAAAAATACGAGCTGGGGCTGAATAGCTTCACGCACAAGAATTTTTCCAGCAAGTGGGGCGTGCCGCTCGAGCCGGTGCATTTCACGTTTACGACAGAGGGCTTCAAGGATGATGTGGAGGCGACAAACTCCGACGCCACTGCCGAGACGAAATAGTCATTCGCGGATCAAGCGAGCCGCGAACCTCATCATCGCATTCACCAGACTCCGCTAACGCCGCGCGACATGGTTGGCCCAAGCGTTCCGATCGAGCCCGGGAACATACAGCCCACCCCACCGCGAGCCTTATCGGCAATCCGCAGGGCGGTTCGGCCTAAAACGAGTCGCCCTGCGCTCTTGCATTTCATGGCTTTTTTACGCCAAAAATCCCGGCAGTTTCCGCAGTCGCCCCTGCACAACTAAGTCATTCTGTCCTTTTTTCGCCATTTTTGCTAGAATCAACAGCTTATGTGGGGGATTCTGCCGCAGGAGTGCGGTGGCAGCGTTTTGCACGCCAAGTGGCCGGCTGGAAGATTCCGCCGCCCGACTTAGCAACTACTTTCAAGCTGCGTGAGGGGACTATCGCATGATTCGCATTCTGCGAGGATTGTTTCGTGTTGTGTTCGCGTTGGCCGTTCTTCAATTCGCTGTGACGGATACTGCACTCGCTCAGGTCGTCAATAGTTCTTGGAATACTGGAACTGGCAACTGGAACGTGCCGGGCAACTGGACTCCCAATTCCGCGGCGCCAAATAATGGAGCTCCACTAGTTACGAACACGTACAACGTGCAGATCGGCAATCTGGCTCCTGCTGCTAACGCGCAGGTCACGTTTGTTCCGGTGAGCGGGACCAACGGAACGATATCGACGCTGACCGTGTCGAACGGCGCCGATTTGCTCACGAACGGCAATCAGCTCAATGTGCTGGGGGCGACCGTGGTCGATGGCGCTGGGTCGACGATTCGCGTGGATCCGCACGCTACGCCGGGAACACCCGCGTGGACGTCACTCAGCCTGGCCTTGAACAACGGTGGCGGGTTGACGATGTCTGGCGGCATCGCGACCGTGAGCGGCGGGCAACTTGAGATCAATGCCGGGTCCGTATTGGGCGGAAATGGCACTGTTAACGTTGGCGACTTCGATCTTGTGGCCGAGCAGGCCTTTGATAACTCGGCCCTGCTGCAACCCCAGGGAAACACTTCTGCGCCGCAGACGCTTACGATCCACGCTAACGGACTCGATACGATCGACCTCGATGGCGACAGCGAGACCGGCGTCGTCGACGTCGACAACGCGCTCGCCAACGTGAACGCGGATACCGTCGCTCTTGTGATTGACGGCCCCCTGGCCGACGCCATGGGCGGCACCATCCAGATAGGCCAACGCGACACGCTCACGTTTACTCACGACTTTGCTTTGGCCAGCTCCACGGTGCAGATGACCGGCGGCAACGATGTGGCTACGCTCAATGGCGCGGGAAACGTCACTTCCGTCATCGGCTCAGCGTTCACCATCTCAGGGGCCGCGGATCGACAACGGCATGATCTTTGTGGGCATGGCCAACACAATCACGGTCAACGCCAGTTCCTCGCTGGAGCTAGCCGGCACGGTAACTATCCCCGATGCCTCCGCACTGAACCTGGCAAGCTCGACGTCTCAACTCATCATCAGCGGCAACACGACCGTTACCGAAGCCGCCGGCGATTTCAATTGGGATGGTCCCGGCGCCGCCGCCACCACGATCAAAGGCACAGCTCAGCTCACACTCAACGTCAATCGCGTGGACACCACCGACGATGTGTATGGCGGCACACTCAACCTCAACGACAACGGCGATGTAGCGGTCAACAATGCCGCGGCCAACTGGACGATGGCCGGCACAATCAACAAAAACAACGCCGGCACTTCGACCATCAGCGGCAAGGCAATGATCGTAAACGGAACCGTCAATGTCCACGCTGGAACGCTCAGCGTCGGCGCTTCGACTTTCAACAGCAGCGCCCACTTCAATGTGGACGCCGGCGCGACGGCTACCATGTCCGGCACGACTTTGAACGCCGGCGCGGTCGTCGTGGACAACGGTACCATCAGCTTGGGTGCGTCCAGCGTGCTTGCCGGACCAACCATTTCGGGGACCGGCCTGTTTCGCCTGAATTCCACCTCCAGCGTCACCGCCAACACCACCATCAATACGACGAGCTTCGATTGGGACGGCATCGGCTCTGGCACGCTCCACACGATCAACGATGGCGTCGTCTTCACGGTCAATTCGACGATTTGGGATCCGGATGATGCCGGCGATATGGACGACCCGATCAACCTCGGCGGCAATGGCGCACAGCTAGCGGTGAACAACGTTCCGAACTGGACCATGACCCGCACACTCACGACCAACACAGCGGCAGCCGGAATTACATCGCTTAACGGAAACTCACGCATGATTTTGAGCGGCGCCTTAGCCATCTGGAATGCCAACGGCCAAACGGCGGTGAACGCGCCCGTGACATTCGGGGCAAACTCGACGGTGAATATCGCTGCCGCGGGTTTCGTCCGGATGAACGGCGGCGACGCGGTGTCGAACTTCAACCGGATCGAAGGCGCCACCATCAACGGCCCCGGCGGTTTGCTGTCGATCAACACCCACGAGCTCCGCGGGTTCGGAACGATCAATGCACCGATCACGTTTCAAAACGCATCTTCTTTGCGGGCAGATGATGGGACGCTGACCATCGGCGGTGCCATCAACGAAGTGTCGACGATCGGCACCGCGGATGTTGACGGCACGCTGAATGTGGTCAACGCCTGGAATTCGAACGTTGCGGCCAGCGTGGTCCTGAACGGCGGCGTGCTCCAGGGCGGCGCAATCACGGTAGCCAATGCGAACGGCATCAAAGGGCAGGGCCTTGTTTCGTCGCGCGTGGTCAACAACACTCGGCTCGAAGCCAATGTAGCCACAAAAACGCTCGTGTTCGAAACCGCCGCCAACGACAACGACTGGGACGGCGCGGGGAACATCGGCCTCCTCGCCGCATCGAACGGCGGAACGCTCGAAGTCCGCGACAATGCCACGTTTGCCTATGGTGGCACGGTGACCGCTACTGGCGCCAGCCGCGTGTATGCAAATGGCTTTGGACTCACTTTCGCTACAACTTCGGCCATCAACCTCACGGCATCGACGCTGCAAACCGACGAAACGTCGTCGTTCAGTGGCCCGATTGCCGTTGGTGCAGGCACCGATTCCACCATCAACGTGCAGGTGAACCGCTTCCTCGATATCAACTCGACCAGCGCCGTGACCCTCAACGGCAACTTGCGCCTGGTTTCGAACAACGCCAACATCGCCGCCGGCGCTACATTCAGCGGCGCCGGCGCGATCATCGTCCCCAGCGGCAGCCACCTCGTCACTGCTGCAGGTGCAAATATCAATGTCCTCCTCGACAACGAAGGCACGATTCGACCTTCCGGCTTCGACGTCGTCGGTAATACCACCATCAAAGACTATCAGCAGACGAACACGGGCCAATTATTCGTCGAGCTGACGGGCACGCTGCTGAATCAATACGACCGATTCACGGTGACCGACGTCGCCCAACTCGATGGCTATCTCAACATCGACATCGACGGCGCGTTCGTGCCAACGCTCGGCAACACCTTCAACATCATTTCCGCCGTTGGCGGCGTCATCGGCACGTTCGACAACATCGACGTCTCCGGCATGCCGGCCGGCCTCACGTTTCATATCAACTATTTGCCGACGCTCGTCCAGCTCCAGGTCGTCAGCACGCCGTTCTTTTCGGCCGACTTCGATCACGATGGCGACGTGGACAACACCGACTACAACATTTGGCGCGGCGCATTCAATCTTAACCAACTCGGCGACGCGAACGGCGACAACCTCTCCGACGCCCGCGACTACGTCTTGTGGCGCAACCAATTCGGCAGTCACGCAGGTGCGGGCGCCGGAGCCGGCGTTGCCAGCGCAGTACCAGAGCCTGGAACAGCCTTACTGGTTCTGGTTGCCAGTGTCGCCTGTGTGCTAGCGCGGCGCGGGCGATGACTATTTCCGCGATAGTGCTTGTTCAAGATCAGCGATGAGATCTTCGGTTTCTTCGAGACCAATGTTGAGGCGGACGAGATGGCGGCCATAATTGCGGTGTTGGCGGCCAAGGCTGGCGTACGCCATCACCAAACTCGTAACGCCGCCCCAGCTGTAGCCAATCTTGAACAGCCGAAGCGACTCGACGAACTTCACGATGCGCTCAGCGCTCACATCGTCTTTGAACACAATCGAAAAAATGCTCGCGGAGCCGGTGAAGTCGCGCTTCCAAATGTCGTGGCCGGGGCAGTCGGGGATGGCAGGGTGGAGCACGAGGCTGATGTCCGAGCGCTGCTTTAGCCACTTCGCGATCGTTAGCGCCGACTGTTCGAGGTGCTTGAGCCGCACTCCCAATGTCTGCAGCCCGCGAAGGGCTTGGCCGCAGTCATCCGGCGAAACAGCCATTCCTAGCAAACGATAAATCTTGCCGACTTGCCGCATGGCGGCTTCGTCTCGCACCGAAACGCTGCCAAGAAGCAGGTCGCTGTGCCCACCAACATACTTCGTAATCGCCTGCATGCTCACATCGATGCCATGTCCAAACGCATCAAACAAAACGCCAGCCGCGTACGTGTTGTCGATCGCGACCGGAATCTTGTGCGGCCGCGCCGCCGCCACAATCGCGGGAATGTCCTGCACCTCCATCGTGATCGAGCCCGGACTCTCGGTCCAAATCAAATGCGTGTTCGGCCGAATGAGTTTCGCAATCCCGCCGCCAATCATCGGATCGTACGACTCGACCTCAACATCGAGAGCCGCCAGTAAATCGTCCGCAATCTCGCGGCTGTTGCCGTACGCACTCTCAGTCATCAAAATGTGCGACCCGGATCGTGCATACACCAGGTAAATGAGCGCAATCGCCGCCTGCCCGCTCGGCACAATGAACGAGTACTTCGCTTTTTCGATCTCCGCGATCCGAGCCCCAAGTTTCAGCGTCGTCGGCGTGCCATAGATGCCATACGTGTACGGCCCACCCGGTCGCCAACCTTGATACGCCTCGGCCAGCGTATCGAAAACGGTCGTCGAGCCGTGATAGATCGGCGTCGAAAGCGAACGGAAACCCGGCGGGGCGTCGGCCGCCGAGTGAATCAATCGGGTCTGCAATCCGCGGTTTGCAGCCGCCCCCTTATCGCCAGCTTGGGCACTGGAATTATTCTCACGGGAACGGTCGGAGGAGCTCGAAGTCATAGTCTTGATTGGGGCAGTTGCGTATGGGCCAAATCGAAGCTTGATCGTATCCGGCTCAGCCATGAGACAATAGCCGCCGCCATTTTCAGCCGTTTTTTGAAGCCATTCGAGCATACTTGCACCTGCGACTACATTCACCCGACGTTAACTTCAACACCTGTGAAACCCTGCCGTTTTTGTCGTCCCAACGGCCTGTACCGATTCTTTCGCGCACGCACATTTTCCAGGTCAATTTGCCTCACCACGCCGATTCCAGACGATGGGACAACGGATTGTTCGTTCCCAACACAATTCAAATTCGCCCAACGGAGGGGCCGGCAGATGACTGCCTTTCTACGTTCGACCGGTGCGGTCGGTCTGATGTTCGCGATCACCTGCGGGGCAATCGCTTCCGACAATACAATTTCAGCCAACTACACTTCGCCCGACTGGCAAGAAGCATGCACGCTGCCGAGCGTGACCGCCAGCTCGCGCGTCATGCACGATGACCAAGTCACCCCCGTCGGCGATAACGAAACCGCCGAGAAACCCTCCTCCACCGAAGGCTGCAGTAGCTGTGATTCAGGCCCATCGTTCATAAGCTGCTGGTGCGCACCCAGCTGCTATGCGAGCGTCGGCACCGTGATCTTGCATCGCTCACGGCCAGATTCTGCCGTCGTGGCGACGCCCCCCACTGGCACGCCGGGCACGCTGATCAACGCCAGCGATTTGAATAACTTCGGCTGGGACAATGGCGTCGACGCCACAATTGGCCGGCGGCTAAACAACGGCCTGATCGTTGAAGGCCGATTTTTCAACGACGAATCGGCCCAGGCAACGTCAGATATCCCCGCCGTTACGACTTTCCGCATCGCGGGGATCGGTGTAACGATCCTCGGCGGTGGCGCGCTCCACAATACTTACGATACCGACCTGGACAGCGGCGAACTGAACGTCGGCACGGCCCTCACGCCTGGCTGCACGCTCTTCACCGGCTTCCGCTGGATCGAGCTCCACGACCGATTGAATGTCGCCCTAGCGAGCACCGGTTTGAACATTGGTACTTGGGATGAAAACAACCACATGTACGGTGCCCAGGTCGGCACCAACATCCTGTTCACTAACCCCTGCAGCCCGTTCCAATTCACCGGCACGCTCAAAGGCGGCGCTTACGGCAATGTGGCCGACAACGACTTTACATCCCAGATTGTTTCTCGCGCACGCGACAACGAAACTCAGCTCTCCTTCGTCGGCGAAGTCGACTTCACAGCCTTATACCATGTGACTAAGCACGTGGGCGTGTAATGGCGGCTATCAAGTATTGTGGATTGACGACGTCGCGATTGCGGGCGACCAGGCCCCGACCACAGTGCAAGCTGCCGGCGGCACCTCGAGCCCGATCAACACCGACGGCCGCGTGGTTTACGACGGCGTGACCACGGGCATCGACTTCACGTGGTAAGCAACCTTCGTCACCGCTTCCTTGACTCAGACACCAGCTCATCCCATTTCTGCGCACCGTGTAGCACGCGATAAATCAGTATTTCGTCGAAACGTGGCTCGTAGAAGATAATGTAAGATCCTTCGACCACGCTGCGCAGACCTGGAAGAAAACACTCCTGAGATTCGCCCATCAATGGCTGCCGCAGCAACAGTTGGAAACGCTCGTTCAACCGCTGCCAGAATCGGTCGGCGTTAGCCGGGCTGTCGCGAGCGATAAACTCCCAAATGCCGAGCAAATCCTGTTCGGCAATTGGCGTTTTGCGTAAACGCATCGCAATCCACCCTACTGGTGCGGCGTATGCCGACGATGTGCCTCGGCTAGAAGGGCCGCCATATCCAGATCGCTCACCTCCCCGCGATCAACTTGATCAAACGCCACTTGCAGCTCACGGCGAACGTAGTCATCTTGAAGCCGACAATAATCGTCCTTGGTCAGCAACACATAAAAACTTTGTGTTTGATCATCCTTAACAGGTATCGGCCCCGCAGGTCGCGATGCCAGCGCTTGTCGCATTTCATCTGTCAGCTTGGGTGTGATCATCGAAATATCACCAAAAAAAGGATTGCCTCGCAAACTATTATAACAATTCACAAGGCAATTGCGTTACGAGCTGCGTCGGGATTGGATCCTTGAGCAATTCCGCCGGGTGCCACGGGCTCCGACCGTGCTTCCCTTCAATACCAGCACCGGAAGCATTTTCAAAACCGGTCTGCACCAGCTTGCACTCGAATACACGGCCCACGTCCGCTTTCGTTCCTTACAGCGAAATCCGCCGCGCGGCCAAAAATAGTTGTGGAAATCGCCTCCCAAATTTGGTAACTTCACCCCACGCTGCATTACAGCAGCCCGCCCTGCGATTGCCGCAGGACGCTCGCTCTTTGAAAACTTACTTTCACTTCATCATCGGCGTTATTTCGCCGCTGAAGCCGCGCCCTGCGCACGGGTTGCCGTTCCAGACCAGCAAAGACGTGCATCGGCGCAACTAAACCGCGCGAGTTTTGCCCGCGCTATTGCGCAGTTTCATCGGAAAACATGCAGCGAACGCGCGGTCACCCCGAGCGAAACCTAGCACTTTCGCTCGCGTTAAATGGGACCCCTGAACCGCGAGCAGAATCTAGCTCAAAGCCCACAAACACCTTGCGCCGAGCGGTTGGCCAACGGTCCGCGCAAAACTTGCCGGCGCTCGGAATCCACAAGGTTTTGCCCCAGCGGCTTCGAAAACCCCGAGCAAAATGATTCCTGCTCGGACCGCGACTACACATCCAAATTCCGCACATCCAGCGAGTGCTTTTGGATGAATTCACGGCGCGGTTCAACCTGATCGCCCATCAGCACGCGGAAGAGTTCATCGGCACTCCCGACATCTTCCATACGAATTTGCAGCAGCGTGCGGTTCGTGGGGTCGAGCGTCGTTTCCCGCAGCTCCTCGGCGTTCATTTCGCCAAGGCCTTTAAACCGAGTAACGTGCAGCACCTTCTGCCCAGCGTCCCGAATGGCCGCCGGCAGTCCGCGGAGGTCCTCGAACCCAGATTCAGCCTCGCCACGGCGAAGTGTGTAGCGGCTGGTTTCTTCCCCGGTCCGTTCTTGCGGAATGAGCGCGGCGATATCGAAGCCGAACTTCGCGAGGTCCGTGAGCGCCGTATTGATCGTACGAACTTCGTGAAGATCGACGATCCGCAGACGCGGGGCGTTCAGAGCCGCTGCAGCAGCCGCACCATCGCCATTGGGGGAACCGTTGGTGCTAGGGGCGGCAGCCGGAAGGCCGACGTCGACGTTCAGTTTTCCTCCGGTTTCTTTTTCCCGGTCGGCGACGAACTTATCGAGCTCTTCGCGCGTGGTGAACCACTCCTCGCGGTTGCCGAAGTACACGTGGTAAATCGGCAGTCGGCCGTTGTCATCCTGACGTTCGGCATGGATTTTCAGACTGATGCCGCGTCGCTCGAGCGCAATGATCGCTTCTTCAAGTGTGGCGAGCGTGCGAACGAGCCGCGTCATTTGCTCGCCCTCAATGAGCCGGCCATCGTTGGGATTGAAAACCGCGTTCGACAGGCCAACATCGAGTAGCTGGTTCCGCATTTCTTCTTCGGTTTGCACGTAATACGTACTCGTTTTGGTTTTGACGCGGAACAGCGGGGGCTGGGCAACGTACACATGCCCACCTTTCACAAGTTCCGACATTTGCCGGTAGAAGAACGTGAGCAGCAGCGTCCGAATGTGGGAACCGTCGACGTCGGCATCGGTCATGATGATGATGCGGCCGTAGCGACGCTTGGTAAGGTCCTGATCTTCGCCGATGCCGATGCCAACGGCCGAAATCATGCTGCGAACTTCCTCATTGGCGAGAACTTTATCTTCGCGCGACTTGTAGGCGTTGATAATCTTGCCGCGGAGCGGCAGGATCGCCTGGTACTCGCGCATCCGACCACCCTCGGCCGAACCGCCGGCCGAATCACCTTCCACGAGGTAAAGCTCGCACTTATCAACATCGCGACTCGAACAATCTCGCAGTTTGCCTGGCAGTCCGCCGCCGGAAAGCGCGCCTTTGCGTTCGCGTATGAGTTCCTTCTGCTTACGAGCCGCGACGCGAGCCTCCGCCGCAAGCAGACCCTTATTGCCAATTGCCTTGGCGGCCTTCGGGTTCTCTTCCAAGAATTTGGTGAGGTACTCACCAAAGAGGCTGTTGACGATGCCTTCGACTTCGCCGTTGCCGAGCTTGGTTTTGGTTTGACCTTCGAACTGCGGGTGAGGCACGCGGCAACTGATGACAGCGGTCAGCCCTTCACGGAAATCTTCGCCGCTCGGCACAAGGTCTTTGAACAGCCCGCTATCCTTACCGTACTTGTTGATCGAGCGCGTAAGGGCCGTACGGAAACCGGAAAGATGAGTGCCGCCTTCTGTCGTGTTGATGTTGTTAACGTATGAATGGACGTTTTCAGTGTACTCCTGCGAGTACTGCAGCGCGATTTCAACCGTGACCCCTTCGCCATCGCCTTTGACGTACAGGATATCCGAGTGGACGGGTTCGCTCGCCCGGTTAAGGTGCTGCACGTATTGGCGGAGGCCGTCGTCGTACTGATACGATTCCTTTTCGCCCGTGCGGTCATCGGCAATCGTGATGCGGACGCCTTGATTGAGGAAGGCAAGCTCCTGCATGCGTTTTTGGAGCGTCGCGAACGTGAACTTCGTGTTTTGAAAGATTTGCGGATCGGGCTTAAACGTGGTTTTGGTGCCGCGCTTCGTGGTGTGGCCGACACGGCGGACATCCGTCTTCGGAATGCCCCGTTCGTATTCCTGGTGATAAACCTGGCCATCGCGGCAAACTTCGACCTCGCACCATTCGGAGAGGAAGTTCACCACCGTAACGCCGACGCCATGCAGACCGCCGGATGTTTGATAGGCGCCCTTTTCGAATTTGCCGCCAAACTTGAGAACCGTCATCACGCCTTCGAGCGTCGACATATCCCGGCCCGCTTCCTCGGAGAGCTGGGCGTGCCGCTCGACAGGAATGCCGCGGCCATCGTCTTCGACCGTGACGCTGCCATCGACATTGATCGAGACGCTCACCGTAGTGGCGTGGTCGGCCATCGCTTCGTCGATCGAATTATCGACGACTTCGTAAACGAGGTGATGCAAACCGCGGACGGTCGTATCCCCGATGTACATGCTCGGCCGCTCGCGCACGTGCTCCAAGTCGCTGAGGTGTTGCAGATCCTCAGAAGTGTAAGCCTGGCCTTCGCCGGCGGGCTTGGTCGGTTTCGGTTGGTTTTCGTTTTCTTCAGCCATTATGGTTCGATACGCCTTACTTTTTGTTTGCCACAGAGGGCACAGAGATCACAGAGGGGTGAATTGGATAACTCTCTGTGAACTTTGTGTTCTCTGTGGCTAGGTTTTGTGCAGTGCTAAATGCTGCCGACGCGGAATCGCAGGTCGCGGATTTTGGCGTCCGGCAGGGTTATTTGTAGTTGTTTGAGGATTTGTTGTTTTTGAAAGGTGAGCTCTTGAATCGTCATCGAATTGGCAGCAGTGACTTCCAAGACGCCGCGGCGGAGCCGGCCCGTTTGAGTGAATTTAGCTAACGCATCGCCGACGACTGACTTCCAGGCGGTAGCGAAGTTCGTATCAGCCTGGATGCGACCGTAACCGCGGACGGTGATTAATTGAGCGATGACATTGCCAATGGATTTGGGTTTCCGCGCATGGTAACGACGCTGCTCGCGATCGCGGCGGGCGAGAAAATCAGTGGCAGCGGTTTGTGGATCGTCGAGCAAGGTGAGATTGTGCGGTGTGTTTAGCGGTCGCGGGCGAGGGGCATGATGACGTAGCCGTAGCCATCGTCGGTCGTACAGACAGCCGCGGCATCGCTGTCCTGCAGATCGATCGTGAACGCCTTTTCGGGTTCGAGAACCTTGAGGAAATCGTTCACGAAGCGGGGGTCGAGTGTGATCGAGATTGACGGGCCATCGTACGCAATCGGGAGTTCGATGCGCGACTGACCGACCTCGGCTGTCTGGCCGGCGAGAACGAGCGAACCATCGCCGAATGTGAAATCGATGCCACGGCTCTCTTCGCTGGTAACAATCGCCGCCTGTCGGACGGCCGAGTGGACAGGCCCAACCGTGAGCGGGATTCTGTTTGACGTTGGGCGCTGCGGAAACACGTCGCGCCAACGCGGGTAGCGGCCTTCGAGGAGCCGAGAGTAGATCGTGCAGCGCGGGTTTTTAACGAGGATGTCATTCTGGCGAACGGCGAGTTGCACCTCGCTGCCGTCTTCGCCCAGGGCACGCTCAAGCAGGTTCATGGCACGGGTCGGGACAACGGTGACATCGCCAAATGGTGCAGGTTGGCCAACGGCTTGGGCCGGGCCGTCCATCTTCGCAAGGCGGCGTCCATCCGTGCCAACGGCGGTGAGGACGTTATCTTTCCACTCGAGCTTTACGCCGCCGAGGGCGTAGCGGCTACTTTCGTTATCGGTCGCAAAAATCGTGCGGCGGATCAACTCGCGGAAGAGGCGGGCCGAAACTTCGTAGTAGCTCGATTCACCGAACTCGGCGATTGGCGGGAAGTCTTGCGGGTTTTCGGACGGTAATTTGAATTGGCTGCGCTCACCGCGGATCTGCGTGCCATCGCTGCCGGCCTCAATACGGAACGTGGCGTCGCTGCTTTCGCGGAGGATGGATCCAAACCGTGCGACAGGCAACACAGCGGCACCGGCGACGTCAACCTCGACGCCGGTCACTTCGTAGCGAATGCCGACTTCCAGATCAGTGGCCATCAGCGTGGCTTTGTCCGCCGTTACTTCGAGCTTAACGTTTTGCAGAATCGCCTTCGGACTGCGAGCCGGCGCGATGGCAGCCACGGTTTGAAATGCGTGGAGCATCTTTTCGCGATTGCAGGTGATCTTCATGGTGAGGTCCTTTCGGTCGCCGAGAATCCCTTGCGAGCCTTCATTGGTTCGCGATTAGCTGAAGGATGCGAGCGCGTTTTATAAGTAGTTATTTAATTCTTTGTGGTAGTTATTTTGTGCGGGCTGAAAGTGTCGATCGCCCATCAGTTGGTGATCGAAGCGTTTGTCAGCACTCGACTTGTCGCGAGTTTGGGATAGTGGAAAAGCTGTTGTCCTGGTGTTTGTTGCAAGTTGAACGTGTGTCGGTGTTCTGCAGCCGTTGTCGGAGATTGTTGTGTTGGTTGTCGAAATGGTCTCGAACCTGGGTCGTTGTCGACATGGTATGAACAAGTTTTCAACGTATTTGTCGGATTGGTTTCTAACGGCTGAGCAAAATGCGCTGGAGGGTTTCCAGCGTTTGTTGTGTTTGTGGAAGCGTCGTTCGCTCGGCGGCGATCTTGCGATAGTTGTGAATGATCGTGGTATGGTCACGACCGCCGAGAGATCGGCCGATCTCTTCGTAGCTGGCTTCAGCGAGTTCACGGGCGAGGTAGACGACCAAGCCGCGGGCGAACACGATCGATTGTCGACGGGATCCGCTTTTTAGCTGCGCCTGCGGAATGTTTTGGTAACGAGCGACGACGGCCGATATCTGGCGAATTGTCGGGCGTTTGGCGTCGCGTGAGGCGAGCAGTGCATTGGTGCGGACACTATCGTTTGCGAGCTTGGCATTCGCCGGCGACAGGAGTTCGAACAAAGCGCTGAATAGGGTGCTGGCAGTGCCATTGACGCCGTGCGCAAGGCGTTGGATGACGTCATCGGCAAGCGGGCGACCAAGCGCGTGAGCGGTCTGCTGCACGATTCTCGTGCGAGCCGCGCTGCCGGGCGGAGCGAGCTGCAGCGAGAGGCCAGCGGCCAGACGGCTACGAATATCCTGCGGAATGTTCGGCAGCGTGCTGATCGATTCGCTCGCGGTGATGATCACCGTGGCACCCCGATCTTCGTAATCATCGAGTAAGAAACGTAGCTCCTGCCAGGCGAAATCGTCGGCCGGTATGTGCTGCAGGTCGTCGATGGCGAGTAAGCGGCGACTGCGAAAATCGGCTCGAAATTCAGGCTCTGCTTGACGCTTGATGGCGTCGTTGATCAAGTGGCGAAAATCGGCAGCGGTGGTATACAGAGCGCTTGCGTCGCCGAGCTTGCCTTGCCAGTGACGAACCAAGCCATAAGCGAGATGCGATTTGCCCATGCCGCTCGGACCGAAGAGAACGAGGACGGTAGGAGCAATACGCTGCGGAGCGGCGGCGGTATTCGATTGGTCGGCAGAATCGATCAGTGTGCCAATGACACCCGCGACGAGACGGTTCTCCGGTCCCGCCACGAAAGCGGGAAGCGGATCACGCTTCGCGGCCGCGCAGAGCGGCGAATTTGGCGGTGCCAAAACGCGGCCGGTGAGCGGAATTTCGGTGACACAATCGAGCATACAGGGTCCGTCCGCGGCGGCAAAAAACGTGGCCCGAGCGAGGCGGAAAACTGGCTTGCCAGAACGCAAAATCAGAATTCCTAGCCGCTGTGGCGAGCGGTCCAGCAGGACCGGTTTGGGAGCATAAAACGGGAACCCAAATTCTACCCGATTCGGATTCGCAATGGGAGCAGCGCGGGCCAGAATTCGGGGCGGATTCTATCGTCCCAAGCCGTTGCATACCTTGAGGATACGACTAGCCGCCTCTTCGACTTCGGCGGCAGTCGTCGTGACGCCAAAACTGAAGCGGAGCGCGCTCGAAATTACCCCCGGTTCGCAGCCCATCGCGATGTGCGTCGGCGACGGTTCGCTGGAGCCGCTTGCGCACGCTGAGCCTGTTGAACAGGCGACACCGGCTTGGTCGAGTCCGAGAAAAAGCATCTGTCGATCAATACCGACGAAGGCGATGTTCGATGTAGTGGGGAGGCGTGGCGCAAATGCCCCGATCACGACGGGTCGAGCTATCGTGAGGATACCTTTGCGGCAGAGTGCGGCTTCGAATTCATCGCGGAACTTCGCAATTTGCGTCGACCACGTGTGGCGATGTTCATGCCAGAGCTCCAATGCGGACCGCATTCCTACGGCGAGGGCAACTGATTCTGTGCCGGGGCGGGTTCCGGCTTGTTGAAATCCGCCCGAAAGTTCTGGCAAGAGTTCGACGTCGCGTCGCACGAGAAGAGCGCCAATTCCTAAAGGTCCACCGAATTTATGAGCTGCCAGCGACATTGTCGCTGCGCCCAGTTGGCGAAAATCGAGGGGCAGTTTGCCGGCCGCTTGTGCGGCGTCGACATGCAGCGGAACCTTGTGCTGGTTACAGATCGCGGCAAAATCGGCCACAGGTTGGACCACGCCTGTTTCGTTATTGGCCAACATGATGGCCACCAAACGCGTCGCTGGCCCAATGCAATGCGCTAGATCGACTAATGAAACGACGCCATCATTGCCCACCGCTGTGCGACTAACCGAGAAGACAGGTTTGGTTAACTTAATGCTGGCGATTTCGTCGCCAAACCCAGCGACACTCGGATGCTCGATCGAAGAAATAATAAGTTGAGGTCCGCCGGGCCGCGGATGGCGGGTTTTATCGCGACGCCGCCAAAGTCCGCGAAGGGCAAGATTGTTTGCTTCGGTGCCTCCACTTGTGAATACGACCCGGTCTTCTCGGCCGGCACCGAGAAGCTCGCCGATGCGATCGCGGGCGTCCTCCAACACCCGTCGTGCGGCACGCCCAAACGAATGCTGGCTGGCCGGATTTAAATAGGGTTCCGCCCAGCAGGCGCGCATCGCTTCGACCACTTCCGGAAAGACCGGCGTGGTGGCGTTGTGGTCGAGATAAATCGGCTCAGGCATGCGTTCATCATAGGCGGACGGGCACAAGTGCGAAAACTACCGGGAAAATATGCGTTATATGGCATTGTGGGGCAGGAATGAGGGTGGGTATTATCTGCGGCCGCAATCGGCGTTTGCGGCGTGACAAGGCAGCACAGGTTCGATCGGATTGGAGTGGAGAGTATGCCATCGACACAGACATTTTTTCGTTTGGCGGTGATGGTCGGCATCGGCGTTGTGGCCGTGAAAGGCTGGCACCTGTACGGTCCAACCAACGAACAAGTGAAGAAGACGGTAACGCAAGCCGTAGAGGTCGTGCAGGGCGCGATTAATAGCCGGCGACAGCCGACGGCGGACGCGGCGCCGGATCCTCGATTGGCTCCCGCCGCGAGCAATGTGAATCAATCGGCGGTGACGATGGCCCCCGCGCCGGCGATTCTGCCGCCATCGACTCCGATGTCGCAAGCGGAAGCACCGAAGTTGCTGACGGACGGTGGAGCGGCGTCGATCGCGCCGACATCACCCGCCGCCGTTTCGCCGCCTGCTGGTCCAACTGATCGGCTGCCGGAGTTGATGTCGCGGCTGCAAAAGCTGGGGGCAGCAGATACGAACCTCGCGCCGTGGGGTAGCGACGGGCACATGTACCGATTCAGCTGTCGGGCTCCGCTCGCCAATGCACCGGCAATGACGCAACATTTCGAATCCGTGGCCGATCAGCCGACAGTCGCCGTGGAGCAGGTCTTGGCCAAGGTCGAGGCCTGGCAAGTGGCGCAGCGCGATGGGGGCACGCTTCGCTATTAGCGAACTGCGGTGAGGGAGCGAGAATTCTCAATTTGAATTCCCGCGAATAAATCATGCCTCATCCACGAAAAAACCAAATGTTGCGGACGGGCTGCCGGCAGCCTTGTGCCAAGTCGATGAATGCCGGGGATGCATTTGTCGCGTTTAGTCGGCCACATTCCACGTTGCAGCGTCGACTTGTCAGTGGTTCCTCATCGACCAATCGTATGACGGTACCCATCGTACGTCGGAGCCGGGTCGAAGCGGTGCTGTTTTTGGCCCGGGAGCCGTTGTCGCTGCGTAAACTCGCCCAAATGGCCAACTTGGCCGATGCCACTGAGGCTCGCACCGTCATCAAAAACCTCCGTCAGCGATATGACGAGCGGGGCTGTGCTTTTCAGGTGGCGCAGGTGGCCGGTGGGTATCAATTGCTCAGCCGTCGTGAATTCTCACAGTGGTTGCGGCCGCAAGGAACCGTGGATCGGGAAATCCGGCTGTCACCCCCCGCATTGGAGACATTGGCCGTCGTGGCGTATCGCCAGCCGGTGTTGCGGGCCGAGGTGGAAGCGATTCGGGGCGTAGCCTGCGGCGAAATTTTACGCCTGTTAATGGATCGCGACCTCTTGCGTATCGTGGGCCGTTCGGAAGAATTAGGTCGACCGCTCCGTTACGGAACAACGAAGCGATTTCTGGAAGTATTCGGTTTGTGCAATTTAGACCAGCTGCCCTGGGTAACCGAATTGAGGCGAACCTCGACGACCGACGATACAAGCGGCGATTTTGCACCAGATTTTTCAGGTTCTGGCACTGGCTTGACCGACGGTATTGAAGCTGCATAGGCTGTGTGTTTTGCAATCTATGGTAAGATCGTGGGCGCAGGGCTGGGGGGACGGAGAGTACGCGAGTAATTGAATACGCAGATCGCATTTTTTCACGCGATAGCCGATTCATTTACTCGCCTACTCACCTCATATTCGTCGTCGCCAGGGGCGACCAAACGGTCAACGATCGAAGTTATTGGAGATACCGCGATGAGTCTGGAAGAATTACGTGCTGTGGCCCTGTTGGAACGCCAGCTCAAGTCTGCGCGGAAAGACGAGGACGAGGACGAGGACGACGTCGAGGAAGAAGCCGACGATGATGACGATGATGAATTCGAGGACGACGACGACCTCGATGATGATGATCTCGACGACGATGAATTCGAAGATGATGACGACTTCGACGACGACGATGACGACGAAGAAGAGGAAGAATTCGAAGACGAAGATGATGATCTAGAAGACGAATGGGAAGAAGTCGAAGACGACGAGGTCGCGACCGACGAGGATGATGAAGAAGATGATGAAGACGAGGACGACGAAGACTTCGACGATCTCGATGAGGATGAGGAAGAAGACGAAGAGGAAGAAGCAGAATACGAATTCGAAGATGACGAAGAATAATTCGTAACCAACATGACTAATGACCAATTCAGGACGGCACTCGTCCAAGTTGGTCATTGGTCATTTTTTTTGCGCTCGTCCCCAAGCTGGAATAGCCGCTGCAGGGCTTCCAACAGATTGTGAATCGAGCCATTGCGCGATTCATCGCGCAGCGATTCGAGGGGTGGGTGCAGCATCTTGGCCACCAAGCGATCGGCAAATTGCTGGATTTCGCGGCGCGAACGCTCGTCGAGCTCGGGCAAGCGACCGTAAAGGCGCGTCAGCTCGGCAGCTTGCGCGGTTTGCAAGCCTTCTCGAAATTGAGCGATGACCGGCCCCGAAGCGCGGTGCCGCGAGTCGGCGACGAACGTGCGAACTTCCTCGTCGATGATTCGCTCGGCGTCGGGTAGTGAGTCCGCCCGAGCCTGTCGGTTTTGCTCGCAGGCTTCCGCCAGATCATCGATGCCGTAGAGGTAAACGCCGAGCTCGTCGGCGATCACTGGATCGAAATCGCGTGGCATGGCAAGGTCGAGAATGAACAGCGGCCGTTGATGGCGATTGCGGGCGACTTGTTTTTGGAAGTCCGCCAGCGAAACGATGTGGCGGTCGGAACCGGTGGTGCTCACGACCATATCGGCGGCCGTTAGCTCTTTAAAAAGGTCTTCCCACGCGGCGGCCCGCCCCTTCCATTCCGCGGCGAGTGCCTGGGCGCGAGCGAAGTCGCGATTGAGGACGACGATTTTGCGAGCGCCGGAATCGGTCAGGTAGTTAAGCGTTTCCTGCGCCATTTCGCCGGCGCCGATGACAAGCACCCGTTTGTCGTCGAATCGCTCGAAGACGCGGGAGGCGAAATCGGCGACCGCGACGCTGGGGATGCTGACGCGGTGACGGTGAAGCTCGGTTTCGCTGGCGACTCGGCGGGCGACGCGGATTGCGGCTTGGAAACAGCCGTGCGTCATGGGACCCGCGCTGCCGATTTGGCTCGCGAGTTCGTACGCCTGCTTTACTTGCGACAGGATTTGGGCCTCGCCGACTACCATGCTATCGAGGCTCGCGGCAACGCGAAACAAATGCCGCACCACTTCGTCCCCTTCGAGGGTAGTTAGCTCGGAGCTGGCCTCGTTGATCGGCACGTTGTGAAAATCTGTGAGGAAATGAGTGAGAGTCGGAGGTCCAAATGGGAAATCGGAATCAGCTGCGGCTGCAGCGTAAAGCTCCACGCGATTGCACGTGGAAATGAGCACGGCTTCTTGTTCGGGGTGCGTGATTCGCCATGCGGCGAGGGCATCCGTCGCTTGCTCCGGCGTAAAGGTAAGCCGCTCGCGCACGGACAGGCTGGTATGCCTGTGGCTGCAGCCGACCATTGCGAGTTGGAGCGAAGCGTTCATGCGAGCGAAGGGGGGGTGTGGAGGGAGGAAAGGGGAATAAAGAGAACCTCGGTTATTTTCATGTCTCTCACTCCGAGGATTTGTTTTCAAGCGATCGAATTATTTTACGCGCCAAGTGTTCCTTGATTTCACGATGTCTCGGAATCGGCTGCGATATGCCAGTTTGTGGATTGCGATACCAATCATGTTTGGCGCCGTGCCGAATCAACACGCAACCGAACTTTTCGATTTCGCGAATTAGGTCCACACGCTTCATGACACGACCAATTCATCGACTTTCCGAATTCCAGGGATTTGACCACTGGTGAGGTCGGCAAACAAATCCCGCAAATGATCTTTGAGATCGTCGAGTGTCTCGCCCTGGGTCCAGTAGTCCGGGTATTCGAGGAAATAGCCGATGAAAGCTCCGTCATCTTCCCAATGGATGTATTTAGCAGTTTGCATCGTTTTACTCCTGTGGCCGGGGAAATGAGGGCACATTTGAGTGATCGGACAAAACAGTCTGTCGTGGCGTACCGTGAACCGTATCTACGAGTGTGAACGACGCTAGGGCGATGATTAAGAACACAAATGAGGCGAGCGTGAGATAGGCCACCTTCCTTCCACTTCTCGCAGCGGGGTATACGAGGCGAAATATCTCGGCAGCAACGAGCCAGAGTAGCATTGCAGCGAGGCTGAGCACCACTGGGTCAGTCCAGAGAGCATATTTTGCTTCGCCCCGGTGCGTCGCAAGCGTCAAGACGAGGCCGGACCCGAAGCCGAACGCGATCAACACAGCGGAAATTCCCAGGGTGCGCCCATTCACGCGTTCGAGCCATTCCAAGCTCGGGAGACGGATGCGATTCGTTGAGGAGCGTGCGTTTTTCAGTGCGTAGCTTTGCATTAGGTACATCAATCCGGCAAGGAAGCCGATCGAAACAGTCACCGTGCCCAGCAGTAGCGCGATGCCGTGGAACATGCCCCAAAGGTAGAACGATTGCTCATTCGCCAGCGGTGTCGAGCTCGCGAATTTGGAACACAAGACCAAACCGAGGACGATGGGCAATAGCGCGATGCCGGTCGGTGTGCGCGGCAAGTAAAACAACAGCGCTAGGTAGACAATCGCGAGAACCCAGGACGCCCATACCAGCCAATCCGCAGTCGAAATTGGCAACGCGCTTGAACCGATAGAGTTGCGCATCAGGAAAATCGCCTGAATCAGCAGGCCGGCGGCGGCCGCAATGATGAGCGGCGTGGGAAACCAGGCAGGTCGGCGGCGGAGCGTGAACAGCTCAAGTCCGAACGCGATGACGTAGCATGCCGCGAAGCAGATGGTCAGGATGTTGGTGAACATGATTCAGAGTGAAGTTAAAGAAGAGGAGAGTAGGAGACGGGGAGAGTGGGAGTATCTCACTTTGGGCTATTCAGTTCCCCCACTCTTTCTCTCTCCGTATCTCCCCCTCTATTCCTGTTCGCCATCCAGGCCGTATTGTTTCAGCTTCTTGTGTAGCGTGTTGCGATTGATGCCTAAGCGACTGGCAGCCTTGATTTGGACTCCGGCGCACTCGGTGAGGACTTGAGCAATCACTTCGCGCTCCACCCGATCGACGATGCGACTGTGGACATCGGCGGCTTCCTCGCCGGCTTCGCCCATGCCAAGATGTACGAGCTCCTCGGCAAGAGCGTCGAAATCCATCGCTACGCCGATTGCCCGCGGAGTGCGGCCGGTGGTCACGGCAGTCGGCAACAGGTCGAGCGTCAACTCATCGCCGGGCGCCATGACGACAGCCCGCTCGACATAATTTTGCAGCTCGCGGACGTTGCCCGGCCACTGGTATTGTTGCAATGCGGCCAGCGCTTTGGGGTCGATATGAACAACGTAACGGTCGTTTTGTTCATTGTAGATGTCGAGAAAATGACTGACTAGCTCGGGGATATCTTCACGGCGATCGCGCAGCGGCGGCAAATGAATGGGAACCACATTGAGTCGATAATAAAGATCCTCACGAAATCGACCAGCGGCACTTTCGCTGAGCAAATCGCGATTGCTGGCCGCAATGACGCGGGTATCGACGCGGATTGTTTGCGTGTCTCCAACGCGTTCAAACTCTCGCTCTTGCAACGCGCGGAGCAACTTGACTTGCAGATGGGGCGTGGTGGAATTGATTTCGTCCAGAAAAATTGTGCCTGTGTGGGCGGCTTCAAAACGACCTGTGCGATTGTCGATCGCGCCGGTGAACGCGCCGCGAACATGGCCGAATAGTTCGCTCTCGAGCAGGCTCTCGCTGAGGGCGCCGCAATTTACACGCACGAACGGCCGATTGCGCCGCTGGCTTTGCTCGTGAATAGCATGTGCGATCAATTCTTTGCCGGTCCCAGTTTCGCCGAGCAGCAGCACAGATGCACGACTGCGCGCCACCTGTCGCGTGACGCGATAGACTTCCATCATCGCGCGGCCTGAGCCGATGATGCCCGGTAGGGGCTCTACCGGAGCGCCGACGTTGGTCGAAGTGCGACTCATGGGTTCGGAAGCGACTCGTCAGCAGGGGCTTCAGCGGCCGGGGCCGCCGCTGGCAGTGCGGCAGGTGACAACGTCGCCGGCGGCGACGAAGGGGCCGAAGGCCGCGAGGCCACACGCCGGAATGTATAGAACGGCCGATTTCCGGAGCTGAGCATGGCCAGCCATTTTTCGGCTTGGGCGGCTTCAGCGACGCGCTCGTTCGCCGTCACGGCGTCGCGCGCGCTGAGCTTTTCAAGATCCGAAACAATGCTCGCCAACGCGTCTGCAGTGTGAGGGCGCGGCACCGCGATTACACGTGTGTGATCGGCAGCTAGGCGCTTGGCGGCGTCGAGGCGACCATCGGCGGCGAGCAGCGCGATCGGCACATCGCCGGTGGCCGCATTCGTACGCAATTCGTACACGGCCTCGCGCACGTCGGGCCCGAGAATGTTCATATCGATAAGCACCAGCGCTAGATTCGGCATCGAGCGCGACATTTCTACCGCCTCGTGCCGCCGATTGGTGGCTTGTGCCACCAATTGATGCGCGGCAAGTTGGCCGGCGAGGTCGCCGGCAACGGCGTTGGTCGGCATGGCAACGAGAGCTTGGGACTCGTTCGTACCGCCGGCGAACCAGCTCAACGCATCGGGCACACGGCTTGAGCCTGGATAGGGCGTCGCTGGATTGAGGGCCATGATTGTCTTAAGTGCGGCGAAACGAACGCGACGATTCGGGCTGTTGAGCGCATCGGCAAGCGGCGAGGGTTTGCCGTCGGCGGTTATCAAAACCCCGATGTCCGCACGGCCGGCGAGGGCTTCGACAAGTGCCAGTGCGGCGTGCGAGTAATTGTTCTTCAGAGCATCGGCAAGTGCCTGGCTGAGAACTTGCGGGTCGGCGAGCGCGAGCGATTTCGGAGTTTGCGCACCGCCTTTGGACGTCAGGCCGGCCGATTCGAGTCGCAGGACCAGGGCCCGCCGCTGGTCATCGGGACTGTCGGGGCGAACTCGCGCGAGCTCATCCGCCACGCGGGCGATCCAGATTAGTTGAGCCTCATCGGCCGGCACGCGCATGGACGTCAGTTTTTTCGTGGCATCGCTCCACTTCCACAGCTCGACTTCATTTGCGTCATCGACCGCGAAGGGTGGCGTGCCATGTTGATAGTTGGAAAGGGCTTTGGCGAGTGCTCGTTCGGCAGCGACGGGGTCAGCGGCCAAAAACGGGGCGGCCTGAGGCACGGCCAAGTGGGCGAGCAAGGTTGCTACGCTGGATCGCAGGTTCGCATCACGCGTTTCTAGCATCGCCAGCAGCGGTCGGTCGACGAGCGGGTGCATTAGCTCAAGCGCCGCGACCAGTGCCGCGTGACGTTCCGGATCAGTTTCGACGGCGAGCGATTCGAGCGTCGTCGTCACACCTACCTGGCCTGTGGCGGCCAAGTCGTTGCGTGCGGCTGTGCGGATTTCCGGCGACGGATCGGAAAGCTGTTTGATGAGCGCGGCGATGCGGTCGGGATTGCTGGCGGCGGCGCTCGCGACCGCCATGCAGGCATTGGCGAAGGTTGCCGCGTATGGCGCTAGTTCCTTGGCGCGAGACATATGAAGCATGCCTTGCGAACCGAATTCGGCGACGATCGCCACACGTTGCGCGTTTGTCACTTCTAACTTCGACAAGTCCGTGAGAATCGGTTTGGCCAATTCGGGCCGACCCAGGTCGATGAGCAAGAGTATCGCCTGCACATAATCGCGCGGTTCCTTGCGCGGCATTTCGAGCGCCGAGCGAATCGCTGGGTTGGCGTCGAGCAACTCTTGCGACGGCACCGGTGGTTCATCGGCAGCCTTCGCTTTGGCCGGCGTTACCACCGCAGGAGGCGGCGGTGGTGGATTGTCGGCATGTTTAGCGGGGGCGAATACCGGCGCATCGCTCTTCGGTTGCGGTTTCGACGCGGGGACAACTTTTTTCGCGGCCGCAGGCTTTGGGGGCGATGGCGTTCTTTTCGCGCGAGCCGACGGTTTCGGTTGCTGGGCCATCACGATTGCGGTCGGCGACAACAAGGCGAATATGGCAAGCAGCGTAATTACAAAACGATAATTGATGCTCATAGATACGCGAGCTAGCGAAGGATTCAACAATCAGACATTCGTTCGCGCCACAGTTGCAATTGGTGGGCGACTTGTTCCGGACTGGTGGAACCGTAACTGGAAAATGCGGCCACGGCGTGATCGACGCCGAGGACATCGAAAACGGATTCGTCTAAGGCTGGATGCGCCGCCTGAAACTCGGCGAGCGGCAAATCGGCAAGCGGCACACCGCGCTTCATCGCACTTCCCACCAGTCGACCGATGAGTTCATGCGCCGTGCGCTGTGGAACGCCGCGCAAGATGAGGTGCTCCATGAGCGTCGTAGCGTCCAAATAGCCTTCGTTGATCCGTGCGGCAATGCGTTCGCGATTTAGTTCGGCTCCGGCAACAATCGGCGCGGCGAGCTCGACACAGTCGGCGACCGTATCAACCGAATCGAACAGTCGTTGTTTGTCTTCTTGCAAGTCGCGGTTGTAGGCGAGCGGCAAACCTTTCACGAGCATCAGCAGACTCATCAAGTTGCCGACGACGCGCACCGTGCGACCACGAATCAGTTCCAGCACATCGGGGTTGATCTTTTGCGGCATGATCGACGAGCCGGTGCAAAATTCCTGCGGCAGGCGAATGAAGCCAAATTCAGTGGTGGTCCACAGGATCCATTCTTCTGCCCAGCCGCTGAGATGGGTCGCGATCGTGGCCAGACAAAAGGCGAATTCGATGACGAAATCCCGATCGCTCGAGGCGTCGAGGCTGTTGGCGAGAATGCCGTCGAACTCGAGTTCGTCGGCCACCATGTGGCGATCGATCGGAATGCTCGTGCCTGCGAGCGCGGCCGTGCCGAGCGACATTTGATTTACTCGGGCCCGGCAATCGGCGAGCCGCTCCCGGTCACGCTCAAGCTTTTCGCAGTAGGCCAGCCAGTAGTGGGCCGCGAGGACAGGCTGGGCGCGCTGGAGGTGGGTATAGGCCGGCAGGATCACGCCTTCGTCTCGCTCGGCGCGATCCAAAAACGCGCGCTGCACGACCTCAAGCCGGGCACCCATGGCGTCGATTTCATCGCGGACCCACAGGCGGATGTCGTTCGAGATTTGGTCATTGCGGCTGCGACCGGTGTGGAGCTTGCGGCCAACATCGCCGATGCGGTCGATGAGTGCCCGCTCGACATTCATGTGGACGTCTTCGAGCTCCTGCCGGAACTCGAATTCGCCCGCGGCGATTTCGTGGCCGATTTGCTCGAGGACGGTCACGATTTGGTGCCGCTCATCATCCGTGAGGATGCCCACTTTGGAGAGCATATGGGCGTGGGCGATCGAGCCACGAATATCATGGGCGTATAAGCGGCGGTCAAAGCTCACGCTTTCGGTGAACTTCTCCACTCGCCGGTCGGTTGCCCGATCGAAAACGCCACTCCAAGGCTTATGGGCCAATGTTTGCTTCCAACCTAGGAGGCGACCAATCCGCCAAAGTCGCCAGTGCAAGAAAATAAAGCAACATCTTTATGCTAAACATGTTACGACGAATTGTCAACGAGCTGATAGCATGCGAAGCCTAATAAATAGGCAGTAAAAACGGCTTATCGACGACTCCGTGCGGACGACTCAGTCGCGGTGCGTCGAGCGTGTTCGTGAAGATGGTTGCACGTCGATTGGCCAAGATTTGGCTCGACGTAGCGAATAGCGGACGGTCAATCGTTACGATGGGTTCAGGGGCGCTCGGTCCAGCACGGCAAAGGTTGACTGATTTGGCCCGTGAAGAGGTGTGGTGGTCATGACGGAATTCTTCAAATCGATAATGAGCATCGGCGCCCCATTCAATATGGTTGTGCTGATTGTGTTGATTGGTAGCCTGTGTACGCTTCTGGGCACGATCGCTTCCCAAGTGCGAGCGTTCGCGAATCATCGGGCCGACGTGCAACTCAAACGGGAGCTTGTCGAGCGCGGCCTCAGCGTCGACGAGATTGAACGAGTGATCCGCGCGAAGGCCCCGACTGGACCGGCAGATAGTTAAACTCCAGGAAAGCCGGCGCTTTTCCACGACGAAACTCCTTCGCCAACTCCTTAATCAGGACCTCCTGAAATGAATTCCGTTATCCCAACGTTTTGGCAATGGTTCACATCTCTGGATACCGGCGACCTCGCTGGCTTATCGTTCCTCGCAGGTTGCTGCTTGGTCGCCGTAACGTTGATCGTCAGCATGACGGTGTACTTCCCGCAAAAAATCGGCTGCAGCATGTATAGAAACGAGAAATACTCGACCGCGGGTTTCGATGCCGAAGGAATAACGTTGGCTGTCCATGGCACTCCTCGAACGACAATAACTGATTCGAAAATCACGGATCCTTTTCACGCGCTAAAGGTGAAGCAATGAGCATCCTGCTTATGAACAACCTGTTGCTGGCCGACATGTTGGACGACGCGATAACGAATATGAGCCCCGATAATCAGTTCGTTTTGATCCTTGTCGCCATGGGTGCGTCACGGGAGTGATTTGCACGATCACGATGTTCGTATTGCACACGGTGAATTCGATACACCGCCGACGAATCGAAGCAGAAATGAAGCGAGATATGATCGATCGCGGAATGAGTGCCGCGGACATTGCGACGATCATCGAAGCCTCGGCCCCACCCGAGGACGGCACCCAGCGCTGGATTGCTTCCTGGGGGAAGCGGTCGAAATCGGTGTAGCGGGCGGCAATTCTTTTGTCCGGCGGAAGCTCTTACCGCCGCGTCACGCTGTGCAAAAAGCCCTATAATTACGGCATTTTGACGCACATTAGCCTCTTCTGGACCTTGGCGATTAGTGAGCCGCTAACGGTTAGAAAAGATTTTCTGTCAAACAATATTGCAATTGTTTCGTGGTTAATTATATTGACCCGTAGACGTGGGGGATCGCGCTGCGGTCCCCTTTCTAACCATTTCCAACAGTAGGCCAGGACTAATGATGATCATGCGTCGCACCAAGTGACGCACTCTGGATCGTCCTTATACGGCCGCTTTGGCGGCTATTTCATAGTCCTAGTTGGAATTCACCCATG
The DNA here is from genome assembly GCA_963733705.1 of uncultured Planctomycetota bacterium. Classification (GTDB taxonomy): domain Bacteria; phylum Planctomycetota; class Planctomycetia; order Pirellulales; family Lacipirellulaceae; genus JABDGM01. Next base: position 187,253 of record CAVTEJ010000016.1, on the reverse strand, counting down.
TTATTGAACCGCCTTCCGGCGTGGATGCATTCGTTTTTTGCCGTCGGCGTACTCGCCGCGCTTGCATCGAATGCCTCCGCCGGCCCCATTCTCGGTAAAAGCGAACTTGCCGGTTGGGTTTACATCGATAGAAACAACGACGGCCACTTGGCTTTTTCGGACGAGCCGAGCCCAGAGTACGTGATCGGGGGTGTTTCGATCAGTCTGTATTCCCTTGTTGGCAACGTCGAAACATTCGTTTCGTCGACGTTCTCTGACGACTTCGGCCGTTATATCTTCCCGAACATCGATCCAGGCACGTACGACCTCAAAGAATCGCAGCCGATCGAATACGTCGATGGCATCGACACGCTCGGCAGCCTGCATGGCTACAACGGTTTTCCGGTCCCGCCGAGTGATTCGCCAGGTGTAATGACCAACAACGCGTTTAGCAAAATCGTGCTGTCGGCTAATGTGGGCGGTGACTTTTACAATTTCGGCGAGCGCGGCCTGGCGGCAGGCTACGCTTCGAAACGTTTTCTCCTGGCTTCGGCGCCTCCGCTGAACACCGCAGCACCGGAACCGACATCGTTCTTAATCGCCCTCCTCGGCGGTTTCGGAGGATGTTGTTTCCGTCGAACGCGGACTGCGTAACGAATCGTCGAAAGCAAGGCGGCAGGGATGAGTACGCCGTCGTCGATAGCTGCGTGTAATTGCTGCGCTGCGCGGCGCGCTTGTTTCCTGCGGGATTCGGGATGTGGCGGCCTGCGCGGAAACTAGCACACCACGAGCGTTGTGATCGCCGTTGACGACGGCCCATCGACCACAAAGACGCAGATTTAATCTGGCGTTTTCTGCGCGCGAGATTTTTCAATTCGCGCTAAACATACATCTTGCATTGCCTGCCGGCGATTTCTAATGATGCATGCGTGCCGCTTCGCAAGGCACATTCTTTCGCCATTGAGAGCGCAAACGCGTTCGCCAACTCTCGTTCCAGGAAGGTGCCAATGTTACTACGCTCGCGTCGACTTACTGAACAGATGTTTCTGTTTATTATTGTTATGGGATCGCTTGCGGTCGACGTGTCCGCAGCGACGATTCCCGGATTTAGTCAACTGGGCGGTTGGGTCTATATCGACCGCAACAACGATGGGGTGTTGGCCTTTTCCACCGATCCGAACCCCGAATATGTCATCGGCGACGTGGTCGTCAGCCTGTTTTCAGTAAGCGGCGGCGTCGAAACACTCGCGGCTACGACACAAACCAGCCCGGTCGGTCGTTATCTGTTCGAGAATGTCACACCAGGGACTTATACCCTGCGCGAGACACAGCCGGTGGAATTCGTCGATGGCTTAGATACGTTGGGCCAACTACAGAGTCTCAACGGTCAGCCAGTTTCCGGTGCCGCGTCGGCGGGCGTCATGAGTAATAACACGTTCTCGAATATCGTGCTGACGCCAGACGTGGGAGGCGAGTTCTATTTGTTCGGCGAGCGTGGACTCGCGGCCGGTTATGCCTCAAAGAAGTATTTGTTTGCGTCGGCGCCACCACCGAATTCGCCGCCCGGTAATCCACCCGGAGATCCGCCGCCGGGAGGCTCCTTGCCGGAGCCGCTCTCGATAACCTACGCACTGATGGCCGGCTGCGGCGGGTGGCTGATGCCACGCCGCCGCAGGCGGACCTAGTCAGTTACACCAGAGCGATCGAGCGATTACCACTGGAATTGGATATTGGCGTCGATACCGTGCGCGACCAGTTGCGTACCGTGGATGCCTGGGAAGGCCGGAGCCGCTCCGCCACCCGCCTGAACTGGCGGAAGGTTGTTCGGATCCACGGCCAGGTTGGTCGGCAAAGCGCCGGCCGCGCGGGCTACGTCGCTCCAGATGATGCAGTCATATCCGGCATGTACCGAGCAGCATTTCGTGAGGCAAGCACCGATGCCAGCCTTGAATTCTGGAATGACGACGAAGTCGGTATCACGATACTGACCGATGTTCGTGACCGATGAGGTCAACAAGCCACCGGCAGCCGTTGCAACGCCGCCGCCGGGAACGTCGGTAATTGTTTGACCGTTGATCGTGACGGTGCGAACATTTTGACCGATCGCGATTTTGGCCATGCCGTCGACCCAGAAGCACTTACGTTGCTTGTAGGCCTGCAGGCCGATTTCACCACCGTTGAAATCGTTCCGGGTGTGGAACATATCTTGGACTAAGAACGTGGTGCCTGGAACGAGTGGCGTCGTGGTGCCAGGCAGAACCGTCAGGTTTTCGGTGACCGAGAGATCCGAGTCGAAGCGGTAGAACCGGTAACCGCCGATCATGGACAGGTTGGCAGAATTGCAGCAATCGCAGCAACGCCACAAGCTTTTGTTGAAGGTCGCGCCGGCGCCTTCGAAGTCATCACCCGAATGCACCGTGGCCGTTCCACTAAGTTGGTTCGGAACCGAGACTAGCTGCGCGTCATTTGCGGCAGTCGTCGTGTTGAAGAACGGACGAGCCGTGATGATTCCAGAGTTTTGCGGCGAGGTGTAGTTATAGTCATCATCGCCGAGTTGGAACCAATCGACGCCAAAGCCGCACGTATGGCAGCAATCCAGCCAGAAGCCAGTGTTCAAACGGTAACCGCTGCGCCAACCGTCGTTAACGCGATCGCCGCCCGAGATAATCGAGACGTTTGGATCGGAAAGGCTGCCTTGCACCACGCCATTCGGTGGGGTAAGCGCGGTCGGCGTTGAAGTGAGCAGCGGCGGCAAATCGGTGCCCGTGAGTTTCCAGGCTAAGTATTCAGCCGTGAACCAACCATCGCAGTGGCTTTCGCAGCAGCCACTATCGCATTGGTTGCAACCATCGCACGACGAGCAGCCGTCTGCATTGCCGTAGCATTGATAGTCGCCGTAGCCATAGCTACAAGCGGGGCCGCCTTCGCAGCCATTGGGGCAACTGCCGTCATCGCTGACGAACGTGCCGCCGGAACCATCGCCCATCATTACGGCCTGTTGGGCCGATGCGCGAGTGGCTTGTGCCAGCGTGGCACAAGCGCAAAGTAAGCCGAACGCGGCAGCGCGGCGGGACCGGCTGCCCAACAGAAACGCAGTCATGATTTTTCTCCCCCTAGCGCGATCTTGAAAAGTCTGGATCGGGATCGCAGTTCGATAAGTGTGCGGCTGGTGACGGTCGTACCGCTCCTGCCACAAGTTCGTATCGGCGAGTCGGTAGGGGTCAGTGAGTTCAAACGGCCGCTAGCAACGGTCAGAAAACGGCTCCAGGGGCCGATTTTTGGCAAGCTTTGCGGGCCACGGCGAGACTGCCGCTGGCATGGGCTGGATGATTCTCCGTCTCGTAGAATCGAATTGCCTCTTGAAATCGTTAAAGGTGGAATCGAGGCCGCCGGATATTGGTACGGCGCGCGAACACGATTTTTTAATACAAAATTCGCCATTTCTGGAACGTCGGGTTGTTCAAAAAACACGGCAAATCAAGGGTTAACGAGCGATCTGGCGTTCCAATATTCGAGTAATATTGAGATTCGCTGCGTTTCGGCGATGCAATAATTCGGCGCAGCCCTCTGCGCAGACCATCAGCCCCGGCTCGCGGGCCACGCTTGGCTTACACGAGCACGTTTGCGGCTTGTTGGATGGAGCCTGATTTTAAGTTGCCAAAGAGCGAACGACGCAATTAAGCGTGGTTCGAACTTAGCACTTTCAAAAAGTGATTTCTACAACGATTTTTGGCCGCGCTAAGGAATCTGAAGCTGGTCGGGTGGAACAAAGGTGCTAGGGGAACCCACAAGTTAATTGGTTCCTGACACCTTTGTTCCTGCAATCACTAAGCAAATTGAATCGGAAGCTGCGCAAGGATCTAAGTTTGGCGGTGGTTTCTGGGGTCGAATCAGCATTGGCGGACGAACTATAGAGTATCGTGGTTACACGTTGCCGGATGGTTCAGTTAATGTGGGGACCTACTATCCATTATGACTTCGAGATTTATGACTATGCGACCTTTAAACATTCTCGAACAACAAATGTTGAACCGAATGCTCTCGGCAGATTTTCCTGGGCAGCGAGAATTGAAATTGCAGTTAGACGGAGCACTTGTTGATCGTATCGACGACAACGGCAGCTTGCGTTTTGTGCTCAGCGCGGACGTAGCTGCGCCCGTAGAACGACGGATTCCGGTCGAGGCTCAATCCCAGGATACTGATGGCATGTGGATTCATGCGCTTTTGCATGTAACCGATGGAAAACTTGCCGAGCTGGAAATCTATAAGGATGATTCTTCATCGGTGGTGAATTTGCCAGATGCAAACTTATGGGAGCTATTGGTCTATAGCAAATAAAGGAGGAAGGAAAAGGGAAGAAAAAGAGAAAGAAAAGTGGCAGGCCGGAATAGCATCAAGTTCGTCGGAGCTTCTTGCCTGAGCAGTTGTTGGAGGAAACAAAGGTGTCAGAAAATAATTAAAGGTGACCGGGAGTCAATTCCGTCACTTGGCACCCTTTCAACTGAGAGGAGAAGCTCTTTTGAAGCGCTGGTTTTCAGCGGCGACGGCGCAGGCGTATGAGCAACACGCCGGTCATGACGCAAGATAGGAAAGCCGGCTCCGGAACTGCGGATCCGGCGAGTGAGTTGCCGGCTTCCCGCAGTGTTGCCGAACTTTCCAGCGCCAGAAATCGTAGTCGGCAGCGTTGATCGTGCCATCGGCATTGCCATGGGCGCCGCTGCCGGCAGTTACTGGTTTGGTTGAGCGTGTTGCGCCGCAGAACGTAGTCTGCGGCATCCACAACGTGGTTGCCGTTGTAATCGCCGGTTGGCGTTGGAGTCGAAAGATTCACGGAGCCTGCGTTCCCGAGTAGGTTAGTCGGAGAATTCACGCCGGAACTTAGGGGCAGTCGTGGGTGTTGGGAAATCGTGAGCGTTTAGGCATCCGTGAGCGAATGGATTCCGTCCTTCGGGAAGCGCTGGATGCCGGGAAATGCCACCGCGTCGCCATTCCCAGAAAAGGTAAAAATGAAATGCTCGTGGCATTGGGATTGAAAAATGAACCGCTAATCGGCGTGGTGCTTTGGCTGAATGTAAAATCTGGAGTCACGCCGCCGCTCAAAGAGCCGAAACCAGTAGTCGCGAGCAACAGCGATCCCGGCTGAACTGTTCGAAAGATCGGTGGAGAAGGTAAACGTCTTGATGTTGCCATCGCTGTTGGCGGTCAACGGTTTGCCCGCTCATGAGTGTTTGGCCGGAAAAAGTACTAAACATCTCGATGAATTGGACGTTGCCATGGGCCTGGGGAAAAAACCTCCTTCACTTGCCAGAGGTGAAATAACGCGAATGCGGGGGACCAGACGCTAATTAGGCTGATGAGAACGAGGCAGGCGAGAAAGCGACTTCGCTGGACGAACGCGCATAAGTCCTGACAAAGCGACCCGCGAGTTACACAATAGCGCGCAGAGCGAACGTGCCAAACAACACAATCGAGAAGTGGCCATGGCAGAAAATTTTCTACGACGCGATACGTCGTTCGGAACCCGGCTGGCCCGCCGAAGCGGTCTGGCCCAGCAGTCCGGATCAAATGCCCTCGCATAGTATGGGCAATCGAGCACGATTTTACAAGCTTTTTATCAACTCGCTCAAACACGCAGGTCAACTCCGTCTCAAGCTTGCACTGGTAACAAAGAGAAAATTAGCCCGAAGACCGAAGAGGGTGGTCGTCGCCGGTTCGGGTACTACAGTGGTAATGAGGTTGCCGCCCGCCCCGCTTCCCGGCGCCAGCGTTTGCCAAACTTGCCGCGCAAAACGAGTAGTCGCCAGCATCGATCGTACCATTCGCATTACCGTCCGCTCCACTCCCGGCAGGCGAGGCACTCTGGCCCAATGTGTTTCGCCACAATACATAATCGGCAGCGTCGACAACGCCATTATGATTGTAATCGCCGGTGGACGTTGATGCCGAAGTCGAGGCCGACCGGATATAAGAGAAACCTCCCGCCCCCAGTTGTGCCCGATCGGTAAAACGCAAATCGAGATAGATGTCGTCACTAATCAAATGAACCACTGCATCACGATACGTCCCAGAAAGAATCGTACGACCAACAATATTGCCGTAGGCCGCTTCCCGATCGGTGAACGTAAGATTCTGCCAATTCGGGGCGGCGATCGTCTGATCGGAATTGGCCAGCATTCCCGCGGTGGCCCACTCTGTTTTTTCCGGCTTGAATTATGCGTGTAGGTACAGCCGAGTAGGACATCGCATTCGGTGCTGGCGTTGAGCAAGCCCATGCCGAATGAATTCCGCGTGATCCAAACGTCGTTCGTGATACGGTCTTGGTTCTCCGGCAACGACGCATCGCCGTCGGCTGCCTTTGTGAAATTGACACTCAATCCCGACCAAACAGATTGTGCCGACGCCGAAGGACTAAGGGTCGGGAGGCAAACGGTCAGGGAAACGAAACCGACCCCAACGCACACAACAGAAGGTCATTTTCGAACTCCGTAATTTAAAGAAGCAGGATAGCCGCTCGTGAAAGCGGAATACCCACGGGCCCGGTTGTATCCGCCGCAGCGGTCTGGGCCCAACAGTCCGGAGTCTTGCCTGGAGACAGTATGTTCCTATTGGATGGGCACTGCAAGACGATTTTTGACATGTCCCTCGGCAGCCTTGTTGCAGCGGGGGTCACCGTATCACACATTGTGATTGTGACCTGTCGATCACATCCTTGAAGGCCTGCAGGTGCTGACGTCTTTCGCTAGAGCGATTTTAGCCGCCGCTTTGCGAACCCCTCGGCGCATTTTTCGATCCAACTTCTGCGGGCCGCGGGCTCACTTTCTTCTCCGCAGGATCCTTAACCACCGAATCCCGCAGCAACGCGGGTTTGCATGCCACGACGCGACGACCTCAAAAAAATTCTCATCATCGGTTCCGGCCCGATCGTCATCGGGCAGGCCTGCGAATTCGATTATTCCGGCACGCAGGCTTGCAAGGCGCTCCGCGAAGAGGGGTACGAGGTCGTGCTGGTGAATTCGAACCCGGCCACGATCATGACCGACCCCGCGACGGCCGACCGCACGTACATCGAGCCGCTCACGTGGGAAATCGTCGCCAAGGTGATCGAAAGCGAGCGGCCCGACGCGCTGCTGCCCACGCTGGGCGGCCAGACGGGCCTGAATGTGGCGATGGACCTGCGCCAGCCACGGCGTGCTGGAAAAATACGGCGTCGAGATGATCGGCGCGAATGCCGACGTGATCGACAAGGCCGAGAGCCGCGACCGCTTTCAAGCAGGCGATGGAACAAGATCGGCCTCGACGTCGCCCGCGGCCAGACGGTGCGCAACGCTCGACGAGGCCCGGCGCGTGGCTCAAGGAAATCGGCCTGCCGTGCGTCGTGCGGCCCAGCTTCACGATGGGCGGCAGCGGCTCGGCATCGCCTACAACCGCGACGAGTTCGACGAGCTCGTCCAGCCGCGGCCTCGATCTGTCGCCGGTCCACCAGGTGCTGATCGAAGAGTCGATCCTCGGCTGGAAAGAATACGAGATGGAGGTGATGCGCGACACGGACGACAACGTCGTGATCATCTGCTCGATCGAAAACTTCGACCCGATGGGCGTCCACACCGGCGACTCGATCACCGTCGCCCCGGCGCAGACGCTGACCGACAAAGAATATCAGCGGATGCGCGACGCCTCGCTGGCCGTGATCCGCGAGATCGGCGTCGAGACGGGCGGCTCGAACATTCAGTTCGCCATCCATCCCGAAACCGGCCGGATGATCGTCATCGAAATGAATCCGCGCGTGAGCCGCTCGAGCGCGCTGGCGTCGAAGGCGACCGGCTTTCCGATCGCCAAAATCGCGGCCAAGCTGGCCGTCGGCTATCGGCTGCACGAATTGCCGAACGACATCACGCGCGAAACGACGGCCTGCTTCGAGCCGACGATCGACTACGTCGTGACGAAAGTCCCGCGGTTCGCGTTCGAGAAATTTCCCGAGGCCGATGCCGACGCTCACCACGCAGATGAAGAGCGTCGGCGAAACGATGGCCATCGGCAGCACGTTCAAGGAGTCGTTCCAAAAGGCGCTGCGCGGCCTGGAGGTCGGCAGCGACGGCTTCGGCTGCGACGGCAAGGACCTGTGGGGCACGCCCGAGCAGCCGACCGACGACGAAATCGTCGCCAAGCTCGACGAAGCCGGGCGCCGAGCGCGTGTGGTACTTGCGCTACGCGTTCAAGAGCGGCATGACGTCGACGAGATCTACGAGCTGACGGGCATCGATCCGTGGTTCCTCGACAATCTGCACGAGATCGTCGAGACTGGAAGAAGCAGCTGCGCGGCAGTCGGCGGACTGCGCAACGGTCGAGCGACGCGAGCTGCTTCGCACGCGCCAAGCAGTCAAGGATTCTCCGACCGCCAGCTGGCCGCATCTTCGGACACGACCGAAATGGAAGTCCGCGCGAGCGATCGCAAGCGTCGCGGCATCGTGCGCCACGTTCAAATCGGTCGACACCTGCGCCGCCGAGTTCGAAGCCTACACGCCGTACTACTATTCGACCTACGAAGACGAAGACGAAGTGCCGCCGAAGCCGGCCGGCAAGAAGCGGATCATGATCCTCGGCGGCGGGCCGAACCGCATCGGCCAGGGCATCGAGTTCGACTACTGCTGCTGCCACGCCAGCTTCGCGCTGCGCGAGCTGGGCATCGAGTCGATGATGGTCAACTCGAATCCCGAGACGGTGAGCACCGACTACGACACCAGCGACATGCTGTTCTTCGAGCCGCTCACGGTCGAAGACGTGCTCAACATTTGCGACCGCGTGCAGCCGGACGGCGTGATCGTGCAATTCGGCGGGCAGACGCCGCTGAACCTGGCCCGGCGCCTCGAGGACGCCGGCGTGCCGATCATCGGCACCAGCGTCGATGCGATCGAAGCCGCCGAAGACCGCGAGAAATTTCAGCAACTGCTCACAAGCTCGGTCTGCGGCAGCCGCCCAACGGCATCGCCCGCACGATGGACGAAGCCCGCCGCGAGGCGGCGCAAGATCGGCTATCCGCTCCTGGTGCGGCCGAGCTTCGTGCTCGGCGGCCGGGCGATGGAAATCTGCTACGACGACGTCGCAGATGGAGCGGTTCGTGGCCGAGGCGTTCATCGTCGCCGCAAGGCCAGCCGGTGCTGATCGACCGCTTCCTCGAAGGCGCGACCGAAGTCGATGTCGACTGCATCAGCGACGGCCAGCGACGTGATCGTGGCCGGCATCATGGAGCACATCGAAGAGGCGGGCGTCCACTCGGGCGACTCGGCCTGCGCGATTCCGCCGTACAGCTTGCCGGGGCCGGTCGTCGACGAAATTCGCGAGGCGACGGTCGCGCTGGCCCGCGAGCTGCAACGTCGTCGGGCTGATGAACGTGCAGTTTGCCGTCGAAGCGCGAAGGACGGGCGATCAGGTCCGACTGTCTACGTGCTCGAAGTGAATCCGCGCGCCAGCCGCACGGTGCCGTTTGTCGCCAAGGCCACCGGCATGCCGGTGGCGAAGATCGCGGCCAAAGTGATGGCCGGCGTTTCGCTGGCCGAGCAAGGCATCGACCGAGGACCCGATGCCGCCGCACGTCTCGGTGAAGGAAGCCGTGTTCCCGTTCATCAAGTTCGCCGGCGTCGACATCGTGCTCGGCCCCGAAATGCGATCGACCGGCGAAGTGATGGGCATCAGCGAGCGGTTCTCGATGGCGTTCGCCAAGAGCCAGCTCGCGGCCGGCACGGTGCTGCCGCAGCGAAGGCAACATCTTCGTCAGCGTCGCACGATCGGCACAAAGCGCGGCCGTAGCGAACTCGGCCGAAAGCTTGTCGACTTGGGCTTCTCGCTGCTCGCCACCAGCGGCACGGCCGACGCGCTCGAAGCGGCCGGCGTCCCTTGCACGCGTGAAGAAACTCAAGAAGGCCATCCCAACCTGCTCGACTACTTCGCCGACCGCGACGTGGCGCTCGTGATGAACACGCCGAGCGGCAAAGGGCCCGCACCGACGAGGGCAAGATCCGCGCCGCCGCCGTGCAAGCCGGCGTGCCCTGCGTCACCACGCTCGAAGCCGCCACCGCCGCCGTTATAGCGATCGAAGCGCTCCGCGAAGAAGAGATGCAGGTGCAAGCGCTGCAGGATCGGTTTACCAACGCCTAAAAAGAGGCTCGCATGTCGACCGCGGGGGAACTTTCGCAACAGCCGCACAGTGAAGCGCTAGTCCTCGATTGGTTGCGGCTGTGGTTTCTGCTTCGCGATCCAGTTCATCGGCGCGAGTACGCGATCACCGGCTTTGGGCTAATGGCGATTAAGTACATCGTCGAGTTCGTCACCGTCCCGCCCTCACCGGACTCACGTACACGCCGCTCGATTTCGTGAATCCGCTAATGAGCGCCCGCGAAAATTCGCTCACGGGGCGCCGCCTTGGTTCGGCTTTCTTTGGGTGCTGTGGGCATCCCGTTTTTATGGATCGCAGTCGGAATGAGTGTCCGCCGCGCATTCGATGCCGGCATCTCCCCTTGGCACGGTCTGTGGGTGCTCGTCCCTTTCTTAAATCTACCGCCATGCTGATCCTGGCATGTTTGCCGACCGCCGCGCACCAGGCAGCACGGTGGGACGATGACCAGCGAATGCGCGAGGTGCCGTACAAGGCCCTCTACGTCGCTCCTACCGTGAAAGCCGCGATCGGCGGAATCGCAATCGGCGCGCTCTATGCCTCCGTGCTCACGCAAGCCTCCGTGTTTTTGTTCCACAGCTATGGCGCCGCCATCTTCTTCGGCACGCCGCTCGTCACAGGCGTTGCCTCCAGCTACTTGCTCAATGCCAAACGCAGCCAGTCGCAGGCCGCCTCGGCACTCGTTGCCGCTGCCGCGATTTTTTTCTTTGGCATTGCACTGATGCTGTTTGCTTTCGAAGGGGCGATCTGCATCGCGATGGCGGCCCCGATCGTGTTGCCACTCGGCATGGCCGGCGCACCGATCGGCAAGTTTCTGGCTCATCGCCGGCGTCGGATGCGCGCGGCCTAGTCGGTGCATTGCTGGTGTTGCCGATGCTCACAGTCGCCGAATCATTCTTCCCCCCAAAGAACGAATTCGTCGTCGAAAGCCACATCGATATCGCCGGCCCCTGCCAACCCGTGGGCGCAACGTCATCGGCTTCGCCAAAATCACCGAGCCGCCGGAGTGGATTTTCCGCCTCGGCGTCGCCTGTCCCGAGCAGGCTCGCATTGTGGGGCAGGGTGTTGGGGCACAACGGCACTGCATCTTCACGACCGGTGAATTCCTTGAGCCGATTACCGTCTGGCACGAGCCCGAGCGACTCGCATTCGACGTCAGCGAGCGACCGTCACCGATGATCGAGCTCACTCCTACCGCAACATCCATCCGCCCACCTCGACCTGGCATTTCGGTCGACGCACGGCGAATTCGAGCTCGCCGAACTCCCCAACGGCGGCACCCGCCTCACCGGCCGCACCTGGTACACGCTCGATATCCGCCCCGAAGCCTATTGGACAATCTGGAGCGATTGGCTCGTCCACCGCATTCACATGCGCGTGCTCACGCACATCAAGCAACTCGCCGAACAGCGCCGAGTTGACTCTTGTAGAATGCGTTTCCAGTTGAACCGCCACTGCCCAGGCCGCGAGACTGATATTCATGAGCCCGACCTCGTTTCATTTCGAGTCCTTCGAGTCCTTCTCGCCGTTCAGCGACCTGGGCCGTATCGGGCCGCGGACTATTGGCAGTTGCCGGAAGGAGAACCAATCGAGCTCATCCGGGGGAGTTTCGTTGTGTCACCAGTCCAAACGTATTGCACCAAACCATCTAGGCTATGTTATTCGAGAATCTTGCTTTCGCCGCGGCGCGGAAAACGGGCGGCAAGGCCTGATCGCTCCGATGGACGTACGTGTTGACAGATGATACGATCCTCCAACCCGATCTGCTTTACATTTCAAAATCACGAAGACATATCATCCGCGAGCGCGTGGAAGGGCCGCCGGATTTGGTGGTTGAAATTATTTCCGGGACCAGCCGCCGAGACCGCGTCGAAAAACTCGACCTGTACGCCAAATACGGCGTTGCCGAGTATTGGATTGTCGATCCGGAGTCGCAAGTGTTCGAGTTTCTCGTCAAGAAGCAGCCGGTTCGTGGTCGAATCGCCGGCGAACGATCGCTATCAATCGCGGCGGCTACCGGAGGTCGAGATTCAAATCGCCGAATCCTGGGGAGAAGTCGATCGACAAATGGCAGATGATTAAACGTGTACAAGGTCGGTGATCATTCGAACGTGCTGTTCCGTGCCAGACTCAGATGATCAGCTCGGCACGCGGCTGCGGATTCATCATCTTCTGGTTTGGATCTTTTTAACGGCAGCTCTACTCGCGGCTGTCGCGTGCTTTGGTAACGACGTGGTCGACAGCGAATTCGCCGGACGTCGCTATGAACGGCTCTGCTTCGTGCCGCGTGGTTCTCGATAATTTGGCGGAGGGGATGCCACAGTCGTGATCTGTCTGGCGGGCTGGTGGTGGCGCGGCTCGCTAAGTCGCATTCAACCAGGCGAATGGCTGGCGACTTACGGCGTCGCCATTGCCGCTGCGTCGCTGGTCCCGTCCGTGGTTATCATTTTCAGTGCGACATCGGACAAAGCATTGGAACATCGATTACTCGACTGGGTGCAATCCTTCGTTTGGCTTACCTACGTGCCGTGGTGCGTCGTGTTTGTGTGGTTGGCTGTTACCTCGCAGGAATGCAAATGGTGGCGAATTGCGTATCTGCTACTCGCCATCGACAGGATGCCTCTTTTGATCACTCCAATTATCGCGCGATTCGCATCTCCGTCGGGAATCGTCTGGCGAAGTTATTCGAGCAGTGTATGGTATCTACATTTCATACATGTGGTGGTACTTCCAGTCATCTGTTGTGCGGCCTACTCCGATTGGGTTCAGCGCCGCGACCGCCGCTGGTCTCACTGGCTTGGCATTCTCCTGCACGTCGCTCAGGTTATCGGTTTCTTGGCGGCAGGCCTGTGGAGTTTCTGATAGCGGCGTTTCATCGCTCTTCAAGCGCGATGCTAGCGGAGAAATCCCCGGGAAAACGCCGACGAAACGCGATTGCTATCGCCGAATGACGTTCAGAAAAAACTCGCCTTGACCGCCTTGCACCCCCTCACGTATCTTCCCGCACCACGACGAGGGACTGAGAAGTGGGGCCCGTGGGGCAAGTCGTCGTGGAAAGCATCTAAACACTTTGCGACCGGCACTTTGGCGAACATCGCTCAGGCCAACCTGAACCGCTCCGGAGACCAACGGACCACGTGGAAGGGTCTACCCCCCGCCTAAGGGCAAGGTAGACCCCGCAGCGGTTGGCGTTGGCACGGAAGCCCGCCATCCGCTACGATACACTCCCCGACGCGCGGCAGTCGCTTCCTCCCCCCTAAAGCGACCTGCTGCAAGTCCGCCCGCACGCAAGCGTTATTGCGTCCAATCGCTCCCGGAAAGGTAACAACGTCCTTTGCCCCCCTGGGACGTGTGCTTTTCTGGGAGCTTTTTTTGCGCCTCAGAACTGCTAGCATCACTCGGAGTTTGCAGCCTCGGCGTCGCATTCTACGCCGCGCCGCCGAGTGGTGCGCGAAAGTTTTTTGCCGGCGTTTTCGCACTGCTCGCGTTGTGAACCGCCACGAATTTCGCTAAACTCCGCGACCCAACGTCTGGCGAAGTCGAACATTGAAGAAAGAAATAACCACAGAGGCACAGAGGGAAGAATAGGAACACAAATAAGCACGAATCATCGCTGTGAGAAGGAAATTGATTTTCGATCGCTTCATTGCACTGATTAGTGTATTAGCGCTAATTAGTGATGCTCCAATTTATTTCTTCTCTGTGCCCTCCGTGCCTCTGTGGTGAATAATGTCTTGATGTCTTAGCAAGGAAGATAGCTTTGATGAGCAAGGAAGCTCCCAAGCGGCGCCCCGGCGCCGAAAAATTAGGTACCCTTACCGCTGAAGAACAACTCCGCGCCGGCGCGAAATCGTGCGCCGCGAAGCCGCCGGCGTGTGGAAGGTCTCCTACCGCCTCAACTCCTCGTTCTGCGAGGCGATCAAGCTGCTCTACACCTGCAAAGGCAGCGCGATCATCACCGGCATGGGCAAGGCCGGCCTCATCGGCCAGAAAATCGCCGCCACGCTTTCCTCCACCGGCACCCCCGCCCACTTCCTGCACCCTGCCGAAGCCTTCCACGGCGATCTGGGCCGCGTCCACCCGCACGACGTCGTCGTCATGCTCACGCAAAGCGGCGAAACGGCCGAAGTAACGCAGCTGCTGCCGTCGCTCCGCGAATTCGGCGTGCCGCTGATTGCCATCACCGCCGCACGCACGAGCAGCGTCGGCCGCGCGGCCAACGTCGTCATCGAGCTGGGCGACCTCGAAGAAGTCTGCTCGCTCGGCCTCGCGCCGAGCACGAGCACGACCGCCATGCTCGCAGTGGGCGACGCGCTCGCACTCGTGCTCAGCAAAATGCGCAACTTCCAGGCCGATGATTTCGCCCGCTTCCATCCGGGCGGCGCACTCGGCCGCAAGCTCAGCAAAGTCGACGACATCATGCGGCCGCTCGCCGAATGCCGCACCGCGAGCGACGCCCTAACCGTCCGCCAGGTCATCGTGAAGTGCACGAAACCGGGCCGCCGCAGCGGCGCGATCATGCTCACCGACAAAGCCGGCCGGCTCACCGGCCTGTTCACCGATAGCGACCTCGCCCGCTTCTTCGAAAAGCGCGACGAAGCGGCCCTCGATCGGCCGATGTGCACCGTGATGGTGGCCAGCCCACCACCGTACCCAGCGGCACCCGCGTGGGCGACGCCGTCGCGCTGCTCGCACAGCGAAAATTCAGCGAGCTGCCGGTGGTCGACAAAAAAGGCCGGCCGGTCGGGCTGGTCGACGTCACCGACGTCCTCGGCCTCAAAACCGAAGCCGAAGGCGACGTCCCCGCAACCGCGACCCCCAAAAAGGTCGCGTAACGCGAATCGATGTAGCGGATTCGCAAGAATCCGGCCCCGCCCCGATTTCACCGAATTCTTGCGACTTCAGCTACCATGTCGCTCGCTCAAACCTGCTCCAACATCGAGCTCATCCTCAGCGACGTCGACGGCGTCATGACCGACGGCGGCATCCACCTGCTCGACGACGGCACGCAGCTCGTAAAATTCCACATCCGCGACGGCATGGGCGTGCGTCTGTGGCGCGAAGCGGGCAAGCGATTCGGCATCGTCACCGGCCGCAAGCTCGAATCGATCCGCCGCCGCGCCGACGACCTCTGGCTCGACATCGTGCGGCTCGGCATCGACGACAAGCTGCCCGCCGTCGACGAGCTTGCCGCCGAGCTCAACATCACGCGCGAGCAAATCTGCTACATCGGCGACGACCTGCTCGATCTGAAAACGATTCAATCGGTCGGCTTAGGCGTCGCCGTCGCCGACGCCGTCGAAGATGTCCGCCACGCGGCCAAATACACCACCAGCGTCCCCGGCGGCCAGGCCGCCGTCCGCGAAGTCATCGAACTGATCCTCAAAAACACCGGCCGCTGGGACGATGTTCTAAAGCGCTACAGCATCGCAAGATAATCGTTCCCGACCTTTAACGTCGGCGCCACGCCGACATCCCACCACGTAACTGCCCACCCGCCGTCAGGAAACCACCATGCCAGCAAAACGCTTATGGTCGTTCGCTTCAGTCTTCCTAATTCCAGGCTCGCCCACGCCGGCGGCGACGTGGGCTATCAGCTCGAAGTGCAAGTAACTGCGTCGAATGTCGACAGCGAATCGCTAACAAGAGACTCGATCGCACTTCAAGATCGCACCTGGTCGACGCCCGGAGTTGAGCAAGCGACTTTGCCACTCGGCCCAGCAACGACTTTTAATTTTGCAAGTGGAGCCACGTATCGCTTTCGTTTCGACGGCGACGGGCCGACTTGGTTAGACGACGTCTGCTTTCCTCTGACACGGCAGTTATTTCATTCTTGCGAATTGCCTCGCCCTTATTTCTCACGTGTCCTATGTGACGACCTCCACCCGCGAAGCAAGACAGACCATCACCGTTTGATTTGTCGCAGTAGCCGTCTGCACAACCCGAATTCACCTCCTAACTTCCTCTATGCTCCGCCGCATCATCCGCAGCACGATTGTTTTCGGTGTGCTCGTCGTGGCATACGAGGCCTACGCGACGCTGGCCGTGCCGCTGATGGAGCCCCCGCTCGCTCTGCGGCCGCACCGTGATATCCCCGAAGAGGAGCAGGCAAGGGCAATCAGGTAGCCACCAAATACCAGCGGCTCCTTTCCGCTTACTTCCCCGCAACGCACTGGTCACAAACCAGCCAGCCCAAAGTCATCGCCAACGGCACCGAGCAAGCAATGCTCGTATTCGACGACTACAAGCGTCACCCAGGCACCGGCAAGAATGCCGACGGCTCGCCGACAACGCTCGTCGATATTCAGCGGGTAACATTCCTGATGTTCCCCACGCCACCGCGCGAGGGCATCACCCCGCCGCGCGATGCCATCATCGTCGAGGCGCCGCAGGGAGCGCACCTAGAGTTCGACGAGTTTCGACCCGAGGCCGGCAAAATCGGACAGATTCTCCGTGGCGATTTTCCAGGTCCGATTCGCATTCACAGCGACATGAAAGAAGCCGGGCCCGAAGACGATTTGCAAGTCGAAGTCTCCGACCTCGCGATGAACACGAAACTGCTGTACACGAAACAGCCGAATAGCCCCGTGCGGTTCCGCATGGGCGGAAACGTGGGCGGTGGCACGGAACTGGAAATTCGATTCCTCGCCGATGAGCATTTCAAACCAAGCGATCCCGGCCTGAAAATCGCCGGCTTCGATTCGCTCGAAATCCGCCACGATGTAAAAATGCGGCTGCAAATGGATTCCGGCTCACTGCTGCCGGGCAACAAAAACGGCACAAAACCAAACGACAAAAAAGTTCTGGCCGCCGCAGGACCAACCGTACAAGTGGCAGACCCGAGCGCCATTCCTCCGACAGCCGAGAAAAAACCACCAGTCGACGTCTCCTGCAGCGGGCCCTTCACCTTCGATTTTGTCCGCTACGTGGCCAGCCTCGATCACGATGTTGAGCTTGTTCAAGCGAATCCCAAAGGCCCCAGCGATCAATTGACCTGTTCGAGGCTCGATATTCACTTCGCTCCCAAGGTCGATCCGAAAGCAGCATCGCAGCCCATCGTCGTCGACGCCGGCAAAAAGCAGCATCAGGATTTAGGCCACTTGGAAGCCGTGGCCATCGTGGCTGAAGGACACCCGGCCATGGTAAATTCCCCCTCGCGCAATGCCCAGGCCTGCGGCGATCGAATTCAAATCGCCCTGCGCGAACAACGTTTCCGGATTACCGGCGGCAGCGATGCGAAGCTCGTCGAAGGCGCGAATGTGCTGCAGGCGCCCGTGATCGATTACCAACACCCCGAGCCGAACGAAGGCCTCGGTCGCTTTCGCGCGACAGGTCCCGGCACCCTCCACTACATCACCGATGCCGCCAAGCCGGATCAAATCCTCAACGCCGAGTGGCAAACTTCTGTGCAGCTCGGCCGCGACAAAGGCCAGCCCGTGCTCGCGCTAGAAGGCCGCCCAACGGTCGCGTTCGCCGATACCGGGACGCTCACCGCCGATCAAATCCGCCTTTACCTGCGCGAGCTTGATAGTAAGAGCACGGAAGGAATCGCAATCGGCGGAACTACCGGTGACCCGAATAACAAGTTGCGGCTGGCTCCCGATCGCATGCTCGCGACCGGTCACGTAGAAATCGCCTCGCCGCAATTCACGGGGCACGCACAATCGCTGGCGGCAACTTTCCGCTTACAGCACGCGCCCAAAACAGGCGATTCCCTAACCGTCCAACCCGGCGCCGCGGGCGACCAGTCTGCGAAACCGAAAAACGGTGCCCCAGCTGCCGCAGCGCCAGGCACGCTACAACCCCAGCAAAAATACTACATCGATACCGATCAAATAAAGTTGGAAGTTTCGATGGTCGGCCAAACGGCCACGCCCGTCGCGCTCGCCTGCGAAGGTCACGTGGTCGTGCGTCAAATTCCGGTCGCCGACGCGCAGCAGCAACCGCTCGAAATCCGCGGCGGCCAATTGCTCGTCACTCAGTTGGAGACCAAAACTCCCCACGCCACACTGCACGGCGTCGCACCCGGCCAACCCGCGGGGTCCGCACTCGCCCAAGTGGTCGGCCACGGCGTCACGATGACTGTCGACACGATCGAAGTCGACCAACGCGAGAATCGAATGTGGAGCGACGGCCCCGGCAAAGCCACCATCCTCATGCAGCGCGACATTGCCGGCAATCCGTCCGCCACGCCAGTCCCCGCCGAGCTGACCTGGCAAGGCGGGCTTAAATTCGATGGCCAGATCGTGGTTTTCGAGCGAGAAGTGGTAGTAAACGAAACCGATAACAAGGTCCACTGTGATCTCCTCGCCGCCAAATTCGCCGCGCCAATTCATTTCGGCGACCGCATCGATCAAACAAACACCGCGCCGAATGAAGTCGAATGCCGTGGCCAGGTGGTGCTCGAAAACGTCCGGCGCGATCCCGGCGGTGTGACTTCCCACGCCGTCATGCAGCTCTCACGCCTAACCGTCAATCAGCAAACGGGCGAGCTAAGCGGCGATGGCCCCGGCGTAATTCGCGCCACGCGATTCGGCAACGGCATGATTGCCATGCCCGGTCAGCCCGCCGCGCAGAAAGCGGCAGGCGCAACAGGCAGCAAGCTCTCCTTCGTGCGAATTGATTTCCATCAAGGTCTCGAGGGCAACATCTACAGGCGCGACGTCACGTTCCACAACCGTGTGCGTACCATTTACGGCCCGGTCGACTCGTGGGATCAAGAAATCGATCCCAACCGGCCCAATCTGCCGCCCGATACGATGACCCTCACCAGCGACGACCTGCGGATGAACGAAGATCCGTTGGCCGCTCGCACCGCGCCACCGACCCCCGGCGGCAAACGCGCAATGGGTCCTGTGCAAATGCGCGCCACCGGCGATGTGCGAATCCTCGGTCAAACGCCGAACCAAGGTGAGTTCGCGATTCAAGCCGATAGCGCCAGTTACGATTCAACGAAAGAAGCACTCACAGTCGAAGGTGATCAGCGCTCACCCGCCAAGCTGTGGCGAACCACCGCCGGCGTCGTCGATGCCAGCCCCACCGAGGCCCGCAAGATTCGCTACATTCGCTCCACCGGCGAAATCCAGGTCGAGGGCATTCAGTTTTTCGAATTCACACCGCGCGACATGCAAAACGCCCAACGACCAAAACCAGCGACCGATCGTAAATAGCCGGACCATATTGGCCCGCACTGATTCCGAGCCAACATGGCTCGGCTATCTATACAACGCGCCGCCGTTCCTGCTCAAGCCGCTCCGCGATAAACCCAACCGCTCGCGGCGCCATGTGGCACGCATACTTAAAGCTGTGCCCACCCGCCTCTGTTTCCAAGTCGCATTCAAACGGCACGCCGAGCGATGACAACTTCATCCGCAGTCTCTCCGCCGAGTCATGCCAGCGCGTATCGCTCGGGTCGCAACAAAAAAACTGATTCCGCGGCCAATTGAGCGGATGAATATGCAAGAGTGCCGTATCCTGCCGCGCCTTTTCGGCATCGCCATACATAGAGTCCAGCCCCGGATCGACCCCTTCGTCAATCCGCTTCTGAAAATCAATCGCCGGCGAAATCGCCGCCACTGTCGGAAACATATTCGGATATTTGTACGCCATACGCAGCGCACCCTGACCGCCCATACTCACACCCAGTAGTGCAAGCCCTGGCGACCGCGCCCCCCACCGCTCAGCCAACGGCACCACATACTCACGCACGTACGCTTCAGCAGAAAACCGCTCATCAAACTCCGGCCAAATACGATCAGTCCACCAACTGAGTCCAGTAACAGGTTCGATCACTCGCAGCCCGTACCGATCGAACTCGCGCATGAATGACTCATACGACCGCAGCGACGCCGACTCACTGCAATGCAGATACACAACCGTGTAGTTGTGCTCGCTCGGCACCGGCGGCTCATAAAGCCGACACGCATGCCCGCGCAAATCAATCAGTGTCCAAGTTCCGCTACTCATCATTAAAACTGTAAGGCCGCGGAGGTCTCACGCAAAGGCGCGAAGGAGAAGTTTAACCACGAAGGCACAAAGGACACAAAGATTGACAAAATACGCCCGATGAACATGAACTAACTCTATCCTTCGTGCTCTTTGTGCCTTGGTGGTAAAAAGACTTTGCGCCTCTGCGCCTTTGCGTGAGATCCTTCCCGCCTACCGACGCCCTCCAACCTCGCGTAAAATAGCAGCCCGCACCGCAACCATCGGAACAGCCGCGTGAAACAAGTTCTCAGCTCCGCTCAGATTAGTGAAGGTGTCCAAAAACTGGCCGCTCAACTGCGCGATATCTATGCCGACCGCCCCGTTACGATCGTCGCAATTCTCACCGGCAGCCTCGTGCTGCTCGCCGATCTAATCCGTCATTTGGAAATGCCGCTCCGCGTGGCCCTCATTCACGCCAGCCGCCATCGCACACCCGACCTACCCGGCGAACCAACAGCGGTCGACGATTCGATTCTCCCCAAGCTCAAGAATCGCGACGTCCTGGTGATCGACGACATCTTCGACACCGGGCACACGCTTGTCGAAGTTCTCGCCCAACTTCTTCACCACGAACCAAAGTCACTACGCACCGCGGTCCTCATGCGCAAAATCGGCCGCTCCGAAGTCGCCATCCACCCCGACATCGTCATGTTCGAAATTCCAGACGAGTTCGTAGTCGGCTACGGCCTCGACTACGAAGACCGCTTCCGCAACCTCCCCTACGTCGCCGCCCTCGAACCCTCCGACTTGGAATTAAAAACAAACTAACCACGGAGACACGGAGAGCACTGAGAAGAACTTTGGAACACTAATAATCGCTAATCATCGCTAATGTGAAAGGAATATGCTTTCTAAGCATTTATTTGATTTGATTAGTGTTTATTAGCGTTAATTAGTGTTCCTTTCTTTTTCTTCTCCGTGCTCTCTGTGTCTCTGTGGTTATATTTATCTGCATCTGATGCGTCGTATCCTCCACATCATCGATAGCCTCGGCTACAACGGCGCAGCCACACAGCTGCTCGTTCTCGCGAAAGCACTAGCGAGTCAGAAATACGACGTCCACGTCTGCTCTCTCGCTCGCCACGCCCCGCGCACGAATGACCTTGCCGCCCTCGGAATTCCAACCACCATCATTCCACGCCGCTGGACATTCGACCCCTTCGCCGATTGGCAGCTCGTCCGTTACGTCCGCCGCTTGCAGCCAGATGTCGTCCACACCTGGAACACCGTGCCCGGCATGCTCGGCCCGATCACCGCACGTCGGCCGTTCGTCGCCGGCCACTACCACATCGAGCGCTGCAAACTACCTGCCGAATGGGCCATCGAACGCCGTTTCGCCGGCCGCGCGTCGCGCTACATTTCCAACAGCGATGCCGTCCGCCGCTGGCTCCTGCAGCACGAAATCGCGGTCGATAAAAGCGTCGTCATACCGACCGGCATCGAGCCCACTCGCCCCAGCGATCTATCTCGCGACGAACTGCTGCGACAACTGAATTTGCCGCCAGACGCACTGCTCATCGGCGTCATCGGCCAGCTCATCCCCGAAAATCGCGTCAAAGATTTGATCTGGGCCGCCGACCTGCTGCGCGTTCTGCACAACAACCTCCGCCTACTCGTCATCGGCGACGGTCCCCTCCGCGCCGAACTCGAAGAGTACGCGCGCCTTGCCAGCGACTTAGAACACATCCACTTTCTAGGCGCCGGCAACGACGTCTGGCGCATCACGCCCCACCTTTCCGCATTGTGGAACGCCAGCGAAAACACAGGCCAGTCCGCCTCGATCCTCGAAGCCATGGCCGCCGGCGTGCCCGTCGTCGCCAGCGATACCCAATCCAATCGCGAGTTGATCGTCGACAATGAATGCGGCTTCCTCATCCCGCTCGGTACCCGCGCCGGCCGCGCCGCACGCGCAAGGCAAACTCATCGAATTTTCACCGAGCCCGCCCTCGCCGCGCGACTCGCTAAAAATGCCCAGGCCCGCGTCGCCAGCACATTTTCCGCCACCCGCTCATTGACCGAACATCTCGAATTATACGATTTGGCGTAGCGCATCAATGTAGTCCTCTCGCTCCGCGAGAGGAATTTCGTCTCGCCAGCGAGACGACTACTTTAACGACTCCACTTGGCCCTACGACGAGGATCGTTAGAATGAAGTTCTCACCCCAGCAAGTGCTAGCAGTGCCTTGCAGTTCGCGAGTCTGAGAGCCAGGGAGGATCGGGCGCAATGAAGGAAGTGTTGGCCGTCGTATTAGCAGGCGGAAAAGGCTCACGGTTAGGCCCTCTCACTCGTGATCGCGCGAAACCTGCCGTCCCGTTCGGCGGCATCTACCGCATCGTCGATTTCACACTCTCGAACTGCCTCAACAGCGGCGTTCGCCGAATTCTCGTGCTCACGCAATACAAAGCGATGAGCCTCGACCGCCACATCACGCTCGGCTGGCGGAACTACCTCTGCCGCGAACTTGGCGAATTTATCGACGTCGTCCCGCCCCAACAGCGCATCGACGAGCAGTGGTATCAAGGCACCGCCGACGCCGTCTACCAAAACATCTACACGCTCGAAAAAGAACGCCCGCAATACGTCGTCATCCTCGCCGGCGACCACATCTACAAAATGGACTATGGCAAACTCGTCGCCTACCACCAGGAAACGAATGCAGATGCCACCATCGCCGCCCTCCGCGTAAAAGCCAAAGAAGCCGCCGGCCAGTTCGGCATCATGCAAGTCGACGCCAACAACCGCGTCGTCGGCTTCGAAGAAAAGCCCGCTCAGCCAAAAACCATCCCCGGCAATCCCGAATACTGCTTGGCCTCGATGGGCATCTACGTCTTCAACGCCCACTATCTCTTCGACGAGCTCTGCAAAGACGCCACCCTCCCCGATAGCGCCCACGACTTCGGCTGGAACATCATCCCCAGCATGATCCGCAACTGCCATGTGCAGGCTTTCCCATTCCTCGATGAAAACCGCAAGCGCGATGCCTACTGGCGCGACGTCGGCACGATCGACGCCTACTATCAATCCAATCTCGAGCTGGTCGAAGTCGAGCCGCAGCTCAACATGTACGACGACCACTGGCCGGTCCGCACGTATCAACCCAACCTGCCGCCCTCAAAGTTCGTCTTCAACTCCGACATGCGCTGCGGCGAAGCCCACGATAGCATCGTCTGCCCCGGCTCAATCATCTCCGGCGGCCGCGTCTCGCGCACCATCGTCGGCCCGCAAACCCGCATCAATAGCTACGCCGACGTCGAAGATTCGATCCTCTTCTCCCGCGTCAACATCGGCCGCAATGCCAAGATTCGCCGCGCGATCATCGACAAGGGCGTGAATATCCCCGAAGGATTCCGCGTCGGCTTCGACCCCGATGAAGACGAAGCCCGCGGCTTCACCGTCTCCCCCGGCGGCGTCGTAGTCATCGCCAAAGCCGAAAGCATCGAACCCCTCCTAGCCGAAACCGTGTGAAGCCCTACGTAGGCGAGTTTCTCCGAAACTCGCACCAACAACCGCGGCGAAAGACCTCGGCGTCACTGGTCGTAAGCCCACCTTCAACCAATACGACCGAGCACAGAAAACCTCAAAACCGCCCCGCCAAACTGGCCACCACCGCAATCAGCTCCGCCGGTTCCACCGGCTTCGGCAAGTGCCGTTGAAACCCCGCCTCGATCGATCGGATCCGGTCTTCGGCCCGCGGAAATGCCGTCAGCGCAACTGCCGGCGTTTTATCCCCGCTCCGGCGCCGCGCGAATCAGCTCGTAGCCGTCCTGCTCAGGCATTCCAATATCGCTCACAATCACGTCCGCCGCGAAGTCGTCGAGCACCCGGTGAGCGTCCGCCGCCGACGCTGCCACCGCCGTCTTGGCGCCACACTCGATCAGAAATCGCGAGACGATTCTTCGGGCGTCCGGCTCATCGTCCACGACCAGCACGTTAAGACCGCTTAGTCGGTCGTCGCAATCAAGCACCCCAGTCGCCTTGTCTGCCCGCGGATGGGGTGCATCTTGTTCCACCGCTTTCGACGCTCGCAGCGGAAGCTGAATCACAAACGTGGAGCCTTTGCCCGCACCATCGCTCGTTGCGCGAATCGCCCCTCCGTGCAGCTCCACCAACGTTTTGACAATCGACAGCCCCAGCCCAAGCCCGCCGTGTTTCCGCGTCGTCGAGGCATCGCTCTGGCTGAAACGCTCGAAAAGATACGGCAGAAACTCCCGGTCGATTCCGTCGCCCGAGTCCACCACACTTAGTTCCACATGGGAACCGACTCGCTCGAGCACGACCTGAATCTTCCCCCCCTTGGGCGTAAACTTGATCGCATTTGTCAATAAGTTCCAAAGCACCTGCTGCAATCGGCTCGGATCGCCGCTCACCGGTCCGGCCAGCGGATCGACAATCCGTTCTACTCGCAGCGATCTGGCATCCGCCGCTGGCCGTATGCTTTCGATCGTATTATCGATCAACTCCGGCAACTCAACCTGCTGAACGTCGAGCCGAATTTTGCCAGAAATGATCCGGCTCATGTCGAGCAAATCTTCAATCAGCTGCTTCTGCAGGTGCACGTTGCGGTCAATGACATCAATCCCTTCCTTGATCGTTGCAGGGCTTGCCTCGCCCATCCGCAGCAGTTGGGCCCAGCCAAAAATCGCACTCAGCGGCGTTCGCAGCTCATGGCTCAGCGTCGCCAAAAACTCATCCTTCATGTGACTGACGTGTTCCGCCTCGGTCCGGGCGGTGCGCTCACTTTCCAATAGCCGCTGGTGTAGTTCCAGCGCCTTATCCGCGGCCTTTGCTCGCGCCGCAATGTGGTCGCGAATCTGGTATTGCCGCTGCCGTCCACGCACCGCCGTTTGAATCGCACTCACTACGGAGCGTGTTGCGGCCGGTCGTTCGAGCAGCGTAACGTTGCCCAAAGATGTTAACACACCTTCCAAATTGGCGCTCGGAAGCCCACTCTGCACAAGCAGCACGATGGGCAAGTCCGACCACGAGGGCTGATTCTCCAAATAAGAAACTAAGCCCCCAATATCGCTAGACGAAAAGCGCTTTGGAGGTGAGCAATAGCGCCGCAGCTCCCGCCCGAAGCTCGTCACACACATTCCGAAGATCACGGCACAGGACCGCCTCTAGCCCTGCTTTAGCCAACAACGCATGCGTAATTGCACCATCTCGCGTGGTGGGCGCCATAACAAGGACCCGCTGCTCCGTTTGCACCTGGTCGTCATTCATGGGGCCGCATCCGCACTAGTTTTCCGCATGTGCCGCCAATTCCTGGGGCACGCCAGTCAGGATGCCCCGAAATTTATCCAGCGGCTCGCTAAGATGGATGCCCTCCCCGTCGAACCGCAGCTCGCGAATGCTCTCTTCGTGCGCTCTGCTCCGCTTCTTCATCACGGAAATCGCTTTCTTGACTTTTCCCGCGTATTCGAAATAACGAAGCAGCACGACCGAATCCGCCAGATAACTCGTGTCCACGGGCGATTGCATATTGCTTCCCAGCATGCCGTGCTGGGCCACGACCATGAGTGTTGTCACTCCCTGCCGGCCAAGATACGTCAATAACTCGTGAAGCTCCGCCGTTAGAAATTGCTCCTGCGGCATCGCGTTCATATACCCATTCAAGCTGTCGATCACCACGACTCGCGCGTTGTCGCGCTTGACCGCTTGCGCACCAAATACGCAAACTCACCCGGCGACAGCTCGGCCGGATCGATCTGCTGCACATGCACCTGTCCCGCCTCGCGTCCCTCCTTGAACTTGATGCCGAGCGCCGCCGTGCGCGACTTGAGCGTTTGTAAGCTCTCGTCGAACGCGAAAATCGCCGCATGATCGCCCCTCGCCGCCGCCGCAACCGCGTACTGCACCGCAATCGTACTCTTGCCGCACCCGGCTGGACCAATCAGCAGCGTACTGGTCCCACGATCCGGGCCGCCGCCCAGCAATTCATCCAGCGCCGTCACGCCGCTCGCAATGCGACCCGCCTTAAAGTTCGCATGGTGCTCCACAGCCACGAGCCGCGGAAAAACACTCCAACCCACCCATCCTAATCGCGAAATCGTGATACCCCCCGCGGTAATCCGTCCCCCGAAACTTCACCACGCGAATGCGCCGCCGGGCTGCACCAAACACGGGCGCCAGCTGCTCCAGGGAAACCACCGCATGCGCGATACTTTGAAGGTGCAGATCGGAACCTTCCGAAGTCTTGTCGTCAAGCAGCATCACCGTGCATTTACGCCCAACGAAAAACTGCTTGAGGGCCAGAATCTGTCGCCGGTATCGCAGCGAGCTTTGTGCCAACAGACGCAGCTCAGAGAGCGAATCGAACACCACGCGGCTCGGGTTCGTACTCTCGACCGCGGCCAGAATTCTTCTCGTGGTCTCGTGCAGCTCAGTCTCGGCCGATGGATACATCGTCACCTGATTATCCGCATCAAGATCGTGCTCCTCCGCAATTAACTCCACGATATCGATGCCATCGAGCGACCAACCATGAGAGATCGCCCCCGCGAGCAACTCCTCTTTCGTTTCAGAAAGCGTAATGTACAGGCACTTCTCCCCCCGCTTAACCCCCGCCATCAGAAACTGGAGCGCCAGCGTCGTCTTCCCCGCGCCGGGGTCCCCATCCACGAGATACAACCGATGCGGAATCAAACCGCCGCTCAGTACGTCGTCCAAACCGGTTATCCCGGTTTCACATCGGTTACCATCTGAATCAGGCGCCCGTGTCATTTTGTGCTCCGCCGCTGACCAATCCTCTTAAATAGCCGAGCCATCTTGGCTCGTAACGAGATCCCTCCAGCACGCCTCGTCGTAAGTGTGGAAATCATCGTAACAGCATCGCGCGCCTGCCAAAATCATGAAGCGCGATCGTCGGTTATCGGCGATGAGCAAATACCCGGCCGAACTAAATTTCATTGCATTAACGACCCCAAGAGAGCCTCCGATAAGAGCTCGATTTCAAAATGTGAGCGTTTGTAAACCACTGCGACATTTCAGCACCCAACACGTGGATTTCCCCGCCCGTAGGGCGCACGATGGTAGCTAGGGATTTCAATCCCTGGAAAGAATTCATCGGACGCCCTACCGGGCGGCCTACGTAGGCGAGTTTCTCCGATCGAAGATTCGCCGCGGCGAAAACTCGCACCAACGAACTCGCCACACCGCAGACGCTAATCTGTCAACGCGTGCTCTCCCTCTTCGCCCGGAGGGCGCACGCCCGTAGCCAGGGATTTCAATCCCCGGAAGATGCCGATTAATCATTCCAACCTCCGCGCACGACTAACTAACTACGCTCAATTCCAGCCCATACTGCGCGAACATCGAATCAATATCCGCAGCGTTGATCTGACCATCGCCATTCAGATCACCATCGGCGTGCACGGCTCCCGTCATGCCATAATTTCCGGCCAGGATCATCATGTCGGCGTCGTCGACTTTGAAGTCGCCGTTCAGGTCTGCCAGTAACTGCATTGAAGTTGAGATCAGCGCCGTAATGCGAGTATAGAAGATCGAGATCTGTACCAATATCAACGCTTCCGTTTCCGTTGAAGTCCCCATCTACAAAGCTTCCGTGCGCTATAACAGTTCGCCCAATAGATATCGGCATCGGGGTCTCCAACCACGTTGTCGCGATTCGCGTCGCCGCCGAGTAGCGTAACCACAAACACAAAATTCCCACCCGCATGCCCGTCGCCCGATCGGAAAATGACTCACCGACAAGTTGGTTGTGGTCGTGCTAACCGGATTCGTCCATTCACCGTCAAGGCGATACCCTTCTGTGTCCGTGATCGCGTCACTCAGCGTGATCGCATAAAAATCATTGGCGATGAGGCCTGTAAACCGCCATGTCGCCGTGAATGTCACCGCGTCATAACTAAAATCGGCCAGCACGGGCAGGTTCCCGGACGTTAATCCCACAAGACTCAAATTCACGGCCTCAACATTCACCTGCTCGCTAAACGTAATCGCAATCGTATCCGCTCCGCCTACGGCACAGTTTGCAGTTGCACGCCGCTCCCCACGTGCGACGCGAACGAGTATGGCGTGTGAGTGGAAGCCGAACCGCTGATCGTCACATTCACCACTTCCGGCGTCTGGTGGAATCAACGAGGAACGATCCCGCCGCCACACCCATGATTGAAATATTCCATGGGCTGAGCGTATTTAGCCAATCATGCCAAATGAGCTCGTCGTCGTATGTGACCACGCCGTCCAGGTCACCATCGCCTCGTGTGTTTTCGGGATGGTTCGGATCATACACGTTGTCAAGTTCCGAGGCCACAGCGTATAATCCAGTCCGTTCACCACTCCATCTTTGTTGTAATCCCCTTGCCACCTCTGCAGCCACAATACTGGTCGATTCGTTGCGCCACACGTTGTAGTCGCTCGCCGTACCGACAATTCCATCACCGTCGCCGTCAGCTCGCGGATCGCCAACTCGCCACACGTTATAGTCACTCATGTCTACGATGCCGTTCTGCGAGTAATCCCCTGGTTGCAATGCGAACTTGAATTGGAATGCCGTGCCACCCATTCCGTTACCGGAAGGAAAACCGTGCGAAATCCGCGGGCACGCCATGCGCCGGATCCCCAGCCCAATCGTACAGTGTACCCCTGTCATAGCGCATCGTCATACTGCCCGGCAGAAAGTCACTCCACAGTCCGTCCAACGTTCCGGCTAAGCCACCAACTCCAGTGGGCTGAACGTCTAGTCGATAACGGTCGTCGGCGAGCGGTGCTGAAAACGTGAGCGTCGCAATATGTCCGACGGCGTCGTAACTGAAATCGAAGGAGGTCGTAGTTAGGGTACTTGAGCCTTTCGCCGGCGTGCCAAACAGCATAAACGCACTCATGTCGTGCGTCGTTAACGCCTCGCTGAACGCGATCTTGATGGTATTTGTCCCGGCACGGTAAATCGGCGCAAGCTGTCGACCCAACGCCACCAGTTTGGCGTAGGAGATTGTGCCCGCCGCCCAAAGACTTGTGTGCGTCATCGGGTCCACATCGTCGAGCAGGACGTCAATCACCTTTGGCAACTGGATTTCGTATGCACCGATATCCACCGGGCCTGCACCATTTACGTTAGGCACCGAAGCAATATCGTAGCTCCTCGTAAAGCCGGCTCCGCGCTGGTCATACATTAGTCCTGTCGTCGTGAATGGCACGACTGCCAGCGAATTTAATCCCGCGTCGATCGCTGGGCTATCGCTTTTCAATGCCTGCGTTCGGGTCAACCCACCATTAAATGCCAACTCTGCGAGCTTCGGATCGTCAGTAAACTTATTGCCTGCGTCCGTTCGCAATGTGCCCGACGTATGTGTCGCGTAATCATATATCGTGTTCCCACTCCCGATCACGTTGTATATCGTATCGAGGAGATCGAAGCTGCCGTAAAGATTATTATTATTGCCGTCGTGATCGTGATTGGCGGATGCGATAGTATTCGTCAACCGCACTTGATCGCGGGCGTCAGCCAATGGCGGAACTAAACTCCAAACACCGCCTCCCGCGTCGGCCTTATTATCCGTGATGGTCACGTTCTGAAATCGGGCGTCCATCGCCTCTTCGGGCTGACCCGGGTAAATCGCAAGATGGACACCTCCACCGGTACTTGGACCGATTAGCCCATTTGAGTGAACCGCCGTATTACCTGAAATCGTGGTATTGTAGACGCTCAATCGACTAGTGGCCGAATCAATGTCCTCGCGCTTTGTACAGACGGCCAATCCTCCTCCATGTTGACCTGCAGTGTTGTCCGATATTTCCGTGCCTGAAATCGTGAGCGACGCCGGGATCGGATAGTCATTACTGAAGAGGTAAGCGTAGATCCCTCCGCCCGAATTAGGGATCGCGGGGCCACTCGCAGTCAGCGTTATTCCTGCATCATTGCCGGTAATGACGCTGTCAGTTATCACGATCGAGCCGCCACTTCCGGTGGCGGCGGCAAGCGCCCACCCCGATCAACCGCCCGGTTGCCGTCAAAACGCGTCCGTGTGATTGTAAGCGCGCTACCATTGGAGCTGCGGTGGCCATAGTAGTACGGATAGGGCATGTTCGCGAGAATTCCGCCACCATTTTGGGCGATGTTTCCGCTGAGCGTGGAATCAGTCACAGCTAGGGACGCATGCTCCTCAATCACCGCGAAAATCGCTCCGCCGCCAGAGGCTTCCGGTCGAAAAGCACTTTCGCTCATGTCGTCGGCGGTGGAATCCGAGCGATTGTTCTTGAAGCTCGATCCAGAAACGGAAGCTGTCGAATCGCTGTGAATCACCGCATTAATGCCGCCGCCTTTATTTGCCGCGATGTTGAGAGTAAACGTGCTCGTGTCGACTGTGAGGCCTGCCGCCGTCAATTCGCAATAAAGCCCGGCTCCCTTGTCAGAGGCATCGTTCTCGTCAAACGTTGTCCTGGTAAAAGTTAGCGATGCTGCGTCTTGAAGCTGTGCGTAAGCCCCGGCCCCACTGCCGCCATCGTTGAGAGTTATCGTGCTGTCCACAACGCTCGCGTGCGGACCATACGTGCCATTACCGTGCAAATCGAGGTATAACCCAGCTCCGTTTCCTGAGCTTAACGCCGTGTTGTGGCGAATCGTGCTTCCAGTAATGCTGATCGTGTCTGAGTTTGCAGTCGTGTTACCAGCCACGACATAGATGCCCGCCCCGTTAAAAGCCTCATTGTTCTCGATGTCACAGTTCTCGATCGTCAGCACATTGCGAGAGGTGGTGCCGCCGCCAGCCACTTCAGCGTATACAGCTCCATCGTCAGCCTGATTTTCCTTGATCGTGCAGTTGCGAAGTGTAAGAAGGCCCTGGGATCGCACCGCACCACCTTGACTTGGAAAAAATCCGCCGACGTCAGCCCCTTTAATGGTCAGGTTAACCAGAGATACAGCCGGGGGCGTCACGCCAGCGGTTGTATCGCTAATATCAAATACGCGAATTCCTTGCCCAGTATGGCCAGGTGTTGGATCGTTACCGTTGATTATGACCCCATTTAGTAAGCCACTAGCATCGATAATGAGCGATTTTGAGAACCCGATCTCGCCAAGGATCAAGCTGAGGGTAATCGTGCCGCCATTTAACGTCGAAGCAAAATTGATCGTGTCGTTGTTGCCCAGTGATGCTCCACTGATCTGATTCGTAGCAGTTGAGCTATCCAAGCCGCTGATACTGCCTTGTTGAACGACCTCGACCGCTTCGCGCAGCGTTAGCACACCATCCGTGTTGATGTGCGTGTCGGACAGCGAATTGACTGTTAGGATGGCCAGCATGCGACGGTCTTCCATCGTCTCGAAGCGCAATGGGCATACATACTGCTTCGGAAGCTGGCGTCTTTTGCGTTTCCGCCATGCCGTTCCGAGTTTTGAATACACCTTCTTCCAGCTATCAGGTGCTCTACGCACGGTCAAACCTCCTAAGAATGCAGCCCGGATTCTCGACTAGGCAGAACGTAAGAACCAATGCGAGAAGCAGAATAAAACTTCCGGGTTCTGGGACAATGCTCACAACTCGAAACCCCGCGCCCTAAGTTTGAAATTGTCGGGATACCGCCAACCCGACTCGACGACGACAGACCAGAGCCCAGAGTCTCCCATCCACCACCCCGTCCGCCGCGCAAACCGATAAGGCTGTCATTCACCAGATCGAATTCCGTTTCTTCCCATTCGCCCACATTGCCACTTTGCGCCATGGTGCCGTAAGGGCTAAGACCGCCAGCAAGCATGACGTCGGCTGGGCCCGCAGAAAGGCTTTGGTTGTACACGGCCGTCCCAGGTGCCGTTCCGCTCGCCACGGCAATCGGCGGCCCGTTGCTGCCGGTTGCATAATCGAAGTACGTTCCACTTGCCGGATTGTAGAACGCCGCCTTGTACCATTCATTCGCGCTCGGCAAAAAGTACATCGCCAGGCTATTGCGATAGAGATTGTTCGGGTTATACCCCGGGTCGCCCGCCTGCCAGAGTTCGAATCCTTCCGCTGCCGCCACATCCGGTGGCGTGTCACGCGTGACAGTGACGAACTTGTACGCCGGCATGTGCCCGCTGCTCGTGTTGAGCCAGTTGACGAACTTCGCTGCCTCGAACCAATCGACACTCGTCGCCGGCTTATCAGGCCCGCGCGTATCTTTCGTGATCCCCAGCCCAGCCAGCGCATTCGCCTTGTCGATCATCTGCTCCGAGATTTCGTACGTCCCCATCCGGTACGGATAAGCCACCGCCCCAGCCGGATTCGGCTGGCCCGTCGTATCCGGCGCATTACCCGCATTGCCGATCGACACAAAATCAATCGAAAAAGAATTAGCACCGCTACCAAACACATCAGCCAGCGCCGCTGGACTGCCCAGGCACAGCCCAATCCCCAGGGCCGCCAGAAATCGACCAATTTTCCCGTTCATGAGACACGCCTCACTAAGAAGAATGGATGGATACCTACATTACCACATGGGGGGGGCCTCCACGCAAGTAGTTAGTTCGCTTTTACACAGAATTCCTATTGTTTACTAAGGCGGCAAACGTCCATACCCGAACTACACGTTCACACTGGGTGCCACTGGCTATGCCAGTGCTCTTCTCGACCGAAGGCTTGCAGCTTCCACTCTCCTCACTGGGTACCACCGGTTCTTCGAACCGGTATGGCGCAGCCACAAGAGGCACCGCCGCCAGGCTCATTCCGGGCGTGATGGCCAAAAATACATCTGTACAAACGTATAAAATAATGCTAGGATCACTCCCACGCCGCCCAGAGTTTTGGGCTGAGCCTGTCGAAGTCAGGCTCATGTTCTTTGACATCTCGACGAGTAGTTGCCAGACGCGGAGAATGGGACGGATCGCAAGACCGGCCGTTCAGCCTCGCCAGCTCGGCCTGGCGCAGAGAGTTGCATCGCCCTACGAATATTGAATCTTTGCGTCGCATTAGACGCGCACGAGTAACAATATTCGCGCCTAGTGCAGGACCTGCATCGGCGTATCCATCGGCCGCATAACGCTTTGCGAGTTCAGCCGGCGGTCTGCGAAGCCGAATTTTGTATTAAAAAATCGTGTCGTACGATTTTCGAGCGCGCTAAAAAATCGAACGCGTTAGCTACCCAGGACTTAGCACGTCCGCAGCGTTTTGCAATGCAATACAGAATTGCACAAAAACGTGAAGGCTGATTCCGCCTCGGCGGAATCGCACCAGCCAGATCGCAACTAGAACCCAACCCGCACGTAGCTGTGCGGATGGTAATAGTGATAGCCGTAATACGGATGATAGT
Source organism: uncultured Planctomycetota bacterium (assembly GCA_963733705.1). Lineage (GTDB taxonomy): Bacteria > Planctomycetota > Planctomycetia > Pirellulales > Lacipirellulaceae > JABDGM01. The sequence continues at coordinate 153,876 of CAVTEJ010000016.1, read as the reverse complement.
ACCCGTACGGCCGATAGGCCGGCGCGACGATCACCGTGGTCGGCGGCGGCGGATAGTCGCCCACGATCGCCGTCGTACCCGCCGGAGCGTAGTAACCCGGCGCGGCCGCCATCTGTTGGGCAGCCACCACGACTCGGTCGCTCACGCCTTGTTGCTTGAGCGCGATCAGCGCCTGCGGGCTAAGGTCGATACGAGCACCTCGTTGATGCATCGTGCTGATGATCACATCATCGCTGATGCCGGCGTGCGACATCTGCAGAATGTCGTAATTGGTGACCGCCGTGGCCGCAGCTTGGGCGTTGAGTTGGTTGACGGCCGCTTGACCAGAGGCGGCTCTCCGCTCGTCGCTCGCGTCCTTTTGCCGACCCAAGACATTGCCGGTAATCGCGCCGACGCCAGCGCCAATGAGAGCATCTTGCCCGCCGTGCTTATGGCCGCCGATGATCGCGCCGGTGATCGCGCCCATCGCGCCACCCAGGAACGTGCCCGAGGCCGTATCGTTGTGATAGTAGTCAGGTGCGGGTTCGTAAATGTACTGTGCGTTCGCCGTTTCTGTGTGCAGGATTGCACCGGCGGCGACGAGCAGCATCACAACAACGCGAGCGGGGCGAAGACTTCCAATGGAGCGCATAGCGGGTCTCACTATCTCTTTCCTGGTGCGTGGCCGGGCGAAGTCTCGCAGGGCCAGCGCAAAATACTCCCTTATCTTTATCGGCGGGCGGGAGCGAGACTCTACTGGAATACGCAACAGCCTGCCAGCGGAGTTTGCCGGCAAAACAAGCTGCTAGCACGCCGCAAACTATACTGGCGCGACCTGCTCACTAGCCGGCGTCACGCCCAGAATCTCCGCCACGCGCCCTTCCGGCGCCGGCTCCGGCGGGCCGTTCGTAATGCGGCCCACGTCGATCCGCTGCTCGAGCTCATACAGAATTGCGTCAGTCTGGTAACGCTCGAACTTGTAGTCATCCACGACAAACGTCCGCCGCTTCCCATTGCTGACGTACGTGACCTTAGCGATGCCCTTACTGCGCCATTTGCGTTTGTTGACTTCCTCGATTTCGTCATACCGCACGTTTTCGCCCCAACTCGCCCCAATGCCGGTGTCTGTCCCTTCGATCCACCGCCCACGAGCACGCAGCGGCAGTGAAATCAAATACAGACCCGCAACAGACATGATCGTCGCCATGATGAACTGCATCTTGATACCTGGTCCGCTGGGGATGCCACGATCGTGCGCGTATTCATCCCACTCCTTTTTTTCTTCGTGGTCAGCAACGACTTCAAATTGCTCAACGCTCAGGGCTTTGCGATGGTCATCCGGAAACAGTTTTTTGTAGTCGACTTTGAACTCAGCAAACCCTTGCATCCGCTTCGCCGGATAACTAAATATGCCGTCCTTGAGACACCACAGTGCGAAGCCAATGGCGCAGATTCCCATGATCAGGAACTTACGAGAATATCGTGGATCGTTTTCCGCTCTAATTTGCATTGCTCAACCTGAAATCACGTACTCTGCCGAACCGCCAAGGAGGCTTTCGACGATTGTAACTGAAGATTCGCGACCAGGAGAGAGGAACCGCTATTTGACCGTTTGGCCAGCCGGTTGCAGCGCCGCCTGCGACTCAGGAACGGCCGGAAATAATTGGAGCGACTCGACGAGGTCTTGATCGGCGTTCGCCACGCGATCGACCATTTGGGCTTCGATCGTCACCACGACCGAAACGCGAGATCCACTCTCCGGGGCCACCAAGTAGGAGTGCCATTCCATGGGAATCTGCTCGACTGCTCCGCGAGAGACCACTTCGTAGCAATAGAGGCCCGCTTTGTTTTGCCAATGGCGGCTGGACACCATCTCGCCGAAATTCTTGCCGAGCGAATACTCGACGTCCTTCTGGAATTGTTCGAGCGAAGTCTGCCGGCCAGCTGATTTCGAAGGGAGTTGCGTGACCGTGCATTGGGCGGCCAAGTCGCCGTTATCGACCCGTCGCAATGTCACGGCCTGGCGGGTTTCGGCCGTGTCATACCATTGCCGATCGTGCTCCAAGCGAAACCCGAGCTTGGGTGCTTCGAACGAAAGTTCGCGAATCGCGTTCGGTCGGCTGTCTTTTAGACGCGCGATGACATCGTCTGTGATATGTTCCGATTTTGCGATCGGGTCGATCGCCACTTGCAGCTTGGCAACGGCGTCGAGGCCTGGCGTGGCGCCGCCAATTGCACGTTCCTCGCGGACGGCGAGATTCAGGCGGGTGACGCGGTGTAAGCGTCGGTCAAACAGGTATACGCCCCGCACTTCCTGCTCGACAGCCGCCCCATCGGTGGTGCCGTGGACGACGCCTGCCAAGCGGATTTTGGCGAAGTTTTCGTTCCAACTATCGAGAACGCTTTGCACCTCGCAGACTGCAACGGTGTCGAATGTGAGCAATGGGCCCATGACCGTGGCATCGTGGTTCCAGGTTGCCCCTTCCGCCACTTGTTTGGAAGGGAGTAAGCGGTCGACGGCATACGAATCGCCGACAACGTCGATCAAATCAAGTTGCTTCCGATCGAGCGGCGCATCCGGGCAATACAACGCCGGCCGCTGGTCGGCTTGGGCGAGCACGATGAGGCGATGGTCGTCGGTGAGTTTCGGGGCGCGACCGCTGTTGTCGACTTTGATAACTGCTTCCGCAGTGTCGTAATAACGAATCGCCAGCGGCGTGCCGTTTGTTGCCGCGGTGGCGTCGGAGAGTCGCAGTTCGTCGTAGCTCAGTTTGGCGGCGACGCTGCTGGGGAGTTTTTTCTGAGTGGGTGCGTCTTTGTCGTCGCTCGTCGCGCGGATCAAGTCGTGACCGCCGACGTCGAGCTGAATTGCGACATGCATCAGTCCGTTTTCTTGGTACTGCGGCGTCAGATCGATCGACTCGCCCGCCTGAGCGAATTGATGAACTAAAAGAACGACGGAGGTCAGTATGAGAGCGCGTCGGCAAACCGACATATTTGCTTCCTTAGAGCGAGGCAACTGCCTGCCATTTAGGCACTGGTTCGATTTCGCCTAAATCGTCCAGGAAACGATCGGCTGTCCATCCGAAAGTTCGGTTAGCCTCCACAGAAAGCCCAAATGTAAAAATGGGAAGTTTTCGTTGTATGGTCAAAGTCATCGTCGTACTCCCACTGGCGGTCGCTGCGATAGCGTTGCAAGTTGACGCAAAGCAATACAGCGTAAATGGATAAAATCGATACACTTACTGGCAGATAGGGGTCTTGGCAGGCGAATACGCCGAATTGCGCGAACTTTTGGTCGACCTATTTCGACTTAATTGCGTACAACATGACAGCGGTCATCGCATTGCGGGGCCTTGACTTGCAATCTTATCCCCCTAAAGGCGAATAGCTGCCGGACCGACAAACTGGACACTTTGGATTGGCGGCACCGGAATTGCTCCATTACGGGTAACCAGTTTTGGCTGCCAAGCAGGCAACTGGGAACACGAATCACAAGAACTGCAAAAAAACCAGAGGCTCGACACGAACTAGAAAGAGAGGACAGCGCAAAGCTACAGTTAGCAGAATTGCCTTGTCTTACAACCACGCACCTCAATGAACCGAGATGCGTAATTGATTGACACGGCTGTGGGCGATGGGATTCGCAAGGAACACCACACCTTCGTAGGAGACGACCGTAGCAGAGACTGAGGTGAACCATGCAACGCGAATACAAAAGCCCCGAATTGCGTGAACTCCGAGATCAACAGATCCGGTTCGCGCCCCGACCCAAAAAACTCCAGCAGGTGGAAGCCGCGGAGCGACTTATCGCCGAGATCGATGGCGAGAAGACGTATCCGTATGAATACGTCTGCTTCCGGATCACCGGCTATCGGCCGAGTGAATCGGTGACAAGCAAGTTCTTGGGTGAAGACCTGCTTCATGACTTGCGCCTATTTGTCGAAGACTTGTCGGATTCCGCCGACATGGCGGCTGACAATATTGGCGAGCAAGTTCTGACCGTTGAAGAACTGGCGAAACAGTTCAACGTTTCGACGAAGACCATTTCGCGGTGGCGTGAGCTTGGGCTCGTCAGCCGACGTTTGGTATTCGATGGTCGTAAGCGAGTTGGTTTTCTGCGCAGCAGCGTCGATCGGTTCGTGAAAACGAATCACGAGCGCGTGGCTCGCGGTGCGCGGTTTAGCCAACTGACCGAAGAACAACGGCTGGAGATCATCGACCGTGCTCGCCGCCTGGCTAGTGCCGGGGGTGGTCAGTCCGAAATCTCGCGTCGCTTGGCGAAGCGGGCTGGTCGGAGCATTGAGACGATTCGCTCGACGATTCGGCAGTTCGATAAGCAACATCCAGAATTGGCAATCTTCCCGGATTTGAACGGTCCGCTGACGGAAGCGCAAAAGACCCGGATTTACCAGGGTTTTAAGCGTGGCTCGTCGGTCGATAAGCTCATGAAGCAGTTCGGCCGCACGAAGACGACGATTTATCGCGTCATTAATGAAGTGCGTGCCGCGCGAATCATGGAGTTGCCGCTCGACTTTATCGACAACGCTCGGTTTGCTCGTAAGGGCGCCGAAAAAGCGTGCTTGGGCCCAATGCCGGAGAACGAGGCGGGTGCCAAAAAGGCTCGTCGTCCGTCTGGCTTGCCGCCGTACCTGGCGAGCTTGTACGAGATGCCGCTCCTTACCCGCGAGCAGGAAGCGCACTTGTTCCGCAAGTACAACTTCCTGAAATACCGGGCGGCCAAGCTGCGTCGCGAGCTTGATCCGGCCCAGCCGAAGTCCAGCTTGATGGACGAAATCGAATCGCTGAACCAACAAGCGGTGGCGACGAAGAACGAAATCGCTCGGGCTAATTTGCGGCTCGTGGTTTCGATCGCGAAACGCCACGTAACGCCAGATCAGAATTTCTTTGAGCTGGTGAGCGATGGAAATATTTCCTTGCTGCGAGCAGTTGAGAAGTTCGACTTCTCGCGCGGGTTCAAGTTCAGCACGTACGCGAGCTGGGCGATCATGAAGAACTTTGCACGGACCATTCCGGGCGAGTTCAAGCATCGCGACCGGTTCCGCACGAGCCAGGACGAGTTGTTCGCGGCGACGCAAGAACATCGCGGCAACCCGCTGATCGAGGAAGGACAGCAAAATCAGCGCGAAGCGCAGATCGAGCGAATCCTCCGTCGGCTGGACGAACGCGAGCAGAAGATCATTATTGGCCGGTTCGGCTTGGATCATTCGCACGAGCCGCAGACCTTGAAAGAGGTCGGGGCTTCGCTGGGAGTGACGAAGGAGCGGATTCGCCAGATCGAAGCTCGGGCTTTGTCCAAGTTGCGACAGGCCGCCCAAGAGGAGAAGATCCTGCTGGATACGCTCTGATCGGCCGCGAACCAGATTTCGCGGCAAGTCCGAGAAGGGTACAACGGCGGCTCGTTTCTGAAAGGAAACGAGCCGTTTTTTATTGACATTACAGCAGGGCTCTGCGAACCCGAGGCCATCGGAAACGCTCTGCTATTTGCACTTTTGCGCGAGCCGGAGAGATTCGCGACGGTGGCTCGTATGGCATACAGCAAATCTCTCGCCAGCCGCCCTTGCGGCGGGCCGGAGGACCAGTATATTAACTGATTCGCACGAGTTTCCCAGCGTATGCGCTAGCGTAGCTCAATTGGCAGAGCAGCTGATTTGTAATCAGCAGGTTGTGGGTTCAAGTCCCTCCGCTAGCTCGTCAAGTGAACGTGAGCGCGAAGTTAGGGGAAAGTGCGACGGGTTTTGGGATCGGAAGGAGTGAGCCACGACGAGTGGCCGTGGCGAATCGGCAGGCGCTGTCGCCCCGTGTGTCCGGTGAGTGTTTTGAGCGATTGGAATTGGCATCGAGCCAGCTTCGATCGTTTGAATGATCGGTGAGTCGGCGCGTGTTGAAATCTGATGGCCGCGAGCGCGAGCTGCGGCGAATCGGTTCTCAGCTTTGCGGCTCGGCGGCGAGTTGCTTGTAACGCGGGGAGTTACCGAAGCGGTCAAACGGGTCAGACTGTAAATCTGATGGCTCTGCCTTCGCAGGTTCGAATCCTGCACTCCCCAATGAAAAGAGAAAGTCGAGTGTTTAGGGTTGAGAGTCGAGGGCCAGAAGAGTTCCGGCTGTCGACCCTCGACACTCCACCCTCGACCAGTGGAAAGATAGTTTAGGGTTGAGAGTTGAGAGTCGGAAATGAATTGCTGACATTCGACATTCAACAATCGACCCTCAACTGATCAGCGGGTGTAGCTCAATGGTAGAGCAACAGCCTTCCAAGCTGATGACGAGGGTTCGATTCCCTTCACCCGCTTTGAACGAATGGTCAAGAGTCGAGAGTCGAGAGTCGAGAGCCAAAATGCTGAATACAATTCTGCTGGCTCTTGACTCTCGACCCTCCGCTCTCGACTGTGCTGCTGCTGTAGCTCAGTTGGTAGAGCGCGTCCTTGGTAAGGACGAGGTCATCAGTTCAAGTCTGATCAGCAGCTTTGAATGCGAAGTAAGACGACGTTGGCCTGCGATGGACAGCGTTCGATAACGAAGAATTTAAAATCAACTTTTTTTGACTCCCTTTTGTTGTCAGTCAGGAATGAACAATGGCTAAGGACACATTCGTACGCAAAAAGCCGCACGTGAACGTCGGCACGATCGGTCACATTGATCACGGTAAAACGACCACCACGGGCGCCATTCTGGCCGTGCAAGGCGCGAAGGGATTAGCCACCCCCAAGGCATATTCGGAAATCGCCAAGGGCGGTACGGTGCGCGATGAAACGAAGACCGTGACGATCGCCGTGTCGCACGTCGAGTACGAGACGCGACAAGCGCCACTACGCTCACATCGACTGCCCAGGCCACGCCGACTTTATCAAGAACATGATCACCGGTGCCGCCCAGATGGACGGCGCGATCCTGGTCGTGTCGGCGGCGGACGGCCCGATGCCGCAAACCCGCGAACACATTCTGCTGGCTCGCCAAGTTGGTGTGCCGCGAATCGTGGTGTTCCTCAACAAGTGCGACCTAGTCGACGACGCCGAGTTGCTCGACTTGGTTGAGCTCGAAGTTCGCGAATTGCTCACGAAGTACGACTTCCCGGGCGACGAGATTCCGATCATCCGCGGCGCTGCAAAGGCTGCTTACGATAATCCGAAGGATCCGGAAGCCAATAAGTGCATTGGCGAGTTGATGGATGCCATCGACGCGTACATTCCGGAACCTGTTCGCGAAGTCGACAAGCCGTTCCTGATGGCTATCGAAGACGTGTTCTCGATCGAAGGCCGCGGTACCGTGGCGACCGGTCGTATTGAGCGCGGCATCGTGAAGGTCGGCGACACGGTCGATATCATCGGCCTCGAAGCTGCTCCGAAGAGCACGACCTGCACGGGCGTCGAAATGTTCAACAAGACGCTCGACCAAGGTCAGGCGGGCGACAACGTTGGTTGCTTGCTCCGCGGTGTGAAGCGTGAAGAAATTCAACGTGGTCAGGTGCTGGCGAAGCCAGGCTCGATCACGCCGCACACGAAGTTCGAAGCCGAAGTGTACGTGCTAAGCAAAGAGGAAGGTGGTCGGCACACGCCGTTCTTTAGCGGTTACCGTCCACAGTTCTACTTCCGCACGACGGACGTGACCGGTTCGGCAAACTTGCTGGGTGGCGCAGAAATGTGCATGCCTGGCGACAACGCCCGCGTTCAGGTCGAGCTGTCGAAGCCGATCGCCATGGACGAAGGCGTTCGCTTCGCTATCCGCGAAGGTGGCAAGACGGTCGGTTCGGGTGTTGTGACGAAGATTGTGGAGTAAATGAGAGAATGACGAATGACGAATGACGAATGCGTTTGGAGAATTCCATTCGTCATTATGTTCATTCGGAAGTTCGTCATTCGCCCTAGGGGCGTAGCTCAATTGGCAGAGCACCGGTCTCCAAAACCGGGGGTTGAGAGTTCGAGCCCCTCCGCCCCTGCTAGATGATGGTTTCGGTGAAATTGGTTGTGGAAGTTTTTCAGATCGAGTTTGCTACGACGTCATCAATTAATGGAGTGAGTGAAGAATCGTGGCTAGCGACACTCAGATCGGGATGTTTCAGGAATTTTTTCGCTTTGGTTTGTACAAGCGAAGCCAAGGCAGGATTGCGCGACAGGCGACTTTTTATTCGTTCGCGGTAATCGTGGTTTTGGGTGCTTGGACGTTGAGCAAGTATTTAGGTGGGATTGTCAGCGATAACCCGAATTGGTCGGTATCGCAGCAGAACATCGTCAAGTACTTCGTTCCACTAGGTGTGTTGGCCCTTGGATTGTGGGCCAGCTTCCGTGTGGTTCAGATGCCCACGTTTGCAGATTTTTTGATTTCCGTTGAAGGAGAGATGAACAAAGTTTCATGGCCATCGCGCACGGAACTATTTCGTGCGTCGTTGGTTGTCATGCTGGTCATCTTCTTCATGGCGGGAATTTTATTCGGATACGACTTGCTGCTGCGGTGGTTGATGGATCGCATCGACGATTTGATTACGGCGGTTTTTGGTTAAGTTCGAAGCACTCGGCCTAAGTAATGACTGACGACCAACCATCCCATGTGGCAGACGACGCGGTGAGCAATCGCAGTGATGATACTGCGCTCGAAGAAGCGAACGGCCACAGCGCGGCAGAAGAAGCGACGACTTCACCAGCCGAACCTCCAAAAATGGATCTTCACGTCCATCGTGAGCCCGAAGAGGTGAGTTCGGTTAGCGGCGAGGAAGAATTGGCGGAAGAAGCCGATGCGGCCGAGGCCGAGGAAGAAGCGATCGAAGAGGATGAACCGCAGGAGGATGAAAATTCTCCCGCGGCAATCGCTCGGCGGAAACCGGTCGAGCTAGCATCCGATGAGCCGGAAGACATTCGGATGGATTGGTACATCCTCAAGGTGCAAAGCAATCGTGAACGAACGATTGCCGAGGCCTTGGAGCGGAAGATGCGGATCGAAGGGTACGATCGCTTTTTCGATCAAGTAGTCGTACCGACCGAAAAAGTAACGGAGTTCAAAGGGGGCAAGAAGAAGGTCGTTGAGCGGAAGTTGTACCCGGGCTACATCGTTGTGCACATGCACATCAATGACGATACCTGGTTTGCGGTTCGCGAAACGTCGGGTGTGGGTGATTTCACCGGAGCCGGCGGCAAGCCGACGCCGATGCTCGCCAGCGAAGTTGCCCGCATCATCCAGAAGGATGAGGAAGAAACCAGCGAAACACCGAAGCTCGACATTAAGTTTGCGGTGGGCGACAAGATCAAAGTGAAGGAAGGCAACTTCGAGAACTTCGAAGGCGAAGTCGCGAAGATCGACGAGGCCAGTGGCCGCGTCACCGTGTTGATTCACATCTTCGGCCGCAGCACGCAGGTCGAATTGGAATATTGGCAGATCGAAGCAGTTTAAAGATAAAGCCGCGACCGTTGGTCGCGCGAGCAAAGTGATATGGCAAAACAATTTGCAGGAATGGCGAAGTTTCAGATCCCGGGCGGACAGGCTACGCCTGCGCCGCCGGTTGGTACTTCGCTGGGTAAATACGGTATCAATCTCGGCCAGTTCGTGCAGCAGTTCAATGAACGCACAAAGGAAGCCGGCGGGATGATGATTCCGGTCGTGGTGACGGTTTACAACGATCGTTCGTTCGAATTCATCACGAAGAGCCCGCCGGCGGCGGTGCTGCTCAAGAAGGCAGCTAATATCGCCAAGGGTTCGCCGGTGCCGCACAAGGAGAAAGTTGGCTCGGTGACGCGGGCGCAAATGGAGGAGATCGCGAAGACGAAGATGGCGGATCTCAATGCGACCGACCTCGACATGGCTGTCAATATGGTCGCGGGCACCGCTCGCAGCATGGGGTTGGACGTTAAAGGCTAGTCTTGGGTCGATAGTCGGCCACTAAGAATACATCCTCGATCGATGATCGTGGGAATCAAAGACAGAACGGTACTCAGTCATGGCAAAGCAATCCAAACGATATCGGGCATTGGCAGAAAAGCGTAAAGAAGACGCGATGCCGATTCCGGAAGCTGTCAAAACGCTTAAGGGTTATGAGGGCACGAAGTTCGATCAGTCGGTCGAGATCGCGATTCGCCTTGGCATTGATCACACGCAAGCCGAGCAATTGGTTCGCGGCTCGATCGTGTTGCCGCACGGCATTGGTAAGCAGCAGCGTGTGTTGGTCTTCGCCAAGGGCGCGAAAGCCGAAGAGGCGAGGGCGGCCGGCGCTGAGCACGTTGGTGAGGAAGAGCTCGCGAACAAGGTGAAGGATGGCTGGACGGACTTCGATGTTTGCATTGCCGCGCCGGACATGATGAAGCTGGTTGGCCCGCTCGGCAAAGTGCTTGGTCCGCGTGGCCTGATGCCGTCGCCGCGGGCAGGCACAGTCACGCCGGAAATTGGCAAGACCGTGAGCGAATACAAGGCGGGCAAGGTCGAGTTCCGGAACGACAAGGCCGGCATTGTGCAGGCGGTTGTTGGCAAGATGAGTTTCGATGCAACGAAGCTCTCCGAAAACATTCAAGCGTTTCTAGATAAAGTCGTCGCACTGAAGCCGGGTGCTGTTAAGGGCGCGTTCATCAAGGGCGCGCACATCAGCGGTACGATGAGCCCGAGCGTTCGGTTGGCCGTATAGACCGTTAATTTCACTGGTCATTGAGGCCAGTGTTTGAGAACCGCGGTTGTTGCCGCGCTACAGAGAATTGTCATGAGCAAATTCGTAAAAGACTTAATCACGAAGGACCTTCGCACTCGGCTCGACGGCGTGGAAGACGCGCTGTTGGTCGATGTGATCGGACTCAAGAACGATAAAAACATTGCACTGCGGCAGCGGCTGCGGAAGAAGAACATCCAGCTGTTGGTTGTGAAGAACAGCCTCGCGCGGCGGGCAACCGAAGGTACACGCCTCGAGCGCGCGTTCGAAAACACGCAAGGCACCATGGCCTTGGTTTGGGGTGGCGAAGATATTATTTCGCTGGCCAAAGAAGTCGTTAAAATCACGGAAGAAAAAGGTTACGAGAAGGTAACGGCTAAAGGCGGCGTCATGGACGGCCAGCCATTGGGGGCTGACCAGGTGAAGGCTGTTAGCAAATGGCCTAGCCGCAAAGAGCAACTGAGCATTTTGAGCGGCCAAATCTTGAGCGTTGGCGCGACATTGTCGGGTCAATTGCTCAGCTGCGGCAGCAAGCTCGCGAGCCAAATCAAGAAGAAGAGCGAAGAAGAAGGCGGCGAAAAGGCTGCCGAGTAACGACGAACAATCGGCGGGTTTTGACTCGCTACGCAATCATATTCAAACAACGTTCACGCGACCCAGTACGAGAAAGGTATACGAGCCATGTCGACCGCAACCATGGAATTTGCTGATACGACCAAGAAATTGGGCGATCAGATCATGGGCCTCACTTTGAAAGAGGCCAAGGAATTGAGTGATTACTTGAAAGACGTCCACGGCATTGAGCCGGCGGCCGGTGGTGCGGTAATGATGGCCGGCCCAGCTGCTGGCGGCGGTGCGGAAGCTCCGGCTGCGAAGACCGAATTCGACGTCATGCTGGATGGTTTTGGCGACAACAAGATCAGCGTGATCAAGGTCGTTCGCCAAGCCACCGGCTTGGGTTTGAAGGAAGCCAAGGACTTGGTCGAGGGTGTTCCGAGCAAGATCAAGGAAGCCCTGTCCGAAGCAGATGCCAAGAAGTTGAAGACCGAATTGGAAGCTGCTGGCGCGAGCGTTTCGATCAAGTAGTCGAGCGTAGATAACTCGAGTGGCTGGCCATCTCGAGTTGGCGTTGGATAATTCCTTAAGCGCCGCTCACCTGTTGGGTGGCGCGATCGGTCGGTCAGGCTTAGCATCGTTTTGCATGAGCGTCTCCAATCGCTTGTTTCTTATTTCTGCATGTCGGTCGATGCCGCGACTGGCGGCTGCGCACAGGGTGTGCGTCGCCGGGCTTACGGTACGATCGGTTTTGCGTTCTGAGACGGAGTAACGATTCCCATGGCAGTCACTGCGCGACGCCGTTTAGAAACCTCCACAACCCGCCGCTTCGGCAGTGGTCGCACGCCTTATTCGATTCCGGATCTTACCGAGATCCAAACGAAGAGCTACGCGCGGTTTTTACAATACGACACGACTTCCGACAAGCGCAAAGATGAGGGCTTGGAAGGCGTTTTGCGCGAAATTTTCCCGATCGAAAGCTACGACAAGAAGCTTGCGCTCTCATACGTGCGGTATGAATTGGGAAAGCCGCGGTACGAACCGGATGAGTGCCGCCAGTTGCGTTTGACGTACGGGCGGCCCTTCCGCATTTGGCTGCGGCTCAACAAAGAGCAACCGATCGAGGAAGAAGTGTACCTCGGCGACCTGCCAATCATGCTGGGCGGTGGTGAATTCATCATCAACGGTGCCGAACGCGTCGTGGTGAGCCAGTTGCATCGCAGCCCTGGTATCGATTTCGTTTCCGAAATGGAAGCGGGCGAACGACGGCTTTACAGCTGCCGCGTAATTCCCGAGCGCGGAAGTTGGATTGAAATCAACACCACAAAAAAGGACAGTATTACTGTCCGCATCGACCAAAGCGGTAAGTTTTCAGTTGTAACGCTGCTCCGCGCGATGGACCCGAAGTACGGCCTGGATGCCGACATTCTGCGCACGTTCTACGAAACGACGAAACAAAAGATTACCGATGCCCGCAGTACGGCGAAGCTCGAAGGCAAGGTCGCCGTCGGCGATGTCGTGTATCCGGTCGGTAGCGAGCGGGCCGGTGAAATCATCATCGAGAATGGGCAGCGGATCACGAAGACGGCTGCCGAAACGATCAAAGACTCCGGCCTCAAAATGGTCGAGATCATGGAGCCGCCAGCAACGAACATACTGCTGAATGCGCTTACGGATGATGGTACCTCCAGCCACGAAGAAGCGCTGCTGCGGATTTACCAACGCCTGCGACCCGGTAATCCGCCGCAATTGGAAAAGGCCAAGGCCTTGTTCCACGAAAAGTTCTACGACACGAATCGCTACCGGCTTGGTCGCGTCGGTCGTTTCCGCATGAACCGGAAGCTCAAGCTTACGGTTCCGGAAGATGAGATGGTGCTACGGCCTGAGGACCTCATCAATGCCGTGAAATATTTGATGAACCTCGTCGCAGGCGAAGGCGATGCACATGTGGATGACATCGACCACTTAGGCAATCGCCGGTTGCGCACGATTGATGAACTGGCATCCGACGAAATGCGGAAGGGCTTTTTGAAGCTTCGCCGCACCGTGCAGGAACGGATGAGCCTCAAAGACATTGAGGACATGACGCCGCGCAGTCTCATCAACCCGAAAAGTATTTCGGCGGCAATCGAGTACTTTTTCGGCCGTGGTGAGCTTTCGCAAGTTGTCGATCAAACGAATCCGCTCTCTATGCTCACGCACGAGAGGCGGTTGTCGGCATTGGGTCCGGGCGGTTTGAATCGTAAGCGGGCTGGCTTCGAAGTGCGCGACGTGCACATTTCGCACTACGGCCGCATCTGCCCGATCGAGACGCCTGAAGGTACGAACATTGGGCTCATTTCTAGCCTCGCGATGTACGCGGCCGTTGATGAGTACGGCTTCTTGATCACACCTTATCGCAGGGTGACCAAAGGCAAACTCATGGACGAGGTTGTGTGGCTGCGTGCCGATGAAGAATCGGAAGCGTACGTCGCCTCGGCTGACTCGCCGATTGAGAACGACAAGATTCAGGGAGATACGATCGTCGCTCGCCATCGGGCCGACTTTGAGTTGATCCCGATCGACCAAATTCAGTACATCGATGTCACGCCGAGTCAAATGATCGGCGTGTCGGCGGGTTTGATTCCGTTCCTTGAGCACGACGATGCGAACCGCGCGCTCATGGGATCCAACATGCAGCGGCAAGCAGTGCCGCTGCTCGTGACCGAGCCGCCGATTGTTGGCACGGGTTTGGAAATCGATGTCGCGCTCCACTCGGGCATGATCATTCGCGCTGGCCATAAGGGCACGGTGACGTATGTCGATGCCGACCGGATCGAAATCGGTCCGGAAGTTCATCGCATGCGGAAGTTCGTCGGCCTCAACGAGCGGACCTGCCAAAACCAGAAGCCGATTGTGAAAGTTGGCGACAAGGTCGAAAAAGGTCAGGTCGTTGCGGATGGCGCCGCTACATTCCAGGGCGAGCTAGCCCTGGGTCGCAACGTGCTAGTCGCGTTCATGTCTTGGGAGGGATACAACTTTGAAGACGCGATCATCATCAGCGAAGAATTGGTGAAGAACGACACGTACACGTCATTGCACATCGAAGAGTTCGATGTCGAGATTCGCGAAACGAAGCTTGGCCGCGAGGAGTTCACGCGCGACATTCCGAATGTCAGCGAAAAGATGCTTCGTAACCTCGATGAGAACGGCATCGTGCAAATCGGCACGTTCGTCGAGCCAGGCGATATTCTCGTAGGTAAGGTTTCGCCAAAGAGCAAGACCGAGCTCACGCCGGAAGAAAAACTGCTGCACGCGATCTTCGGTCGCGCAGGCGAAGACGTGAAGAACGATTCGCTCGAAGTGCCGTCCGGTGTTGAAGGCATCGTCATCGATACGCAGCGATTCTCGCGCCGCATGAGCCTCACCGAAGATCAACGTAAGGAATTCGAACGCTCGCTCAAGGCAGCCGAGAAGGAAGGCAATGAACGGATCGCAACGGCATTCGGCGAACTCATCACCGAAGTAGAAACGATTATCGGTCGTAAGGTGACGGACGATGACGGCGTTCCGATGATTCACGATCAGGATCCTGCTTACGTCGCCGAACGTGCTTCCAGTTTTAAAATCGACGCGCTTGATCTGCGCAGCCCTCAGCGCAAGAAGGATGCTGAGAAGGTGTTCAAGCAGCTTTGGCCGAATGTGGAAGAAGCCATCGATGCCCGCGATCGCAAGCTGAATTCGATGAAACGTGGCGACGAGCTTCGCAGCGGCGTGCTCCAGATGGTGAAAGTCTACATCGCTACGAAACGGGTGATTTCCGTGGGCGATAAGATGGCCGGACGGCACGGTAACAAGGGTGTTATCTCGAAGATTTTGCCCGTCGAAGATATGCCGTACTTGGAAGACGGTACGCCGATCCAAATCATGCTCAATCCGTTGGGCGTGCCGAGCCGTATGAACGTCGGTCAGATTTTGGAAACGCACTTGGGCTGGGCCGGCGCCAAGCTCGGCTTCCGAGCGATTACGCCGGTTTTCGATGGCGCGGCGGAAACGGAAATCAACGCGACGCTGAGCGAAGCGGGCTTGCCGAAGCATGGCAAAATGAAGTTGTACGACGGCCGCACGGGCGACATCTTCGAGCAGGAAACGACGGTCGGCTACATCTACATGCTCAAGCTGCATCACTTGGTTGATGACAAAGTGCATGCTCGCAGCACGGGTCCGTACTCGCTCATCACGCAGCAGCCGCTCGGCGGCAAGGCCCGGTTCGGTGGTCAACGGTTTGGCGAGATGGAAGTGTGGGCGCTGGAAGCATACGGCGCCGCATACATCTTGCAGGAACTGCTCACCGTTAAGAGCGACGACGTCGAAGGCCGCACCAAGATTTACGAATCGATGGTCAAAGGCGAGAACACGCTGGAAGCGGGCACGCCGGCCAGCTTCGACGTGCTCACGAATGAAATTCGTGGCCTAGGCCTAAACATGCAATTGGAAAAACGGCGGATTTGAGCACCGAGACGACAAAAATTAAGTATCGCCTCCCTATCACTGGAGCGTGACAAATATGAGCAACGTTTTAGATACTGCCAGCTACGATCGCATTAACGACTACGCGTCGGTGAAGATCAGCCTGGCCCGGCCGCACGATATTCGCAGCTGGTCCTTCGGCGAAGTTAAGAAGCCGGAAACGATTAACTACCGCACCTACCGCCCAGAAAAGGACGGCTTGTTTTGCGAGCGCATTTTTGGACCTGAAAAGGACTGGGAATGCGCCTGCGGTAAGTACCGCGGCATGAAGTACAAGGGCATGATCTGCGATCGTTGCGGCGTGAAGGTGACTCACAGCCGTGTGCGCCGCAAGCGCATGGGCCATATCGAGCTGGCCGCGCCGGTCGTGCACATCTGGTTCTTCAAAGCGATGCCGAGCCGGCTTGGCAGCTTGCTCGCGATGAAGACGACCAGCTTGGAAAAGGTGATTTACTTCCAGGATTACGTCGTTACGAATCCCGGCGATACCGCGCTCAAGCCGCAGCAACTGCTGACGGAAGAAGAGTACCGCACGGCCCGTGAGCAATTTGGCGAGAACTCGTTTGAAGCCTCGATGGGCGCCGAAGCGATCCGCAAACTGCTGCAGGCGCTCGATCTCGTGAAGTTGTCTGTCGATCTTCGTCAGGATCTTAAAGACACGGGATCGAAGCAAAAGGCAAAGGACCTGATCAATCGACTGAAAACGGTCGAGGCGATCCGCGATTCGGACAACAAGCCCGAGTGGATGGTGCTCGATGTGATCCCGGTGATTCCGCCGGATCTACGCCCGCTCGTATTGCTCGATAGCGGCAACTTCGCCACCAGTGATTTGAACGATCTGTATCGCCGCATTATCAACCGCAACAACCGGCTCAAGAAGTTGGTCGATCTCAATGCGCCGGAAGTGATCATCCGCAACGAAAAGCGGATGTTGCAGCAATCGGTCGACGCGCTCTTTGACAACAATCGCTGTAAGCGACCTGTGCTTGGTTCGTCGAATCGCCCGCTCAAGTCGCTCACCGACATGATCAAGGGTAAGCAGGGCCGCTTCCGCGAGAATCTGCTCGGTAAGCGTGTCGATTACTCGGCCCGTAGCGTGATCGTCGTCGGTCCAAGTCTACGGCTGCATCAATGCGGTTTGCCGAAAAAGATCGCGCTCGAACTTTATCAGCCGTTCATCATTCGTCGCCTGAAAGAACTCGGCCACGCCGATACGATCAAGAGCGCGAAAAAAATGCTTGAGCGCAAGGATGATGAAGTGTGGGATATCCTCGAAGAGGTAATCCGCAACCATCCGGTGCTGCTCAATCGCGCTCCGACGCTCCATCGCATGGGTATCCAGGCGTTCGAGCCGGTGCTCGTGGAAGGCAACGCCATCCAGCTTCACCCGCTGGTGTGCAAAGGCTTCAATGCCGACTTCGACGGCGACCAAATGGCCGTTCACCTGCCGCTCTCGATCGAGGCCCAAGTTGAAGCGCATACGCTGATGATGAGCACGCACAACATCTTCAGCCCAGCCAACGGCGCTCCGATTATCAGCCCGTCGCAAGACGTGGTTATGGGTTGCTACTACCTGACGATGACCGTGCCTGAGGCCAAGGGCGACGACATGATTTTCTCGTCGCCAGAAGAAGTTGAGATGGCCTACGCTGCCGGCAAGATTCACACCCACGCGAAGATCAAAGTGCGCCTGCCGAAGTATCGGTGCATGCGTGAAGACTACGAGGCGAAAACGGGGTTCGGCAAAATTGTCGATACGACCGTCGGTCGGGTGATCTTTAACATGGTCCTGCCAAAGGGCATGCCGTTCTACAACATCGCGTTGCGGTCGTCGCAGCTTGCGCGCGTCATCAGCGATTGCTACCAAATGTTGGGTCGGAGCCGAACGATTAACTTGCTGGACGACATGAACCAGCTCGGCTTCCGTTTCGCAACGCGGAGTGGTTTGTCGTTTGCGACGGACGACCTGATCACGCCGGAAGCAAAGTCGCGAATTATCGCGGCGGCCGAGAAGGAAGTTCTCAAGAAGAACAAGCTGTACCAACGCGGTATCATCACCGAGGGCGAGCGTTACAACCAGGTACTCGACTCTTGGACACACGCGCGTGAACAAATCACGACGGAAATGATGGCTGCGCTCGAAAGCGACTACCGCACGGGTGGATACGTGAACCCGATCTTCTTGATGGCCCACTCCGGTGCTCGTGGTGGTGTCGAGCAGATGCGTCAGCTCGGCGGTATGCGCGGGTTGATGGCGAAGCCGAGCGGCAAGATTATCGAAACGCCGATCAAGGCGAACTTCCGCGAAGGTTTGACCGTGCTTGAGTACTTCAGCTCGACACATGGTGCTCGTAAGGGCTTGGCCGATACGGCTCTTAAGACGGCCGACTCGGGTTACCTTACGCGTAAGCTCGCGGACGTTGCACAGAACGTCGTCATCACGATGGAAGACTGTGGCACGACGCAGGGGATCACGAAAGGCATCATCTATCGCGGTGAAAAAGTCGAAGTCGGCTTGGCCGACTCGATTAAAGGCCGCGTGAGCCGCACCAACATCGTGAACCCAATTACGGACGAGGTGATTGTCGCTGAAAACGAGCTAATCACCTCCGAGATCGGTCGACGGATCGAAGAGCTTGGCCTGGAAAAGATTCAGGTCCGTAGCGGCATGACCTGCGATGCGGCCCTCGGCATCTGTCGGCGGTGCTACGGCATGGACCTTTCCACCGGTTCGCTGGTGGAAGAGGGGATGGCCGTCGGCATCATCGCCGCCCAATCGATCGGCGAACCAGGTACTCAGCTCACGATGCGTACGTTCCACATCGGCGGCGTCGGTCAGCACGATGTCGAGGAAAGCGATATCAAAGCCAAGCGTGGCGGTATTGTGAAGTACACACGGCTCAAAGTCGTTACCAATGACGAAGGCCAAAAGATCGTCCTTGCCCGCAACGGTGAAGTTTCACTCGTCGACGACAAGGGCCGTGAAGTCGAGAAGTACGAAGTTCCGGCTGGCGCCATTCTCAAGGTTAACGAGAACGACATCGTTCCTGCGGGCGGCGTGCTGTGCGAATGGGATCCGCACAGTATTCCGATTTTGGCCGAAACCGGCGGACGGGTTCGGTTCGAAGACTTAGTTGAAAACCAAACGATGCGGAGCGAAAAGGATCCCAGCGGTCACATTCGTTTCGTCATTATGGAACACAAAGGCGACATGCACCCGCAGGTCGTTGTCGAAGATCCGGCCGATGGCAAGATTCTCGACTTCTACTACATGCCCGAGCGGGCTCACTTGGAAGTCGATGAAGGCCAAATGATTACGCCGGGTACGCTCGTCGCCAAGACACCGCGTGAGGCTTCCGGTACGCAAGACATCACGGGCGGTCTGCCGCGCGTGACGGAAATCTTCGAAGCCCGCAAGCCGAAGGATCCGGCGGTCATCGCCGAGATCGACGGCACAGTCGAATTACTCAGCGAAAAGAAGCGCGGCAAGCGATCAATTATTGTCCGTAGCGAAAGCGGCATCGAGCGCGAACACCTGATTACGCACAATAAGCACTTGCGCGTGCATTCGGGTGACACCGTGCGAGCCGGCGATGCGCTTGTCGATGGTCCGCTGGTACCGCACGATATTCTTCGCATTTCCGGTGAAGAAGCCGTGCAGCAATACCTTACGCGTGAAATCCAAAACGTGTACCGCAGCCAACGCGTCGAGATCAACGATAAGCACATCGAGATTATCGTAGCTCGCATGTTGCGCAAGGTGCGAATCGAGCACCCGGGCGATACGAACCTGCTGCCTGGCAGCGTGATGGATAAGTTTGACTTCCGTCAGGCCAACGACCAGATCATGCAGTGCCTGAAGATCACCGAGAAGGGTGACAGCGAATACGCTATTGGCGCGATCGTGCCGAAGGATGTTTTGGATCAAGCCAACGCGCAGATCGAATCGCTCGGTGGCGAGCTCGCGAAGGGTACGAAGCCGAAACGGGCTACGGCTGCTACGCAACTGTTGGGGATCACGAAGGCCTCGGTGCAAAGCTCCAGTTTCATCTCGGCCGCGAGTTTCCAAGAAACAACGAAGGTGCTCACGGAAGCGGCCCTTGCGGGTCGTACCGATCACCTCGTTGGTCTGAAGGAGAACGTGATCCTCGGCCACTTGATTCCGGCAGGCACCGGGTTCCGCAATATTCACGAGGCCGAAGTTCGCATTCGACCCGAAGCTCTCGAGGCGCTAGCAGCCGAGAAGGGCCGCGTGCTCGAACGTGCGTTCCCGTTACTCGAATCGGCGGCAGTTGCCAGCGAACAACGTGGCGGCAACGGCGATGCCGCTTCCCATATGCCACCACCGCAACAACAACCAGCACCAACGAGTCTAGACGACTTACTAGGCG
The DNA here is from genome assembly GCA_963733705.1 of uncultured Planctomycetota bacterium. Lineage (GTDB taxonomy): Bacteria > Planctomycetota > Planctomycetia > Pirellulales > Lacipirellulaceae > JABDGM01. The sequence continues at coordinate 133,800 of CAVTEJ010000016.1, read as the reverse complement.
GAGCTATACGGACTGCGGATGACGACGAATAACCGACGTTCGATCGCAACTCTCGTGACTCAAACATCTTAGGCGGGTTCTGGCAGACGCCAGAACTCGCCTCTCTTTTTGTGCGGTTGTTCATGTTCTTTTCGCCATTGCCCCCAATCACGATCATGATACAATTGATTAAAACAAATGTTTGAAACATGTGTTTTTCTGGTTCCTCTATGTCGACCACAGAGACAGATACAACGCGCGAGCGAATCACGACGGCCGCTGGGGAGATTTTCGCCGAACGCGGTTTCGATGGCACCACTGTGCGTGATATCTGTCAACGCGCTGGTGCCAATATCGCAGCGGTCAATTACTACTTCGGCGATAAGCAACGTTTATATGTCGAGGCCGTATGCCAAGCTCATCGCTGGCGAATGGAGCAGTTTCCATTGCCGCCGTGGGGCGACGACACCAATCCAGAAAAGAAGCTCGCTGATTTCATCGGCACGTTTGTACGTCGCGTTCGTAGTGGCCCCGGCGCTACGTGGCACTCGAAGCTGATGATGCGGGAAATGGCCAATCCCACCGCAGCTTGTGCCGAGCTTGTGCAATCCTCGATCCGCCCGCAGTTCGAAATATTGCTCCAAATCCTGCGCGAGCTAACTCCCGCAGCAGCGCCCCACGAGGAGCTACGGTTGATTGCCTTTAGCATTGTCGGGCAGTGCTTGTTTTACCACTTCGCCGATCCCGTAATCCGCAATTTGTTAACCGCCGACGAGTACGCATCGTTTGACATGGACCGTTTGTCGAAGCACATCACCGGCTTTTCATTGGCGGCCATCAAATCGCTCTCGCGCTCGTCCGGCACTGGAGCGATTCGATGAGCTGGATTGCGCTCAAAATGCTCACGGGAAATCGCGGCAAGTACCTGGGAATCATCCTGGGCATTGCGTTCGCTTCGTTGCTCATCGCGCAGCAAGCATCGATTTTTTGCGGGCTGATGCTGCAAACGAGCGGGCAGATTCGAGACATTCAAGGAGCCAGCATTTGGGTCATGGATCCGAATGTGCAGTTTTCAGACGATGTGAAGCCTCTTTCCGACAACGATTTGTACCGGGTGCGTGGCGTGTCGGGCGTGTCGTGGGCTGTGCGATTGTACAAAGGTCTGACGCGTTCGCGGCTGGAAGATGGCAACTTTCAACAGACGATTTTGCTCGGGCTGGATGATGCGACACTCGTCGGTGCTCCGCCCAAAATGGTCAAAGGAAGTGTTTTTGATCTCCGCAAGCCAGATGCCGTCATCATGGATCTTGAGGGCTATCAGTTGCTTTGGCCTCACGAAGAACCGCGGATCGGAAAGCGATTCGAGATGAATGATCACGTGGCCGAGATCGTAGGCATCTGCAAAGCGAACCGCACGTTTCAAACTTTTCCCGTCGTTTATACGCGGTATACGCAGGCGCTTAACTTTGTTCCGCCCGAGCGCAAGGTGCTCTCGTTCATTCTTGCTGAACCGGCTGAAGGGCTCACCGTGGATGAAGTCTGCAAACGGATCCAAACTCAAACCGGCATGCGTGCCGTGACCGGCAAGCAATTCGAATGGATCACGATGAACTACTTCATGCGGAAGACCGGGATTCCTTTCAACTTCGGTATTACTGTCGCGCTCGGTTTCATCGTGGGCACGGCTATCGCGGCGCAAACGTTTTACTTGTTCACGATCGAAAACATCAAGCAATACGGAGCGCTGAAAGCGATGGGCGCTGGCAACTGGTCGCTAATGGGGATGATCCTGTTGCAAGCGATGCTGGTCAGCCTCATTGGCTTCGGTCTCGGCATCGGTGCTGCGACCTGGTTCGGAAAAATTGCGACGGCGCCGGGTTCGCGACTCGCATTCTACATGGCGCCCGAAGTGTTTATTGGCACGGGCCTCGCCGTGGGCGCGATCAGCATTTTGTCGAGCATGTTGAGTATGCAACGGGTGATGGTCGTTGAGCCGGCTGTGGTTTTTCAAGGCTAAATACGATGAACGCTGACAAATCAAAGCCGCTGATTGCCTGCCACGACGTGAAGAAAGTATACGGCAGCGGCAACGCCGAAGTGCACGCCCTGCGCGGCGTAAACCTGGACGTGTATCCCGGCGAAATTACGATGCTCGTCGGCCCCAGCGGTTGTGGCAAAACGACGCTCCTTTCGGTTATTGCGGGCATCTTGCGACCAACCAGTGGCAGCGTGGTCGCGATTGGAACCGAGTTGACGCGGCTCTCATCTTGGCGGCGTACTGCATTTCGCCGGACGAATGTCGGATTCGTTTTTCAGCAGTTCAACTTGCTGCCCGCTCTCACAGCGGCGGAGAACGCGGCCGTCCCACTTGTGATTCAAGGTTATTCCAAGCGGGACGCGCTAGCAGAATCGAAAAAGTTGCTCACCAAGATCGGAATGGGCGAACGAATGAACAATTTGCCGGGGCAACTCTCCGGCGGTCAGCAACAACGCGTGGCGATTGCTCGGGCGCTCGTCCACCATCCGCATTTGTTGGTGTGCGACGAGCCGACTTCGGCGCTCGACGCCAAGACGGGTCACACGATCTTGGAGCTGTTGCAGTCGGTCGCAATCGAGGGAGATCGGGCCGTGATCATCGTCACGCACGACAGCCGGATCTTCGAATTTGCCGATACGCTCGCCCGAATGGATGACGGGCATATTGTTTCTTTGGAACGGGACCACAAACAGGAAACGGCATTGATCGCGTAGAACGCGCGGCACGCCGTTCATGGCTTTTCACATGATTTCAAAACTTCTAAACGTGTTGACCAAGTTTGGACTGCCGGTCGTGGCGATCGGTTTGATCGCATTCGCTGTTAAGTACATGGCGGACGCGAAGCAACGAGTGCCGGTCGTGCCGCCGCCTGTGCAACCGGCGGCGAACCCATTTGCAAATTCGGTGGCCGGAGCAGGCATGGTCGAGCCGGAAACGGAAAACATTTCAATCGGCACGCCGCTGCCGGGGATTATCTTTGAAGTGTGTGTAAAAGTTGGTCAGCGCGTTAACGCTGGCGATCCTCTGTTTCGAATTGATGATCGCGATAAGAAGGCGGAACTCGCGGTTCGCAAGGCGATGCTCGCTGACGCACAGAGCTCGCTTGATCGACTCGAGGCGATGCCGCGGCCCGAAGAACTTCCGGCTGCGGAGGCAAAAGTCCGTGAGACGAAGGCTGATTGGGATAATTGGGCGCAACAAACAGCTCGCCGCGAGAAACTTCTTCCGCAGCACGCAACATCCGAGGAAGAGTTTCTAGGACGGAAGATGGCGGCCGAGCAGGCCCAGGAGCGCTATAACAAAGCTGTTGCAGATTTCAACTTGCTGAAAGCCGGCGCTTGGGAACCGGAAAAGCGCGTCGCCCGTTCCGCGGTCGAGCGTGAAAAGGCTCAGGTGCAACAGGCGCAAACTGAAATCGATCGCCTCACCGTGCGAGCACTCGTTGATGGCGAGGTGCTGCAAGTTAACGTTCGGCCGGGTGAATTCGTGGGTGCCATGCCGGGACAAGCCATGGCGGAGCAGGCGCTAATCGTGCTGGGCGCAACGAAGCAGCTCAACGTACGAGTTGATATTGACGAGTATGACATTCCGCGCTTTGTACCCGACGCGCCGGCCCGCGCGGTGCTTAAAGGCCAGTCAAAGGATTTCTTCCCGCTGCGTTTCGTGCGGATCGAACCGTACGTGATTCCGAAAAAATCACTTACTGGCGATAACACAGAGCGAGTTGATACCCGTGTATTGCAGGTGATTTACGCGGTTGATGGGCCAACCAATAACAAATTATTCGTCGGCCAGCAGGTGGACGTATTTATCGACACATCGGTGCCACAAGTCGCATCGAAATCGAAGCTGGAATAAGACTCGGGCTGTCATCCTAATTTTGGCGGCCATTTAGCCAAAATTCCCGCCCTTGACGGCCTCCCCCAAAGGCGTAAACTTATTGGTTTCTACGCGTTTGTCTGTTTGCCCTGTTAGAAGGCGATTCATGCCGACAATTAATCAACTTGTCCGCCGCAGCCGCAAGGCGAAGCGGAAGTTCTCCAAGTCGCCCGTGCTCGATAAGTGCCCGCAGAAACGCGGTGTGTGTTTGCTCGTGCGGACGATGACTCCAAAGAAGCCCAACTCCGCACTGCGGAAGATTACCCGCGTACGCCTATCGAACGGCAAGGAAGTGACTGTTTACATTCCGGGCGAAGGCCATTCGCTGCAGGAACACAGTATTGTGCTCGTGCGCGGCGGTCGTATTCGCGATCTTCCCGGTGTGCGATACCAAGTTGTCCGTGGTGCCCGCGATACGCTCGGCGTTCAAGGCCGCAAGAAGTCCCGCAGCCGGTACGGGGCGAAGAAGAGCTAGGTGAAAATGACGAATGACGAATGACGAATGACGAACAGAGTGTTCGTTCAGGAAGTCTTCGGAGTCGTCAGTATTGCATTCGTCATTCGAACATTCGTCATTCGGAAATTTATAAATGGGTCGCATCACTTCCAGTCGCAAACAACTTAAGCCCGATCCCGTATACGGGTCGCTGCTCGCTTCGAAGTTCATCAACACGTTGATGCATGACGGCAAGAAAAGCGTCGCACAAAACGTGTTCTACGATGCGCTCGAAATCGTGAAGAAGCGTGTTCCCGATAAGGAACCGATCGAAGTCTTCACGCAAGCGCTTGAGCATGTGAAGCCATCGATCGAAGTTCGCAGCAAGCGCGTCGGCGGTGCGGCTTACCAGGTGCCGATGCAAGTGAATCGCACGCGTCAACAATCGTTGGCGATTCGCTGGGTACTGATGGCGATTCGGGAAAAGAAGGGCCGCCCGACGGCTCAGAAGCTGGCCGACGAATTCGTCGCCGCGTTCAACCGCGAAGGTGCGGCTGTGAGTCGGCGTGAAAACGTCCATCGCATGGCCGACGCCAACAAAGCGTTCGCGCACTTCGCGTGGTAGTACTGAATCACAGTACGCCGCGGCCCAAAAAGGCCGCGGCGTTTTTTATGCGCCGCAAGCATCATGGCTATTCCGCTCGAAAAAATTCGCAACATCGGTGTCATCGCGCATATTGATGCGGGCAAGACGACCGTAACTGAGCGGATGCTGTTTGCCAGTGGCGCGAAGCATCGGGCTGGCGAAGTAGATCGGGGAACGACGACCACGGACGACGACCCAGAGGAAGCCGAGCGCGGCATCACGATCTATTCCGCGTGTGTGCAGTTTCCGTGGAAAGACGTCGTAATCAATCTCATCGACACACCGGGGCACGTAGATTTCACGGCCGAGGTGGAACGCAGTCTGCGTGTGCTCGACGGCGGTGTAGTGGTTTTTAGCGCCCGGGAAGGCGTTGAGGCGCAGAGCGAAACGGTTTGGCGGCAGGCAAATAAGTACAAGGTGCCGCGGCTTGCGTTCATCAACAAGATGGATCGCGAGGGGGCCGATTTCGAATCGGTTTACGAAGAGATGGCGAGCCGGCTCGGTGCGAACGCAGTCGCGCTCCAAATTCCAGTCGGCCAGGGTCCAGCCCATACGAACAATCCGTTTCGCGGTGTGATCGATCTCGTGCGGATGAAGTTGCTCACGTTCCCCGAAGGAAAAGATGGGAACAAGATCATCGCGGCAGATATTGAGGATGGCGACCTCGCTAGTGAAGCCCAACTCTGGCGCGAGCGGATGTTGGAGTCGCTCTACAACTACAGCAACGAGTTGATGGAGCTCGCGCTTGCTGAGGAAGAGATTCCCGAGCCGCTGATTCACAATGTGCTGCGCGAAGCCACTCTCCATTTGCAGATTCAACCGGTGCTGTGTGGATCCGCGCTTCACGGCGTGGGCGTTGCGCCGATTCTTGACGCCGTGGCCGCGTATTTGCCGAATCCGGCGGATGTGCCGCCGGTCGAAGGTGTCGACATTGCGCACAAACCGCGAGGGAAAGGCAAGGCAGCCGAAGCTGCGGCGGCTAGCGAACCAGAAAAAACGATCAAACGGAAGCCTGACCCATCGGAGCCGTTTTGCGGTTTGGTATTCAAAATCCAGCCGTATAAAACGGGCGACTTGTCGTGGATTCGCATCTATTCCGGCACGCTCGATCCGAATTCGCGTGTGCTGAATTCGACGCGCGACAAGAAAGAGAACGTCGCCCAGCTTTGGCGTATCCACGCGAGCAAGAAAGACGAACAGCTTACTTCGGCAAGGGCGGGGGACATCGTCGGCGTCATCGGGTTACGCGATTCGATCACAGGCGATACGCTCTGCGACACTCGCGAACCGATTCTGCTGGCATCGATCGACTTCCCGGAGACGGTCATCTCGATGGCAATCGAAGCCGAGAGCACGGAAGACCGCAAGAAACTTGCTGAAACGCTTACGATGTTGCGGAAGCAGGACCCGACGTTCCGGGCTGAAGAAAACCCGGAAACTGGGCAGACACTCATTAGCGGTATGGGCGAATTGCATCTCGAAGTCATTCAGCACCGGCTGCTGCGAGACTTTAAGCTCAATGTAAAAGTGCATAAGCCGCGTGTGAGTTACCGCGAAACGATCGCCAAAGCCGCCGAGGCAACCGGCGAGTGCAGCCGCATGATTCAAGGCGTTCAGCACGCCGCGAAGGTGCGGATTCGCGTCGAGCCGTTTGAAAAAGGCCTCCTGCCGGTGACGGTCACGAACTCGCTGCAACATGGCCTGCCGATGGAGATGTTGACCGTTGTGCTCGAGGAGCTCGAAAGTGCAGGGCAGGGGGGCGGGCTGTTAGGCTTCCCTCTCATGCGACTCAAAGCGACTGTCCTGGGAGGTGAAGTCGGCGAGAGCGGTCCGTCAGAGATCGCGTTCCGTACGGCCGCGAATCACGCTTTTGATCAAGCACTTCGAGCTGCTGGACCAGTGTTGCTGGAACCGATTATGAAATTGGAAGTCAGCACGCCGGACGAGCACGTCGGCGACTTGGTGAGCGATCTGCAACAACGGCGTGCGATCATTCATAGTACTGAATCGCGAGGCACCGCCACTGTGCTTCACGCTGAAGCGCCGCTAGCTAATCTGTTCGGCTATTCCAGCGCTATGCGCTCGCTCAGCCAAGGCCGTGCGAGCTGTTCGATGGAACCTAGCACTTATGCGCCGCGCCGGATGATGTGCTGCAGAAGTTTCTTGGCGATTCGTAGGCAGGGCCGGGAAGTAGAGTGTTGGGAAAATCGTCGCATCCCTGCCGTCTGCATCGCGCATCCTGTATCCTGCATTCATGACTGATCGCTCTTTTGTTTTCGGCGTCGATCTCGACGGCGTTGTTGCTGATTTCTACGGCGGTCTGCGTCCAATCGCGGCCGAATGGCTTGGCGTAAGTCTCGAGTCGTTGCCCGAGCGAATCTCGTGGGGTTTGGCCGAATGGGGCGTGGCTCGAGCGCCGGGCGGTTACGATGCGCTTCACAAATTTGCGGTGATGCAGCGGGAGTTGTTCTTGAAGCTACCGCCGACGGCTCGTGCCCCACAAGCGCTTCGTCGGCTATCCAAGGCGGGCGTGCGGATTCGTATTATCACCCATCGCCTGTTCATCAAATACTTCCACCAAATCGCAGTGAGTCAAACCATTCAGTGGCTCGACCGGCACGATATTCCCTACTGGGACCTGTGTTTCATGCAGGAGAAGACAGCAGTCGGCGCGGATCTTTACATCGAAGATTCGCCAACCAACGTGGAGCGACTGCGAGCCGATGGGGCGAAGACGATCGTCTTCACAAACTCAACTAACGAGAAACTGCCCGGCCCGCGCAGGCACGTGGGACGAAGTGGCGGAAATGGTGCTGGCCGAAAAAGCTGATTGGGAACGCCGCACTGCAGCGTTGCCGTGATCAATAGTTACTCTCCCAGCGGCAGACCACGGAACATGAAATAGACTGCTCCGCACATGCAAATCGCAGCCCACAGTAAGTCCACACGTATAGGCTGTCGCATGTAATACACGCTGAACGGCACAAACACGCTTAACGTGATTACTTCTTGTAGCATCTTCAACTGCGGCAACGTAAGTTGCCCATAACCGATTCGGTTGGCGGGCACCTGCAGCAAGTACTCAAAGAACGCAATTCCCCAGCTCGCAAGAACCGCCACGAGCAGTGGTTTGTCGCCTAAGTTTTTGAGATGACCGTACCAGGCGAACGTCATGAATATGTTCGAGCCGCAGAGCAGGAGAATGGTTGTGAAAATCGGATTCATGCAGTCATTCCTCTGGTTTTGAAGTTGAGGAGTAATATCACGCAAAGGCTGGTGGGCGCACAGGTCCACAGTTTCCCGCCTGAAGAACGCACGATTGGCTTCGCAAAGTCATCAATTCACGCGAATTAATGATGCTACAACCGCTAGCAAGCCGATCTACTCTTGACCGACCCCTCATTTGTGCTATCCTTGCACTAACAAGTTAGGTGCGAGACCGGCTCCGGCGATGCCGAGCCAGGTTCATTCAAAATCGATTGCAGCGGCCACCAGGGCTTTTTACAGACCGCCCCGGTATCTTTTGCTCACGACCGCGACTGATTTTCTTGCTCCTGAACGTGCAATTTGCACGTGGTTCCTGCTGATGTCAGCGGTCGAGCCTTTTTAGCAATCGCGTTGCAACGATACCTCCGCGCGAGGTCTGCGTTTTCAGCGCCACAAGTTCCCCACAGTGGGAAAGAACGAGAGCATTTCGTGATTAATTTCGACCAACTAGGTCTCGCCGAACCGCTGCTCCGCGCCGTTAGCGCAGAGGGCTACCACACGGCGACCCCAATTCAACAACAAGCGATTCCGCCAGTAATGGCCGGGCGAGACCTCATGGGCTGCGCCCAAACCGGCACCGGAAAGACGGCCGCCTTCGCGCTCCCCACGCTCCACCGTTTGAGCACAAGCGTGAGCGCCGCGGTTGCCAGCAAGCCGGCGCCCGAGCCACGGCAGAAGAACAATGGTCGCCGACGTGATTCGTTTCCGCGCGCCGATCGCCGACCGATTCGGTCGTTGATCCTCGCCCCGACCCGTGAACTCGCGGCTCAAATCGGTCAGAGCTTCAAAACCTACGGCCAATTCACGGGTCTTCGTTACACCGTGGTTTACGGCGGCGTGGGCCAAGGCCCGCAAGTGAAGGCGCTGCAGAACGGTGTCGACGTTCTCGTGGCCACGCCCGGCCGGCTGCTCGACCTCATGGAGCAGGGCCACATCAATCTCCGCAACGTCGAGATTCTCATTCTCGACGAGGCCGATCAAATGCTCGACATGGGCTTCATCGTGCCGCTGCGACGGATCGTAGCTTCGGTGCCAAAGAATCGCCAGACGCTGATGTTCTCGGCCACCATGCCCCCCGAAATTCGCAAACTGGCCAGCGAGTGGCTCACCGACCCCACGCACATCCAAGTTGCGGCAGTTGCGACACCGGCCGAACTAGTAGAGCACTCGGTCTACTTCGTCGACCAGCAGAACAAGTCGCAGTTGCTGGTTCACTACCTGCAAAACACGGCATGCACGCGGACGATCGTATTTGCTCGCACGAAACACGGTGCAGACAAAATCGTGAAGCACTTGGATCGCAGTGGCATTCGTGCTGCCGCAATTCACGGCAATAAGAGCCAAAGCGTTCGCCAACGGACGCTCGACGCCTTCAAGTCGAATCGGCCGCCAGTGCTTGTGGCCACCGATATCGCCGCCCGCGGCCTCGATGTGCAAGGCATTTCGCACGTAATCAATTACGAGCTGCCGGAGGTCGCAGAGATTTACGTTCACCGGATCGGCCGCACGGGTCGAGCAGGTGCGACGGGAATCGCTACTTCGTTCTGCGGTCGCCACGAGCGCGATCAGCTGCGGCAGATCGAACGGCTCACGCGTCAGACGATCAATGTCGAACAGAGTCATCCTGAATACAAGCGGGAAGCGGTTCGCCATGATGATGCGCCTCACGAGCGACCCAAATCCCACGGCCAGCGCCCTGGCGCACGGCCACCGCGGGCTGCGGCATCGAAACCCCGTCGCCCTGCCAAGGAATTCGCCTATGCCGCGAACGGCGGCAGTGGTGGAAATGGCAACAGCAGCGACGGCGGTCGTCCGGCTGCAAAGCCGACTCAGCGGCGTCGTCGCCCCGCCGGCCGGCGAAAACGCAGTTTGTAGATCGAATTACGTAGGCTTCGCTCAGCGGCGGCGCTCGGTTAGAGTGGCTACGCTCGGATGCGAATGCGCATGTTGAATGCCCGCGACTTGACGTCGAGAGCGGGCCGTAGCGCATTCGCTGCCGACCCGTGGCAACTATGACTCCGCTCGAATTCGATCTGCTGGTGTTCTTGATATCGGTCGGCGCCGGTGCGCTGGGTTCACTTCTCGGCTTGGGGGGTGGCATCATCGTCATTCCCGCTCTGACGCTTCTCTTCCACATCGATATCCGTTACGCCATTGGCGCGTCGATCGTATCGGTCATCGCCACCTCGAGCGGCGCAGCGGCGGCGTACGTTCGCGATGGGCTTACAAACCTTCGCGTCGCCATGGTGTTGGAACTAGCGACAACCTCCGGCGCTCTCACGGGCGCTTATCTCGCCGGCCTGCTCAGCGGCCGTTGGCTGTTCATCATCTTCGGCCTGGTGCTCGGTTATTCCTCGGTGATGATGGTCGGCAAATTGAAGGAACCCGAGTTCCAAAACTCGATTAAACCCGCTCCCTGGGCCGATTACCTGCGGCTGCACGGCAGCTACTTCGACAAGCGTGCTGGTCGCGAAATCGTGTACCGTGTCACCAGCACTCGCATCGGGCTCGCGCTGATGTACGTGGCCGGCGCCATCAGCGGGTTGTTGGGCATCGGGTCCGGATCGCTAAAGGTGCCGGCGATGGATCTGGCGATGCACATGCCAATCAAGGTCTCGACGGCCACGAGCAACTTCATGATCGGCGTAACGGCTGCCGCAAGTGCGGGCGTGTATTACATGCGGGGTGAAATCGACCCCTTCATTGCGGCCCCCGTTGCGGTGGGCGTGTTGTTCGGAGCCGTCGGCGGTTCCTATCTTTTGCCGAAGCTTCGTAGTTCCACGATCCGGTTTGTGTTTGTGGTGGTGTTGCTGTGGATCTCCGGTCAAATGCTGTGGCAAGGAATTCGCGGATGACCAATGGCCCAAACAGTTTGCCCCCCTCCGCCAGCGATGCCGATCTGCGCGTCCGCCAGGTGGAACTGACGATCAGCAACTTGCTGCGTATCGGCGTTGTCGCCAGTCTCACGCTCGTATTACTCGGGACAATCGTGACCTTCGTGCAGCATCCAAGCTACGTTTCACAGCCCTCCGAACTACAGCGCTTGATTACGCCAGGCACAAAATTCCCACACGCAATTCGCGACTTGGGTACTGCCCTCCGAAAAGTGCAGGGCGAGGCGATCGTTGTTCTGGGCCTCTTGGTTTTGATCGCGACGCCCGTGATGCGTGTGGCGATTTCGATCCTCGCATTCGTTTACCAGGGCGATCGAGTCTTCACGTTGATTACTGCGACGGTGCTCGGCCTGCTGCTGCTTTCGCTAGTACTGGGAAGAGCCGAATAGTTGATCCCTTGCTCCGGAACGTGTCAATGACTTTGAGACACTAGCTGTTCGAATTTAGTGTAGCGTGAGTAGCGGAGTATCCTGTTTTTGGGCGGCAGCTGGCGGGTTGATCCAGACGGCCTCGGGTGGTTGTTGCGGACGGGGTTCTCGCTGGACGAAGCGCTGCGGATGAGCCAAGTACGCCGCGGAGAGCGTGACTTGCCGGGCGGCTAAAACCTCGTTGGCACGGCCTGTGTGAACGGTCGCTGGCGTCATCAGCCCAAGCCCCCAGTGGTGATGCTCGTTGTTGTACCAGGGGAAGAACTCGCGGCAGAATGTTAGTCCATGTTCGTGCGACGCGAACCGCTGCGGGAACTCTGGCTGGTACTTGAGCGTCTTGAACTGGCTCTCTGAGAACGGATTATCGTTGGACACCTGCGGTCGGCTGTGCGACTTGACGACACCCAAGGTGGCCAGCAACTGGGCCACGGTTTGCGACGTCATCGACGTTCCGCGATCGGCGTGGATTGTGAGTTGCCGCTCCTCGATATTCTCTTTCACGCACGTCTCGCGAATCAACCGCTGAGCCAGTTGGCCGCTTTCCCGCTCGGCCAACGTCCAGCCCACCACGTAGCGGCTGAAGATGTCCATGATGACGTACAGGTAAAAGTACGACCACTTGGCCGGCCCCAGCAACTTGGTGATGTCCCAGGACCAGACTTGGTTCGGCCCGGTGGCCAACAACTCGGGTTTGCGGTACTGAGGATGCCTGAGTTGATCGCGCCGCTCGCGGACTTCTTGCGAGTCGCTCAGCAAGCGGTACATCGTGCGAATCGAGCATAGATAACAGTCTTCGTCGAGCAGCGTGGCGTAAACCTCGGCGGGCGCCTGATCGACGAACCGCTCGGAGTGCAGCGCGCCGAGCACGACCTGCCGCTCCTCGGCCGAAAGGGCTCGCGGCGGCGTGGGCCGTGGCTGCTTCTGGCAAGTCCAGTCCGTGACCCGCTGATGACGGTAGAACGTGGCCCGCGCCACACCGACCGCCGCGCAGGCCGGAGCCGTGCCGACTTCGCGGGCTAATTGGCTGGCGGCATTCATGAGTCGTGTTCTCCGGGCTCGGGACTCGGCAGGGGAATGCCCAGGATCTCGGCAACTTTTTTTTGAACGTCGATAATCACTTCAGCTTGCCGCAGCCGCTCGACTAGCCGCTGGTTCACGCACTGCAGGCGACGATTCTCCTCGATCAGCGGATCGTTGTCGCGTGGCTTGCGACCACGCTTTTTCGGCGACAAGGCATGGAGGGTTCCTTGCTCGCGTTGCTGTCGCCAGGTACTCAAGTGCGATGAATAGAGTCCCTCACGCCGCAGTAACTCGCCGAGTTGGCCGGACTCGTCGCAGGCATCGGCTTGGCGGAGGATTTGCAGTTTGTACTCAGCCAAAAACCGCCGCCGCACTGGTCGCTCCGGCACCTCTGGATCGCGGCGATCACCACCTCGAACCCCCGGGGAAGTTTTTTCCACGGCGGGCACCGGCCCTGCACTCGCTTGTAAAATTGGCGCTTGCTCCGGGCCGGTGCCCGCCGGGAGCAGGTGGTTGTTCGTCGTCTTTCCCATGACTGTGTCCTTCCAGTCCCTCTACTGTAATAAACAGGGGGGCCAGTGTCTCAGTCATGTTGGCACGGAGGGCTCCGGTTCGAAGCCCGTAGCGCAAGCAAGGGTTTTTTGCTGCGTCGTCCCTTGCTCGCGCTGCGGGCTTCAGTCGGGAAACTAGATCAAAATGCTAAACAGTGCCGTCCGTCCTTAAACGTCAGCTCCACCGGGTCCGGATCGATCGTACAAATCGGATTTGTCGCAATCGCGGAACGTAAGTCGTCGCTCACATAGAGCGTTTCAAGATGCAGCGTATTGGGAATGATCATCCAACCGTTTTCGCCGAAGCGGTCTGCGATCTTGGTGAATAGTTCCTGGTCATTCTGAAACGCAATCGGGATTTTTACCCGGCCCATGTGGCCGGTCGTAAAGCTATTAAGAAACGTCTTTTGTTCATCGATCGCATCGCGCAGTCGCCGGGTGATGAAATCCGCCAATCCGACACCGATCGCATTACCTTGGGATTTGGGCGAAAGCGATAGCGCTGCAATCTGTTGAATGATTGGCCGCGACAGATCCTCGCCGTCGCGCACGGCCCGATAGCCGATGACGTTTGTATCCATCCCCGTGCCGCTGTATGTCTTACCAATCTCATCAACTACCAGCACGTTGATTTCATCGAGCGGCAACCTTGGAAAGTAATGCTCATGTTGTTTGATGAGTTCTGGCTCGCGTTTCAAAATGTCGCCCGGTCGCACCGCGTGCAGCTCCGCCGTTTGGTCGAAGCCGTCTTCCAAAATCGCGAGCCCGGCCAATATTTTGCCCGAGCCGAGTACCACCTGCCCCATCTCGATCAGCATCTCTTTCATCTTCGGCGTGGCGACAGAATGAAATGTCGTCGCCGACGGCGTCTTTCCCATGCCGACGACCGCCATCTTCGTCAGCCCGCTTTGCACTGGACCCGCGAAGCAAGTGTGGAGCTTGATGCGATTGATCAGTAGCACACCATCCGACTCGTAGGCGTGACGATCCATCCACACGTCGCCCGTCGACACCGTACCGATCTTCACAACATCCATCGACGAGCGGATCGGCATGCCCATCGCCTCTTCGGTGAGGCCGAGCGACTCGATCATCTTGCGCTGGCCTTCGGCCGTGCCGCCGTTGTGAGAGCCCATGGCGGGGAACAAGAAGGTCCGGGCGCCTTGGTCGCGGAGCCAATCGCCGGCCGCCCGCGTAATTTCGGCAATATTGGTAATACCACGACTGCCGGCCGTAATGCCGACGTCGCCCCGCGGTACTTTTAGGCCCAAGCTGTTGAGTTGCTTGCGGACAGTGCCGGGAATATCGGTCAGAGGATTCGAGGCGAGCTTCTGATGGACACGCAGGAATTTCACAAAATCACGCTTTTTCGTGGTTGGCGGTAAGATTCAGCTTCCAGAGATGCTCGTCTGGCGAGTCAAAACAGAAGCTTGTGTACCGGATGTAGTGTAATTGTATTCGCGGACCGAGCCGAGTTGACTCTCGTCCATCGGTTTTCGGCCCGGCAGTTTTAGCATTCAGTCGACTCGTCCGGCTGCACAATCGGATGTCAAAACCAGTTTTTTAGCCGTTGACAGCTCTCGAGATTGAGCGGTAAGATCACCAGTTCCCCGTAAGTTCGCACCATGAAGTTTTAGCGAATTCGTCGGGAAATCGCAGTTTTTGGGCTGTTTGATAACTAGCGCCGGTGTCGGCTGAGGAAGTTCACAAGTGGCAACTTCAAAGGAAATTATTCGCATCCGTATGGAGGCGTACGACCATTCGGTGCTGGATCAAAGCGCGGCGGAGATCGTCGATACGGCCAAGCGCACCAACTCGCTCGTGCATGGTCCAATTCCATTGCCGACGCGAATTGAGCGCTACACCGTGCTTCGCAGCCCGCACGTCGATAAGAAATCGCGGCAACAGTTTGAAATTCGTACGCACAAGCGGCTGATTGATATCGTCCAGGCCACGGCCAAGACGATCGAAGCGCTCAACAAATTGAGCCTGCCGGCCGGTGTGGATATCAAGATCAAGGCAACCAGTGGGTGATAGTGGTTGAGGATTTGCCATTTCGGGTTGCGGATTGAATTAGATCAGTCCGTTACCCGAAACGGCACTCCGAAATCGTGAGACGCAAATTAACGCGATGATTGGAAGTCACGCGGGTAAGCGGTGATAACTCTCCGTCTCCCGTAGGACAACTGACAAGGTACACTCCGATGGCAATTGGAATACTCGGCCGCAAGGTCGGGATGACGCAGCTTTACAACGAGGCGGGTGAAGTAGTCCCGGTAACAGTCATTGAGGCTGGCCCGTGCGACGTGCTGCAAGTCCGCACCGTCGAGCGCGATGGTTACGAGGCTGTCCAATTGGGCTTCGCTGATAAAC
This sequence comes from uncultured Planctomycetota bacterium, assembly GCA_963733705.1. Classification (GTDB taxonomy): domain Bacteria; phylum Planctomycetota; class Planctomycetia; order Pirellulales; family Lacipirellulaceae; genus JABDGM01. The sequence continues at coordinate 118,290 of CAVTEJ010000016.1, read as the reverse complement.
CCCGCCGGCTAGCCGGCCGAAGTGTACGTGGTCATGTTGCCAAACTCGAAAGCAAGCGTTCCAAGAAACGCTCTTCTGCTGGCGTTGAGCTTCTCGCCAAGGCTGATTGCGAGCCCAAGCGTTTTGTCCGCGAAATTCGCGGTCCGGCAGGCGAATTGGCTGTCGGCGTTAAGATCAGCGTTGATGCCCTCGCCAATGTGAAATCAGTTGACGTAACCGCAACCTGCAAGGGTCGTGGTTTTTCCGGCGCTATCCGCCGTCACAATTTTTCCGGTCAGCGGGCCACGCACGGTGTGAAGAAGTGTCACCGGGCACTTGGCGGCACCGGTGCCAGTGCGTTCCCGAGCCGCGTGGTCAAAGGCAAGAAGATGCCGGGTCAGTACGGCAATGTCACCAAGACCGTTCGAAACCAAAAGATTGTGAAGGTTGATGCGGAAAACAATCTCGTTTTGATTTGCGGCGCAGTGCCCGGCCCGATCGGCGGGTTCGTCCTCATTCGCGAAACGAACATGGTGAAGTAACACGAATATGCCAAAACTCACCGTCTACGATCGCAAGGGAAAGAAAGTGGGGACGTACAACGTCGAGCCCACCGATTTCGCTGTGCGCATCAATAAGCAGCTGCTGCACGATGCCGTCGTGATGTACCAAACAAACCTGCGGCAAGGCTCGCATGAAACAAGGTCGCGCGGCATGGTAGCTGGCTCGACCAAGAAGATGTATCGCCAAAAAGGCACGGGCAATGCTCGTGCAGGTTCAAAGCGCAGCGGTATCCGTCGCGGCGGCGGTCATATCCATCGCATCCACAATCGCGATTATTCGTATCGCTTGCCTCGCAAGGCGCTGCAGCAGGCCACGCGGATGGCTCTCGCCGCGAAAGTGCTGGACGATGAATTGATCGTCATCGACGACTTCGCGATTACGGAACCACGAACCAAGGATATGGTCGCGGTTCTCAAGCACCTCGATCATAAGCACGGCGATTCGCTGCTCGTGGCCACCGAGAAGCACGATGCAAACGTATTCCGCAGCGCTCGCAACATTGCGGGCGTCTCGGTTTCGCCCGCGGCCGACTTGAACGCTCTTAGCGTGCTTTCATCGCGGCGACTGTTGGTCACCAAAGCCGCGCTCGATGCACTCGTAGAAGCGGCCAAGAAAAACAAGCGTGAAGTGGTTGCACCCGCTTCCAAGGCCTAACTCAGCCTCCTTGAATTGAACTAAAGACTATGCCACGTGCCGTACCTACAACGACGAAAATCGTACTCGAGCCACACCAGATCATTCTGCGGCCGCTCGTGACCGAAAAAGGCATGCACCGCTCGACGCGCAACAATGCCTACGCGTTCGAAGTTCATCGCTTGGCAACTAAGGGCGACGTGCGGCGAGCCGTTCATGAACTGTTCAACGTCACCGTCCTCAGCGTCCACACACAGACACGCAAAGGCAAGCCGCGTCGCACGGGTCAGCAATTCGCACGCACCGCAGGATGGAAAAAAGCCATCGTGACGTTGGACAAAGAACACCGGATTGATTTCTTTTAGGAGAGTTTTTGGTATTGGCCTCCATTTTTTGATTCGATGGCTAACAACTGAAAACTGATTACTACGATGGGTATTCGAAAATACAATCCAGTCACTCCCGGTCGCCGCGGCGCAACTGTCAGCGATTTCAAAGAACTGACGAAGGGTGCCACGCCTGAGAAATCACTTCTGCGCCCGAAAGTGAAGAAGGGTGGCCGTAACAACCAGGGCATCACCACGGCTCGTTTCCGTGGTGGTGGCCACAAGCAGCGGTATCGGTTAATCGATTTCCGCCGCAATAAAGACGGCGTTCCCGCCAAGGTCGATTCGATTCAATATGATCCGAATCGCACTGCCCGCATCGCGCTGTTGAATTACGTCGATGGTGAAAAGCGATATATCGTCGCCCCGCACGGACTCAAGGCCGGCGACACCGTGATGAGTGGCGATGACGCTCCGCCAAATGTCGGCAACTGCCTGCCGCTCACGAAAATTCCCCTGGGCATGTCGATTCATAACATCGAATTGCAAGCGGGTCGCGGCGGCACGCTCTGCCGCAGCGGCGGTACAAGCGCCACGCTCATGGCTCGCGAAGCGGGCTGGGCCCAGATTTCACTGCCGAGTGGCGAAATTCGCCGTATCCCGTCTGCTTGCCGTGCCACGATTGGTACCACCAGCAACCCCGATCGCAACGCAATTGTGTGGGGCAAGGCTGGCCGTCGTCGTTGGCTCGGCCGCCGTCCACATAACCGCGGTACTGCGATGAACCCGATCGATCACCCGCACGGTGGTGGCGAAGGTCGCACGAAGGGTGGTCGTCATCCGGTGAGTCCGACCGGCAAGAGCGCTAAGGGTGGCATGACGCGCGATCGTCGCAAGGCATCAAACCAAGCAATCGTTCGCCGTCGTCGCAGCCGACGCTATGGCGTTCAAAAGTTGATTACAAAATAAGGTGTAAGGCTTAAGGCATAAGTCGTAAGTGAATTTACTTACGCCTTACGCCTTACGACTAAAGGCTAGTAAATGGGTCGTTCACTTAAAAAAGGTCCGTACGTCGACGCCAAGTTGTATGGCAAGGTCGACAAGCTGAACCAGCAGGGAATTAAAGAGCCCATTACAACCTGGGCGCGTGCCTGCACACTCATTCCCGAGTTTGTTGGCCACACGTTCATGGTTCACAACGGCAAGATGCACCTGAAAGTGTTCGTCACGGAAGATATGGTCGGCCATCGCCTCGGTGAGTTCGCACCCACGCGAAGTTTCCGCGGTCACGGTGGCAAGGCCAAGGCAGAATCAAAATCGGGTGGCGGTGGCGGCGCTGGCGGTGGAAAGGGCTAAACCATGGCGTACAAAGCAATTCACAGGCACGCTCGCATCAGCGCCCGCAAGGTTCGGCCTTTGGCCGATTTGATTCGCGGCAAGGCGGTCGATGATGCACTTGCAATTCTGAAGTATCAGCCACAACGTGGCGCGCGGATGCTGGAAAAGCTGCTGCAAAGTGCGCTAGGCAATGCGGAAGATTTGCGGGCTCCGAATGTCGGTGGTTTGGTTGTGAAGGACGCCCGGGTGGATGGTGGCCCGATGTTTAAGCGGATGCGGCCTCGAGCTCGCGGTATGGCACACGTCGTCGCCCGTCGCAGCGCACACATTTCAATTACGGTGGAATAGCTGAGTTAAATATGGGTCAAAAGATCAATCCAGTTAGTTTCCGTACGGGCATCATGATCGGCTGGAAGAGCCGTTGGTATGCCTCGAAGAAGGAATACGGATCTCTGTTGTTGGAAGATCACAAGATCCGCAAATACATCACAGAGAAATACAAGTTTGCCGGAATCCCCAAGATCGAGATCGAGCGCACCCGCGATGAAGTGAAGGTCATTCTTCACGCCGCCCGACCAGGCGTCATCATCGGTCGCAAAGGTCAGCAGGTCGATCAGTTGCAAGACGAGTTGCAAAACCTGGTCGGTCGCCGGATCAATATTAAGATCGAAGAAATCACAAGGCCCGAGATCCAAGCGCATCTTGTGGCCGAAGAAATCGCCGAACAGCTCGCCAAGCGAGCCAGTTTCCGTCGCACGCTCAAGCGTGCTTTGGAGACGACGATGGAAGCCGGTGCCAAAGGCATTAAGGTGCAATTGGCCGGCCGACTTGGCGGGTCTGAAATGGCCCGTTGTGAAAAGCAAGCGATGGGATCGATTCCGCTCAGCACACTGCGGGCGAAAATCGATTACGGCTTTGTGGAAGCCAGCACTGCCCAAGGCAATATTGGCGTCCAGGTGTGGATTAACCAAGGCATGTACGAGGACGAGACCGATGGCGCTGATGCCCAAACGGGTGAAGCACCGAAAAAGCCAAAGAGGGCGTATAAAAGGTAACGCCACGCGCGGACAGCGCGTCGTTTTTGGCGAGTTCGGATTGCAGGCAGTCGAAGGTGGCTGGGTTAGCGCCCAGACGCTCGAAGCCGGGCGTATTGCGGCCACGCAATACATCCGCGGCGAAGGGCGGCTCTACGTCCGTGTGTTTCCGCACCGGTCGGTCACCTCCATTCCACTTGAAACCCGCATGGGTAAGGGTAAGGGAGAACCTGAATACTGGGCGGCCGTCGTCCGGCCAGGCACGATTTTGTACGAATTGGGTGGTGTCGCCGAAGCGGCTGCGAAGATTTGCTTGGCCCGCCTCGCGCACAAGATGCCGATCCGCGTCCGCATGGTACGACGACAAAGTTAGAAACATAAAGCCGCGACCGCCGGTCGTGGAATTTAGCAATGGCCAAGATTACCGAACTACGCGACATGAGCGATGAGCAACTTGGGTTGACGCTCAAGGAAGCCAATGAGAATTTGTTCCGTTTGCGCATCAAGCAGCAAACGGAGAAGCTCGACGCACCGAGCGAATTGCGCCGCAATCGCCGGCTTGTTTCCCGAATCAAAACACTCCAAACGCAGCGCACGAAAAAGGCCGCCGCAAAGTGAAATATAGCCCAGTCATCCTGGCTGGGCCGCCGACCCAAAATGGGTCGGCTATATAGTGAAAGCCAACTCAAATGCCCAAACGACAAGTCACTGGCGTGGTTACGAGCGATAAGATGAATAAGTTGCGCCGCGTGGAAATCGAACGCCTGGTGCAGCACAAGCACTACGGCAAGTTCATGCGACGCAAAACTGTGTGCCATGTACACGACGAGAACAACGAGTCGCACGAAGGCGATACGGTCGAAATCATCGAAGCGCCGCCGCGATCTAAGCTCAAGCGCTGGGACCTGCTCCGCATCGTCGAGCGTTCGCAACAAGTGGATATCGCGGCCATGCGAGCTGCGGCAGATATCAAGCACGCCGAAACCGGCGAAAAGAAATAAATAGATTGTAAGAGTAGCTGAATTCGTCAGAATTCAGAACGATAGATAACTTCGAACTCTTGCGAGTTCAGCTACGCAGAAGAGTGTTTGACCATGATTCAAATGCAGAGCAGATTGAATGTCGCCGACAACACCGGTGCCAAGGAAGTGATGTGCATCAAGGTGTTGGGGGGCAGCCGCCGTCGCGTGGCTGGCCTGGGCGACATCATCATTTGCAGCGTTAAACACACGCTGCCTACGAGCGAAGTCAAAAAGAAGGCCGTTGTTCGCGGCGTGATCGTGCGGACCAAAAAGCCCACGCGTCGTCCCGATGGCAGCTACGTACGATTCGATTCGAACGCTGTCGTTCTAATCGATAACGATCGGAACCCGCGCGGCACGCGCATTTTCGGCGCCGTTGCCCGCGAGCTTCGCGAACGCAAATTTATGAAGATCGTTAGCCTGGCTAGCGAGGTGGTGTAAGCGTCATGTTGATTCGAACCGGTGATACAGTCGAAGTGATTGCGGGCAACGATAGTGGCCGCAAGAGTCGCGTGATCAAAGTCAATCGCGAGACCGGCAAGGCCATTGTCGAAGGCGTGAATGGCGTCAAGAAGCACATTCGCCGCAGTCAAAAGTACCCACAAGGTGGTGTGCTCAAGAAAGAGATGCCGATTCAGCTCTCGAACTTGCAGTACGTTTGCCCGTCGTGCAGCGCGTCGGCTCGACTTGGAGCTCGCTTCCTCGATGACGGCAGCAAGGAGCGATTCTGCAAGAAGTGCGGTGCAAGCGCCGGCGAAATCGCCCCCGCCAAGAAAGCCCATGCCAGCTCGGCAGCAACGAAAACAAAGAAACCTGCGAAGGCCGCAGCCAAGAAATAAATAGCGACGTCTGTCGTTAAAAATAGCGATTACGATCATGGCCAAGAAAAAAGAAAAACCTGAACAAGGCTCGGCGACCCCGCCGCCGATCCCGCGCTTGCAAACGATGTACGAAGAAGAGATCGTGCCGCAGCTCAAGGATAAGCTCAAGCGCGAGAACCGACTCGCCTTGCCGCGGCTCGAGAAGATTGTCGTCAGCATGGGTGTCGGTAGCGCCACTCAGGACAAAAAGCACGTCGACGATGCCACCGCGGCGATGGCGGAAATCACTGGTCAAAAGCCGGTGCGCTGCAAGTCACGGAAGAGCATCGCTTCATTCCGCCTCCGAGAAGGCTTAGATATCGGCTGCAAAGTCACACTTCGCCGCGCTCGGATGTATGAGTTCCTCGATCGGCTCATTTCGCTGGCGTTGCCTCGCGTGCGTGACTTCCGCGGCTTGAATCCAGACGCGCTCGATGGTCACGGCAATTACAGCCTCGGCCTCAGCGAACAGCTCGTGTTCCCGGAACTTAACCCAGACAAGTACACCCGCGTGCAGGGTATGAACATTACGATCTGCACCAAATCCAGCTCAGATGACGAAACGCGCGACTTGCTCAAGGCGTTCGGCTTGCCGTTCCGCCGCGACGACACGCAACCCTAACATTTAACACAGGATCCGAACTCGGTGGCCAGTAAATCAAAAATCGCCAAAGCGAAAAGAGTGCCCAAGTTTAGCACGCGTCGCGAGAATCGATGCAAGCTCTGCGGTCGGCCGCGGGCCGTCTACCAGAAGTTTGGCATTTGCCGCATCTGCTTCCGTAAGTTGGCAGATCAAGGTTTGATTCCCGGCGTACGTAACGCGAGTTGGTAAAGTAGTCGTCGTCCGTTGAACGAACGAATCGGACCACTGACAACGGACCACAACGACTATGATGACCGACCCGATTGCCGATATGCTCACTTGCATTCGCAATGCCGTGCGAATTGAGCGCCCCCGTGTCGAAATGCCGCTTTCCAAAGTGAAGCGCGGCCTCGCCGAGGTGCTCAAGCGAGAAGGATATATCTGGGATTGGAGCGAAGAGCAGCCAGATGGCCTGCCGCGCAAAAATCTCGCCATCGACCTGAAATACGGCCCCAACGGTGAACGCGTGATCCGTAATATTCGTCGCGTCAGCAAGCCTGGCCGCCGCGTGTACAGCCCCGCCGATCGCCTCCGTCCGGTACTGAACGGTTTAGGTATTTCAATTATCAGCACCAGCCGCGGCGTGATCAGCGATCGCGAAGCCCGGCAACGCAACCTCGGTGGCGAAGTGCTTTGCGAGGTCTGGTAGCCCAAAGTTTTCATAAAGCCGCGACCGTTGGTCGCGCACATTCAACCAGAATAATATCATGTCCCGTATAGGCAAAAAACCGATCGCCGTGCCGAGTGGCGTCAAAGTGAACGTCGCCAACCGCGCCGTCACGATTGAAGGCAAACTCGGCAAGCTCGTGTACAACCACCGGCCTGAAGTCACCGTGAAGCTTGAAGACGATGGCAAATCCGTCGTCTGCACTCGTTCCACCGAAGAACGCGAAACGCGCGCCTACCATGGCCTGACTCGCGCGCTCATCAATAACATGATGGTGGGCGTTACCGAGGGTTACGAGAAGAAGCTCGAAATTCAAGGCGTCGGTTATCTTGGCGCCGTGCAAGGCAAAACACTGCAGCTTCGTGTCGGCTTCGCTAACGAAGTCCACAAGAAAATCCCCGATGGCCTCACAGTCACCTGCCCCGATCAAACACACATCGTGATCAAAGGCACCAGTAAGCAAATGGTCGGCCAATTCGCCGCCGAAGTGCGTGCCGTCCGTAAGCCAGAACCCTACAAAGGCAAAGGCATTCGGTACGAGGGTGAACAAGTCCGTCGCAAGGCCGGTAAGACAGCAACGTAATAGGGTTGAGTGTCGAGGGTTGAGATTCTTTCAACACTCAACCATCGACCCTCAACATTCGAAATCATGGAACATTCCAAAACACTAGTTCGACTTCGCCAGCGGCGCGCGTTTCCGCGTTCGCAAGCGTGTGCGTGGCACCCAAGATCGGCCACGCCTGAGCGTCGTACGCAGTCACAAACACATCGCGGTCCAAGTGATCGACGACGAAACCGGTAAAACACTTGCCGCTGCTTCGTCGCTAGACAAGAAGCTGTCCGGCAAACTGAAGCGCGGTGGCAACGCCACCGCCGCCCAGGAAGTCGGCAAAGCGATCGCCGAGCGTGCGATTGCCGCCGGCATTAAAGCCGTTTGCTTCGATCGTGGACCCTACCGCTATCACGGTCGCGTGGCTGCTTTGGCCAATGCGGCGCGCGAAGGCGGATTGAGCTTTTAGTTTTTAGAGAGGCTACCTATATGTCGGCTGGTACCAGCGAACGAAGCGATCGAGGCGGGCGCGGCGGTGGTGACCGTAGCCAAGGCGGTGACCGTGGTCCCCGCGGCGGGCGCGGTGGCGGCCAAGGACAAGGCGGTGATCGAGGCGGGCGCGGCGGGCGCGGAGGTGGTCAACGTGGCGATCGTGGTGAACGCGTCGAAGGCGAGCTTTCGGAAACTATCGTCAAGATCAAGCGTTGCGCTGCCGTGGTGAAGGGTGGTCGTCGCTTTAGCTTCGCCGCGATGGTCGTCGTCGGCGATGGCAAAGGCAAAGTTGGCTGGGGCTACGGCAAAGCCAATGAAGTCCCGCCGTCCGTCGAAAAGGCTCGCAAAGAAGGCATGCGGAGTTTAGTCACCGTCACGCTCGACGGTAAATCCATTTCGCATGTCGTAAAAGGCCGCTACGGCGCCGCCAACGTCATTTTGCTTCCCGCTTCGCCTGGTGCTGGCGTTATCGCCGGCTCCGCCGTCCGCGCCGTCTGCGAAGCGGCTGGCATCCACGATATCCTTACCAAAAGCTTCGGCTCGAATAACCCCGTTTCGCTCGTAAAGGCCACATTCGCCGCCCTTCAGCAGTTGCGGCCAAAGTCCGACGTCGAACGCTTACGACAGGTCACACTGACATGAACCTCAACGATATTCATCGCGGCGTCCACACCGCAAAGCCCCGCAAAAGGCTTGGCCGTGGCATTGGCTCAGGGCAGGGCAAAACCGCAGGCCGTGGCCACAAAGGCCAGTGGGCTCACAACGGCGTTTCGTTCTCGCCAGTCTTCCAGGGCGGTACGCAACCCCTCGTGCGCCGCATTCCGAAGCGCGGCTTCACGAACAGCTGGGCCAAAACTGTGGTTGTGGTAAACCTCAGTGCATTGGATAAAGTCTTCAAGTCAGGCGATCATGTCACGCCCGAATCATTGGGAGCGGCTCACCTGGTTGGTGGAATCTACGACGAAGTCAAGATTCTCGGCACCGGCGAGCTCAAGAAGAAGCTGAAGATTTCCGCGCATCGTTTTAGCAAAACGGCGTCCGAAAAAATCGCGGCTGCTGGTGGCGAAGCGATTGTGTTGCCAGGGCCGGCCCCAGTCGTCAAACAAAAGCGGACCGATAAGAAAAAGAAGTAATCGCTCGCCTTCGCGGGACGGTCCTTAACCCATAATGGCGAAACGCTGACGCCAAGGACGGGTACGCATTATGTGGGAAAAAATCACCCTCCTGTGGAAGATTCCCGAGCTTCGCACCAAGATCGGTCTTACGCTGTTGATGCTTGCCATCTACCGCGTCGGCTTCCAAATCGAAGTGCCGATCCTTGACCATGCGAAGGTTAAAGCGCTTAGTAATCAACACGGCGGCGTGGGCGATATGCTCGAAGCCGTTGCCATGCTCAGCGCCAGCCGGCTGCGCGACGTCACGATCTTCGGCCTCGGTATCATGCCGTACATTTCGGCCTCGATTATCTTTCAATTGCTCGGCAGCGTTTATGCGCCGCTCGAACAGCTGCAAAAGGAGGGGCAAGCCGGCCAAAAGAAAATCAATGAATACACGCGCTACGCTACCTTTTTCCTCTGCCTCGTACAGAGCTGGTTCTACTTGGCGTCCTACGTCGAGGCGCAAGGCCTCGTCGCGCCTGCATTCCAGAACAGCGCGGGCGGCCTCGTTTGGTACTGGAAAATCGCCACCGTGCTTACCATGACGGCTGGCACGATCTTCCTCATGTGGCTAGGCGAGCAAATCGATGAGTACGGCATTGGCAACGGCATCAGCTTGTTGATCATGGCCGGCATTCTCGCCCGTATGCCCTACGCTGGTTACCAGTTGTTGCAACAAGCCTCGCTCGAACTGAGCGGGGGCGGCACGAAGCTCGGCATCCAAGACCTCATCGTGCTGGCAACGATGTTCGTTGCTGTTGTCACTGGCGTCGTATTTATTACGCTCGGTCAGCGGCGAATTACTATGCAAAGCGCCAAGCACGTTCGCGGCCGCCGCGTGTTCGGCGGCACGAAGAACTACATGCCGCTCAAAGTCAACCAGGCCGGGGTCATGCCCATCATTTTCGCCAGCAGCTTGTTGATGTTCCCCATGATCATTTTCACCAATTTGCAGCGGCTCGCGACGGGCGAAGGTTGGTGGCACGATATTGTGAACTGGTTCGCCAGCGTCTTCGGTCGTGATCATGGTTACGTGTACAACATCATGTACCTCGTCCTGATCTATTTCTTCTGTTACTTCTGGACGGCTATTACTTTCAACCCGAAGGATATGGCCGACAATCTCAAGAACTTCGGCTCGTTCATCCCGGGTTATCGGCCTGGCAAGCGCACGGCTGACTACCTCGAGAAAGTAATGGTTCGAATCACCTACGTCGGCGCTGGCTTTCTGGCGCTCGTTGCAATTATTCCGACGATCATCTCGAGTTCACTGGGTGTCGATTACACGATCGCCAGCTTCTACGGCGGCACAAGTTTGCTCATCGCCGTGAGCGTAGCATTTGATTTAGTTCAAAAGATCGATAGCCACCTCGTGATGCGCAACTACACGGGGCTGTTGGAGGCATAGGCGCCCAAGGTCAGGGCCAAACGTCAGAACGGATCCTGCACGCCCACACTCGTGCCTGTTCGCGAGCAACGATTAACCGGCGGCCGAATTACATCGTGATGCCGATTCCGTCTAAGTCCCTGACTTCCGAACTCCAATCGTCCACCACCTCGATGCGCATCGTATTTCTCGGTCCACCCGGCGCAGGAAAGGGGACACAAGCCCAGCAGCTCAAGGAATATCTACACGTTGCCCACCTCTCAACGGGCGAAATACTCCGCGATGCCTTCGAGGCCGGCACGCCCCTCGGCCAGGAAGCCGCCTGCTACATGAACGCCGGACAGCTCGTGCCAGATGACATCGTCGTCGGCATTGTCGTCGATCGTCTGGCAGAAAAGGACTGCCTGCACGGCTGTCTGTTCGACGGCTTCCCACGCACGGTGCCGCAAGCCGAGGCTCTCGATCGTTTGCTTGCCGAACGCCGTATACCGCTCAACCTCGTAATCGCTCTCGACGTCTCCGAACCAATTCTGGTCGAACGCCTGCTCGCACGCGGCCGATTGGACGACGATTTCGCAACCATACGCGAGCGATTCCGCCAGTATCACCGGCTCACCCAGCCGCTCCTCGAATACTACAATGCCCGCGGCGTGCTACGACAAATCACCGCTGAAGGCACGCCCGAAGAGGTCTTCGCCAAAATTCGCACCGTCGTCGATGCCTCTATCCGCTGACATTCGCCAGTCGCCCACTCGTCTGATAAAATTACGGGACTCAAGTTTTAACCCCCGTCAATCGAAGTGATTCAACTCAAGTCAGAACGCGAAATTGCGCTCATGCGCCAAGCCGGCATCTGTGTCTGGCAAGCGCATCAGCTGGTCGCGCAAATTGTGGCTCCGGGAGTTACCACGGCCGAATTAGATGCCGCGATAACCGAGCACTTTCGCCATTGCGGCGCTGAACCGCTATTCAAAGATTATCCCCACCAAAACCAGGGTCGCCCCGCATTTCCGGCGGCTACCTGCACGAGCGTTAACGAAGAGGTCGTTCACGGTATTCCGACCCATCGGCAGCTTGTGGAAAGTGATGTTGTGAGTGTCGACACAGGTTGCCGCGTTAATGGCTGGTGTGGCGATTCGGCGATGACGTACCCGGTGGGCCAAATCGCTCCTGGTGTGCAAAAACTGTTGGATGTCACTAAGGGCACGCTTGATCTCGCGTTCGAGCTAATGCACACCAAAAACCGCTGGAGCCAGATTGCCCGCGAAATGGCCCAATATGTCCGGGATAACGGCTTTTCCACCGTCGAATGTTTCGTCGGCCATGGTATCGGCCGGCAAATGCACGAAGAGCCCCAGGTCCCCAATTTTTTGAGTCGGTCACTACGCGGTAGCGGCGATTTCCACATCGAGACAGGCCTTGTAATTGCCGTCGAGCCAATGGTCAACATGGGCACCAAACGGGTAAAGATGATGCGTGACCATTGGACCCAATCCACCCTCGACCGCCGGCCAAGTGCTCATTTCGAGCACACTATCGCCGTTACCAAGGACGGTCCCTGGCTGCTCACCGCCACTCCTACCGCCGAAGAGCTTGCCGCCTTGCCGTGGGACGCCATTCCGGCTGCCTCAGCGGCCAATCCGCTCGTCTCCGGCAACTGATTAATTGCCACAACCCCCCCGGATTCAAGGCTCTGCAGGCGATTCGCGCCCCCCAATTGCTCGGGACTAAAAACCTCGAAAATTCAGCCCTTGAACTCCCCCGGCACCTCGCCTTATATTCAAGCGTTTCCCGCCATTCTAAAGCCGCAATGGCGCATCGGCCCCATTCTCTCGGGCCAAGTTGGGTGGAACGATGAAAGTCAAAGCCAGCGTTAAGCGTATTTGTGATAAGTGTAAAGTCGTGCGTCGTCGTGGCGTCGTTTACGTTGTGTGCAGCAATCCGCGCCACAAACAACGACAGGGTTAAAAATTATAGATCGTCTCCGCCACTAGTCGTTTTACCGCGACGCGCAGCGGAGCGCGTAATAACAAAACAATAGTCGAGTAGTTACCGGAGCAACTCATGCCGCGTTTGTTGGGTGTTGATATCCCGAGTGATCGTCCCACGGTCATTTCGTTGACGTACCTCTACGGCGTCGGTCCGAAAACCGCTCGCGAACTTTGCCACAAGGCTGGCGTCAACCCGCAGGCTCACGCTCGCGAGCTCGGCGAAGACGAAGTCGCCCGCATCGCCGCGCTGTTGGACAAAGACTACACGGTCGAAGGCCAGCTCCGCCGCAAAATCAATCAAGACATCACGCGTCTCAAAGACATCACGTGCTACCGAGGCGTGCGGCATCGCCGCGGCCTTCCCGTCCGTGGTCAGCGCACGCGCACCAACGCCCGCACCCGCAAGGGACCCAAGAAAACTGTCGCCGGCAAGAAGGGCGTCAAAGATCTCCGTTAATCAACCAACGTTAAATTAAATAACCGCTCGCGGTTTAGCTTCCCACAAAAACGATTCCATCGATTCCCCATGGCAACGCCTCCAGCAGCAGCTCCCGCAACTACGTCCAAAGCAAAGAAGAAAGCGCGCCGCAACGTGTCGGTCGGCATCGCTTATATTCAAGCCACGTTCAACAACACGACCGTTACGATTACCGATACAAAGGGCGACACGCTCTGCTGGGCTAGTGCCGGTACCAGTGGGTTCAAGGGCAGCCGCAAGAGTACGCCGTTCGCCGGTCAAATGGCCGCGCAGCAAGCCGCCGATAAGGCCAAGAAGTACGGCGTCAAGGAAGTCGAAGTCAAAGTAAAAGGCCCAGGCAGCGGTCGTGAAAGCGCGATCACGGCGTTGGAAGCGGCCGGCCTCAAAGTCAAATCCATCGAAGACATCACCCCGCTGCCGCACAACGGCTGCCGGCCCCGCAAGAAGCGTCGCGTCTAATTCGCGGCCTATCCGTATCCCGTTCTAACAACCACCAAAATTCACATGGCACGATATACCGGACCTGTTTGTCGCCTTTGTCGTCGCGACGGACTCAAGTTGTTTCTCAAAGGCACGCGTTGCGATACGCCGAAGTGTGGCATCGAGCGCCGCGAAAGCGCTCCGGGCATGCACCAGCAGCGCCGCGGCAAGCTCACCGATTACGGTACCCATCTGCGCGAGAAGCAAAAGGTCAAGCACTATTACGGCGTGCTCGAACGCCAATTCCGCAAGTACTTCCACGAAGCCGTGAAGGGTAAAGGCAACACGGGCGACGCGCTCATGGTCCTGCTCGAACGCCGCCTGGACAACATCGTTCACCGCCTCGGTTTCGGCCAAAGCCGCGCCCAGGCCCGGCAGATGATTCGTCACGGCCATATCACCGTTAACGGTGGCCGTGTCGATATTCCGAGCTACCAGGTTCGCATCGGCGATGTGATCCGCTGCAAGAATCGGGCGAAGAGCCTCGACCTTGTACGTGGTGCATTGTCCGAAGGCACTCGTGACATCCCCGATTTTTTGTCTCGCAACGATGCCCAAATTCCAGAGGGTGTCGTTGGCCGGCTCCCGGCTGCGGAAGACGTTTCGATCCCAATTCAAACCCAGCTCATCGTTGAGCTTTGCTCGCGATAGTCCGACGACGTTCCGCCAGACCGCATGATTCGCCATCTGGCCAAATACAACGTTGTCTAACAGCGTACACATAGCATCCAACAACGGAGATTTCTCATGCATATCCGATGGCGCGGACTCGAGCTGCCCAGTGCCGTAACTTGCGACGCGGCCACCCTGACCTCGACTTACGGTAAGTTCATTGCCGAGCCGTTCGAACGCGGTTTTGGCTCGACAATCGGCAACGGCCTGCGCCGCGTTCTCCTTTCCAGCTTGGAGGGCAGCGCGGTCACCCAGATCAAGGTCCACAACGCACAGCACGAATTCACGACGATCAAAGGCGTGTTGGAAGACCTCACCGATATCGTGCTCAACGTAAAGTCGATCGTCGTTAAGAATCACAGCGAAACGACGCGCGTGCTGCGCGTCGAAAAGAACACAGCCGGCCCGATTTTGGCGTCCGATATCGAAACTGATGAAGCCGTCGAAATCCTCAACCCCGATCATTTGGTAGCGACGCTCACCGACAACGTGCCGTTCGTCATGGAAATGGTCGTGGAAAACGGTCGCGGTTATGTTCCCTCGACCGAACACGGTGCGAACATCCAAGAAATCGGCATCATCCCCATTGATGCGGTTTACAGCCCAGTCGTCCGCGTCCGCTATGGCATCGAAGAAACGCGCGTCGGCCAAAAGACGAATTACGATAAGCTTACGATGGAGATTTGGACCAACGGTTCGGTAGCGCCGGAAATGGCACTCGTCGAATCTGCCAAAATCCTTCGCAAGCATCTCAATCCGTTCGTGCAGTACACCGAGCTCGGCCCGCAGGTGCGTTCGCCAGCTCGAGAAGCAATGGTCACGATGGATGCGGGTCTCGAAGCGAAACTCGCGATGAGCCTGGCCGACTTGAATCTATCGGTTCGAGCCGGCAATTGCTTGGAATCGGAAAACATTATGACCGTTCGCGATCTTGTCACGCGTACCGAAGATCAGTTATTGGAAGTTCGCAACTTTGGCGAAACCACGCTGACCGAAATTCGCAACAAGCTCCGCGATCTGGGGCTTCACCTCGGCATGCGCCTCCCCGCCATGACCGCAGGCGTTTAATAAGAATTAATTCGAAAGCGTAGCGAGCCGCTTGCGGTTTAGCTCCCGAACAACGAAACGGTGCGATCATGCGACATCGAAAAAAGGGCCGAAAACTCGGCCGTAGCCCGAAACATCAGCGCGCTCTCTTGCGAAGCCTGGCCAGCAATCTGTTCCTCACAGAGCGCGATGCCGAGTTCGACGAGAACAAGCCGAAGGTCAAAGGCCGCATGATCACCACGATCTCGAAGGCCAAAGAAGTGCGGCCACTCGTCGAGAAGTGCATCACGATCGCCCGTCGCGGTTTGGTTGCCGAAGAAGCCGCCAACGAATTCGGCAGCAACTCCGATCGCGGCAGCGATACCTGGAAGACCTGGCGCAAAAGCGACCGCTGGACCAAATGGAACCAGGCGATCGCCCCGTCTGTCGCGGCCCGTCGCCGTTGCCTGCAGTTACTTGGCGACAAGCAAGCCGTCAGCGTTCTGTTCGCTGAAGTGGCCCCACGCTTCGCTGATCGCCCGGGTGGTTACACCCGTATCATGCGTCTCGCCAAGCCGCGTCTCGGTGATGCTGGCGTCCGTGCCGTCATCGAATTCGTCGGCGTTCGCGACCGAGTCGCTGAGCGCAGCGTCCGCCCAACCTTCGAAGGCGAAAACAAGCCCGAAGAGAGTACGAAAAAGAAGCGACCCGCCGCCGCCAAAAAGTAAAAAGTAACGTAGCCAGCCGATTGGCGGATCAATCGCGGTGCTAGCACCATCCCCGGCATGCGTTGACCGCGTCGCGCTTACTTCTTTATCCTCCGCGACTTGTTCCATACGCATTGGAACGTAGCTCTTCATTGGACTGCGCGATCGATCGCGTCGTCACTCGGCCCGATTGTCGCACCGGATGAAAACCGCCAACTATCTCGGCGTCGCGCTGGTCGCACTTGCTGTGTGCGCGTGCGGCTGCCAATTGTTCCCAGCCGATCATCCCATGCTCCACGGCCAATCGCCACTCAAGCCGGCGCCGGCATCGACAGATAGCGTGGCCATGGAAATCGTTTGGGCCCGCTTTCCCGCGAACGATCCCGTGCTCGATGACGCCGCCTGGCACAACATCGACGAAACACAAATCGATCCCACCGTTCGCCGCGAGCTAGTCAACAACGGCCTCCGCGCCGGCGTCATTTCTGGCGCCTTACCTCCCGCGATCGATAAAGTCCTGCATCAAGGCGCATCGCCAGATTCATCTACGGGAATGGCGAACGCCGAGCCCGACGCGGCAAAGTCTCAAACTCCTGATCTACTAACCGAACCGATAATTCATGGTCGCACGCGTCGCCTGCGCCGCAACGAACGCTTCGAGATCCAAGCCTCCGAATCCTACGCCTCAATGCCGCTGCTCATCAGCAACGGCGGCGAGCTTACCGGCCACACCTACGAGCAAGCAGACGCAATTTATGCCCTCCGCGTCGATCCTCGTCCCGACCGCACGGCAATCGTAGAGCTCACGCCCGAACTGCATCATGGCGCTCCCCGCTGGCGGTGGACGGGCGGCGACGATGGGGTCGTCCACCAGGCTTCGCTCAAAGAGCGTCAAGTATTCGACCGCTTGCGGATGTCCGTCAAACTTGCCCCGGGAGAAATGCTCGTCCTCATGAGCATGCCCGATTCCGGCAGCAGCCTCGGCCACTACTTCCACACTGTCGACTCGGCCGATGGCCCCCAGCAAAAGCTGATCCTCATCCGCCTCGCCGAAGTGCCGCCCAGCAATACCTTCAACGATTCGGCGATGTAGTAGTCCTGAGAAACTGCGTTTCACACACTGAAAACCGCTGCGCCCGAGCGGATTGCGAAGGTGTCGGCCATCTCCCCACCGCGGCACCAACCCGCTAAAATACGGCCTCCGCAAAATCCAACCGCTGCCGGCCGTCCCGGCCCGCAGGCTCGCCCATAAGGAGTCCACCATGCCCCTCGTCCCCATGCGATTGCTTTTGGATCATGCCGCCGAAAACGATTACGGTCTCGCCGCATTCAACGTCAACAACATGGAGCAAATCCAGTCGATTATGGAAGCGGCCCGCGAAACCGAGTCGCCCGTCATCGTGCAGGCCTCGCGCGGTGCTCGCTCCTACTCGCAAGATAATTACCTCAAGCACCTCATGCTCGCCGCGGCCGAACTCTATCCCGAGCTGCCGATCTGCATGCATCAGGATCACGGCAATAGCCCCGCCACCTGCAAGAGCGCAGTCGACAACAACTTCACCTCCGTGATGATGGACGGCTCGCTCAAGGAAGACGGAAAGACGCCCGCCGACTTCGATTACAACGTCAAAGTCACGCGCCAAGTTTGCGATGAAGCCCATGCCCGCGGCGTCTCGGTCGAAGGCGAACTCGGCTGCCTCGGTTCACTCGAATCCGGCCACGGCGAAAAAGAAGATGGCCACGGCGCCGAAGGCGTTCTCTCGCATGACCAGCTACTGACCGATCCCGACGAGGCCGAGCGCTTCGTCGCTGAAACTGGTGTCGATGCTCTGGCCGTTGCCATCGGCACCAGCCACGGCGCGTACAAGTTCACGCGCAAGCCCACGGGCGAAGTCCTGGCCATGGATCGCATCGAAGAAATCCACCGCCGCCTCCCGAACTGCCACTTGGTGATGCACGGCTCCAGCAGCGTGCCCCAAGATCTGCAAGATGTAATCAATAAGTACGGCGGTAAGCTTAAGCAAACCTGGGGCGTGCCCGTTGAAGAAATTCAACGCGGGATCAAGCACGGCGTTCGCAAAGTAAACGTCGATACCGATAACCGCCTCGCGATCACCGGCGCGATCCGCAAAGTCTTCGCCGAGTCGCCAGAAAAGTTTGATCCGCGTGATTATCTGAAGCCCGCTCGTGACGCAATGAAAAAAGTCTGCGTTGCTCGTATGACCGCCTTCGGCCAGGCCGGCTGGGCTCGCAAGATCAAGCCCGTCTCCTGTAAGGAGTTCGTCAGCTTTTACGCAATGGTGTAATCCGCAGTTCCGGCACCGTGGTACAATTGCAATATGAGCATTGCCACGTCATTAACGACAGCGCACGACCTTCTCCATTTGCCGGACGATGGGTTTCGGTATGAATTGATTGAAGGAGCGCTGCGTAAAATGACACCGGCCGGCAGTGTGCATGGATTCCTCAGTGTCGAAGTTGCTTACCGCTTGTCGGAACATGTACGCCCAAATGGGCTCGGACGTGTGTTCGGTGCCGAGACCGGCTTTCGAATCCATCGCGATCCCGATACCGTACTCGCGCCGGATGTGTCCTTTATCCGTAAGGAACGCATTGAGGCCATCGGCATTCCCAATGAGTACTTCCCGGAAGCGCCCGCTCTGGTCGTAGAAATCGTCTCTCCGAACGACACTGCCGAGGAAGTCGACGATAAAATGCGCCGCTGGCTTGCCGCTGGCGTCGAACTTGGATGGGTAGTGTACCCTGGTGGTCGCAGCATAACGGTCTATCGCTCATTAGCCGATATCTTCGTGCTCGGCTCGACGGACACGTTGGACGGCGGCTCCGTATTGCCCGACTTCCGATGCCGCGTCGGTGACTTGTTCTCCGCGCTCGATCGCTGAGCCGCTAGCAACCCGGTTGTCTGCGGGTCTGCCGACCGCGCGGCTCCCAGACCTCAAGCCTCGCCGCTTTCTAATCGGACCTCTATTTCCGGGCCCAACCGCCAGCCTGAACTTTGTCCAAATCGGCCCGAAACCCCGCTACCCCTGCGGGGTTTTATCTACTGGAAGCTTTACCGATGGGCAAAAATCAGGTTAGGCCAGTCTCATCGTCTTATGTTGCGATTTAAATGTGGCTGCTATCAGCCCTTTCGCAACCCACCAATCGGAAAGAGGTGACAATCACATGCGGTATTTATTGACTAGTTTTGCCTTTGCAGCCGCTAGTCTGCTAGCCATTTCGGTGATGGCAGCAGAGCCGGACGCTAAAGACTCTAACCAGGGGGACAGTGCCGCGCGCGCTGAAATCCGTGAAAAGTTGGTGAAGGAATTTGACAAGAATAGTGACGGCAAGCTCAGTGACGACGAACGTCAGGAAGCTCGCCAAAAAATGCGCGAGCTCATGAGCGAACGCCATCGTGAGAGAGGTGACGACGGCGAACGCGGTGAGCACTCCCGGCACGAAGATGGCAAGGATCGCGACGGCCACGATCGCGATGGACATGGCCCAGAAGGTCACGGCCCAGACGGCCACCCGGGCCCCGACGGCCATCACGCTGGCCCTCCGAAAATGCCAAAGCCTGAGGAGATGTTCTCGAAGTTCGACAAAGACGGTGACGGCAAGCTGAGCAAGGAAGAGTTTATGGCCCTCGCCGACTATGTCCACGAGCACATGCCGCCACCACCCGAACGACCCCGTTTTGCCGCCGATCGTGGCCCTGGTCCCGATGGCCCGCCACGCGGTCATTTTGAAGGCCACTTCGAAGGTCGGCTGGAAGGTCGCTTCATCGAAGGTAATATCGGTCCCGATGGCCCACCGCGGTTCCGCGATGGCGACGCCCCCGGCCGCCGCTTCCGCCGTCCCGAGGGTCCGCCCCGCGATCGCGATGGGGATGACGACGACCACGAAATGCGTCGCCACGACGGCCCTCCTCGCGGTGGACCGGGCGATGGTCCTGGCCGCGATGGTGACGGCCCTCCGCGCGGGCGCCGCTTCATGGAACGCGATGGCCGCCGTGGCCCGCCGCCCGGCGACCGCGATGACGACGATGACCGTCGCCCGCCAAAACGCGATCGTAGCGATGACAGTCAAAGCGACAAAGATAAGGCCATAACGGCCGCTTAATCTCTCTCGTTCAGCGCCCGGCCCCGTGTGTTTCTATCCCAGCCAAGCACGGGGCCGGGTGGCTTTCGTGTCGCGGGTACGATTCTGACAAGCCTTCCCGTCGTGCCGTCTGTGACGTCCCCCCACGCCGAAATTTTCCCCTCAGGGCGCGTCCTGGCAACTATTTTCTCGCTGAAAAAGCAGGATTTGTTGCCGCTGCCCAGCCCCGTATCTATACTGAAATTCTAGGGGCTAGGCGCATTTCGTGCCTCTCTTCCGTGCGATTCTGGGAGTTCCATGCTTCGATTTGCGGCCAAGCTGTTGTCTCGTTCGTTGCTAGTCGCAGCGCTCTCGCTAGGTTTTGGCGTGACCGCGATACTCGCAGCGCCACCTGTTGAGCGTCCCCTCGCGCCCGGCGTGCTCACCACGATCGAACCCAGTCTCGAACCCGGCGACACGGTTAGCACGCACGACATCATCGAGCTCCGCGCAAACCCCGACTTGAAGTGGAAGCCCGAGTTCATGGCGGCGAATGAAACGCTCGCCGGCATGGCCGATCAGGTTAAATTCCGTCGCGAAATTTACTGCCTCGAATTCGCATTCAAACCCCTTCGCATGATCGAGGTCGATGTCCCGGTCGCCTCTGGTGGTACAGAACACAAGCAAGTGCTGTACATCGTCTATAGAATTCGTAACACCGGCCAAACGCTCAAACCGACCGAAGGCAAAGATGGCGTCTACTCCATCGCGCCTGCCAAGGGCGGGCCACAGCGTTTCTTGCCCCAATTCGTTTTAGAAGCCCACGATCGCCAGGCCAACGGTAAGCCAGTCGGTAAGTCCTATTTGGACCGAGTCATTCCAGCCGCGGATGCCGCGATCGCCGCCCGCGAAAGAATCGGCCAGCCATTGCTCAACACAGTCGAAATCGCCGAGCAGCCAATACCTGTTAGCGATGGCCGCATCACGCACGATGTCTGGGGCGTCGCCACTTGGGTCGACGTCGATCCGCGTATCGATTTCTTTTCGATTTACGTAGGTGGCCTCACAAACGCCTATCGCTGGACTGATAACCCCGCCGCCTATCATCCCGGCGACACGCCGGGCCGCGGCCGCCGCTTTACGCACAAAATGTTGGAGCTGAACTTCTGGCGTCCGGGCGACGAGCTGCAGCCCAACGAGCGTGAATTCCGCTATGGCCCGCCTCTCGGAAAATCCGATCTCTACGGCGTGTCCGACGGGGTTGCCTACCGTTGGGTCTATCGGTAGGATAGACGGGCTACAAGATAGCCCTCTAAACTACGTTTTCGCGAGCGTTTCTTTCCGCTCGCGGTTTAGCTCGTAAGGCAATTCCATGGCACATAAAAAAGGTCAAGGCTCCAGCCGTAACGGTCGCGATTCCAATGGTCAGCGCCGCGGTGTAAAGCGTTACGGCGGCGAAAAAGTCATCGCCGGCAATATCATCGTCCGTCAGCTCGGCACGAAGTTCCACGCCGGCAAAGGCGTCGGTCAGGGTCGAGATTACACCCTCTTCGCGCTCGTCGATGGCCAGGTCAAATTTGACCGCGAAGGCCGCCGCGTCAACGTCGTCCCCTCCGAAAACTAACGCCGACGCGTACGATCAAAAGTAATCGCAGGGATGCCGGTCGGCATCCCTGTTTTCATTTCCCTGTCTTCTGAAACCCGTCCCCCGTTCCGGCATCACCATGTTCGTTGATCGCGTCACTATCGAAGTTGAAGCCGGCCGCGGCGGTGATGGCTGCATGAGCTTTCGTCGCGAAAAATACGTCCCCCGCGGTGGCCCCGATGGCGGCGACGGCGGCGACGGCGGCAGCATCATCATGATCGCCGAACCAGGAGTCGACACGCTTTCCCTGCTCGCTCACCGCAAACAGTGGCGCGCCGAACGCGGCGAGCACGGTATGGGGTCCGATTGCCATGGCCGCGGTGCTAAGGATTTGATCATCAAGGTCCCGCCCGGCACCGTCATTATGGACGCCGAGCATGGTCACGTGCTCAAAGATCTATCGACGCTCGGCGAACAGGTTGTCGCCGCGCGCGGGGGCAAAGGTGGCAAAGGAAATATCCGATTTAAGTCCGCGACGAACCAAGCCCCCCGCGATTTCACGCGCGGCGAAGAGGGCGAATCACGCCGTCTTACGCTCGAGCTGAAAGTCATCGCCGATGTCGGCCTCGTCGGCAAACCAAACGCCGGCAAGAGTACGCTCCTCAGCCGCGTCTCACGCGCTCGCCCCGAAATCGCCGACTATCCGTTTACCACTAAGATCCCGCACCTCGGCATCGTTAACTTGGATATCGATCGCACGCTCGTAATCGCCGATATCCCGGGCCTCATTGAGGGTGCCCACGCCGGCGCCGGCCTCGGCCATGAATTCCTGCGGCACGTCGAACGCACCCGCGTGCTCATCCACTTGGTCGAGCCGATGCCAATGGATGCCACCGACCCAATCGAAAACTATCGCGCCATCCGCAGCGAACTCGAACAATACGGCCATGGCCTGGCCGATCGCCCCGAAGTTCTCGCGATCAGCAAGGCCGAACTCCCTGCCGCCGCCGAATTACTTCCAAAGCTTGCCGCAGTTGCCGGCCGGCCTGTGATCACTTTTTCATCCGTAACAGGGCAGGGGCTCGACGTCCTGCTGCGAGAAGCACACAAAGCATCGATCGAAGCCCGCAGCAGCGAGAGCAAGTAAATCGCAGCAAGCGCTACTCGCTCCGTAACTAGCGTCGACGCACCGCAACAATGCTCGCCGCCGACCGTTCACTACTCTCTGACGCCTGATCACGTTCCTCACGCACCATCGCGATGACATCGGCCGCCATCATCCACCGGTGTGCGTCCGCATCAAGTTTTGCAAACCGCGTCGTCAATTGCGGCATCAATTTAACCGCGCGTCGCTGTGCATCATCTGCCATCAGCACGATTCGTCCCCGCATGGGCAGCGAAATCGAATGCCCGAGATAGGTGAAGTCCGAGAAGGCTCCGAGCATCGGCTGGCGAGTCGCGATTTGTTCGCAACCCTCTGCCTGAACACGCAGCGCCAAACAATCGCCAGCGATCGCCACGCTCGTTTGCCCGCCTTCCAAATCAACGATCGCCAAAGCGGCTTCGACGAATATATTGCCGCCTACGTTCGACCACAAACTGCGCAGCAAGCGATAGAACAGTTCCCGCATCACCCGCGTGGTTCGCCTGCGCGAATCGTTGCCCAAGCGCCCTGGGCGACAATTGCGGCTTCGATCGAATCACTACCTTCGCCCGCTCGCCCAGCAACCGCCTGCCCCGCCACAACCATCAGCGTCCGATTATCGAGCAGCATCCAATCGTGAAAATTGCCACTGAGCATCCGCCGATGCGAGCTCCACCCCGCAATTTCCAATTCTTCTAACAGCGGAGCAAACGCCGGCAACTGAGCACTCTGCCGCGCGACCGCCGCAACCACCGAATGCGTGGCACTGTTTCGACCGGCCTCTCCGTCCGAGGGGCCATGCACGGTCCTGGTCCCACGAACTCGGTCAACTCGCTCGCGCAATGCGGTTAGTGCCAAACCGTCATTCGCAGTCGAAGCGGCCGCGAAGCTATTGATCGTAAAAGGACTGTCCATACTGTGTGCTCCCGCGCCGTCTTATATCGCCAATTGCCGCGAACGCCAGTACAATCCGCACCGGCCGCCTACTTTTCGCAGCCGGCATAGTTTTTCATCGGAGTAAGCTCCGCGGCGCTTGAGAAGCTTGCGCAAAAAGGTCCGGCCCGCGGTGCAATAACGGTTGAGCCGCCCGCCAGTTGGCGGCATCGCCACTACAGCCCTTACCACCAACCCAGCCGCCGGCGAAGGAGCGTCGCATCCAGCGACAGTGCGCGAGCAAAGCGAGTCGCAGAAATCTCGCGTCGCGCACTACTCTTTGATCATATCCCGCACGGTCATTCCACCGGGAATCATCGGCAACACATGCTCCTGGTAGGGCACCTCAATGTCGAGCACGTACGGCCCCGGATAGTTGATCATCTCTTCGAGCGCCGGCACCAAATCCGCCTTCTTACGGATAAACGCCGCGCCACACCCGTACCCCTTTGCAATCTGCACGAAGTTGGGGTACCGCTCGCTGTTACCTAAACCGTCGCCCTGGCCACGTGCCTCAGGATGATGAATCGGGCCCAAATAAGTGTGCGCCCGATTACCCTGCATGAACCGATCTTCCCACTGCACCACCATGCCCAGATGCTGGTTATTGAGCAGCAACACTTTCACCGGCAGATTTTCGCAGTAACAAGTGGCGAGCTCCTGAATATTCATCTGAAAGCTGCCGTCGCCATCGATATCAATCACCAACCGGTCGGGAAACTGGCTCTGTGCACCCATTGCTGCAGGCAGGCCGAAGCCCATCGTTCCTAAACCGCTGCTGCACAGCCAATTCCGCGGCTTCGAGAACTTATAGAACTGGGCCGCCCACATCTGGTGCTGACCCACGCCCACCGCAATCACCGGATCGCGATCACGTGTCAGTTTCCAAAGTTCCTGAATGGCATGCTGCTGCACAATGCCCGGGAACTCCTCGTTGAAGTGGAACGGCTCATCTTTCTTCCACTTTTTGCACTGCGCGACCCACGCCGAAATATCCTCCGGCGCTTCCACGACTTTATTCAACTCCGCCAGCGCAAACTTCACATCGCTACACACCGGAATATGGGCCGGCTTATTCTTGTTCAGTTCCGAAGCATCGATATCCACATGCACAATCTTGCCGTGCTTGCAGAATTCCTCGACCTTGCCCGTCACGCGATCGTCGAATCGCACGCCGAGTGCGATGAGCAAATCAGCCTGTTCCACCGCGTAATTCGCGTAAACCGAACCATGCATGCCGAGCATGTCGAGCGATTGATCGCTCTCGCTAGGAAACGCACCAAGGCCCATAACGGTCATTGTGATGGGGATGCCCGTTTTCTTTGCGAGCGAGCGAAGTTCCTCGCTGGCATCGCCGCTGATGATTCCACCGCCGGCATAAATGATCGGCCGCTTGGCCAGCTTGATTGCCGCCGCAATCTGCTTAATTTGTTCCGGTCTGGCCTTCGGATTCTCGGTCTTGAATCCGGGCAAATCGGTCGCCGCTTCGTAGTTCGGAACACACTTCGCTTGCTGAATGTCCTTCGGAATATCAATGAGCACCGGACCCGGTCGCCCCGAGGTCGCGATCGTAAACGCTTCGCGCACTACGCGAGCAACGTCGTTCACGTCCGTAATCAGATAATGGTGCTTCGTGATGCCGCGGCAAACCTCGACGATCGGCGTCTCCTGAAAGGCGTCGGAACCAATAACTTTGGTTGACACCTGTCCGGTAATCGCAATCAGCGGAACGCTGTCGAGCTTCGCGTCGGCAATCGCCGTTACCAGGTTCGTCGCACCTGGGCCGCTCGTCGCCATGCATACGCCGACTTTGCCGGTACTGCGGGCCACGCCCTGCGCCGCAAACGCCCCCCCTTGTTCGTGCCGCGGCAAAATCGTCCGCAGCTCGTCCGAAAAACGGGTCAGAGCCTGATGCAACGGCATGCTCGCCCCGCCAGGGTAGGCGAAAATCGTATCCACGCCGTGATTGATCAGCGATTGAACCAAAATATCGGCCCCACTCGTGAGCTCGGTCTTGGTCTTGGGCTTTGTAACGGTTGCCACGGCAATTACCTCGATACAGGGAAATGCGGACTGAATTCGGCTAGACAGGTACAGACACCGAAGATCGCCGTAGGTTCGCGACCCGTCGTGCCGTAAACCTATCCATGATAAGCGGTTGGAGACCAAAACTCAAGAAACGTTTGGCCATCGTAAACTGCTTCTAGCACCAGCAAAACGCCGGGGAAGCCAAAACGCACCGCAAGAAATAACGGCAGAAAATTAATCGAAGAAACCGGGCCGTGACAATCAGCCGCCACCCACCCGCTGCGGCACCGTGAACGAATACAGCAGCACCACCGCGCCGACACCCAGCAAGCTCCACGGAGCCCAATCCGGCGGCACCACTTCGTGTGCCGAGATCGAAAACGTATTCGTGCTCGATTTCAACACCGCCTTTTCCAAAATCAATGCTTCAACACCCAGCAAACAGCAGTAGGCGCCGACTGCCAAGAAGAATGAACGCAACATATTTCGATCCTTATTTGCGATTTCGCCGATGACCTTCGGGCTGGTCGCTTACTACGAACGCCGTGCTATCATTCGCCAATATCGTCACAAAAACCGATTCGCTGCAGCGGCAGATCATCCAACCCAAAGCTCGCTAATACAAGTACGTTCGGCACACTCAAGTGCGCCCAAAGAACTAACTGCGGCAACTCTTTCCAACGTGCCGCCGATACGCAACATTCCGATTGCAACATCTCCGCCGCTAGATCGATCGCGTTCGATCGCTCGTTGTGACGCCTATTCCGCCTCGATAAAATTACCCGCTTCTACCGAACGCGATTCTTAACCAATCGCATCCCCTCGCCGCTGGACTCCGCGCATGTTCATTCGTCGATTGATCACGAGCATCGTGTGGAACTTGCTAGTCTTCGGCACCCTCCTTTTCCTCCCAGCCCGCACGCTCGACTGGTGGCGCGCCTGGGTGCTGATCGGCGTGCTCTTGATTGCCACCGTGATAACGATGTTCGGCGTCATGCGCACCAGGCCCGACCTGCTCAAAGAACGCCTCAAAGGCATCATCCAAAAAGGCCAACCGTGGTCCGACCGGATCATCGTGTTACTGTTTATGGTGACCTACCTCGGCTCGGTCGCCTTCATTCCCATTGATGTCTTTTATCTGCACATCTTTCCCAAACCAAACCTGCTTGTGTCATCCTTGGGTCTGATATTGGTCGTCGTCGGGTGGACCGTCATCTCACTCGTCTTCAAAGAAAACGACTTCGCGGCGCCGGTTGTTCGACATCAGGCCGAACGCGAGCACCACGTCGTCGATACCGGCGTCTACGCCATCGTGCGACATCCCATGTACGCCGGCCTCGCGCTCTACAACATCGGCCTGGCACTCTGGCTCGAATCGTACGCCGCCGCGCTGATCGCCCTCGTTCCCCTAGCGAGCCTCGCGGTTCGCATCATCTTCGAAGAACGCTTCCTGAAAAACGCTTTGCCGGGCTACGACGCCTACACGCAAAAAGTGCGTTATCGAGTAGTGCCGTTCGTGTGGTAAACGCGACGCTCCGAACCCAATCGCATTCTTCCAATTAGAATTGTCAGCAGTGGCGAATTAGCACGATCGACTTTGGTTTCCGCGTCATAGTTAATCCAACTGCCCGTGCATTCCTCGCCACATTTCAAGGATGCCTGCCTTCGCATAGGCGCGTGCTCGATCTGCCGAATTGTTGTCGTACACGCCGACAGCGTCGTTTCCTTGGAGATGGTTTCTGACAGCTTGCAGCAGGATGGCATCTTTGGCGAATATCTCCCAACACGTGCTATCGCTGTAGTGCAACCAAATCTCCGCGTGCATTTCGATGAACGCGTCTTCTCGCCCCCAGAACGTGCGGCGGAACTCGGATGCCAATCGCGCCGAATCATCCGCAGGGTTGGTCGCCCAAAGCTCGACGAACTCCTCGCAAAACTTATCCGCCCAGCGACCGATCGCGCCGGGACGCCACAGCATGACGCTCGTTTCGCCAACACCTTCGTAGTCGGCCAACTCCCGCTCCTCATCAAATCCGTCCGGCATCCCAAGGTATGGTTGGTTTAAAAAAATCCAGAAGTGGCGATCAAAAACGGATCGCAGCGGTTCGAAGCACTGCCAGAACGTGCAGCTTGGCGAGCTGTGTTTGTGGTCGAGAAGTCGAAGAAGAAGTCCATCCATTACGTTTCTCTACAGTACGACGGACTGATGTTCACATGCACCACACTGAGTAGCGCTTTTATCTTACCGGGGACCCAACAACTTCAGCTCCGCGCTAAGTAACAAGTCGAGCACTTGTCTGGTTTCTTTCAAATACACCTTTACCCGCAGCTTCCCGTCAACCAAACGCCGGCGGCATCGGCACTTCATCCGATACAAAGCCGCAGCTCTTGTGCGACCCATCGCAAAACGGCCGCTTCGCCGATTGTCCACATCGGCATAACGCAACCGCCGGCTTGTTCGTTGGAATTTCAAACTCAGCGCCGCGCGAATCGATCAACTTGAATGCGCCCTCGATTATCAAAGGCCCATTCGGCCGCAATCGAATGGTGACGTCAGCCATAAAGTCCTCGGGACGATAGCAGATCGAAGTCGACGCGCGTTATTTCGTTGGCTCATCTACCGGAGCCGCCGCCGGTTCAATTTCGGGACTCACGATAAACAGCACCCGCACGTCATCCGGGTGCTCACTCGCCGATTTTTTGAGATCGAACGCGGCACCGGCACGAACGCGCCGCGTCGCCATTCCCCCTCCGCCTATTCCTCCACTGCGTGGCTTCGCTTCGTTCGGCTCGATTTTGTCACTATCTTCAGAAAGCAATCTCATCGCGCGTCCGCGGCTCACCATGCGCCGTAGCCGCTCACCGCTCGGCTCCAGTGTCGCCGGTTGATTCACCGCTGACTCTCGACCTAGTTCAGTTTTATCCCTCAGCGCATCCTTATTCGATTCATCCGCAGCGTAAAATCGATCTTGCGATTGGCTCTTTTCTTTAGTTGGCGAGTCGCGGCGACCCGCCTGGGCCAACTCCGCTCCGAGCTGTTTCGCCAGTTCGTTGTGCGCGACGTCGGAAGCGGCATCCGGCGACTCACCGAGCTTTACGCTCACGTAGTTAGCCTTATCCTGCTCGAGCGCTGCCAAACACGCGGCCACCGTTTCTTCCGGCGCCTCGACAATCACCCGATCCGTCCGGCCATCCTTCCCGGCCGCGAGTTGCTTACCAACCGCTCCGTTGACAACCTTTTGGTCGACTTTATCGACGACTTTCTCGCCCTCCTCAGAAGGCTCGAATTCGACTTGGTGATCAGCCAACGTCTTGTCGAACGCCCGGGTCCGAAACGCTTCCGATTTAGCCACCACGTGAATCACAACCAACGCATCGGATGGCTTCGGCGCTTTAGCCGCGGCGAGATCACCGCTTGCCGCGGAAGGAGGTGCCGCAGCCGTACTCCGATTCGCGACCACCGGTCTCGGATGACTCGCCGGCAACGATTCGGCGACCTTACCGGCGTCGGCTTTTGACTCGCTGCTAACGCCAAGCGTCATGTTCGTCGGTGCCCGGGTCGCACCCCCAGCCGCCAACTGCGACTCTTCGTGCGGAAGGTTTTCGTGAAGCTTATCGGCCGAGATACCACTACTACTTGGCGCGCCTCCGCCGAAAGCCGTCGCCCCCGGTGCGCCCGCGGCTCGTCGATCGACTGCCAACTGTCCGCTCGGCGCAGCAATTGGCGCCGGTGTCTCGAGCTTCGCAATCTTCGTCGCGTCAATTTCGCTCGCTTCAGGCTTCGGTGCATTTGCCACGTCAGTCGGCGCCGCCTTCCGTGCATCAAGCTTTCGATCCACATTTGCATTGCGATCCCGCTCTGCGACGACTGCCAGCTTTCTCCCTTTTTCGTCCCCCAAATGTAGCGCCATGATCATCAGCCCCGCCGCCACGGCCAGCGACGCCCAAAACCACGACCGCCGCGAACCGAAGATTCGAATTTCTGGCACATTGCCCACCGCCGTCGCAGCATCTGTTGCCGCCACGCCGCCGCCCGACTTCGCTGCAGCTACGCGCCGCAAAATCTCACTACTCAAATCCCGCCCGACGCCTTCCAGCGGCAACCGCTGCACCGATTGCGATACCGCCCGCAACTGATGCAACAGCTGCTGCGCATCGGCATCGTTCGCTCAGTCGCGCCTCGACCGCCGCCCGCTCCTCGGCCGACAGTTCGTCGTCCAAGTACGCGCTCAGCAGCTCGTCGTTCAGCTCAGGTTGAAATTCTCGTTCGCTCATCGCGTATCCACGATTCGTTCGATGTGCAGCCGCGGCGTCAGCAAATCGCGCATCTCCATCCGCGCTCGAAACAATCGGCTCCGCACCGTCCCCACGGGCAAATCCAAAATCTCCGCAATCTCGTCGTACCGGCAGCCGTCGATCTCGCGCAGCACCAATATCTGCCGATAGTCCAGGCTCAGCTCACCGAGCGCCGCATGTACCAGCTCTGCCCGCTCCTGTTGCATCACGTCCGCCTCTGCGGTTGGCCGCCCATCCATCGGCTCTTCTCCCACATCCGATTTCATTCCATCGATCGACGCCGTCTTCCGATCGCGCCGCACATGACTCATGGCCAAATTAAAAGCGATGCGATACAACCACGTGTAAAATGCCGACGTGCCGCGGAACGTGCTAAGCTTCGTGAACGCCTGCACAAACGCGTCCTGCACGATGTCCGCGGCGTCCTCGCTCGAACCCAACACACGCAGCAGCGAGTTGTAAAGCCGATCCTGGTACGCCGCCACCAATCGCCCAAAGGCGGCGCTATCGCCCGCCAAAGTTGCCGCAATTAGTGAGGCATCGTCGCTCACGCACCCGCTCGCTATTTGAGACGCTCGATCGATCCAGAAAGTTCCCCAACCATAAGTGGCCGGAATCACGTAAAATCAAGCGATTCGACTCATTGTTTCGGTCAACGTTCCTCCTGTCAAACAGCCTCAGCGTTTGCCCTCGCGTAAGTAACACTTGCGGTTTAGCTCAATGCCAACGTCCAGCAACCCACTATCCTGGATCGATGCCGTCCTCGGCGACCTCGAGCGTCACAACCTCCGCCGCCATCACTCAACGCGCTCCAGCACGCAATCCGCCCGCATCACTATTGATGGCCGCGACCTCATCAACTTCGGCTCAAACGACTACCTCGGCCTCGCGTCCGACGTGCGCCTGACCGCCGCCGCTCACGCCGCCGCCGCGCGAGAAGGTTGGGGCGGGGGCGCCAGCCCGCTCGTCAGTGGCCGCAGCGAATCGCACGCCCTACTCGAACGCCGCCTCGCCGAATTCGAAGGCACTGAAGCCGCGCTCGTGTTTCCCTCCGGTTTCGCCGCCAACGCCGGCATCATTCCCGCACTCGTCGACGAGGGCGACGCCATCTTCAGCGACGCCAAAAACCACGCCAGCCTCATCGATGGCTGCCGCCTCTCTAGAGCCACGCGCTTCGTCTATCCCCACTGCGACTGCGACGCGCTCGAAACAATGCTGCGCGAAACCGCCGGCTTCCGCCGCCAGCTAATCGTGACCGATACCCTCTTCAGCATGGATGGCGACCTCGCCCCTCTCGCGCGCATCGCCGAACTCGCCGACGAATACAACGCCATGCTCCTCCTCGACGAAGCCCACGCCACCGGCGTCTTCGGTCTCCACGGTCGTGGCATCGCCGAACAAGTCGAAGCCACGCACACCTTGTCAGCTCCCGGCTCTGCCGGGGGGTCCGCGAACTTACACTCTCGCGCCCACATCCGCATCGGCACGTTAAGCAAAGCCCTTGGCAGCGGCGGCGGCTTCGTCTGTGGCACACAACCCCTCATCGATTGGCTCGCCAACCGCGCCCGCACATACGTCTTCTCCACCGCGCAGCCCCCCGCCACCAGCGCCGCCGCGCTCGCCGCGCTCGATATCTCCCTCTCCGAACCCCACCGCCGCGAACAACTTCTCGCAAGCGCCGCCGATCTCCGCGCAAGACTTAACACGCAAGGCTGGAACACCGGCCAATCCGCCAGTCAAATCATCCCCCTCATCATCGGCGACGCCAAACGCACGCTCGACCTTGCTGCAAAACTCCGCGAAGCCGGCTACTTTATTCCCGCGATCCGTCCACCCACCGTGCCCGAAGGTGAATCATTGCTGCGACTTAGCCTCTGCTATCACCACACCCCCGAAGTCATCAACGCTTTAACCAACCAACTAGCCCGGCTACGATGAGCGGGCTGCAAGAACAAAAAACCAATTCAGAATGAATTAGCATTTGCCATGAAACTTACGCATACAGTTGCAACGTTAATCGTTTTGGTCGCCAGTTCCGCATTCGCTGCCGAACCTCTCGCCTGGCCCCAATTCCGTGGTCCAAATGGCTCCGGCATCGCCGAAGACCAAAAACCGCCGACCGAACTCGGCCCCGATAAAAACGTGAAGTGGAAAATCGCCGTCCCCAGCGGCATGTCGTCACCCATCGTCGTTGGCGACAAGGTCGTAATCACGTCCTTCGACGACGGAAAGCTCTATACGCTCGCCTTCAATCGCGCCGATGGCAGCGAAGCCTGGGACGTCAACGCGCCCGCCAACTCGATCGAATCCTACAACAAAGCCTACGGCAGCCCCGCCGCCTCTACTTGCGCAACCGATGGCAAACACATCGTTTCTTACTTTGGCTCCTGCGGCCTATTCTGTTACGACACCAACGGCGAAGAATTGTGGCGCCATGAAATGCCGCCCGCCGAAACGCTCGCCGGCTTCGGCACCGGTACCTCGCCGCTCATCGTCGACGGCGCCGTCATCCTGCAGCGCGATGTGAGCAACGAACCGAAAATCATCGCCCTCGATATCAACACCGGCCTCGCTCTCTGGGAAAAATCCCGCGAATCAAAGTCTTCCTTCTGCACGCCCGCTGTCTGGAAAACTGCGAGCGGAACGCAAATCGTTGCGCCCGGCTACGGAAAAATGATCGGCTACAACCTCAAGAACGGCGACGAAGCCTGGTTCGTCGAAGGCATGCCCGCGTCTTGTTGCGCTTCGCCCGTTGCTGCCGACGGCAATCTCTACTTCGCCGCCTGGAGCCCCGGCGATCCCGACGACAAAGATTTCAAAATGCCCACCTTCGACGAAATCTTGAAAGACGGCGACACGGATCACGACGGAGCTCTCTCCAAAGAAGAGTCGCTCAAAACGGGCTTCAAAGATCTGTTCGACAACAACGATCTCAACCACGACGGCAAACTCACTCGTGACGAATGGGACACGCTGGTCAAATACACCTCAGCATCAAAGAACAGCGCCTTCGCCCTCAAGCCCGGCGGCACCGGCGATGTCACGAAGACCTCCGTGCTGTGGAAGCAAACAAAGGGCCTGCCTTACGTTTCCTCCGCGATCGTCTATCGCGGCCAATACTTGATGGTGAAAGACGGTGGCCTGCTCACCGCCTACGATGCCAAAACCGGCGACCAGCTCTACCAAAAGCGGCTCGACGCCACCGGCGGCTATTACGCCTCGCCCGTCGCCGCCAATGGCAACGTCTATTTCACATCACTAGACGACGGCACAATTACCGTCCTCGAAGGCGGCGCGCCGAAACCGAAAGTCATCAGCAAAAACCCGCCCCTTGGCGAGCGTACGGCGGCCACGCCTGCGATCGCAGACAACACACTCTACGTCCGTACCGCCGAACATCTCTACGCCTTCAAGGGCGAACAATAGACAATAGACTATGTCGCAATCGACGGAATCTCGCGCCACGCGTACCGCCTTCCTCTTCGATCTCGATGGCACGCTCGTCGACAGCGTCTACCAACACGTCCTCGCGTGGCGCGAAGCAATGGCCGGCGTCGGCATCCAACTCGCCGTGTGGCGCATCCATCGTCGCATCGGCATGAGCGGCGGCCTGATGGCGAATGCCATCCTCCGCGAAACCGGTCACGCAGTAACAACTGACGAAGCCAATCGCCTCGTCCGCCTCCACGGCGAAGCCTACGCTCGCCTCACCGATCAAGTCCGCCCACTCCCCGGCGCCCGCGAACTGCTCTCTTTTCTCGCGAAATCGAAAGTCCCCTTCGCGATCGCCACTAGCTCTCGCATCGAAAGCGCCGCCCGGCCGCTCGGTATGCTCGGCATCCCAGATTACGTCCCAATCATCACCCGCGACCAAGTCGAATTCGCCAAACCCGACCCCGATCTCTTCCTGATGGCCGCGGAAAAACTCGGCGTCCCGATCACGAACTCCGTCGTCGTCGGCGACAGCGTCTGGGACCTCCTCGCCGCGCAGCGCGCCCGAGCCCTTGGCGTCGGTCTCATGTCCGGCGGCTACGGCGAAGATGAACTCGCCCGCGCCGGCGCCTACCGCGTCTACCAAGACCCTGCTGACCTGTTAACACATCTCGACGAAGTCGGTATCCGCAGCATGGAATAGACTTTTCATTTAGCGGGCGAGCTTGCTCGCCGCGTACTTCGCCTCAAGTGTCATCCTTACGGCAACACCTTCACCTTAATATTCTTGTAATGCGTCTCACTCCCCGGATCATGCCCCTGTAGCGCGAACGTTCCTGAATCCAATAGATTCTTCTCAAACCCACCGCTCCGCTTCTCGCCATCCTTCCAGGTGTATTCGTTCACGACCTTCCCGTTTTCCTTCACCGTAATCTGGTTTCCATCCACAATCACCTCCTGCGAGAACCACTCATTATCCTTCACCGGCGAGTCGTTCATGATGTCTTTTAATTTGTAGAGACTGCCAGTCCGAATCGGATCCGTGTGCGAATTATTCACCTGCACTTCGATACCCGTTTTCGGGAAGCCAGCGTCTTGATAGTGCGTGTGGAAGTACATGCCAGAGTTCGCATGCGGCTTTGTCATGACATCCGCCTTCCAATCAAAGTTCTTAAAATTGTGTTTGCTCACCGGCCCATCGTAGAACAGGTGGCACACCTTTCCGTGAGCGATAATCTCACCATCGACAATCTGAAACGTATCCGGATTGTCCGTCGATTTTTTCCAGCCGTCGAAGTCTTTGCCGTTGAACAGCGTGTACCAACCATCCGCATCCGGCTTAACTTCCTCTTTGGAATCCGCCGCAGCCCACGCTACTGCGCCGCTGCACACGACCGCCGCGCCCACCAACAAACTGAAAAATGTCTTCATCGATTTAGCCTATTGTTTAAAGACAGAAACTCCCCCAACCAAACCGACCGCTATCTTAGCACCAAGCCCGGCGCTTCGCTATTTATGGCCCCCGCTATCCGCCCTGAGATTTCAGCCGCATATACAGCTCCTGCAGAGATCCCAGGCACGACCGCCCGTCCGCCGCCAGCACATGGCACTGCGCTTCCCCCGCTTTCGCCCGTGCAACGACGCTCCGAATCCGCGTCGGCGTCCCTTCATCGACATCCGCCACCACGTCATCGTAGTTCACGCCAAAACACGCACAGATCGGCGCGTCCGCATTGTGCGGATATACCGGCTCCTTAAGCTCGGCGGCCAGCACCACGCCGCCGAACAAATTGAAATACGCCACATCGCAACGGTAGAACCCGCAGAACCAAGCCGCATCCAGCATCTTCGCCCGCGACTCGGGGCGAATGTGTGTATCGAGCGTCGCGCTATTCACCGGCACGCCCAAATTTCCACACCGCGGGCAAAACGCCCGCCCATCATCCTCCGGCTCGCGCACAAAGGCCTTATTCATTACCAACTCTCGCCGCTCGCCGTTTAGCGCACATCACAGAATTCTCAACGCCTGATTTTCCTCCACATACTTGGCGACGAATTCCTTATACGCCTTCGCCACTCGTCGCGTTATCTCGCCGCCGCCTGCTGGCAATTCGTGCCATTCGCCGTTTTCCAAACGAATACTCGCGACCGGCATCACCTCACGCGTCGCGCTGGTTACGAAGCACTCGGTCGCCATCGCGACCTCGGCCGCCGCAATCTCACGCTCTTGCAATGAGAAGCCTTTCTCATAGCTCATCCGGGCGATCGCGCCCTTTGTTATTCCACGCAACACACCGGACTCGACATTCGGCGTCACAAGCTTTCCATCGATGACAAACAGCACATTGCTGTTCGAAGCTTCGGTGACAGTGCCCTCCGGATTGAGCATCAAACAGTCGTCGGCGCCCAGCCCGACCGCTTCCGACACGCCCAAAATGTTGTTGAGATAATTGCCGCTCTTAATATCTGGGCTCAACGCCTCGACCGGATTCCGCCGCACCTGCGTCACCGCCAACGTCATGCCGCGCGAATAAAACTCCGGCTTCCACTTCGGCACTTCCTTTAGAATGATCACGAATGTGCTCTTCAAATCCGCCGCCGGCACAAGATCGAGCGCGCCAGTCCCACGCGTCACATGCCACCGCACATAAATGTCTTGCCCCTTCGGCACGTTCGCAGCCGCCGCCGTACGTCGAATTTCATCGAGCATTTCTTCGCGCGATTGCGAGATCTTCATCGCAATCAGCCGCGCTGAATTATCCATCCGATCGAAATGCTCGTGGCAAAACAGCGGGATCCCATCGTACGTTCGGAACACCTCGTACACCGAGTCGCCATACAAAAACCCGCGGTCCAAAATCGAAATCCGGGCCTCTTCGAGCGGTGTAATCTCACGATTCACGTTCGCCATCCGGCGAAATGCTGCATCTGCCATCGGAATCCATCTGCCTTGAACCAAGCCGCTCGCGGTCTAGCGATACCATCAACCAAACCTGCGAGGTCGGCCAAACGTGGTCATTGTACGGCCAAACCGGGGACGGCAAAAGTTGTCGCCGAGCGTCGTAGCTCGTTACTGAGCGACCACTTACATCCATTCACAACAGTTTGCGAATGCAGGGCAACGCAGCTCCCTCCGAGCACAATTTCCGTATTTCTTCGAAGTTTCAATTGACTCTTCAAAACCAAACACTTCATACTCCCTTCATATAAGACAATTCGACGGGGTCGGTGTTTTCTTTCTCGTCCAGCCACTTCCCAGCCGCGCACGCAGATTTGGGGGGCTAATGACGGTAGATTCGGCGGTATCAGGCCAGAACCGCCCGGCTTTTCATACAACCGTGAACGACGACGGCGCATCGGCCAGCGCACTCGCCAAGTTCTTGCCGCGTCCGATTTCCAATCCCAGTTGGAACTCATCGCGCCGCGCTCTGCCACCGTCCTCATCGAAGGTGAAACCGGCGTTGGCAAAGAAGTCGCCGCCCGCCGCATTCACGCACTCAGCCCTCGCGCCGATCAGACCTTCGTCCCCGTCGACTGCACGGTCTTCTCGACCGAGCTCATGGAATCGCAGCTCTTCGGCCACGTCAAAGGTGCATTCACGGGAGCCGTCGGCGCCGCACTCGGTTTCGTCCGCTGCGCCGATCACGGCACGCTGTTCCTCGATGAAATCGGCGAGCTACCCCTCTTCGTTCAAGCCAAACTCCTCCGCTGCATCCAAGAACGAACGGTCGTCCCCGTCGGCGGCGTGGAGCCGATTCCCGTCGATCTCCGAATCGTCGCCGCCACACATCGCGACCTCGCCGCAATGGTCCGCGAAGGAACCTTCCGCCAAGATCTCTACTTCCGCCTCAACGTCGTCCGCCTCAGCATCGAGCCGCTGCGCCGCCGCCGCGACGAAATCCTGCCGCTCGCCCACCAATTCGTCGACGATATCGCCACCGCCTATGCTGAACCGACAAAACAATTGGCACTCGCTACCGAAGACGCGCTCCAGCGCTATGATTGGCCCGGCAACGTCCGCGAACTCCGCAATGCCATCGAGCGAGCCTTCCTCTTCTGCGGTGATCGCACGATTGATGTCGCCCATCTCCCCGCCGAAATTCGCGACGCCATCAGCGCCCCCACCAGCCCCGATCCCTGGACCCACCCCACATTCGAAACCGATTCGATCCCTCGCCTCGCCGACGCCGAACGCCTCCTCATCGCCCGCGTGCTGAAAGTCACCGGAGGCAACCAATCCGACGCCGCCCGTCTCCTCGACGTCGAACGCCACCGCCTCCGCCGCAAAATCATCGCCCACGGCCTAGAACACCTCGCCCACATCCGCCCCCGCTAAAGACAAGGCATAAATAGCCGAGCCATCTTGGCTCGGCACGCCTTTTCATTGGGCATTGCACTACCGGCCAAGATGGCCGAGCTATCTGCGAACTCATTTTCACCACCCTCCTTCAGCGCTCTCCGCGCCTCTGCGGGAACCTTCTTTTCGCACGGTACATAACATACCACTGGCCCGTTCTATTCCAATGCAAGCGATGCCGTTGCCAACTCTCACCTTGCGCTCTTTCGCTCGCTCAAGCTTGGTACATAGCGCACCAACTCACTCAATAATCGCCTCAGCCCACTCTTCGCGGCGCAAATAATCGCAACCCCCATTCACCGCCACGCTTTACGGCGCGATCTCCGCGCGCACTTCGTCTCTGGCACTGCGTTCGCTTTACAGCCGCATCGTATCGAACACGCAACTGCTTACGAGTGGACTAATGGTGCACGAAATCACAACCTGCGGATTAGTCATCGCACAGACGGCAGAGCCCTCCGCGATTACCGCCGAGTTCGTCGCACTCTGCGATTGGCCGCTCCTTACGCAGCCCAGTATCCGCACGCTCGTCGAGCAAATCGAACTTAGCCGTCCGCTATGCCTCGCCTTTTGGCTCGATGCAACCAGCGAACTCACATTCGCGGCAAAACTCATCGAGCAACTCCGCGCCCGCGGACCACGCCCCTTCCGTATCGCCATCGCGCACGGTCTAGCGGCCGAAGTCGAACACAAATTTCGAGCCGCCGGCGTGCACACCTACCTCACGACATCCGGAAACATTCTAGCACTCGTTGAGGGCGCTTTGCTGCCGTTCATTGAACCCCAGCGTGCCCGAACACTCACCCGACACACGACTGCCCGCGACTCACCCATCGCCATCCGCGGCCCGACTGAGTCCCGCGCTTCGCCCGCCAATCGACATCCACCGTGACCGACAAAGTTTGCAGTTCATCGTTCAACTAACAACTAGCAACGAACAACTATCAATTCAAAGGACCCCGCTCATGATCTCTACCAGCAATCCTCATCGTTACGAATCCCAGTTCGATGACGCCCCCGAGCACGATCGCTTCGAACGCTTCACCTATCGCAGCGCCGGCGAGTTCCCCGTGCGATCGCAGGCCGCTCGCTCTCGCGCCAAATCACGCGGCCGCGCTACCGCCGCGTCTCGCAGCAAATCCCGGTCCTTCAACGGCCCCAACCGCCGTGGTCGGGGCAAGCAATGGGCGGCCATCGGTTAATGCGGCGGGCCTTACACCCACCTTCTACTTATTCCTGCGTCACTCTTCTAGCAATTGGAGACAACTATGCGATTTTCGCGACTTATCTGCGCCGCGGTCATCGTCGTCGGTTTTGCAACTGCGGCAACTGCGGCACCGATCGCCAACATTTTCAACACGGGGGTCAACGGAATTGGCGTCGCCTTCGGCGCACCGAACGTTGTCGACCCGCATTACAGCATCATCTCACCCGCCAACTTCACAGCCGTCACAGTCGACGACACTACCTATCCATTCCCGCCCTGGCTGCCCAACAACTCGTTTTCGCGGTGGATCGGGCCAGCCGCCAATTCCTTCGGTCCGTCCGTTCCGTTTATCTATCGCACGACATTTAACGTACCCCCGAGTGCCATCCTCAGCACAGTAAATGTTACTGGCGACTGGGCCACGGATGACCCGGGCACCGACATTCGCATCAACGGAGTATCGACTTTCCAGACCAGTGCGTCGTATGGCGCGCTAACCCCATTCTCAGTTACCAGCGGATTTGTCGTGGGGACAAACACACTCGACTTTTATCTCGTCAACGTTGGTGGCGGTCCGACAGGCCTGCGAGTCGATCACATCGCCGGTAGCTACCAGGTTCCAGAGCCAACCGCCCTCGCACTACTCGTGTGTGGAGGACTCATTATCGGCGCCAGTTCGAAACGTCGAGAAAGGCGCGGCCAACGATAACTGACCGCACACAACTCAATCTCCTCGGATAACCGTTTACATCACTCATAAACAGGAATCGACTCATGAACATATCTTTTTACCGCTCGCTAACACTGACGGCAGCCGCCTGTGCCGCTGCAATTTTTGCCACGATCGCGCAAGCCGATCCGCTCCCCTTGCGTGACTTCCTGAAGTTCGATCAGGAACCGATGATCAACACGACGATTCTCAACTCGAACGGTACAGTCGGCGTGTATCACGGCCACGACGAAATTAGCACCATCTACGGCCCCGGCGCTAACGCCGCTCAGCCGATCTATCAAGGACAGTTCATGGCCGACGACTTCTCCGACACGGTCTCAAGGCCAGTCGTCCACATCACGTGGTGGGGTTCCTATCACGATACCTCCGCCGCGCCGCAACCGCCGGTCCAACAGTTTCTCATCGGGTTCGAAGCCGACAATCCTGCCACACCGGGCCAGTTCAGCTATCCCAAAGCCCCGATTCAATACGAAGTCGTGAACAGCGGTGCGCTTTCCCCCAACTCAGGAACTTTTACTGAAACGCCGACTGGCGTCGCCGATATAAATGGCGATTTCATCTACAAATACAACGCCGAGTTGGCCAACCCATTTCCTGAGCAGGCCAACACAGTGTACTGGTTGAAGATCGCCGCTGTCGTCAATGTTCCAGTCGGCACGCCCGTTCCGCCGCCGCCAGGCATCACGAATTGGGGCTGGCACAACCGCGACTACACCATTCCAGATACGCTCGCCGCGCCGGTTAGCCCTGGCGAGGTTAATGAAGGAACGCCGAACGACCCGATCTGGCACTTCCAGGATGATGCCGTTCAAGGCAGATTGACCTACGATCCCACTGGCATGGGCATCAATGGGCAAATCATCATGACCAACCCGTTGCCGCAAAACTATGTGGACCTTGCCGACGGCCCGCAGGGAATTAGCATCCATTCGAAGGACCTCGCCTTCCGGTTGTACACGACGACCGTGCCGGAACCGGCTAGTTGCTTGCTGATGGCTATCGGCCTGGTGGGAGTTTTGGCGGCCCCCCGGCGGCGCACTGAATAAGGTTAGTTGAGCCTCAGGTTCTGACCGCAGGCGGACTCGTTCCGCCTGCGGTTTTTTTGTTGGTTTGCGAACCAATTTCACTCGGATGCGTAGCTGGTGATGCTTCACACGCCGCGGTTTCTTGCTTGCCGCCACTGCCAAACCGTGCCTAAAATGCGCCCACCGCCATGCGCTCCACCTTCCGCAATCTTCTGACGTGCTCCCTCCTGGCGACCTACGCCAGCATCGCCTTTCTCGGCGAAGGTTTGCACTGGCTCACGCCCGATGAACACCATCATGGCGCAAGCATCATCGTGTCGACTGCGTCAGATGACCCACACAATTCCGGCGATTCGCACGCACCCACCGGCAAACGCGTAGTCGCCACGCATGGCATCGCCGACAACCACGACTGCGAAATCTGCGATTTCCTAGCGCAAGCAGTCAGCCAACCGCCGCATATTGCGGAGACGCCAGCCTTCGCGATCCTCGTTGCTGAAGTGCCGTGCGATGCTCCCACCCTCTACTCGCCGACTGTCCTCAGTCTTCACGCCCCGCGCGGTCCCCCGCAGCTTCTCGCGTAATCTTCACCGCACCATCGCGATTGCGCACATCGTGCTCGCCGCGCGACGTTACGCGCGCATTGAAAATTCTCCGCGCTACGATCTACGCGCCAGCCCCCGGCGGAAGCCGGGGGTGCCACACGTCCAAGATCTCGCACCCCATTCTTTTGGAAGGGGCCGCGCCAAAACTCCGCACATACATCATTAATTTCCCAAGGACATATATGACATCCCGTTCCCCAAATTTCCGCTCCCGAGCCTTCACGCTCGTCGAGCTCTTAGTCGTCATCGCCATCATCGGCATACTTATCGCGCTGCTCCTCCCCGCGATCCAAGCCGCGCGCGAAGCCGCCCGCCGCTCCCAATGCAAAAACAACCTCAAACAAATCGGCCTCGCGCTCCACAACTACGAAAGCACCCGTCGCACATTCCCCCCCGGCTACACTTCCGCCTCCGCGACAATCAACGGCCCTGGCACCGGCCCCGGCTGGAGTTGGAGCTCCTCCATCCTTCCCTATCTCGAAGAGTCGTCGATCCAAATCGACTTCAAACGCGAAATCACCGACCCGCTCTACGATCAAATTCGCGTCCTCACGCTTCCCGTCTGGCGCTGCCCATCCGATTCCGTCGAGCTCCCGCTATTTCCAGTCCAAAGCTCCGCCGGCAGCACCATCACGCAAGTCGCCTTCGCCAATTACGTCGGCGTCGCCGGCACCGACGAAGTCTCGGTCTACCCCGACACCGGCACCGGCGTTCTCTTCCGCAACAAGTCGATCGCCATCAAACAAATCACCGACGGCCTCAGCCACACACTCATGGTCGGCGAACGCGATAGCCACAAGTCACCGCAAACCACTTGGGTCGGCGCGCTCACCAACGCGGTCATCCCACCGCTGAATCCCAACTACGACAACGAAGGCCCACCGGTCCTCATCCTCACCAACACCGGAACCGTCGCCGACGACCGCGTCCCCAATAACGCGCTCGATCACGTCGAAGATTCAAACAGCGCCCACCCCCAAGGCGTCCACTTCATGTTCGCCGATGGCAGCGTGCAAACGATCAACAACGATATCGACCCAACGGTCTGGGTCGCCCTCGGCACCCGCGCCGGTGACGAATCCAACGGCCCCAACTAACGATCGAATTGAAATGAGCGCGACAATGAATTTCCCCTCCCTTTTAGGGAGGGGTTAGGGGAGGGTTCTCTCTCACTCCCGCGCAACAAAAAAGCGCTCCGCGACCAATCGGCCGCGGAGCGCTTTTGCTTCAACCATCAAATGTACTTCTAAGCGTCAAACATCAGTTCACGTTGTCGCGCTGCCGCTGAATAACGGCCACCAATTCCGCCTCGGTCCGACGTCGGCCCAGCAATTCCCAATCATCATCGGCATGCCGCTTAACGCTCAACACGAGCCACGCACCCACATCGAGCGCCGGCCCGATCCTGCACGCGCTGCGAAACAACCGAGACGTCGGCAAAACCTTTGGCAACTGAAGCGGCGCGGATGGCATCATCCGTCAATGTATTGGTTGGGGTCGTCATTCTGATTCCGATGATTGGACTTTAGCGATGCGAATGCCCCATCTTAGCACACTCGCCGCCGACATTCCCCCGTCAAAATGACCCTCATTCATTACACCCCCGAAAACAGCGAATAATCCCCGCAAATCAAGGGAGGGCGAGGCTCCCGCCGAGCCGCCACACGCGCACCCCACCGACTCAAATTCCCCCTCCCACATTTAGCCCCCGGCCAATGGCCGGGGGACCACCACCACTACCCCCGCTCCGCCTTCCCCCTTCCACACTCCACCTTCCCCCTTACTCCGCCCATAGTAGAATACAGCCATGGTTCAAAACGTCGACGCAATTTACGACCACGGCATCCTCCGACCCATCGAGCCACTTTCCCTGCCAGAAGGTGCCCGCGTCCATCTCCGCGTCGAACAACAAAACGGCAACTCGGCAACGTCGCCCGACCACACCGCCTGGCTCGACAACGTCGCGGGCCGCTGGCAAGGCGACTTCATCCGCGATGGCGAAGGTAATCTCGAATCGCGCGAGCCGCTGTCGTGAGCTATCTTCTCGACACCAATTCTTGGATCGCGCTCCTTCGCTGGCGAAACGCCGGCCTCCT
Organism: uncultured Planctomycetota bacterium; assembly: GCA_963733705.1. Taxonomy (GTDB): domain Bacteria; phylum Planctomycetota; class Planctomycetia; order Pirellulales; family Lacipirellulaceae; genus JABDGM01. The sequence goes on along the minus strand of CAVTEJ010000016.1, from coordinate 74,760 downwards.
CGAACGGCTCAAGCAACACCCACCCGACGAAGTCTTGCTATGTTCCGTCGTCTTGGCCGAGCTTTGGTTCGGCGCCGAACATAGCAGCACGGCGCACCGAGCTGCCAACCTCACGCTCGTCGACGAGCTTGCCGCAAAATACCAATCGCTCCCCTTCGACAACTCCGCCGCGCGTGAATACGGCGTGATCCGCGCACAGCTGTTCGCCGCCGGTCAGCCAATCGGCCCCAATGACATGCTGATCGCCGCAATCGCCCGCAACCGCGGCGTGACACTCGTCACCAACAACTCAGCCGAGTTCAGCCGAGTATCTGGTCTGCAGATCGACGATTGGCAATCGCCGTAGCGGATTCCGCTGTTCAATTCCCTCTCCCTTCTAGGGAGAGGCTAGGTGAGGGTTCGGATGTATTCCTTTCCTTCCCCCTTCCACACTCCGCCTTCCCCCTTGCTTCCGTCCCCCGGAAACGTCGATCCCACCCGCCCCAAAGCCGCGAAGCGGCGACACACTACGTAGGCGAGTATCTCCGATCGAAGATTCGCCGTGACGAAACTCGCATCAGCGGCTCCGAATGAACTTTGGCAGTTGCGAGAGCCTATTTTTTCTCTGGCCAAATCTCCCACCAGTGGGAAAGGTGATCCCCTTTCACCACGCCCGAATACTCCCTTGCGGAAGCATCGTTCTCAACATCTACGAAGTGGTGCGAGCCGGTCGCCTCTAAAACGTAGTACGAATACTTTTTCGGGTTGTCGCGCGGATGTCTCAACACGAGATAGAGACGTCCATTGACCGGCGATTTTAACGTCCGTGCCTCAAACTCGGCGTCCCAAGCTTGATTAACGATCGTATGGTCAATTGCCTTGAGTGGCGCGCTTGCATCGGACATGGTCGATGAAATCCCTGATGTGGTGGCGGGCTCGCGTACTTTGTAAAACTTGCTAGAGTTCGCTTTGCGGTTTTCGGCAATCACTTTGAACGCGATTCAAGAAACCGAACGATCCTGCAGCGCAATTCATCGTTCGTTCGCGCCAGCGTTTGGCATTCCCACACAGTCAGCACCGACCATCCTGCCCTCCGTAGTGCGCGCCGAGTGCGCTCATCCTGCGCCGCATTGCGCTCCAACTTCGCAATCCAATAATGGCGTCGCGTCGACGGAATTCTACACCGGCCGCACGTATGCATGTGCCAAAAGCAACCACTCACATTGATGACCTTCCGCAAGCGTGGAAACACCAAATCCGGCTTTCCCGGCGACGCAAGTATGCCTTGGCAAGAACTATTCGTCGAAATGAAACGCCGGCACTTTTTCCCCAGGTTCGAGAACGACGATTGGTGGCGTCGGCCCCGACCATTCTTTGAGTAGATAACTACGACCGTCGTCGTGGAAACACACTATACCGCTGGCATCGCCGCGACCGAGCGGATGAAGAAACACGACCCATCCATTCGGCCTGCGCTCAATCAGCACATCTGGTTTTTCGACGTTAGAGTAAACGTGAGTACCCAGGACAATTCTTACCCCATTTGCTTCGCGGACTAGGACGGGTTCATACGGCTTATCGAACTCGGGCGGCGCGTATTGTGTCGCAGGATAAAGATTACCGATATTCGTGGGAACGAAAAGCTTCAATTCGTTTTCACTTTCAATCATATCGAACTCTCACCGTGAATCGTGTGACGTGATGAGTATTGAATCCCTTTGCCATCTACCTTCTCACTAGCAACCTACCGTACCGATTTTGGGAGCACCGTTCAACAGCTCCCATAATCGGAACATGAAAAAATCGACGCATTCGCCGGAGTATCGTCTACTTCGATCCGAGTTACTCCAGGCGCGAACAATAGCGGGACTTTCACAGCGTGAACTTTCGGTCATTCTTAAGGTTTCGCACAGCTGGGTCGCGAAAGTTGAATCCGGCGAGCGCAGAATTGATTTAGTTGAATTCTGCTGGTTTTTATCCGCTTGTGGAGTCAATTCGCTCGAATCACTCACGCGGCTAATTGACCGGTTTCCGCGCGGCGGTATGCCACGCGGCTCGAAGGGAGGTCGCAGCTCGTGACGACCTCCGCGGATGACCTTCGCCGCCAACTTCTCGCGGGCGCGTTTCGGATGCCATCGGTCCAAACGATGGTTTCAAGAAAATCTAGCATCACGAACGCGTTCGTTAGTGCGATCATTCCTGTTATCGCACCCACCTATGACGAAATTGAGAGGGCTCTCAAGATACTGGCGATGGAACCAGACGACGTAAGATGCGCCTATTGCGGAGACCAATCCACAGAATGGGATCACTTGCGTCCATTAGTGATTAAACGCCGCCCCACAGGATATATTTCAGAGATTGCAAATCTTGTCCCCGCGTGCGGCAAGTGCAACCAAAGCAAAGGCAACAAACAATGGCGCGACTGGATACTTAGCAATGCCAAGCTCTCGCCAACTGGCCGCGGTAAAGGCGATATTACGGAACGCAGCGCCCGACTCGAGGCGTTTGAGGAATGGTTGTCACCGATTCAAGTGGATTTCGACACTATCGTCGGGCATGAAGAATGGGAAAAGTATTGGAACCTATGCGAAGAATTGGTTGGCGAACTTCATAAATGCCAGCAGGTCGCTGATAGAATTCGTGCGCAGGTGATCGAAGCCGTACGTGAATCCTAAATCTGGTTGCTCATTCAGCTGCGACTTGGTACCGATTAAAAACCGTCGCACCCATTGTCGTCCACGAAAGAATCCGCGCAGTTTGCCGTTGCCGGCATTCGCTCCGATGTCGGTGGCTACCACCTCATCAAGGCCGTCTAGTTCGACCTCAATGCTATGCCCATTGCCGTTGGCGCTCGCCGGGCCGGTCCGATGCAGTCGGCCGGGAAAAAATCCAAGTGTTCCCGGACGTAGATATGCGAATTGCGAACATTGCCAGGCGTTATCCGCAACAGCCGCCGCCCGGTCATGATTGCGTCGCTCACTGCCGCTCCTTCATCCACTTCGTGCCCTTATCCTATTCTCTAAATCTATTCTTTATTCCGACAACCAGCAATTGAGTGCAAGTTCCAACACGTTCGCGCAAAGACGCTTGGCAAACGGGTTGCTGGTGTTCGTCTGACGGCTTAGTTGATTTCTTCCAACATGGATCGTTGCACGCGACATCGCCCTGTTTTTCAGACTGCCAATTCTGCGAAGTAGCATCTCGCTTTTGGCCGCGCGTTATGCTAACGTCGGCCTCGCGTTAATGTACATATGTTCCCTATTTTATTGAAGACCGCGTCGACTTCCGACCGACATCTGAAGCTTGCCTCTGATTTTGGAAGCGATTGCATCCTCCAGTACCTTCAAAGTCTCAATATTCAATGCATTTTGGAACGTCCCAATTCGAAAACCGCCTGTTTTTAACGAGCGAACTCGCCCGCAGCCGTTCCAATATTCTCGAATTTTGTATTAAAAAATCGACTTTCGCGCCGCAGCACACCGCTACAAAATTAAACCCCATACCCACCCACGACTTAGCTCAATTCACCCCCAACGCACCCGCGCACAATATTCCCTCATCTGCCGCCCACGGGTACCCGGTTTCTCGAACCCGGGCCGCCCCAGGCGGCAAGAGGCAGCTGCGCCACCGGTCGATTCCTCTCTCAATGGCCTCCTGCAGCTCCGCCGCCCCGGTTCAAAGAACCGGGGCTACCCCTCGTACATACCCTTCACGCCTACAACCGCTCCAATCGGCCACCCACTACGTCCCGGATTTGCTTGACCCACCTATACCGCCCATTTACTATAAAAACTGAGGGATTTTACCGATTCCCCACCCTCGTCGCTCATTCCCCGCCCAGACGCCGCACGATGCTATACGTTCTCATCATTCTTCTCCTGGCGTCCTTCGTATTCACCTTCCTCGGTGCACGCACTTGGCATTGGGGTTACGTCATCCTGGTCGAGGCCATTTTCCTCGCCTCCGTCGGCGCCTTCCTCCTCGCCGCCGAAACGCTCCGCATCAACGCCGTCTACCGCGCTGCAATTAATAAGTCTCAAAAAGAAGTCGACGCCACGACCGCCGATATCGAAGGCCTGAAAAGCGGCACCCACGATGCCGGCGTCCTCAACCGCCTTCGCGCCGGCGAAACGCCAGTCAAGATGCCAGAAGACGCCGACCACATCGCCAGCCTCAACGAACTCGATCACGAGCTGTTGATCGCCACTCGCCGCCGCGGCCGCGTGTGGCGCGATGTCAAACCAGCCGGCGTCGATCCGAAAACCGGCAACGTCAAGGTCACACTCGCTAATCCTAACCCCGGACTCAAGGCCGAGACCGTCCTCTTCGTGTTCGAAGAAGGCCCGGCCCAACCGCTCGACGCGAAGGGCGCCTCGCACGGCCCGCAGTACATTGGCGAATTCAACGTCAGCCAGGCCGCCGGCCAGCAAGTGACGCTCGTACCGACCATTCCGCTGCTGCCGAACGACTTCGAGGCCCGCCGCCTCGCCGCCAGCAAAGGCCCGTGGATCATGTACGAAACCATGCCCACCGACCGCTACGAATTCTACGCCGACATGAAAGAGGATCAGCTCAAGCAACTGCTCCCGAAGCAATCCGTCAACGAATACCTCCGCAACGGCAAAGAAGCGACCGCCGATGATTCGCCCTGGCGCAAAGTCGGCTTCGACGAAAACGGCGTGCAATTGCCGGCCGACCAAATCGGCAAAGCCACCAAGGTCCTGTACGAGCGCCGCCTCCGCGATTACGCGGCCGAGATCGAAGAGCTCAGCCGCCGCCACATCGCCATGCTTGCCGAGGCCGATGCCGTGAAGAAGGATATCGACGAGCTGACCGCGGCCGAGGATGTCGCCAAAAAACTGCAAGCATTCCGCACCGACGAACGCCAGAAGCTCACCGCCGACCTCGCCGGCGTCACCAAGGAACGCGAGGCGATCGAAAAGCACCTAGCTCAAGTTCAGCAACTGCTAGCGAAAGCTCGCCAGCTTACCGCCGATGCAATCGCCCACAATCGCCAACTCGTTGCCGAGCTCACCGCCCGCCAACTTCCCGCGCAGCAGCCCAAGAACAATGGCACCAGTTCGCCCGCCAAACGGCCCGAACCGCTGGCACTCAGTCGCTCGAACTGAGGCTGACGCGTCGCGTAAAACGACGCGCCCCGTGCCCTTTGCTGCTTTCTCGCATACAATGACGCGCTCGGCGACCGGCCCTCTCGCCGCCCGCCCACCTTTCGCGAGCCGCCACCATGGGAATCTACGACCGAGACTACCAGCGCGGCAACTACGGCCCCCAACCCGGCTTCAACCTCGCCGGCCCCACTTCGCTCACGACCAAGATCGTGATCGTCATGTTCGCCGTCTATGTCGTCCAGTTGTTGACCCGCCCCAGCATCCCCCTCGCCGCCGGCGGCGGCGAAGGTTGGTTCACAGGTCTTTTCAGTTTGTATCCGAACGTGCTCCGCGAGCCGTGGCACTTTTTTCAGTTGCTCACGTATGGCTTTCTGCACGACCCGTCCGATCTGAGGCATATCGTCTACAACATGGTCGGCCTGTGGTTCTTCGGTCGCGAGGTCGAATATCATTACGGCCGGGGCGAATATCTGGCCTTCTTCTTGGCGTCGATTGTTATCGCGGGCTTCGTCTGGGTGCTCGGCGAGCTGATCGTGAATCATCACGTGGTAGATTTTCCCGCGATGCTCGGCGCTTCCGGCGGCGTGACGGCGGTGCTGATTCTGTTTGCGCTGAATTTTCCGCATCAAACCGCGCTGTTTATGTTCGTGATCCCCATGCCCATGTGGGTCTTGGCGCTGATCATCGTCGGTGCCGATGCGATGGGCGCCATTCATCGCGCCGGCAACGTCGCGTTCACGGCCCACTTAGGTGGGGCCATGTTCGCGTTCCTGTACTATCAAATGCACTGGCGGTTGGAGCGTTTTCTGCCGAGCGGGACTTGGCTACAGAACATCAAGCCAAAACCGAAGCTGCGTGTGCTCGACCCCGATTCGCCAGACGAGTCGACCGAAGAACAGGTCGACGCCATCCTGCAGAAGATTCAAGAGCACGGTCGCGACAGCCTCACGCGCAAGGAGCGCCGCATTCTTGAAGAAGCAAGCCGCAAATATCAGAAGCGCCGCCATTAAAAAATGATTGTTGCCGTTACAGGTTCGAGCGGTTTAGTTGGTTCGGCACTCGTTGCCGGGCTCGAAGCAGATGGCCACTTCGTACGGCCGGTTGTGCGTCGCATGCCGCGAAGTGATAAGCACGAAATCCGCTGGAATCCCGCGGCCGGCACGATTGATACGGCCGAACTCGCGAGCGTCGATGGCGTGGTGCATCTCGCCGGCGAGAGCATTGTTGCGCAGCGTTGGACGCCGACGTTCAAGGACAAGATTCTCAGCAGCCGCGTCGGGCCCACCAAAGCACTCTGCCAAGCACTGGCGGAGATGGCGACGAAGCCGAGCGTGTTCGTGTGCGCTTCCGCGATCGGTTACTACGGCAGTCGGGGCGATGTACCCGTCGATGAGTCGTCGCCGCCAGGCGAAGGATTTCTCGCCGAAGTTTGTAAACAGTGGGAAGCCGCCACTCAACCTGCGCGCGATGCCGGCATTCGCGTCGTCAATCTGCGGATCGGATTCGTGCTCGCGAAAGAGGGCGGCGGGCTTGCGAAAATGCTCACGCCATTCAAATTGGGTTTGGGCGGCGTGGTAGGGAGCGGCAAGCAATATATGAGTTGGATCACGCTCGACGATCTGGTCCGCGCGATCAAATTCTCGCTGTCGTCGACCGCACTTAGTGGCCCGGTGAACGCGACCTCACCACAGCCGGTAACGAATCGCGAGTTCACCAAATCGCTCGGCCGAGTTCTGAAGCGGCCGACCATTTTCCCAATGCCCAGCTTCGCCGCCCGGTTGGCCTTCGGCGAAATGGCGGACGAGATGCTCCTCAGCAGTATCCGCGTCGAGCCGCATGTGCTCGAGGCGGCCCGCTTCGATTTCGCCTACCCTCAGTTGGAAGTCGCGTTGCGACATATCCTTACGTAGCCGAGTTTCTCCGAAACTCGAATCTTTCCACCGTCCGAGCGCAGTCGTGTCATTGACTCTGGGTTCCCTCGCTCAGCTATGGCTCCAATCGCGCCAAATGTCCCCATTGGCCAGTTCGGGCAAGCCGGGTAAACTTATATGTTTAGCGAAGTAACTGCTTTACCAGCAAAAGAGTTATGGCGATTCACTCCAAAGTTGTAGTGCTCGGTGGCGGCCCGGGCGGCTATGCGGCTGCGTTCCTGGCTGCCGACCTGGGTTTAGAGACCACGATCGTTGAATATGACCCCCGCCTCGGCGGCACATGCTTGCTCCGCGGCTGCATTCCATCGAAGGCCTTGTTGCACGTTGCCAAGGTCATGAGCGAAGCGGCCGAGATGCACGAATGGGGCATTGAATTCAATAACCCCAAGATTTCAATTGACAAAGTCCGCGCCAGAAAAGAAAAGGTGATCGATACGCTCACCGGCGGCCTAGCGCAACTCGCGAAACGTCGAAACGTGCGGGTCATCAACGCCCGAGGCATCTTTGTCGATTCGAAAACGCTGCAGCTCGAAGGGGGCGACAAAAGCACCTACGACAGCGAGCGACTCACGTTCGATCATTGCATCTTGGCGACCGGTTCTGTGCCGGCCATGCCAAAGATGTTCAGGATCGATTCGCCGCGCGTGATGGATTCGACCGGCGCGCTCGCGCTCGAAGACATCCCCGAAACGCTGCTTGTGATCGGCGGCGGGTACATCGGCCTCGAAATGGGCACGGTATACGCCGAACTTGGCTCGAAGGTCACGGTCGTCGAACTGCTCGATGGACTGCTGCCAGGCGCTGATCGCGACTTGGTGAAGCCGCTCGAAAAACGTCTCCGCGAAAAATTCGCTGGGATCCATCTCGGTACGAAGGTCGTCGAGCTGAAACCGGCCGGCGGTAAAGTGGAAGTCGTCACCGAAGGCCCCGAGTTCAGCGGCGTTCACCCGTTTGATCGCGTGCTGGTATCGATCGGCCGCCGTCCGTCGACGTCCGGCATCGGCCTTGAAAACACAAAGGTGAAAATCAACGACAAAGGTTTTGTCGGCGTCAACGAACAGCAGCAAACTGCGGACCCGCACATTCTCGCCATCGGCGATGTAGCTGGCGAACCTATGCTAGCCCACAAGGCCTCGCATGAGGGTAAAGTTGCCGCAGAAGTCTTGGCTGGCAAGCCCGCCGCATTTGAGCCGCAGGCTATTCCGGCCGTTGTATTCACCGATCCCGAAATCGCCTGGGCGGGTCTGACAGTAAGCGAAGCCGAGAAAACGGGGCGCGATGTCGTAACCGCCGTTTACCCTTGGCAAGCCAGCGGCCGAGCGATCGCCAATGGCCGTACGGACGGTTTGACGCGATGGGTCATCGATCCGGCATCGGACCGTGTGCTCGGTTGTGGTATCGTCGGCTCCGGCGCGGGCGAGTTGATCGCCGAAGCGGTCGTGGCCATCGAAATGGGCTGCACCGTTCGCGACGTCGCCGATTCGATCCATCCCCACCCGACGCTGAGCGAAACGCTCGGCTTCGCGGCGGACGTGCATCTCGGAACGGCGACGGAAGTTTATCGGCCGAAGAGAAAATAAGACTCGTATAGAATGATGTATCTGGGAAGTAACCAGAGGGTGCAGGATTGAGGATGCTGGGTGCAGGGAGGATGCAAGTTCCCTCCGCCCCGTATCCCGCATCCTCCATCCTTTCGCGGAGTTCTGTCCGCGCAAATGGGATTAAGTTTATGGCTCAAGCTGAAACCGCCAAGCAGAATTCGCCGATCCCGAACGACGTTGATCCGGCCGAAACGGCCGAATGGCTCGAGTCTCTCGATTATGTGCTCGAGCGCAAGGGGCCGGAACGCGTGCAGCAATTGCTCACCGCGCTCGAACAGTCGGCGATTCGCCATGGTGTCGAGCTGCCTTTCACGGCAACCACGCCGTACGTGAACACGATTCCTCACGATAAGGAGCCGCGTTATCCCGGCAAGCGCGAGCTGGAGCGCCGCATCAAGAGTTTTGTACGTTGGAACGCCATGGCGATGGTCACCCGCGCGAACCGTGATTTCCACGGTATCGGCGGCCACATTTCGACGTACGCCTCGAGTGCCAACTTGTATGAAGTGGGCATGAACCATTTCTTTCGTGGCCGCGGCGAAAGTGGTTACGACGGTGATCAGATTTACTTCCAAGGTCACGCGTCGCCGGGTATGTATGCCCGCGCGTTTCTTGAAGGTCGGCTGACCGAACAAAACCTAATGAACTTCCGCCGCGAGCTGCAACCCGGCGGCGGGTTGTCCTCCTATCCGCACCCGTGGCTGATGCCAGAATTCTGGGAGTTCCCCACGGTGTCGATGGGCCTCGGCCCGATCATGGCGATTTACCAGGCCCGCTTCAATCGTTACCTGACCGATCGCGGCATCGCCGATCTTTCGCACAAGCGTGTGTGGGCATTCCTCGGCGATGGCGAATGCGACGAGCCCGAATCACTTGGCGCGATCACGCTCGCCTCGCGCGAAAAGCTCGATAACCTGATCTTCGTCATCAACTGCAACTTGCAGCGGCTCGATGGCCCGGTGCGTGGCAACGGCAAGATCATCCAAGAGCTGGAAGGCGCGTTCCGGGCGCCGGCTGGAACGTCATCAAGGTAATTTGGGGCGCCGATTGGGATCCGCTACTCGATGCCGACGAAACCGGCCTGCTACAACAACGCATGATGGAGGTGCCGGACGGGCAGTATCAAAAGTACGTCGTCTCGAGCGGCGACTACATTCGCGAAGATTTCTTCGGTAAGTATCCCGAGCTTACCGAGCTTGTGAAGTCCTACTCAGACGAAAAGCTGCAGAAAATGCGGCGCGGCGGCCATGACCCGGAAAAAGTTTACGCGGCGTTCAAGGCGGCTACCGAATGCGAAGGCAAGCCGACCGTCATCCTCGCCAAAACGATCAAAGGTTACGGCTTAGGCGAAGGTGGCGAAGGCCGCAACGTCACCCATAACCAAAAGCAGCTTAATGAAGATGAGCTCCGCGAATTTCGCACGCGATTCGGCATTCCAATTTCCGATGAGCGTGTGGCCGAAGCGCCGTTCTATCGTCCACCGGAAGATAGTCCGGAAATGAAGTACCTCCGCGAACATCGGCAAGCGCTCGGCGGCTCAGTGCCGTCCCGGTCGAACAAGCCGGTGACGATGGAAGTTCCGCGTCTCGCCGACTATTCGAAAACGATGATCAAGCTGGCGTCCGGGCCCGGCAAAGAAATGTCGACGACGATGGGCTATGTCCGTCTGCTTGGCGACCTGCTGCGAGATAAGAAAATTGGCCGCTACATCGTGCCCATCGTACCCGACGAATCGCGCACGTTCGGCATGGAGGGCCTCTTCCGCCAAGTCGGCATCTACTCGCATAAGGGCCAACTCTACGAACCGGTCGATTCCGATCAGCTCGCGTTCTACAAAGAAGCGAAGGACGGCCAACTGTTCGAAGAAGGCATTACCGAAGCGGGCTCGATGTCGTCGTTCGTCGCCGCGGGCACCGCGTACTCATCGCACGGTGTGAACATGATCCCCATGTTCATTTACTATTCGATGTTCGGCTTCCAACGGATTGGCGACTTGATTTGGGCCGCTGCGGATGCCCGCGCGAAAGGTTTTATCCTGGGCGGCACGTTTGGCCGCACGACGCTCAACGGCGAGGGCCTGCAGCACCAAGATGGCCACAGCCTGCTGAACGCGATTGCGTTCCCCACCGTGCGAGCATACGACCCGGCGTACGCGTACGAAACCGCCGTGATCATCTTCGACGGCCTGAAGCGGCTGTACGAAGACAATGAAACGGCGATGTACTACATCACGCTACAGAATGAAAACTACGAGATGCCCGAGATGCCGATCGGCTGCGAGGAGGGCATCATCCGCGGTATGTATAAGGTGTCGTCGCTCGATGTCGAAGGCCCCAACCGCGCTCAACTCTTTGGCAGCGGCGCGATCCTGCGGCAATCGCTGAAAGCCCAAAAAATCCTCGCCGAGAAGTACAACATTTCGAGTGATGTGTGGAGTATCACCAGTTACACCGAGTTGCGACGCGATGCGCAGGAATGCAAGCGCTGGAACCTGCTTCATCCGACGCAGCCGCCGCGAGTATCGTACGTTGAACGTGCGCTCGAAGGTGTGGAGGGACCGTGCGTGGCATCGAGTGACAATGTTCGCGCGCTACCCGAGCAAATCAGCGAATGGGTCCCCGGCGGATTGTACGCCCTCGGCACCGACGGCATGGGCCGCAGCGAAAGCCGCGGCGCTCTGCGGCGTCACTTCGAGGTCGATGCCGAGTGCATCGTGCTCGCAACGTTGTACCAACTCAAACAACAAGGCAAATGCGACGGTCAGTGTGTCGCAAACGCGGTAAAGGATTTGGGCATCGACTCGGAGAAAGTTTCCGCGTTGTATGCATAGGTTTTCGAATTTCCCCTCCCTTGTAGGGAGGGGTTAGGGGAGGGTTCGAATTCTTGCCGACTATCCAAAACGATTCCCATGCGATTCCGATTCAGTCTGCGATCCTTAACGGTACTAGTTGCCGCGGTCTGTTTCGCACTCTGGGCAATTCCTAGGGCAATGGATTGGTATTATTGGCACGAAGTGCGCGTCACTATCGTCGATGCCATGACAGATTTGGCGACCCGCCACAAAGAACCGTCTGTGTTTTTAGGTGCCGTCAAAGGCAATGAATACTACTTAGCCAACCATGAGATCAAATGGGATGCATCCCAAAATGCGATGGTCGATTCCATCGATGTTCATCGCAATGATGCAGTCTTTGTCACTTGGCCGCGTAGGACTGGGCGGTGGGTATCGTCGCTAAACGAAGTGATGGAATTAATAAAAACAAACGATTGAAATTTCCCCTCTCTTTTAGGGAGGGGCTAGGGGAGGGTTCGATGGCGATTCGCCCACTCAAACGAGTAACGAATCAAACGCGAAAACGAGCAATCGACCTCCGCCAGAATGCCACGAACCCTGAACAACGCCTTTGGTCAATCTTGTGTCGTCGACAACTTGGTGGACTGAAGTTTCGCCGGCAACATCCGATTGAGCCGTACATCGCTGACTTTTGTGCTTCCGCGAACTTAATTATCGAACTCGATGGCGAAAGCCATGAAGGGCGCCAGTCATACGATGAGGCGCGATCCGAACACCTGCAGAAAATGGGACTGAAAATTCTTCGCGTTACGAATGACGATGTGATCCACAATTTAGAAGGCGTTAGTGTCGCCATTCTTCGTGCGGTCGGCATCGATCCAACCGAACCCTCCCCTAACCCCTCCCTGTAAGGGAGGGGAATTTGAATATGTCAACTCAAATCAAACTTCCGAATCTCGGCGAAAACATCGAATCGGGCGACGTGCTCACGATCTTTGTGAGCGAAGGCGACACGGTGAAGGCCAATCAGGACCTGATGGAGATTGAGACGGACAAGGCCACGATGCCAGTGCCCGCGCCGCAAGCGGGGAAGATCGTCAAAATTCTTGTCGGTGAAGGGGATACGGTCGAAGTCGGCGCGGCGATCATGGAGATCGAAGCCTCGAGTGTGGCTGAGAAGGCGGCTCCGGCGAAACCCGACGCTCCGAAAAAAGAAGAGAAACCGGCAACTCCGCCGAAAGCGAAAAAGCCCGAGCCCGAGCCTGAAGAAGCCGACTCGGACGACGATGGACTCGAAGAGGAAAAAGCCCCGGCGCCAAATCACCCGCTGCCAAACTGAAAAAGCACGAGCCAGAGCCTGAAGAGGAGGAAGCGGAGGAACCTGTCGCTACAAAGGCTAAGGCCAAGAAGTCAGCGCCAGCCGACGACGACATCGTTCCCGGCGATGGCCACGCTTCCGCAGCTGCCGGCCCCGCTGTGCGGCGACTCGCGCGGCAGCTCGGCGTAGATCTGCGCCGTGTTCGTCCGACCGGTGCTGGCGGGCGTGTGACGGTCGACGATGTTCGCGTTCACGTGCGGGAAACCAACGAGCAAGTAGCCGCGACATTGCCGCGCGGCGTGACACCCCCCGGCGCGGCCAATACGGACGACTTCGGTGGCGTGCGGATTGAGAAGATGTCGCGTATGCGGCAAACGATTGCCCGCAACATGGTGCAGTCGTACACCACGATTCCGCAGCTCACGAATTTCGATGACGCCGACATAACAGACCTCGAAGATATGCGGGAGCAGAGCAAGGCCGACTACGCCGATCGCGGCATCAAGCTGACTTCGATGTCGTTCGTGATCAAAGCAGTGGCGTCGTCGCTCAAACGACACCCGATGCTGAACGCTTCGGTCGACATGGAAAATAACACGGTAACGTACAAGGAGTACGTGAACATTGGCATCGCCGTCGATACGGAGCGCGGCCTCGTGGTGCCTGTGTTGCGAGATGCGGACCGCAAAAGCATTTCGCAAATCGCGTCCGAAATCGAAGATTTGGCCAGCGCAGTGCGAGAAGGAAAGTTCGACCTCGATCTGATGAAAGGCGGCACATTCACGATCAGCAACATGGGCTCGGTCGGCGGCACTTATTCAACGCCGATCATTAACCCACCGCAGGTGGCGATCCTGCTGATCGGCCGCTCGCGTATCGTACCGCAAATTGAGGACGATGCCGTGGTGGGGCGGCTGATGATGCCGCTTTCGATCACCTACGACCACCGGATTGTCGATGGTGCAGCCGCCGCGCGGTTCACGAACGAAGTGAAGGGCTTTTTGGCGGCGCCGGGGCGGTTATTGCTCGCGCCCTGATTGCCGACCTGCTTTGGTAAAGAGCTCTTGTAATTTGAGTTCGAAACCGGGCAGCACATTATCACCGGTAAGCGAATCAGCCAGCGTGACCGCCAAACTCATTTGACGACCGCGAAATACTTTGGCGGATTGTGTTGCGGGCTCGATGAACCAAACGAGTTGGACACCTGCGGCGAAATAATCGTCCAGTTTTCTTTCCATCTCGCGTTGCGTATTGCTCTTGGAAAGAATCTCTACTGCTAGATCGGGGGCGATTGACGGGACGGCTTCTGCTGGTAGAACTCGATCTGGGAAATGCTGCCAACTTAAAAAGGCCACGTCGGGCACCCGAATCTGATCGCGAAGGATTCTTAGCGTTCCAGCCTCTCCCAATACAATTCCTAAATCGTGGCGATCCAAAAATACTTGAAGAAAACTGATTAACACAGCCGCGAGCCGCGATTCATAGAATCCTATCGACTTCTCCACTAGAACACCGTCGATAAGTTCGCATATTCGATTTTCCGTATCGATAAGACGCAGCAAATCTCTTTCGGTCGCCGTTCCCGGTGCCGGAACGACCAAGATCCTGTTCAGTGGCACCCCGCCAAGATGATCATGCAGCTCAGCAAGATTCGAGAATGCAATCGTAGTCGGGGCGTTCGACGTCGAGGTAAGAGTGGCACTCATAATGGCATTATACCTTGAAGCGCCAGGTTCCGTAGCACAGCCTCGCCGTCTATTGCTTAATCGCTTGCAGCGGGAAGCACAGCACGGGGATCGCCATCGAAGCGACGCCCAAAATCCAGCGGAAATCGTCGAGTTCGACGTTGTCGTCCGCGGTTGGTGGATGATGGATGCCGAGCAGTATGACTAATATGAGCATTGGCGTCCAAATCGCTGCTTGTTCTAGGTTCAGCACCACGTAGGCAATCGCGACGATGGTAAATGCCCGCGCGATTTTATAGGCGTCTTTTCCGAACAGCGCGTAGATCGTGTGGCCGCCGTCGAGCTGGCTCACCGGCAGCATGTTAAGGCCGGTGATCAGCATTCCGACCCATCCCGCCATGAAGAACGGGTTCAATTGCGATACGGCGACCCATGAAGCCCGATCGGCCCACTCGGGATGCATCCACTGGATCAACCACCGGACGATGACCGGATTGTAAAGTTGGATGTCGTTCGGGTGCCGGCCTTATCGAGGTGGAGGTGACTTACACCGAGATACAAAATGGGCGCAGCAACAACTAAGCCCGCCAACGGGCCGGCGATGCCAATGTCGAAGATCTGCTTTCGATTCGCGCGCATGCCATCCATGCTGATCACAGCGCCCATCGTGCCGATGAGGCTGAATGGGACAGGAATGCAAAGCGGGTAGCTGGCAGGTATACGATAGCGCACCGTTTGCAGGAAGTGCCCCATTTCGTGCGTGAGCAGGATGGCCAGCACCGCCCCCATGTACGTTAAGCCTTGCTGCCAGTTGCTCGCGATGATTGACCACAATTCGCCGGCATCGACAGCAGTTGGTTTCCAATTAGTCGCACCGACCCAAAACGTCGAAAGACAAGTCGCGATGAAGAGCAGGATTGGCAACATCATGCGGCGCTGAGGTGGCGAGCGAAAATGCGATTCGCGCAGTTCCGGCCGTGGCGATGTAAGGGCGTCTACGGGGAACGTGGTTTCGATTCGCGCGTCAGCGCTGTGCAATGCCGATGCGTAATCGATGTTTGGCGAAGGGGTTTTTGCCGAGCCTGCCGGCGCGGAGGTTGAGAAGGGTGCGCCGGATTGCGGATCGGAAGGACTCGGTGTGCTCATGAGGAAATAATACCAGCGCCAACTGCTGCGGCGTAGGGCAGGCCAGACTTGCCAGGAACGCGAGGGAGTCCTAAAAGCGGTCGTCGCTCACAGTCAATAGGTCGCCACAACCCTTAGCTATACTTCAATGCTCTTTACGGCGCTAATTCCGCCCGCCCGGGCGGCGGCTAAACAGCGCATCGCACTATCTACGATGCGTGGTGCGTCAAAGTTCTTGGGCACAAAACTTAATGTCGCAACTCCGATTGCCAGCGTCGCCGCATAATCGACCTCATCGACACTCCGTGACGCGGCACTTTTGCTGAACGTAGCGATCGCATCGTGTGCCACAGAGAGCGCGCTTCGACGGTCGCAATCCGAGACTACGGCCCCCGCGCGACCTGCTCCCAACTTGATGATCGCCGATTTCTCAAGTTGCGCGGCGCTGCACGCTGCGGCCAAGGCTCGATCGGTACGCTCCTCGTCGATTCCGCGGAGCAACTCGGCATTCGCGTCCGCGATCCCACATTCCGCAATGATCAAGCTCAGCTCCTGTCGCCGATCGCGACACCGACTTGCAGCTACGGTTAGTGTTTGCAGAAGGACGTTGCGTTCGTCCGATTCGTTTATGTTTCGTCCAGTTCCAGAGCCATTGAACTTACCATGGTGTGCGGCGTGAGAACGAGTATTCGAGCCATCCGCATTCGACGCCATTTTCTTGCCTGCCAAAAACCACTGCATCGCTTCGGTAAGTTCGTCGGTGTGCGCTAAAAGTTGCGCATAGATCTCATCGTCTTCGGATGCTACCGATTCGCCCGCAATTTGTTCGCCTAATAATGCCATTTGTTGCTGAGCGTCTGCGAGCATTTGCAGATAGTCGCGATCAGGCGACAGTTCGAGCGACAACACCTGAGCAAGCTGATCCACTTGTGGCTGCAAATTCTCGACCAGCGCAATCAACTTCGACTTGGTCATCCCTCGGTAGAGTTTGCCTGCCTCGAGCAAATCGGGAAGCACGGTAAGGCGTTGCTGGCCAACAAGCTGCGCGAGCAATTCCGCCAAGTGCAAAATCTGCGGTAAATCGCCATCCGGTGGAGACATCCGCTCCAAACGCGAAATGCGCTTCGGCATTTCGATCGCATCAATCAGCCGCTGCGGCAGCTGCCATTTCGACAACAACGCGGCCGTAAGCTGAATGTGATCGAACCCCAGCGTGTCTTGCTCGAGTACCGCGAGATGGCACTTCTCGTCGATGACGCCTGTCAAAAAGCGTGCGTACGGTTCACCGAGTTCACGCAGCAGCACGAGAACACCGATGTCTTGCAACAGCCCGGCGAGGAACGCCTCATCGCCCAAGTTGTGCCACAGTTGTTCACCCAGCAGGCGTGCCGCCACCGCTCTTGTCAGCGTGTTTGTCCAGTACCACTCCAACTCCCGAGCGGCAACCTCGGCAAACAGCGAATCCGGCAGATTGAATCCCAACACCAATAGCTTGAGCGGTTTGATCCCGAGTAGGCCAATCGCCTGATTCAAATCTCCGACCGGCCGATGCAGGCCGTACAATGAGCTGTTGACCACGCGGAGCAATTTAGACGCGAGCGCAGGGTCCTGGGCCACGCAATCCTTCAGCGCTTGCGCGTCGGCGGCCGGCGAATCGGCGAGTCGAACAAGTTCGAGCGCCACCGTGGGACGCGAATATAGTGACACCGCGCGAGATGCCAATTGCTCGATTTGCAGCGCGGTTTCGTTCATGGCGGGCAATCTTGTCGCCGGGCGACAAACTACTTGGTTCAATGGTGAGAATCTCAGCGGCTGGCCCAGCGACCGATTTGCGGCGGGCCGCACAAGTCTAGCTCACACGTAGCGCCACGCTCATTGCTAGCACATTCGGAATGGCCGCCAAAATCGTACCGCGGCGGGCGTTCTCAGCATCTGCCTAGGTCCGATTCGCCGGGAGAACTAGAATATGCCCGCGGCGTGCCTGGACAGGGTTTCGCCAGCCGCGGCAGCCACGCAAACTACGGAAAGAACTTCGGACAATGGATTGTCATCAGAGCGGACGAAAACTTCGCGAGATGCTTCTCGCCTTTGGCGTGCTTGCAATTGCCGCCGGGATGGTTCGCGCAGCGGAATCCAATAGCGCTGCGACCTCAGGTGTAACTGCGGCGGCACTTCCCACTGCGAATCGACGCGACGCTGCGAATGCGGTCATCCGCGCGATGCGCAACGACGCAGCGCTCAATGACATCTGCTTCACGACCCCGCAATTGGGCTGGGCCGTCGGCGACCGCGGCGTTATTTGGCACTCCGACGATGGCGGAACAACCTGGCGGGAACAGCAATCGAACACCGCCTGCAATTTGAGCGGTATCGACATGCTCGATGACCGTCGCGGTTGGGCCGTTGGCGGCGAGTGCCAGCAGGGCAGGGCAGCCACTCGCGGAATCGTACTACGCACCGAAGATGGCGGCGCAACGTGGACCCAATTCCCGCGCTTGCTGCTGCCGAGCTTGGCCGGCGTAAAGTTTTTCGATCATGACCACGGCATCGCCTACGGCCAATCGTCTTCAGCGACTCCGTCCGGCGCATTCAGCACCCACGACGGCGGCAACACTTGGCAGCCTCTCACCACCGATCAATCCGGCGGCTGGCTCGCAGGTGATTTTCTCGCACCAGATGCCGGCGCAGTCGCCGGTCAGGCGGGAAGACTCGCGACCATGCAGCGACATCAACTCATCAGTTCGCCGCTCGCCACGTCATCGTTGCGTTCCTTTCGCGCGATGCGGCTCGTCGCACCAACCACTGGCTGGGCAGCGGGCGACGGCGGCTTGCTCATGACGACGCACGACCTCGGGCGAAGCTGGCAGACGCCGCCGACTGAACTTCCGCAATCGACGAGTAACGAGTTCGATTTTCAAGCCATCGCCGTACAAGGATCGCAGGTGTGGGTGGCTGGTTCGCCCGGCACGCGCGTCTTCCATTCACCAGACAACGGCCAAACGTGGGATGCCGCTACGACGGGCCAAACGATTCCAATTCGCGCCCTATGGTTCGTCGATTCCGACCACGGTTGGGCCAGCGGCGAACTCGGCAACATCTTGTCCACGAGCGACTGTGGCCACACTTGGACCGTTCAACGCAGCGGAGCAAAACGTGCCGCTCTGCTCGCGATATTCTCGGCGCCCACGGATGTTCCGCTCGAACTGCTCGCCGAATCCGGTGCCGCGGATGGCTACGTCGCAGCCGTCGACATACTCTCATCGACCGAAGCGTCGACCGACTCGGCGTCCCAATCCGCATCGCAACGAAATGCCGAAGCGCTGCTTAAATCCGGCGCCGCGTCCGCTGCTAACGCGTGGCGATTCCCACTGCCTGCGGCCGACCTGGCCCTCGCTCCCGCCGATCTTTTGCAGGCCCTGAATCGCGAAAACGATGGGCAAGCACTCGAGCAGCTTCAAAACCATCTGGTGCGCGATCTTCGCACATGGCGGCCGGATGTTGTGGTTACGTATCACGCCACCGCAACTGCCGATAGCTCCATGAACTCGCTCATCGAGCAATTGGTGCTGCATGCGGTCGAGGCCGCAGCCGACCCCGCTCAACGCTCTGAAATTGCGAACAACGCCGGCCTCCCGCCGTGGCAAGTGAAAAAAATCTACGGCCTATTACCGAATAGCGAGCGCGGCGATGAATTGCTCGCCTCCGCCCGCTTTTCGCCCCGGCTTGGCACGGCATTCGGCGATTACGTGGCACCCGCGCGCTGTCTACTCGAACCAATACAATCCACCCCTCCCGAAACGTACGAACTGAAACTACTATTCAACGCCGCGCCAGGCAGCCAGAACGCCCGCGGCATCTTCGGCGGTCTCTCGCTTGCACCCGGCAGCGACGCTCGCCGCCCGCAGCTCGAGTTGCCGACTCAGGATTTAGACGCACTTCGCGAACAGGCGACTCAACGCCACCATTTTCAAGAACTGTTGAGCCGCACCGAAACCAGCGCAGCTTGGGCCAGCCAAATTGCGAGCATGATCGACGGCCTGAACCCCGACGACGCCGGCGAAGTCTTGGTGCAACTCGCCGATGGCTATCGCAAAGCGGGCCGCCTCGACTTGGCGGCAGACACGTATTTCATGCTCGCGCGGCAATTCCCCGATCACCGGCTCGTCGACCAATCGCTTGATTGGCTTATCCATTTCTACGCCAGCAGCGAAATGGCCCAGCGCATGCGCTCGCGCGCCGGCACACACACGAACACGACGACCTCCGAACCGCAAGATGGCGTCCGCCAAGTGAGCGCACTAACGACCCTCGAACCCGGCGCGTCTCCCACCGGAGGCCTGTCGCGCGAAGATCGATTCCATCGCGCGGTGCAGCTTGCCGACTATTTGAAGTCCGCCCACCCCGCGCTGTATGCCGAGCCGGGTATCCGCTTTTCCGAAATTGCCGCACAAAGGCAGCTCGGTTTTGCAAACCCCGCCGAACGATTCTTCATTTCGCTGCATGAGCTGCCTGCGTCGAACGCTTGGCGCGAATGTGCAGCGACAGAAGAATGGCTCGCCAAACCCGCCGACGCTCCCCCTGCGAAAAAACTCACTTCCTGCCGCGTAACCGATCAACCGCCGCTACTCGACGGCAAGCTCGACGAGCCGTTTTGGGCATCGGCTGACCGCCTGCGCCTCACCACGGCAACAGCAAAAAAGAAAGGCCCCAACAACGACGACATCAGACTCGCACGCGATGACCGATTTCTTTACATCGGCATCCATTGCCTCAAATCGCCCAACGTCGACTACGCGCCCGATGCTTCCCCGCGCGTTCACGACGCCGATCTTTCGCAGCACGACCGGGTAACGCTTCGTCTCGATACGGATCGCGACTTTAGCACGGCATTTGAGCTCACGGTCGACAGTCGCGGTTGGACGCAAGACACGTGCTGTGGCGACGCCACGTGGAACCCCACTTGGTACGTAGCCGCCGCAAACGATGACACGAGTTGGACGATCGAAGCCGCGATCCCGCTCGCCGAATTGGTCGACCACGCACCCGCCGCACGCGACGTGTGGGCTGTGGCGGCGCAGCGCATTATTCCCCGCGTCGGTTACCAGTCGTGGGCGGGTGCCCCATCCTCGGCAAACACGCCAGATCAGTTTGGTCTACTGATATTCCAATAGTTACCGCCCGCAAAAATGCGACGCCGTTCTATATAGCCCGGCCATCTTGGTCGGCCAGCATCGTGCCACGTTTGTAGTGGTCCCGGACGCCGATCGACCCAAGATGGGTCGGCTATATTAAATTCTTCTTGACACAACATTCTAATTCTTTAGAATACGAATCAGTTGAAGCCGCAAATCGCAAGGAGCACCTATGCCACGCCCGCCCAGCCCTCACCCGACCGATGGCGAACTCGAAATCCTGCGTGTCCTGTGGGAACACGGAACCGCACCCCTCGGCGCCATTTGCGAAGCGCTCCGCCGCGAGCGTGACGTCGCGACGACCACCGTCGCCACAATGCTGCGAGTCATGCTCGATAAAGGCCTGGTTCGCCGCAAAGCGGCTGCGCGCGGCCAGCAATGGTCTCCCGCACTCACCCAAGCCGCCGCGGCCAAGTCGATGGTCGGCAAACTCGTCGACGGCGTCTTCGACGGATCGGCGGGCCGACTCGCAACTCACCTCGTCGAAGCGGGTCAGCTTTCGCCCCTGGAGCTCGCCGAACTGCGCAAACTGATCGAAACAAGCCAGGTCTCGCGCAAAACCGCGCGGACTCAAAAATAAAAAACATGATCACCGCAAAGACACGAAGGACACGACGAAAAGAGAGGCATTCAATGGGAATCGTTTCACCTCGGTTCCGTCGTGTCCGTCGTGGTTAATGTCCATTCTTCTCGGTTTTGCGCCTTGCTTGGGATATTCAAACTTTTCAGTGAGAACAAGCGATGAACGCCCTTCTGCACGCCAGCGTTAGTGATCTCTGGTCTCTCGCCGGTTGGACGATGGTTCACTTTCTCTGGCTCGGTGCGATCGTAGCGGTTTTGGCCACGGTAGCTCGCATCGCACTGCGAAGCTCATCGCCAAACATGCGGTACGCCGTCGCAATTGGTTCGCTGTTTGTACTTGCGGCGCTACCCCTCGCGACAGCTGCGTGGCTCTTGAATTACTCCCCTCCCTTGAAGGGAGGGGCAGGGGGAGGGATTACTGGCCCCATCGCGCAATCACCCGCAGCGCTGCCGCCAACTCCTGCCCCCACGAACCCGCTCATCGAACTTAACGCCACCAATACGCCGACAGCCCCCGGCTCTGCCGGGGGTTCAACGCTCCTCAACAACCAATCGACCGCGCTCTCAACCCCAATCCTTCCAAACGCACAACAAATCCTCTCGTCCAATGCCGGCGCAGCTCAACCCCGCATCTTCCGGCCCTCAACTCTCAACCCTCAACTCTCGACCCTCGTCCTCTACTTACCCTGGCTGTGGCTCATCGGCACGCCCCTCACGTTCGCACTTCTCGTGAGCGGCGTCGTCGGCACGCGGCGACTCGGGCGCAGTAGTCACGCAATCGACAGTGACCCGATCGTCGAACTTCTCGCACACCTGGCATCATCGCTTCGCATCACACGCCGCGTAACCGTCGCCGTGTGCGACCGCATCGCGTCGCCGGTCTTAATCGGCATCGTCCGCCCGATGATCCTGCTGCCCCCCGCTGCGATCACTGGCTGGTCGCCGGACGAACTCGAAATGGTGCTGCTGCACGAGCTAGCCCACGTCCGCCGTTGGGATAACTTCGTCAACTTATTGCAGCGCTGCGTCGAATCGCTGTTGTTCTTCCACCCGGCCGTCTGGCTGATCTCGGGCTGGGCCCGCCGCGAACGCGAAGCCTGCTGCGACGCCACAGTCGTCGCCCGCACCAATCGCCCACACGCCTACGCCGAATTGCTCGTCGCCCTCGCCGCGCAACTCCCGCGCAGCGTCCTGTTCCACCCGGCGGCATCCTCCGCTATGTCCGCCGGCCCGCTTCGCTCGCGCATTCGCCAAATTCTGAAACTGGAAGAGGATCCGATGCTCGTCTCTGGAAAATCGCTTACGCTCGTTCTGGCAACTCTTCTGGCCGTGGCCACCGTCGCTGTGCTCTACCTGCCCACGATCGGGCGCGCGGAACCATCTGCCACAGAGGCCACCGAGCACACGGAGAAGTCGAGCAGTGCCACGGCCAGCAGCGAGAAGAAGGAAGAGAAAAACACAGATCACCCGACGAACGATTCAACCCTGGAACCTGTCTTAACGCCGTTGTCGTTTGCATTGAAACGCGATGCGTCGGACCGAATAAGGTTGTTCATGAACGGGCAACCCGTCGCCGACGACGTGGTTCGCGAAGTAATTACAAGTCAGGAAAAATTCATTACTAAAATGCAAGTGTCGCTTAGCGCTCAAAAGGGAATTCCATACGCCGAAGTAATGAGAGTAGTGAATCTTCTTGAGTCGCTGGGTATTAAAAAGCTAGCCCTGGATACGCGACATCTCGAAGCGAACGATGAGACGTATTCCGGGCCGAAAAATCAGCCACATTCTGCTTCGGGCAAATTCCCCTCGCTGGAAGAACAAAAACTTGCCGACCTCGCCTACAAACGACTCGGCCTCGAGCTCGAACCCATTGACGGAGACGATCTCAATCGCATCAAAGCTCTCGGCTACGACGGTGGCGTAAAAGTCACGTACGGCGCGGCCGGTTTGGGCGGACAAGACAGCATGATTCGGCCCGGCGACGTTCTCGTCGGGCTTGGAATCTGGCCCACGAGCAACATGAAAGCCGTCGGCGAAATTTTGACCCGCCCGGAAATTGCCGAACTCAATCCGGTGAAATTCTACGTCGTTCGCGGCGAAACGTTACCGGCGCCAACAGGAGCAATCCCACAGCAAAGGGACGCCGTTCACACCGGCCGCGTTGAAATCCGAAACGCCGGCTCGCCTGAAGAGCACTACAGCACCGCTGCGCCAGCGCCTGGCGCTGCCGGCTTGGCGCCGAATTCCGCGGGCGATTCAACATATGCAATCACGACTCAATCACTCACTCAAGCCCCGCAATCGCAACCGCCGCAGGTAAGAGACAACACCGATCCTTATGCCTCAGTGCAGGTGATCGAGCCATCGGGTTCCGGCAAAGACGAAACGATCACGCTCGTTTCTATGCCACTCGCGCTGGCACTCCATAAGAACGAGCACTTCCTGATTTTTTTCTACTCGCCGTCGTTGCCCAACGGTTTAGATTTCCCCGCGATTCGCGAGCAATATAAGGAGCTAAAGAAACAATTCCCGCCCAACTCTTTCGGTGCCGCCGTCGTCGACGTCACGCACAACCAGCCCGTTGCGCACATTTACAACGTTCTTCAGACCCCGAGCTACGCTGTGTTCTGGAAAGGTGATTTACTCTACCGACGATCCGGACTTCAGCAAAACGATGAATTGCTCCGGTCCTTGCAATCCACACCTAATAACACACCGGCGGCAAATCAAGCGGCAACGACATTGCAACCCGTAGACGTTCCCACATCTCTGGCTGCCTCACAAAATATGACGCCGTCGGCATCTTTGAATCTGCTCACTGCAGCTGCACAGCGGCTCGAAGAAGCCGTGCAACGCAAGAGCGAAGCGATGGAAAAACGTCTCGCGGCAAAGGGCGACGAGGAAATCGAAAAGTCCAAACACGGCTTAGAAGCGGCCAACAAGCAGCTTGAAGAAGCCAAGCGAACGCTGGAACAATCTAAACGCGCAACAAGTCTAACCGTCCCCTCGGATAAACAGCCCACCCCAACTTCGCAGCCGCCCACCGAGGGCACGGCATCCCAGACGCAATCAACGAACGGCCACATCGTTTACGCTCCGCTCGATGGCATCATCAAGAACGTAAACGTCGAGCAGAACCAGATCGTCCATAAGAATGACGTGCTCCTCGAACTAGCGAGTCCGGATCTCGAAAAAAAAATCGAAACAGCCCGCGCCAGTTTGGTGAAGGAGCAAGCAGCGGCCCACCAGAATGAGGAGACAATTCGTACCTTACAAGAGCAACTGGAAGTGCTCAACCAAAAGAAAACGATGCTCGTGGTCAGAAGTCCGATCGACGGGCGCGTCGCAACTTCCAATGTGCGCGAGCGATTGAAATCGCGTCCGGTAAACCGAGGTGAAGCGCTTCTCGAGATCGTCGGCAATATCATCCCATCTGGCGCTTTCACTGGATCCACGCAATCCAGCGGTCACTATCCCGCCCCGACCGAAAACGTGACCAATGCTCCAAGCGCGATTGAACCACAAGCGGGTAATGTGCCAAGCATAAGCACCGCGACGCCGGTTGTACCCGCGAACTCGCCTTATCACACAGTCGAGCCACTGCCCAACGAGCGTTCGCTCGTTGTCGCGCCCGCCCACGCGCTAACTGAAGCCCCATCAGACGATCGAATTCTCGTTGCCTATAACATCCCGCCCGAACTCGTGGACGACGTCAAAAGAGCGCGTGATCTGCCCAATATGCATGGGGAGTTCGGGAGTGGCGGACGCTATGTCTTGCAAGCTACCCCGGAACGCCAAATACGATTCCAGCAACTTTTAGACGCCACGCCCAAGTGGCGCGACTCCGAAAAAGTGAAGTCGCGGGTCAAGCAAGTTTACGTGACGACAGAGAAAGACGGTCAAGAATATGTGAAGTGGCAACCCGCGGGCTTAACATTCACCAGCCGGACGAATCCCAAATTTGCCAGCCCACCGACTGGCGGCGGCGGTTGGACGACAAACGGCGTCGTTGTCACTGAGGTTGCCCCAGGCAGTCCAGCCGACTGGAATGGTATCGAACCGGGGGACCTCATGACGAAGGCGGGTGGTTTCGAAACGAAGAGCCTCGCTGAACTCGAGTCACTCCTCAAAACGCAGGGACAAGACTATTCGACAAAGATCGTGCAATGCTTTATCCACCGTATCCGAGCGGGAAGCATTGGAAGTTTTTACGCACAACTTAATCTAGCCACTGCTGATCTGCAGCCGAAGCCATCCGGTCCAATCAGCGACCACCCGGGGGTTCAAGCTCAAACGACGAACGTTCATAAAACGAGCACGCCATCACCCGCTGCATCCGCCCTGCGTTACAACGGCAAAACATTCGACGAATGGCGCGAAATGTGGAAGACGGAGCTAAGCACCGACAAGCGGACCGAATCAATCAAGGCGCTCGCTGCGTTCGGTCGGAACGGATACGGAAAGGAAGCCGCCGAAACGATTTTAGACGTGGCTGCGAACTACGATTTCGATTCCGCCGGCATGGATAAAAATCTCCGTGAAGCAATCAGCAGTGCGCTCGTCAACGCGGTACCCGTCAGTGATTGGCGTCCCCTCCTGCGTAGTCGCTACGATAAGGACCCTGGAAAATGGGCCAATCTAGCGGCAAATGTGTTGCAGCCCGCTTCCGATGTCGACGAAGCCAGCAGCGCTCAAAACCGCGATTTTTTAGCACAGATCGCTCGTCTCAAGAATCAACCCACTGCCAGCAGCATTGCAATTAATTGCTTGGTTCAACGCTACCCGGACTCAGAAGAAACAGCAAAACTCTTAAGTGAGAAATTTAAAGACAAAAATCAGTTGCCAATCGTCGTGGACGGATACGCGCACACATCTCAGTATCCGCCAGCAATTGTTGATATTCTCTTGCATGGCGACCAACGACAGCAATCCGAGGTAAGAGCAACCATCGAGCGTTTCACTGGTTCTGCCGCCAACGTGAAACTGACAGCAAACTTGCTTCAAATCCTGCAAGATGAAGCGAAGTCGGCCGATCACCTCGCCGCGATTCGCGCACTTGCGGCGTCTGGCAGAAAATCGCAAAAGCCCGCTCCTGAAACCGTTGAAGCCCTAAAAAAGGCTGCCAATGGCCGACCAACGGATCAGCAAATTGCCGCAGGATTTGCCTTGGAGCAGGTAACGCTGGGCGGGATCCAGGCAGTGCCATTTCTGAAAGGCAAAGTTCATGATGGCAATGGCAAGACCCTTGAGCCCGCCGCCATTCAAAGCCTTTTGGAATCTGAGAAGGATGCAGTCTACGGAGAATCGCGTTAGAGGTGATTTGCGAGTGCCGCTGTCAAGAATCAATTCTTGAACAATTCGGTCGATTATAAAATCTGCGCAGTGGCCAAAAATCGTTGCGGAAATCGTTTTCCAAATCTGCTAGGTCTGCACTCCTGAAATGACCGCTCGCGCGTAGCTGACCGTTGCGCACGTCGGCGGCCGGCCACCAGGAAAAGCAGCGAACGCCTTCCCATTGCATACGGAAGCACCGACGCACAGCTCTCCGCAAGCCGACCACCGGCCCCCATGGGATCTTCGGCAAACATCGCTCGAGCGGTTGGGATATGGATGGTTCGCCCACGTGGCCGCGTCTCTCCGAGACGCGAGTCTCCGCTAGCGCCTCCATCCCCGGCCCAAAGGATCCTTCATTTTTTTATACGTAGGCGAGTTTCTCCGAAACTTGCACCAACACGCATACCACCGTTGACAGCAATGAGAAAAGCAAACGTATCAAAGCGAGCATCAATTCACTAATCCAACTTCCGCGTCTTCAGCCAACGCTCCAGCCACCGCACCGTTTCATCGTGCTTCAATGTCTCGGTGTGCAGGAACAGCGTGCGCTGCCGCGCGATCAGTTCGTCCGTCGCATCGGTATCGATCTTCAGCGCGCAGTGTTCGTCCAACTTTTCCATATGCGTAAACAGAAACACGTTCTGTGCCGAAAGATGGTCCGTAAAGATACTAAAAAACTTGCCTTTAGGATTCCGTTCCACCCAATTCACAAACATCTCGAGGTTGCCGTAACTCGAATCGAGCAAGCACACGCCGGCGAGCTCATGATCGAGCCCGCCATGATCGGCACAACAAGCAAGCCCGCGATACGCGCCACTATGTCCCGCGATTAATACATGACCAATCTGCTCGCCGTCGATTTTTCCGTCATCATGCAGTGTCTTCAGCGACTCCTCGACGAGGTGCTTGAGCCCGTCTTTGTCTTCCAACTTGCCACAGCCCGAGTCGGTCGCATCGCGCGGACCTTCTGGAAAAATGAGGACAATATTTTGACCACTCGCAACAATCTGTTCGCGCAGCTTGTACTCCGCAATCGCCTTGCGAACGTTGTTGCTCCACCCGTGCAAGTAAACGAGCACGTTCGTTTTCGGCGTGCGGTGAAATCCGCGCGGAATGAACAGTCCGACCGTGCTATCCGTGTAGTGCGGTTCCCGCGGAATCGTAACTTTGTTGTAGACGAACCCTTTCTCGCGACTCTCGTGCGGAAAGGGCGCGGACTTCATCGGTACGAACGCCGTCTCGCCTTCGTCGGTTGTTTCCCACTCAATCGAAGGCTGGGAATCGGCAGCGGCGGCGATTGAGACCTGAAGACCAACCACCACGCAACAAACCAGGACGAAGATTAATTTTCGAAATACCATGTTGTGTTCCCCAGAATTAAATTCTGAAAAGCCTTCGGCAAAAACGCTGCAACTGCAAAACGTTTTAGCCCATGCCGCAGAGAGCGGCAACAGCCGGCGTTCATTGCCCGGATCGACCATTCGGCCCGGCGGTTGCCGGCGTCGGATCGATACTCACCCTCAACTCGGCAATCCCGCCGAGGAGTTTGTGGAGCTGCGAGCCAGACATCTGCGAGTTGTCAGCCACGCTAAACGTATAGATGGAAGAATTCAACAAGTCGCGCAACGGTTCGCAGGTTTTGAAAACAAATGAGCGGCTCAGTTGGGAAAGCAACCAGTTTGTGTTGTCCAAGCCGTCGACGCGCACGCGCGTCGCACCATCGGTTCGGCTAATCCAAACCTGGAACATCAGATGGCTTTCGGCGCCGCGGCTCGCTTCGCGACGGCTCGTTTTTTGGCGGGCTTCGCACCGTGCTTTAGTTCTTCAAGCTCATTTGCCAGGCGGAGGTGCAAAGGGCTTTCGCCACTCAAACTATCTAGTAGCGTTTCCGCCTTTGCCACCGCGTCGGGTGAGCTTCCCTGGCCATGAAACAGATCTCGCCATGCTCGCAATACTTCACGTTCGTCCACGTTGCACCTCGTTAAAAGTCACCATTCGTTGTTGTGTTTCGTCCCACAGCTTCAAACGCATACATCGCAGGCTATCCCAAAGTGTAAGCGTCACGGCTTGGCGGCATTCTTCCACGGCGTTAAAACACTTGGCTAAGTTGTAGTTTGGAATCCGACTTTCGAAATGATGAATATGGTGGTAACCGATATTACCTGTGAACCAGTGCAGCACGCGGGGCAATTGGTAATAGGAGCTGCCGTCGAATGCCGAACGTATAAAACTCCACTTATCTTTGCCCTGCCAATACGCATCCTCGTATTGATGCTGCACATAAAACAGCCAGCTTCCGACCGAGGCGGCCAGGACCACGATCGGAACGTGAATGAGAAGAAACGACCCCAACCCAATTGTACACGACGCCGCCACCAGAAGCCCGATGATTCCGGCGTTCGTAAGATGCACTCCTCGGCGCTCACGATGCCAAACAGCCGGTATTCCTAAGGTAAAACGCTGCCGCACGACAAATAACAACGTTGGGCCGATCACAAAAAGAAACAGCGGATTCCGATATACGCGGTATTGCAGGCGGGCCAGGTACGATCGATTGCGATATTCGTTGACCGTCAAAATCCACACATCGCCATAGCCACGATGATCGAGGTTGCCGCTGCTTGCGTGGTGGAGGGAATGACTTCGCCGCCACACGCTATAAGGAGTCATCGTGAATAAACTGAGAATAGCGCCGAGGCGATCGTTCGTGCGGAGCTGGCGAAAGAATGAATGATGTCCGCAATCGTGTTGAATGATGAAGAGTCGCACCAACAAACCAGCCGTTGGGACAGCCAGCAGCAGCGTCAGCCAATAGGACCACGACAGGCTCAGATACATGACAAACCACAAACCACAGAACGGTACTAGCGTATTTACGATTTGCCAGACGCTCTTGAATCGGCTCGGCGTCTTGAAGCGTGTGAGCACAGACGCGAGTTGTGGCTGGTCGCAGACTAAATCGCAGCGCTTGTTAGAGTCGGTATCGGTGCAGCGACGCTCCTCAATCGAGGTCGCGCGTGAGTTGCCATTCGAGGCCGTGGTTGCGCTGATGTTCAAATAGCTTCTGACGCGTTACGTAGTCAAAATCACTGGTTGTGAGGTGGATTGCCCCGCTTGGCCGCTGGGAAGAGAAAAGATGGGCATAAAATTAGGCCTAACTCTCCGAGGAAATCAGCGAGCGCCGGGATTCGCATAAGCGATCGAAACTCGGTCGTCGCTGACCGCGAACCACTCGTGGCTTACCGCGGAACGGATCGTAGGAGCATCGCAATTGGCGAGCCCCGCAATTTCATCGACCGATTTACTGGTCTTGTGTTCGAACAGATATCCCCAGATATCATCGCGCAATTCGTCGAGATCCATGACGTGTTTTGCCTTAAGCTTCCAAGCGTAGTGAATGGCACTGCCGAAATTCGTTACTCAATCGTGGTGGTCTGCGTGTGATCTTCGCCAGCGTTGTCGACAGCATTGTGAACTGGGGGCGCGTTTTTTTGCGCAATTCGTCGCTTGCGTTTATCTTCGGCCTTGCGCTTCTTTTCGAACTCACGTTGCCGTTTTTGAAATGTGTTTGGATTCTTTCCCATTGGTAGTCCTTGAGGTCATGGAATTCGAAATCACAGCGCCACTCTTCAAAACAAACCCGCTTCTATTTGCCAAATTGATGGCCGCACTTACAAACTTTGAGGCTGATGTGCGATTGAGAGTTGCACTCAGGGCAGCGTTTCTGCCACGTTTGGCGCACCGGCTTCTTCTTCGCCATCGGCACCTCGGCGGCGCGAGCAGCTCGAAGTCGAACAAGCCGCGGCTCATCGGCTTGCTGAATGGCACATTGGGGATGAACGCCTCCCAGCGAGTATGCAGGCTTTCCGCAAACGGGGCAAACGTTCTTCGGAGGCGGCGGTAGAATGATGACAGACTTTTCGCTCATGATGCTCCCCAAAAAATTGAGTGTTTGACTTCCCTTGCATCTGCTTGCGAAGAGGCTTCGTCGCGCGCATCGCAACTACTAAAAATCGGCCGCGAGGTTTAGGCACCTCGCGGCCGACGTTAATTCAACACTACCGACTAGCGGCGGCTATAAGCGGAACCGCCACGGCCACCGCCGCCGCCGTAACCACCACCACCACCTCCGCTGCGAGACTCCTTCGGGCGAGCCTCATTAACGGTCAGCGCCCGGCCGTCTTGTTCGCGGTTATTCAAACCTTCGATTGCTTCGCGAGCGGCGTTGTCATCGCTCATTTCGACGAAACCAAACCCTTTGCTGCGGCCGGTATCGCGATCTTGAATAACTTCCGCACTTCGCACGTCGCCGTACTTAGTGAACATTTCTTCAAGCTGCGTGTTATCAACGCTGTAGCTCAAATTACCGACATAAAGCTTCTTACTCATAACTAACTCCAACAAACCGTCCACGCTCAGGACCGAGTCGACCCCAACAAGACTTCCTGGGTCGAAGCGAAAGGGACCAACATGGTGATCCACCAAGTGGCCCGGCGAAAGAGAAAGAAGCAGCCGATCTAAAAGAAACGCGTGCCGCGATCGAGTCGTCTAACCAACTCCTCGCATTGTATCATAATTCGGGCTGTTCCGTTGGCGTTTTCAGGGATTATTATGGGGCACCGAATAGCTAGCGTCCATAAACCGGCCGGAATGCGCGGTTATCCGGTTAATCCTTGTGCAGGGTTGCCGAGTTCGATGGAAACGAGCAGGCATATAGGAACGCCTCGCGGCGAGTGTTTTAGCGAGTTTTTGATGTTCCGGTACTAGTGCGGCGCATCGAGTCATTGGCGCGTTTCGGGGACACGAATTAGTCGCTTTCACCATTCCGCTCAGGGCATGCCTAGGTAATGGACGCTTCAAAGATACTCTGAATGGATGCATCCAATAGGCCGTTGAACTCGGTATCAGATTGCTGGACCGACAGCCCTTCTACGAGCGCCCGCGAGAAGCTTGCCACGATACTGTGGTTCCGCCGGAGCCGCTCGTTTGCCTCGTGTCGGGTATAACCGCCAGACAATGCCACGACCCGTACGATATTCGGATGCGTGACGAAATCGGCGTAGAAGTTGTCTTCCTCCGGCAGGGTCAGTTTGAGCATGACCAGCTGACCCTCGGGCAGCTCGTTGAGTTTCTCCAGAATGGCCGCTTTAAGCAACTTCTCGGCGCCAGACTTATCCGGGCAGTGAATATCAACTTCTGGTTCGATGATCGGCACTAAACCCGCGGCGATGATCTGCCTCGCTATTTCGAACTGCTGATTCACGATGCCATCGATACCAGCCGCATTGGCTGCTTTGATGACCGACCGCATCTTGGTGCCAAAGACGTGCTTCGCTTTGGCCTTGTCCAAAAGCGCAGCAAGCTTGGGGATCGGTTTCATTAACTGGACACCATCGTTCTCGGCCGCAAGGCCATTGTCGACTTTCAGAAATGGGACCACCTGTTTGACGTTCCAAAGAAAGTCGCCTGTCGGCTGGCCCTTGATGTCCCTGTCCATGGTATTCTCAAACAGAATGGCCGCGAGAATCCTCTCACCGGTAAAACTGGGGCTCGTGATAATCCGCGTTCGCATTTGATGCACAATCGCGAACATCTCGTCGTCGTTGGTCCAGGCGTCCTCGTTGATTCCATAGAGGCGCAGTGCCGTTGGCGTGCTGCCACCGCTTTGATCGAGCGCGGCAACGAAACCGGGATGATTACGCATTTTCTGCAATTGTTCTACGTTTGATCCGAGGGCGTGCATAACGTTTCCTTCAACTTTGGTTAGCAGCGATTCAAAAAAGCCGTATCCCGCGTCATCAAAAGTTCTTATTGGAGCTGCGTACGCCTAGGTAGTGAAAAATCGCGTGTGTCTGTTAACTTTCGGCCACCACCCGCGCAAAGTCATACGCTGAAAGGATGCCGTACAGATGACCTTTAGCATCCAGGACTAACACACGGTGGACGTGTTTCTCGATCATTCGCCGCGCGGCATCTCGCAGTGGAGTGCCGCGCTCCACCGAGACTAATTGCGTCGTCATGACTTCGCGAACCGAGACGTCTCCAAATTGCCCCAGTCCGAAAACACTTACTGGAACCGGCTCCCATTGCTGGGTTTCGGCATCGAAGACGTCAACAGTGACACCATCCGCAGAGTCGCCGTCGTTCTCTTGCTCGTAGTTCAGGATATCGCTCGCCGTAATCAACCCGATACAGCGCGCATTTTCGCCCATCACCGGCAAGCCCGTCACATGATTCTCGATCATTAACGCGAGTGCTTTGCGCAGCGTATAGTTCGACGAAACAGTTATCAGGTCTCGCTGCATATAGTCAGCAGCGGTGGCTTCTTGGTGAGCGGCTTTCATGGCAAGACCTCGATTCTATCAAAAAAGAGTATGGCTGCAGGCGCCGTCGGTTGGTCATAGCAACAGCCGTACCGCATTCACAACTTCGAAGTCCCTCGATTTACCGCGGAGTGCTTAGTATCCGCAGTAAATCCTATGTGCCACAAGTACACATCTGTGCCGCAAGGGCGCGCATAGCTTTTCTCCGTTCGATTATTATGCTGCGGCCAACTGACCTTTTGATCGACGGAACACGAGGAATGCCGTTTGCTCTCAATAAGGAGCGCGTGGTTCGAGCTTTTGGTCCTCCTTCGAGCGTTGAACGCCGAGGAAGAAGATACTCGATCAGAATGTCTCTATTCGGCCCGCTTGCCGTTGCTGAGTAACAGCGACTCTCTTTGTGGAAGGAGTTGCGCATGGGCATCTGGAAGATTATCGTTTATCCGATCGGGCTGGCATTCCTGGGTTGCCTACTATTTAGCTGGGCTGCAATGCTCGTTTTCGGTCCAGACCCTCACGGGTGGTTCGATTGGCAAAATCGGCTAGCGAGCGCACTCGGCGCCGGGACCGGTATGGCAGGGTATCTTGGCGGAATGTATATCGCAATGAAAGCCAATGCACGCCTGCTTCCATGAAATGTAATTCGTGAAAACACTGCAATGACGAAGTCGGGCTTCTTCACCCGTACGTATAAGACTAAACGCGTGAAAGGAGGTGAAGCGAAGACGTGTACTCAGTTGTAATTCAAGGGAGCCTCGCGACCGAGGACGGGTTTCGCAATTACGAGCGGCGTTATGCTCGGCAACATCCGAGATCGCCGATCCTGATAACGGGAAATAGCGACCTGTACGCTCACGAGGCTCGCGGTTAATTATCCAACGTCGCCATCCATCTATTCAGCTATCAACGGTTACTGCGAACGTTCCCGCTTCCACATATCTAGTCTTGCCTTTACTTCTCGGACTCACTTCTGTCGCCGGCCTATTTGAAAGCGAGTCGCGAATGTTTTGGTGCCCTGTCATTGTTTTCCACGATCAGCCGATGTGCTGATTCGCACAGGTGCACATCCCACCGTGGGCTTCCGAAAAAATCCTTGTTGAACCTGACTGGCGAACGCCTCAAACTCCGAGCTTTTCTGTTTCTAAGCATGTTGCAAGCAGATTGCCATCGCGGTACGTCAATTGCTTAATCGATTTGCAGACTTTCCACTCGCCGTCACGAAAGGAGCGAATCATGTATGCGTCGACACAAAACCGTCCCGTAACATACGCAAGTTTATTTCGTAGCTGTGGCCGTATTGGCGGCATCATTGTAATGGTCAGCTGGGTGGCGCTCGTCGTCAACGAGGCCTTTCGCCATGGTGCTCCCGTGGGGAGCGAGTATTTGCAAGCCGTTGCGCTCTTCGCGGTCTTTGCCGGGTACGTAGTTGGTTGGTGGAAGGAAATGCTCGGAGGGATTTTAGCCGTGGCTGGGACGGTTGCTTTGTACGTCTTGTGTCTGGGCACCGCAGGTGTGGCGCCCCCGCCGCAAGGTCTGTTCTTGGCAGCTCCCGGAATCTTCTACTTGCTGGCGCGATATGCGGATCAACATCACAGCTGGCAAGGCTAGGTATTCCCATGAACATCAAAAATATTTTGTTTCCGACCGACTTCTCTAAATACAACGACGCCGCGATGCAATATGTATCGCGGCTAGCGGCAGAGTCGGGTGCCAAGTTGCATATTCTTCACGTCCATGACACGCGCGACCTCGGCGCGGCAATGGGCGAAGTAAGCTTTGTGTACTCTGAGCAGTGGGAAAAGGAGCGACATCGCGCCGAAAAACGACTGCAGCGAATCGTGCCCCCCGACCCCGCCGTGCCCTACGAGCACCATTCACTGTTAGGTGCACCTGACGTAGAGATCGTGAGTTTTGCGACCGAACACCACATGGATCTGATCGTCATGGCGTCCCATGGGCGTAGTGGCTTGGTGCGTTTGGTGATGGGCAGTGTGGCTGAAGCTGTGATGAGAAAGGCGCCGTGTCCGGTGCTTGTCGTGAAGCAACCGCAGGAGAGTACAGTCAACTTGGACGGTAACTCGGCAACAGTCTCTCAAACTGAAGTGTTGAAGTAGATCATAGTTATCAAGCGAATCGTGAGCAAAACGGACCCACGCGGCCGGCAGACGACGGCGTGGTCCGCCTCTTTGTTGGATTTCGAAAAGCATTTTGCTGACATGCTTCTCCGCCGTTGAATTTTTACACTGCGGTGCTTTCAGTTGCTTACAAGAATCGCTAACCGTAGAGATTTGCACGACGTGGGGCATCGATCGGATCTACTGCGAGACGACAAACGACAATGGGCGCATGCAAAAGATCCTGAAAGAGCGAAACTTCCACTTGTCACGGCAAGAGGATGGCGAAGAACTCTATAAGCGCACACGCGAGGCATGATTGCCGTTGCGTAGCCATTCACTATTCGTTTGACCTCGCTAAGAATTGCTCGCGCTCGCCACAATTGGGGCAAGAAATCGCAAAATAGAGGCCATCGCTTTTCATGGACGCCTTCGGCCATTCGATTCGCTTGCCACTGGCATCTTCATGTGAGTTCATCGCAACTTTGGCCACTGCGCCACACACATCGCACTTCAGACTGATCGGCTCGGGCATATCGTTGTTAATCGGTTGTAGTAAATCCAGGATTTCTATATTCGAGCGCTGCTACTTCGCACCGCTCAAGCCTTGACTCGAAACGACGTCCACTTGGTTGTCCACGCGGTTAACACCTTCTAGTTCTTTTAGCGCACTTTGCAGAACTTGTTTTAGATAAAAGCTGGGAACAGCGCCGCGAATTATCAACAAGTCGCCTTCCAATTGATAATCAAGTCCGAGTTCGCGCCCGCGGAGAACCGGGTGATTAGCAATGAGCGATTTCGCTTTTTGCAAAACGGTCTCTTTAGCCGTCGTCACGCGATCTCGCTGCATCCCCACATCGCTTGACATTGGTGTGGTCCTTTAAGCGGCGCCGTTTATCCTTCAAAGCGCCATTGGAATGGGCAAAAAACGGACCAATAGTAGTCGACTCTTCACCTAGTCAGAACATCGACATTGTGCGGAGTTTACATTTTTCTTCTTGAGCCAGCGATGTGCGGGCCTGCGCACCGTGTGCGATCTCGCACGTGCGCGGGAGGGACGGTTGGCAAGCAGGTATACTTCCGGCACTAGCGCCGGTTCGATGTTTCTCGCATCTCACGCAGTGGGCAGTAGCAAAAGCGCTCCATCCGGCAGGCTGGCACTCAATTTGCCACGCCATCGAATGGCAGTTTCTACCGAATACGACCGCCGCAGGTATTTCTCTTTCGGCCGCTCACTTGCCAGGAGTCCAGCGATGACCACGCTCAAGTATCCCACAACGCAAACCGATATCGCGGAAAATATCGTTCGAGAACACGACGCACTGCGTCACAAACTTCAAACCATTCATACCGTTCTTGCCGAGCGCGATCCGAACCCCGGCGAGATCGAAATGCTGCTACGGGAATTCCTGAATGCGCTAGTGGTTCACTTCGCAAATGAAGAGGACGACGGTTTCTTTACCCAAGTCAGGCGCAAGCACCACGGTTAGCAGCCACGGCGGGGCGACTGAGCGTCGAACACCGTGAGTTGTTGCATGAAGCTGAAGAGCTGTGCCGATTCGCCAACAACGGATGCCCCTCGATGTCGTGGTGGCGTGAACTTAACAGTCGTTGCCACAACTTCAACCGGCGACTTATGCGGCACGAATGTGAAGAGAATCAGCTCTTACAGCAATCGCATCGGGTCGATATCGAGGCTTGCAAATAAGTGGTTTGTACCGAGTGCCAACCTCCGCCCTCGCTGCCTACAATGAGTACATCGGTATTCGACGTAAGGCGAGGGCGAGACCGCATGCCACTTAAGTTGTTCCAGCGTTACAAGGACTTGCAAGCCTACGTAGGTTGGACGGAAGAAGACGCTACGCGCGTGCAGAGCGCGGCGGGAATTGTGAACCAGCGGATCGATTCGCTGATCGAGGATTTCTACGCGGAGATTCAACGGCATCCGGATGCGGCTAAAGTGATTACCGGCGGGCAGGCGCAAATCGCTCGCTTAATGGAGAGCTTGAAAACCTGGTTGCGTGAATCGATGCAGGGCCGCAGCGACGTCGGCTACGTCGTGCGGCGTTGGAATATCGGCCTGCGCCACGCTGAAATTGGGCTTAACCCCGCGTTCACTGCGGCCGCGATGTCGCGCTTGAGGAATGGCCTGATCGACATCGTCGCGGCCAATCATTCGCAGTCGCCGAACGAGTTGCGATTGCTCGTGCAATCGTTCAACAAGCTGCTGGACCTTGATCTCGCGGTTATACAAGACGCGTATGAGACAGAGTATTTGAGGCGAGAAAAGCTGGCCGAACACGAACGGAGTGAAGTTAAGTTTCGCATGCTGGTTGAAGCAGCGGCCGGCTTGGTCATGATTCTGCAAGAAGATTTCACCATCGCCTATGCCAGCCCGTATTGCGAAGGCCTCACCGGATATACGGCATTGGAGGCGCTGGGCCAGTCATTTGCTTCTTTGTTCATTGCGGAAGGTGATCGTCAGGAAGTTTCGACGGCGATTGCGAAAGTGCTGACGGGTCAACCGGTCAAATCTTTTGAGGTTCCGATAACTCACCGCGACGGTCGCCGCCGGTGGTTTGTTTGGAATGCGCAGCGACTCGAGGAATTTGACGGAGTGCCTGCCGTTTTGGTTGCCGGACAAGATATTACCGATCGTCGCGAAGAACAGGAACGCTCATTGAGAAGC
Organism: uncultured Planctomycetota bacterium; assembly: GCA_963733705.1. Taxonomy (GTDB): domain Bacteria; phylum Planctomycetota; class Planctomycetia; order Pirellulales; family Lacipirellulaceae; genus JABDGM01. The sequence continues at coordinate 36,961 of CAVTEJ010000016.1, read as the reverse complement.
GAGCGGCTTGCCGGCATCGGCCAAATGATTACGGGCATCGCCCACGAAAGCCGCAATGCACTACAGCGGATTCAATCGTGCACCGAGATGCTGGAATTTGAGGTTGAAAACAATGCCGAGGCTCAGCGCCTCGTCCGGCGATTACAGGAGGCTCAAGACAATTTACTGCGGTTGTTCGACGAGGTCAGAAACTATGCAGCCCCAATTCAGCTCGAGAAGGAAGAGTGCAGTTTAGATTCGGTTTGGCGTGAAGCCTGGAACGTGCTCGAGGGCTCGTGGCGCAATCGCAATGCGGTGCTCACAGAAACCACGAACGGACTCGATCTAACCGTTTGCGTCGATCGGTTTCGGATTGTGCAGGTATTTCGGAATCTACTGGAGAATGCGCTTGCGGCCTGCAGCGATCCGGTCTTGATCCAGATCGAGTGCGGCGAGGCACACTTGCACAGTCGCCCGGCAATCGAGGTGCGTGTTCGAGACAACGGCCCCGGCCTCGCGTTTGCTGCACGGCAAGCTGTTTTCGAGCCGTTTTTCACGACAAAAACCAAGGGCACGGGCCTTGGCATGGCGATTGCGAGACGAATCATTGATGCCCATGGCGGGCAGATCGCGGTCGGCGCTGGTAATGGCACTGGCGCGGAATTTGTGATCACCTTAGCGAGAGCTTTCGCATGACCCGCAATTTGCGAATCGCCGTTGCCGATGATGAGCCGGATGTGCGAGACTACTTTCGCGTGATGCTGCCGCGTTTGGGGCATTCCGTGGTGGCCGTCGCGACGAATGGCTGCGAGCTTGTTGAACTCTGCCGGGAGCATAATCCAGATCTGATTATCGCAGATGTTCGGATGCCCGAGCTGGATGGTGATGCCGCGATCGAGAAAATTTGCGAAAGTCGTCCTACGCCCTTTATACTGGTATCTGCTTACAGCAAACCGGTGATATTGAATTGCGATTCGGTCGGTCGCGCTTATTTGACAAAGCCCGTCAAGCGCGACGCCTTGGAAGCGGCTATCAAAGCGGTGTGGAACGGAAGCAGTTCAACGAAACTCTCGCAGACTGGCGAACAATGACCACAACTGCTGCGAACCCAACGCTGGAACTGCTGCTCGTGGACGACGACGCCGAACTGCGCGGCGACATGAGCAGCTTCTTTACGCGACAAGGACACCGCGTCGAACAGTGCGCGAGCGGCGAGGAAGCGCTCGGGCTGTTAGAGCAGCGAGCATTCAACGTCGTCGTCCTGGACATGATGATGCCAGGTATGTCGGGACTTGAAGTGCTGAAAGAGCTGCAGAAGCGGCACACCGAGTGTGAAGTGGTGATGCTGACTGGCGAGGCGACCGTCGAAGCTGCCGTCGAGGCGATGAAGCTCGGCGCCCGCGAGTTCTTGACGAAACCCATCAGCTTGAAGGAACTTGATCGTCTTGTGCGGAAGGCGTATGAAACGGGGCAGTTGCGCAAAGAGAATGAGCAATTAAAAGCGGTTCTACGCCATCAACAGCGCCCGTCGCGGATTGTCGGAGAATCTCCCCAGATGCAGGAGATTTTCCGGCTGATAGCTCGTGTGGGGCCAACGAATAAGCCCATCCTGATCCAAGGCGAGAGCGGGACTGGAAAGGAGTTGGTAGCGCGCGCGTTATACGAGGCCAGCACTCTTGCGGACAAGCCATTTGTTGTTATCAACTGCGCTGCACTGCCGGAAACACTGCTTGAGAGTGAGCTGTTCGGTTACGAGAAGGGAGCATTTACCGGGGCCGTCGGCACGAAACAGGGGCTGTTTGAAGTTGCCGATGGCGGCACATTGTTCATCGACGAAATCGGCGAGCTCGCGCCGGGCCTGCAGGCCAAACTGCTGCGAGTGTTGGAAGATGGAACCTTGCGTCGAGTCGGTTCCGTCAAGGAGCGGCGAGTGCATGTGCGGCTAGTTGCGGCGACAAATCGGGACCTTCAGCAAGAAGTGAACGACAAGCACTTTCGCGAGGACCTATTTTATCGCATCAACGTACTCACGATTCAACTTCCTCCGTTGCGGCAACGCTCGGGTGATTTAAAACTGCTCGTCGATCATCTGACCCAGCCGGATTGGCATCTCGAGCCGGAAGTTCTACCGATTCTCGAACGGTATAGTTGGCCCGGTAATGTGCGACAACTTCAGAACGCGCTCGACAGAGCCAAGATTCTAGCGGACCGCGACGTAATCCTCGCAGAGAACTTGCCGCCGGAAATCGTGAACACGGCGCACGCGCGAACGACAACGGCGGATACCGATGTCGATTTAGACACACTGACGCGCGAACACGTTCTCGAGACTTATCATCGTCACGATAGCAATAAGGCCCGCACGGCTCGCGCACTCGGCATCGGCCGGCGGACGCTTTATCGATTATTAGAGAAATACAATATCTCTGAGCTTGATACCGAACGGCAAATCTCGTGAGCTTGTTTCCGGCAGCCTGGAATCCGGCGATTGATTCTCTAGTTAAACGTCGTTATCTGTTGATCGCCGCGCTGGCTATGGTCGGCATCACGGTTCATCTTTTCCTGAGATTTAGCGTAGCGGCGCCGGATCGATACGATGTGTGGCCGCTGTGGACCGTCCTTATCGTCGGCGGTGTCCCCCTTACCTTGGAATTGGTGATTAAGGTCTGTCGTGGAGAATTCGGTTCGGATCTCCTGGCTGGCATCTCGATCGTGACCGCGGCGTTGCTTAAGGAATACCTTGCCGGCGCATTCGTGGTGCTCATGTTGTCCGGTGGCGAAGCGTTAGAAGCGTTCGCAGTGCGCAGTGCGTCTAAAGCGCTGGAGGCGTTGGCGCGGCGGATGCCGTCGATCGCCCATCGCCGCGAAAACGACCAGCTCGCGGACGTCGATATCAGCGCCATTCGGGTCGGTGACGAGTTAATAATATTTCCTCACGAAGTTTCGCCTGTGGATGGTACCGTTTTGTCCGGCCACAGCACGATGGACGAATCTTACCTCACGGGCGAACCGTACTTACTTTCAAAAACGCCAGGTTCGTTCGTTCTTTCGGGTGCTGTCAATGGCGATGGAGCGCTGACCGTTCGCGCCGATAAAGTGCCCGCCGATTCGCGCTACGCGAAAATCGTACAAGTCATGCGCGCCTCGGAACAGCAACGCCCCCGCATGAGGCGGCTTGGCGACAAGCTGGGCGCATTTTACACGCCGCTCGCGGTGGCCGTTGCTATTGTGGCTTGGGTCGCGGCTGGTGATCCGGTGCGGTTTCTGGCAGTGCTCGTTGTAGCAACGCCGTGTCCCTTGTTAATTGCCATTCCAGTGACCGTCATTGGCGCAATTTCTTTGGCGGCGCGGCGTGGCATTATTGTTCGGAACCCCGCGGCGCTCGAACAAATTAGTAACTGTCGAACTGCCATCTTCGACAAGACTGGCACGTTAACCTACGGACAGCCGCAGCTCGTGGACATCGTAACCGCCGGCGGCTTTGATGCCAACCGCATACTCGTGCTGGCATCCAGTTTGGAGCGCTATTCGAAACATCCGCTCGCCGGCGCAATTCTCAAGGCGAGTCGCCTGCGCAGTCTGGAATTGCTCGAAGCTGAGTCAATCAGCGAAGAACCAGGCCGTGGCTTGCGAGGTCGCGTTGCGAAACACGATGTTGCAATCATCGGCCGCAAGAGCCTCGGGGAATTCGACGCTGGGGAAGTGGCGAGGCTGCCGCCATCGCAGGGCGGATTGGAGTGCTTGATTGTGATCGACGGCCGATATGCGGGAATGTTTCGCCTGCGCGACGAACCGCGCAGCGAAGGAGTTCAATTCATTGCGCATTTGCAACCGAGACACGCGATTCGCCGCGTTATGCTAGTTTCGGGCGATCGAGAGAGCGAGGTGCGCTATCTGGCCGACCGAGTGGGCATTAAGGAGGTTTACGCTTCGCAGAGTCCGGAGCAAAAGCTCGAGATCGTTCGTCGCGAAACGGCGCTTAGTAACACTGTGTATCTTGGCGATGGAATTAACGATGCTCCGGCGTTGGCTGCCGCTACGGTTGGTATCGCCTTCGGCCAGAACAGTGATGTTTCATCGGAGGCCGCCGACGCCGTGATCATGGAAAGCAGTTTGGAAAAGTTCGACGAGTTTCTACACATCGGCAGTCGCATGCGGCGGATTGCACTGGAAAGCGCCGTCGGCGGAATGGCGCTAAGCGGCATAGGAATGCTTGCAGCCGGGCTTGGATACTTACCGCCGGTGGCCGGAGCTGTATTTCAAGAGGCCATCGACGTGGCAGCGGTGTTAAACGCGCTCCGAGTTGTTTTGCCAGTGAAGCGTATCTCTGATTTTTAGCGTGCGATGACAGAGCGAGAGCGGGGTGTTGCGGGATCCCCCAGGAATCAGCGAGATTGTTGTACCGCACTCACTTCGAGATACCGTGTCTTTGGGGTTTGTTCGCCCTCTGCCGCGCGCTATGCCGCTCGGCCTGTGTGGCGATGAGGCTAACCGCTTCCTCTCGTGAAACGTGGCCTAAATTGAGGACTAAGTCATACAAGTGCGGATCGGCAATGTCTTGCTGAAAATAACGCCGAACGAACTGTGCGCGGTTATTATCGGTGTCGGCCATTAGTTGTTCCGCCTCGCACCGCGAACAAGAGTGATGCTCCATCACGTGGTCGACGCGTTGTTTAAGCGGTGCAATCAGGCGAACGGCCAATCCGAGATTACGGGGAAGCATGAACTGGATACCGCGGCCAACGAAAACAGAACTCTCGTGCTGAGCTGCGAGCAGTACCAAACGCCCCAATCGGCTCACGTACTCAGCCTGCGATACGAGTTGCCGCTCAAGCCATTTCCCGAACATTTCGTGGAACCACGAGACTGTTCGTTCGTCGACAAACTCCAGCGCAAGTCGCGACAAGTGTTCATGCTCGGCGAGATGGTCGAGGAGCTCGCGATCCATAAGTTGCCAGCCACACTTAGTTGCTACCGACTGAGCCAAGTTGGGAGCGTTTACACCGCACTCGCGCGAAATCGCTATGTATGGCTGAATTAACTGCGGAACAGTGACATGGGCATCTTCATCCACGAGGCGTTGTTTTGTCTGCATGTCCAGTGCCCACAAACGCATTTGCCGCTCGGCGGCGTCGGACATGACACGACTCGCGGACAATCCGGAAGTAGATCGCATATAGGCCTCCTCGGAAATAAAAAGCTGTAAACACTAGCTGCAATCAGAATGCCAACGGCATCGATATTGCTTTAGAAGCTTGCCGGTGACGCATAGAAGGCAGCACATTGCAACCAGGCAATACTTTTGTGTGTGCGGTGTGCTAAATGGCGCACTTTAAAGTGTGCGAATGATGCCCAGCATTGGAGAGCCCTACGATGGCAAGAAGAAAACAGTTGTCGCCGTCGACGAGTAGCGTGGACGACGATTTGCCGCAAGAAATTCTGCCAGCGTTTCACCCGTGGCCGGAAGTCGGCTTTCGACCCTCATCGTACATTCGATCGGGGGCGCTGCTGGGGGGTATTGCGGGCTGTGTCAGCCTGATGGCGAACGTGATTGGCAGCACGGCTTGGCCGGCTATCAGCGGTGAGGCGCAACATCCGCTGCGACTGATCCAAGTGTTTCTTACGTTTCCCTTAGGAAAGACCGCATTACAGCTCAATGGCGGATGGCTGCTCGCAGCGGGATGCGTGCTGTTTTTGGCGACCGGAATGTTATATGGAGTGCTGTTCGAATATGTGATTTCCTATTTCCTGCCACACGCAGATGTACGCACGCGGGCGGTAGTTTTTTCACTGTTTGCGTTGAGCGTGTGGGTCGTCAACTTCTATGGAATACTCATTTGGCTGCAGCCCGTGCTGTTCGGTGGCCAGTGGATCACCGAACTCGTTCCATGGTGGGTCGCCGCCCTCACGCATCTGATTTTTGGCGTTACGATGGCCATGATCTATCCTTTGGGCAACCGAGTAACACAGTGCTCCTACGTGCCGCTGTCATCAGAACATTGATGGCAGTCGAAAGTTTCCGAGCAAGCGATACGATCGACGATTAGCCTACCGCTTCCAGCGTTGGCATCGCTGCGGTACACACTGGCACGGCATCACTCGCACCATATTCCTCGGGCGAATTGGGCACAGGGTGTTTTACGACAAACACCGGACACTTGGCCCGTCGCAGCACTTCTTCAGCCACGCTTCCGATAAATAGGTGCGAGAGTCCGGTTCGACCATGAGAAGACATGACAACAAGATCGAAGTGTTCCTTTTCCGCTAGCGCACAAATCTCATCCGCGGGCACACCTTCCAAGAAATGATGGAAGCACCGAACACCGGCGACAGTTGATCGGAGACTCTTTAGTCTTTGCTCGGTGATCGTTTGGTCGGCAGCGGCCGTGAAGCTCGGGCAGGAATACGCCGCCAGGGCGAGCAGATATCGCAAGTCGTCCACGTAGACGAAATGCAGCTCGGCGCTGAACGATGCGGCCAATTGTGACGCGTAGTCCAACGCAGCAAAACTTTGGTCTGAGAAGTCCGTCGGAAATAGGATGCGCTTGATCGTCATGGCGAGCCTCGGCATTCCAATTAATCTGTAAGAATCAGACGCAACTTTAGTACCGTCAAGCGATGTGGCTATTTGCAGGGGGCTGATAAACAATTGTGATCTAATCACTGTGCTATGAAGCACACAGTGGTCAGAATAGTGCGAGCCCGTGCGCTTCTCACGTCGACGATATGGAACGAATTGCGGCTTGACTTAGCTCGAAAACTTAAATTCGCCCACCGAATCCGAGACCACGGTAGGCGAATTATCATTTCGGGCTAAGCGCCGTCGCGTTGCAGCCGCACTTTCACGGGACGATATTGATGAAGTTCTCGACTCGCGACACGCCTGGGGCAGCCCAAGCCGCGCGGCCAGCCTCATCCTTTTCCGCCCACGAGCGAACGCTACCGCGCAACGTTACAGCACCGGAATCCGTTTGCACGGTAATCCGGCGAGCATCCACCTCGGCACTACGTTTGAGCGCGGCCTCGATCTTGTCTTTCACGTCGCCCGGCGACACTCGCGGTTTGACTTTGATGTTGTTGAGCACGCCGATGACGCCTGTCAGGTACCGCACTGCCTTGAACGCGGCGTCTTTTTGATATTGCCAGTTCATCTGGCCGTCGATCGTGACCCAGCCGTTGCTAACCACGACTTTGGCCTTATCATCTGGCACCAGATAATCATTCTTGAGTGCTCGAAGGCATGCCGCCGCAATGTCCTCATCGGTGCGTACCGCACTGCCCGGCAATTTCACTTCCAGCTCATCGGCAACGGCGTTGACGCCGTACACACGTTTGGCTGTTTTTTCCGCCGCGTATTTTTCGGCGAACGATGGAACGTAGCCGGTGAGCGAAACTACGCCGTTCTTGACGGCGACACCGATTTGGGCCGCATTAACTTGCGGTTCCCAGTCGAGTTCAGCTTCGACATCTTGTTTCAATTCTTTGTCGGATTTCATTGCATAGCTCCTTACGTTAGCCCCCCTTCGCGAATCGCACGTAGCCTTTAGCTCGATCGTGTTTTCGAGGGCCCCATGGTTAATGAAGGGCCACCCCGTTTTTATCGAGTGACCGATAATCGTTTGTCGCTTCCCTCAGCAGTTCATGGACCTCCTCGTCTGTGGTTTGTGAGAAATCGTCGTACCATACGCCCACTGCGTAAAATGGCTCGGGCTCGACAGCACAAATTGCCTCATCCGCGTCGGAGCGAAAGGCGGCGCAAGTATCGGACGCCCCGACGGGCACGGCGACGACGATTCGCGCTGGTCGCTGCTGCCGAAGCGCAGCGATGGCTGCCCGCATGGTAGAGCCGGTGGCCAAACCGTCATCGACGAGAATAACGACATGGCCGCGGACATCCGGCGCCGGGCGGCCCTCTCGATAAGCCCGCTCGCGGCGGTTCAGCTCACGCCGCTCACGTGCCGTCACTTGACCGATAATTTTGTAGGGTATTTCGAGAGCGCGGATTGTTTCCTCATTCAGGACCCGAGCGCCACCGCTGGCGATTGCCCCCATCGCCAATTCCTCGTGCCCCGGTACGCCCAGCTTGCGAACCAGGAAGACATCGAGCGGAACGTGGAGCGCGCGAGCCACCTCGAACGCTACCGGCACGCCGCCGCGCGGGAGCGCCAACACGATTACATCGGGCCGGTTGGCGTATCTTGTGAGCCGAGTGGCGAGAATCTGTCCCGCCTCGCGTCGATCTTGAAAGATCATGATGATCCTCCTTTACTTTTATATTTGCTCACGTGTTACACCCCAAATGGGAAGGTTTCCGGGATCATCTCCATGGCCGGATGCGAGTACAGCGGGCGGAGCGCATGGCTTTCATCCACGTAACACAGCGTATCGTAGCGGCGCGGAAGCACGCTCGGCACATAGTTGCCACGTTGTTCGTATTCTGGGTGGTATACGACGCCAATGGCACGATGCCCACGCTGAGCGAGAAATCCCTTGTGTTCCCGTACCACGTCGAGCAGCAAAAGTTTGTTGGAGGCGCCGGCGCGGTGAAGAACATCCTCCCAGCTTTCGGAGCGGGCAGGCGGAACGCGCATTTTCTCGGTCGGCGCTTCCCAATCTTTGGCGGCAATTACGCTTCCGTGATGAGATGAGAAGCCGACCAGATAGACGTCCTCGTTCGAATGGCGCTCGCGCACGAGCTGGCCGACGTTTACCATGCCTTCGTCCGCCATGTCGGTGTATCGTGCATCGCCGACGTGCGTGTTATGTTCCCAGACGATTCCTTTGGCCGCCGGACCGTAATGACGCATAAGACGTTCCAAAGTATCTGCCATGTGGCGGTCGCGAATGTTCCAGGACTTAGGGCCGCCGCGCACCATGGCGCGATAATATGCCTCGGCGTTCTTAACGACGAGTGCGTTTTGTTCAGCGACGAAGAATGCGTCGCGGCCGTCATGTTTTCCTTGGTGCGAAACGGCGGTGCGAAGTTGTCGGAGTAAATCCACAACCTCATCTTCGCAAGATGTCGGCACGAGAGCGGTCGCGCGCGCGTACTGTTGGACGTCTTCTCCGTACGGTTGGAAGCACGTGAGCGCACGATGTGCTGCCGGGAGCGACCCAGGGTCAGCGTTGCGTAGATAGCCGAATACGGCGTACAGCGAATCCCACAGGCTGTAGACGTCTAGTCCAAAGAAGCCGACTCGATGATCGGCCGTGAGGCCACCGTTATATTGACGCAGCCACTCGACGAAATTCATGATCTCGTCGTTGGCCCACATCCACGTTGGCCAACGGACAAATGTCTCAAGGACCTCGCGCGCGTCGGAACCCGAATCTGCGTATTGCTTGACATATCGATTCACGCGATAGCAATCGGGCCAATCGCCCTCGACCGCAACGAACGAGAAGCCCTTCTCGCGGATCAACCGCTCCGAGATTTGGGCTCGCCACTGATAATACTCGGAAGTGCCGTGCGATGCTTCGCCGAGCAACACGTACCGGGCGTTGCCAATGCGATCAATGAGCGGTGTCAGGTCTGCGGCCGTGCTAAGTGGGAGCGCAAATCGGCGCACCGCGCTAATGACCTCTTGAATGTTGTGTGTTGTTTCAGCAAAGCTTCTTGTGGCGCGTCTCATACGTCGGTCCTCCTAGCGGAGGGGCTTATTAGTCGCATTTATTCAGTTACATACGTTGGCTACTTCGATCGGTCTCGAGGTGGAACGCGCACCATACATGATTCGGCTCGAAGCGCAGCATGTAATCGCCGAGGATCAAATCCAACGCCGTATCGATCGACGTGCGCTCCAGGTTGATTATCAAATCGTACAAGTGTGGGTCGGCAACATTTTGTCGAAAATGTCGTTTGACAAAACGGCCTTCCGATTCGTCACCGTCATCAACAAACCTCGCTGCCTCTTTCGGCGAGCAGTGATGTCGCTCAACAACTGCTGTTATGCGTTGTTTTTTGAGGTCAACAAGGCGGACGGTCAGTCCGCGTTCGCGTGGCAGAAAGAATTGTGCAACACTGCCTGCGAAAACATGGCTAGCCTGATGCGCGGCAAGCAAGAAAATATGGCCGCACCGAGCTTTATATTCGGAGCTGGTCGCCGTGCGGATTTGCTGGCATTTGCCGGAAGCCTGTTGAAACCAAGACACAGATTCCTCGTTCACATAATCGAGCGCCACGCTTCGCCAATCGTAGTGCTCCACGATGTAATTCAGCAGATCGCTTTCTAAGTAGTCCCAACCGAATCGCTTGGCGAGCGACTTAGCGACGACCGAATCGTAATCGGCGCCGTACTCCGCCGTAATCGTAACGTATGGGTGAACAAGTTGTTGTGCAGCAGCGCCTGTGGAGAGCGGTTTCTTCGGCTGTCGCGATTCTAGCGCCGCCGCCCATTTGCGGAGTTGAACTTCGGCTAATTCGGACAATTCCATCTGCAAGGGTCTGTCACTGACGTTCATCGCACACCTCACGGAGATTGGATGCGTATTTCGCTATCCAACTCGGTAATACGCAATGTGCGTGCCGCAACATAAAACCGCAGAGGCGGCATCACGTTCTTGCGAATGTTGACTTCCGATTAGGCTCTACGAGCAATAGTGTGCCGATTTGATGCGCTCAGCAAATCTGCTTTCTCGAGCGCGGCCGCGCGATTATGCCTTTTGCACGAAAATCTGGTAGAGCGTGAGGACGAGTTCCAAAACGATCAGCACGACGATGTACCATTCGACGCGCATGCCGCGGCTCTTTTGCAGGAGGTCGAGCACAGTTCCCACGGTCCGCGAGACGAGATCGAGCTTTCGATCCAAGATGGCCGCCCTCTCTTGCAGCTCAAATTCGTCTTCTAATTGACGGTACAGTTGCGACAACCCAGGGTGGTCCCAGATGAGGTCGGGGCGATCCGTGACTTCGACGCGAGCGACCATTTTTAGCTCGTCGAGCAAGGCCCGGCCGATATGCCGCAACAGTTGTCGCATGTTCCGACCGCCACGGCCCGATTTTTCCAACTGCACGGCGAAGGGTTCGATGCGTTCAAAGTTTTGAGCCACATCTGCTTCGTACTGCGCCAGCGCGACCGACTTGCTTAGTACGGCGGCCACGACTTGCAAACGCTCTGCGGACGCGTCTTTAAGAGACACGGTTTCTCCGGCGACCACTTCTGCATTCTTGTCGCTGATGGCGATCCGGAGCTCCTCGCTTTCGGGCTGCTCGTAAGGCTGTCTAATAAAGGGTGACAATCGACTTAAATAGTGCTGTTGATCAGGTAGCAGGACATCGAAGAATACGACTGCTCCATAACGAAACAACATTGCGATGCCGCCACTATCAAATGCAATAACGGCGGGCTGCTGAGCCGGAAAACGCTTCGTTCGCACGAAGGGGCGCAGGTCGATGTGCTCACCCACGTAAACGGCGCGAGCCGAAAACGTCGCCTTGGATAAAGCTGGTTCTGGTAAGTCGACGCTTGCTGTCGGGAAGCCGGTGTCTAGCCGCGCGTTGAGTTTAGTTGCATCCACTTTGATCCACCCTTCCAAGAAGCAAATCGATTCAGCGCTGAACTAAGCGGCGGACACTTGCTCGTATATGTTCCCAACGTCGATGAATAATTGCCGCAAATCAAGTGCCGCCTTCGGACAAACCATAGTCGCGGCCTTATTTCTGCACACTATTTACAATTAGAACTTTTGCTCCATGAACTGGGCCGCGCATTAGTTCGATGAGAGCTCGATTTGCATCTTCAAGCTGATAAGTTGTAACGGCTGGGTGCAGTGGAACTTCGGCAGCCATCGGCAGGAATTCGGCGATGTCATGGTGCGTAACATTGGCAACCGTCTTGATCTCCCGTTCCATCCACAGGTGATCGTGGTAGCTAAGAGAGAGAAGCGAATTCTTGTCTCGGTCTTCTTTACGAATCGCGTTAATGACCAACCTGCCGCCGGGTAGCAAATTCGCCATTGCCTCGACGACCGGCTGCCATGCCGGTGTGGTATCGATAATCGCGTGCAGTTGATCGGGCGAACGATCGTTCGTGTTTCCTGCCCAAACGGCGCCCAATTGCAAAGCGAACTTGTGCGCGGCTTCATCTCGAGCAAACACATAAATACGCGTCTCTGGGAAAAGATTGCGCACCAATTGCAGCACTAAGTGAGCCGAGCCGCCGAAACCTGTCAAACCGAGTCGTTGCCCGTTGGTGAGCCCGGTCAATTTCAAGGCTCGATGCCCAACGGCTCCGGCGCATAACAGCGGGGCGGCTTCTGCATCAGCAAATACCGGTGGAATTGGGTATACATACGTTTCCGGCACTGTCATGAACTCGGCATAGCCGCCGTTCACATCGCGGCCAGTCGCATGAAAATCGGAGCTAAGGTTTTCGTCGACAGCGCCGGTGGAGGAATGAATCCAGCCCACGCCAACCCGATCGCCCTCTTTGAGTTTCGCAACGTTCTTCCCGAGCTTGTCTACGTAACCGACGATTTCGTGCCCCGGTATGATCGGAAAACTCGGCGGCGGCGTACGGCCTTCGATCTCATCGAGCTCGGTGTGGCAGACGCCACAGACCGAAACTCGAATTCGCACCTCGCCTTGTCTGGGTTCAGGAACTGGCAGTTCAACCAATTGAAGTGGTGCCTCGGATTCGTCGAGGGAAACCACGCGGGGCAAAACCATGGCTCTCATAAGAAGACCTCGTTGCACATTGTACGCTCGCGAGAAACGTGTTGAAGTCGATGAAGTTCCTAGGCAGCTTTTCGACGTTCTATGTGCTAAATCGCACACTGTTGGATCCGATGGTGAATTCGGGAACTAGCAATTGCGGACGAATGCCCTGCAACCATGGCGCGTCCTTTGCACTGTGGACGTAATAGGTGGACACCTGAAGTCTATATCGACAATCGACGCAACCTGTTTGGAGACGCGCCATGAATATTGTCACGATGTCTGGTCTGCGTGAGCTAGTATCAGCGCCGTCCGAGAATTGCATCTCCATTTTCATGCCCACGCAACTGGTCGGCCCGGATAGTCGGCAGGATGAAATTCGGCTGCGAGGTTTGGTTACTCGCGCTCAAAAGCTGTTGATCGCCGCCGGAATGCTTGAAGAGGATACGCACGAATTACTTCGTCCGATTTCCACTCTGCCGTTAGGAACTGAATGGCGAATGAGGAAGCAAGGTTTGGCAGTCTATCGGTCCCGTGAACGATTTACGACATATTGGCTCGATAATCCGCTTATGGAAGACGTTTTTGTGGCACCGCAATTCTTCATCAGGCCTCTACTTCCACTGGTCGCCCCGAGTATTGAATTCTTCGTGCTCGCTCTCAGTCGAAATGAAGTTCGGCTATTGAAGGCGACCTCAAACGGATTTGAGCGGCTTGAGCCAAATGGATTTCCCAGAAACATGGAGAAAGCCCTTAATCTTCAGGGTTCGGAGCGGGGTGAGCAGGTGCATACCGGAATGCACGCGCATGTAGGCAAAGAAGCGGGCGTGTTTCACGGCCAAGGCGGACATCGAGACACGATCAAAGACGAAGTCGTCGAGTTCTGCCAACTGATCGACAAGGCATTGTCGCCCATCCTGAAACAGCACCCCTGGCCCCTAGTGTTGGCCGGCGTAGAATACGAACTAGCCTTGTTTCGCCGAACGACTCATTACAGCCAGGTTGTTGATGAGGCGCTGCACGGTAATTTCGATTTCGTAACCGATCAGGCGCTGTTTGATCGTGGATTGCCGATTGCACGGCAGTATTATGAGACGATTCGTCGGAAGCCGCTGCTTAAATATGAATCAATGACGAATCGAATCTTAACATCCGACGATTTGGACGAGATCCTTTCAGCGGCTCGAGACGGTAAAATCGAGACTTTGCTCGTGGATTCTCTAGCTGAACTGCGACGGGATGATGCGCGTCACAGTAGTTTTGGAATGGCCGGTAGTGGCAGCCGGAACGAAGATCTAATCAATATCGTAGCCGCGCAAACACTTCTTAACGGAGGCAATGTTTATGCCGCCGCGCAGGATGAATTGCCCAGCAAAGCACCGATGTGGGCGATTTTGCGATATTGAGCGTGAAGCACCGATCTCTGAGGCATTGAGATCACCACACACGAAAAACCGATGGGCGGTCAATCACCGGAATCGGCGATCGCCCGCCCAGGTCTTCGATCGAATCTCGATCAAATCAGCCTTTGACTTTGATTTTGTGTGCCTTCGAATCTTCCGCCTTGGGCAGCTTGATTGTCAGCACGCCATCGTGATATTCGGCCGCGACTTCGTTTTCATTTACGCCGCACGGCAGCGTGACGGATCGCGAAAAACTGCCGTAGCGACGTTCCGCGCGGTGGAAGGTTTTGCCTTTCTCCTCTTTTTCTTCCTTCCGTTCGCCGCTGACAGTGAGTACGTTGCCGGCGACCTGAATGTCAATGTCCTTCGCGGTAATGCCCGGAAGATCCATGTGGATCTCGAGGGCGTTGTCGCTCTCAGACATATCCAGAGACGGGGCCAACGCGCCCGCGAACCAACCTTCGCCTTCACCCGTGAATTGGGTGCGCAAATCATTCATTTCCTCGCGGAGCGCCGTAAACGGATCCCGAGCCCACAACGATCCTAGACCATTGCGCCGTTTGGCCATGAGCATTCCCATAATAATTCTCCTTTCTTTCCTGCATTGCGTCAAAAACCCGACTGGCGACAATTACGGTCAACACCTGAATTCCATTTGGCATCGCCGCAAGTGCGCACCCCCTTGAAGGGCCTGCAAACATCATGCCTCAGCACTTCGCCAACATTGGTCTGGCAACACGATAAATCGGCCGTTCGTCGCCGCGACATTTTGGAGCTGTGCAGAGCTGACACATCTGCTGTGCACTTCGGCGCGTAAGATGGTGTGGTGATGTCGCCCGCAAACAGCAGCATTCGCATTGCTTCCAGTACCGACGTTACCTGGTCTCGCAACGGCCGGGTCGTGTCGATTGCCAAAACACGTTCATTCGGTTGATAAGGTTCGAACTCATCTGCCTGTGAATCATAGAGGTCTGCCCGGGCTTCAGATTCGGTTTGACTTTGCTGTCTGCGGTGCTCGATTCGAGCGAGAGCGGTTTCTTTGCCGCAAATACAATTCACGTGCAAATACGCGGCGCCATAGTTCTGTGCCTCATCAATGGCACGCTTTCGCAGGGAGTGAAGTAAGAAGGTACCATCCAGGATTATCGAGCGACTTTCCTTGAGGAAATTCGCTGCTCTGCGAAATACCTCTTCATACACTAGGGTGCGCAGGTTTGACTGGTATTTGCCTTCGCCATAACCAGCCGCAGCGCTCGAGCCGAGAGTTTCGCGCCGCACATGATCCGTGGAAATCACTTCGCAATCGAGAGCGTGGCGCAGTTCCACGGCAAGCGTCGACTTTCCGGAGCCCATCAACCCGCTGATGACTAGCAGCATCGGGCCGCCAAGTTTGCCCGCGTGGCGATCCGCTAATTCAAGGTACTGCTCAGCGAGGCTTTGTGCTCCGCGTCTGGCTGACTCCTTCTGCTGCTGGGCGCGTAACACAGCGACCTTGGCCCGCACCGAAGCTCGATAACTGCGGTAGAAATCGAGCAATGTAGGAGATGGGGAATCGCCACTTTTCTGCGCGTAGGCAGCCATGACCGCGGTTCCTAGTCCGCCGTCGCCGAGTCGTTCGCATTCCATGGCAAGAAAACTTAGTTCGTCGGCGATATCGATCGTTCGAAGCTCAGGCGAAAACTCGATGCAATCGATCACGAGCGGCTGGCCGTTCACGTATATATGTTGGGGTCGCAAATCGCCGTGTCCATCGATCACGTGACCACTCGCCACGCGGCGGTCAAGCAACTCGGCTGCCAGACTCAAAAAACGCAGTTGCGATTCTTGAATCCGCAGCAAACGTGAGCGGTCTGATGGCAATGCAGTGAGCAAGTCCGTGGCATTAGATCGAATATGCTGACCAAGGCAACTTCGATATTCCTCGGCGGTGATCGGCCGGGGAAACAAGCTGGTGTAAAACTGTGCTAGATGGTTCGCGATTGCCTGCACATGTGCCGGTGTCAGGCGGCACTCTCGTAGCAGGACATCGACCGTATTGTCGGCCGGTAGCCGACGCATTTGGACGAGCCAATCGATCGGCTTTCCATCGCCACTCAGGGCGAGCCCACCATCCGAGGCTTGCGTAATTGGCAAGACGGAGAGATACACATCGGGCGCGAGACGCTTGTTGAGGCGAATCTCTTCCAAGCAGGCTTGATACCGCAAATCGCGAGTCGAAAAATCTAAGAATTCAAACCGAACCGGCTTTTTAAGCTTGTAGGCGAAGGCCCCGGCGAGAAATACCCACGAAATGTGGGTTTCGATTACTTGGACGGTGGCGTCGCGATTGTCGGCTGCCGCAGCCGCCTTCAGTAAATCTTCAACTTGCTTCGGCGTAATCGGCGCTTCAACAGACATGGGCTCGCGGGCAATGGTGTTTGCTGATTTCGCCCTCCAGCATGTGTTGCGTTCATCTCCCTAGCCCGTCTGGTTCCCCCGATGGAATCTTCCGAATACCCAACCGAGCTTTCGCGCGCCGTAGTATAGCGGAACAACACCAAAGAGAATGAGAATCGGGAAAATTTGCCCTAGTACGCACAGAACGACGCCTTTGAGCATGAGTTCCCAAGCCTGAAATGTTTCCCGATCTGTTTGGGGCAGGCTTCGCAAATTGGCGAGGATGCGCTTTGTCTGAGGCCGCAAAAAACTCTGCCAAATGTCGACTACTATCTGACGAAATAAAATGGCCGCGATAATCGCAACCACAACAGAAGCGACGATGCCTGTATCAATGAACGGGTTCGTGAAGTCGATTGCGCCGGCGAACGATTGGACGCTCGACATCTTAATCTCCCACGGAAAGTCGAGATTTATTTTGGAGTCGTTCGGGGGGCGCGAATTCTTGATCGTTTGCGATAGCGCGTGGCGTCTCGCGCTTCAGCAAACGACCGATCTGAGTGAATTCCTCCGCGAGCAGCATGAGGACATCGTCGAGCGTGACGAGTCCAACTAATTTGTTACGAGAGTCGACGACCGGAATGCGCCGGAATCTGCCGGTTCGCATAATCAGTAACGCGGTCTCCAGCGGCGTTTTTTCCAATACAGTTTTCGGGGCGACCGTCATCACTTCGTGTACGTGTGTTTTGACGGGATTGGAGCCTTTTGCCAACACACGCACCACCAAGTCTCGATCTGTGATAATTCCAACAACTTGCGAGGCGTGGTTTACAACGACTAACGTGCCCACAGACCGCTGATGCATTCGTTCGGCAACGACGGCAACCGATTCGTTCGCTTGAGCGGTGTCAACATCCCGGACACAGAATTCACCGACAGACATACTTGCCTCCAGCTGAGTAAATGATTCGCTCATTATGCGGAGCAAATTTGAGTCCAACCGTGAGCGAGTTCGCGATTTAACGCTTTTGCGCACAGCTACCGTGATTGCGTATAGCGACGAGAGAGCCGCGTGTGCCCCATGGCGCCTGTGTGTCCGATTAGCGCGCCGCTGGGCTCACCTGCCGACGAGTGGTATCCGAAATGCCGCGAACAGGTGTTTATTGGCGCACGAGTTCGTGCTTCAGAAAACGTGTGTCATCACGGGTGGTTTGTTCTTTACCATACCCCGCATTGCGCACGAAGAGGACTCTTATAGATTCGAACCAACCAAAGCGGGACGATGGTCTCGAACGCGCTAAGCCAACCGGCGGCTAAACATCCATGAGGCTGCCGTGAGCATCACGACCGCAATTACTGCTAGTGGCCAAAGATCGGGGATGAGTTGCTTGAGCGTAGTGCTCTCGAGGTAAACACGTTGCGTGATTTCGATCGCGTAGCGCAGCGGGTTTAGATACGTGAAGTATTGGAGCACCATCGGCATGTTCGCGATCGGCGTGGTAAGGCCCGAGAGGAGCGAAAAGGGCAGAATCGCCACGAACGAAAAGAGCATCGCCTGCTGCATCGTCGCCACCAGCGACGATAAAAATAGCCCGATGCCTACCGCCGCCACCAAAAAGATGCCCAGCCCCGTATAAAGCGTGACAAACGATCCGGCGAAGGGAATGTGGAACCACAGCTGGGCGATTAAAAGCACCGAAGTGGCCTGCACGGTTCCGATCATGACCGACGGGATCGCTTTGCCCGCCATAATCTCTGCCGGCCGGAACGGCGTGACCAGCAATTGATCGAATGTGCCCTGCTCGCGCTCGCGGGCAACCGACATCGCCGTAAGCAGCATGGTCTGCATCAGGGTCAGCGTGCCGATTAAGCTAGGGATCATCATCCAGCGGGTTTCGAGGTTCGGGTTGAACCAGGCTCGAGCTTCGATCTGAACGACCGGCCCGGCTTGCGGTTGGCTTTGCAATTGGCTGGCGTGTGCTCGCAGCCAATCGGAGTTGAACGAGTTGACCACGGCGCCGACATAGAGCGTCGCGGTGCCGGCTGTGTTGGAATTGCGGCCGTCGGCAATTACCTGCAGATTGGCTCCCTGACCCGTGAGGATGCGGCGCTCGAAGTCTTGCGGAAATTGGACCACCAATAGCGCGACCCGGTCGTTAATCACCGTCGCAATGTCGGACTGCCGATGCAGATCGGCCACGCGCCGGAAGATGCCGGAGCCGTCGAGTCGGGCCAGCACATCGTACGACGAGGCTCCGCCATCCTGATTCAACACGGCATAGGGCACATCGTTCAGGTCGAAGCTCGCCGCATAGCCGAAAATCAAGCATTGCATCATCGGCGGTACGAGAATGGTAAACCTCGCGCGCGGGTCTTTGAGCACCGCCAGCAATTCTTTGCGGATCAAAGCCAGGATGCGAAAGATTGAGTCGATCATAGTGCCTCAATCCAATTTCTTGTGCGTGATGGCGCGCGTCAGCAGCAGTAATCCGCCAGCCATGCCGGCCAGCACCAATGTGTTCGGCACAACGACCGACCAAACGTCGCCTGCGAGAAACAACGTTTGCAGCAGGGCGACAAAATATCTGGCCGGCATCACGTACGTGATCGCCCGAACGGCCACCGGCATGCTTCGCAAGTCGAACAGGAATCCCGAAAGCATCAGTGCTGGCAGGAACGTCGCCAGCAGCGTCACTTGGCTTGCCACGAATTGATTTTTCGTTACCGACGAAATCAACAGCCCGATGCCGAGTGCCGCGAGCAAATAAAGCATCGATACGCCGGTGAGCACGAATATCGATCCGCGTAGCGGCACATGGAACAAAAACTCGGCGCTCGCGACGCATAGCGCCAGCCCGATCATCCCCAGCACGAAATAGGGAATCGTTTTGCCGAGCAGAATCTCGCCGGCTTCGACCGGCGTGACGAATAGCGCTTCCAGCGTGCCGCGCTCCCACTCCCGGGCCATTACCAGTGCGGTGAGCAGCGCTCCGATTAGGGTCATGATGAGCACGATCAAGCCTGGCACAAGAAAGTATCGGCTGTCGTTGGCAGCGTTGAACCACAACCGATCTTGCACCATGACCGGCACGGCGCCGACCGGCTGGCCTTCGGCAGCCCGCATCGCCGACCATTCCGCCACCCCTCCTTGGGCATAGCCCTGAACGATACGCGCGGTGTTGGCATCGGTGCCCCGGACCAGCACCTGGATTTTGGCGTTGCCGAGCGTCAGCTGTCGCGTGAAGTCGGATCGGATGCGCACGATGCCGTCGACCTCGCGGGCTAGCATTCGCTGCCGGGCGAGCGGCATCGAGGTTGTCAATTGGGCGTGGAAGTAAGGCGAAAGCACGAAACCGGCGGCAAGCGCCGTGGCCGCCGGCGATGGATCTTCCAACACAACCACGATCGGCACGTTGGTCACATCTAATGAAAGCCCATAGCCGAACAACAGGATCAGCACGACCGGCAGCATGACCCCGATCGCGATGCTGCTCGGATCGCGCACGATCTGCCGCGTCTCCTTGCGCACTAGCGACCCAATGCGCCGCAACTTGGCGGTTGTCCCGCGATACGAGCTTGAATCGGATTCTGTCATGTCAAAAAATCATTCTCTTCACGCCGCTCCGCCTGCTTTGCTTTCGCCATGCGCTTCCGCGCGTCGCGATTCGTCCACGATCGCGATAAACGCATCCTCCATGTTCGGCTCGCGAGTGGTTTTCCCTGGGCGTTGCTCGCCGGACGGTTCCGGCTTGGCGTGGCTGCGGATCTCGGCCGGGGAGCCTTGGGCTAGAATCCGACCCGTGTCCATAATCGCGACGCGGTCGCAATATTCCGCCTCCTCCATGAAGTGGGTCGTCACGATCACCGTCACGCCCTGCGCCGCCAGCGACGTGATCCGCCGCCAGAAACCCCGCCGGGCCAACGGATCAGCTCCACTGGTCGGTTCATCTAAGAACAAAATCTCCGGTTCGTGCAACAGCGCCGCCGCCATCGCCAACCGCTGCTTATAGCCGCCGGGCAATTGTCCACTAGCAAGCCGGGCGAACGAGCCGAGTTCGAATTGCTCGATCGCCCATTGGACCCGCTCCCGCCGCCGCTGGCCCCGCAAACCATAAGCGCTGGCGAAGAATTCGAGGTTGTCGGTTACCGAGAGCTGTCCATAAAGCGAATACTTTTGGGCGACATAGCCGATCCGCTGTCGGGCGGACGCGCGAGCCAACCGCACATCGACCCCTGCGACGCGCAACGTTCCGCCCGAGGCGGGCAGCAGTCCGCATAACATGCGAAACGTCGTAGTCTTGCCCGCGCCGTTCGGCCCGAGCAGTCCGAAAATTTCGCCGCGCCGGACAGCAAAGCTCACCCGATTGACGGCCGTAAAAGAGCCGAACATTCGGACCAGATCGCGGACCTCGATCACCGCCTGATCGCCGCGCGCACTGGGAGGTCGGTCGAACGACAACGTTCCCGCCACTCGCTCGGAGCTGGTTTGCCGCAGCAATACCATGAAGCCATCCTCGAACTGCGCCTTCACCGGTCGAACCTCGACGCCCTGCAGCGCCTCGGGCAAGTCGTCTGCCTCGCGAGAATTCCTGTCGCTGGACGCTTCGGCACGCACAAACCTGACATTCCCGCCTTCTGGCACGGCATCGACGATGCTCGGCGCTCCGAGGATGCGAGCTTGTAGATCGCGAGCGGCTTCATCAGGTTTCGGTTCGGCCAAAAAAGTTCGCCCCTCCGCAGCCGCAGTCACTTCCGCCGGTGGCCCTTCAGCCAACACTTTCCCTTGGTTCAGCACGATTACGTGCTCGCACCGGTCGGCTTCGTCCATGTACGACGTGCTAAGGAGGACGGTCAAATTTTGATCACGCACGAGTTGCAAGATGATCGTCCACAATTCGCGGCGGGAAAGAGGGTCGACGCCGACGGTCGGCTCGTCCAAGAGTAATAGCTCCGGCGAGCGGACGAGCGTGCATGCGAGCCCCAACTTTTGCTTCATTCCGCCGGAGAGCCGGCCCGCCAAGCGATCAGTAAACGGCGCAAGCGCAGTCATCTCCATCAGCCGAGGATATCGTTCTCGTCGCTCGGCCGCCGCGACGTCGTGCAAATCGGCGTACAGATTCAAGTTTTCCTGCACCGTGAGATCCTCGTACAAGCCGAATCGCTGCGGCATGTATCCGATGCGGGCTTGGATCTCGGCGGGATTGGCGGCAACATCGACGCCCAAGACCGTGAGCCTGCCGTCGTCAGCTGTCATTAGCCCAGCCGCCATCCGCATGAGCGTAGTCTTGCCTGCGCCGTCAGGCCCGACGAGCGCTGTAAGCGTTCCTTTCGCCGCCGCGACCGAAATGCCAGCGAGCGCTTCGACAATTTCTCCCGTCTCGCGTCGAAACGTTTTGCGAAGATCGCACGCCTGCAGAACCAGCGGCGTTGCGGCGGCGCTCATGGCAGCTTTCCCGCGGCTTGTCGGTGGTCGGCGGCATCCCCGATCGGCAGCCGAACTGTCGCCGGTTCGCCGAGCCGCAAATCATTTTCCGGATCGGTCACGAACACGCGAATTTCATAGACGAGGCTCGTCCGCAGCTCCTCGGTTTCCACCGGTTTGGGCGTGAACTCTGCTTGCGGCGAAATGAAGCCGACCCAACCGGCGAACCGGCGATTCGGATAGCTGTCGACCTCCACCGTCGCTTTCGCACCCGGATGCACCTTCCCGAGATCAGGCTCCGAGACATAAGCCCGCACCCATTTCGGATCGATGACCGCCAACGAGAGCGCGGGCTTGAGTGGCGACGACATATCGCCTGGCTCGAGGATTCGCGAGCGTACGATCGAATCGCTGGGCGCGTAAAGATTGGTGTCGGCAAGCTCTTGTTTCAGTAGCGCGGCCTGCGCTTCGTTCGCATTGACCTGGGCTTCAGCCGCATCGCGCGTCGCCTTGGCCGCTTCCAGGTCGTCCTGGCTGACGGCCCGCTCGGCCGATTGATCCCAAAGCTTTTGCAGCCGGCCGTAATGTTGCTGGGCGTTGGCCAGATTGGCCTTCGCCAGCGCGACATTCGCAACCGCCTGGGCCGCCTGTGGGCCCAAGCGGCTCGTGTCGAGCTGAGCGACAAGTTGCCCCTTTCGCAGCCGATCGCCTTCCTGAACGAGGATCTCGGAGATCCGCTCGTTGTTGTTGAAGGCCAGGTCGACTTGGCGCAAATCGACGTTTCCGAACAGCACCAATTCGTTGGTCCGGCCTTCACGATGCGCGTGCCACCAGAATAGGCCGGCTGACGCGCTGACGGCGACGAGCAACAGAGCGACGATCGCCAGGCGTTTCATGGTGCACCAATATCAATCACATCGTTGTCTAGTTCGCAAACCAGGTTCGGCGCCCGCTGTTCCCTAAACCAATCATATTCTCGTTACGAGTAAAATCATATTCAAATTTGAATTTGAAATTTGCTCCGAAAGCAATTGCGGCATAAACTGACGGAATGAAATGCCGTCCGCCCAAATATTCCAATCCTCTGGCTCGTCGTTCCACTTCGCGCGACAAAACCCAACCGAGCACGCGCCGCGCCAAAGCCGACCGCGATGCGACAACTCGTCGCCGGCTGCTGGAAGTGGCGGGCGAGGTGTTCGGCGAGCAGGGCTTCGATCGGGCGACCGGCAAGGAAATCTGTCGTCGGGCCGGAGTCAACCCGGCCGGGGTGAATTATCATTTCGGCGGCATGGAAGGCTTGCATGTCGCGGTGGTGCGCGAAGCGCATGGCCGGCTGCTCACACTGGCTTCGATCTCAGCAGCAATCGTCGACAAAACGGATGCCAAGGCCAAGCTTCGCGCGATTATCGAACTGCTGGTCGGCGCGGTCACCGGCCCGGCCGCCACCTCGTGGGTGCTGCGGGTAATCGGCCGCGAAGTCGTCGCTCCGTCGCCGGCGCTGCGCTCGCTGCGGGCCAAGGAACTCTTTCCTCGGGCAAAAATCTTGAGGGGGGTGGTGGCTGAGCTGATGGATTTAAACCCGAATCATCCGGCCGTCGATCGCGGTTGTATCAGCGTAATTGGACCCTGCCTCATGCTTGTTGTTTTTGATCGCCGGATGCTTCGACGAATGTTTCCCGCCCTCGATCTCGGTCCGCAAACTGCCTCCGCGCTGATCGACCACCTTGTCGCCTTCTCGCTCGTTGGCCTCGAAGCGGTGCTAAATTCGACCGACGGCAGATAAATTGATGAGTGGAAGCGGGACGATCCGTTTTGGCAATTCGATTGGACTTCGGTGGGTGATTTGCCTTTGTTGGGCTATTCATCAATCCGATCGCGAGGTCTGGTGTTTGCCACCCACATAAATCCAGGCTTGTATTGTCCCGGATTCGACGCCTAAGCATGGCACGGTAGAATAGCCTGGCGAGTGACAACCTGAAAAATCGACCACCACTGGGAAGCCGAGATTTCTATCGCCCTCAGCAGCGGCTCAGAGTTTGTTACTTGAACTGCTAGGTCGGGTGACTTGAAAAGAATCGTGCGAGCCAATTGCGTAAAGGAACAACGCAGTGACGCAAGGGGAATACGCATTAGTTACGATTAATGGTGGGTCTTCGACGGTTAAATTCGCAGTATTCGCAGCGAAAGGATCTCTTAGACGGAGATTCTTCGGGGCCATTGAACGGATTGGAACCAGCGATACTTCATTCGCGGTTACTTATACGAGTGAGCAAAGGATCGAGCGACATCCGATCGATGCGGCTAATCATCAGCAAGCCGCTGAACACCTAGCGCAATGGCTACACAAGGAACTTGGCGACACCGCTATCGTCGCGATTGGACATCGTGTGGTCCACGGCGGCGCCGATTTGATCGACCATCAAATCGTTACGGCCGAACTGCTGGAGCAACTTCGCCGTGCCGAACCATTAGACTTAGCGCACCTGCCACGCGAAATTGCCTTCATTGAAGTCTTTCAGAATCGCTTTGTTGGCGTTCCTGAGGTTGTGTGCCTCGACACGGCGTTTTTTCGCGACTTGCCGCGCGTGTCGCAACTGCTGCCGGTGCCGCGTAAATATCTTCGGACCGGCGTCCGGCGCCTGGGCTTCCACGGTCTTTCCTACACCTATTTGATGTCGCAGCTGCAATCATTGGCGCCGCTTCAAGCAAACGGCCGACTGATCTTAGCCCATTTGGGATCCGGGGCGAGCATGGCAGCCCTACGCGCGGGCAAGCCGATCGACACCAGCATGGGATTCACACCCACTGCCGGGCTTGTCATGGGGACGAGGCCTGGCGATATCGATCCCGGGCTGCTGATCTACTTGATGCAACTTGAGCGAATGTCGCCCCAGGAGGCCGACGATTTCGTAAATAATCATTGCGGGTTAGTCGCTCTTTCCGAAGGAACTTCGGACATGCGTGACCTACTCCTTCGACGGGCGACTGACCCACGAGCGGCGGAAGCGGTTGCCTTGTTTTGCTATCAGGCAAAAAAATACATCGGTGCGTATGCGGCCGCTTTGGGGGGCTTGGATGCAGTTATTTTCACCGGTGGTATTGGCGAACACTCGGCCGAAGCTCGTGCGGAAATCTGCGAGGGGTTAGGATTCCTAGGCATTCGGCTCGATCTACTACGGAATGCCGCCTCCGCAGCATTGATCTCAGCGGATGGCTCTGCAGTCGCAGTGCACGTCATCCCAACCGACGAAGAAACCGTAATCGCAACAATTGCCCAGCGACTAGTGGGCAACGGAGTAAAACAATAACATGGCCTACGATGGATTCTGTCCCGCCCCGTCGTGCGGGCTCATGTACTCTACGGGTACTCTACTGGCGACGGGTCGATCCGTAGCAAGGCGTTAAGGAGAAGATGATGTCGCGCGCCGCTTCTTCCGACGTGTCCCCCGCCGTACTTTCGCGTGACGAGCTGCGAAAAATGGACGCCTATTGGCGTGCCGCGAATTATCTCTCGGTCGGCCAGATTTATCTGTACGATAATCCGTTGCTCAGGCGGCCGCTCGGCCTCGCGGATATCAAGCGCATGCTGCTGGGACACTGGGGCACGACTCCCGGGCAGAACTTTATTTACGTTCACTTGAATCGGGTCATCAAAAAATACGACCTCGATATGATCTATGTATCGGGCCCTGGACACGGCGGCCCAGCGGTTGTGAGCAATGCATATCTGGAAGGTACTTACAGTGAGGTCTATCCGGATATCAGTCAGGACGAGGCCGGGCTGCGAAAGTTATTCGTTCAGTTTTCCTTTCCGGGTGGAATTCCCAGCCACGCATCACCGGAATGCCCAGGCTCAATTCATGAAGGAGGGGAACTCGGCTATTCGCTCAGCCATTCGTTTGGGGCAGTGTTCGATAATCCCAGTCTCATCGTCGCGTGTGTCGTCGGAGATGGAGAAGCGGAGACAGGCCCGCTGGCCACTGCCTGGCATTCAAATAAATTCTTGGATGCGGCAACTGACGGCGCTGTGCTGCCGATCCTGCACCTTAACGGCTACAAGATCAGTAACCCGACTATCCTCGCGCGCATCGAACATGAGGAGCTGGAACAATTCTTGCGAGGATGCGGTTGGACGCCGTACTTTGTCGAAGGCGATGAGCCGGAGAAGATGCATCAACTCATGGCTGAGGCGCTGGACGTTGCAATTGAACAGATAAAAGGCATCCAAGAAAACGCCTGCGTCCGTGGCAACATCACCCGCCCACGTTGGCCGATGATTGTTCTCAAATCACCCAAGGGCTGGACGGGGCCGAAGTTCGTCGACGGATTGCAGATAGAAGGGACCTTCCGCGCGCACCAAGTGCCGCTTTCTTCGCCAGCCGCCCATCCCGAACATCTTAAGTTGTTAGAAGACTGGCTAAGAAGTTACCGACCGGAGGAACTCTTCGACGAGCAGGGACGCCTACTGCTGGAGCTTTCTGATCTTGCGCCCAAGGGCGACCGACGAATGAGTGCCAATCCCCACGCCAATGGCGGCATGCTGTTGCGCGACTTGCGGATGCCGGATTTTCGGGAATATGCAGTGGACATTACGGCACCGGGGATTCTTGGCATCGGCGACACGCATGTGCTCGGGCCGTTCCTTCGCGATGTGGCTAAATTAAACAGTGAGCAGCGAAATTTTCGAGTCTTCGGTCCCGACGAGACGCTTTCCAACGGCCTCGAAGCCCTCTTTGACGTAACGAAACGCCAATGGGATGCTGCGACTTTTGCAAACGATGAGTATCTCGCGCCCAGCGGGCGCGTGATGGAAATGCTTAGCGAGCATCAGTGCGAAGGATGGCTTGAGGGCTATCTCCTGACCGGCCGCCACGGTCTGTTCAACTGTTATGAAGCCTTTATTCACATCGTCGATTCGATGTTTAACCAGCACGCGAAATGGTTGAAGGTGACGTCGCATCTACCGTGGCGACGGAAGATCGCTTCGCTCAATTATTTACTTGCCTCGCATGTTTGGCGGCAAGACCACAACGGCTTCACCCACCAGGATCCAGGTTTCATTGACCACGTGGTGAATAAGAAGGCCGAGATCGTGCGTGTTTATCTGCCGCCTGACGCCAACTGCTTGCTGTCGGTAATAGACCACTGTCTGCGAAGCCGGCATTACGTGAACGTGGTAGTTGCAGGCAAGCATCCAGCTCCGCAGTGGCTAACCATGGATGCCGCCATCAAGCATTGCGCTGAAGGAATCGGTATCTGGCAATGGGCCAGCAATGATCATGATACTGAACCGGACGTTGTCATGGCATGTGCCGGTGATGTTCCGACCCTGGAGACGCTCGCTGCCGTATCGATCATGCGCAAGCATTTACCTGATCTCGCGATCCGTGTCATCAATGTCGTCGACCTCATGAAGTTGCAGCCGCAATCCGAACATCCTCACGGATTGAGCGATATCGAATTTGACGAACTCTTTACCAGAGATAAACCGGTCATCTTTGCCTTCCACGCTTATCCTTGGTTGATCCATCGGCTAACCTATCGCCGCACAAATCACGACAATTTCCATGTTCGCGGTTACAAGGAAGAAGGCACCATTACCACGCCTTTCGACATGACTGTGCTAAACGAGCTCGACCGTTTTCACCTCGTGATGGACACTATCGACCGCGTACCGCAATGCGGCGAGGCGGGCATTTATT
Organism: uncultured Planctomycetota bacterium; assembly: GCA_963733705.1. GTDB lineage: Bacteria > Planctomycetota > Planctomycetia > Pirellulales > Lacipirellulaceae > JABDGM01. Next base: position 9,424 of record CAVTEJ010000016.1, on the reverse strand, counting down.
TGAAGCAGCAACTTAAGGACAAGCTGATCGAACACCGGCAATACATCGACAAATATGGCCAGGACATGCCGGAGATTCGCCAATGGAAGTGGAGTAAGGCCTAGCTCCGTAGTCTCGGCCGCGAAATCCCTAAAATGAACACGGCGGCGACCGCCAAGGCGCGTAAGGCGAACAACCTAAAAGGAGAAAAGGCAATGCCGATTCAACTCGATGAAAAAGATGGTGGCAAGCTGCTCGCCGTTCACGTCAGCGGCAAGCTGACAAGTGCCGACTACGAACACTTCGTCCCTGAGTTCGACCGACTCTTCGGGCTGCACGGCAAGTTGCGAGTGCTGTTCGACATGGCAAACTTCCACGGTTGGGATGCCGCCGCGCTGTGGGAGGATACGAAGTTCGCGATCCATCACTATGACGCTATCGAGCGGATCGCGATGGTTGGTGAAACGAAATGGCAACATGGAATGGCGACGTTTTGCAAGCCATTCACGAGAGCGAAAATCCGACATTTTGATCACGGCGAGACCGAAGCGGCGCTGGCGTGGTTGGAAGAAGCTTGATGGGAAAGCCATGACCGCCGCGCCCAATGCCTGCGATGTGAGTCGGATCGCAAGAACGATCTGAAATCCATGATGGTGCCGGAGCTTGAGAAATCACTGGTGTCGTCGCCGGACGGACTCACTCAAACGGAAGCGCAGAAACGGTTAACTCAATATGGCCCCAACGAGATCAAGGAAGCCAAGACAAATCCGATCTTGAAATTCCTCACTTATTTTTGGGGACCCATCCCGTGGATGATCGAAGTCGCGGTAATTCTGTCGGCTGTCGTCAGCCACTGGGAAGACTTTGGCATCATTCTTTTCTTGCTGCTTTGCAATGCAGTCGTCGGATTCTGGGAAGAGTACCAGGCGGGCAACGCCATCGACGCTCTGAAGGCCAGACTGGCCATCAAGGCCCGAGTGAAACGAGATGGCCGGTGGATCAATCCCCCAGCGCGGGAACTAGTACCAGGCGACATTATCCGACTGCGTTTGGGAGATATTGTTCCCGCGGATGCGCGCTTGCTGGAAGGAGACGAAATCTCAGTGGATCAGTCCGCGCTCACGGGTGAGTCATTGCCTGCCACGCGGAAATCTGGTGAGGCCGTGTATTCCGGTTCCATCGTACGTCGGGGTGAAATTGACGCACTGGTCTATGCGACAGGGACTAATACGTACTTTGGGAAGACGGCCCAACTCGTGCAGGAAGCGCACACCGCCAGCCATTTTCAGCAGGCCGTATTAAAGATCGGTAAGTACTTAATTATCCTCGCGCTGGCTTTGGTGACAGTGATTATCGCGGTCGGATTCCTCCGCGGCGAGCCGATGCTTTACGCAAAACCACCCCAGGACCCCGTACTCTTATTCGCACTAATCCTTACGGTCGCGGCTATTCCTGTGGCTATGCCTACCGTGTTGTCAGTGACGATGGCGGTCGGTGCGAGACTGCTCGCCAAGAGACAAGCGATTGTGAGCAAGTTGGAAGCCATCGAAGAATTGGCGGGCGTCGACGTGCTGTGCGCGGACAAAACCGGCACCCTGACCCAAAACAAGCTGACACTGGGCGATCCCTTTACCGTTAGTGGCATTCCGGCAGACCAGGTTATCCTTGCAGCTGCGCTTGCCTCGCGATCGGAGAACAACGACACCATTGATCTGGCTGTTCTCTCTGGCGTGAAGGACGATGGGACCTTGAAGAGCTATCGGGTGGATCGTTTCCTGCCGTTTGACCCTGTTCATAAGCGGACCGAAGCGACCGTCAAAAGCCGAGACGGAAATGAGTTCAAGGTAACTAAGGGTGCGCCCCAAGTGATTATGGCATTGTCTGCCAATGCCGAGTCCGTGAAACCCGCCGTTGACAAAGCGGTCGGCGACTTCGCGGCGAGCGGCTTTCGCTCGCTGGGAGTAGCGCGGGCGGCGGAAGACGGGCAATGGCAGTTTCTCGGTGTGTTGCCGTTGTTCGATCCGCCACGGGACGATGCCAAGGCAACCGTCGCGGAGGCAGGCGGGATGGGTGTGAAGATCAAGATGGTGACCGGCGATGCATTGGCCATTGCCAAGGAGACCGCCAAAAAGCTGGACATGGGCACCAATCTCCTCGATGCCGCCAGCCTGGGCGACTCGAAGAAGCAAGAGACCGCCGAAGTGGCCAAGTCCATCGACAATGCCGACGGTTTCGCTCAGGTGTTCCCGGAACATAAGTTCCACATTGTGGATGTTCTGCAGAAGCGAGGCCACATTGTCGGGATGACGGGCGACGGGGTAAACGACGCACCCGCGCTGAAAAAGGCCGATTGCGGCATCGCCGTTTCCGGCGCGACGGACGCAGCGCGTGCGGCCGCGTCGATCGTGCTGGTGTCCCCCGGCTTGTCGGTGATCATCGACGCCATCAAGGAGAGCCGGAAAATCTTCCAACGGATGAATAGTTACGCGATCTATCGCATCGCCGAGACGCTGCGCGTGCTATTCCTCATGACGCTGGCAATCTTGGTGTTCAACTTCTATCCGGTGACTGCGGTGATGATCGTGATGCTGGCCTTACTCAACGACGGTGCCATCCTGTCGATCGCCTATGACAACGTTCACTACAGGAACAAACCCGAGGCCTGGAACATGCGCCTTGTGCTTGCAATTTCGACTGTGTTGGGTGCCGTCGGGGTTCTATCTGCGTTTGGCCTGTTCTATCTCAGTGAGCGGGTCTTTAATCTCGACCGTCCTCACATTCAAACGCTGATGTATTTAAAGCTTTCCGTGGCCGGACATCTGACGATTTTCCTGACGCGCACTCGCGGTCCTTTCTGGTCCATTCGCCCTGCGCGCATCCTTTGGATCGCGGTGCTCGGCACACAAATCCTGGCGACGCTGATCGCAGTCTATGGGTTCTTCATGACACCGCTCGGCTGGGGTTGGGCGCTTTTCGTTTGGGGATATGCTCTGATTTGGTTCGTGATCAACGATCAAGTGAAACTTTTCTCATACAAAATCTTCGATCGCGCGGGTAACCTCAAGGGCGCACCACATTCGGCGGATGTTCGTCAAGCCGGAAGTAACGGATGACCAGAAGGTGTCGTGGCAGTCGTCGTCGATTCAAATCAAACAGGGTCGAGGATGTTGGGCCGACATGTCGGCAACGACATCTAAGTCGTACGCAAGTCTTATTCGCCGTGTGAAATCAACGTGGAAATTCTTATTTGTGCGTTGGATGGAACAGCAGGTACGTTTGATATCCTCCGCCGATATTCGCAGCTGAGAAACCTGCTTGCAGTAGAATCCGGGTCGCTAAATAACCTCTTTGGCCCACTTGGCAAAAGGCAGCGATCTTAGAACCGGTTTGGATTTCACCCAGCCGCGAGCGAAGCTCATCCACAGGTATATTGATTGCTCCTGGAATGGTTCCGTTGGTGAATTCCTCGCGCGTGCGGACATCAACCAACACTGGGCGCTCGTTCGACAATGGCGCCAGGACTGCTTCAACGTCAATCTGAGGATGGTCACCTCGCAAAAGTCCTGCTCCGACGAATCCAGCCATATTAATCGGATCTTTAGCTGATCCATATTGAGGGGAGTACGCGAGTTCCATCTCTTCCAAGTCGAAAACCGACATTCCTGCTTGGATGGCCACGGCGAGTATATCGATACGCTTGTCAACTCCGGCCCCGCCGACCGCCTGGGCGCCTAGGATTTTGCCTTTCGCCGGTTCAAAGAGAACTTTCAGCGACATCCGCTCAGCTCCGGGATAGTAGCTCGCATGATCGGTCGGATGGACATAGAGCTTGCGAAACCCTTGGTTAGCTCTGCGAAGAACTTTTTCTGAAGCACCCGTCAGTGCCGCTGTGAGTTCAAAGACTCGCACGATGGCAGTTCCCTGCGTCCCGCGATATCGACTCTTGCGCCCAAAGACATTGTCGGCGGCAATTCGGCCTTGTCGATTTGCCGGACCCGCGAGTGGTACTTGTGTCGGTAGCCTAGTCACGAAGTCCAGAACTTCGATCGCGTCGCCAACTGCATAGATATTGGGATCGCTCGTCTGAAGGTACTCATTTACGCGAATGCCGCCACGAGGACCAACTTCCAACCCGGCATCGACCGCGAGCTTGTTTTCGGGACGGACGCCGACTCCCAGAATCACGAGTTGTGCCGGTAAGCTTTTTCCCGACTTCAAGCGAACATTCAATCCACCCGTCGCATGCTCAATGCACTCCGCGGAATCACCAAGGATTAAATGAACGCCGTTATCACCCAGCTCTTGAGCGATGGGAGCTGTCATTTCTTTGTCGAATGGCGGGAGGACCTGGTCCTGCAACTCGACCACCGTCGTAGATACGCTACGGCGAACCAAGTTTTCGACGAGTTCCAGTCCGATGAATCCGGCTCCCACGACGACCGCTTGCTTGATCTCTTGATCGACGAGCTGTTTAATGCGGTCGACATCTTGCAGATTGCGCAAGGTATAGACGCCCGACAAATCAACACCTGGAATCGGGGGCAATAACGGTGCGGCGCCCGGCGCCAGAATGAGCTTGTCGTAAGTCTCCTCATATTCGCGACCGGAGTCTAAGTCACGAACGCGAATGCGTCGGGCCGAGCGATCAATGGCCTCGACGGACGACTTAGTTCTTACATCAATGTTGAAACGAGTATGAAGTCGGTCTGGCGACGTAACAAGTAACTTCGACCGGTCCGAGATGTCGCCGCCGACGTAGTAAGGTAATCCGCAGTTTGCGAACGAAATGTCCGGGCCACGCTCAAATAGGATAATTTCCGCATCTTCTGAAAGGCGCCGCGCACGTGCTGCCGCCGAGGCCCCGCCCGCAACTCCGCCTACAATAAGAAGTTTCATCGTCCGACCTCACTCGGTTTTAGTCGCACACTATCCGTCGAGCAGCTCGACGAATCGCTTTGGCTACATTGATTCCATGGCATGTGTGCCAAGATCATGCCCATTCCACAAGTGTCAGTAATCCCGGCAAATACCAATCCCGCGCCGACGAAGGCTGATAGAAAAACAAACGCTGGATGAATTAGCCAGGCGAGCAAGAGCCCCAGAAGCACCAGTGACCCGGCCGCGATACGGACCTGTCGCTCAAGCGAAATTGATTTTTGGCCGCGAACGACCGGAAGACCAGCGGCAATGCAAGCAAGCGTACCGCCTTCCACATTTACCACGTCGTCAAAGCCAGCGTTGTGAAACATTTCGCATGCTTGGCGGCCACGTCCTCCCGACTGACAGATCACGTAAAGAGGACGCTTACTTCCGCTGGTCCTCGTTTGCATTACGGCAGCCGGATCGAGTTGTCCGAGGGGAACATTGCGAGCTCCCTCGAGATGCGCCTCACGAAATTCGACCGGCGTCCTGACATCGATCAAATCAATATCGTCGAAGTTTCGGCACCCTTGCGCGAATTCGATTGCTGAGATGTTGGAACTTGTCATCGGCGCGTCTCCCGTGAATCTAGCTCAATCATTTTGAATCGAATCTTACTGAGGTTAAAGCGTTCGTCGAGGTGCGGACTGGTCATCAATCTACTCCTTCGCAAGTGGCTTGGAGGGCCAGCCCGCTCCGGCATCAATCCATACCTTCAAAAGGAGAATGTCATGCTCTGACAGCCGGTGCTTGTCGTTCAGTTTAGAATCCTTCGAGCGTCCTGAGACTAAATCAATCAGACGACTCTTCGTGCTTTTGCCCGGCACCACGATCGAGCCGTTGTCATTGGTTTTAAAAAAGTCTTCGCGACGATCAACGCGAAAGCTCCCAAATTGCCGTTTCGGGCCGTGGCACGACAGACATTTTGTCTCAAACAACGGATAAACGTCCTGCCAAAAGCTAATCGCCGCGTGAGGGCTATCGTCGTTGGTTAGTTCGCTTACCTTTTCGGAAGCTGACTGGGTTTCTGGTGGACATACCCCGGGAACGATATCCGTTATCCGCCTAACACTTTGATGGGCGGCCCATGCAAACAACCCGAGACCAAGAGTAAGAAGCGCCGAGAATATGACAGCATTGCGCAACAACCGTGGATGGGTTTTGGAGGCAGCGCCAAGTCGCTTGCCGATCACACTAACAATCCATGTCCAGTGCAATGCCAAATGAATAAGGATGATCAGTATGAGGCCCAGGCTGATCCAAAAATGAATGGCTCCCCATTCGTGGCGTGTAAGTCCCCATAAGCTGAACGTCTTGTTCGTTTCGGGTGGTAGGGGAAATCGCAGGATATATCCCGTCAAAAACATCGCCAAGAAAAGGCATGCCGCGCATAAATCAATCAGTAAATTTACAATCGTGCGACTCATTGGAATTGGCGCGGTGCTGCGACCAAGCCGATCGCCGAACTGTGCGAAATCGCACGCCATGCGTCGTATCCGCACACAAACACTCGGTAGGAAGCTGCATTCGCTGCCCACTACTTCAAACGCAAAAGGCATTCCGAGCGAAGAAGAATAAGCAGGCGGAGGAAAGCTGCTGGTAAGTTCACGTCAGCTCTGGGCAGAAGGCGAATTTCCCACCAAGAAGTTTTTGTCTATCGCTGTGCCATGCGATTCTCGCTACTCGCAAAGTAGAAAACCGCGACGCGGGCCTCATGATGCTCGCCGTGCCCGAGACCTGCCGCCAACAGAGACGAAATGCTTTCGCCTTCGTCATCGCGGCTGTGCAAGCTCAGCTTTCCCACGAATCATGTCCATCACTTCTCACCAGAGTGTGAACGGTTACTTATTGCGAGCATAGCGGAGGTGTCTGAGAATATCCAAATCGCTAAAACGCCACAGAAAATGTTCAAGCACTCGAGAATATGTGGTTCTCCGGCCAGAAAAAATGCTTCCTGTTCCCCCGTCTCATTGCAGCCTATAATTGCAGATTGAAATGCACTCGCATTCACACGGGGGCGAACAGGGTTCGACCGGATACGTGAAGCGCAAGTGGCGTGTCGAGGTTGATCAGTTGGCCTCGTTAAAAGCTGATCACAATGTTAATTGCCAATAGCAATTACGCTTTGGCTGCCTAATATAGGCTGCCCGGACTGCGATCTTTAGTCGGAGAAGTTCAAAAGTCCGTAGCTAAATCCGAACCGTCGCGAGTCACCGCCTGGCACGCTCGCGATTAAAAATGTTCCGGGCTGGCTGATGTGCGACCCGGTCGACAGGGGAATGCGTCAGCGAGATTAAAGAGTTCGACTACACACGTAGAAGCGGGCGTGAATCTATTACGGGACGCGGGTTCGATTCCCGCCGCCTCCACTTATGACATTCACCGTCAGGCGGTGACTTTTGGAGATAACCCTTGTCACCGCAAGGGTTTTCTTTTGCGCTTACCGAAACCCCGGAGTCGACAATTAATGACACACTTTGCCAGGGCGAGTCGATTAGCGCGCTGCTGGTGCGCTGCTCCGAGGCGCTGATTTTGGATTTCGCGCTGCTGGAGGGAGAAGGAAGGTCGGCGAGCGCTTTGGCCTGATCCTTGATGCCGATATGGGTGTATCGCATCGTCATGCGAATATCACCGTGCCGGGCGAGTTCCCGCGCCTGAGTCAACGTTGCGCCGCTCTGAAGCAGTCCGGTAATGTGCGAGTGTCGGCCAGCCGCATGAAAGTCGGCAAACCCTTCCTCAGTTTCGTACGCAATGCCAACGCGCTCCAAGTCGCGTTTTACCATGAACCAGGTTTTCTTTCGCGCTAACAGTGGGAATAAGAATTCATCCGCTTCAAGCGTTGGTAGCCACTCTTTGAGCATTGCGACCAGTTCAGAGTGCAATGGCAAGACGTCGCGCTTACGGTGTTTCGAGCAGGCAGCGTCAACGACAACTGTCGGCGGTTCTCCCCCGAGTTCGAAACTTGTCGGCTTTAAACTTGCGAGTTCTTTCCTACGCAGACCGGTAAGATAAGAAAACAAATACAACTTCGCGCGTAGGCTACCGCAATAACGCTGAATGTCCTTGTTGCTCTTAGTCGCGCTTTTAATAAGTTTCGTCATCTCTTCTGGCGATAACGAGCGACGACGATGTCGAACATCAACTTCGGCGTTGAGTCGCTCGATGCCGACCAACGGGTTTCGACTCAATCGGCTTGTTGAAACTAACCAGCGGCAAAAACCGTCGAGGGTCTGAACGTAGTGGTTGAATGTACGTGGACCGATCGGTTTTTTCTTGCGCGTACGCAGTTCGTGCAAAAACTCTGAGATGTTGTCGCGAGTCATTTCGCGGAGTTTGCTGACCTTGCACCCATCCAGCACAGACTTCAAGCGATTGGACGTCATCGTAACGTGTTTCGTCGTCGTACCTCGATTTGAAAGCGCCTTCTTGTACGAGGCCAAGTGCTGATCAATGGGCGATCGGCTGCTCTCATTCAGGCGATCAACCTCTGGATCAATCAACCCGCGTTTGCGGAGCATTACCTCGTGTTCTAGCTTTGCCCCCAGCTGCTCGGATAAACTCTTATCGCGAAATGCCTTTCGCATACGACGTTTGCCGTTCACATCGGACCAGGCAACATAGTAGCAGCTGCCTTTGACGCCTTTGTCGGCACCTCGTTTGAACACTGACGCCATGCCATCACCCTTATTGCTGATTCGAACGCGGTGGACAGCCGGCGGCGATCCACTTCAACAGTTCATCCTTCCGCCATCGAACACTGCGGCCCAATTTGATTGGATTAATTAGTTTACCGGATGCAACTAGCCGCCACAGTGTTCGCGTCGAAACTTTAAGTAACTTCGCCACGTGGGAGGCTGGCAACAACACGGGTTCAAGTTCCGGATCAGATTCTTTCATGATGTCTCAAACTCCATTTTGCGACGGTCGAATTCCTGCAAAAACTTGATTCGATCTTCAGGGTTTTGAAAGAAGCGAAGCATTATCTTCCTGGCCTTATTGCCGAAGTCCTCGTAGCTGTGCAGTTCAACTCCCATTTGTAAAAGGCAAGCAGCTATACAACCGCGCGCCTGAGCAGCGAGTTCGATTGGCGTAATCTTATTTCGCTTGATGGGTGCCAGAAATCCTTCCGACGGTCCGAATACCATTTCAAACGCTTGCTGAATTCCGACCCAAAGCGGGTGCGTTTTCGCGCGGCTTTGGTGCTTATTGCGCCGATCCACTTTCCGTTGAGTGATTCGAAACCAATCCTTTGTTAACGTTTCAGTCAGAGAACCACGTCGTTCGAGAAAGTCCCGCGGCGTGGAAATGCCTTTTTCTACCAACCAAGGCCGCCTCAATTGGTACTCAATCCGCGCGGCAACTTGTGGCAACCTTCCGTGCCAACGCCGGTCGATCAGCGCCTGATTGTAAAGCCGATCAACTTTACCCATCCGTTCCGCGACTTTGTCATAGACCGTCAGATACAGGGGAGCCTTACCAGCATAGAATCCGGTGACCTTGTCAGTGAGGTAGTCAATCGCCGGGC
>CAVTEJ010000015.1:0-1138123 GCA_963733705.1 uncultured Planctomycetota bacterium | reverse complement strand
TTGCATGGCCGGCCTCAATCTTTAATGGGACGTTCTGCTGGCCTGAGGACGTTCGCCACGCTGGTTCCAGAGTGGCCGAGCCATCGAATACATGAATCTCGCCATCGTTTCCAAACTCGCACACTCCAATCCAGCCGAAAACTGCAGCAATCAATTCGACCTATTGGGGTTTCGAGAACGAACGGCCGCGACGTCGTATTGATTGTGGCGGTAAGCCGACCGAACCGAAGCATCGGCATCCCTTCCGAACTCAGCATCATAGCAGCAGGTCCTTCTAAGGAGACCGTCGAGCTGCCACTCTGCGACCAATCCAAAGTGAATTCCGCTAATCCTTCCAAAAGATGTAGCGATTGGCCGCTTGAGAGCCAACTACCAATTTGACGCGATCCTGCGGAATCGCTCGCCGACAGGCACGCAGTGCTCCGAACGAGTTGCGCTTCGTAAGGCGGATTGGCCGTCGGTTGGACTGGCCCAGCGGTTTGCGCGATAGGTGGAACGTTCAACCAAATTGCCCGACGCAGCACGGGCGACGCCAAAATCCCTAGCGCAAAAGCAATTCCAATCGCGATCGTCGGCCACGCCCAAGAGACTTGGAATCCGTTGGCCCGATTTATCACCGATTTTGTGGATGCGTGGTTATCACGTGCGTTAGTGGGGTTGTCAGCCACGTTCCGAGCAGACGATTCGGCCAAACCACTCATTGAGGCCTGCCACAATAGTGTTGCTTGTTGGTCAAATATCCGAGCCGTGTAGTTCGCCAAGTGTGGATCGCTGCGTACGAGCTGGTCCAATCGAAATAGTTGTTCTTCGGTGGCTTCGCCACTACTGGCGGCCACTGCGATTTCTCGGACTTCGCGTTCGCTACTCGAGCGCGCTCGCTCATACAAGTTCCTCGTTCGCCAAGGTACGCTGTACACAGTTCAGCAACATGTTGTGAATGCGGCTGAGTGCCCGATACACCGAATCGACAGATCGAGATTGCACAGCAGCAATGTGCTTTGGCGGCTGTTGGCAGTAATATTGCGCATGCAACAGATCACGATCGTTCACGCTTAGCCGCGACAAGCAGTCTTCTAGCGCCTCTTGTCGGGTCGACGATTCATCGGCCAGTACGGCTTCTTCCGCAAGCACTTCCAACGTCTCGCCGCCGACGATTCGCGCATCCGCTCGCCGCTGCTTCATGAAACTCAACACTTCGAAATACGCCACACGGCTAGCCCATGCAAAAAAATTACTGCCCGGCTGAAATTCAACAAACTTGTTCCATAGCACGACGCTCGTATTCTGAAACACTTCTTCCGCATCGTGATGGTTAAACACGAGGGTCATAATGAATCCATAGATGCGACTCGCGTTTCGCGAGTATTGGCGGGCAAACTCCTCTCGATCCAGTTCAGGTGGTTCGTTTGCCAGCCTGTCCTCAGCGTTCGTCGGCATTCTGCACCTAAATGGGAAGAAGAGTTGTCCAATCCACGCGGTACTAACTTCCTACCAGACGAGATGATCCCCCTAAAGATATACAGCCGAAACTACCGATTTTTTGCGGATTGAAAATAACTGTCGCAGTAAGCTATTCTCCGGCAATAGTTTATAGAATTTGAACTTCCAAGTAGGCTCTGTGGTGCAAGCCAATCCCGCGGTGTCGACGTAATCGAGTGAACCGTGCCCTTGCCACTCACCAGGTGCTTGTTCCAAAGCAAATTCGTCGCCTGTCGCTCTGGCGTAAGTGCTTACACAATGGCGAGGTGGTGCAACGCCACTTATGGTTTTGAGTGGTTCGTGTCGCTCATCGTACATCTCGGTCAGGAGCATTAGCGAGACCTTGGACGACCCCATGAACGATGGCGCTGACCCCGGCGCCGTGGTTTTAAATCGGTGGTTTTACGGAACGACCGCATCAAGTCGATATTGCTCTTCCGAACATACTGCCCTTGACCCGGCACAGATGATTGTGTTGAGCGCGTGCATTCTCAATCAATAGTATGGGTTGAGCTGAACGCTTACATCGGGCTGGATCTTTGTTCCGGAGTCACGACGCTGTGCTGTGCACCCGGCCAGTTGATTTCCGAATGGTTCGGGATATCGACCCGTCCGGTGACTGACAAAGGCAATTCCATCTTTGGGACGCAATCATTGATTAGAGACTACTGGCCGCCAGCGAGATCAGGAGTTTGCGGATATGGGCGTTTTGGAAATTCTCGCTGCTGAGTACTCGTGAGCACCGGTGTTGCCGAACTGCGATTGTGGGAAGGCTCGAGGCCGACGAGCAGATCCACTCGGTTGTGCGAGGAAGAGCCTTTCACCAATCCCGTTTTGGCGAAATACGTTTGGTGCGAGGATGGGCACACGACAGTTGAAGGGTCACGTAAACAAAATTACCCCGGCAGGCTTTGATTAGAAAGATGAACAGATGTTTGAAAAAGAGTGGTGCTCCGTTTTTGATATGGATGTACCTTTCCTGCCCCCGCAGTGGAGAGCCCACCGTGCGATTGAGCTCGCGGAGCATCGTCCTGTGCCGCGTCGCCCGAGCCGCGAAGATGGCCCAGTCGTGAAGATTTATGTTGACTATTTGCTTGCATTGCAAGACACGATTGACGGTGAGGAAAAAATCGAGCGTCTTAATGAGAATTACCATTCAGTGGCGATCGCTCACCAGATCCATAATTCCGATGAGAGTTATGTCCGTTACATGATCGAGGCACGAGTGTTGGCTCGCGAAACTGCGGAAGCAATCGCCGACAGCTTGGGGATCACGGAGCTCGACGTCCGAACAGACGAACACCTGTTTTTCGACGTGCGTGACCAACTCGACAACGAGGTTTATATCCGAAAAGTTGCGATTGGTCTGAGCTTACATCAGAGTTCAGGACCCGCAAATTGATCCCGACGTTGCCAGAGGCTGCCTGTGGCGGGCGGTCGGGTATTATGGCGGTCCGGACGCGTTGGCGCCATTCGTACTTGGGTTCAGCCCTGGAAAACCGCCGCAGACTCCTGACGAACTTGAAAAGTGGCTGGATGCTTCCATACGGAGTACGGTGACAATTCGGGCTTGGTCGGCGGCTTTCAGCAACTCACTCGCGACAGCCGACGCGACTGGGATTATCAAAGGCGGCGCCGCGTCCCTCTGGGGAGGTGACTGTCGGAGCCGCCTCCGGAGAAAGATCAACAATGGGACAAGCGAAAAGATCTCGTTGAGCAGTGGCTGGCGGAGAGCGACAGCAAGCGTGGGGTGCGCATGGGAGACGACCACGGGCCGCCCAGCTGAGCGTACAATCTTTCACTGCATTACCGAACGTCGAGCATTGGTCGCGAATTGTCAGCGCAATTGCGATCCGGGAGTTTGTTTGATCGAAGTTATAGTACAGCAGCTGAGCTGATCTGCGATGGTGTGGCCAACCCTGTCCCAGGCCATTTGAATAATCCCTGGAGTCTAGCCGCTCTCGCCCTAGCTTTTTATTGCTGTGAGATGTTATGAGTGCAGAACGTCGCGGAATTCGTAACGAACTCCGCATGAGATGGTCGCCGGCGGGCGATATCCGCCGGCGGCCAAGCCTCGAAAGTTACTTGCCAGAACGCACTCGGCGGATTCCATCCCTGGACTGCTTGGCGGTCTGATCTGCATCATGCGTGATGCGTGCTCTTCCTGTCCATAAGCTAGCCAGGATGCTTCTAGTGCCCGCCGCAGCTGCGAAATTCTGCCGGCGGTGACTCCGTATTTCAGCGCGGCCTCGGATGTGGAGCAGCCCAGTGCCAGATCGCTGGCGATCTGCTTCATCTGCTTCGTAAGCGTTGCGAACCAAGCCCGCACATCCAGTTTCGCGGCGACTAGGTCGGGAATAGATGCCCGCTTGCCTTGGACCAGCTTGTCGATCCATTCACCGTTCTGCCGTTCGAATCGGATCTTGCTGCCGACCTGTGCATAGCGGCTCGAAACGTCTTTGCCGTTCATCCGACCAACCGCCGGCCGTCCCCGCTTGACGGCCCTGCCGCATACCAAGCCAGAGGGGAGGCGGTTGCTCCCCCTGCGCGACCTTGGGCATACAACCGCGAGTAGCTTAGCAAACTATGGACGATCCCCTCTTCGATGGCATCTTCGCGTGCCTCGGGTCCGAGCTGTCGGAACGCCACCCGCAGCCAGTGATTGATTTCGGGAAACATCGCGACGAATTCCGCTTGCCACTGCGATTCACTGCTCTGGTGCTCCTTGTTAATTGCGATCATGGGACGATCTCCGACGGCGAGACCGCCCCACGACCAGGGCGGTCGTGTTGGGAAAAAACACAAACCGCCTCGCGCGAGACGTTATCAGTTTTCGCTGCTGTTGCAGCGAATTAAAAAGCCCGGCGGTTGGAAGAAGTCCTGCCGCCGGGCATCGAGTAACAGACTTATTCGAAGTGCTTCAGCTCTTTTAAAAACTGCTGATGGGTTTCTGGACATTTACCGATCGACCCGCGTGTGCGGCTGTCGAAGCGGTATCACGAACTCGTTAGCGGGAGAAGGTTCACGCCTGAGGAACGGTATCACGATCATGGACAATTATTCATCCACGGCGGACGACGGTACTCATTGACGGCATTGATAGATAGAATTAGCGACGACGGCGTCGCGCGACGCAGCCGAGAGCTGCGACGCCAAGCGCGGTCAACTGGCCCGGCACCGTCGTCGGCTCTGGGACCACTGGGACCAAGGTCATAAACCCGCGGATTTCACCGCCGCCAAAGTTGTGGAGTGGATATTCCAGTAGGCCTTGCCCGCGAGTAGCGCGGCTGTAAAGGCGGCTTCGGTGTGTGCCGCGGTGCCACTGGTGGCGGAGACGTACGAGGGATTCCAACTCGATACTAATGTTAGGTCCAAAGGCTTTCGCGAAAGAACCACTAGTTACGCCGAGCGGAAATCCGGCGAACGAAGGCGTGGTGGTCGCAACGCCAGCCGTGCCTGCAAAGGGTACGAGCGTGGCGGCGTGTATGTGGGACGCCGTCGTTGTGCCGGTTAATCCGGTAAAATCTGCATGCAGCGCTAAACGGTGCCTGCGCGACGTCGTCGTAGACGCCGGCGCCAGGTACCCGGTGCCCGGCGACGCGTTCACCGGAAATTCGTTGGGACCACTCATGACCGAGTCGTACGACCACACGGTCGCACTCGCTGTGGAGGGGCCGATGAAAAAACAAGCGCGGCGAGAAATAGTGCTTGACCAGCGTAGCGTGTCATTGTAACTCCCCCAGGTGATGGCGAAACGACGAACAGGCTGGTCGGCTTGGAGTCGCGTTCGCCCAGCAGCTGCTTTCTTTAATACCAAGCCCCTAGCCGGACGGAGTATAGGAGGGGTGGCGCAGAAATAAACAATCATCCTTGCATTGATGCCTCTTGCCGCCGTAAAGCCCTTATCCGACATTCTCCATATGGCTTGTGCTTGATGACAAAACAAGCTCGAAATGTCGCTTGATTCTAACAAGCTCCGCCCCGCCCCTCCCCCCGTGTCCAGCGTGTGGGGATTTTTATGTTTTGTCCGCGACCTTGACATCGGCGCTGCCAACGCGGGATTCGTATCCTCCGGCACCTTGGTCGGGCCTCAGCGGAAGGCTCGCCCCCGGGTCGAATTGGTTCCATTGCCGGGTCGTTTCTTCGGCGGGAACCGAGGGCCGAGTCTCAGACCGAGCGCGGAGCTGAGTTTCCGAGGTGCCAGAGATATGTCGTAAAAGGCTTGAGTTCTTGCGGCTGGCGAGCCAACGTAAAACGGGGGGGGTGATGTGAGCACGGAAACTGTCTTGCGACACCTAAGACCGGCATCACTTCTGGACAACCCAAATGTTGCGGAATGCGACGGGGTTGCCATGATCCTGTAGGAATACTGAATCGGGTTCAGGACCTTCGGGGCGGCCCGGCGTTGCGTGGGGAAGCTCGAGGTCGTCGTGGATGACCACGCCGTTATGCTTGATCGTCATGCGCTGCGTTCTTGGTCTTGCTACCGTGCTTGTCATACCTAGCGGCAGTGAAGTCGACGTCATACGTTTGCCAAGCGAGTGGCGGGTAATACATGTTGACCGCCGGTCTCGCGATCGAGTAGATTCCCCCGCATTCATTGTCCTCACCTTCCAGGCCAAACGAATCGAGCACTTGGCATTCGTAGCGGCTCTGGATGTAGACGCCGCGGTCGCCGCTGGCCTTGGCCGCTTTCAGTTGGCATGAACGGCGTGCAGAACTCGACGTGCAGCGAGTGGTCGCCAAACTTTTGCTTCGACGACGCATTGGTAGGGCCGAGCAGGTCTTCTCGACCAGCTTGCCATTTTCCCACGCCTCGGTATTGCTGCCATCAAACAAGACGATGGCGCCTTTCGGCGGCCTGATAGCCCAATGTTGGGCTCTTTCGCTCAACATTCTTCAATTCGGCGATCGTCCTCTCGTCACGTAAGATCGTGAGCTTGCCGTCCTTGAGGACCGCGGTGGTACTCTCCGATGCCTTGGAGTTGGGGCTAATGGGATTTGGCCCGTTCTTCAGCTCTCCTTCACCACTGTATTTCTCCGCTCCACGCGACCAACCGTCGCCTGGCAGTCCGCCGAGATAGACAACGGCGTTAAACTTTTTCTGCTCCCCAGCGCGACGACTTGAGCAGCGACTTTCTTTTTGCCCTCGCTGCGGCTGAGTTCGCCAACGTATTCGCCTTGTAGTTTGTAGTCGATGCCGGCTTCTTCTGGTTCCGTGAACGCGACGGCATGCGGTTCCGCGGTTCGCAGAGTGGCAGCCGATGCAGTAAAGCAGAGCAGAACAAATACGATCTCGCCAATACGTTGCATAGCGATCTCCTGGAAAACCCCCTTTAGCTGAGGCCAAGATTTTCGCCCAGAAAGGATAAATCGGCAACCAGGGACCGCTGGAAGCCCCACCTCATCCAAGGGGGCCAATTTGCGACGGTGTTGTCCGCTAAAAACTCCGTCTCTAACGGTGGGTTTACGGCACAAGCTCAGCCCGCTCGCGGGCATTGGCGGAATCTTTTTAGAAATACTGGTTCGCTGGTGTAACACCCCGCCCGTCGCTGCGTTCTAGCGGTTGGATGAATCGTTGTCGGGAGTTTCGACAACATTGCCACCTCCAACCGAGAAAGGACGAAGCCATGACCACGACCCGCTCATTCCGCAAGCCCCGAAAGTTGTCGTTTCATTCGCTGGAAGAGAGAACCATGATGGCCGGCGACGTGGCCGTCAGTGTTGTTAATGGCGATCTGCGAATTACCGGTGATGCTGTTGCAAATGACGTCGCCGTTGTTCAGACAATGCAGAATGGCGCACTCGTTACCGGAAGCTATTTTGTGACGGGCCGTAACGGCACAACCATCAACGGCCAGTCTTCCGGCAGAACGTTTACCGGCGTTGTGCGCGATTTCAACATCAATCTGGGTGGCAACGACGACCACGTGACGCTGGGTCCAGAGAACGATCTCTATGGCCCGACCAACCAAGTCAAAGTGCCCCGAGACCTCTTGCTTAACGTGGGCAGCGGCAACAACAGCGTCCTGTTCCAAACCGGGCTTTTTGTCGCGCGTAATGCGTCGATTTCGTCAGGGAATGCCACAGATAATAATCTTCGTCCACGCCAGTGTGCAAAACGATTTGACAATTAATACCGGCGGAGGGAATGATCTCGTGGATGTCTGGAACTCCTTCGTTCGCCACGATCGGGCCATCGACTCCGGTAGGAATAACACCAGCGACGTCACGGTTTATTTGACCACGATGAACATCGGCAACGATGTGACGTTTACGACCGGCGCCGGCGGAGTAGTATATATCACCGAAGTGTGCTAACCATCACTGTCCATTCGAACGGCGCCAATAACGACACCATCGATTTGGACAGCGAAGCGAGCGACCTATTGTTTGCCGACCTTGGATCGGGGAACGACACCTTAAGCTCACCGACATTTACGGTGACCGAGCGGTGCTGGACGGCGGGGTCGGGATCTATGACAGCCTAATTGAGAGCAATGTGAACTTCTACAGTTCGCACGCGAGTCGCAACTTTGAACCATGGGCTTTTCAGAGACGGTAACCCTTTAGGACCACGATAACAGCAAGCGGGCCAGCCGTTCCGCCTGATGCGCATGAAGTCTCGTCCATAGAAAGGATACCCGATTCCAGCACGCGCAAGGTGTATCAAAAATCGTGGTGAGCGTTATATCTATCCGTGGTCGCTGGCGGCCAGTTCTACATTCAGGGAGCGCGCGTGCGGCGATGCGCACGACGAGCGCGGGTGCGGATCGCTTTGGTTCTTGATTCGTGCAGCCGATGGTTGAGAATCGCTTCGGGATGGGCAGCGGCCCAGGGATCAGGCAGCATGTCTTCGAGACGCGGGTCATCGGCATGCAAAAATCGGGGATTTCCTGACCAGTCTCATGCGTTGATGAGTTGTGAATTTCTTCATGCTCGCCAGCGCTGTGGTATCGGCGCGTCCGCAGCCGCCAGTGCCACGTCAAATGCTGCGCTGGTTAGTCTTGGGGATTTAGTTCACTGTCAACATGGCGATCGCTGCGGACTGCCATATACCCAAGGAGTTTTCCTTCCCTCGCCAATATTGCCAGCCGGGATGCGAATAACACGGAAGGTGCCGACGGCGTTTCGGTCGACATCGACGCACTACGTCCAAATTTTCAATCGCCTATTCAATCCGCTCATTTTGAAGTACGAGATTCATTTCGGCGTCGGGATAAATTGCAGCATGCCGCGGTTTATTGCCCATGCGATAAATCGTAAGTCTTTTATGGCGGACCCACGATACAATTGAAGCAATGTTGTGTTGGAGGAAGGCTGCCGCTACCGTTCTTGAGGGCCGAAACGATGCCGAACATACGAACTCTCAGACGAGTGGTTGTAGGATTGGTTCTTTTCTCGTCATCCGCAGTTATGGCGTCTGCCGACGATCGGACTGCAGCCCAGCTCTTGCCGCCCAGTACCGTGATCTTCGCCGAGATTCGGCAGCCCAAGGAACTGTTGAATACTGTATTCGATCATAAGCTGGTTCAGCACATCGAACAACTCGACCAAGTACGATCGGCAATGGAGAAAAAGGGATACCTGGATTCAAAGCGGTTGTCGCGATCGTCGAATCTCAGATGGGGTTGCCATGGCGGAAGATCGTCGGCCAAACAATCGGAGGCGGCATTGGATTTGCGATCGATGCCAAGACTCAAGGCGTGGCAATTATAGCCCGAGCGAACGATGCGACCGCGCAGTCCAAGCTGATTGAGACATTGGTCAACTTGGCGAGTCTTGATGCCAAGAATAAAGGCACCCCCAATCCCGTAACGACCAGCGACTATCGCGGGATCAAGGTCTATGACGCTGAAAAGGTGAGGGTAGCCGCAACGGCGGAGTGGCTCATCGTGAGCAACAAAGACGAGCTGAGAAAAAAGATCGTGGATAGCTTCCTTGACAAGCCGAAAGAATCCCTTGCCGCGAATGCCCAGTTCGCCAAAGCACGCATCGCGGTGAGTGCGTCAGCGACTGCGTGGGGATATATCAGTACGGCGGCTCTCCGCGACGCGGGATTGGCGAAAAAGCTATTTGGCGGCCGGGCTGACAACGTACTCGCCGAGCTCTTTTTTGGCGGTATCGTGAGCACGTTGCACCAGACGCCGTACGTGACGATCGGGCTGGACGTGAGCGATCGGCAAGTGCGATTGTCGGCGTCCGCGCCTCATGACCGCGGCTGGGCGGGCGAATCGCTAATATTACTTCGGTCCGCAAGGAAACGTCTTCCGCCGCCGCGGTTGTTGGGAAGCGACACGGTTTTTTCCCTAAGTACCTATCGCGACATTTCAGCGATGTGGCAAAGAGCTGGCGACTTGCTCAACGAACAAGCGAACGAAGAGCTGGCAAAAGCCGACGCTGGCCTGACAACTCTGTTTGGCGGCAAGGATTTTGGCGAGGACATACTGGGCGCCTTGGGACCTGAAATTCAATTTGTCGTAACCCGGCAAGAGTTCGCCGCGGGTCAGTCGGCCCCCGCCATTAAGCTTCCCGCGTTCGGACTCGTCACTGACCTGAAAGATCCAGCCAAGATGCAGCCCGAGCTACGTCGCACATTTCAGAATCTGATCGGCTTCTTAAATGTTGTTGGGGCGATGAACGGCCAACCGCAATTTGATTTGGACATGGAGAAGACCGAAACCGCGCAGTTCGTCACAGCAAGCTATTTGCCCGATCCGAATGCAAAAGACCAGGTCAGTTCGAAGATCAACTACAATTTTTCGCCATCGATCGCGTTTACCGGAAGCAGGTTCGTCGTGGCGAGCACGAAGGCCATGGCGCATACCCTGGCCACCGCAAACAGCCCGAACCAGCCTCCAGATGTTGCCGCCCCGGTCGTTAACACCGACGCCGTGCTCCATTTCAGCGCGCTGCGTAATATCCTCACCGACAACCGCCAGCAACTTATCGCGCAGAACATACTCACCGCCGGACACTCGAAGACTGAGGCCGAACGGGAAATCAGCGGCGTGTTGGACTTGGTTGGCGGGTTCGACCGAATGCGGGTGTCATTGGAGACGACATCAAGTGAGTTGCACGTTTCTCTTGAGATAGCCTTGAAACAGGCGGACTGAGACCAATGCGGATTGCATTCCCGCCGTCGGCTTCGACTCAGCGATCCGCAGTCTGATTTGGGATTTGGAGCGTTCTATGCCTCGGGCATTGGATACGATCGATCCGGCATGGGCCTGGGAGCTTTTTGAGCCGACCGATGCTCGCGAGTGGAATCGCACCTTGGCGGCCCATCTGTTTCGCCGCGCTGCATTCGGCACGACAGTCACACAAATCGACGAAGCCGTCAAGCAGAGTCCCGCATCGGTCGTTCAGGAGATCGTGCGAGGCTCCGAGGACACGAGCGACTTTCGCCAGCAATCTGACGAACTGGCCATGACCCTAGTGTCGACGGGTAATCCCCGGCAGCTCGCCGCCTGGTGGGTCTACGTCATGCTCCACACAGCCAATCCCCTGCTGGAACGAATGACCCTTTTCTGGCACGGGCATTTTGCCACGAGCGCCAGAAAGTGACCAGCCCGGCTGCCATGCTCGCCCAGAATCGATTGCTCCGCCGATACGCAGTCGGCGACTTTCGAGCGTTGGTTCAAGAAATTTCACGCGATCCGGCGATGCTCATGTATCTTGATTCAGCAACCAATCGCAAGGCCCGGCCGAATGAGAACTATGCGCGGAGCTAATGGAGCTGTTTTGCCTAGGAGAAGGCAACTATTCCGAAAAAGATGTGCAGGAGTTGGCCCGCTGCTTCACAGGTTGGGAAATCAAATCTGGAAAATTCCGCTTCAATCAGTTCCAACATGATTCCGGCTCGAAGACCGTGCTGGGAAAGACAGGCACGTTCGAGGACAGGGAGTCAATCGACTGGATTCTACAACAGCCGCAGGCGGCGCGGTTCATCGTCGGAAAGCTGTATCGCCAATTTGTCTGCGACGAACCGGCTCCGCCGCCGCAGCTGCTTGAGCCGTTGGCCCACGAGCTCCGCGAAAACCAGTGGCAAATCGGCTCCGTCGTTCAGCGGATTCTCGGCAGTCGGCTCTTCTTTTCCGGGCATGCACTTGGACGCAAGGTGCGGTCACCTGTCGACATGGCCGTCGGTTTGTTGCGGTCGCTGGATGCAACCACGAACACACGCCGATTGGCCGCCGAGTTAGAGCAAAATGGCCAGGGACTGTTTTTTCCACCCAACGTAAAGGGTTGGGACGGCGGACGAGCCTGGATCAACTCGTCGACGATTCTGGGGCGCGCCAATATGACCGCCCGAATGATCGGTGACCAAAATACACGATTCGGCGGCGGCAAGCTCGATGAGTATTGCGCGCGTCTCGGAGCGAACGGACCGGATCAAGTCGTTGATCTGCTGATCGATTTGCAGCTCGCGGTTCCGTTGCCGCCCTCCTCCCGCGACGGCTTGATCGAGATTTGTCGTAAGAATCCCGATCGGGCTGGCGGCGTTGCGGACACAATCCACGCACTGGCCACGTTACCACAATTCCAACTGAGCTGAAGGTTGAGTAATCGTACATCCCACGCAGGAGAGCAACGATGGTCACGTCACGACGCAAATTCTTGGCCAGTTTGGCCGGCGGATCGACTGTTCTATCGTTGGGTGGGCTCGTCCCTCCCTTTCTGGCCCGCGCCGCCGCAGCCGAATCATCCGGCGGAAAAGACACAATTCTCGTCGTCGTGCAACTAACGGGCGGCAACGACGGCCTCAATACCGTGGTGCCCTACAACCATGACGAGTATCGCGCGGCGCGGCCAAAACTGGCGATTCCCGCCAATGACATTCTCAAAATCAACGACATGATCGGGTTACATCCGTCAGCGCGGGGCCTTGCGGATCTGTTGGAGGCTGGAAAACTTGCCGTCGTCCAAGGTGTTGGCTACCCGGATCCCAATCGGTCCCACTTCGAATCGATGGATATCTGGCATACATGTGAACGCAAAGGAAATCCGCGCTCAACCGGCTGGTTGGGACGTTTTCTTGACGCCACTCGTGCATCTGCTGATGTCGATGCTCCGGCAATCCATGTCGGTCCGGAAAAGCAGCCGCTTGCGCTGGCTGCCGAAACGGTGCGAGTTTCTTCGTTTGACAGCCCGGAGTCATTTCGGCTGCAGGACGGCGGCAGTCCTCAGTTTCGTGATGCGATTCGCGAGTTGGCAAATTGCAGCAATGGATCGTCCGACCCGCTCCTGGCCTACCTGCAATCGAGCACCACCTCAGCACTGAGTGCAAGCGAGCGCATCGCCGAAGCGCTCCGGGGCTACCAAACCCCGATTAAATACCCCGCGAACGCGCTCGCCACTCGGCTCAAGACCGTGGCCCAGTTAATTGACGCGGGATTGAAAACGCGCATTTATTACGTTGAGTTAGATGGCTTCGATACGCATTCTCAGCAAGCGGCGGTACATACCGCCTTATTAAAACAACTCAGCGGCGCCGTGTGCGCCTTCGTCGAAGATCTCGCGCATCATGACCATGGCGATCGCACGCTCCTAATGTCCTTCAGCGAGTTCGGCCGTCGAGTGGCGGAAAACGCCAGCGAAGGGACCGACCACGGCGCTGCCGCCCCGATGTTCGTTGCCGGATCGCGCGTTTGCGCCGGTCTAGTAGGTGAACACCCGAGCCTGAGCGACCTTGATAACGGCGATCTTAAGTTTCACACCGATTTCCGTCAGGTCTATGCTACACTGCTCGAACACTGGCTCGGCTGGCCCAGCACAACCGTGCTTGGCGGAGAATTCAAATCTGTCGATATACTGCAGGGCTGAACCAGCGGCGTTGCGGCGGTCGCTGGAGTCGCGCGGGCATAAACATGCGATATATATCGACAGGCCCCCAGCCCAGCATCTTTGTCGTTCGCTTCGGCTACGCCTCAACGAACGAACAGGGCTGGTCTGTTAGCAACACCAACCCTAACTTAGAAATTGGTTCCATACCTGGGGGCAGGTCACCCCGCAACCTGCGAGACGTGAAAACATTAGCTGCCGCAGCAGCTCACACAATAATCACAAGGTCGCGCAGCGCGTCGGGTGTTTGGATGGTCAAGGGCAGATGCCGTGGCCCGTTGCTCTAATTTACACAGGACGCGAACGATAAAGCGCTGCAAGAGCTTATGACGCACTCTTCGCTTTTATTTAGAGCGCCGGCGGAAGCTCACGGACATTCTCAAACGCGATTAAATTGAATGGAACAACGGAACGAGCGCACCGCATGGTGACTGACAATTGGAAATTCCGCTGAGACTGTCGATCGGCAAGAGCGCGGTCCTCAACAGCGAAATTCGAATCAGATAGTTAAATCATCCAATTAGTCGCGCGGCATAACGACGGCTTCTGATACTTGCGACTGGCATTTGAGATGACTGACTTGTGTGTCCGGCGCCGCCGGACCGACTGGAAAGTCACAGCAATTCGCCAATGCGTGACATTGGAAAAAATTTACCATTGTCGCACGGGCACCTCTTTCGAAAACTCAGCCCT
The DNA here is from genome assembly GCA_963733705.1 of uncultured Planctomycetota bacterium. GTDB lineage: Bacteria > Planctomycetota > Planctomycetia > Pirellulales > Lacipirellulaceae > JABDGM01. Next base: position 1,124,107 of record CAVTEJ010000015.1, on the reverse strand, counting down.
TCGTCGGCACATTCCGGGTGCCTTGGAAAGCTCATCCGCGCGGCCGATCGAACATCGGCGATCGTTCCCAACGAAGAAATCCGAGTCGCCACTTTTGCGCGTGTGAAACTCGACGAACAACAGAAGTGTAGTCGGCTGCTCGACGAGCCTGGGAGTGGAATCGCATCGGCTAGCGCCTCAGCAAGGGATCAAGAGGCTATTCAGTTGGTAGTGCCAATTCTAGCCCAACTTCCCCAACGTTTGACGTAAGTCCTTGCGCCGCAATGGGAGGAGCCCCGGTTTTTCCACTACAAATCGGTTTTGTGGAGGCGGCCTGGGAGGTCCAAGCCGAAGCTTTTCGAGCAGGATTCGCTGGTGGTCGCTGGGCTGCGTGACGCAGCGGGTGCGGATTTCATGACCGTCTTGGGTGGGTAACACGACGTCGACCGCGCGGAGTTCGCTCAGTTCTTCCAACACGCGTCGCGGTTCGTTGCCGAGTCCGGCTTGTTGGCAGAGTTGGCCCAAAAACTTCCAGAGCACGTAGGCCAGGAAGCAGACCAGGATGTGCGCCAACACCCGGTCCTCTTTCTGGTGCCACACCGGACGCAGTGAGAGGTCGCTCTTCTGGATGCGGAAGGCCGTCTCGGCATCGGTCAATTGGATGTACGCCCGCCACAAGTCTTCGTCGCTCCAGCCGCTGACGTTGGTCCGCAAGACGTAGGCACCTTCGCTGAGTTGGGCCCAGGCCCGCCACTTCTCGATCTTCTTCCAGGCGATCTGCGCGGCACCGTTTTCCGCAGCGTGAATCTGCACATCGAACAAGCCCGCGGCCCGTGTGTTCTGTCCCAGCAAGCGTCCCACGCGCCGCTCGATCGGCCCCACTTCGTGACGACGCTTGGTGCAAGCGGCTGCAATCTTGGTCAGCCCGTCTTCGATGCGTTTCTCGAAACGCTCATGCATGGCCTGCTCTTTCTGCCGACGATCGCGGCTGCGGCAAAGGATATAGGTTTCGGTCGTGCCGTCTGGGCAGGGACACAACTTGACCTCCAGTCCGTCGCGGATGGCATGCCAATCCTGCGTGGCCAACTGCTGCTCGAACCGCTTAAGTTGGCACTTGGGCGTCCCCACGATGTACTGTCGCTCTCCCGCCTTCAGAAAGTCGAGCCTCTCTTCCGAGACCATGCCGCGATCGAGTGCCCAGATCCGCTGGGCCCGCCCGTAACGGGCCTCCATCGTCTCGACAATCTCTTCCAGGGTGGTCGAGTCGTGCCGGTTTCCCGCGAACACTTCGTAGCCCAATGGCAGGCCGCAACGCGTCACCACCAGGCCGATGCAGACTTGCTTGCAGTCCGGCCGATGGTCGCGAGAGTAGCCGCGTTGCGCCAGGGGATTGGCGGCGGCCTGCCCCTCGAAGTACGTGCTGGTCACGTCGTACAGCAAGAGGTCGTACTCGATGGCGAACAACTCGCCGAACCGCTCCTTGAGGAACGCCTCAAACGCCCGCTTGTGCGGCAGCAGTTGGTCCAGCCCGCGATACAGTCGGTTGTCGTCCACCTTGTCGAGCGGCACACCCAACAGGTCGGCTAAAGCGCTCTGCCGGTAAAAGTGTTCGGCGATGTGCAGTTCGCTCGACGGCTCGCACAGCCGACCAATCACCAGAATCAATGCCGTCAGCGACCACGGAACATGCTCCTGTCCCGGCGGCATCGTGCGTTTGAGGAACTCAGGCAGGCGGAGCTTCTTGACCAACTCCAGCGCCAGCCAAGGGCCACCGAACTGCCGGCAGTTCTCGACCCGCACTCCCGTGCGGTCGATCTCGACGAACCGCGGCTCGGTGTGGCCCTCCAGAAAGAGTCCGCGTTGCGACGAAGCGAGTTGCGGCTCGGCCGCTTGCTCCACGCCCAACCGGCCCGCTTCGTCCATCAGCCCCAGATAGGCAACGGTTCGCTGCCGCGGACCACGCTCGGTGCGATACGACTCGACCAGAACCCAATACGCTTCGCGCTGGCCGTTGCGCCGACGAAAATGGGGTCGCAGGAACATGCCGTCATGTTAGCGGCGATTCCCAGGACTTTTTTCCACTACACGCCCTCGCCAACAAAATACCTCCACGGACTCCGGACGCATCGCCACCACGTCACGACTTACGTCAAAAAAACTTCCCCAAAAATCGCCGCCGGAAGGATTTTGTCGAAACGTTGGGGAAGTTCGGCTAGTTTCAAGACTGGCATCCATCTCGACCGGCACTCCCGTTAGCATTCGGACGAGCAGCAAAGAGTTACGCTAAGTATTCCTTAAGAAATCGTGAGCGAGCATGTTAAAACAAAACAGCCGCTACGATTTGCGTGCGCCGCGCGCTTGAAATGACACACAGGCCGATCGCGACCGTCGAAAGTGTCATCGGCTCCGGGACTTCGATGCTTCCGAGGGACGAACCGGAAGCAATGCTGGCGCCCAGGTTGTCGCGCCACACGACGAAATCGGCCGCGTCGACTACGCCGTTGTGATTGCCATCGGCGAGATTACCGGCGGGGCTGACCGTGTTGCCGAACGTGCTCCGCCAGCGAGCATAGTCGGCAGCGTCGACATCGCCGTCGAGGTCGTAGTCGCCGAGGAGACCGTCGCGAACGGTGTAGTTATCGAACCAGGCGGTTGCGGAAACGGTTTGCGAAACGGGGTCTGCGGCTGCCGCAAAGGTTGTAATATCGGCATCGGTAAAATGATCTAAGCCAAAGCCTCGGTCCACAAAACCGGTGGAAGCGACGAGCGAGCCGTTCAAATAGCCGCGGTACGTATCAGTGCTGTAATCTAAAACGAGGCGAAAGTGGTTCCACTGATTGAAACTAACGAGTGTTCCAGTTTCGGTTAGCACCCCGGAATCTTGGACTTGATAAAGCACGTCGCCTGTCGTGGCATCGACGCCCAGGGAGCCGAGCAAATACGGGGCAACCGTCGCATCGTAAGTTTCCATGCCAAAGAATGGTCCGAATCCAGTCAGAACACTTGGCTGCGAAACACGCATGTCCCAATCGACCAGAATGTACGCGCTGGGTTGGGAGGCCACCCGTCTGCACCGCCCACCGACGGTCAGTGTTAGCGGCCCCAGCTTTGACGACTTGAACGGCCTGGCTGCCGGAATTGACGATCGAATTTTCGACCGTGGCAGTACTCGCACCGCTACCAGCGGTTACCCAGACAGGCGGCGTGCTAGGCTGACCCTGCAGCGGACCGAGAGCATATGGCGCCTCATGGACTGCACTTCCCACGCCTTTGTCGGTATCGACGTTGCCAAGCATTCGCTCGATGTTTGTCTTTTGCCCTCCGAACGCACGTTCGGCGTCCCGAACGATGCCGCCGGTTTTCGGCGGCTGGTGCGCCAGTTGCCCGCCCCGGAAAGTTGTCGAGTGGTGCTCGAAGCCACCGGTGGCTACCAGCGGCTCGTGGTGGCCGCGCTGGTGGCGGCCGGTCACACGGTCGCCGTCGTCAATCCCCGCCAGGTTCGGGACTTCGCCCGTGGCCTGGGTATCCTCGCCAAGACCGATCGACTCGATGCCCGCGTGATCGCCCGCTTTGGCCAGCAGGTTCAGCCCCGATCGGTCGCCATCCGATCGGAAAAACAAGCCGAACTTCAAGAGCTGGTGACGCGACGACGCCAGTTGGTCGAACTGCGGACGGCCGAAAAGAATCGTCTCGAGACGACCACGACCAAAACCGTCCGCCAGAGCATTCGCCGGCATGTCGACGGGCTCGACAAACAAATCCAGCAGTTGGAAGAAGCGATTGGAAAACAGGTCCAATCGGACCAGGAACTTTCGACGAAGGCCACGCTCTTGGAAACCGTACCCGGTGTCGGCCCCGTGACCGTCACCAGCCTGCTTGTGGATCTGCCCGAATTGGGCCACCTCAACCGGCAGCAGATCGCCGCCTTGGTGGGTGTCGCGCCGTTCAATCGTGACAGTGGTAAGTGGCATGGTCGTCGTGCGATCTGGGGTGGCCGATCCGCGGTTCGGAGCGTGCTTTACATGGCCGCCTTAACGGCCCGTCGTTCAAAGCCTATCATCCGCGCCTTCGCCGAGCGACTCGAAGAAACCGGCAAACCTTTCAAAGTCGTTCTCACTGCCTGCATGCGAAAGCTACTCGTGATCCTCAACACAATGGTCCAACAAAATCTTCCTTGGAATCCAAATTACCGCCCACTTAACGGTTGACTTTCAACACAGCCGCTAAACGGTGATTACTTGACATACCTCACGCGTAGGCCGGCAAGACATGAGAGCGGTCAGCGGAGAATCAGAGTATATTTGTAGGCGTTTGCGGAAAAGACGTGGTCTTTCTTCTCGCCGAAGCGGGAAAGATAAATCTCCAGGTCCAGCGTCTCCCGGTTTTCGATGAGGCTGAAATTGGAGAATTGCACGGCTTCCGTATCTTCGGGACTGCGGTCGTCAATGACCGTCAGTGTGCTTTTCTTGAGAGCGGGAATCTTCTCATCCATCTCGGCAATGTATAGAGGATACCGCGGCAAGTTGCCTTTGGCAGGCCCGCGGCTGATGTTGCCGATCCAGTAGAGTGCCCCGGTTTTGCGACTGCGGATGAACTTGGCAAGGGTGGAGGGCGCATAGAACTGCTCTCCGGTGTCATAACGAAGATCCGTGACTGCCGACCAGTTCTTGCCGCCATCTTTGGAAAGGCTCATCCATTGGCGACCCGGATATTTCAGCGGATCCAAACCAGCATTCGATCCACGCATCTCCAGCAGAAGCGTTCCATCTTTAAGTTCGGCGATGACCGGTTCCGACAAACCCCGGGTCGAGATTCTGCGCGCTACGAAAACCGGCTTGGAATGAGTCCAGTCATAGTCCTCCTTGCCCTCGTTCCATTTGCCGAGAAAACAACTGACGCCGCCGACATAGCCGGGAACAGGCGCCGTGTATTTCGGGACATTGGCGCAGGCCTTTCGGTCTTCTTCATCATCCTGATAAGAAACTCGGATCGAAGCCGGATACGCGATCTGGCCGTTGTGAAGCACGGTCATATCATAGCTGCCATACATTTCGTTCCAAGAAAGATAGGCTGGGTTTGCCCAGTTATTTGGATCAAACGGAGAGCCGGTTTCATAGACCATCGGTCGTTGTTTTGTCCACGTGCGTCCATCATCAGCAGACAGTCGATATGTCATGTGGTCATAAAACTTCTTTTCGCCCTTCCAATATTGCTTCAGGATATCGCTCGGCTCTCCCAGAAAGACCCGCTGAAAAACCATCTCGATTGTCCGGCGCGACGCAGGATCGAATTGAATTGCCCACGACGCGACGTTCATGGAAGTCTCATTCTGCCGCAACGGCCCGGATCCGGTATCAGGAGGGACAAAAGGCGTCCAGTTTCGACCATTGTCGTCAGAAAAACGAACCATTCCTTTTTCTGTTAGATCTGACTTGCCTTGTTCGCAGCGAAACTCCCGCAGTCGCAAACCATTTCCTAGATACTGGAAGCGGACCACGGGCGACACGCCGGGCCGCGGCGAAGGAACATAAATTTCACGACTGACTAGGCAAATGGGTACAGTCGAGAGTTCTGTGACTCCTGTTCTTGCCTCGCTTGGGAATTTGGAAGGCTTTTCCCTCTCTTCCGCAATTCCCGCACCCCCGCCGGCCAAAATAACAAGGACGGCTGCAAGCGGGATGCGACCATATCGACGTTGAGTTGAGCGATTCACTGGATGTTCAACTTGAGATTGCTAGCCGTTCGCCAGGCTTCGTTCTGCAGTCCAAGTACACGCCACAGTTCTAGTGGCAACACCGAAGACATCATTATCGCTCAGGCTGCTGGCCAGAATCCAGAGAAGAAAATCATTAAGGTGTTGCCGTCATGATTGGCCCATTTTAACTACCTTGGGTCGCTACTCAAGAGAGCGCCAGCAGTGGCAAACGTCATCGACACCACCTGTAAACACACTGAGACCGAGCGGTTCGAGAATTGTTGGGTTGCCAGAGCGTTGCTTGGGACGGAGCGACCGGCGAGTGTCACTCCTAACGCGGAGATGAGTTTCCGACGCATCTTGGAGGGTACCAAAATTGGCGCCGGATTGCTCGGGGAACGTCTGACACCACCTGCACGATGGGTATTTCACGAGGGTGGGTAAACGGCATTGTCAGGCATTCACGAGTTGACGGAACTCTCTATGCGACCCCGCCTGCGCCGGAGACAGCAACAAGTCGACGCCAGTATAAGCAGCAACTGCGTCGCCGGTTCTGGGACGGTGGCCGACAGCGTGTCGGCGGAGGATAACGCCGCGCCGCTGCCGACGGATTCGCCGAAGTGGGCGCGCCAGACGTCGTAGTCCGCTTGCGACACGAGGCTGTCGAGGTCGCCGTCGGCACCTTCCCCGGGAGCGACCGATTGACCGAGCGTGTCGCGCCATAGAACGTAGTCGGCGGCATCGACGGTACCATTACGGTTGTAGTCGCCCGCCAGCACAAAACCATCCAGAATGAGCCGATCTGGATTGAACTCGCTTCCTGAACCGTAATGCACGAGGAACGAGCCCAGCCCATCTAGCGTACCGAGACGCTCGCCGTTCGCGACATTGCTGAATGCGCCGAAAGGCTTCCGGCGGCGAGCACGACAAAGCTATTAGTCGCATCAGGTATGAAGTCGTTGAGCAGCGATAGTCGGAGCGTACCGTCCAACGTGGCGGCGCCGGTCACTTCCACCTCGTCGTAGTCGCTGCCGAATGTGGTGCCACCAATTTCGATGTCCAGCCTAGCACCGGCTTGCTGCGTATAGTTTCCACTGATTGTCGTCCGGCCGGCGGAGTGGCCCGGTGCCAGCGTGCCACCGTGGTTTACCAGGTCGCCCAGAAAGGTTTCCACGTGTAGGATGCCGCCCAGGAAATCGAAGACGCCTCCGCCTTGGTCGCTGATGCCAGCGCTATCGAGCGTGCCGCCCTGTAGCCTCAGGTTGGCCTGGGAGAACAGAACGGTATCGTGCGCCACGGAGACAATACCATGGGACAGGATTGTGAGCTCGCCAATTCCACCTTCGCCGCCACCGGAGACCGCGTCGCCTCCGAGCGAAAGGAACTGACTCGACCACGTGGAGTTCGGCGGGGGTGTACCAAAAGAAGGGCTCCCCACAATGGCCATGCCGATGCTGCCCGGATCGGAGCCGAGGAAGGCGTTGGTATCGGTAACTTGCCCGCCATTCCGGATCGTCAGCCGACCCTCCAGATCCGGACTTCCACAGTCCGGACAGAGAATACCGCCGATAGTTAGGTTGTCAGTGCTGGTCCAGATGGAATTCGCCCCATCCACCAGCACCTCGGCCGGCGGATGGTTCAGTCCGACGAGGGCGTTGACTGCGCCATTGGTATCCGCAACCGCGCCGCCACTCGTAATGTTCAGCGTGCCGCTGCCATCGCCCCCGACCGCAACATCGCCGCTGTTGGTCCACGTGGAGCCGCTGCCGTCGACGGTCACAGTACCGACTGCCGCGCCGGCTGATCCCAAAAAGCCATTCCCGTCCGCAACAGCTCCACCCCCCGTAATGTTCAACGTGCCCGTTCCGGCGAAGCCGACGATAAGGGATGCTCCGTGATTGGTCCAAGTCGAGCCGGAACCATTCACCGTGGCCGTCCCCTGCGAACCCACGTGCAAACCTATGACGGCGCTCGTGCTCTCTACGGCGCCGCCGTTCTGGACGAGCAGCGTTCCCTCGCCGTCCCGGCCCACATTGAAATCGAAGTCGACTGCTGTAGTGCTTAACCATTTCGAGTCTGCGCCCGAAACCGTGACGGTTCCTGACGATCCACTCGCCGAGCCAATATGGCCATTGAGACTAGAGACGAAGCCGCCCGCCGTGATGTCCAGGGTGCCAGTCCCATGATTGCCAACGGCAAGGCCGAAACTACTGACCCACGTTGAATTCGTGCCATCAATCGTCACGCTCCCATTGGAGCCGACGTCGTTCGCAATGAAGGCCCCGGTGTTCGTAACGTGCCCGCCCGATTCAACCATTAAGGTGCCGGTTCCGCCAGCACCAACATCGAGCGCACCGCTGTTGGTCCATGTGGACGAGCCGCTGACGGTCACCGACCCTGTCGCTCCCGATTGCTTGCCGATCAAACCATTCACATTCGAAACGTGGCCGAGGCTGTCGACCATCATGGTCCCCGTGCCCGCATCCCCGACCGCCAGGTCACCACTGTCGGTCCAAGACGAATCAGTGCCACTCACGGTTACCGAGCCATTTCCGCCAAAGGAATTCGATTCGCTGATCACGCTGGTGCCGCTGGCGACACTCCCGCCGCTGCCAATTACCATCGTGCCCCGGCCGAACTTGCCGATCGTGAGCGCCGAATTATTAGTCCAGGTTGAACCGGCGCCAGAGACCGTAATCATGCCGTTGGAATTGGCATCCCGGGCAACGGTAGCGGTATCGCTGGAAACACTGCCACCGCTTTGAACCATGACTATGCCCTGGCTGTTGTTGTTGCCACCCACCTCCAGCTCGCTATTGTTGGTCCAGTTTGAATCGGTGCCCGTGACCGTCACGGTGCCAATCGCGCTGGAGCCGAAACCGACCCTTCCCATCGAGTCGGAAACGCTCCCGCCATTTTGAATCGTGAGCGTGCCCGTACCGCCGTTTCCAATGATTAAATTGCCGCTGTTGTTCCAGGTGGAATCGGCATCGGTCACGAGGTAGGTCGCGCCATCGGTGGCCGTATAACCGCCGCTCCCAGCGAAACTGGCTTCGCCGCCGTTCTGGACGGTGAATGTGTGGCCGGTGGCCAGATTGAAGATGCCGGACGGGCTACGGGTCAGCGTACCCCCATTGATCGTGACGTTTCCGCTGGCGTTCAGCGTGCCAGCGGTCGCGCTGCTGCCGATGGTCACAGTGGCCGTCTTGTTGATCGTCATCGTACCGGTGCCGGTGGTTAGCGTGCCTCCCGAGGCGGAGACGCCGATGTCGATGGTCGCCGTGCCATTGGCCGCCGCGCCGACCGTAATTGACGCGGATCCCTTCACCGTTAAAAGGGAGTCAATGTCGTGGATATCGACGGTCCCGACTTGGCCGGCCGCATTACCGGTGGCCACGGTCAGATTGTCGAACAGTTCGACGCTCGAACCGCTGAGAACCGCGAGTGAACCCGTGGCGTTGGCGGTCTTCGTGTCGACCACTCCCAACGGGCCGTTGCTCCGTCCGCCCGAGCCATTCGAAAAGACCAGACTGTTGCTGCCAGCCGTGGAGCCGATGTTCTGAAGCTCGGTCCCGCTAAGGGTTAAGTTCGACCCGGCGCCATCGATGCTGAGGATGCCGTTGAGGCCAGCGGCGGACAAGTCGTTGGCAATGAGGTGGCTGCCAAAAAGGGCCTCCAGCACGGCACCGCCTTGAATTGATAGATCGTCGCCGGCGACAAGATGCAGCGGATTGCCCGACGTACCCAAGAGGAGACTTGTGCCGGCCCCGAGGACATTCACATCCTGTCCGCCACTGGCCGAATTGACCAGTAGCGTCCGGGCGCCGCTGCTACTTTCAAACGTGACCGAGCCGGCGGCAACTGTGAGGGCCTGGATCGCCACAGGGTTGGCGTTGAAGATCACGGGGTAGGCATTGAAGATGCTGAAGCTGGCCGTATCATTGTTGCCCGGGGTCGTATTGTCGGCCCAGTTGGCGCCGACGGTCCAGACGCCGACTGGCGGAACCAATCCATTGCCGTCCCAGATGTCGCTGGCCGCGCGGGCAGCCGAACCAGCCGTGAAAATGCAAATTATGGAGGTAACAAGCGAACGGCAGTCGCGAGACATAGCGAAACCCTCCCAGGTGGACAAGGAAATGGGGGTCGTTGCAGTGCCTCTTCATGGGCCACCATCGCATTGCTGCTAAGCGAGGGTGGCCCCGGCCCGGCTAACCGCACGGCGCCGATTCCAGGACACGCATGCTGAAGATTCGAGGAACTCAGACGATTACGTAAGACCACGCTCAAGCCATCAACACAAATGGTTCGGAGGAGGCGGCCCACCGCCACCCGTTGTTGAAAAGAGCACCTGGATGAGCCGCAGCTCAGAGTTGGATGCGGAGAGGCAGCAATTCCTTGTCGCAGCAAGGCGTTGGTGCCAGCGCCCAGGGATGATGCGAAGATGTTTCATCGGGCCGGTGGTGCGTGCCGCGAGCGCGGCCAGAAAGCCAAAGCAGTGGGGGTATTATCCGCCGCTAAAAGGGTAATTGCAATCATCTTCAACCCGGCCAACACGAAAAATTGCGGCGCAACATGTCGTGCCGGCCGTCCGGCTTTTTCGGATCGGTTCCTACTCTATCGCTATATAGACGCCTGCATCCACCGCTCAAGCCGTACGCGCTGTGGTTTGGGGGGCCGACCTGTTAAACGGCCCCGAAGGAATTCGGATATGGCTGGTTTGCCGAGGCGTTTCGGCTACCAGTAAGACCGCCTAGTGGCAGTCCCGAGCGCGGAGATGAGTTTCCGGGGAGCTTTAGCTGTGCCAAAAAGCTAACGCGTCGATGAGTTTGAAACGTCCGATGAAGTCATCAGCCGCGGTCACCGGAGCTGACAGGATCGTCGCCATCGGAACCGTTTCATAGTCGGTCGTTTTTTGAGGTATTCCAATCGTTTACGAATTGAGGTACCCGTGATTGTGCGGATCCGGCGCGCCGCGGGAATTCAGGCGGTGACTTCTGCGACCGTTCGTTCGATCATCCGTTGAAACGAGTTTCGCAATTCTGCTTCAAATTCCCTTGTCCACCATGAGGCAAAATCCCGCAGCAGCCTATCCAGCTTTCCACGTTCTTGTTCGCGCAGTTTCCGTATGTGATCTGTTTCCCTCTTGCCCTTAGTCTCGGTAATCCATTTGTCGAGGCGAACTCTGGCAACAGCATGGTCGTGTATTTCGCCAAGCCGCTCCTGGAGCTCCTCGATGACTGGGTAGAGCTGCTCACGGAACGCGGCTGGAAAAGCTGGGGCTAGCAATTCCATCGCGTAGCGCAATTCTTTGGCGCAGATGCGAAACTGATGCAGGCTGGCGACGTCGTCCAGGTCGGAGGATGAGGCCTCAAAGAACCGCTTGAGAACTTTACGAAATCGTGCGGTGGCCCACTGTCCGAAAGAGCCGACTGCCGAATGGGAAGTCTTCTCATCCGTCTTCTCCAGCAGGGCGTCGACTTGGCGACGCAGGCGATCTTCGCCTTCGAGGATACGGTGAACGGCAATGATGGGCGCCTGTGCCGTTTTACGCCGCTCCCGGATATCTGCAAGAAACTCTTGGGCCTCCTTGCCCGTATCCGTCTCGTGACTTTGGACGAGCACATCTAAGTCGCGCGCGTTGCCGGCTACGCTTCGTATCCTACGCAGCGTCTTTCGGAACCACCTGGCCTTCTACTTTGGGAATTGGCCCGCGTACAGCTTCAGCGTTGCCGTCGATCGCCGCGAGCAAACTCGTAACTGATGGACATATTCCAAATCCTCGTCTGATCGTTCTGCAGCCAAAGACAAGTAGTGCTGTACAGCCGTGAAGCGGACACGCAACGAGTGCCGCGCTGCATGGCTGACAGAGTCTTCCGCGGTAATGCCTTCGATCCAGTGTTCAAATTGTGACATGATTTGTCATTCTATCGTAGTTATCAATGGTCCCTCATTCACACGAGGTACCCGATTCTACGTATCTAAATGTAAACATGCTCACGCCCGAGGAACGTTGGTTAATGTTGAATAGGTTGATTCTCTTCGACGGGGACTGCCACTGCATTGCCTGTTATGGCGTGTGCAATTGTCTGAAATAACTGTAATTGATTACCGTTTCAGGCGAGGATGAGTTGGGGTTGGGGGCGGCAGAGGGCATTGATCAGGAAGGTGAATGGGTGGATGTCGCGTTGGCCGCAGGTGCGGATCACCGACATCAAGATCCCCTGTGCCTGAGCGCCAAGCCAGGTGCGGTTTCCGCCCCAGACTTTGCGGTTGACCACGGCCGGACGAAGGGCTTGCTCGGCCCAATGGTTCGTGGCGGCGATCGTCGGATCGATCAGGAACCAGAACCAGTGCATCGCATGTTTCAAGAGGTGTCCCGCCAGGCGCCGGTTCGGTGCGTACGTGAACCGGCCCGAGGCCAGCTGTTCCAGTTCGCAGCTCAAGGCCAAGCCCTGCATGGCCAGGTCGTCGCGGCCGAGTCGATGACCACGCCACGCGCGACGCAGGGCGAAGGCCCGTTCGATCAGCGCCAGCACCGCGCGCGGCAGCGCCCGGCGCCGCGCACAGCCGTTTCGAGCAGTTCTTGGCAGCGACGCTGCAAGTGCCGCACACACTGCTGATGAAACGCCCGCGTGAAGCGGTCGTACACGCTCCAGCCGTCATGAACCAGGGTTCCCGACCAGTCGAGCCCCAGCAACTGCTCAGCCGGTTCATGACTCCGCGTCGGATCGATCACGTAACACGTTTCACGTCGACTGACGAAGACGTGCAACCAGGCCGAGCGACCGCCGACACGCCAACCCGTCTCATCGGGCGCGACCTCGGACGCGCCCCGAATATCCCGGCCAAGTTGGTCAGCGGCCGGTCGGCAACGCTCGGCCGTGCGGGCGATCGAACGCACGCTGGTGGCTCGCGCAATGCGCAGCTCGGGGAACAGCGTTCCCAACAACCGTACGCTCTTGCCGTGAGACAGGCCCAACTCTTTGTTGAGAATCGTCAATAGGGCATGCACGCGTGGCCCGAGTTGGCTGGCCGCCGCGCCGCTAGCCGTCGAGGTCTGCAGATCATGCCGGCCTCTGACGGTGTGGCCGCAGTGTTCGCACGTGCCCATGTGCACGTCGAATCGTCGATAGATCACCGTGCGTGGAATCTCCGTCTGATATTGGGTGGCGACGTGGGTCTCGCTCAGGCGACGTCCGCCGCAGTGCGGGCACGTCTTCGGCAACGGCACGTCGTAGGTCTCGTCGATGCGTGGCGGGACAGCCCGATGGGCGTGCGGCCCGTGACGCTTCCCCACTTTGCGTCCGGGCTTCTTCGACGTCGCCGACGGTTCGTCCTGCTTGCGAAAGGGCGCGGCCTGGCGTTTACCTTCACCACGCAGTTTTTCGACGAGCCGCAGCAATTCCTCCACTCGGCGTTCGAGCTTCGCGATTCGCTGCTGGGCGACCCGCAACTCCGCGCGGAGTCGTCGATTGTCGGCGAGCAATTCCTGATACGTCGGATCGGCCAGTCCGCCCGCACCGGCTTCGGATTTCGTCGCGTCCATATTCCTTCTACGACGAGAATCACGCTAGCAGCACAGTCGGCTCCCATTATCCGACTGTGATCGGTAACCAATAACAAATAACTTAGCTGACCACTCTGCATAGCGCACGCCGGTCTGTTGTCGAACCTGTGTAATTACGAGCTGTTGATCCAAATCGATCAAAAACATACAACCACTCAACGAGCCATGGCCCAGAGTGTGAATACTAAACTCCTGATCTGAAGCACGTATTGAGTTGTCTGGAGCATTGGGCTTTAGTCGGCGAATCCAATGTAAGCCAATACCCTCGTCCTCGACGCCGTTACTGTCGCGAACATCTATCCGTTGCGGAAGCAATTGATTGAATGTCCCAGCCGAAAAAAACTGCAAGTCGCCGTAGCTGCCGCAGTTTGCAACCATCTGGGCTAGAACACCGAGCTCGATGGCGGTAAAGCGTCCGTCCGAACTTGCATTGCCGAGCAAAACGTCCCCGAACTTGAGCGGTCGAAAAAGATGTTCGTCATAGAGACGCACGAAGCTCTTGCCAGCCACCATCTCCATGGCTTTTGCAGCCAGATCGTAACCCATGCCACTGTACGAGTACCGCACGTTCGGCTGGTTTACATCGATAGCATTGAGGACGATGTTCTCCAGTTGCGGATTGTTAGCGCCACCGAAGTCACCGTGGCCAGACAGCCCGCTCGTGTGATTTAAGCATTGCCGGAAAGTGGGAACGTGTGGGTCATTCTTGGGGTAATCGGGAAAGACGGTGGCCAGTGAGTCGTCCAGGCCAATGAGATTCTGGTCAAGAAATTGGCTGAATAGCAACGCGGTCACTGACTTTGTAATAGATCCAACCCAGCAGCGATAATTGGTATCAACCGATTTGTCTTTTGAATCGCGGCCGAACGCTTCGTGGGTTACGACGACTCCGTGGCGCGCTACCAGCACCACAAAGGGCTCGCCTGTGTCTTCTGCCCAGGCACGACAAACTCCGTCAATTTTCGCTTTGGCATCATGCGCCATGCCTGCTTCTTTCGGCGACCCTTGATGAACGGTGGCGGCAGTCTCAGACCGGTGACGCGGTGGTTGTAAAGTTCGGACACGACTCCGCAAACCTTCGACTTTCAGTTTGAGTGCCAAATGGTAGTCTTGATTTAACACGGACGTGGAGTCTACGAATCGCGCCGGTCGCCCAAGCGGCTTCGACTCCAAGAGTCCAGCCAACATGATGGCCCCGGCTTCGCTGTCATTTAAACCACGTAGCAACACGCTTGCCGAAAGTTGGCCCGTCTCCGCCTGATGCTCTTGCCAGACGTCGGGGCGAATCGGCCCCGGAAAATAAGGAAGTTGAAGCTTAAGTTCGGGCGCGAAATACAAGAGAATGTTCTTGGGCCGCGCATAAAATGTCAGTGCTCGTCGAAATGGAAGTCCGTTCGGTGCAGTACCGTCGATCCAAGCTGCCCATCGGCCAGGCTCGTTCGGAAGTGCAACTTCTTCCAACTGCATATTGAACCAGTGCACTCGCAACGGGCTTTCAAAGCCTAGTTTGCGCACTTCGTCGACGTCTCGCCAGACGAGTCGGGGCGGATCACCGGGGTTGAAAATCCAGGTGTTTGGCGTGGCAGTGATAAGTTCTTGGAGTTGAAATAGTCGGCGCTGTTCACTGAACGAGCGGATTTTTAGGTTACTCAGCGGAGCCGAGGTTGCGGATGGATTTGTCTTTTCGGGCTTGGCGGCAGAATTCGTATCGAGCCCGCCAGCCACAATGATGGTCACGACCAGGATAGCTTTCGGAAACGCCTTAGGTAAAACCATCATTGTCTAACTCTTATCAACTGGGTGCGCACCCGGCGACGAAGCCGACTTCGTCAGCCGTTGGGAAGGTAGCTGGTTGCTTGACGATCAAAACTGGGCACGGAGCTTGCCGCATGACGTTTTCGGCCGTGCTTCCCATCAAGAGCCGGCGTAAACCAGACCGTCCGTGCGATGCCATAACAATCAAATCAACGCCGTGTTCCTCGGCAAACCCGACAATCTCCCCTGTTGCGGTGCCGCGCAGGTAACAGTGCTGATACTTCACGCCTGGTATCGTCGGAACGACCTTCTCCAGTTTTTCGTGCAATTCGCGACGCGTTTCCTGGTCGCCCGGAAACGGATATCCCGTGTCAAACATGACAGCCGCCACTTGCTCCATGTCGTCAGCGTGCACGATATAGAGAATGGCTCCTGATTCGGCCGCCAACCGAGAGGCGAACTCCAGCGCCGCTTCGTTAAATTCCGAAAAGTCAGTCGGAAAAAGAATCGTCTTGATGTTCATGGTTGGCTACTCCGCGACTAAGGATTCAGATCTCCATCAAGATGTAAGCAATAGAGGTGCCAATTGCGTATCCCATCCTCGAGGCGGGCGCAGCTTAATACACACTCGGAGCACATGTATTGCTTGAAGCGTCCAATGTGCGTCGAAGCACACCTGTGCGAACAGGCGCACATTCTTGAACTTCAGGGAACTACACAAAAAAACACGAAGTGCTGGAATCTTTCTGCACTTTGCTCGTCAATAGGCCGGAGCGTCGTTTGCAATAGCCGCAAAACGAAACGTGCTCTCATCAAGCCACGCGGCGCAGACTGTGACTTGCAGGCTCCGAGTCGCTCCTGGTTTTCGGCCGCTCGAGCCGGGCTCGCAGCAAGTGGGATGTGAGACCCACGAATTGTTTCATTCGATTGAAAAAAGGCTGCGACGAGCCCCAAGCGATCTGTACATAGCGTCGGTATTCTCTCAACGTTGGCCGCTCGAGCGTCTGGAATTCGCGCGCCGAAAGCCGATGGAGGTCCGCGACGCAGTAGCCGGCCCGCTCCATGTACCAGGCAATGAGCTGATTCAAGGCCAGCGAGTGTCGCATCTTTGACATCGGATCGAATTTATTGCCATGATACAAGTTCGTCCCGTGCACGCGGCGCTCGACGAGCGTTTCACCAATTTGGTACTTGTGGGCGCCCAAGATCGACGCTGCGTAGTTGAGTACGTCGTCGGCCCGGATCCGCCATTCCGACTCGAACGGAAATGGTAAAATCTCTTTCGCAAGGGACGTTTGCATCGAGAGGCTCGATGTCGGCTGGCCGAGCGACTGGCGGGCAAATGTGGTCGCGAGGAGCGAGATACCCAGATCGCGGTCTCGCCGCACCGGCTGCTTGCCGCGGATGCACTGGCCGAAATTCTCCACGCCTGCCATTACGAAATCGGCCGACGTTCGCTCATAGCAAGCGAGCGCCGCGGCTACGTACGTGGGCAAGTACCGATCGTCGGCGTCGAGAAAAAACACGATCTCCCCGGTCACCAGCGGCATGATATGATTGAAACACGACAGCTGTCCGCCATTCTCTTTGTTGACAATCTGGACTCTTGGCTCGCGGCCGAATCGTTGCGCGAGCAGTTGTTGGCTGCCGTCGCTGGAACCGTCATCGACCACCACTATCTGGTCAAACGGGCGGGTTTGCCGCAGCGCACTCTCGACGGCCTCGACCACGTACGATTGATAGTTGAAGCTGTTGATAAGGCAGGTTGTGAGCATGAACGCCCTCGATTCTGATCTAAGATAGCGGGGTGGCACAGAAGACTACCCCGCCCTGTGCAACGCGATCGGTGATTGGCAGGCGGCCTCCGCCACCCTCCGAAACACCGCGTAGCCATTGAAGTGATACGGTTCATGAACAACGAGGTAGTAATTCTCATCTGACAACATTGCTCGAAAAAACTCGCTTCCTTCTTTGTCGTTAGTGCGATCAAGCAGAACAAGAGTTGCTCTAACTGTCGTAAACCGCGTGACCTGTAGTTTGTCAGAGAAGCAAATCGCCATTACGTGCGAATTTTCGTTCGATCCAAACAAACAGCCATCTTCATTTGGCACATATCGAAATTGAACATTTGCGGCGTCAGCAAATCGCGCGTGGAATCTCCTGAATTCGAGTGTGTTGTAGTTTACGCAAACGGCCGACGGCATTATCGGATTCCCTTGTATTCCGCGCATAAAAGCATCGGCCAGCCAAGATCCGTTAGCTGCGCCTATTAAAACGCCAGACTTTATGTCTTCCTTTTGCAGCAAGCGCACAACCCCTGCACAATCAGCGTCAGCGATCGAGGCCGAATGAAAGGGAATATACCCACGTATTCTTCCCGTCAGTCGCTTTATTCGTGACCTCACTTTTTGAGCTGAGCGACTTATTCGACTCCCGGCGGCCAGATAATTTCTGAGAACAACATTTCCAAAAGAACCGTGCTTTGCTACGGACGCCAACGCCTTATCCACAAAGCTGTGATCCTTCCCCGGAGGAGCCGCAACTGCCGTACTGACTTGCGATTCATTGTTGGGGGACTCATTCACCTCGAGTAACTGCGACCATGAACTAGCCCTTGCAATTATGCTGGCAGTTTTCATTTGCCCACAGGCTTCCAAAATACGCCGCATGTTTTCCAGCCATACTTGGATTGTCAACTCAGGCACCTGGTGCACGCTCGCCCTATGACCCGTGCGGCTTATATTGCTCAGTATTTCGCTCTTCTGACCGCACAACATTCGGACCACCCAGCGAACTCTATGAAGCTCCTGATTATGTAACGTGTGGAATTGATCCGCGCGTAGGGCCGCTTCGCGATTCTTGCCGCAACACATCAATACAACGATGAACCAAGCCCATTCGGTCGGATCTGGCTCGAAGCCTTTTTTGCTGTCCAGCCGATGACTTGGGAAATGCGTTCTAACAATCGCAAGAGCCGCCTTGAAGTCGCCCTTGGAAAGCAGACATAGAACGAGTCGAAACCTCGCCTCGGGGATGTCTGGCTTGTGATAGTTGAGACACCTTCTGTAAAGGTTTTCAGCATCATTGTATCGACCCGATCGCAGCTGCTGGTCAGCTTGACTCATGAGCAGCCGATCGACCCCCCTGCTATTAACATGGCCGTTTGTCACACCATTGTTTTCCTCTTGGATCGTCAACGGCATAAAAGGCCCGGCCTGTACGATTTTCTGACCGTGTTTGAGTTGCTTATTAAGTGTGTACCACTGAAAGATCTGGTCCCTTTGTCGAATCGTGTGGTGTGAATCTACTAGCTGCTTCCCAGCTTTAATTATTCGATCGAGTTCATCTGGTCTTTGGAATAACCACTCCAGCTTATCGAGAACGTCGACCTCATCAGCGAATACACAATTCACGAGATCGACGAAACCTGCGGCCACTAAACCCGGTGTTTTTTGTGCCAAAAGACAAGTATTGCAGGCCGGTATCTCAAAATGTTTCCGTACCACTTCATTCGCAATAGTTCCACAAGATGGCGCGACCCAGGCTGAGTTAATCAGCTGCGCATATTTTTCGCCTTCCATGAAACTCAATGCAGAAGGCTTTCCCTTACCCGAAGACCAACCGAAATGGGGACTATGAAGGGATGGATAACGTTGAGAAACGATTCTATCTATTTTACTGCGCCATGGATAATGAGACGCCTGACTACCACTAAACAGAATTGGAATGACTTTTGGAAAGCTGTAATCGCGATACATTTCCGGATTGACAAAATTCGGCCAAACGAATAACTGATCCGCGATTGAAGGCGTATAAGAACCCAGTGAAACTGATATCCCGAAAAATGTTGATATCTCCCACCTCGCCATGTCGAATATTGCAGTTTTGCGAGTCGGGCAGTAAGCATCGCAATGTATGAACCCGATTTTCGGTACCGCGGGACAGGCAGTAACGTTGCTGACGTTCCTTTTTCCGACATAACATCCCGATTCGAACATCGCGACGTCTGGTTCGTGCGCCTCGCATAGCTGTTTATAGTCGCACGATTGGTCGCTGATTACGGTTACATCGAAGTTCTGGGACAAGCAGCGAACATGCTCTTGTAGATGCCGCTGCAAGAACGAGGGAATGTTTGGCTGAGTAAATCGAAGAAACAGCAGCCTCGGCTTGGCCTCCTTACTCATGAGTGTATTCCCCTTTGGCTGCGAACTCATGCCCAACTCTTTGCACGGGCTACGCAGCGCGACAAAGCTCGTTCCAGATAGTGATTCGGCCACCTTGCGCTTTAATGCTGCGTTGAGCTGCTTCCAGAATTTTGACGACTCGCAGCCCCGCTTCCCCATTGGTCAACGGTTGCTTGTTTTCTCGAATGCATTCAGCAAAGTGACTGACCATTTGCGTTAGCGGCTCGACTTTTGGGATGTGTGGCGACCACATATCGCCGGTGCGGTAGCTTACTAATGCACCGCGTCTGTCCTCGATTTCACCGCCAATGGTTATTCCTCGATCGTACACTTTGAGTTTTTCGGCAGGTTCCAAGTCATCGTAAACAATGCTTTTGCGACTGCCCCCAATGATGAAGTGCCGCACCTTAACGGGGCTCAGCCAATTGACGTGGAAAGAAGCCAGCAGCCCGCCGCTAAAGTCGAGGTTCAGGTAAGCGACGTCTTCAATCTCACGCAAGTTGTCGGCATGACATGTGCCGAATGCCGAAAGACTTCGGGGAAGGTCTCCGACGAGATAGTCGAGAATTGACAGATCGTGAGGCGCCAAGTCCCAGACGACGTTTACATCGTGCTGAAACAAGCCAAGATTGATCCGCACGCTATCAACAAAATACAAATCGCCGATTTCGCCGGCATCAAGGATCTGTTTGATTTTCTGAACCGGCCCGCTGTAGATGTACGTATGATCGACCATGAGAATGCGCCCGACCTTCTTCGCGGTCTCGACGAGTATTTCAGCATCGGTAACCGAGGCCGCTAACGGCTTTTCAATTAGCACGTGCTTGCCAGCGTTTAGCGCGGCCACACCCATCGTGGCGTGCGTATTAACCGGCGTGGCGATCGCCACCGCATCGATATCAGTACGGCCCAACAAGTCGTCGAATTGTGGCATGGCTTCGACGCCCGAGTAGCTTGCAATCGCCTTGGCCAATCGGAGCTCGTCCCGGTCACAGACGGCTACGAGATGCGTGTCTGGACAGGCGACAAAGTTGCGAATCAGGTTCGGCCCCCAATAGCCGGCGCCCACAACTGCAACACGAATCATGGCGGCTTCCTTTCAGCTGGCCCGGCGTGGCAGGAACTCGGCCGATTGAGTACGGCTCAACATCGATTCCAACCGTTCTACTCGATCTCGGAGCGATGCTATCTCCTGGGAATAGTTCATCCCCAAAGAATCGCGCACGCTCTTAACCACGGCCGAGGCGGGTTTGTCGTGGCCATCACTGGTTCGAACTCGGTGAATCCGCAAGATTCCCTCGCCGCACAGGATATCGACCGTGCCAGACGCTGGGGCACGGTCTACGACCCGACCTGGAATTCGCCCTTCGTAGTTTTGTGGTTGTTCAACGTGATATGCCTCGACAATGAACAACTGCGAACCGTGTAGATACGTGAACGCACTTGGTGCAGGAGGGGCCAGCGCTCGAATGAGCCGGCTGATTGACTGGCTCGACGTATTCCAGTCGATTTCACCGTCCGCTGGCGAGCGGGCACAAGTAAACGTAGCGTTCGTGTGACTCTGCTTTTGAGCGACCAGTGAGCCCGCTCTAGCCGAATCCAGAAACCTGTCAAATAACTCAACCGACGTTTCAGCGATTCGCGACTGGATCGACTCGTATGATTCGGTTGGCTCGGGGGTAATAGCCTTTTGGAAGTAGATATCGCCCGCGTCGACCGAATCGGTGAGTTGGAAGAGTGTCGCTCCCAACTGGCCGTGCCCAAGAATTAGGCCCCAGTTCGATGGGGCAAAACCCCGCAGCCGCGGTAACAAAGAGTCGTGAACCGCGATACCGCCCCAAGGCGCACACTCGAGTACCTCCATCGGTATTAAGGTCCGCCAACCTAGGCAGAAAACGACGTCGGGTGTCAGGCGATCGCGAATCAATGGCAATTGATCGATCGCAATCCTCCGAGTCGCTTGCACGAAATTAACCTTCGCCGATAGTAGCGAAACGATTTCGCCACAATACTTCGGCGACTCATGCGCATCTTCCTCGTAGACGTATGCGCCGACCACTTCCTCACCGCGCGCAAGGAGCCGCTGCGCGAGTCGATACCCGCGATACATTCCACCAATGAATAGAATTTTCATAGACGCTTCGGGAATTGACCTGGCAAATGCCAAGGCACTTTGCGGAGTGATTAGGTGGTACGCGGTGCGGGGCGCTCCAATTGCGAAATTGTACGCACCCCACCGGTACGGCAATGGAGTTCGGCGGCGAGTTATATGATCCTGCTGGCGGGAGAACAAGGCGAGTAATGCTAGCAGTGGTAGAATGGCCAAGACTAGCGGAATCACTGGCGTCGCTTTCGCAATCGTTTCAAACTCAGGCAACGCTTTGTAATGCAGTAATCACGCGTTGCTGGTCGTCGTCGCTCATTTGGGGATAGAGCGGCAACAAAAGTGAGCGATGGCTGGCTTCTTCCGAATGTGGGAGTGCCACTGCGGGCAAATCGGCGCACGCAGGTTCGAGATGTGACAACATGATACCGCGTCGAGTGGCGACCCCTTGTTCGACGAGCCGCTGCATCAGGTCGTCGCGCGAGATCGGAGCGTGTGGCGATAGGTGTACCGCGTAACTTTGAAAATTGGGGGTTGCTTCGTCGGGAATATAAGGCGGACGCAGCCACGGATGATGCCGCAGCGCCTTGGTGTACCGCGCGGCTAGTCCTTGACGTTGGGTGACAATCTCCGAAAGCCGCTTCATTTGCTCTATACCGATCGCCGCTTGAATATCGGTCATGCGATAGTTGTAGCCCAGGCAGACATACTGCTCAGTGACGATCTGCCGCGATGAATGGCGCACGGTGTCGGATACGCTCATGCCGTGCTGTCTGAGCAACCGCAGTCGATCGGCAAAGTCGGCGCGACTTGTGGTAATCATGCCGCCCTCGCCGGTCGTGATCACTTTGCGCGGATGAAAACTAAAGCACACCAGGTCACCGTGGCTGCCAATCGGTTGGTCACGATAGTTGCTTCCTATTGCACAGGCTGCGTCTTCGACGATTTTAAGGCCACGCCTGGCAGCTATCGAATAAAATCGATCCAGGTCGGCCGGCAGGCCGATTTGGTGGACCACTAAGATTGCTTTGGTACGCGGCGTGATCGCCGCTTCCGCTGCGCCGGAATCGAGGTTGTATGTCTTCGGATCAACCTCGGCGAACACGGGAGTAGCACCAGTATAACGAATGGAATTACATGTGGCGATGAACGACATCGACGGACAAATGACCTCGTCGCCGGGGCCAACGCCCGCCACAATTAATGCCAGGTGCAACGCAGTGGTGCAGTTCGAAACTGCAACGGCATGTGCGGCACGGCAGTGTTCGGCAACGGCCTGCTCAAATTCGGCGACTTTGGGACCTTGCGTAATCCAACCGCTGCGGAGGACAGCTGCAGCCGCTACTTCTTCTTCTGGACCGATTAGTGGTTTTGTGATTGGAATCATCTACGCAGCGCCTTCGTATGCCTCTTGCTGCCCTCTCGCGACGACGTCCCTTCGCCACGCCACGAGACGTCGTAATCCCTCGTCCAAGGAGACCTGCGAGCGAAAGCCGAGGAGTCGCTCCGCCTTCTTTGTGTCAGCAAGTCGACGAGGCACGGGGTTGACGGCTCGCTCCGGTCCGAACGTGGGTGACACATCCTCGCGACCCACGACTCGCAACAAGGCTTGTAAGAGTTGGAGGAGGCTTGTTTCCTCGCCGCTTGCAACGTTCAAGACTTCATCCGTAACATCGCTTTTCAATGCTAAGAGATTTGCGCGGGCCACTTCGTCTACGTACACAAAATCCATCGTCTGGTTTCCATCGCCAAATATCTTTGGCGACTCGCCACGATCCAGGCAATCCAACCAGCGAATCAACACTTCGGTGTATTTTCCGAAAACATCCATCCTTGGCCCATAGACGTTAAAGTAGCGGAGCGCGACATAATCCAGCCCATACATATCATGGAAGCTACGCAACATTGCTTCGTTAAAACTCTTCGCAGCGCCATACCATGTGCGGTTGTTGTAAGGAACGTGGGTTTCGGGCGTGGGAAACATATCAGCCAACCCGTAGATCGACGCTGAGGATGCCGCCACGATGCGGCGAACGCCCGCCTCGACGCAAGACTGCAGAACGTTAAACGCGCCATCCACGAGTACTTCCAGACACTCTCGCGGCTCTTGCGCACAACGAGTGATGCGTATCGCTGCCTGGTGAAAGACCGCGTCGACGCCGTCGAAGTGAGGGCGAATTCGCGAAAAATGACGAATGTCTTCCTGGACTAATTCCACACGCCCCGAGGCCATCGAGCGTTCGACGTTTAGAAGCGTACCGCGACTGAGATTGTCGACAATGCGGACCCGGCACTTGGGCTCCGCGTTGAGTAATTGGTCGATGATGGCGGAGCCGATCAGCCCGCAGCCGCCTGTAACGAGCACAGTCTTGTGGCGAAGATCCATTTCAATTCACATCCGTTTGAACGAGCGCTTAGTCGCATTCGACGCAATCTTTAATTGTTTCAGCCACGTAGAACAGCTGATCAACGGTCATTTCAGGAAACATCGGCAACGACAAACACCGGCTCGTTACGTCTTCGGCAACCGGAAAGTCACCGCGACGATAGCCCAGGTGTGCGTACGCCGGTTGAAATGGCACCGGCGTGGGATAGTGAATCGCTGTTCCGATGCCTCGGTCGCTCAATTGTTGCATGAGTGTGTTTCGGTCGATGCCGTCGAGCAGCACTACATACAAATGCCAAACGTGGCCTTCCTCCGTCACGGCCGTCGGAGTTTGCACACCCGGCACTTCTGCGAGCAGTTCGGTTAAGAGAGTCGCATGACGGCGCCGTGCTGCGTTCCAATCGTCCAGATAATTCAATTTGACGTTCAGAATTGCTCCCTGGACGCCTTCCATTCGTGCGTTGTATCCAATCTCGACATGGTTATGCCGGCCGTCCTGGGCGTGGTCTCGAAGTCGGCGCACGCGGGCTTCAGTCGCCGCGTCGTTCGTGACGATCGCTCCTGCCTCGCCAAATGCGCCTAGGTTCTTACCCGGATAAAAGCTGAAGCAGCCGACTCGACCAATTGACCCGACGCATCTTTTAAGGTGTCGTGCGCCATGCGCTTGCGCCGCGTCTTCAATCAGAAATAAACCATTCTGCTCAGCTAATTCTGCCAGGCGGCCCAGGTCGCACGCCTGCCCGTACAAATGAACCGGAAGAATTGCTTTCGTCCGCGGCGTAATTGCGCGATGCACCAAAGCCGGGTCCATTGCAAAGGTGGTTGGATCGATATCCACGAATACCGGTTTGGCGCCGACATAACTAATCGCCCACGTTGTACTGATCCAAGTGTGTGGAGTCGTGATCACCTCGTCGCCCGGGCCGATGTCGCAAGCATGTAGAGCCAATTGAAGGGCTGATGTGCCGTTATTCAAACCGATGCAGTGATCGACGCCTATGTACTGAGCAAAAGCACGTTCGAAATGCTCGACAGCCGGTCCAAGAACAAACTGGGAGCTCGCCACGACCGCTTCAAGAGCCGCCTTGCAGGCCGGCGCGATCCGACGGTTCTGCTCATTCAAGTCAAGCAACGGCACCTTCGGGCGATCTAGAGCCGGTTTCATTATGCTGCGTTCCGCGCATTGTTTATCAGCGTGCGCGCGGGAACCCCGGCGACGACCGCTCCGGGCAACACGTCGTGAGTCACGACGGCACCCGCTCCAATTAACGCTCGCTCGCCGATTGTTACCCCGCAAAGGATCACGGCTCCCGATCCGATCGAGGCACCGCGGCAGACGCGCGTCGGCAAAACCTGCCAATCATCGTCAGTCTGAAGATGTCCCGATTCGGCGGTTGCGCGGGGGAAGCGATCGTTGATGAAACAAACGTGGTGTCCGATGAAGCACTCGTCCTCAATCGTCACGCCTTCGCAAATGAAGCTGTGAGAGCTGATCTTACATCTGGCTCCCACGATGGCCTGTTTCTGAATCTCGACAAATGTCGCGATCTGCGTCCCGGCGCCAATCTCACACCCATAAA
Organism: uncultured Planctomycetota bacterium; assembly: GCA_963733705.1. Classification (GTDB taxonomy): domain Bacteria; phylum Planctomycetota; class Planctomycetia; order Pirellulales; family Lacipirellulaceae; genus JABDGM01. The sequence continues at coordinate 1,098,857 of CAVTEJ010000015.1, read as the reverse complement.
GGTTAACTAACTCAGGATGGACAATTCGTACGTCGGCGCCCAAACGAACATTGTTCGAAATTGGCATGTTCTTCGACCTTAGTGAGAACAGAAAACCGCTATCTAATGCCGCGCTCATCAGCTGCGCTCGCATGCGACCAGGCAAAGCGGAGCAGCCGCGAAAAATCGGCCCGCACGTTCGAAACAGAGCGGGGCGGAGAAGTTAACTCCGCGCACACTTCACGTCAACGCGAACTCTGAAAGTCTGCCTCTCCTTCCGTTCGCAGAAGGTTAGCTGGAGACCCTACTGACAGGCGCATTATCGCTGCCAGCACGGTTAGGTATGGCGGACCATTTGATGCATTTCATAAACATTTGAGGGCTACCGGAACGCGATGTAACCCTTTCCATGGAAACATGTTAGGCCGCGCGGCGGCGTGTTTTTGACGCCCCAATTCAAGCAATTAATATGAAATACAGTCTCCCTCCATCGGCTCTCCGGAACGAGCCCTTTTCGCTAGCAGCTTTTCTTCCACGGCTATCCCTCCCGCCGTGCCGGTTCACTCCTCCTCTCGCTTTTGCGAAAGCCTCCACCTTCTATGTTCAGACGAAACCGACCCAAAAAAAGCAAGCGTCGCGGCCGTCGTTCGGTCGCGGGCCGCCGTGGATCACGTACATTGCGGATTGAATCGCTTGAAGACCGCCACATGTTGTCGGCCGCCCAGATCGTCGCCGAGAACCAGTTGCCTGGAACTAACGCCTGGGAAATCGACGGCAACCTGTCGGCCAACATCGAAGGGTATGCCGCGCAATTCAGCGTTGACCACGGGGAAACGGTCCAATTCAAAGTCAATACGGACGCTTCGGATTATCGCCTCGATATCTACCGTATGGGCTGGTACGCCGGGTTAGGCGGTCGCAAAGTTGCAACCGTCCAGCCCACGAATCTGCAGGACCAACCCGATCCACTCTTCCACCTGGATACAAATACAGTCGATGCCAGTAATTGGCACACATCTGCTGCTTGGGCAGTGCCGACAAATGCTGTTTCAGGCGTCTACATCGCAAAGCTAGTCCGCGAGGACGGCGTGTATGGCGAGAACTACATCATTTTCGTCGTCCGCGACGACGAGGGCCACTCCGATTTGCTATTTCAAACCTCCGATACGACTTGGGAGGCCTACAACGAGTGGGGCGGCCCCAACCTGTACGGTCCCAACTGGAACGCGAACGGCCGCGCACTAGCCGTCAGCTACAGTCGCCCCTTCGTGACTCGTGACACGCTGCCGATGGACTTTTATTTCGGTGCCGAGTTCGCGATGACGCGGTTTTTGGAACGTAACGGGTTTGATGTCAGTTACACATCCGGCATCGATACGGCCATGCGCGGCCAAGAAATCTTGGAACACAAAGCCTTCCTTTCCGTTGGCCATGACGAATACTGGTCGGGTGATCAGCGCGCAAATGTCGAAGCTGCGCGATGCAGGAGTAAACCTGGCCTTTTTCAGTGGCAACGAAGTGTACTGGAAGACTCGGTGGGAGGCAAACGCCGCCGGTACACCGTATACGACGCTGGTTTGTTATAAGGAAACATTAGCCAATGCCAAGATTGATCCTTTGCAGAACGTGTGGACCGGCACTTGGCGCGATCCGCGGTTCAGCACCACATCCGATGGAGGCCGACCCGAAAACGCACTTACGGGCACTATTTTTACAGTGAACAGCAACGGCGGTGTGGGCACGGACTTTGATGTTTCCGGGGAGTTTGCGGCTCTGCGATTTTGGCGCAACACGGTCGTAGCCTCACTCGCCGCGAATGGTAGCGTCTCGCTTGGCGACCTCGTATTGGGCTATGAATGGGACGAAGACCTCGACAATGGTTACCGCCCCGCCGGGTTGATTGACCTGTCATCCACGACCCGTGGAGTCACACAGTACATCCAAGACTACGGTAGCAACTTCGCTGCAGGCACCGCGACGCATAGCTTGACACTATATAAAGCCGCGAGCGGCGCGCTGGTGTTCTCCGCGGGCACCATTCAATATTCGTGGGCCCTGGACGATTATCACGCTGTCGCGGGTGCTGCGACGGACCGCAACCTGCAACAGGCCACCGTCAATCTTTTAGCCGATATGGGTGCGCAGCCCGGTTCTCTCATGGCCGGTTTGGTCCGTGCGACCGCCTCCACAGATAACTTGGCACCCGTTTCAGTTATCCTTTCACCACTTGCCGGTGCAAGCCTGCCGCCGAATACGAATGTTACCGTGCGCGGAACCGCACAGGAGCGCGGAGGCGGAGTGGTCGCGGAGGTCGAAGTATCCGTTGACGGCGGCATCAGTTGGCATCGAGCCGACGGTCGCGAGAATTGGTCGTACACGTTTGTCACTCGCGGCAGCGGCTCGTTCTCCATTCTCTCGCGGGCAGTCGACGATAGCGCGAACGTCGAAACAAATGGGCCGCGCATCGACGTCAATCCAAGCTCAAACCCAGGCATTTATTCGTTATGGAGCGATAGCGACGTGCCAAGCGTCGTCGACTCGGGGGATAAACAGGCCCTTGAGGTCGGATTTCGGTTCACGTCGGACTCGAACGGATTGATAACGGGACTGCGATTCTACAAGTCTGCCGCGAATACCGGCACGCACATCGCCAACTTATGGACGAGCACGGGCCAATTGTTGGCCACCGCCACGTTTACCACTGAAACTGCCAGCGGCTGGCAGCAGGCTAATTTTGCGGCACCGGTCGCGATCAGCGCCGGCGTTACGTACGTGGCTTCGTACTTCGCGCCCAACGGACATTTCTCCACCGAGCAAAACTACTTTTCCACCGAGGGTATCAGCAACGGGCCGCTTCACGCGATTCCCACAGGTTCCGCGGGCGGAAACGGCGTCTTCCGGTACGGCGCAACCAGCGGCTTCCCGACCCTAACGTACTTGAACACGAATTATTGGGTGGATGTTGTGTTTCGCGCCACGCCGCCGTTGGACAGTGTTGCGCCCACGGTCGTCGCCTTCTCGCCCTCCGCAAGTAGTACAGGTGTGAGTGTCACCACGCCCGTCACGATTACGTTTAGCGAAGCGATCGACCCAACCTCGGTCACTGCCGGCACGGTGAAACTGATCGACAGTGAAATGAATCTCGTTCCCACGATGCTCTTGTACAACGCGGGCACGAAGACTGTCACACTTACGCCGAGTTCGCCGCTGGCGTTCGGCACGACGTATACGATCGTCGCGACGGGCGGGATCTTTGGCGTAAAAGACATGGCCGGAAATCCAATCTCTCAGACGGTTGGTTCGTCGTTCACGACCCTACCTGTGGCGGCGCCGGATTTGGTGCCGCCGACCGTAACCGGCGTCAGTCCATCAAATGGGTCGATCAACATCGCACCAAATTCCGTGTTCACCATATCTTTCAGCGAAGGGCTGAGTGCCGCAACAATTAACACCAGCAACGTATTATTGCTGAAGAACGCCACGAACCACGTTACTGCCGGTGTATCGTACAACGCCAGCAATCGCACGATTACGATCACTCCGTCTGCGGCACTCGAGAATGCGACGAGTTACACCATCTACATTCTCGGAGGATCAACTGGTGTCGCGGATCTCAATGGAAACGCGATGGTGTCCAGCTATGTCTCCTCATTTACGACGGCCGCCGCGGCGACGGCGTCAGCCACACTTTGGCCGAGCACGGTGACGCCCGGCACGGTGGATACAAAGGAGGCGAGTGCGTTAGAACTGGGCGTGAAGTTCACGGCCGACACGAATGGATACATCACCGGCCTGCGGTTCTATAAGAGTGCCGGCAACACGGGTACCCATCTTGCCAATTTATGGACCAGCACCGGCCAGCTGCTGGCGACGGCCACTTTCACCAGCGAATCAGCCAGCGGCTGGCAGCAGGTCAATTTTGCGACGCCCGTGGCCATCACCGCCGGGACCACGTACGTGGCCTCCTACTATACCTCCAGCGGCCATTTCTCAGTCGATCGCAATTACTTCGCCACGGCCTTCAATAGTGGATCACTGCACGTAGCGGCCGGTGGCGGCGTGTTCCAATACGCCGGCGCTTCCGCGTTCCCCACCCAGACTTATCAAAATAGTAACTACTGGGTCGATGTGATGCTGAGCGCCACGCCCCCTGCCGACACGGTGCCGCCAATCGTGACCAGCACCAGTCCCGCTAATGGTGCCACGAACGTCGCGACCAACACGCCTGTCACGATCTTCTTTAGCGAGGCGATGAACTCGGCCACGATTAGCAATAGTACTGTGAAGCTACTGGATGGTGCATCGCTGGTAACGGCGAGCGTGGCCTACAATAGCAGCAATAAATCGGCGACAATTACGCCGACGGTTGCCCTGACCAGCTCCAAGGTTTACACGATTTCCATTGTCGGGGGTGTCTTGGGCGTTAAGGACGTCGCCGGTAATTCCTTGGCTCAAAGCTATTCGTCAACCTTTACGACGGCCGCCGCGGCGACGGCGTCAGCCACACTTTGGCCGAGCACGGTGACGCCCGGCACGGTGGATACAAAGGAGGCGAGTGCGTTAGAACTGGGCGTGAAGTTCACGGCCGACACGAATGGATACATCACCGGCCTGCGGTTCTATAAGAGTGCCGGCAACACGGGTACCCATCTTGCCAATTTATGGACCAGCACCGGCCAGCTGCTGGCGACGGCCACTTTCACCAGCGAATCAGCCAGCGGCTGGCAGCAGGTCAATTTTGCGACGCCCGTGGCCATCACCGCCGGGACCACGTACGTGGCCTCCTACTATACCTCCAGCGGCCATTTCTCAGTCGATCGCAATTACTTCGCCACGGCCTTCAATAGTGGATCACTGCACGTAGCGGCCGGTGGCGGCGTGTTCCAATACGCCGGCGCTTCCGCGTTCCCCACCCAGACTTATCAAAATAGTAACTACTGGGTCGATGTGATGCTGAGCGCCACGCCCCCTGCCGACACGGTGCCGCCAATCGTGACCAGCACCAGTCCCGCTAATGGTGCCACGAACGTCGCGACCAACACGCCTGTCACGATCTTCTTTAGCGAGGCGATGAACTCGGCCACGATTAGCAATAGTACTGTGAAGCTACTGGATGGTGCATCGCTGGTAACGGCGAGCGTGGCCTACAATAGCAGCAATAAATCGGCGACAATTACGCCGACGGTTGCCCTGACCAGCTCCAAGGTTTACACGATTTCCATTGTCGGGGGTGTCTTGGGCGTTAAGGACGTCGCCGGTAATCCACTGGCTCAAACATTGTCGTCGACGTTTACAACCGCTGCAGCGTTACCGGTTGATACTACGCCGCCGACCGTGAGCGGCGCCTCCCCGGGAAACAACGCCACCAACGTTTCGATCTCAGCAAGCATAACAGTAACCTTCAGTGAGCCGCTGAATCCCGCCACGGTAACTACCAGCATCGTGCGCCTTTTGGACGGCAGTACCCCCGTAGCGGCCACTGTTAATTACGACCCTACAAATAGGACCGCAACCATCGTGCCCGCCAGTGCTTTGGCGAACTCCAGAACGTACACGATTTCTGTTCTCGGCGGCTCCAATAGCGTTAAGGACATCGCCGGTAATTCCTTGGCTCAAAGCTATTCGTCAACCTTTACGACGGCCGCCGCGGCGACGGCGTCAGCCACACTTTGGCCGAGCACGGTGACGCCCGGCACGGTGGATACAAAGGAGGCGAGTGCGTTAGAACTGGGCGTGAAGTTCACGGCCGACACGAATGGATACATCACCGGCCTGCGGTTCTATAAGAGTGCCGGCAACACGGGTACCCATCTTGCCAATTTATGGACCAGCACCGGCCAGCTGCTGGCGACGGCCACTTTCACCAGCGAATCAGCCAGCGGCTGGCAGCAGGTCAATTTTGCGACGCCCGTGGCCATCACCGCCGGGACCACGTACGTGGCCTCCTACTATACCTCCAGCGGCCATTTCTCAGTCGATCGCAATTACTTCGCCACGGCCTTCAATAGTGGATCACTGCACGTAGCGGCCGGTGGCGGCGTGTTCCAATACGCCGGCGCTTCCGCGTTCCCCACCCAGACTTATCAAAATAGTAACTACTGGGTCGATTTGATGTTCGTCGCAAGCAACTAGCTCGAATCGCGTCGGCATCGTGTGATTCTAAACTTGCCGCAACTGAATCAATTGCTCGGCGCTCAATCAATTCAGCCGATACTTCTAAAGTCGAGGGTATGTCGGTGCCGAAGACTCACAGCGCTTGTTCGATGAGGCAGCGCGCACCTGCCATTTACTTCCCTCGAAATGGCAAGAAGTGACGGTTGCTCGAACGCAAGCGTTCCCGACAACCTTCAAGCGACGAGCTTGTCGCAAGCTCGCGTGCTATCATCCCGGAACATAGAGTCCATGAGTTCCGATCGTGACCCAGTCGTGGTGCTTGCGGCAGACGAGAACTTTGCAATGCCGCTGGCAGTGACCGTTCGGTCGGCACTGGACAATCTAGCACCCGACCGAATGCTGCGCATTTTTCGTGTTGGATGGCGGCTTGAGCGAAACGAGCAAGGCGCGTATCGAGCAATCCTGGCCCCACGGCCGGTATCAGGTGGAGTGGATTCACGTCGATTCCTCGAAAGTCGCCGACTTGCCAATATCCGGCGCGAACCACGTCAATCACACCGTTTATTATCGAATTCTCATGCCGTGGTTGCTGAAGGATGTCGAGCGAGCCATCCACCTTGATGCCGACATGATTCTTTGCACCGACCTTGGTCGGCTTTGGGATCAAGGGCTTGCTGGGCACATTTGCCTGGCGGTGCAGGACTGTGCTGCTCCCTTTATGGATGCTCGGACCACTTTGGCAAACTTCGATCGTTGCCGCCGCCATATTGGCTGTGCCACGCCAGTACCGAATTTTTGCGAGCTGGGCCTGAAACCACAGGCCCCGTATTTCAACGCCGGCCTCCTCTTCGTCGATTTTGCCGCCTGGCGAGAAGCCAACTTGCCCAGCCAGCTCCTGAAGTGCCTCCATGACAATCGGCCTCACGTGTATTGGAACGACCAATATGCACTGAACGTCGTTTTGAGTAGTCGCTGGGGTCAGCTCGATCTGCGTTGGAATCAAGGTTCGCACATCTTCGGCTATCCAACGTGGTCGCAAAGCCCTTTCGATCGGAAGGTCTACGAACAATTGCGCGACGACCCGTACATCATTCATTTCACGACGCGACACAAACCGTGGATGTTGTCCTGCCTTCATCCGTTGCGAAAGAAATTCTTCGAGTCCGTCGATCGAACGGCATGGGCGGGATGGCGTCCGTCGCGGTTTACACATCCTCGCGCAATCCTTGATCTTCTCCAAGCGCAACGGAGACGCATTCGGCAGGCCCGCAGACGACTGCAAGGCCGGACCGTCGACTGGGTCCAACAACTCCGTCAGGCTGATACTGGCTGAGACGTTGTCATTTGGACGACTCGTTGTTCATCGTAGTCCGGTCGAAAATAGAACTTAAATGGCGTCGTCGATGCGGCCCATGACGTCGTGTGGCGCAATGACGTTTGCGCACTGGCCGGCACACTCCCACGATACTTTCGGGGTTGTCCCGCATGACCAGTGCGATTCTGGAACGCCAACTTCGGGGCGCACTTGCTTGGCGCCGGTCCTGCTGAAGTGGAGGACATTCACATCGTCTATGAATGGATCGGCAATTCCCCGGCCGCGGCGCTTGAGCACTACGCGCAAGCACTGAAGCGGACGTCCCAATAAGTGCTATGGGTAGCATATTATTTGAAACAGCTTATGCGGCAAGGGTCGGACTCGACGCACCGCAAGCTGCATCAAAAGAGCACCGGCCGAGACACTGACGATCTTAACTTCGGTTCGAGTGTTAAAATCGTTTGACGCTCACTTTAATTCTCATCGGAAAGCGGCGCACTACGAAGGCTTCCTGCGGGCAGTGCAAGCAGCGGCAATGGCCGCCGCCACTCGGCAGTTTCAACTTGATCGTCGGCATAGCAGCAAGCATGCGTTGCGCAACCCCTGCCGCCTGTGCTGAATTTAACGGGGTCGTTAGTCGATATCCCAATTAGAGGTAGGGCCGTACCAACACGCTGCGATCAAGGGAGCCGACGCGATGAGCACGGCCGTCTTAATATCGACCTACAACAGTCCGGAGTCACTCCGCAAAACCCTGCTCGGGCTGACAGTCCAAACGCACCGAGACTTCGAAACAATTGTTGCCGACGACGGCTCCGGCCCCGAAACGGAACTGATTCTTCAAAAACGCGCCTTTCGTTCGTTAGGCATTCGCCATCTCTGGCAGCCCGATCGCGGCTGGCGCAAACCACGGATACTCAATTGGGCGATCGCCGAGTGTCTTTCCGACTATATTATTTTCCTCGACGGCGATACCATTGCGCGGGCCGACTTCGTCGAGTCGCATCTCCGCGAAAGCCGTCCAAAGACTTATATTTCCGGCTCTCGTGTCCACATTCTACAGGATGTGCACCGGCAGTTTACCGACGAAGACATTCTCACCAACCGGGTCTTCGATATTCAAGAGCTGGCCAAATTTGACCCCGAACTGCTCAAGCAACGTCGGCGTTTGCACGCCAGATGGCCTACCGCAATGAATCTGCTGACTTACCGGCCCAACGTTTTCATGGGCTGCAACGCCTCTGCGTGGCGCGAGGATCTACTGGCGGTGAATGGCTTCGACGAAGAGTTCGATTACGGAAGCGAAGACCGCGACCTGGGCGCTCGGCTGACCAACAGTGGCTGCCGTTCGCGGTGGTTGAAGTACTCATTTGTGCAGCTCCATTTGTATCACTCGTTCACCCGGAACGCAGAGCGAATTCGCCGCAACCGAGAACGATTTCGTAATTCGAGTGAATCGCGGCGCACGTGGGTGGAACCCGGCGTCGACACAGCCGCGGCACGCGTTGCCGCCGAAATGGTCGCTGCGTGGAAGCAAGTTGCGTAGTTAGCGACTTGCCCTGAGATTACCTTGAACTGCTGCCGAAAGCCGGCGACTTCGTCGGTTACGTAGTTGATATCCGGCCTGACTCCGGCTTTGCACAAAAACAGTGAGGCAAGTACCAGTAGTTGTGGCAACACCTCCCGTAGTTTGGCGATCTTGTGCCTTGACTTGAATTTAGGTGCAAAGCACTAACTGCCGTATAATCAAATGCTGAGATTGCGGGTAGCTCCGGCACATGAATAGCCAATGCGTTGCGGAGCCATCATTGGCATGGTAGATCTCGATGTCACGTTCTGAATTTAATGTCGGCAACCTTGGTATCTCGTCCGCCCTTCAGCTTACCCTCTGGCCTGCTCGTCCCGAGCTATGGGAGCTCACGGCGGAAGCGATTACCGCTTTCGGCGCTGACGAACAGGCGATCGGGCTTCGCGCTCTCGGGCATGATTTCGTACGGTATCTTCAATTTGAGTCCGCGGAGCTTGAAAGCACGCGCTATCCGGGGCTCTCCGGGTTCCAAATTACACATTCGGTGTTAAGCAAGTGCACGGACGGCGATCGTAAAATTGAAAAACGCTCTGTTCGAATTCTGACCGACAAGCGCAATGGCCCGATCCTGCGCGGCTTCGGTGAAAGTGACGACCGGCAGGAAATAACAGCCGTGTTTTCGCATCTTTCAGTCGAAGGTTGGGAGCGACTCGTTATCAAACTCGGATGGAATCCAAATGATCTAAGTCAAGCCAACGCGCCGGGGATCGTTTTTTACCCTTCCGCCGATCCGGATTTGACCCTTCTCGGTCCCCCGTATTGGACGTAGGTAATCATTGACGTCGTAGTCAAACCGTCAGCGGCGGACACTACTGTCGATCGCGGCGTTGGAAAGTACGTATCGTTCGCACGCAGCAGCACCCTACGGTATCGACGGTTATGACAATCGCTCCCATAAAAGTCAGTTAGCAACTAAAGGGGGGCGGGTCGGCAACATGTCGCTTTTGACCGCTTGGGATTTGATTAACTGAATCCACAACGCGGCGTTAACTGTAGAAGTGCTCGATGCGTGTACCAGGATAATAGTGTTCCAGAATTTCGCGATACCCGGCTCCTTGGTGCGCCATAACCGCGGCCCCGATCTGGCAAAGCCCCACACCATGGCCCCAGCCGGCACCAGTCAGCAAAAATGCATCTGGCCGATGCGAAGGTCCTTCGACGTCGACGACGAAGGCCGAACTGTAGAGATGGGTTTCGGACAGCACCCGCCGGATTTGCAGTTCTTTGCCGATCACGAGCGAACCCCGCTCGCCCACCAACCGCAGCCGTTTCAATCGGCCGGACGGTCCCCGCTCGACGGGTTCCAGATTTACGAGCCGCCCCAAATCGATCTCCAGTTTCTGGCTGACTAGGCGGGTGGCCTCGCTGGCTGGCAAGGTCACTCGCCAGCGAAAAAAGCCGGTCGTAGTCAAATCGTAGTCATTTAAGACGCTCTCGAGTATCGAAACGTCAGTGCAGTTGCAGTACGCCGCTGGTGGGTTTTGCAGGAAGGCTCGCATGGCCCGATCATCGACGAGCGCCGGCGGGTTCCGGTCGGGACCGCCGGTATCGCGTAGAGCGATTAGGTAAGGCACGGCCATATCACCCCAGGCCGTCTGATATTCTTCAATTACGCCGCCGCAGCTTTTGCTGAATCTGGCATCGCAGGGGCGACCATCGTAGGTGAGGACCTCACCTCGTGTCTGGCGGATTGCTAGCACAACGCCAGGCGCGTCAATCCGGGCCGTTCCCTGATAACGTTGGCAGTGGTCATCTGCGCAGACATCGAAATCCTGATGAGCTTCGCGCTCTGTCCAACGTATTCGTTCGCCTTCAACATCGTTTCGATTCTGATCTTCGGCTACGCTCCCCGAGCCGCGGGCTACAAGCTGCGCAAGCAACCAGCTCCGCGAGATAATTGTGTGCGCTTTTATGAATTCCTGAGGTGAGCTCGACTTCATCTCGGAGCAGACCACCGACTCCAAGTAGGTTTCCAACGGGACTCGATTGATGACTGTGAGTCGATTATCGAGCATTGGCAGGAGTTGCAAGCTACCGCGAAACGACTGCGTCTCGCGCTGTTGCCAATGGAAATTGATGCCGATCGTCGCCTCGAGACTGAACTGACAACTTTCACTATCCGTGGGCGTCAGGTTCAGTTCTCGGGTTTCACCACACCAGATGCCCTTACAGTCAAGTACACCCGCACGAGAATTCACGCGAAGCTCGCCGGCGGCCAACTGGTGGCCCGTGTGCTGCTTATAGTGGCCTTTCAACTGAATGCACGCGGCACTGCTCCGATCCAACAGTCCAACCGCGACGATGGGTTCCTCTTGCGATGTTGCTGAAAGTTGCGTCACAGGACCGGCTCTGGAAGCTGACTGAATTTTGTATAATTATCGCATGAACCGCACCGCTGTGATACCGGCGGGCGGCTCAGGAATTCAGACCTCGGCAGGCACATCGCTAACGCTCCGGAAGCTCGTCTACTCGGCCGTTGTGACACTCGGTGGTCGTCCCCATCAAAGATCCGCTCTGTTAAATGAAGGGGCCCGAGATTTTCAGTACCCTCACGACTGTCATTCGACGAGCGTACGTAGGTTCTCTCATCCTCGATCGGAACACTGTTTACGACTATCACAGTCGGCAGCAGAAACGGCAGCCGCGGCCTTATATCCTCGACGGCACCGGACGAATGGGGAGGCTAAAAACTCGTTAACGCGTGACGCTTTTCAACAACCACCGATTTAGAAACGGCCGGCAAGCGATCGTTCCGCCGACTGCAGCGATCGTGATCGAATACTCCACCGGATGTGCAAAAACTCATCGACCCGGTGATCTCTGACACACATCTTCCGTGCCGGGAAGCCATACGTTATCTCGGAAAGAGACGGCGGGCCGCTTTGAGCCTTGAAATGCCCCGGCAAAGGAACCATTTGCGGCATTGAATGAGCGACCCAGCAATCGGTTTTTCAGGAAATTTGAAAAGTATCGGTGAATTGCTTGCAATTCGCTCGGCTGGCCGTGACAATAAATCGCGGTTGCTCGCCAAGTGCAATCGGCGAACTCGGAACTCAAGAAAGGAGAACGCTAATGCGGTCTCGGATTCTCGCCGTTCTAGCCCTCGCATGTTCGCTGCGAGCTACTGCAGCGCATGCAGAAGACTTGTGGTTCAAAACGGGCTTCTCCATATATTCATATTCCATTGACAGCGCTCGACGTGGCGCAGTTCTGACTGGGCCGATCAGTTATTCCGGCATTGTCGGCGGAGAATCAGTTTCTGCCTTCGATTTTAATCCTGCCGCTGGCGTACTCTACAGTTGCGCCTATTCATCCGGTCGGCTCCACAACTTCGATCTTTTCACCGGGGCTAATACGCTGGTTGTCACGACTGCGTCAACACTCAATCCGTACCTCCGCATGAAGTTTGAGGGAGTAAGCAAGATCCACATTGTCCATACCAGCGGAACTCAGTTCCCGATCGATCCGGCAAAGGGCTCGCTACTTTCGACCTTTGCAACCACGGCTGAAGGTGGGTCGGTCGGTATCGGGTTCAACAAACTTACGAGCACTACCTAAATCTTTGGAGTTGACGGTCCTGGCCCATCACTAACCCAGGGTATTCTCCGACCTGCGGTTGACACCCACTTCGCGACAGGAGGCTATCTGATGATTTCGTCCTCACGCAACGTTGTACTTGGCATTCGATTCTTGGGGGTCGCGTGCGCTTTGTTTGTTGTATCAATGCCAGGTTACGCAAACGCCGGCATAATGGTGGGTATCGCCCCCACCACATCCGGATCGCTGCCTTCGGGCCCCTTTGGCGGCGATAGCGGCATCGGCACAAATCCACCCAATATGGTGCACATCTCAGGAACTGGCACGGTGACGTCGAACCCGTCGGATGTTTGGGACAAAGACATCATCTGGAACTACACCGCCAGTTCCATTAGCCCGGGCGACAAACTTTGTATCAACGAAGAGATCATGCTCTTTAGCCCGCCGACTTCGACGGTCCGGGTTTCCGATTGGCACGAGCGGCTCGTCGGCGGAAGTGTCCCGCTGGGCTGGTCTGTCGGGGATGCTTCGATAAGCTTTAAGGTCGGGGCGTCGCCGTTCAATTTCCCAAGCTACAACGTGGGGCTGTCGCCTGACGGGCGTGAGATTTGGTTTGAGTTTCCACCACTGGCGCTCGGTCCACCGGGAAACCCTGCCCCAATTACGTTGGTCATCGGAAAGTACATCCAATACCAAGGCAACAGCGTCATTACCAGCGGAGGCGGCCCGGCGCAGCTGGAAGTCCGCATCACGGAACAGCCCTCGGTGCCAGAACCCGGCTCATTCATTCTCATTGCAGCGTCGGCTATTTGGTTTGTACTTATTAGACGCCGGCCGGGTCGATAGTTTGGGCACAGCCCTAGGGATTAGTGTGTACCGAGTTTTGAACAGGCCAACAGTATCTTGCAACTGATTAAGAACGGACCGATGTGACGCGCCTTTTTGGAGTGACTAATGAATAACACATTCGGAGTCTTCTCCCTCTTCCGTCGTCGGCTCATCGAGAATAAATTGCCGCTGCTCACTCTCGTGCTCATCGTCGGGGAGTTGTTTTGCGGTTCTCTCGCCCGCGGCGACGTGATCACGACTACTGCGCTTCAGGTTGGGGGATTCCTCGACGGGGGGGTGGCCGGCAATGACCCGTTTCACCAAAACTACTTCGTCGGCTATGCAACGATGGCCGGAACGCGCAGCTCTGAGCGCCGAACTTTCTTCTGGTACCACATTCCGGCCTTTCCTGGGGTGATCGATGATGTCACCATCAAGCTGGAAAACTTGGCCTCGACGAGCCTCGTTTTCGGCGCCGGGCCCGACCCCCACCCCGAAATCCATGATCCCACCGAGGATTTCCAGCTCGGCGCAACACCCGTCTCCCCGGCGACCATGATCGACATGGGAATGAGTTCCGCCGCGAACCAAGCGATCTTCGACGGGATGGATGACCATCCCATCGCCGATCCGTACACCTTCTCCATGGCAACGATGTATACATTCCCCATGGCCGCCGTCATCCACTTCAATCCCATGGGGATCGGCCTGATCGACACTCATCGCGGAGGCGACATCGTGCTGACCGGCTGGATGCCAACTTGGTCGTACGACACGCGCATCGATGGGATGGGGCACTATCTCGAGGGCGACGAGCTGATTTTCGGTCTCTCAGACGTGGGCGCTACCGGCGGTGTTCCCTTCCCAGATCTGACGATCACATTTCATGTCGTCCCAGAGCCTTGCACGTTCGCCTTACTGGGTGTCGGGCTTGCCAGGCTGGCGCTGTTGCGGAGGCGGCGGGAGTCCCATCCGCGAGTGGATGCCCGTGGCGCATAGCGTCGATCGAAGAATTCGCATTCACCGGGTGTTCGTGCTGCGCTTTCCTTCCTACAGATAAGTCTTGCAGTCGCGGCTTATGTCTTCGGCAGCACCGGAACGCATTGCGAGTGTCAAACTCGTTTACGCGTGAGACTGGTCAACGAGCCACCGTTTAGACACGGTACCGATGGCGGCGATCGGGCCTGATCCGGCGCCCACGGCCGCCGCCTTCGCCGAGCATTCCTTAACGCATCGGCGCGGTAACTCTTCGGAACACATTTTCCGTATCGGAAACTCAACTCCGCGGCCGGCCTGAAACTCGGCAGCCGTTCTTACCGCAAGAATGCGCCATCAATCCAACACTTGTGACACCAGACATCGGTGGCGAGAACTTGCGCAGAATGCTGATCGGCAGCTGACGCGAAAACCAGAGCAGCGGTCGACTAGTCGCGTTTAGAGATCAACCGAGGGCGAAGCCTCCGGGCTCTACAGCAGCCTAGCGGACGAGCGCGTCGAACGCATCCCGCTCTTTGGCGAGGGCTGCGACGCGGTCTATCGGGCTACTGCTGGCTTCTTCGAGGATCCAGCCTCTATAGTCGGCTGCCTTAAGCAATGCAAATAGCTCAGCGTAGGGATACGAATTGCCACCCAGGTCGTGACTGTGGGTCGTCGCACCAAGCCGTTTCGCGATCAATTTGAAATTGTGAGCGAGGCCAGCGCCCGTGAGGTCCTCGGCATTGCTGTTCCAACAGACAGCGACGTTCGGGTGATCGGCAATTTGCATTATGGCTGCGATGATCGGCAATGGCGAAGTTTTACGACCGTGAACTTCCAGCCGAACTTGCTGTCCGTAGTCGGCGCCATAGGCGCCCACGACGTTGAGCGCGCGGCCGATTTGCTCGATTGTTTTTTCGTGAGGCACGCCTTCAGGCAGATCATTGGGCCGGACTTTGACGCCGCTGCCGCCCACGTCGTGGCTCAGTTTGATGAACGCCTTTGTAGCCTCGATGGAAGCAGCGAGTTTGCTCGAATCAGGGGAGTGGAAGTCCTCGGCACTTCCCAAACCAACCAGCGTCACCGGGCAGTCGGCAAAGCGAGCTTTGACTTCGCTGCGCTGGCTGGCATTGAGAGACGGTTCGACACCATGTTTGTGGGTCGTCCGCAATTCGACGCCTTCTGTGCCGGTTTTTTGGCAATTGGCCAGCAGCGTGGGCAAGTCCCAATCTGCGCCCCATTGGTAAGTCACGAGCCCGAATCGCATCTGCGACGGCTGGCGACGCTCCGGCTCGCCCAGGCACAAGTTCGCTGGCAACGACGTCGACGAAAGTCCGGCTGCAATAGCTGCGGAAGTCTGGAGAAATCGGCGGCGACCAACCATGCTCATCGGATTACCTCGTTAGTATTGAGATCGCACTTGGTTAAAGCCACAATGTCTTTCATGAAACGTACTTGTTCGACTGTGGAGAGTCGCAGGTCGAGAAGTTGGAACTCGGCGCGCCATCTCTTATGTTTGCTGTCGATCAAATGAAGCACCGTGGTATGAAAGACGCAGACCTAGATAATGTCTTTGATGTCCCGATGATTGGGACTTGATCCGAACAGGCGTGTAATTTTCGCATCGTGTCACACCGGCTGTCAAACAAACGATGCAGACAAAAGGCTGTGGCGGCAAGAAGAAGTATTCGCTGGCGATACCGCAGGCTGGTAGGCTTACGAGACGAGACGAAAAGGGCTGCGAATCTGTCACATGTGTGCAAAATGGAGGCGCGAGGTCGCCGCATATGGGTAGGAACGCATGAGAAGTCTGCCCAGCAGATGGAATTCGTTGAAAAGATCAACAATTCAAGGCTCAGGAGTTGCGATCGCTCGAATCTTTGGGGCCAGGATCACTCGATTGCCATTCGTCTTATCCTACAGTGTGCCGGTTCTAAACCGTGCGGACGCGTCGTAATGCGGCGTGTGTCTGGATGCAACCACGCCGACCCAATTGGCTGAATCTAAAACTGGACCGACCATGACGATCAGAAGGATCATCTACCTCAGCATTGTTACGGTCGTCATCGTGCTTGCCTATTTTGGCTGGAAACTGACGGCACGAAGTGCGTATGAATCGGCTGAATTCACGGTGCTCGAATCGGATAGTCCGTTTGAAACACGCGAATACCCTGATCTGCAGCTGGCCACGACCAACATGCAGTTCAAATCGCAAGGCGATGATGGCAGCTTCATGCGCTTGTTTCGGTATATCAGCGGTGCGAACGAACAAGAGCAAAAGGTGGCGATGACAACGCCCGTCTTCATGGAACCTGAGGCCGATGGCACTCAGGGCCAAATGGGATTCGTGATCCCCAAGAATGTCGCTGAGCAACGCGTGCCGGAACCGACGAGCGAACAAGTCCAGATTCGAAAACGCGCTGGTGGACAATTCGCCGTCATTCGATTCGCCGGGCGAATGAATCGCGAAGCGGTGGCGAAAGCTGAAGGACAACTGCGAACGTGGATGAGCCAGAAAGGATTGGCTGCTGAATCCGAAGCCGAGTTGGCCGGCTATGATCCGCCGTGGACACCTGGCCCATTTCGCCGCAATGAAGTTCTGATTCGCTTGAAATGAGCGATCCCTAGTCGGTTGGCGTACTGAGTCCCGAAAAAACCACCGTTTAGCGGCTGTGTTGAAAGTCAACCGTTAAGTGGGCGGTAATTTGGATTCCAAGGAAGATTTTGTTGGACCATTGTGTTGAGGATCACGAGTAGCTTTCGCATGCAGGCAGTGAGAACGACTTTGAAAGGTTTGCCGGTTTCTTCGAGTCGCTCGGCGAAGGCGCGGATGATAGGCTTTGAACGACGGGCCGTTAAGGCGGCCATGTAAAGCACGCTCCGAACCGCGGATCGGCCACCCCAGATCGCACGACGACCATGCCACTTACCACTGTCACGATTGAACGGCGCGACACCCACCAAGGCGGCGATCTGCTGCCGGTTGAGGTGGCCCAATTCGGGCAGATCCACAAGCAGGCTGGTGACGGTCACGGGGCCGACACCGGGTACGGTTTCCAAGAGCGTGGCCTTCGTCGAAAGTTCCTGGTCCGATTGGACCTGTTTTCCAATCGCTTCTTCCAACTGCTGGATTTGTTTGTCGAGCCCGTCGACATGCCGGCGAATGCTCTGGCGGACGGTTTTGGTCGTGGTCGTCTCGAGACGATTCTTTTCGGCCGTCCGCAGTTCGACCAACTGGCGTCGTCGCGTCACCAGCTCTTGAAGTTCGGCTTGTTTTTCCGATCGGATGGCGACCGATCGGGGCTGAACCTGCTGGCCAAAGCGGGCGATCACGCGGGCATCGAGTCGATCGGTCTTGGCGAGGATACCCAGGCCACGGGCGAAGTCCCGAACCTGGCGGGGATTGACGACGGCGACCGTGTGACCGGCCGCCACCAGCGCGGCCACCACGAGCCGCTGGTAGCCACCGGTGGCTTCGAGCACCACTCGACAACTTTCCGGGGCGGGCAACTGGCGCACCAGCCGCCGAAAACCGGCGGCATCGTTCGGGACGCCGAACGTGCGTTCGGAGGGCAAAAGACAAACATCGAGCGAATGCTTGGCAACGTCGATACCGACAAAGGCGTGGGAAGTGCAGTCCATGAACATCTCCCTGTCTTGCGGATGCGAGCTCGTTTTCTCAGGATGAGCAGCACGGCTCTGGCGGCTGTTCGGGTTAAGTTCACTAGACCGGCGACGATCTTGCTAAACGACGGCGTCTTGTGCGCCCAGAAACACTCGATCTGTCGCCGGCTTCTCAGCAGCAGCTTTCTTGCTACGCTGCGAAAGCTGCTGCTGAGAAGTTCCCATTACAACATCAGTACCTAATTCTTGGAACATACAAGAAACGGCCGCTCGTTGACCGACTGGCCAGCTCCGGCGACCGCGACTAGTGCCTCGTTGCTCGTGCCAAAACTAATCGATGCGGCGATCTCTGACCTATATATAGGGCCGAGATGTCGTACGAGTAGGAATGAGACTCGCAATTGCCCGATGCATTGATTGGTCAGGTCATTTTCCTTTCTGGATGTCAGGCCCCGATACGGGTCCCGGTTCATCACCCTGAATCCACGCGACCAGCAAGGTGTAGGATACGGCCAGCACGACTGGACCGACGAAAAGACCGATCGCCCCAAAGGCGATGAGGCCGCCAATCACTCCCGCGGTGATGAGCAACAGCGGCAGATCCACACCCGACTTAATGAGCATGGGGCGCACGAAATTGTCCATGACGGTGGTGACCACGGTCCAAACGAGAAGGAACGTGCCCATTCCGGGATGGCCAGTCCAGTAGAGCCAGATCACGACGGGAACGAGCACCGGCGTCGCTCCTACCTGCGCGATCCCGAGCACCACCATGATCGCGGTCAGAGTGGCTGCATAAGGCACCCCGGCAATCGCCAGACCGATCCCCGCGAAAACGGCTTGGATAATAGCTGTGCCAATGACGCCCAAAGCCACTCCGCGAATGGCCTGCACGGTAAGTTGAATCGTGTTCTCGCCACCCGCGCCGCCAAACCGCCGGGCGAAGCGACGGACGCCCTGTGCGGCAGATTCGCCATTCAAGTAAAGGATCGCTGTGAAGAGCAAGGTAAGCAATAAGTGAACAATCATCACTCCCAGACCGCCAGCCTTGAGTACGAACCAAGTGACGATGTCGTCCACAAAGGGGAGTATGTCATCTGCCCGTTTCTCAAGCCCACCTTCCGCGAGACTCCGCCATTCCTCTGCGATCTTCGATCCGAGCATGGGGATTCGCTCTACCCACGGTGGTGGCGCCGCGACCATAGAAACTAGCGATTGTGCTCCCTCGCCGATCTCGGCAGAGTGATTCACGATCATCACGACCGCAAGCGTGAGCGGCGCAATGAGACTTAGCATCGAAGCTGGAATCATGACCGCAACGGCGAGCCCCCGCTTATTCCAAAGCATTGACTGGACGCGGAGCAGCAGCGGCCAAGTTGCCACGACGATGATGGTTGCCCAGATCAGCGCCATGAGAAATGGCTGGAGGATCCAGAAGCTTCCCCCTATCAGCAGGCCGATAAAGAGCAGTTGCAGAGTCGTGTGGATCGGCGGCTGCGTAGAATGATTCATTTGGGTTTCCCCTTCGAGCGAGGTTGCCGCATGACTAAGTCGCCGCAGTCAGCTTGAACGCGCCAGCGCGGACGAAACGATTGAGACCGAAACGTCCAAAGTTCCAGCGATAATACTTCACGTTGCCCGCAAACGAAACCCGCGTCGGTAGCGACACTCCGAAGCGCGTTAGGGTAAACGCCGCATCCTCTGCAACTAGCCAAAGTCAGTGCTAGTCCGCCATCAATTGGGGAGCTTCTTGACATCACCGGACCGCGATCTTCGGCAGCCCTGACCGGCACAGAGGAGATTCGATGCGGTCCGACAACGGCCGCAATTTTGAACCAGAGCTTGGATTGCTCGACGCGCCCCTCTCGCAGCCGCGTATCCTACCGAGGCGGCGCACACCGAAGCGAGTTTGCCCGTTCGCTTCCCAGTGTCGGTTGGACACACTTCAGCAGCTTTGCGTTTCTCCCAACTTCCAGCGGTGAGCGAAACCTCTGCAGATGCAGTATCACATTGACTGCGCCTGCGCCCTAGCCATCAGGACCTCGCATTGGCTCTGCCTACGCAACAAAGGGCGTGTCCGAGAGCGTCCTGAGCGTCGGAATCGGCAGCCCCCCTGACTATGTTGCCAACTATTCTAGAGGCAGGCTCGCCAACTGCGAGCTGGCAGGCGCCAATCAGTCTTAATCCGGCAGGACGCATAGCCTGCGCTGCCGGTCGGTACGGATCGGACATTGGACGGTCGCCGGCGGCGTTGGAGACCAACGATGCCGACGACACTCGAATCAGTCGTAATGAAGTACCTCCGCTCCGGCAACCCAGCACAAAGAACCTGTGAAGAATACGCCTCTACGCTTAGAAAATGGTCCCGTTGGGGCGGAACCGTTCCATTGGAGCAACTCAGCAGGAAAGAGATCCGCGAGTTCCTCGACTGGGTGCACGAAGATGCGATAGCTCGACAGGCGCGGAACCCAGGCCGCACTTCGAATAAAGTGCGGTCACATCTGCGCGCCGTGATGTCATGGGCTTGGGAACAAGACTTGGTCGACGCGCTTCTGCGGTTTCCAAAATTGAAGCCGCAACGCGATGTTGCCGGGAGACATTATCTGACCAAGCCCGAGATCAACGCCCTCTACTTCGCGACGCATCAGGTGAGACGTCCGCGAGGTTGGAGTTATCCATTTGCGATTGGCCGCTACTGGCGCGCCGCTCTCGTAGTCTTTTTCAACTATGGAGTCGATACCGGGATGGAAGACGCTACCGTTCACGAGCCAATCCTCTGGCGCCACGTATCGTGGGCTCGACAATCACCTGACCGCGAGATCAAGGAGCTCTGTCCCTGGGGCTGGCTCTTCTATCGCCGCGTAAAGACAGACAAAACGTTCTGGCGGCCTATGAATCGCACAGTTCGATTGCACCTCAAGAGCATCATGCCCGGCACCCCAGATCCTGATTCTCCGGTGTTTTTCGGCGGCGGCACTCGACCTAACAACCGATTTCGAATGCTTTGCACTCTTGCCGGTATACCACCGAAGAGGAGCGTTGAATCTGGCGAGCAGCGACCCTGGGTGCTCAAGGATCTTCGCAAGACTTGCGCAACCTACTACGACGAGCACGTGCCCGAGTCGTCCGTCGAAATCCTCGACCATTCCGCCGGTGGAATCACCTACCGCCACTACGCCCATCGCGCGCCACTGGCGTTTCGAGCGATTCTTACGTTACCGCAACCTTCGGCGTTCAGGTCGTTGGCGAATAGATTCGACAACCAATGCCCGTGCTGCAGGCGAACATTCGTCGAAGCGGCTCGCTAGCTCGGACTTGCCGGCGAACATCGAGCGTTCCGACCTTGAATGCGAACGCAGCTCTTTGCTGGCCCAAAAGTGACACCAGCGTAACTGCGCAATTGGCTACGCCAACCTTCGATCGGTGGAACAACCGCTGCGCCAGACGTGAATTCGCATCTCCGCGAAGTCGATGCTCCCGCCGCGGCATTGTGCGCCCTCGAAAAACGGTCGGTCCGGGCGACCGAAGCACTCAAACGCGCGGTCGAACGCCGGTATTTACTGCCGTCGGCGTACGGCATGTAGGCGTGCCATTCGAGAACCTGGTGCTGCTCTTGCGCAAGGACATTGAATGCCGCAACAGCTCCCTGCGTCCGCCGGCACCTAAACTGACAGGCCTTTCCGCCGGACCTTGGATGAACCAACCCACTAAGGGTTCTCCAGTTCGCCTCTTAAGCCATGCGATCTTTCGCAAATCCGCTCGCCGCCCTGGCGATCGGCGCTCTGCGCAAACACCTTTATAATGATCTCTTGGAACAGCCCCGCTAATCACGCAGACTTACTCCTGTGCCGCGTAAGAAAACGTCCGCTTCACGCCTCGACCAGCCGCACGCCGATGCAGCTATTCCCCATGCGGCCGCCTGGACAAAGCTCACGTGGGACGATCTCGACCAGGCCTTCGGCTGCCGCAGCGTGCAACGCGGTCGCTCGTACCAGCGGGGCGGCCAGGTGAGGAACTTGGCTGTTTCCACCGATGGTCGGCTGCTTGCCGCAGTCCAGGGGACGCACCGCTACGTCACTTCGGCGCAGCTCGACGCGAAGAAGAAGTCTCACGACCGGATCGTAGGAATCTGCACTTGCCCGGTTGGCAGTCAGTGCAAGCATGCGGTCGCCGTGATCGCCGAGTATCTTGCTCAAATTGCTGACGGCAAGTCGCCCCCTGCGGCCGCGGCCGACGATTCCCGTTGGGCTCGTCTCACTGAGTCCTCGGCTGTCGAGTACAAAGACGAAGAAGAAGTCGAACAAGCCTACGACGACGAGACCGACGACGATTGGGACGAGGATGATTGGGACGAGGATGATTGGGACGAGGATGATGAAGACTCGTCGCGGTCTGCCCGGACCGCATCAATGGGAGCTTCTCGCCGAGGCGCACGCAGCGCCTGCAGGAAATCCAAGGGTGCCAAGTCCACGGTCAAAACGCCCCGTCGCACGCGCGCCGAATGGGACGCCCTCATCCAGGCCGACATTGAGAAGAAGTCCGCAGCCGAATTGGCGAAATGCGTTGTTGCGCTCGTCAATCGCTTTCCCGAACTCCGCCAGGAGTTCCAGGAACGCATCCTCCTCGGCGAAGGAGACGCGCCCCGGCTGATTGGCGAGGCTCGCAAGGAGCTCCGATCGGTCACGGCCGAGATTGGCTGGCAGAATCATTGGCAGCACCGCGGCCACACGCCCGACTACAGCCGGCTCAAACACCGCTTCGAACGCCTTGCCGAACTCGGCCATGCCGACGCGGTCGTCGAATTGGGCCGGGAGCTCTTCGAGCATGGCATGAGCCAAGTCGAGCAGGCGCATGACGAAGGCGAGACAGGCATGGCCTTGGCTGAATGCTTCCCCGTCGTCTTCGCCGCCGTCGCAGCCTCGTCGCTGGCGCCGGCCGAGA
Source organism: uncultured Planctomycetota bacterium (assembly GCA_963733705.1). GTDB lineage: Bacteria > Planctomycetota > Planctomycetia > Pirellulales > Lacipirellulaceae > JABDGM01. Next base: position 1,075,956 of record CAVTEJ010000015.1, on the reverse strand, counting down.
AGATTCTCTACGCGATCGACGCTTGCGAGCTCGACCAGTGGGATTACATCGGTGAGCCGGCCGCAACGATTCTCGACGCGCGATGGTCGGGCGCCGACTGGTCTGCGGTCGCCGACGCGCTGGCCGCCCGACTCAATCCCTCGTCGAAGGAGCGTAAGAACGCTGAAGTCAGTAGGGATGTGGACGATGGTCCTGATCGTTGGAGCCGCAATTATCGCCGCGACTCGCTCAGCGATTGGCTCGTTCACGCCCTCGAACAGGCGGGCCGAGATGACGAGGTCCTCCCGCTTTACGAAGCGGAGGTCCGACGCACCGGCAGTTACGAACGGCTGGTCAATCACTTGATGCAGCTCAAACGTGTTGACGACGCCGAGCGCTGGGCCCGGGAGGGGATTGAGCTGACCTGCGAGAAACTCCCGGGCATCGCTACCAATCTGGTCGATAAGCTTGTCGATCTGGCTCGCAGCCGCAAGCAATGGGACGTCGTCGCGGCACGAGCCGCGTGCGAGTTCTTTCACCATCCCAATGTCAAGTCGTTCCAGGATCTGGTGGGCGCCGCCGAGAAGGCCAAATGCGGAACCGCAGTTCGCCGCCGTGCCGAACAGTTCCTTGAAACGGGAATTGCCCCCATCCGCTGCGAGACCGCGCCTGCCCAAGCTGCCAAAGCGGCGAAGTCCGTCTCGAAGAAGAAGGGAGCAAGATCCGCGAAGCAGGGGTTCGCTGCGACGGCGCATTCGACGTCGCCGACTCTCAGGTTCATCTGCGAAGACAGCTGGCCGTTACCGCTGCCCGACTACCTCGCCGCCGCCTTCCTTCGCCCGCCTGGTCCCTACGATCGGCAGCGGAATCACCGCGACGTTCTTGTCGACCTCGCCATCGCAGAGAAAAGACCAGACGAAGCGCTCCGATGGTACGACGCGATTGTCGCCGAAGAAAAGTCGAAGTCAGGCGGCACGCCCCCCGCGATGGCCTGGAACTCCGCCGCGGCGCTCGCATCTCGCGTCGCGGCCGCCGTGGCCAAGTCTCATCCAGAGCGAGCGTTAAAGGTCTACCGCCGTGAGCTCGAGGCGTACCTCCCGCATGCCAACCAAGGCGCCTACGAGTCCGCCGCCACCTGCCTCCGCAAGATGCGGCCGATCATGCAGTCGCTCGATCGCGACGACTTCTGGATCGAACTCGTCAAAGATATTCGGGAAAAGTACCGCAACCGACCTCGGTTCATGGAAATTCTCGACAAACTCGAGGGCCGTCCCATCGTCGCGACCCAGAAGCGCCGCAGGTAGGGTCCACTTCGTTCGGGTCGGGATCAGCCGCGGAGCAGGCTCGTTCTGTAAGTCTTACAACGTGCGATCGCTGGAAGAAATCTGAGTCTCTCGCCGAGGAAGTTCCAGCGAAGTCATGCACCGACGTTGCGCCGGAATACGGCGGCGCACATGCGTCTGATTGCCGCATGTGGGCGTGACATTGGCCATATAGTCCAGCTCCAGTTTAGTGCCGATATGACGGCTGACCAAGCCGATGTGCTATCAACTCGTCGGCGTCGTCTTTCAGAGAAACGCGCCAACAATCGACCGACTAGACATGGGTCGCGACAGCCTCTTCCGGCGTCCCAAAACTCGTCGACGCGCCGATCTCTGACACATATATATAGTGCCGGAAACTCATCCGTTTTCTCGGATTGAGATAGTGGATCGTTCGATCCTCGTGAAATGCCTTGTCAAAGGAAGGAATTCGGCACTCACGAGGTCGCCTGTCGTTACGGCATATAAACCAGCCGTTAGATCAAGCAAAGGGGCAAAAGTTAGCTGCGAACGTGAAACGTAAATCCGCTATAGCTTTGGCGCGATGCTGATGAATCCGGCCCGACGCGGGAGAGTGACGCAGATCGCGAGAGCAAGCAACCAACAGGTTGCGGGCTCGGGGACGGCGCCCAAGGCAGTAGGTCCGGACGCCGTTGACTGGCCGAAGTTAGCGCGCCACAGATCGAAATCGGACGCCGTGTACATGCCTCCATTGTTCTTACGCCACTCGACGTAGTCGGCGGAGTCGACGATCCCGTCGTGGTTAAAGTCGGCGTCCATGGTCGGGCTCGTTACCTGCTCGATATGGATTGCACTATCACCGGGCGTCCATGTGCTGCCACCGTTCATTGAAACTTCAGCGAAGACATCAAAGTAGCTTGAAACTCGCCAATAGGTCACGGGCGAGAGACACATGGGACACAAGTTTTCTCGCGTCGTCACGCCGGTGGAGCGCAGCGTGGGCGATTCGCGAAACATTACGCCCGAGTTGGTGGAAAGGCCAAACAGATTAAGGGTCAGTAGCTCCGAATCGAAAACTTGCGGATTCGTTCCGGCAGGCGCCGTACCGATCGCATGAGCCGTGCCATCGCCGCTGACAGGATGAGCTGGGCCTTCGCCGAAGCTGATCACCGCGCTATAGCTGAGGTCGAATGATGAGTCGAATTCCAAGTTGCCGTCTTTGTTGAGCGTCGGAATGTCTAACTGCGACGGATTAGTAGGCTGAAACTGCAGATCGTAGAGTTCAAACGGCGGAGAAGACTGGAAAGCAATGATGTTGCCCGTCATATCGTACGGACGATCCGGATTGGGTAGCCGGTTATCGATACTGCGGAAGCTATCGAGCGCGAGGGCAGGCGTGAAAATCGCCGCTATGATGCATAGCGATAGGAAACTGGTCGCCCGAATGTACCGCTCTCGAACGTGCGGGAACATGGAACTGGCCCTCATGCGATTTTCCAAATTGTACCGCGACGGCGGTGGAAACGGTAGTGAATCAGGACCCCAGTTTTGGCGTGTGACTCAAGGGCCTGGACCCCACATACACCCCGGAGACTACGCCGTTTGGCGCGCCCGCTTCGGCTAGGCCACCGGCGGCGGCTCAACCATCAACGAGATCTCGACAGCGGTGCCGGAGCCGGGCGGGCTACGGATGAAGGTGGCGGCGGTGCTGCTTGGGCACCGGCAACGACGGGGTTGAGGTATGATGTTTCTCCATCCCTTATACTGGATTTTGTCGAAGGTTTTCGCCCGGGGGCGATGACTTTGGGTTACCACTTCTACATCTATGTTCTCCTTGAAGGAATCGCGGGCCATCGGGATGGGAGGAGTTACCCGGAATCGATTAATCGGCGGTAGACGATGAAGAGACGAGGCAATAGCTGGAGAGGCCGACCCGCGATATGGCTGGCGGCGTTAGCGGCGTTGCAGGCGGGGCCGTGTCTGGCTACGTCGCTTCACACCGATACGTTCTCGTTCAACAGAACCGGGACGACTCAGCATTTCGGCGATGCCCAGTTCGCCGTGCTGAATTATCCCAGCATCAACGGCATTTACATGGACATGGGGAGCGATGGCTCGCGAAGCCTGATCACCGCGGCGGGCAACGACCTCATGCAGCAATACAACAACTTTTTGACCGACTACAACACGCAGCCCAACGCCAGCGCCGAGGCCGACAACATCTACAACTATTCGATTACGCGCTCGACATCGAATGGTCCCCGCCCGCACTGGGTTTTTCTCAATGAGATCGGGGCCAACTATAGCAGCCCGCCCACCGGGACGGGATCGAACTGGTACAACACGGGCTCAGCCGGCGCCACATATCGAAAGTGGGTTATCGATGTCGTCACGCGGCTGCACGATGTTTACAACTTCGATGTCGTGGCGGCTTCCCCAGGGCGCACCGCGCTGAAAGTCCAGCAGAGTGGGTACAATCCGTTTGCTTCGGATTGGCAGACGCTCGCATCCAAGGCCATCATCTACGCGGAAACGTTCGTCAGCGGTCCGGACGTGATGAACAGCGGCACCAACTACGCCTCTCGGCTGAACTGGGTGAAATCATATTACCAGTCGGAAATGAACGCCTACAGCGTCTACGCGGGAGTGGATCCTAGCCGCCTCGGGGCCGGCGAAAATTACACCAATAACGCGACCTACGACTACTACGGACGTGCCGGGCTGGCATCGGCCTCCGACTGGGACTACGTCATCATGCTGCGTGAGGATGCGCTGCGTACCCTCAACGCCGCCAGCGTCGATGCCTACGCCTGGGGCGGCAATGCCATGGGAATCACCGAAGCCGAGCAGGTCCAGCACGAACTCTATTACCGCACGCGGCTGGTGCTGCCCGGACAGCAGCCGCAGTGGCTGCCGGACGACGCCTACACCATCGGCGACGCCGCGACGCCAGTCCCGTTAAGCTGGAATCAGCCGCTCAATTGGCTCGGCTCAGGCGTGGTCAACAGTGTGCCCAATAGTGTTCCCAATTCGCCCGGCGCGGTCGCGAATTTCTTCCGCACAAACACCGCGGCTCGAACGATCACGCTCGACGGGAATAAGACGATCGGGACGCTCACGTTCAACAGCCCCAACAGCTACACGATAAGCCCAGGGACGGGCGGCAGCCTGACCTTCAATAACTCGGGCAGCACGGCCACTTTGACTTCTAACCAAGGCAGCCACACGATCGGCGTCGGTATGCAGCTCACAAGCAGTCTCAGCGCAGCCATCAATTCCGGCACATTCACCTTTAGCGGCTCGGTGTCCGGCGCCGGCGGCCTCATCAAAATTGGTGCCGGCACACTCGCGCTCACCGCTGTCAACTCATATACCGGCGACACCACCGTGCAGGTAGGAACGTTGAGAATCACGAACCGTTGCCTGGCTGACACGGCGAACGTTCTGCTCTCGAGCGGTGCGACGCTCGATTTGCAATTCTCTGACAGCGCGGACATGATCCACTCGCTGCTCATCAATGGCGCGATGCAAGTGTTTGGTCTGTGGGGAGCGGTCGGGAACCAGAGCGCCAGCTACCATACGTCGCTAATCACGGGCACGGGCTTGCTGCAAATCACGGCAGGACCGGTGGTTGGCGATTACAACAACGACGGCAGGGTTGACGCTTCCGACTATGTCACGTGGCGCCGCCAGTTGGGTGCTGCGACGATCGCCAATCGCGATCCAAACAATGTGGGAGTTGTCGGCCAGTCGGACTACAATTCATGGCGCACCCACTTCGGGCAAACTGCCGGCGGCGGATCAGGCGCCACTGCGAGTGCCGCCGTGCCGGAGCCGACGACGCTCGTGCTGCTCATGTTTGCGGCGGCTGGCTCGTGTCTCCGGAGACGCCGGTCCGCATAACAGTTCCAACAACTCATTAACGCGTGCGACTGGTCACAAAACGACCGTTAAAAACCCTTCGACGAGCGACGATCCTGCCCAATCCCACGACCGCTGCGGACGCCTTCGCCAGGCGTTTTTCTAAACTCACCGATGCTACAGCTTTTTGGAACGGTTTGAAGTTGTTGGCCGGATGGGTCGGTCGTACTTTAGCCGAACATCTCGCGATTGAACGGTAAACGACACCCGCAGCTCGACAGGCGGGCAGCCTGTCGAACTGCAGTTTGTTGCTCCTACCAGACGCAGGCATTAGGATGCCAGTGCTCAGGGGCCGCGCGATTGAGTTTACGTCTTAGACCTTGGTCTCCGATTATGTTGAGCACCGCGCATAGCGACGCTTGTTCGACAGCTTTTGCTTTGCCGCGAGAATCGCTCGAGCGTCTTCCCGGCCCGATAACTCTTTGCACGATTTGCGGCTCGTTACTACTGCAGTTGTGTTGCGGCGGGGCGCTAGCGGCTACGGCCGCCACGTGGAGCGGCGTTCCACTCTCGGGCAACTGGAACACGCCGGCCAACTGGGTGGGCGGCGTCGTGCCGAGTGGCAATCGGGACGAGGCTGAGTTCGACAGTTCAACCATTACGTCGATCTCACTTACAGGCGCTGCTTTTGGCAATGAGGTTTATTTGCTCTATTTCGGTGGGCCGTCGGCCTTCACGTTGAGCGTGGGGCCTGACGAGCCGTTCTTCATTAGCGGTTTACCAGATCCCGGCACAACCGGCATCATCAATGCTTCGGGTGTCCCGCAGAACTTTGTGACGGACGTGGATAGCAGTGGCAAGCGAGGGTCGATCGTCTTTACTTCGGGAACCCGCGCAGGGAGCCAAACCGTCTTTACTAATCAAGGCTCGCTCGTCGCGGGGACCGGCGGCGGCTATGTTCAATTCATCTATGAATCGCTGGGGGGCGATTTGCCGACTGCGGACCACGGCACCTTTATCAACAACGGTGGCCGCGCCGGCGGCTCGACCGGAGGCAGCACGCTCTTCTCTGTATCTGCGACTGCGGACCATGGCACGTTCACCAACAAGGGAGGCGTCGTCGCCGGGGCTGTCGGCGGATTGACGCAATTCGTCGAGGACGCGACCGCCTCCTTCGGCGTCTTCGGCAACGAAGCCGGTACGGTCGCCAGCGCGTTCGGCGGACGAACGGAGTTCTACGACACCGCCACCGCGGGTAGCGGTTTCTTCGCGACCGCGGGCAGCTCCGTCGACCACGCTTTCGGCGGCATGACGATATTTCATAATGCGTCGACCGCCGGCTCGGCCATTCTTAGTACGGGCGGCGCAGCGATTGCCAATAGCTCGGTGATTGTGGGCACGACCGAGTTCTTAGACAGCTCGAACGCGGGGGCCGCCAACTTCGACAACGCGGGCGGCTTTATAAGTGGCGCGTTCGGTGGCGAAACAGCGTTCTACAACTCCTCCACGGCGAGCGGCGGGACGTTCAAGAACTTAGGGGCCTCGATCAGCGGCGCGAACGGCGGTACGACGCAATTCTTTGACAGCACCACGGCGGGCGGAGGCAACTTCTCGGCCAGCGGTGGAACCGTCAGCGGTGCTAATGGCGGCAGCACGCAGTTCTTTGATATGTCGACAGCGGCCAACGGTGCCTTTACGACCAACGGCGGCAGCGTGTTCGGGGCCAATGGCGGCCGAACGAAGTTTCTGAGATAGCTCGACCGCTGATCACGGGAACTTCACCGCCAATGGGGCTACCGTCGCCGGCGCAGATGCCGGCGGCACGTTCTTTTACAACAGCGCCACCGCCGGACACGGCACGTTTATCACTAATGCCGGCACCGTTAGCGGTGCGCTCGGCGGTGCCACGGCGTTTTTAAACAGCTCGTCGGCCGGAAATGGAGCGTTCACGACGAATGGCGCGGCGATCGCCGGCGGGCTCCGCGGCATCACGGAGTTTACCGATTCCGCCACCGCGGCCAGCTCCACACTGACGGCCAACGGTGGATCGGTGAGCAACGCCGGCGGCGGACTCACCGAGTTTTTCAGCAGCTCGTCGGCAGCGAGCGCCACGCTCATCGCCAATGGCGGCACGAACAGCGGATTGGGCGCGGGAATCAATTTCCTGGATTCCAGCTCCGGCGGCACGTCGCGCGTGGAAGTATTCGGCAATGCATTTCTCGATATCAGTAGCCACACCGCGGGCAGCGTCGGCGTCGGCTCGATGGAGGGTAGCGGCAAGGTATTCCTCGGCGCCAATAACCTGAGCATCGGTGGCAATAATTTGGATACGACTTTCGCGGGGTCCCTCCAGGAAAACGGTGGAGCGACCGCTGGCAGCGGCGGCTCACTGACCAAGATCGGCGCCGGTACAACAGCGCACGCTTACGCTGGTGACACGATCGTCGATGGCGGCACGCTTTCGATCACCACCGGTGGATCATTGAACGTCGGCGCGGCCGCGGTCGGCTTTAACACTAGGAACAGCGGCGCAATTGCCGTCGACGGCCTCGGCTCCCACTGGACCAGTAGCGGCCAGTTTTCGGTCGGCTCCCAGGGCACTGGCACGCTGCAGATCACCAATGGCGGCGCGGTCACTTGTAGCGTGGGTGTGCTTGCCGGGTTCCCCGGAAGCGCGGGAATGGCCACGGTCGACGGTGCCGGGGCAACCTTTACTAGCACAGGCGATTTACTCGTGGGCATCGGGGGTGCCGGTACGCTCACGGTGACGAGCGGAGGAAGCGTCTCAGTAGCTGGATCGGTTATTGTCGGCCCAACCGGAACCGTTCTGGGCAATAGCACAGTTACAGGCAACGTTTTCAGTAGCGGCGTCGTTGCCCCATTCGCGGCAGGACCGCTCACCATCGCCGGCAATTACACCCAATTGTACAATGGCCAATTGCAAATCGAACTCGACGGCCCAACGGTGGGCGCCCAGTACAGTCAACTGAATGTCACCGGCACCGCGACGCTGGACGGCGAGTTGGAAGTCTTCTTGAGTAATTTCATTCCAGCTACTGGGGACAGCTTCGACATCATCGACTGGGGCGATGTCAGTGGCCAATTTTCGAGCGTCCTGCTGCCTGCGCTACCGACAGGTCGGGCTTAGGACGCCACGAATCTATACTCATCGGGCGTGCTCTCGGTCTCGGGCGGATCGCCGCTCATAGGCGACTACAGCAACAACGGAATCGTCGATGCAGCCGACTACGTTGTGTGGCGCAAAGGACTGGGAACCACGTACACGCAGAATGATTACGACGTATGGCGTGCCAACTTCGGCCAAACCGCCGGCAGCGGTTCGGGTGCCAGTGTGAATGCCGCCGTGCCCGAGCCAGCAACGGTGGTGATGCTGATGTTTGCGACCGTTGGCTGGTGTTTTCGAAGACGGCGGAAAGAGTAGAAAGTTCCAACAAGTCATTGATGAGTGATAGTGCCGTTTATCTCGACCGACTACACACGGGCGGCAATTCTCACAAGTCATACCTTTAACGGCACATCCCAGGCGCCCGAAAACTCATCTCGGCACTTGGTCTGACCCTCGACGGTCGCGATTGCTTAAGAATCGCCCCAGCAAACCAATGATTGTCATCGGGAAATGAAATTTGCTCGAATAATTTCGTGGGCATGACGAGCGTCTGAAGACGAAATCCCGGCTGTCTCTGTAACAGATGGAGCTTAGCCGCGTAGGAGTAGGCGAAGATCGATCAGGCAGCGAGCCTGAGATCACATGGCCGGCTACCGTCGCAGCCCTCCCGGTGCCGGCCCCATCAACCAAATAGGGCAATCCATGAAAGGAAATACAGTCATGAATACGCACTTGAAGTCGGAAGCACTCGAAATGTCGGAATTGGATCTGGTCAGCGGAGGCATCTGGAAATACTCCAGTCGCCTTGGCGCAGCGGGCGAGCAGCTGGAGCAACGTCAGATTGACAAGTACGGCGTTGTGTTCAACCCTGGCACCATCGACGCAGCCGCTCACCAGGCGCTTGAAGGCTGGGTTACGATTCCGTGAACTTGCACGGCCCGTCGCCTATCGTGCTCACACCGTCTGGGCACATAGGCGTTCGGGCTGAGCGTATCATTCACAGTTCAGGAATCGCTTGAAAGTGACGAGCCGGGTCCGACGCCGCCGCGGCTGCTCAACGGCTTCACGTTTTCGCCGCAGTTATCTCATCAAGTCGTGCCTTTTCCGACTCGCCTCGGTAACCCACCGTTAAGAAACGGTCCTGAGGGCCGCCATCCAACCTACACCGGCGTCCGCGCTGACGCCTTCACCGGGCATCTCTAAACTCATCAATGCGGTAGCTTTTCGGGACAGATTTTCCCTTCCGAGAACTCGTCTCCGCGGTCGGCCTGACAGTCGGGGGTCATTCCGGCTGCGAAAATGCGTTATCAATCCAACGTATTTGGAACCGGTTCGTGGTAAGTACGTGCGGCATTATTCGCATGACGCTGCCGCCAAACACCATGGTCGAGATTGTCGACAAGATGGTCGCCGTTTCCGGCGGCGGGTTGCGTTCCAGTTTGGCCCACGGATTTTCGCCTTACCACGTAGTCGGCCGCATCTACGATAGAGTTCGCGTTGTAGTCGCCGGTCACCGACAGCAGCTGCCGATCTTATAGTGGTTCGAAGTCAAGCGAGCGAGCGTAACGATGCTATGCTCATTTTGACCGAATGGAACTATGTATCATCACGTTACATTTCACCGTTGAGGGAACGGATGGAAATAGGTCGATCAATCGCCCAACGGCTCGTTCGGGAAAACTCAGAAGCAACGACTCCCGGGACTGCTGCTGAGCATCAGCCAATAGCCTTTGCCGGAAAGCAGCCGCTGCGATATTTATTTTTTCGATGGATCTGCGATACTCGCGTCCGCTTCGCGAGCTAGCCGGGAGGCTTCGTTACGGTCGGCATCCGCGGCGTCGGGGTTTTTTAGGGCAGCATAGATGTTGGCTCGCGCGGTAGGCGTCGATCAGATGCTCGCGCGAATGCTGCGTTTTTCGGATGGTTTCGTCGGCGAGGTGGAGCATGCCTGTCTGCAGTGCTTCGTCTCGGCACGATGCGAGTTCGGACGGCGGGATCCACAACAAGTTTGATATGTCGAGCGGTTCGAGCTCGACGGCCTTCGTAATATCCTGCAGCGCGGCGGCGTAATTTTGTAGCTTGAAATGCGTTGCGGCGCGATGTTTGTATGTAAAAGACCTAGACGGAGCGACTTTGATTGCCGTGTCGAAATCGGCTAGCGCCTTGCGAAAGTCACCGGAGTTGAAATAGAAGTCTCCGCGCTCCTCGAAAATGTAGGTGTTAAAACGGTCGCACTCTACGGCTCGTTCGAAATCTTTGATCGCCTCGGCCATCATTTCCTTGTCGTGCTTTATGTATCCGAGCGATAGTTTCGTGCCTGCACGAATTCGATAAGCGTCCCCAAACGAAGGGTCGAGTTCGATTGCACGATTGATATCGGCCAGGGCGAGTTCTCGCATGCGCAACTCTCGATAAACTTCGGCGCGAGTGGCAAATGCGCGGGCTAACTTGTTATCGACTTCGACGGCTTTATTCGCGGCTACGAGCGCCTCGGGCAGTCGTTTCGACTGCCTCAAAGCGAGCGCGAGCACCTCCCAGTTGGCGGACTTCTTCGGGTCGAGGTCGACGGCGGTTTGTGCGTGTGCCACGGCGGCTTTGTAGTCGCGGACCGTCGTCTTTTGGCAACGAGCGAGAAAATGAGCGTAGGCGGCTTCGACGATATCGGTTTTTGGGTTGATCGCGGCCGCACTTTCTAAATCGCGACGAGCTTCTTCGTATCGATAACGACTCTCGTGCAAGTGCGCGCGACGCATGTAGGAGAGCGAATCGTTTGGATTGTGCTCGATTAGTTTGGTGTAAACGTGCACGCCAGTGTCGAGGAGTTCATCTCGAATAGACTCAAATTCGGGAAGTCTGGTTACCTCCGCATCGGCAACGCTGGTGAGCATCTGATTGATTGCGGCGTGCGTGGTTGCGAGTGAGGCATCGGCCTGTTGCTTCTGGACGGCCGCTTCGCGGTATGCTCCGGTGACAAGAATAGTGCTGACGGCAAGGGATACTGTGGCGATGCAAAGGATTACAAAGGCCGAGAGCATAAGCCCACGATGCCGGCGGGACCACTTTCCGAGGCGCTGTAGCGGCGTGGTAGGGCGAGCGTGAATCGGCTGATCTTGCAAAAATCGATTTAGATCGTTGGCGAAGGCCTCGGCGGTGGCGTAGCGATCAGTTGGATTTCTTTCCATCGCCTTGCCGACAATTGTCTCAAGGTCAGTAGGGATTTGGCGATTGAGTTGGCGCAGAGCTCGGGGCTCCTCAATCGAGATTTGCTGCAAAAGCTCTGACCGAGTTTTCGCTCCGTAAGCTGGCTGCAAGCTCAGCAGTTCGAAGATCGTTGAACCGAGTGAGTAGACATCACTGCGATGATCGACAATGACGCGATTGGCGAGTGCCTGCTCGGGACTCATGTATCTGAGAGTGCCCAAGATGTCACCGGTATTTGTCATGCCAGCATCTTGCTCAATGCGGGCAAGTCCGAAATCGGTGACCCAGAGTTTGCCTGCGTCGTCGACGAGGAGATTTGCCGGCTTGATGTCGCGGTGGAGAATACCGTTGCGGTGTGCATGATCGAGCGCGTTGCCAGCTTCGATGCCGAGGCGGGCGATTGCGCGAAAATACTCGCGGGAGACGACGGATGGAACTGCCGAGAAAGCGCCGTCGCCTTTTCCGTCCCTCTTAGTCTGGGCGGCCTTCACGGTGTCGGCCGGCGGCGCGGCATTGACTACATCGGTGCTTTTGATCATTTGACCGGTCGAAGTGGGGCGATCCGATTTTAGTTCTGCCAGAACTTCGGCTAGAGATCGTCCTTCGATTAACTGCATCGCGTAATAGTGCACTCCGCGATCATTGCCGACCGAGTAAATTGCGACGATGTTTGGATGGTCGAGCGTCGCGGCGGCGCGGGCTTCGTTTTTGAATCGGGCGAGTTGCTGCTTGTCGAGCATCGCGGCAAACGGAAGTACCTTGAGCGCGACGCGGCGACTGAGCGAGATTTGTTCGGCTTCGTACACCACGCCCATGCCGCCGCGGCCTATTTCGCGAGAGATCCGAAAGTCTCCGAGCACGCCGTCCGTAGACGTGGCGCCCACCGGAAGCGGCCCGCGAGAGGACGATTTGTTAAATGCCGACGCGGTACTCGTTGAAAGTTGACGTTGATCGATATCGGCGAGCGCTTGCAGCGTGGGCAGAAGCATCTCAAGCTGCTCGCAGCGCTCTGGACAGTCGGCGGTGAGCGCCCGCAGGTCGACTGGCTCGCCGTTTTCGATTCGCGCCGAGACTATGGCAATGAGTTGGTCGAGCCGTTCGGTTGGCGCATCGCCTGAAACGTGGAAGATGGCACTTTGCATAGGACTAACCTTGATGGAGCATGCGGTGGAGGCGCTCGATGGCTCGACGGTAGCGGGAGTAGACGGCATTTTCGGAGAGGCCGAGCACGGCTGCCGTTTCGGAAAAACTGAGCTCTTCCAAATGGCGCAGGACGATGACCTCACGGTCGATACCTGGAAGCTGCGAGATTGCACTTTGCAGTCGGGAGCGGACTTCGGCTTGAATGAGGTGTTCGCTTGGCGATGCGGCCGACGCCACGAGGCGATCGACAAGCAACGCGTGGGATTCATTGGACAGGTGGAGGTGGTTGGTTTCGCGGTGTATGGAGCGCCGTTGGGCATAGATATGACGACGGTTCAGATCGATAAGCGTTTCCCAGGCAATCTCCCGCAGCCAAGGGTAGAAGGCGATACATCGATCGTCGGCATAGGCGCGCAGCTTTTTGTGAGCTTCGATTAGGACATCTTGAACGACATCCGACGGATCGAGCCGAGGCGACAGTCGAGAATCCATGCGAAGTTGGATCATGCGACGGAGCCGATCTTTGTGGCGAGCCAAAAGTTCACCGGCGGCGGAATCTTCGCCTTGTGCAACGCGGTTTAGGAGTTGGTCCGTGTCCATAGAAGACTTGGAAGCGCGGAATTGGCTATTACTAGACCCGGCAGTCGGTTGGTTACCAGTCGAGAATTCTGACGGAAAGCCAAAGAAACTTCAAATCGGCCCAGTTCCGATTGAGTTTATGAAGGGCTATTGCAGAATTCGGAGAATATCGTCATCGACGGGGTGGCTGATGCTCTGTTGATGCGCTTGACTGCGCGGCGCCAATCGTCGACATCGTTCGCCATAAAAAAGCCCATTACGGTCGTCTCCGACCGCAAAGAGTAATTGAGGCAAACGAATAGCGAACCCCATCTACTTGACCGAGAGACTTGAAAACGCATCGTCGGACTTCTAACGTTGCATTGCACGGCTAAACTCCGAATAGCTCAAATTGGCAACCTAGTGGTTCTGATTCTGCTGTTCCACGATCAACGTGCCGTTGTCGGCTACGTTAAACAGTGGGCGGTAGCAGTTTTCGTAGCACTTGCGGGCCTGGCCGTCTCAGTGCCAGACCGGGCTGAGGCGATATTTCAGATCTGTAAATGCGTTATCAACCCATCTATATAGCTTTCAATCGAGACATGCTAATTAACGACCCCAGGACGGATTCTCATTATGGCCTCGGCTGAGAGGCCTTCTTGTTTAATAACACAACCTGCGTCTTGGAGCGGTTCCGAGACTCAAGGGTGCCCTAGCAAGGAGGACCATGATGAGATTCTACAATGGCCAGCATCGATATTATTGCGGCGTGGATTTGCACACGAAGAGAATGTATCTGTGCATCCTCGACCGCGAGGGTAACAAGCTTCTGCATCGGAACGTGCGGGCTAAACCGCACGACTTTTTGAGTGCCGTCGAGGGCTTCCGGGACGACCTCATTGTCGGCGCCGAGTGCATGTTCACCTGGTACTGGCTCGCCGACTTGTGCCTGGAACAGAAGATCAAGTTCATCCTAGGCCATGCCCTGTATATGAAGGCCATTCACGGAGGCAAGAAGAAGGATGACAAGCTCGACAGTGAGAAGATCGCTCGGCTCATGCGAGGCGGCACGTTCCCGCTGAGCTATGTCTACCCGCGTGAGATGCGGGCCACCCGCGATCTGGTGAGACGCCGAATGTTTCTGGTACGCCGCCGCAGCGAACTGCTGGCCCACGTCCAGCTTATGAACCAGCAATATAACCAGGATCCGTTCGAGAAGATGTTAAAGTATGCTGCTAACCGCGACGTGTAGGATCGATTTGCAGAGAGCAGCGCGCGGTTGAACGTTGAGGCCGACCTGCTGATGGTCGGCCACTACGACCATCTCATCAAGCAACTGGAGACGAACTTACTTCGGGAAGCTAAGTTGCACGATCCGAAAGCATGCTCTTTACTTCGAACGATCCCCGGCATCGGCAAGATTCTCTCGCTGGTGTTGCTGTATGAGATCCACACGATCGACCGTTTTCCGAGTGTCGGGGATTTCTTGTCGTATGCCCGGCTCGTCACACCGAAGCAGACTAGCGATGGCAAGGTCACCGGACACGGTGGCGCCAAGATCGGCAACGTGCACTTAAAGTGGGCTTTCTCCGAAGCGGTGCTGTGGATGCTTCGTTATAGCGAAGACGCCAAGGCATTCCTCAAACGCAAGGAGAAGAAGTACGGCAAGTCGCGAGCCATGACGCTGCTAGCTCGCAAGATCGCCCGCGCTGTGTATCAGATGCTCAAGCGAAAGGAATCCTTTGATGCGGTGAAGTTTTTCGCCAGCTAAGCGGGGCCGGCGACGGAGCCGTAATGACGAACTCAGGTCACAGAACCTGCTCGGACGGATTGGACCGCCGCCGGTGCCCGCATTTACCTCATACCGAAGATAGTGGAATCGATATGGCGTGATTGCCCCTGGCCCGAGCCTAAGACGAACTAAGACTCCCGCTGCAACCGTGGGATGAACTGCTGGAATGAATGGACGGTGCTCAGGGAACCGATGTGCTTCTACGGCGTGGCATGTGAATACCGATATTGCCGGTCATGCCACTGTCTCGGCCGGCTTCGTGCCGGCTGGGGCCGACCGTCTGATAGGGGTTTGAGTGCGTCGCGCCGCTTGGCCTGACGTAACCGCAAGTCAGAATCGCACGAGCAATCAGAAAGCTGTTTCGATACACATCATTTCGAATACACCCGTTCGATCCAAAGAGATCAAGAAAGCCAAGTTAAACGGGAACACATTCCGCGCGCTCTCTTGACACCGGAGGCCATATAGGGGTTCGACGAATGGTGCGTAGTTCCCACGTAAGGTGTTGCGCTGAATTGATATAGGTAAAAGAGGCCTCTCTTGCGTAGATGGAGTTGTCACACACCCATCACTGGCAAGGAGGCCTCATAATGTCGTTTTCTAATCACCGTCGATTTCGCGAACAAGTGCGTTTTCTGCGGCGGCAATTTCTGCAGGACGGCGAGTTGCCGTTCACGGATGTACTTTCGGAAAGTGCGGTAGCGCAAGCATTGAAAGCATTGGATGTTGTCTGGCTGGACCGGATCTATTCACCGCTGGTCACGCTGTGGGTCTTTCTTGGCCAAGTCCTGAGCCAGGATCATTCCTGTCGCGCGGCAGTTGCTCGGTTAATTGCTCATCGCGTCTCGCGCGGTCAACGCCCTTGCTCGGCGGAAACCGGCGCATACTGCCAAGCTAGAAAGCGATTACCCGAACAGTTCTATGCAGAGGTAGCACGCAAAGCTGGGCAGTCATTAGATAACACGGCTAAGAAGGAGTGGCTTCGGAAAGGTCGCCGCGTTTTGACGTACGATGGCTCAACGGTGTCGATGCCGGATACCGTGGAGAATCAACAGGCTTATCCACAGCCTCCTCAACAGAGACTCGGCGTCGGGTTCCCGCTGGCGCGGATCGCAGCGTTCTTCTCTCTCTCGTGTGGCGCTGTGCTCGATCTGGGCATCTGCAGTTATTCAGGCAAGGGTCACAGCGAACTGGGAATGCTCCGCAAGCTGTGGGACATCTTGACTCCCGGAGATGTCCTCCTCGCCGACCGGTACATGTGTGCGTGGCACGAAATCTTTCTGCTCAAGCAGCGTGGCGTCGACACGGTCACTCGCATCCATCATTGCCGCAGGGTGGACTTCAGGAGTGGTAAGCGATTGGGGAAGGATGATCACATTGTCGAGTGGCGCCGCCCAGGTCGCATTCGCTCGATCGACTGGCAAACTCTCAAATCGCTTCCCGAGCGACTCACGATCCGTGAAACACGCGTGCGAATTCAGCAGCCGGGATTCCGCTGCCGAAGTATGATCGTTGTTTCAACGTTACTGGATGCCGAGGTGACGGCTGGCGACTTGGCGGAACTTTATCGTGCCGCGCTGGAATGCCGAGGTCTACCAGCCGGACTGCACGTCAAGCGCACTCTTGTATCAGTTCGCCGCTTGAGATTAAGGTGTCCTCAAAGGCGCTGCTGCGGATAGCATGTTGGTGTCGACAGCAGCAAGCTGCTAGCACTCAGTCCGAGCAAGGAGGCTCCCCATGCGGTCACGCGTTCCCCCCCGCGCCCAACGACCAATCCACTCGAAGTCGCGACCACAGTTCCGCTGGACCAACTCTGGACGCGACTGTCGCCGACCAAGCAGCACGAGCTACTCACCCAACTGAGCCGGATTCTCGCTCAGCGGCTGGTTCCTCCAACCGACAAGGAGGACGCCGATGAGTAACGCCACGCTTCAATTCACCGGCGCAGCAAGTCGCCATCACCGGCGCGACTCGAACCGAAAAGCACAGCCCCGCCAAGTGATACGCTCCGCTCGGACAAGATCACGGACGAACAACTCCGGCGAATGGCCATCGTCTACGTGCGGCAATCGACCCGGCAGCAAGTACTCGAACACCGCGAGTCGACAGCACGGCAGTATGCCTTGGCGGATCGGGCGGTGGCGCTCGGTTGGCCCACTGCAGCGGTGGAAGTGATTGATGAAGATCAAGGGCACAGTGGCAGCTCGGCCGAAGGACGAAGCGGGTTTCAGCGCTTACTGGCGGAGGTCAGTTCGGACCGTGTTGGCCTAATTCTAGGGTTGGAGATGAGTCGACTGGCACGCTCGTGCAAGGATTGGCATGCCTTATTAGAAGTGTGCTCGATTTATCGAACGCTACTGGCTGACGCCGACGGTCTTTACGATCCGAGCCAGTACAACGACCGCTTGCTCTTGGGCCTCAAAGGAACCATGAGCGAAGCGGAATTGCACATCCTCAAGAGTCGTCTGCAGCAAGGGATGTGGAACAAGGCCCAGCGCGGCGAGGTGATCAATCACGCACCGATCGGATATGTGCGCAGCCTTTCTGCCAGGGACGGCGGCGGCGACTTCGTCATCGACCCGGACGAGCAAGTTCAGTCTGTGGTGCGATTGATCTTCGAGCAGTTCACGCGTCGCGGCAGCATCAACGGCTTGTTGAAGTGGCTCGTGCGGAACGATGTCAAATTGCCAGTTCGGCCGCACTTTGGCCCGAACCGTGGTGAACTGGAGTGGCGCCGGCCCAATCGCGTGACTCTGCTGAACATGCTGCATCATCCGATCTACGCCGGCGCCTATCGCTGGGGCCATCGAGAGATTGATCCTCGCAAGAAGATCGCTGGACGTCCAACTACGGGACGTACCTTGAACTCGCACGATGCCTGTCGCGTGCTGATCCAGGATCGCTTCGCGGCTTATATCTCGTGGGAGCAATTCGAGACAAACCAGGAAACGCTGCGTGAAAACAGCAGCTTGGGTAAGCTGCTCGCCGCTCCCCGCCATGGGCCAAGCGTCCTGGCCGGGTTGTTAGTCTGCGGCCGCTGCGGGTACCGGATGATGGTCGGATATAACAATGTCGATGCCCAGAAGACGCTGCGTTACAGCTGCCAGCGTGATGCGATCGACTACGGTCAAGAGGTGTGTCAAAGCCTCTCGGGCGCAGTTCTCGAAACCTTCGTGGTCGAGCGGTTGCTCGGGGCCGTCGCACCCGCATCCTTGGAGCTGAGCCTAGCCGCGACGGCAGACGCGGAGCGTGAGCGAAAGCAGCTTGACGATCACTGGCAACAGCGGCTCACGCGCTCGCGTTACGAAGTCGAGCAGGCACGCAGGCAATACGCGGCGGTCGATCCCGACCATCGCCTGGTGGCTCGCGAATTGGAACGACGCTGGGACGAAGCGCTTCGTGCGGATGAGCAGCTGCAGGCCGACTACGCGCGATTCCAACAAGATAGCCCAACGCAACTCTCGCCACAGCAGCATCAGCAGATTCTCTCGTTAGCGGAGGATCTGCCCGCGCTGTGGCATGCTGATTCGACAACGCCCGAAGATCGGCAAACGATCGCCCGGCTACTGCTGGAACAAGTCACCGTGGCCGTGGAAGGCAACACGGACCGCGTGGATGTCGAACTGCGCTGGGCCGGCGGGTTCGTCAGCCGGCATACATTGAGTCGTCCGGTGCAAACCTACGAACAGTTATCCAACTACGAGGAACTGCTAGCCCGCGTTGAGGCGCTGCGTGCGCAGCGTAAAACACTGTCCGAGATTGCGGCGGCGCTGAACGCCGAAGGCTTTCATCCGCCCAAGCGAACGTCACAATTCACCAAAGGAATCCTGAGCGGCTTGCTGCGTGAACGAAGAGCGAGTGCAGGCGCGTTGCCTAGCAATGGCGCCGCTCAACAATATCTTCAAGTCGACGAATGGTGGCTCGCGAACCTGGCCTCGGAGCTGTCGATGCCAATCGCAACGCTCCATCGTTGGCAATGCGTCGGCTGGGTGACCTCTCGCAAAGTCACGGCCGCGGGAGGTCGCTGGGCGATTTACGCGGACCCCGACGAACTGCACCGCCTGCGTCGGCTCCGTCACTCACCGCGTGGCTGGCCGCAGCCTTACCCAGAAGAACTCATCACTCCGAAGCCGAGACCTGATGACAATGAAAAGCATTGTCAGTAGCAACGCTAGCTCAATAAAAGTGTTATCTTGGGAGGTATTATGATTGGCACACTGAACTCGATCTGCGGTCACTCAAGCAAACGATGCAAATGGATATCTTGCGTTGTAAGACGCCAGAGCTGGTACGTAGAGAGATCTAGACTCACATTCTGGCTTACAATCTCATCCGCACCATAATCGCTCAAGCGGCGACCAACCACGGCATCGAGCCAAGAGCAATCAGCTTCAAAGGCACGATCCAGACGCTGGAAGCGTTTCAGCCGCTCTTCGCCGTTCAAGGTGACCGTGACGGGACGCATCGGCGAAACCTGTACCAGCAGTTCCTTGAAGCTGTCGCAACTCACCGTGTTGCCGACCGGCCGAATCGTTTCGAACCGCGCTTACGCAAACGCAGGCCGAAGAAATACGATTCGATGCTCGAGCCCCGGCGCGTGATCAAACGCAAGATGCTAATAGGAGTTAGATAGAACTACGCACCATTCAGGGGTTCGTCATGTGCGCGCAGTACCGAATACCACAATGCAGCATGGCGCCGCGTTCCGAGAAACGGCGAATTGAATAAGAGCTTCACAGTTGAAGCGTCGCTGGGACTGTCTAAGAGCGTGTCTTCAAAATGATTTTAGTCGATCGAGTCGGCGTGCCATCAAGGCGATCATGGAGATGTGGATCATGGCTTCGCTCGTATCGGTGTTGCGTTCGTAATCTTTACTGTGTCTGCGGCAACGTGCCAGCCAGGCGAAGGTGCGTTCGACGATCCAGCGTTTGGGCAAGACGACGAAGCCTTTAACGCCGACGGGCCGCAGGACCGTTTGCAGGACCCAGCCGAACGTTTCCTTGACCCACGTCGGCAAGCCGTTACGGCCGTAGGCCGAATCGCCAAACACCACTCGGAGGCGTCCCAGTTGTCGGAGCCGCATCAGCACCAAACAGGCCCCGTCGTGATCCTGCCAGTAGGCGCCGTGCACCACGACCGCCCACACTAATCCCAGCGTGTCGGCGGCCACATGGCGCTTGCGGCCCGTGATCTTTTTGCCCGCGTCGTAGCCTCGTTCTTCGCCCCCTTCGGCCGTGCGGATCGACTGGCTGTCGACGATGGCCACGCTGGGAGTTGGCTGTTTGCCGCTCTGCCGGCGCACTCGCCGGCACAAGGCTTCATGAACTTTCCGCCACACGCCCGCTCGACGCCAACGCCAGAAAATGGTGTAGACGGTTTTCCAATTGGGAAAATCATGCGGCAGCGAGCGCCATTGGCAACCTGTTCGATTGAGGTACAGAATCGCATTGAGAATCAAACGCCGACAAATCGGCCGACGCCCGCGTCTTGGCCGCCGAGGCAGCAGCCCCCGAATAACCTGCCATTGCCCGTCCGTCAAATCGCTGGGATATTGTCCGCTCATCGTTACGGCTCCGTCTTCCTTGACCTGAGAAAACAAGATGCGGAGTCGTAACGGTTTCTAGCCTTTCAGGCAATTTGAAGACACGCTCTAAGCGGCTCGATACCACCGCACACCGCAGCCTGCTATCGCAAGCATCAGTAATCCCAATGTAGCTGGTTCAGGCACAGCGGCGTTGGAGGGCGAGGCTCCTGCGGCGCCGCCACCGGAACCCAAGTGCGCGCCGAAATTCGCCCTCCAATCGGCATACGCCTGTGAATTGCCGCCGTTGGTATTTCGCCAAACGACATAATCGGCGGCGTCGACGACGCCGTTATTATTGTAGTCGCCGGTGAGAGTGGGGCCTCCGGCGACGGTGCCCAAGGCGGAATTGAATCGGTAGCTGTCGGCGTTCGTGTCCGCGGTCAGAGACATTGAAACTTTCAAGTCGAGCGTGCCGGTGACACCCGTGAAGTTGGAGCCTAGGTCGACGATGGTTCCATTGAAGAATGTGTTCGCGGCGGCCAGTGTGGCGAACGTCTGGTTGATCACCAGCGCGTTTTCCTTGAACACCTGCAGAGTCAACGAATCGAAGCCGCTGCCCGATGATGCTGGCGCGTAGAAGCCGATCTTCAATCCTCCCACACCCGCAAGCTGGCTCGGATCCACGGAAAGCAGGATATCGCTGGTGTAGGTGGCTGCAGTGGCGGTCGTCAGGGGCGAATAAGCGCCCTGAGTGAAAACCGCGAGAGTGTTCGCGGCAAACGGGCCACTGGGACTCGTGGGATTGGCGGTAGCATAGGCGGCGGCTTGTAGACCAAAAGCAGGCGAGGATGCGAACTCGGCGCCGCCGATCTTGGCGCGTGATTCTGCCTGGAAGCTAGGCGATGATGCTAACACGGGAGAGCTAGTAACCGCTTTGAGCGAGGTGATCGCTCCGCCGCTGGTTGCGGCGGTGGCACCAGAAGTCCCGCCGGAGCCACGGCCGTTCGCATGGGCGAAGGCTGTTCCAGATCCTCCCGCAATGATGGTAGAGCTTGCCATCGCGTTGGCGATTCCGTCGGCGGAGCCCTGGCGTCCAATGCCACCCGTGGCGTTGGCCGTAGCATTGACTGCGCCCAAGCCGGTACTGTTGGCCATGGCCGTGGCAACGCCTCCTAGTCCACCCGTGTCGCTGGCTCCGCTGCCTTTCAGTCCACCGATTCCTCCGGTGGCCGATGCCGTTGAACTGACGGCGCTGTTGTTACCATTCGCGTTGGCGGTCGAACTGGCGTTACCGCCGTTACGCCCATTGCCCGTGCCGCTGTTCACATCACCACCATTGCCTCCTGTCGCGACGTCCGTGGCCGTGGCGGTGCTGTTGCCGAGAACGATGGCGGTCGAAGTGCTGGTGGTCATTCCGGCGAAGCCGGGATTGTTGACGCCGGTCGAGTAAACGCTGCCTCCCGGCCGCCCCATGGCAGTACCTTCGGCCGTCGCCGCATGCCCGTCGCCGGAAGTTTGAGCGGTGGCAGAACTGGTGGCGTCGCCTGCATTTCCGGCGCTGGCATTTACATTTCCGGTACCACCTCCGCCACCACTCGCGGTTGTGACGGCGCGGGCCGCTCCGATGGAATTCGTGGCCGAGCTGGTGGACGTGCCGGCTCCGCCGTTACTGGCCCCGGAAGCGCCGGTGGTACTCGTGCCGTTGGCACCCTGGCCGGAAGTAGTGACGGTCAACAAACCGGCAATGCTCTTGCTAGCGCTAAGAGAACTGCTCGCCGCGCCACCGACACCGGCAGTGCCTGTGTTGGAGGCTCCGCCCACGCCGCCGGTTGCGCGCTGCGTGAGAGAAATGGCTCCGCCGTTCGTGTTGCCGTCGACCGCGTTCGTGACCGAGACGCTCGCGCCATTGCCTCCGTTTCCAGTGTTGCCGCTGGTACTCGCGTCTCCCCCGGCGCCGCCCGTTACGCTACCCGTGACATTCACCGCGCCCCCACCGTTATTTGAAGCGGTTGCCACTCCGAGCGTAGCGCCGCCGCCTGCGCCGGCATTTCCAGATGTCGAAGTGGCGCCGCCCGCGCCACCGATCGAACTCGCGGTGACGCTGACTAAGTTGGCGGTCGCGCCGGAGCCATTCACGCTCGCCACGGCGGAACCGCCGTTTCCGGCGTTGGTGCTTGTGCCCTGTCCGCCCGCGCCACCCGTCGCCTCCGTGCCGAGGCCAAAGTTACCTCCGCCGGGATTACTCGCGGTCGCAGCGGAACTCGCATTACCGCCCGCGCCCGCCGTGCTGGTAGCGCCCGAGGCAGCGCCGCCCGCGCCGGCAGTCGATCTTTGAATAAGATTTAGTGTGCCATTGCTCGATCCGCTGACGGCGTTGAGCGCCGTACTGTTGGCGCCATTCGCCGCGACTGCGCCGTTCGAAGCTTGGCCACCCGCGCCGCCGGTTTGCCGTGCGGTCACGTTCACAGTTCCGCCTCCGGTCGAGCTGCCGCTGGCAGTGGAAGTGGCGGTGCCGCCCGCGCCGCCCGTCTTTCCCGTGCCACTTGCAGCGCCGCCACGTCCGCCGATTGCGTTTTGATCGATGGAGATCGTACTAGTTCCCGCATTGCTGCCGCTACCACCGGCCGTGGCATTGCCACCCGCGCCGCCGCTGCCGCCTGAGCTGGAGTCGCCGCCGGCGCCGGCGGTGGCAAGCATGCTGATGAAGGGACTCGCATTGCCGCTGGCGTTGCCGACGCCGGTTGCCATTGCATCGCCGCCGCGTCCGCCCACGCTTGTCGCAACGCTACTGGAGACGCTTCCGCCGGCACCGCCTTGGGCATTTCCACTAACATTGGGGACATTCGACAATCCTGTGGCGTTGGCAGTGGCATTGACGGTTGCTGAACCGCCTTGCGCGCCAAAGGAAGACGATCCCCCCGGGCCGCCGGTCGCACTTGCGCTGACCTTGGTCGGCCCCAGGTCGTTCGTACCGCTGACGATCGAGACGGCATCGCCGCCGACGCTACCCGTTCCCCCAACGTTGTTCCGCGCTCCGCCCGAACCGCCGGACGCGCCTGTAGACAGAGTGAGTCCGTTGAATCCGCTCAAACCAGTCCTACTGAGAGTCAACGAACTTGTGGCATTACCGGCCGCGCCCGGTGCAATCGTTAAGCCGCCGCCCGCGTTTCCTCCGAAGGCGCTTTGCGAAAGCGTCACGCTCCCTCCGCCGCCGGTGCTATCTCCAGTGAGGGCGTTGGTCAAAATCACAGAGGCGCCGTTGCCTCCAGCGCCGCCGCCCGAACCGCCGGTGGCGGAAAGTGTGCCTGTGGCAGTGCCGTTGAGGGCGGTCGAAGTCACACTGATCGGTCCAAGGGTAATGCCCGCGCCGTTCCCACCTATACCCAACAAGCCGTTTCCTCCATCGCCGCCACTGCCACCCGAGACACTAACGTTTAGCGACGCATTGCCGCCGGAGTTCGTTACGATGGTGCCCGCCGTCGCCGCGCCGCCGTCGCCAGCGGCGCCATTCGGTCCCGGAGATCCTGGATTCGCGCCCCCTCCCGCTCCGCCATTCCCACCCGTGCCGCCGCGCGCCGATGCGCTGGCGCTGGCCGTTCCTGCAAATGAACCCGAGGTAGTCGCGCTCGCGTTCGCGGTACCGCCGTTGCCCCCGTGGCCGCCCGCGCCTCCATTAACACCCGTGCCAAGACCAACTCCGCCACCTCCGCCACTGCCGCCAGCGCCGCCGGTAGAGGAAGCGCTGTTGCTTGAATCGGCCGGTGCGGCGGCGTTCGCATTTGAGTTGCCGCCGTTGGTACCATCCCCGCCCGGTCCGCCGTTGCCAAATGTGCCAGCCGACCCGTTGGTGCCAGCCGTGCCGCCGTCGTTGACCGTGGCTGCATCAACGGGTGAAAGCAATAAGCCGCCCGCCGCCACAATCGCAACAAGACTACGATGGGCGGAGCGTGAGAATAGGTTCAAGAATGATTGGGCCGTCTCAACGGTTAGTTCTGTCTTCATCTCAGCCGTTCCCCTCACTTCGGTGTATGTAAGCGTGCCGATGTGGGTACTAATCTATCGCGCTTTCAACCGGGATTCGCCCCACCTCTTCGGCAGTTGCTGAAAACAAATGGCCGCGGCCACTTAAGTGCGGCACATTGTCGTCGTTGACCCGGCGAATATCAGGCTCGCGGACTGGCGTCGTTGCCAGGAGCCCTGTCCCAGTTTCTCCGGTCAGTTTTGCGGCGGCGAATACGCGCAGCTCACTATGTACCAGGAGTGCCAACGGCTCCGCGACGTTGGAATCACTGCGCTCTAGTTATGACAGAACCTGACATTGTTGATGGGTGCGCATTGTCGCGTGCGGCAAAGGCGCAATCTCGATAACGCCAAGTGCCTTGGTTTCTCGGCGCCAAACGCTGCAACGCGTTTCGCCAATGAATTCGCGGACCGCAACGTTTCAATCGTTGTCTCAGGAATCAAAGTATCATCAAGCTTGGCATCTGACACAGCTCATCGCGGCCCCGCCGCCAAGGTCCATCCCGGAGACGTACCGTCGAGACTGCCAACTTCGTCGCGTCGTTTCGAAAGGAGGGCGTGACCGGAGTCGTTAGACTATCTTCTCGGTCGCGGTGAGGTTGGGACGCCATGCTTCCCTACTTTTGGTCTTGTTACAATCAAACGTTCTCCACCAGCGCCGCAATCTGCACGAAGTCGACGTCAGGCCGTACGCCGTAGACACTCGTTACGCGCTTCACAAGCGCATCGTTGAAAAAGTCTTTCGCTGCGTCCTCTGATTCCCAAATGTAGAAGTTTGTGGCTTCCCGCTTTCCGGAATTGAACGTGAAAGCTTTGGAGCGTAATCCGGGCATTCCCTCAAACTTTGCGCGTGCGCCCTCGGCGATCTTCCGCAGGGCTTGTTCATCGAAATTGTCTTCGTAACGAAACGTTACAAATACACCGATCATACTGCGCTCCTTCAGTTACGGGGGCAGGTTTACCATAAGTCAACCTTAAGTGTACCGCTAGTAAACTTACCTCGCTTGAGGAACGAATGACAATGTACATGGACTGAGCGACCAGAGACAGTGCATACGGCAACCGATAGTGACTGGTGAAAGTCGAAATTAGGTGATTGCAGCCGTGCCACAAGTTTCATCTGCGGTGGGGCGTACCCGCCGCGAGTCGTTCGCAGCCGATGTGCGAGTCCAAGTAACTCGCGCAGGCGGCAGACTTGGAAACGTGGAAAGGAGAGGTCAGATGCCACTAGCCAACATTAAGGTGATCGAAGGAGTCTTCACAGATACCGAAAAGCGACAGATGATCGAGAAAGTCACCGACGCGCTCGTCGCCATTGAGGGTGAACGCCTGCGAGACAAGACTTTGGTGATCATAGAGGAAACGAGAAGCAGTGATTGGGGAATCGGTGGAAAGACGCTGACGACGCAGGAGGTCACACGCCTTCGAGCCGGCCGCTAGCATCGGTTGGCAGGATTGGTCGTGCGCCGTGGATGCTGCCGGACTTGCGACTCACGCGGCGTGGCGAGATCCAAGTTATGTCGCCGTTGAGATTGGCGATGTCTTGGAAATCGAATCCTGCGCCGCCGTCAATGAGCTTGTAGTTACGGAGTTGATCCCACTGAGGCGTGCATGAGAGTTATCA
The DNA here is from genome assembly GCA_963733705.1 of uncultured Planctomycetota bacterium. Classification (GTDB taxonomy): domain Bacteria; phylum Planctomycetota; class Planctomycetia; order Pirellulales; family Lacipirellulaceae; genus JABDGM01. The sequence goes on along the minus strand of CAVTEJ010000015.1, from coordinate 1,049,844 downwards.
TTAACGGGGCGGGCATCGCCGGTCCGACGCTTGCTTACTGGCTGCGGATAGGCGGTCATGAGGTGACGCTCGTCGAGTCGGCGCCGCAGCTTCGCACCGGCGGGTACATCATCGACTTCGGGTTGGTCGGCTACGACATCGCTGAAAAGATGGGCCTGATCCCCCGGCTTCGTGAGTTGGGTTACCAAGTGAAGGAGATGCGCCTCGTTGACCGACAGGGCCGAACGATCGCCAGCAACGTAACAGATTCCTTCGATCGCCTGACCCACGGCCGCTACATTAGTCTGCAACGCTCGGACCTTGCGGTGACAATCTACGGTACGCTTGACGGGGCGGTCGAGACGATCTTCGGCGACTCCGTTGCGAGCATTGAGGAGACCAGGCAGGGCGTGCGGGTTGGCTTCGATCACGCTCCCCCGCGGGAGGCCGACCTGGTGATTGGCGCCGACGGCCTGCATTTGCGCGTCCGGCAACTAGTGTTTGGGCCGGATGCGGGGAGCGAGGTGTCGCTCGGCTATCACGTCGCCGCTTTCGAGGTCGAAGGCTATCGCCCGCGCGACGAGCTCGTCTATGTCGGCTACGGGGTTCCGGGACGGCAGATTTTTCGCTTCGCCATGCGCGAGGATAAGACGCTGTTTCTCTTCGTTTTTCGTGACGAGTACCTGCCTGCCCAAAGCCGAGCAAACCACGAGGAATGCAAATCGGCCCTTAATCACGTCTTTGCCGATGTCGTCTGGGAGTGCCCGCAGATTCTCGCGGCCATGGCAAACGTCGGCGGCCTCTATTTCGACCGGGTCAGCCAAGTCCGACTGGATCGTTGGACAAAAGCGCGTACGGCGCTGGTCGGCGATGCGGCGGCCTGTGTCTCGCTCCTGGCGGGCCAAGGCTCCCTCCTAGCGATGGCCGAGGCTTATGTCCTGGCGGGCGAGCTGCACACGTGCGGCGGTGATTACGCCACTGCCTTTGCGCGCTACGAACGGCGGCTGATGCCGTGGCTGAAGCGCAAGCAGAAGACGGCGGCGCGATTTGCCTCGTCCTTTGCTCCGAAGACGGAGTTCGGCATTGCGTTCCGCAGCCTGGCCGTGCGACTCATGCAGCAGTTGCCGTTCGTGATGGATTACTTCATCGGCAGCGAACTGCGTGATCAGGTCCACCTCCCAGACTACGGTTGGTAACGGAATAGTCGTAGCAATAGGCAGCGGAAAGCTGAGTTCGTAGCCATTTCGGCCGAACCGTCAGCTGCCGCCGACCCGGCCAGCCACATTATTTCCTGGTACCTCGCGGCTCGCTCAGGCCGGCCGGGCTATTGAGCGGCTCGTTGGCAGCGGTGTGGCACCCCGTTCCGTTGGAGGCCTTTCGAACGAGCGGAAGTCGGACAAACCTCAGCCGCTTGGCGTTTCTTCCAAGCTGTCAGTGATGAAGACCTCTGCGGCGGCGCCATCCAGTCGAAAAGCTTTCAGCCGGGGGTCAAGCTAAGTTCGAACGGAAGCGCGTTCGTGCACCATGAGGGTGTGACATTTGTTGGTAACGCCCTTCTCGTCAGGCCGGTCAGCGGAAGGTTTAACCAGTATTCGAATTGCACGCTGAGCTGGCGCCGACCGAAGCGCGTTGGGGCGAAGCCGCAGCGGTGCGGCACGGGAAAAAAAGTGTTAACAACTCATCGCGCCGGCTAAATGGTGAGAAACACCAAAAACCGAGTATGCCGTGAAGTCGGCGATTTTCAGTGGGTGCGAATCCCATCCGGCCAATCGGTCGCTCGGCCGGAAGCAATCAGGGCGGCGCAGGAGGTAACAAATGCGTTGAAGTACTCTGGTGCAACGGGTCACTTTAGGTGACCTAGCGACCATGCAGGCCGAAACGTGAGTGAACGCCGAGCAGGCCTCGAAAAGGAAATTGCGGAAGCCGACCTGCCTCGTTTTTAGGGAAGGCCGTCGCCGCCCGACAAGATAGCGACAGCATCGGGCGGTTCCGCCGGGGTAATGGCGTCGGCATGCATGGAAGAGAAAATCGTCGGAACACGGGAAGCCCCAGCAGTGGCGGCGCGTGACCGCCAACCAGACTCCGGTGACGGATTAGCCTGGGCTGCGTGGGGTGGCGGAGAGGCCCGTAGTAGTGATGAAGCCGAGTAACTCCGGTGGAGCGAAGGGGCCTTAGTTCAAGGTTAACGCACGAAGTGGCAACAGCCGGGAGATTGGCGTGAGCCTAGCACCTCCACCGAAGGTTGGGCAGCTACAGGATGCGTTGCATGCCAAAGCGAAGGAATCGCCCAATTACCGATTCTACGCGCTGTACGACAAGGTGTATCGAGCCGATGTGCTGTGGCACGCTTATCGCATCTGTCAATTCAACGACGGAGCGCCGGGCGTTGACGGCCAGACGTTCGATGACATCGAGCAGTACGGACGGATGAAGTGGTTGGGCGAACTGGCGGAAGAATTGCGAACGAAATCGTATCGTCCCGCGCCTGTGCGGAGGGTTTATATCCCTAAGCCAGGGAAACCGGGACAAACGAGACCGCTGGGAATTCCGACAATCAAAGATCGTGTCGTGATGACGGCTGCCATGTTGGTTCTTGAGCCTATTTTCGAGGCCGACTTGCAGCCCGAACAGAACGCCTATCGCCCGAATCGCAGTGCGTTGGACGCTGTTACGCAGGTCTCCGCACTGCTGCACTCGCATCATCGGGAGGTAATCGACGCGGATTTGTCTGGCTACTTCGACTCGATTCCGCATGCCGAGTTAATGAAATCGGTGGCTCGTCGCATCAGCGATCGGCACATGTTACGGCTGATCAAGATGTGGCTTCAAGCCCCGGTGGAAGAAACCGACAAGCGGGGTCGCAAACATCGAACGACCCGGAACAAAGACACGGGACGCGGAACGCCCCAGGGCGCTCCGACCACGCCTCAAACGATGTTGCAAAACTTGGTCTGACGTTTCACATTGTGATCCCTCGATCCCGCTTGAAGCCGACCTACGGCGAGGGGTCTCGGTTCAAGCAAGATCATTCAGATAAGGAGGTTACGTAAATGTAGCGCGCACGGAGGATTCAGTCATGGACGATGCAAGCACCAAGCCAAGGGCGAAAATCGCGGTCACCCGGGGTTTCGAGTGTTCGCGGCTCGAATCGGAACTGCTAGCGGTCGCCTACGAGCAGGCAGTCCCGATTCTCTCGCGGCCGATCAGTTGTCGCTCCGAGGGCGATCTCGCTGCAGACGATCGGCTTGCGACAAGTGCTTCCGAAATGGAGATCGAAGGTCACTTTGCTATGGGAGGACTAGTTGGATGACAAACAGGAATGGGTCCGCCGTGCGGGTGGCTATCTACGCCCGCGTTTCGTCAGAACAACAAGCGAAAGCAGCGACGATCGAAAGTCAGGTTCAGGCGCTGGTGGATCGCGCTGGGCAAGACGGCCATGAGTTGGAGGAGGAGTGCCGCTTCATTGATGCAGGCTTCAGCGGTGCATCGCTGGTGCGGCCGGCGCTGGAACAACTTCGCGATGTCGTTTACGCGGGCGGCATTGATCGGCTATACGTCCACTCGCCCGATCGCCTGGCTCGCAAGTACGCCTATCAAGTGTTGCTCATCGAGGAATTCGATCGGGCGGGTGTCGAAGTGGTCTTCTTGAACCACGGGATGGGGAAGACGCCCGAGGAGGACTTGCTTCTACAGATGCAGGGCATGATCGCCGAATACGAACGCGCCAAGATCCTGGAACGCAGCCGTCGAGGCAAGCGCCACGCAGCTCGCCGCGGCGAGGTAAGCGTCCTCAGCGGCGCACCGTACGGTTACCACTATGTGTCCAAACGCGAGTCCGGCGATGCTGCCCAGTACCAGGTCGTGTTGGAGGAAGCCCACGTGGTTCGCCAAGTTTTTCAGTGGGTTGGCCGCGACCGCCTCTCGCTGCGCGACGTCTGTCGGCGCCTAAAAGAACAGCAGGTAAAGACGCGTACCGGCAAAGACTGGTGGGATCCGACGACGATCGCCGGATGGCTGAAAAACCCTGCCTACAAAGGCTCTGCTGCGTTCGGCAAGACACGCATTGGTCCCCGCCGGTCGAGCCTGCGTTCCGGACGCGGCCGGCCGGAACAACCGCGCCGCAACTATTCGACCTACGACACGGAGCCGAACGATCAGGAGCTGATCCAGGTTCCACGACTGGTCAGTGATGAACTGTTCGAGGCCGCCGCCCAGCAACTGGCAGAGAATCGACGCCGCAACCGGCAAGGCAGACGCGGAGCGATGTATCTGCTTCAGGGGCTGTTGCAGTGCCAGTGTTGTGGTTACTCGTACTACGGCAAGCCGATCAGCCGGCGCGGCGAAAGGCAAGACGCGCACGTATGCCTATTACCGCTGTATCGGCAGTGACGCGTATCGCTTCGGCGGCCAGCGCGTGTGTGAAAACAAGCAAGTACGCACTGACCTCCTGGAAGAAGCGGTGTGGGAGGACTTGTCGTCTTTGCTCAAAAACCCCAAGCGCGTCGCTGAAGAATACGAACGTCGCCTGCGTCGCACGGACAAAGATGGCGCCGATTTTCATGAGCTGACCAGCTTAATTCAGAAGGTCAAGCTGGCGATTGCCCGTCTGATCGACGCCTACCAGGACGGGCTGCTGAGCCGGGACGAATTTCAACCGCGCATCAGCCGCAGCAAGGAACGGCTCGGGAAATTGGAGGCAGAAGCAGCCACGTTAACATCGCGGCAGTCCGAAGCAGATGAATTGCGATTAACCATCGGCCATCTTCAGGAATTCCACAGGCATCTGCACGAAGGGTTGGAGCATGTCGATTGGAAGACAAAGCGCGAAATCATTCGCGCATTGGTCAAACGCGTGGAGATCGGCGACCAGTTCGTCCGAGTAGTTTATAGGGTCAGTCCGCCCCCTTTTGCGGCAGGCCCCGCTAGCGGGGCCTGTTTGCAACATTGTGGACGGCGTGATCTCGCCGACGTTGAGTAACCTCTACATGCGGCGATTTATCTTGGGATGGAAGGTGTTGGGATACGAGCGGCGTTTTCAAGCCAAGATCGTCAACTACGCGGATGATCTGGTGATCTGTTGTCGCCACAGCGCCGATCAGGCGATGGAGGCGATGCGGAACATCTTTCGGAAGCTGAAGTTGACGGTCAATGAGGAGAAGACGCACATTTGCCGAGTTCCTGACGAATCGTTCGACTTTCTGGGTTACACCTTTGGTCGTTGCCACACGGCGAAGACGGGTCGCGCTTATGTGAGCGAACGTCCTTCGAAAAAGAAGATCCAGGCGGTATGTCGCCGGATCAGTGAAGCGACCGAGCGGCGGTTATGCTGGCGAGACACGGAAGAACAGGTAGCGCATCTCAACCGCATTATGGTGGGATGGGCGAACTACTTCTGCCAAGGTCCCGTGGGCAAGCCGTACCGGATCGTAACTCGACATGCCGCGAGACGGCTCCGTCGGTGGTTGTGTCGGAAGTACAAGGTTGAGACGGGACAAGCAATCACGCGCTTTCCCGATAAATATCTCAACCGAGAGTTGGGCCTGGTCCGACTCTACTTGCGCCACCGCAACGTTCCGTGGGCGACAGCATGAGTCCTTGTCCGAAAGCCGGATGCGGGAAATCTGCAAGTCCGGTTTGATGAGCGGGAGTGTGGAAACGGAGCATGGTGCAGCTAGTGAGGCACCCGCAGACGAAAGAGCGGGACACAGATAGGCTACACCTAAACCACCGCGCCACCTCTCGACTCTACCCTATTAAGAAACGGTTCTGAGGCGGCGATCCTGCCCGCTCCAGCGACCGCGACTTCCGCGCATGTCGCTAAAGCCGTCAAGGTGTCAGCTTTCTGGCATAGCTTTGACGTGTCGAAAAGTCGTCTCCGCGATCGTCCTAACACTCGTCGGCAATTTTGGCCCGAAATCGCGTCATCAACCCAATGTCTCTCAGATCTACCACGGGCACTATTCGCTTTGCGCGTCGTGACAACCGTCTTTCGATAGCGGTGCGCGGCGATTTAGCCGCAGAGCGTGCTCTGGCCTGTTCTTTCTGGCATGTTTTTCGCGCGTGGCCTACAATAGCGTCCAAATAGGAACCACCTGCCTTGATCGAAGTTGGTTGACGGCGAACCATGGGAGGTTCGAAATGGGACTCGTGTTCTCCATTCGTGGGCGGAAGGGCTCGCGGCGCACCACCCGCACCAAGATCCTTCAACAGTTTGTCGTCTGCTTATTGATGGCCTTTGCCACCGCGCCGGCCGTTGCAAATACATTCACTTGGACAAACGGCAGCGCTACCAACAGCAATTGGTCAAACGCAGGCAATTGGACTCCTGTTGGTGGGCCACCGGGAACCTCAGACCTTGCCATCGTCACCCCCGGCGCGATGGGCACGAACGGTGCGGCGATCGTCAACACCGGTACTGCGTCCTCTGCCAGCACCCAAGTGCTGCACACCGCGGGTGTCGACGGTGAAATTCAATTGGTGGCCGGAACGACGCTCAGCATCAATGGCGGCGATTTGACCAACGGCGGCCGCGTCTATGTCAACAGTACCGCCGGCACCACGGCTACGAGAATTCTCTTCTCGGCCTTTATGGGAGATGTCGCAAACACGCTTTCTGGGACGGGTGCAATTTATTTGCAGGCCGGGCCTCAATTTTTGTCTTCTGCACCTGCCAGCATTCAAACCAGCGGAAGCACCCTTACCCAAGAAGCGAACCACACCATTCGGGGTGTCGGACTTATCAGCGCAGCGATGGTCAACAACGGCTCCATTATTGCCGACAATCTTGATCCGCTGCCGGGCGACAATCGCCTCGAACTTTCCGGCGGCAGCATGACCAATAATGGACTGTTGAGCGCCGAATCCGGCGCGACGCTCGACATTGTCGGAACCTACTGGATTACGCAAGGAGCGACCGGCGTGATCCAAGCCCTCGACGGCGGGACCGTGCGCCTCCATGAATTCGCCATCGTTCAGAACGGAACTCTCCAAACCAAGGGCACCGGCTTGATCGTCAACACAACGGGTTCTTTTGCTCCTCGGCTGATAGACGTCACCAACGAAGGCACCTATCGCGTCAACACCTCAGCGACCACATTCATCTCCGGCAATGGTCTAACCAACGATGGCGAAATTCAACTTTTTGGCACGCTTAATTATCTGAACGACGCCTTCCTTGATGGGACCGGAAGCCTCGTACTCGGCGTGGGAGGCATTCTCACCGGTCAGACACTCCCTGCACCGGCCGTCGTCATCACGCAGGGAGCCGACCATACCATCCGCGGCCAGGGACAGGTACAAGCGCCCGTGATCAACAACGGCACGATCCGTTCCGAGGGCGGAACGATGAAACTCAGTTCCCAAGCCAAAACTAACAATTTCGAGATCCGTGCCTCCTCCGGCAGCATCCTTCAGATTGAATCCTGGATCACCCAGAATTCAAGCACCGGCATCATCATTGCCGAAGACGGCAGCACGGTGAAACTCACATCCACCGGTCGCGTGATAGACGGGCGATTGCTAACTCTAGGCAGCGGCATCGTGCAGGCGGGAGACAACAGCCACCTGAGCGGCGTGCACAATCAGGCGGCGATCCAAGTGAGGCCGATCTCTAGTGTGGGAATTCTGAATGTGGACGGACCTGCTTTCACGAATGATGGCGAGATCACTGTCAACCCGACGGGCCAGGGCGGCACGTTCGCCATTCAGTTCTGCTGCGATCCCCAAACCACGCTCGACGGCAGCGGTTACATCGATCTTCACGCGACGAATGCAACGCTGACCGTCGCCGGCGGCACGACGCTCACCAATGCGGCCGGCCATACGATCAAGGGCCCCGGTGCGATCGACGGAATCCTGGTCAATCAAGGCACCGTCACCGGCGGAACGATCGCCGGACCTGTCGACATCATTCGCGTACTCGGCCGGCTCTCCGGCACCGGCGATCTCAAGGACATCCGCTTCAGTGGCACGCACGCTCCCGGCCTTAACGGTGCGGGCAGTGTCTCCGTCGATGGCCAGTATGAAATCGCGTCGACCGGTAAGCTTGAAATTGAAGTCGGTGGAACCACCAGCGGCACAGACTACGATGTGGTCAATGTGACTGGCTTCGCGATACTCGCCGGCACGCTTCAAGTTAACCTCGTCAACAACTTTCTACCGCAACCTGGCCAGATATTTCAGTTCCTCACGACGACCACTGGCGTCAACAATACGTTCAGCCACGAAAACCTGCCTGCTCTCTACGGCGGTTTGTACTTTGATGTACAGTACTCGGCCAATCATGTCGATCTGGCGGTTGCGGGCGTCCTGGGCGACTACAACCGCAACGGCATCGTCGACGCGGCTGACTACATCGTGTGGCGCAAGACGTCGGGACAAACGGGCAGCGGCCTTGCCGCCGATGGCAATGGCAACAACAAAATCGACACCGGGGATTACGATGTGTGGCGGGCCCACTTCGGCCAAACCTTTCCCGGCAGCGGTGCGAGTACCATTGAGAACGCCGCCGTGCCCGAACCGGCGACCTTGACGCTCCTAATACTGGCGGCTGCAAGTGCACGTATCCGCCGACATCAGATCAGATCGCAAGTTTCAAAACTCGTCCGCCTGTGAAACAAGCCAACTATCGACCGTTGAGAAACGGTTTCGAGGGCGACTATCCCGCCAACTCCGGCGACCGCGACCGACGCCTTCGCCGGGCATCTCAAAACCCGTCGATGCCGTAGCTTTTCGGGACCGCGTCGGCGTTCCGAGAACGCAACTCTGCGGTCGGTCTGAGACTCGGCGCTCGTTTCGGCTGCAAGAACTCGTTATCTAACCAACGACTAATAACGTGGTTCCCTCGATGCGATGAGCGGTCTTTCCTCTCTGAGTTTGTGTAAGCAGATCGGAACAAAACCCAATGAACGCAATAAACTAGATCTACGCATAATAGTTCGGTCCGCAGCTGACCATCAACTTCATCGAGTGACGCGACCGCCGCTCCCTTTCTCGTCAGGAAAAACCACGTCTCCATTCTCATCGTAATCTAGCCGTAGCGGCCCGGAGACAACTTCGCCCTTAGCATCGAACGAACCCTCCTTGCCTTCTATGAGGGATAACAGACGTTGACCGTGACGGTCGATCAAGTCGGCAATCTTTCGAAGTGCCGCCGACGCAACTTCCGGCGTCGTTCCGCGACGCATCGTTAACCATAACAAGGACTCGCCGCCCATAGGAACCATTTCGAAGTGCACGTGATCCCCGTCTGCATCGATCTCCGGGTAAATAACTTTCCCGTCGTTGTCGCGTGTAACAGAGATTTGCTGCAAATCTGACGTTGCCGGACGCTGGAGCGAGAGGTTCAGCCCAAGCTTTTCAGAAACGTGTTCGGGAGACATGTTCATACGCTATGTTTTGAATACTCGGTGGGGAAATCACGAAGTATCGCGGATCCCCCTGTCTTCTACTGCTAACAAATCAACCAACAGCGTTCAACCCATGCGAATAGACAAATTGCGATCTAAGCGGACTGGAAGGGTACGACGGACAGCTGATTCAAAAAATCGTTCGCTGCAAGGTCGAGAGGTTCGAGGACGTCAACTTCAATGCCAAGTTGGCAGTAAAAAAAGCAGCATGCATTACGTTGTTTGCCAAAAAGGCAACTGTCAATTTGGCCTTCACACTGGCCCGATGTCGTAAAACTTTTTGGCTCAAAAACTTGCGCTGATGCGACGCATACAGGAGGCAATTGGCACTCACGTTGCATTCGCGCCTAACCAATGATGCACGACGGCGGACGGACATTTTAATACCAAACCAGCCACTAGTCCCGAGAAGAATAGGAGGTATCAAAATGAACAATGCTATTGCGAACAATCGTTTACGTGAATTCGTGCCCGGGAACTGGAGCGATCAGCTGGAGCACGTCGTAAACCAGTTTTTCGGCCCAGCTGGCGGCCGCGGCATTCAGGCTTATTACGTTCCCGCATGCGTTTGGGAAGACAGCAATTCGTATCACGTAGAGATGGACCTTCCGGGGGTGAAGCGTGAAGACGTCGATCTAACCTTCGAGAAGGGCACCCTCAGGATTGCTTCTGATCGCTCGGCTCCTCAAGAGGTTAGCTCCGCTCTTGTTGACGAACGCCGCTACGGCAAAGTCACCCGCACAGTGACTCTTCCGGAATCAATCGATCCAAATTCGATCGCCGGAAAACTTTCTGATGGTGTCCTTCACGTGACGGTAGCGAAAAAGCCGGAGGCTCAGCCGAAGCGAATCCAAATCGGCTAATTTCACCGTATGCTGTCGTCTTCAATGAGGGCTGCGGTACATAACCCGCGGCCCTTATTTCCATTTGGAACATTTACTAAGAGCTGCTCTGGGCTGTGCGGCCAGCATTTGTTCAAAACATATAGCATGAACGAACAACATGGCACTACCAGAACTATTGACCGCAGCATTGATAAAGAACCCTAGCCGTCGCTAGCAACGTATTATGTTTCATGAGACCACCAGGCAGTGCGGCGGAGCTGGAAGCTCGTCGTCGTCGCGCTGCAGAGCATTTCCAGGAACGGAAGCCTCTGCGGGAAATTGCTTCGCTGTTTGGCGTCAGCCTGACGAGCGTAAAGCGTTGGAAACGGACATGGAAAGCGGAGGGAGTGGAAGGCCTGGCGGCCAAGCCGCATCCCGGCCCAGATCCCAAGCTTTCCGAGACACAAAGACAAACGCTAACCGACATCCTTCTCAACGGACCAGTTGCTGCCGGATACCGCACCGACTTGTGGACCTGCGCACGAGTTTCGAAGGTGGTTCGCAGAGAATTCGGCGTGTCGTACCATCCGGCCCACATGGGCCGGGTGCTGCACGATCTGGGCTTCTCGCCCCAGAAGCCGCGGCGGGTGGCTCGCGAACAAGACCCCGAGGCCGTCGAGCAGTGGCGGCGACAGGACTGGCCGCGTGTCAAAAAAAAGCCCTTCGACGTGGCGCCAGCATTATTTTTATCGATGAAACCGGCTTTCAACTTCAGCCCGTGAATCGCCGCACCTGGGCCCCGCGCGGCGAAACGCCCGTGCAGCGGGCCTGGGACCGGTACGATCGGCTGAGCGTGATCGGCGCGGTCGCGCTCTCGCCCACCCGGCGTCACATCAGTACGCCGTTTCAGATTCACGAGAGCAACATTCACACAGACGAAGTCGTCGACTTCGTGAAGCAGCTTCGCCGTCAATGGCGGCAGCCCTTGATCATCTGTTGGGATCGCTGGCCCGTGCATCGCTCGGCCGCCAAGCGGCTCGCCGCCTCGCGCCTCAAGAATATCGACATCGAGTGGCTGCCCGCCTACGCCCCGGAGTTGAACCCGGTCGAACCGCGATGGGGCCACACGAAGCATGGCGACTTGGCCAACTTCGTCGCCAACGATACCTCCCATTTGAAACGCAACGTCCGCTCGTCGCTCAGAAAGCAACACACTGACCATCAATTAAAATTGTCCTTCTTTAAATCCGCAAAACTCAAATTATGACTGGGAACATTGGCCGTGCAGCCGTCAATAATGAACACCGGGGTTCCCGGATTTGACAAGATTCTCGGCGGAGGACTTCCGCGAAAGCGCATCTACCTTGCTCAGGGTGAACCCGGGACGGGCAAGACTACGCTAGGACTTCAATTCCTTTTAGAAGGAGCAAAACAGGGAGAGTCCACTCTGTTGATCACTCTTTCAGAGACGAAAGAGGAGATCTATGCCGTCGCGGAATCGCATGGCTGGTCGCTCGACTCTGTGGACGTATTTGAAATAGTTGGCACCGAAGATCAGCTTGCCGCCGAGGATGAGTACACCGCCTTCCACCCTGCCGAAGTGGAGTTAGGCGAGACGGTCCAGACCCTACTTGCAGAGGTAGCACGCGTAAAGCCGACTAGAGTCGTCGTCGATTCATTATCGGAGATGAGGCTGCTCGCGCGGGACCCGCTTCGGTATCGGAGACAGATTGTCGCGCTCAAACATTTCTTTATTCAACGCGGCTGTACCGTTTTGTTTCTTGACGACCCCGCGCCTAACGTTGGTGAGCATCAGTTCCAAACGTTGGCCCATGGGGTGATCTCGTTTGAGCGGCTGCCACCCGAATACGGCAGGGCTCGCCGCAGAATGCAGATCTGTAAACTTCGCGGCGTCGAGTTCCACGATGGCTATCACGACTGCTTGATCGCGAAGGGCGGGCTAATGGTCTATCCACGGCTTGTTTCTATCGGGAACCAACGGTCAACTCCACTTGAGAAAGTGCCATCGGGTGTTCCGAAACTGGACAAATTACTTTCAGGAGGGCCCGAGCGCGGTACGAGCGCCTTGATTGTCGGCGCCGCAGGCGTGGGGAAGACCACACTTTGTGTCCAGTATGCAGTTGCCGCCGCGAAAAGAGGCGAGCGGTCCGCCATTTTTAGCTTCGATGAAAGGTTGGACACGCTACTCAGTCGTGCAGATGGCACCGGACTGTCCCTTAGGAAGTTCCTGAGCGACGAAGTTATTTCAGCGCAGCAAATTGACCCAGCCGTGTTATCACCTGGGGAATTTATTGATCGGGTTCGCCATAGCGTAGAAAAGCAGAACGCGCGTATTGTCGTCATCGATAGCTTAAACGGCTTCCTGCATTCAATGCCGGGCGACCGTTACCTCGTCGTCCAGATGCATGAGTTGCTGACTTATCTCGGCGAGCAGGGGGTGCTCTCGCTTGTCATCATTCCACAGCATGGTCTGTTTGGAACCGGAGTACAGACTCCCGTTGATCTGAGCTACCTTGCTGACACGGTGGTCCTCATACGCTACTTCGAGCATGCCGGCCGCGTCCGAAAGGCGATTTCGGCCGTGAAAACCAGAGGCGGGCCGCACGAAGACAGCATTCGCGAATACCGAATTAGCGCGAACGGCGTGAGCGTCGGCGCACCGCTTACTCAGTTCGATGGCATTCTTACCGGCGCTCCCAGATATACCGGCTCGGCGACACCGCTCATTGGAGAAGACAATGAGTCCCGAAACGAGCCATGAGGAGCAGCGGGTTTTGCTGCTTACTCCGACGGGAAGGGACGCGACACTTATCTCCCGGCTACTGGAACGCGCTGGTCACCATGTGCATACCTCTGCTAGCGCGAAAGAGCTGTGCCTCAAAATACGATCCGGCGCGGCCGCTGTCGTCGTTGCAGAAGAAGCGCTACCGGATGAGTCTCTCAGCGTTCTGACCGAGTGCCTGGATAACCTGCCGGCCTGGTCCGATCTCCCAGTGATCATCCTTACGATGGTTGGGAAGACGACGAGGCGGAGCGCGGCACTTGCGAATGCTTTAAAGGGCAAGGTCAACCTCGCCTTCCTCGAGCGGCCGCTACGAATGCTCACGTTAGTAAGCGCTGTCCAGTCAGCTTGCCGTGCCCGTGCTCGCCAATACGAAATTAGGGCACTCCTGGCGAGAGCGACAGCGGAAGTAGAAGTCCGCGACCGATTTATTGCCATGCTTGGGCACGAGCTCCGCAATCCGCTCGCGGCGATCCGCACCTCGGTTGAAATCCTTTCGGAATTCGGATCCGCCGACTCAGCTTTGCTGACAACACAAGCTGACATCATTCAGCGTCAATCGACACACATGGCGAGACTCGTTGATGACCTCCTGGATGTAGCGCGGCTTAGCTCCGGTCGCGTGACATTGTCCAAAACGACCGTCGATCTGTGCGAAATCGTCCAACGCAGCATTCAAGGAATTCAGTTTGCAGTCGGAGAGGATCCTCGTCGGATTTCGGTGAGTCTTCCAAGCGGCGAGATCATTGTGGAGGGAGATCCGGTACGACTTGAGCAGGTATTTGGAAACTTGCTGTCCAATGCAATTCGCTACTCCCCAGCAAACGGGCGCATTGATGTCCTCGTCGACGTAAAAGAGACAGACGCTTTGGTTCACGTCCGAGACGAGGGGGATGGGATTGATCAAGAGCTTTTGCCAAGGATATTTGAGCCATTCGTCCAATCCACGCAGGCCCTGGCGCGGTCGCGCGGCGGACTCGGACTCGGGTTGGCGATCGTGAACAACCTTGTCCTCCAGCACGGCGGATCCGTTAAGGCAACGAGTGACGGGGAAGGCACTGGAAGTGAGTTTGTTGTAAGCCTACCTCTCTCAAAGCGAATGCCCGACAAAATCGAGACCACCCTGAGACCCAAGGTTCAGTCCATTCCAAAGCGTGTGCTCATAATCGAGGACAATGCAGACGCCAGGCATTCGCTCGCGCAGTACTTAAGACTGCTTAACCATCAGGTGTTTGAAGCTGGCGATGGAGTGTCGGGGCTCGAGAAGTTACTAACGGTTCGACCCGATGTAGCGCTGATTGATGTTGGGCTTCCGCGGCTCGACGGTTACGAATTAGTGACCAGGGCGAAGCAAACTCTCGGCTCGGCGACCTTCATGGTCGCTGTAACAGGATATGGTCAGTCTGAAGATCGACAACGGGCCCTGGCTGCCGGATTCGACGAACATCTCGTAAAGCCACTTGATTTAAAGCTAGTAGTTGAGGTGCTCAGTTAATACATCATCAAGTTAATATCTTGCGCTCGCGGGGCTGTCGCGCGCCTCGCGATCCACGGCTGAACAGCAAAACTCCAGTCGATTCGAGAACCGTTCCCTTGACAAGGTATTTCACGAGGATCGAACGATCCACTATCTCAATCCGAGAAAACGGGATGAGTTTCCGGCACTATATATTAGCGTCAGAAAAGGGGTCCATTCCTGACGTGTCTCACTGTTTGGCTGGTGCGACGAGTTGTTGATGTTTTTCCGCATGCTACGTCGCTGAGGAATCTGCCTGACGCACTTCGGCATCCTATTCCTACGCCTGTCGAATGCTGCTCTGACATCCTGCTGCCTGCCGTGTGAAAAACGCCAGATCGACGAATTACAGGCCCTCGTTTGCGCGCAGTAATCGCCATCTATTTGGCTACGGGTGAAAAGTCTCGTGCAACAGAAGACTGACGAGAGCATATCGAACTTAGTTGCACGTTTTACCGCAGTCTCCTACGAGAACGCACTAAGGCCCCCGAACATCTGTGGCGAATTGGGCTTTCCGGCACTTCCATGTACGATAACTGCGTACGGCTAATTCTCCAGGAAGGACTAACTATGAAGTCTTTATTGCTGTGTTGCCTGCTGACGAATTCATTCGTCTCTGGGGTTTCTGGCCGAGAGTGGTTCGTGCGCCAGACCGATCCCAACGCCTCCGACACCGCCGACGGGTCGGCCAATCACCCGCTCCGCACCATCAATGCTGCCGCACAAGTCGCACAGCCGGGCGACGTCGTTACTGTTGGTGCTGGCATTTATCACGAATGGGTTTCCCCTGCGCGGGGGCACATCCAAGGCATGCATCCAATATCGCTCGGTACCAGAGCACGCCGCCATCGTTCGCGGGACCGATGTGCTCGACGCGCAGTGGCAATCAGTGCCGGACGCGCCCGGGGTGTTCATGGCGTCGCTGCCGCCGAAGGCGTTTATTTTTGGCAACCCGTTCGTCCGACCGCCGGCACCAGCGACGAATAAGCCGGAATGGATAGGCAAATGCGACGCACTGGTCTTCCTCAACGATCAGCTGCTGAAGCAGATAGCCACGCGTGAGCAACTCACTCAGACGCCGGACAGTTGGCTATCGAGCAATAATGGTCAACAGTTGCTCGTCCATCTCCAGGGCAGCACCACCCCGGCGTCTGGTGCCATTGAGATCACGACTCGCGATCGCATCTTTGCTCCTCATCGCCGCGGCTTGGGCTATATCCAGGTCGAGGGTTTTGTCTTCGAGCGCTGCGCTACCCGGCCGAACTGGCCGCAGTTGGGCGCACTTAGCACGCGCACTGGGAATCATTGGACGATCCGCAACAACATCGTGCGTTACACGACCGGCAAAGGAATCGACTGCGGCAGCGAGACGTGGGAAAGCGAAACGCTGATCGATACGGAACCGCAAGACAAGCGCATCCTCATCGGCGGGCATCACCTCGTCGAAGGCAATCTCGTCACCGACAACGCCCAAAGCGGTATCGCCGCCTGGAATACGGAATCTGTTCATATCATCGGTAACATTGTGCGCTACAACGCCTCGCGCGGAGCTGAGCAGCCGATTTACTACTTAGCCGATGCCGAGGCGGCCGGCATCAAAGTCCACGCCTTCCGCCATGGCCTGATCGAGGGCAATCTCGTCGCGAGCAACTCTTCGTTCGGCATCTGGCTGGACAACGGCTGGGAGAACGCTCGCGTCACCCGCAATATATGCGTCGATAACCGCGGCGCGGGCATCTTCGTCGAACTGGGCTTCGGACCGATCGTGGTCGATCACAATCTCTCGGCCGCCAATACCCGACTGTGGCCCCCGTATTTAGGTGATGGCGTCTATACACACGATGCGTCTGGCATCGCCATCGTGCATAATACCTTGCTGGACAACGCTAACTATGGGCTGCAACAACTCGTAGTGACGGAGCGCTCCTACGCGAACAGGCGTCTGGCGGAAGCCTCCAATGAAACGGTTGCCGGTAATCTTTTCTACGGCAATAAGGACGCCGTCATCTCGCTGCCACTCGATTCGCCGCGCTCACGCTCCAACCACTCGGATGACAACGCCATCGAGCCCAGTGCTCACTTCGTCATCAACAATAATGAACGCCGAATCCCGATCAGCGAGATTATCAAATCCTGTCGGGAGCAACTGCAGGCGGCGAACGTGCCGGAGAACGAGCTCCCGGACTTGTCGGATGCCAAGCGATTGCCAATGTTGTCGCTGCCGGCGTGGCGGGTGGTGATGCAGATGGATCAGAACAGCACGCTATTACCCGCCAATCTCCACATCCACTTCATCCCGAGCCAAAGCGTGCTTCAGGTCGATCTGCCTACCTCCAACGCCATTCCAACAGTGCCGGCAGGTCCGGCCGACGATTTCGACCTGCTCGGACAGCCTATTAAAACCGGTATCGCCCGTGCCGGTGCCATCCAAGATCTACACACGGGATTTCAGAAGATCCGTGTCTGGCCACTGCCGGCAGTGGCTGGACGCACCTCCGCCGCCGACCACTAGTGGACGAGACCACCTGCTTTCTCACTTCCGATATTCCGCGGCCGGGAAAGCGAGCCTGGAACTGACATTTGCCTCCTCTCTCCGAGATTATTACCGACGTGCGATTCACATCCGGCCAAAACCGCAAGTTTCTCAGATTGCTGATTATCCTGGGGCTGTGCGCCCCGCTGTTCGCGGCTGAGAACTCTCCCGAGCGATTTGACGTTCGCGCGTTCGGCGCCGTGGGCGATGGTGTTGCAGACGATCAACCCGCGCTAACGCGGGCCGCACAGGCCGTGGCCCAAAACAATGGTGGGGTGCTGTACTTTCCCAGAGGTACATACCGATGCGGCCGAGAGCAACCGAATGGCATCGAATTCAGCGGTGTCTCCAACGTGACAATCCTCTTCGATCCCGGCGCCGTGCTCGTCATGGATAATCTCAATCCGCAAACGCGTGTCGGCGATCGCGGACACGGCATTCTTTTCCACGGTCCGTGCCACAATATCACGCTCACGAACGTCTCGGTGAAATGGGCGAAGAAACCGAGCGGTAGGAGCATGGGCGACGCCTTTCGCTTCGAAGGTTTCCCCTCCGACGATCGCTGCATTTCTAAAATTCGCATGCTTCAGTGCAGCGCGGAACTCAGCCCTCAAACGGGTGCGGTCCTGATGGGCTGCTCCGACATTGACGTGGAGAACTTCCACATCGCTCGCACCTGGGCCGATGGCCTGCATTTCAACGCCTGCCGGCGCATTCACGTCGATGGCGTCATTGGTATCGAGACGGGTGACGACACACTTTCCTTCGTTGCCTATCAGGATGATAAGGCAATCAAGGCGTACAGTGGGGGGCCGGGCTCCTATGCGCGGGCAGATTTCGGAGAATGGAACTCAAACGGCTCGACTGCGACCAATATCCACGCAACGGGTGGAGGTGCGAATGGCGTCCGGCTGGCGGGCGCGATGAATGTCGCGCTCTCGAATGTGATCGTTGAGGGCAAGCTTCGCGCCGTCATCTCCGACTGCGGGAAGAAGGAAGGTAACAAACACAGTTGGTCCTGGCTCGCCAGCCGCGGGATCACCATTTCCAACGTGGTAGCGATTGGCTGCACGTCCGGATTTTATGTCTCGAACTTCAATCAGCCGATGACGGTGGATGACAAGTGGTGGCGATTCGATATCCAGGTCTCGAACTTAAGCGCAAAGAATTGCAAGGACGATAGCTTGTTCATTGCCGATGCAGCCGGCGTGGCGGTACGAGGAGTCAAGGCAGAAAACCGGAGGATTCGCATCCTTCACGCACGCGACTGCATACTGGATGGAATCGATCTCAAGAACGGCGAGTTGATCGTCGAGGGTCAACCGAAAAGCTTCCAGACGCAGACCGCGCCAGCTTTGGACCTGGAATTGCGCAATCTCCACATCGACAGTGGCTACCTGGATATTCACAATTGTCGAGGCCTCACTTGCACCGGCGTAAGAATCATTCATCCCACCGGCGAAGGTATCCGCATGAGCGCCCTTTTCGACTCGCGCCTAAACTCTATCTCTGTCGCTGACCCGGTGACTACAGTGACCGATGCGACTGTGCATTAGCGCGACGCGGTGGCGAGCGGATTTTGCGCATTACATGATGATGGTTGTGCGGCGCAAAATGTTAAGAAAAATCAGGACACTTGGAGCGACCGACGGCCCTTGATTCGGGTCTCTGTACGAAACGAGACTTCGGTCGCATCGACCGGCTGTCGTCCGCTCTCGAGCGGACCGATGTACCCAGCATAAGAACTTTTTGTACGGCCCAATTGTTAGGTCCGCAACGTGATGGCGTTACATGACAAGCTAGTCGCAGACTTACTCTCTGGAGCGGAAACGAAGTCGATGTCCGCTCCGTTAAATGTGACTTTGGTACTCAGTGTAAAATCAGTCGTCACGCCTTGTCTCGTAGTACGGAGCGGGACATTTGCGAATTGTGGCAATGGTCTATTGGTTAGTTCTTTGTCCAGTTTGACGCAGGTCTGTGGCGTCGAGCTTCAATAACTCGTCACCCACCCCATGACAGGTAAACTCAAGTCGCGGTTGGCCTGTGGCGTGACGATACAATAACCGCAGCGGATGCCAGCCGGCCTTGAGGCGGACGCTGCCGCTGAACTTGCCAGCGGAGTTTTTCATTGGCTCGTCGATCACCCGGATGTCGTGCAGGAACAGCATCGCGCCTGTATCTGTATCCACAGTGAACGTATATTCGCCGTCGTGCGCCGCGACGAAGTAGCCATTAAAGGCGACGCCGAATGGTCTGTCGGCCGAAGCCATCGTCAATTCGATTTGCTTCGATTTGCCCGTACTGGCAGGCGTGAGCGTGCGGAAGTCCGGCATCCACGGCCATTCACCTGCGAACAATGACCATGTAATCCCGGGTTCGCTCAAGGGCGGATTCGCCACCGGGGGCACAAGCGCTTCATCGTACGGCCGCTTGGCACTGGCGTTTGGTTTACGAACCTGCAGCACGCGCGCTTTCATGGCCGTTTGCAGACCGACGAATTTCGGATCGCCCGCCAAATTGTGCGCTTCGTGCGGGTCTCGGCCCAGGTCGAAAATGCCGAAATCGTCGTCCGCCGACTTCACGTTGTAACGGATTCCCTTGTAGCCGTCCAAGTAGATGGCCTGCATTTGCTCGCGCAGCTTTCCGCGGTGGGCTGGGGCGAAGTCCTGAAAGTTGGGAGTTTTGGCGTTAATAAAATACTCGACGTAAAGCGTGCTAGGCATCCGTTGCCCACGCCCAGTGAGTGACGGCAGTAGCGATACGCCGTCCGACGCTGCCAACGCCGGCACTCCGGCCAAATCTGCAAACGTGGCCAACCAATCCCATTGACCGGAGGGTTGGTTGTCCACGCTCCCGGCGCGAATGCCGCGCGGCCAGCGAACCAGTGTTGGCTCACGCTCTCCACCCTCAAGCGTATCGCGCTTAATGCCATCAAACGGCCCGTAGCCGCGAAAGAACGTCGGGCGATAGGCCTCCTTCAGATACGATTCGATGGATGGGCCGTTGTCAGAAGTGAACACGACGAACGTGTTGTCCTCAATCCTCAAATCTTTCAAAAGCTGGAGGAGATCGCCCACACAGTCATCAATGCGGCGTACGTCATTCGCATACCGCTTCTGCACGTCCGGCCAGGGTACTGCGGGCGTGGAGGGATCATGGTCGTCGTCCCAGGTCGATTTTGCGTAATCGGGATGCATCCAAGCATCCATCTTCCCTTTGGCCGTATTGATCATCGCGCCGGGTTTGCCGGTCCATTGCAGGCCGCCTTGGAGGCCGCCGCCTGCGGGAAAGGCGCACGGCGGATTCTGCAACTTGGCGTGCGGCGTGTCGTAGGCGAGATACAGGAAGAACGGTTGCTGCGGATGAGCTGCCGTTTGATCGATAATCCATTTTTTGGCTCGGGCCGTGAAACAGGTCGGTCGTGTAGCATAAATTCAAACCTGCCGAAATTTCGCTGCTGTTCTCCCACACTTCACGCTTATCCTCTTTCGGATAGTGAAAATGGCCGTCTTTGTGCCGCACATAACCGAAGTAAAAATCGAAGCCCCGCTTCGTCGGATAAGCCGGCCAGCGCGCCGCCGACCCTGCTTCATCTGTTTCCGCGCCACCGGCTTTCGCGCGGCCTTGCAAGCCCCACTTGCCGATTGCCGCCGTGGCGTACCCGGCTCGTTGCAGCACCGTGCCGAGCGTATGCGTGTCGGCCAGCGCCTTGTCGAATTGATTGTCGCGGACGTTGGCGTGGCCCTGTGTGAGTCCCGTCAGCAGCGACGCCCGCGACGGCGCACACACCGGCGCGGCGCAATAGTGTTGCTGCACCTTCACACCGTCTCGCGCCAGCGTGTCAATGTGCGGTGTGCTAAAAAACGGCACGCCGGGATTGTGCTGCGCAGCGCGTTCGTTTTGGTAAAACGCTCCCACGTCGCCGTAGCCAAGATCATCGCACAAGATGAAGATAATATTCGGACGCGAGGTGGGTTTTGTTTCCGCGGCCTGTCCCACGACTGTTACGGCCGCGGCGCACGTCGCGAAGAGGTAAATAAACGATGGTAGAGGTTTCATTGTTGGGAGGTCGGTTGCGCCGCAAGATTTTTCTAATGGCCGCCAGGTTGATTGGGCCGGGGATTGTAATTCGGAAGAGTGGCCTCGGACCCTTCGGCCACACCGCCATATTGTAATGAGGCGCGGGACGGAATAACGCCTACGATTTAAGACATACGGAACTCTTACCAACGACGATCAGGATAAGGTTTGGGCCGGGCAGAGGAGGGCTTTTGAATATTGCGCACCATCGCATGTCTGATACCGCGGACGGGGGCAGTCCCGCCTCTGGATTCGAGGCCTGAATGAGCGCTGCGGAAGATCCATGGAATGGCTTCATTCTGGTGGGCGAGGGATGCTCTGCAGCAGCTTCTTCATTTCGGCGACGGTCTCAATATGCCTCGGATCGTCGGCGAGGTTGTGATATTCTTTCGGGTCTTTCTGCTCATCGTAAAGTTCCTTTCCATCCCGGCCGCCATCCCATTCGGTGTATCGAAAACGCTCGGTGCGGACGGAATGGCCCATGATGGCCTTGCCTTCTTTGGTGCGCCGCGAGGTCTGAGTGAAAGCGGGTGTGTCCCATTCGGCTTTCGGATTCTGAAGGAGTGGGCGCAGGCTTTTGCCTTCGAGGTTTGAGGGTGGCGTCAGACCGCATAAATCGGCCAGCGTCGGAAACAGATCGAGCAACTCCACGGTGCGAAAGCAAGTCTTGCCATTTCCCTTCGCGCCGGGCTCGCGGATCATCAGCACGACCCGTGCGGATTCTTCGAAGAGCAACTGCTTTTGCCACTGCCCGTGCTCGCCCAGGCACCAGCCGTGGTCGCTCCAAACCACAACCACGGTGTTGTCGTCGAGCTTGAGCCGCTGCAACGCGCCGAGAACTTTGCCCAGTTGCGCGTCTACGAAACTCGTCGCGGCGAAATAGGCCCGCTTGAACTCGCGCAATCTTTCCGATGGCAATCCGAAGTTGGCGGGCTTCACCGTGAGCGCGATCGGCGGAATATTGCCCACGTGCTTCGGCTCTTTCGGCAGCGTGATTTCCTCAAACGGATACAAATCGAACCACTTCTTGATCGCGATGTCGGGCACGTGCGGACGGTAGAACCCGCAGCCGATGAAAAATGGTTTGTCCTGGTTCGCTTCCAACATCTTGATCGTCTCGGCCGCCACTTTGCCGTCCGTCTCTTCTTCGTCCGTGCCTTGCGCCTGCATCCAGCATAGAGTCCCGCCCAGGTTCTTGTGCTCCGGAATTAGCTTGATCACTTCGTTCTCGTCGTCCTTGTCGCGCCCGGCTGGATTCACGACCCGATTCCATGATGGCGGATCGTCAATGCCGCTCGTGCCGATTTGGCCAGGGACGCCGTAATGATATATTTTCCCGATGCGCCCGGAAAAGTAGCCATCGTTTTTGAACATCTGCGCAAGCGTCACAATGTCCGGAAAATATTTCCGGATCGGATTGCTCATACTGTTTCCGTAAAGGCGCGTTGTATCCGGTCGCAACCCAAGCATCAGCGAACAGCGACTCGGGCCACACAACGGAAATTGGCAGTAAGCGCGATCAAAACGGACGGCTGTTGATGCAAAGCGATCCAGATTTGGCGTCTGAATCTGCGAATTGCCGTAACAATGCACCGCCGTCGTCGTCAGGTCGTCAATGGCGATGAACAGGACATTCGTTCGAGTCGCCGCGCAACATTGAAGCGCGGCCAGGCACACCCCAAACGCCAGCAGGCTAAGGCCGTGCAATCGACGAGTCGAAATCATAAACAGCGACGTCTTCCTTGGATCCTTCGCAATTTTGTTCATACGCGCGCTATTGCTTTGAAGTATTCTGCCAGCTCCGCAAATCCAGCTTAAGTTCAGGCGTTATCTCTTGCCACCAAGTGTATCGCGCAAGAGATACGGTGGGAAATCGGCCGCTTTTGACCATCGGCGCGGTGCAGATTGCTTTGGAGGAGCCCGCTCGGGTCGAGGGAAGTATGCATGCCATCCGTCGCTTTGAGCTCGGAAAACAGTTCGATTAAAAACGCATTTCGGCGCCGGGAAGAGGGCCGCGGCTTCAGTCCGAGAAATCTAACGAGTTCTCGGATCGTCTGGTGCGTGCCGAAAAACCGATGAGTAGATGGCACGCACCGCCGCAACCGATTTTAAATCGGTCGACTAGGAAGCCGTACGAGTCTCACAGGTAGGTGAGTTTTTGGGGCTTTCTATGTGGCCCGGCGTCGCTGGAGTTACCAGCCTGCCGCCGGCAATAGCGGCGGCACGAATACCGACTACTGTTTCACTTTCACGTTAGGTGGAATTTGGCACGCCACACGTCGTCGACGGTTTGGGGATACAATTGCAATGGGCTCATTTGACCTCGGCCGCCGGTGACTAATGGCAGTGCGGGCGGAAACAAGACCTCCCATCGATATGGCGATTAGCATTCTTGATTTATTCACAATCGGTATTGGGCCGTCGAGTTCACATTCGATTGGGCCGATGCGTGCAGCGCGGCAGTTTGTCGAGCGACTGCATGCCGCGGGGCGGCTGAGCGAGTGTGCAGAGGTCGAGATCCGGCTGTATGGCTCCTTAGCCCTGACCGGCAAAGGGCACGGAACGGACAAAGCTTTGTTGCTGGGATTGGCGGGGGCGACGCCTGAGGATATCGATCCTGATGATGTCGAGCCACGCGTCGCCGCGATTCGTACTTCCGGCCGCCTAACGCTAGCCGGCGGTCCGACAATTCCGTGGAACGAAGCCGCTCACTTACTATTTCTTCGTAATGAGTCGCTACCACAACATCCCAACGGAATGCAATTCACCGCACGCAACGCGGTCTCCGAATTGCTGATGGAATACAGGTGTTTTTCCATAGGCGGTGGCTTCGTCGTTGCTGAGTCGGATGCGGCCGCCAATCTAATATCAAAAGACGAAACGTTGCTGCCGTACCCGTTTCGTTCGGGCGACGAGCTGCTGCAAATGGCCGCGGCGACGGGACTTTCTGTCAGCCAAATGACGCTGGCGAACGAGCGCTGCTGGCGCACAGAGCCAGAGATCTTCGCCGCGTTACTGCAGCGATGGCACGTGATGCAAGCCTGCGTTGAACGCGGTTGTCGGCAAGAGGGCGTGCTGCCGGGTGGATTGAAAGTGCGGCGGCGAGCACCGGATATGTTTCGTCAACTTACAATGTGCGGAGAGGCGTCTGTGCGCGATCCCCTGGCGATAATGGATTGGGTCAACCTATTCGCACTCGCCGTAAGCGAAGAGAACGCCGCCGGCGGGAGAGTGGTCACAGCTCCGACAAACGGTGCGGCCGGCGTCATACCGGCCGTATTGCATTACTATTTTCGGTTTTTGCCAGGAGCGAGCGAAGAAGGCGTTTTACATTTCCTGCTCGCCGCTGGCGCGATCGGCATCCTGTACAAACTCAATGCCTCGATCTCCGGTGCGGAGGTCGGCTGCCAAGGCGAAGTCGGCGTTGCCTGTTCCATGGCGGCGGGAGCACTTACGGAAGTCCTTGGTGGCAACGTGCGACAGGTCGAGATGGCCGCCGAAATTGGTATGGAACACAATTTGGGACTGACCTGTGACCCAATCGGGGGACTCGTTCAAGTGCCGTGCATTGAGCGATGTGCGATGGCGGCAGTGAAGGCGATAAACGCTTCGCGGATGGCGCTGCGCAGCGACGGTACACACCGCGTGTCGCTCGATCGTGTGATCCGCACCATGCGCGAAACGGGCCGTGACATGCTCACGAAATACAAAGAAACTTCGCGCGGCGGCTTAGCGGTAGCCGTCACTGAATGTTAATGGCACGACTACGGCAAATGACCGCCACCAGCGCACGCAATCTTCAGCTCCGTACAAATTCAGCGGGAAAGCTTACTTTCGTAATTCGAGCAGAGCGGCGCGATTCGCAAGGTCGCTTGTTATTCGTTGGGGCTCTGATTGCACGGGAACGGATTACAAGCCTCCACGTGTGCCGATTAACACTCGAACAGCCGTTTGAGGTTTCTCGCGGTGTCTCTGTGAGTAGATCGCAAAAATGGGTGGTTAGTTCAGAGTTTCACGCGTTGATGAGTTGAAGAAACTTTTCTACGCGGCTCGGACTCGCCGGAAATAGTTGCCAGCCGCTGCAAACATCAGCAGCACGAACGTTGACGGCTCGGCGACAGCGGCATACGTAACGGCACTGGCGCCCCTGCCGGATGTTTGGCCGAAGTGTGCCCGCCAGACATTGTAGTCGTTCTGCGTGTATGTCGTGCCGAGACCTTTGCGCCACACGACGTAGTCGGCTGCGTCGACGACGCAGTTGCCGTTGTAGTCGCCAGTGACTGAACAGGCGACCGCGAGCGTTGCAACTCGAAAGCCGCCGCCATCAAATGCGGCACCGGTAGCGCCGGCCGAATTGTACGCCAGGCCGCTCGACGGACTGACATAGTTGCCGCCACGACTGCCGCGGCTCGCGCCGCCCATAAAGGGAGTTTCGTTCCATTCCTCAACGTTGCCCCCTTGGTCGAAGGTTCCATAGTAACTGCTGCTAAGCGGCCCGCCGGAGCCGACCGTGGTGACATTCCCTTGAACGCCGTTCCACTGCGCGCCGAAATTATAATTCGCGACGTTGGCTCCCGGATTGGCAATATCGCCCATGCTGTTTGCAGAGCCGACTGTCGGGTTGCTGTTTGACCGGGTGGGGAAAAGCCAATAACCATCCGCGTCGCCGCCCTGATCGGTGGGCTGGTAATAGGCCGCCTTGATCCATTCGTCCTGGTTGGGCATGAACCAAATCGCGCCGGGATTTCGCGTGATATTTGGACCGTTCGATGGTGTGGGTGTACCGCCTTCAAGCGTATATGCGCCGGATTCTGTGTCGCCGCTCCCTTGACCGTTATTCAGCCAATTGACGAATCGGATCGCGTCGTACCATGTCACGTGATTAACCGGTTTGTTGCCCATGTTGGGCTTGGCGCTATAGGAATAGAATCCGAACGGTCCAACGCGATCAATTCCCCCGCGGAAGACTGTGCTGCCCATGAGCATCGGTTCATAAAGGCTTAGCGGATCGGTGCCCCCCGCCTTGGCGTTAAGGAATTCCACGTATTGGTCGTTGGTTACCTCGTACTTGCCCATGCGGTATTCATAGTCAACTCTGCCAAAGCCGTTCGCTTGAGCAGCGTTGCCCGGGTCGCCGACAGAAACCGTTTCGATTGAGACTGCCTGGACAGGTTGCAGTAGTACGACGACCAGTAGTAGAGCAGTTCTCATTTGCGCTTTCCCGGGAGGGAGGCTCGCCGCAATGAATAGCGCCTTCAAATCCTCTGCAATCACTTTAGCGTCAAAGCCGCACCATCAATATACCTCAGGGACTTCGCCGCCGCGCTTGGGTGTGCTACCAACAAATCGCCACAATTAGCCCCAGCACCACGGCAAAAACGTCGTCGCGATTAGTGGAATAGCCGCTGCGACTACCAACTCTGCGCCACGATCACTCCGATCCCAACAGGCACCAGCGTTGTGGCGATTATCAGAGTGCGGAGGCCGCCCATCACATCACTGGCGATGGCCGTGCCATAATCGGGTCGTTTCTTCGGAGGGACTATTGCACTTTAATATGGATCGCCTTTGCCGGCGGCTCCTTGTGCTCAAGCGAAGGAGCGACGGAGAATCTCGTGATACTCTAATCTGATGCGTTCAGAACGAGCGACAAGAATTATCGCTCTCGATGATGCGACAGCGCTCGCAGAATTGCATCGAGCACAGCATCCAGGTGCTTGCCGACGTCTTCGGCAAGGAATCGCAGCACTAAATAGCCGTTTTCCTGCAACAGCAGATCCTTACGCCGGTCGCGGCGATAGTCCTCGGCGCTATCCAGATGTTGTGGACCGTCCAGCTCGATCGCTAGACGCCCATGACGAAGTCGCGGCCTGTGTCATCCTGGCCGGAAAGATGCCAGCGGATTACGTCGTCGGTGACGGGTAGAAATCGCTGATGCGAACATGCCACGCATTTGATCCTGGGCTTTTCGCACACGCCCCATACCCATTCGTTCCCACAGGCAGGTGCATAGCCTGATTTGCCGGTCCGGTGATTCTCGAAGCGGCGAGGATAGACATCGTTGCGCCCTTGAAAGAGCGAACGAAACAAGGCAACCTTGGCCTCAGGCGGGGATAGCCTATCGACGGCAGTAGTTGTCGATGCCATGAGATTCCCTATCGCAGTTGGCCCGCCGCTTCACTTGACGATGTCTCCGCTTACAGCCAAGAAGCGGATATCGACCCGCTTATCCAAGGCGGTCGCGATGCGATTGAGCATGTTGAGCGAATGTCCTTCGTAGTCAGCGTCCTCCAGTCGAGCGATGACCGACTGGGTAGTGCCGACAAGCTTGGCAAGTTCCTTCTGCGTGAGCCCCGCTTTGCTGCGGGCATCGTAAATCATTCGGGCGATGCGCACGTTGATGGTTTCCTCAGCAATCAGGTCGCGGAGTTCTTTGTTTTGGCCGACCATGCGGTCGATGGTTTTCAGGGCGTTCTTGGTTTTTGGCATGGAGAGAATGCTCCTTGAACGTCATCCATTTCGACGGCGAATTCGCACCCGGCCCCGCGTGACGGTCACAATCACCTGTCCCGTAAGCTCGTGTAGGTGCTGGTCCAACAGTTCGTCGACCGCTCGCACTTGTTCATCGACAGAGAGTTCAACGACTCGCACCAGCGGTCCGTGCGGACGGGCTTGGACAAAGACAAGCTCGCCGAAGTCCTTGTCCTCGGTAATGAGCACGCGGTCGTCTTGGAATGCAACCGCAAGAAGGTGCTCGTCACTGGCGGATGGGTCAATGGTCAACGCCGACACCACGTCATGCCCCTGGGCGACAAGAAAGGCGGTGAGCGATCGCGACGACACGCACACGTCGAGCAGAAACCTCACGATGCCTTGGCCCTCGCAATCCGGTCATGGATTTGTTCGCCGGAGAGCGACCGGTGGGCGTAGGCCAGGCATGCCTGGATATCGGCAGGTTCTAGGAAGGGATACTCGGCGAGGAGCTTTTCCGGCGTGTCGCCGGCTGCCAACATACCGAGAACATGTTCGACGGCGATTCGCAGGCCCCGGACATTAGGCTTGCCGCCAAAGATAGCCGGGTCGACGGTGATGCGCTTGAGCACTTCTTCTTCGGACATCGGCTGGACCATTTCATTCATAGGATTCTCCCCGACGAGTCATTCCGCCCCGCTCCCTATCGTAGCACGTAATCTGGCGATATCGCAATACTGCGATACAGTCAATTGCGTCGAATTTGGTCGAATTGCGGTGCGGGAAGCGTGGACGACTTAGAACTTATCCCACAACCTTAGGAATTGCGCCGAAAGACGTCCCCTAGCTCGTCGTACTTCACCTTCGCCAGGGGCGGGTACATCATGAGGATCAACCCGATGGCGATTGGGATGTTGGTCGTGCCAACCTGAAATCGATTGATCGCGGCCTCGACGCCGGGGATGAGGTATCCTGCCGCCACTCCGAATCGCCATCACCAGGAAGATCCACAACGTGAGATAGCGATCCAGGAACGAAAGCCGGCCACGGCAGGCGGGGGTGGCGTCCATCTGACTCATCGTCTGATTCCCTTCCTAACTATGTCCACGCTCCGGATCATGTTCGTCGCGAAGGCTCTCCGGCAACGTGGCAACGATAATCCCGAATCTCATCCCGCACGCGCCGGTAGGGAGCGAGTCGCTCCGCCTCCGTTGCCGCGCCGCTGGCCAACCTCGGCGGGTCGTCAAATCCGCGATGGACTATCCGCGCTCGACCAGGAAATATGGGGCATGATTCGTGGGCGTGATCGCACACGGTGACCACGTAGTCGAAATTGACGTCTGCCAAGTCGTCGACGTGCTTCGATCTCAGGTCGCTAATGTCAACGCCCGCTTCGGCCATCACGTGCACGGCGTCGGCGTTCATGCCGTGGGGCTCCACGCCGGCGGAGTAGGCCTCAAATTCTCCGCGCTTGAGCTGCCGGGCCCAACCCTCAGCCATTTGGCTGCGGCAGGAGTTGCCTGTGCAAAGGAACATGATCTTCAACATTTGCATTTCCCCTGGCGGCGACACAGTTCTTCGGGATCTAGCTTGAGAAGTTCCTTGAGCCGCTGACGATCCGCTTTGCCTTGGGGATCGCGGTCGAGGGCTTTGAGAACTGCGGCCAGCGTTTCTTGGACGGCCGGCGGAGCCTCGCCGTCAGCAAGTCGAAAATATGCCCAGCGCCCATCTTTGCGAGACTCAATCAGCTGCGCCTGATGGAGCAGCGAAGCGTGCCGCGAGACCGTCGAGGTGGCCAGCCCCAATAGCTCGACGAGCTGGCAGAGGCATAGCTCGCGACCCTTGAGTGCCGCCACGATCCGCAGCCGATTCTCATCGGCCAGAGCCTTGGTGATTGCCAGTAACTCTCGCATGGCCGCTTCTCCAATGACTGACTCAAAAAGTTCCACTCGATGACGTCGCGTTTTCGCGCGCCGATGCCGCCTCAAGGGTCTCCCCATCGACGGACTGATTTCGGTTTCTAGATTCCGAAAGGTGCTGCAGGTGGGCGTACCCCACGGGCGGGTCAATTTGCCAGGCGACGATAGCGATTCGCCGCGCGTGTTCCGTCTCTACTTCGCTGATATAGCGGGCCTCGTGCTGTTGACGGCGACGAAGGCCGCCATCGGTGACTGCCAACGGTGCGAGGCTTTGGTTAATGACCCAAGCGTAGGGTTCGATTTCTGCGCGGCGCAAGTCGCGCTGCAACTGCGCGGCCTCGTGTACGGGCGTCGCCTCAGGGAGCGTGACGATGAGAACTCGCGTGAACTCCGGATCGCGGAGGCGGGGCAACAAGCGCTCGACCGATTCGGGCATCTGGCTCGATTGCCGCATCACTTCGCGATGATATGCGAGCGCCGCATCGAGCAGCAGAATCGTATGTCCGGTCGGCGCGGTGTCGAGGACCACAAACTGATCCGCGCCCGCGGCGACGGCTTCGGCAAAGGCGCGAAACACGGCGATTTCCTCCGTACAGGGAGACCGCAGGTCCTCGGCCAGCAGCGCCTTGCCCTGTTCTTCCAATCCGCCGCCGGCGGTCTGCATCACCTCCGCCGTGTAACGGGCCAATTCGGCGGCCGGATCGATCCGGCTGATGGAAATGTTGGGCCGCACGTCCCCGGAAAAGGCGGCGACCAAATGCGCTGCCGGATCGGTCGTCGTGAGGAGTACACGATGGCCGCGCTCGGCGAGCGCCACGGCGATCGCGGCGGCAACTGTGGTTTTGCCCACGCCGCCTTTGCCCATCGTGAGGATGACGCCCCGTCCTGGCGCCGCCAAGTCGTCCATTAAGGCCCCGAGGCCGGGAGGAAGCTCCGCATCAGGGATCTCGGCTAAACACTCATTGCCGTCGCCAGTTTGCTCGGCCCCAAGCAGGCGTAACGCCTGCACGCCCAGAAGCCCGCTCGCTGTGAAGGGAACGAGAGTCCGCGGCAGTCCTGCCAGCGTGCTGGGAATCTCCGCTAGCGATTTGTCTCCCCGGCGTTCCATGGCGAGGGCGAACGGGTCGCCGGTTGATGCCGCACGGAATATGCCGTTCACGATCAAATGCTGGTTATGCACGCCCAGCGCAGCCAATTCGGAACTGGTGCGCGCCGCTTCCTGGAGAGCGGTGGCTTCCGGGCGCGCCACCAAGATCAACGTCGTGGTTTGGGAATCTGCTAAGGCCCGCACCGTCTCCCGATACATCGCTTGTTGGGCCTGGAGACCGGCAAGCGGTCCTAAGCAGGACGTGCCGGTCGTGCTCGCCTCCATGAACCCCGACCAGGCCGACGGAAGCGTCAACAGGCGAAGCGTATGACCCGTGGGCGCGGTGTCGAAAATGACATGGTCGAATTCGCTAGTTGCGGACGCATCGCCCAGCAGCCGTGAAAACTCGTCAAAGGCCGCGATTTCCAGCGTGCAGGAGCCGGAGAACTGTTCCTCCATGCTGGCGACTGCGGCCGCCGGCAGCAGCGATCGATAAGGCCCAACCATCCGCTCTCGGTACTCGGCGGCGGCGGCTTCCGGGTCGATGTTCATCGCGAACAGGTGAGGCACGGCCGTCACGGGCGTGGGCTGGTGTCCCAGCGGCGTTCCCAGCACCTCGTCGAGGTTTGAAGCCGGATCGGTAGACACCAAGAGGACTCGTTTGTCGTTATCGGCTAGGCGAATTGCCGCGGCACAGGCTAAAGATGTTTTGCCGACGCCGCCCTTGCCGGTGAAAAATAGATTGCGCGTTGGCTGTTGAAGAAACTCCATGATGACACTCCAGTACACGCGTCTCGATTGACCGACCCTCAGCAGCAATCCGATCCGCCACAGCATTTATTCTCAGGTTGAACGACCAGCAACGACGGACTGCACTCCGCGCCCATCCACACGCCGAGCATGTCGCGGGACGGATACTGGCTGCGGCTTACAATCTGACCATCGACGACTATCAGGGGCAGGCAATCGGTGCCCTGTGTTTCCAGCGACTGACGAACATCTCGATTCTCCGTGAAGGCAGCCGGCTGTTGGGCCAGATTAAAGCGTTCCACGGAATGTCCCTGACCCTTGAGCCAATCGAGGTCGGCGGCAAATTGCGGCAAGACAGGATCGATCTGCGGTCCGCAAACGCCGGAGGAGCAGCACATTGGCTTATCGAAGACTTGAATCGTTTTCATGGCTTACCCTTCCCTAATATTTCGACATTTCGTCAACTATCGAATTATATGGGCGTGCTGGGGTTTCGTCAATCCAAGCCTGGGGCCGATAAATTGCGGCGGCCGGATCTCAATCGAAAGGTACTAGCACTTAGGATTCACCGCTGCTTGATCCTACAGGCCTTGGTCGTCGCGCCCTGTCAAAGTCATGAAACTGAAATCAGGAACGCGAATGATGCCCACTAGCCATATAGACGCGGCAGCGAGCAAAAAGACGCATTGCCGACGACGCGGCGAAAAGACGCGAGACGGATCCGAGAAAACCTTCGTTTGATGGAGAGTTCCTTCGCCCGAACCGACTGCCGAGTGTCAGATCGAGCGCGGAGCTGAGTTTCCGAGGCGCCAGAGATAGGTCGTAAAAGGCTTGAGTTCTTGCGATTGGCGGGCCAACGTAAAAACGGGGGGGGTGATGTGATCACGGAAACTGTCTTGCGACACCTAAGACCGGCATCACTTCTGGACAACCCAAATGTTGCGGAATGCGACGGGGTTGCCATGATCCTGTAGGAATACTGAATCGGGTTCAGGACCTTCGGGGTGACCGCCCGGCGTTGCGTGGGGAAGCTCGAGGTCGTCGTGGATGACCACGCCGTTATGCTTGATCGTCACGCGCGCGTTCTTGGTCTTGCTGCCGTGCTTGTCATACCTAGCGGCAGTGAAGTCGACGTCATACGTTTGCCACGGTACGCTAATTTGAAATGCGCTCTAGTCCCTCCCAGCGTTAGCGATGTGGGTTTCAAAGTCCAAGATCTTCGCATCGGCAATTGGCCGTACCGAGTTACTGTCTTTTGACACGTTTGGCTCGTTCTGACTTTTCCGTTTTAGTGGGTCGTGTTTTGAACCGCCGAGGTTTGAGAGTTTGCCAACACGACCCGTTTCATCGCGGAGGCGCCCGCCGGTCCGCGGGTTCCGCTTGTTTCCGACGATGATCTACGAATTGGGCCATCCTTCCTATTTGGCGGGAGTAGTTGAAGTACGTCGTCGACGCGCGCTGGAACGCGCGCTCTTCAAACGCCGGAATACCAGTAGCGACGAGGGATTTTTGAAGAGCTATTTCGAGAGTCGCGTTGAATTTCATCATGCCAACCATTTCACTCATCACGCATGACGTCAGGTGATCTGGCTCCCGGACCGCTTCTTTTTCAAGATCTTTAAGTCGTTGTTGCCGACGAGCAGAAACTGGCGATGGCTTTTCCTCAGCTGAGCTCGACGGCGCGGGGTTCATCGCAAAGGCAGCCTTGATTTCATCTGGTATGGGCATATTTTAGTCCTCAACAAAATTGGTGTCTGGTCTCCGATTCAGCCGACGTGGCCGACGGATCGAGAATCCATGAAAAACTAGTCCCTCAGCGGCGACAATCGGTGCTAGACGCACTTTCATCTCATCGAGCAACACGCGTCCACGCCGATGAAGCGAGGCAAGTTCCTTATCCAAGCGCCGTTGTTGTTGGAGTGCGTGGAGTTCTTTTTCCAGCGCACTCACAGCGGCCTGGGGAACGTAGCGAACATGCTGTCGACCATCGCGGCGAAACCGAAGCTTGTGACGTGATCGGCCTTTACGCTGCTCGTAAGCGATAAAGCCTTGCCGAGACAGGGCCTTCAGATCGCTATCATCGATACGCAACGCGCGCAAAACCGGAAACCCTCCAGGGGCAGGCACTTCGTTCGGATTATGCTCGTTTAGTTCCACGGTGATCTTTACCAGTCGGCGACTAGCTTGAGTATCTCACGCCCACAACGCACCACGGCGCGGGCCTCATTTCCACAATGTTGTCCCGCGGGCGCAACTCCAGCTCGCTGTACGAGATCTTGAAAATCGAGTGCCGAACGAAATAGGTCTGCGGCCATTAGGCCCTTGAACCGATCCAATGGATCGGGTCGTTGGAGCGCTTCGCGCTCGAAGTCGGCGATTCGTTTACGCAAAAGACTCTGGGTCCGACCGTCGTCCTGAATCGGTTCGGATTGCAAGCCGCTTTTTAAATTATCCGGAGTTTGCATAATGTTTATTGGTTGCCTTTGGGGACTAGCACGACGGCGGAAAAAGGCGCGACAGTCGGCAGACAAGATCGGCGATCTTCAAACGGTGTTCGAACGCAGCGCCGGAAAATGGCCGGGCCTGCGGATGTTCGCCATCCGTCACGCGACGCGCGACGCGTATTGTTTCGTGCGAATCCAACCATTCGCGGGCAAGCTCAGCGAGGTGTTGCCGGACAGCTGGTAGCGGTCCAGTTTCGCCCGCGGGAGCCGCTGCGATTTTGGAGACGACTTCGCGATGGAACGCTTGCTTCGTTCGCCGGAGGCCGGATTGCAGATCGCCAGCCAGCGGAAACTTGTCCGAGTCCCGCACGAGTTGTCGTAACTCTTCGAGTCCATCCGGAAATGAAATTGGCGTACGGTCACGAAGTATGTTGGCCGCGACCTGGGGCGTATAAGAGGAGGTCTGTAGGCTGCTCGATAGCTGTTTGCGGAGCAACGCCCGATTAGCGCTCTGGCACGCGGAAACGAACTGCGCCAACTCGCGACTGGTGGGTAACCAAATGCGGAACAGCAAACCAGAGTCAAACCCGTGATGGGTGGTGAGAGAGATGAGGTCCGCAGTTAATAATTGTACCGTAGGTTCCCGGGAATCTATGAGATCGCCGATCGCGCATCCACATATCGTCACTAAACTTGGCGATCGCGGTGGCCACAGGCACGATCGGTCGTTGGATGAGAGCGATCGAAAAACAGTTTGAATGTTCTCCGCGCGAAGCGGCCAGAGCGCATTCATCGAGACAGTCGCAAAGCCGAGGCTAGCAAACACAAACAATTCAAAATCATCGCGAACAATTATCACTTGCCGTTGACTCGTAAGAGCCTCACCGTCGGTTCGCGCTCGTGCCGCCTCGAGTAGTGCCGACGACGCGTCTAACAGTGAGCCACGAATGCTGTGAGCATTGATCGCGCAGGCTCCGACGTACGTCAAAGCGAAGCACCCGGAAGGAGTGCCAAAAGCCGGCGATAGCCCGAGCGATCCATCGGGGCACCGTTCCAATATTTTTTCGGCCAGCAACTGTTCATCAGCAAATTGCGCGTGGAGCGCAGTAATGATTGGGGCGGTGTCGTTTGGGATTTGTCGAACGGTGGATGTGGTTCCTAGCCAAGCCATACGCTTGGCGGGGCGGGCACGGTGAGTTGTTCGTCGGATGATTGCGAGCATTGCGCTGCGTGAACTCGCAGTCCCCTCGACTGCCGGTTCCGCGGGCGATTTCGTGAAGTCAAATTGAGTTGAAGTTGAATCCATGTAACTGCATACCGGCTGATTGAAAGTTCACAAGCGCTGTGGGCAAAATCGAGTCGACGTATTGCCACCCGTCATTTTGAAGCCCAAGATGCAATACGATTTTATCTCGCGACCCCAAGCTGTGGTAGTTTTAAGCAGTGCTAGTAGTGCTAGCATGCAGGGGCAAACCGGCGCAATTTAAGCGACCCTCTCACTACGCAGCCGACGGAAAACTTCTCTCTCACCGCGAAGACCAGCCGCTATGCGTAGCCCAAAGCAAGGTCACGAATCGAGATCGCGAGGAAGAATTCCGCGATGTACACTGGGACGAGCCTGCAAGAGAGTGAGCATAAAATGCACATTGAGGTCATTCGTCAAAGCCCGCTGAGATCACCGCGGTGGCGACAGCAGCGTGTGATGCAAATGTTGCGCGCTCGACCGACGATACTGAAGCTGACGCGTTTCGACGACGTTTTTATTCGTCGCTATTACTGTTTGTTGAGAGACCTGATCGCCAATCGTCACGATCCAGACCGCGCCCTAATTGGCTGTGATAAGAAACGCGAAGACGCCCTCTCCGCGCATCAGATCTTTTATTCGCCTGATTACGAACGACGGCAAATGTTTGAGGCCTACTTGCTGACGGAACTGGACTTCCCAGCCATTGCCGACTGTGTGGGAACAACGCCCGAGGTGATTGAATTCTTTAGCCAAGTGTTTTTCGACGTTCGCGAGCGGTTCACGCGTAAGGCCTGGATATACAAAGCGATACGAGACGACTTTGATCCATGCAATTCGTCGGAGCTCGAAACTTTGCCAGGAGCGGAACAAGGCTATATTCTCCGTTGGTTCGCCTACCACGGTGGTTCATTGGTGTTACAGTCTTTGCTTCGCGCTTCGGCTGGGCTGCCCCGGCCCGAAACTGCGGAAGGGCTTGTCGCGTGGGAAGAGGCGGTATTTTCGCAAGTGGTCGGCGCTAGGGCGGTGGCCGTAGCGCTGTCATTCAACGGGCGCAATCCCCTCCGGCTGATCAAGCTTGCACTCAAGAATCGGCCAGTTCAATCCGCGGCCCAGGGGAGCGACCGCGACTGGGATGTCTGGGCCGACAAGGTGCTTTCCGCGGTAGAGACCTCCTTGTCAGCGCACAAATTCCGCCCCCCTAAAGCGCTGCCGCCGGAAGATGGAATGCCTTGCGAGGCGAGCCCGACCGTTGCACAGCCTGAATCAATCGTAGCGCATCGTTATCCGTGGGACGCGCCGTAACCACAGGCAGTTTGAATTCTTGGCTTGGGCGAGCAATTGATCGTGCGTTGTGGGACTATCATGTGTGTTAGTGAACCTGCGCGGCAGGAAACTTCCCGTCCTTGGTCACTATTGCACGGGGCAGTCGCGGATAAAGGATCTGGCACGCGCAGTGACTTGGTAAGCTAAAGGTGGCGCCGCGCGCGAGTCACGTGGTCATCAGGGCCGAATATACGCCAGGCACTTATTGACCAGCCCGCCTTTACTGAGCCACAAGCTAATCGCACGGCAGCACTTGGCCGCTTGTCGCTGTTCTTTTCGGCGAATTGGTCCAGGGCAATGTTAAGACGATTATTCTTAGCGGCGTATGAGCATGCAGTCGCTGTCCGGACTCGCTTGAAGGGGGCAGGTCAGTGGATCAATTTTGTGGCATTCGAAGCGCGTGCGGGACAGCTATTGAGTGTGGAATGGCAGGGAATTTGGTAACCTAATACGGTCGTGATATTGTCGCCGGCGGGTAATACCCGCCGGCGAGCACCCCACGAACAATACGACCGCATTCAGCCTTTCCATTCCCTCGAGCACTTGGCTGCTCTGATTTGCATCATGCGCTTTTATGTGTTCCTTCCGGTTGATAAGCACGCCATGATGCTTCGAGCGCCCGCCGTAGCTGCGAGATTCTACCGGCGGTGACACCGTATTTGGCCGCAACCTCGGATGTGGAGCAGCCCAGCGCCAAATCGCTGGCGATTTGCTTCATCTTCTTCGTCAGCGTGGCGAACCACGCCCGCACATCCAGTTTCGCGGCGACTATATCAGGAATAGCTGCCCGCTTATCTTGGACCAGCTTGTCGATCCATTCGCCATTCTGCCGTTCGAACCGAATCCCCCTGCCGACTTGTGCGTAGCGGCTCGAAACGTCTTTGCCGTTCATCCGACCCACCGCGGGCCGTCCCCGCTTGACGGCCCGCGCAGCATACCACGCCAGAGAGGAGGCGGTTGCTTGTGCTGCGCGACCTTGGGCATGCAACCGCGAGTAGCTCAGCAAACTATGGACGATTCCCTCTTCGATGGCATCTTCGCGGGCCTCAGGTCCGAGCTGTCGAAATGCCAGCCGCAGCCAACGATTAATTTCGGGCAACAGCGCGACGAATTCCGCTTGCCACTGCGATTCACTGCTCTGGTGCTCTTGGTTAATGGCAATCATGGGACGATCTCCTCGTGGGTGAGACCGCCCCACGACCGGGGCGGTCGTGTTGGGGAAAAACACAAACCGCCTCGCGGCGCGAGACGTACATAGTTTTCGCTGCGATTGCAGCGCATTAAAAAGCCCGGCGGTTGGAAGAAGTCCAGCCGCCGGGGAGGTCTTGTCGAGAGTCGACGCGGCGGCAAAAAGTCAGCGAGCTGGCTTGGCGGGACTGGAAGATGGCGCTAAATTCGCGTCATGTTAACACGACGCGATCATCGGAGTGGGGCTCTGTTCGATCCTTGGGAAGACCCTGGTCCCCAGCGACGAAAGCTGCTTGAGCAGAGCTGGGCGGGTGTATTTCGGGATTATTTGCTGCAGGACTTGCCGGTCAACAAGGTGGCCGCTGGTTTTCGCGATGTCTTCGGCCGTCCCAGCAAGAACCTCCACATCGCGATCGGTACCTTGATTCTCCAGCAGTTACATGATCTGACGGATCGGCAGACGAGCGAAGCAGTGTCCCTGAATATCGGGTGGCACTACGCGCTGGATATTCGTCACGAACCAGACGCCTGCCTGCGATGTCGTATTGTCTCGATCCGAGAATATGGGCTGAAAAATAATTTGGGAGTTGTAACCTTGGCTAATGGACAAGTCGCAGCCGCCGCGGCTGCCATCGAGCGAACAAACCGGCGAGTTGCGAAACGCCGTCGCCTACATTCGACGCATTCACGCGCAGGCGGGCGAGGGCGGGCACAACGCGACGTTTCGAGCGGACTGCAAGCTCCGCGATGCGGGCCTCTCAGCAGAAGAAACGCTGCGGGTGCTTGGCGATTGGAATGAAACCAACGCCAATCCCCCTTGGTCCGCCGCCGACCTGGCTCACAAGATTCGCTCGGTGTTTGAATCGCCGACTAGATAAAATCATTCAGAAGCTGGCGAGGACGCCAAGAGTTTCAGCACCTCGGGCGGCGTGAGAATCAGGAGGGCGGGGTAGCGACTCATAAAGTCTCGGCCTTCGCTCGTGGCAGCATCGCGCAGCGACAGCAGGTCTTTGTCACGCGAGACAATAAGTTTGGCATCCACGGCCAACGCTAGGTCGACATAGTGCGCATCTTTTGGGTCGCGGGGGAATTCAAAGACGTGAGGAACGTCGGCCGCCATCGTGGCCAGCTCGATGAGCGATTCCAGAAATTCGGCAACCCGCGTGCTGGTGAACTTGAACTTCAGAGTGATGTGGAGACGCGAGAGAACGTCCTTCAATTCAGCCAGGACAAATCCGAGAGGAAGAGCGAGAGCGTCTTTTCGTGGACGGCACTTAGCAGCTGTCCGGCGGGGCCAGTTTCGGAAACGAACGCCTGAAAGTAGACATTGCAGTCAAATACGACGCGTTCAGGCGGCTTCATTTTTCGGCCGCAGCGCGTTCACGTCGCATGGCGTGTTTTTCCCGCTCGAAGTCTTCGACGGCCTCGTCTTCGGTGAGTCCAGACTCTTGGAATGCTTTGCGAATCGGCGCCAAGGCCGCGTTGAGCCGTCCGAGCGGATCGAGCTGGGTCGCGACTGCCGCCAGCACTACGTCTTCAGGGGATTTGCCTTGCGACTTCGCCGCCCGAGTGACTTTCTCGGCCAGCGGTTCGGGGATTTCGATGTGAATGCTCATAGCGTGCTCCTGCTTTAAGTCTACGCCACGGCCGCAGCCGTGGTCAAGTTTTTATGGGCTACGTGGAATGCTCATTTTGGGTCCTCCGATAGCTGATCGAGCTAATACCTTCTTCTGACGCTCGCTTAGCTTCCCCGAAACTAGTTCGGTGACGTTTTTCCAAAGCTCGCGGATCTGCACGGCCGAAGTGCTGAGCCACACGGTATCAAGAAGTGCTTCGTGCGCCTGCCTGACCGTGTCAGGCAGCGCGAGCGACGACGGAAGGATGCCAGCGACGAGTTTCGCGGTCGCTACCGCTGGCGAGCCGGAATCGAAGCGACCATGTCGCGCTTCAAGTACCAGATGGGCATGATACGACTGCGCGTTCGCGGGATGGTGAAGGTGACTTACACGGCGATGTTGCGCGCCTGGGGGCTAAACATTCATCGCGTGGCAGCCTATCGGGCAGCAATTGCGTAAACTAGAAAAGCTGGCGACATGTTCGCCCCTCGAAAGCGAGTAGCAGGCTCAAGGAAACCTCTGAACTCGCGGGCTCCAACTGGAATTCATGGAACAAATTCAGCGACGAATCTTGGACACGCGTCCACTAAACGCAAAATCAACAAGCCTTTTTGCCGCCGCGTCAGAAACTGCCAATCACTCCTTCGGAAGTGTTTGGCTGTGGTCAGTTGAAGTTACGGAAACAGGGAGGGCGCATCGATCTCCAGGTGCAGTGCGAAGGCCGACGCGACAGCGAGGCGAAAGGGACTCACGAAAAAGCGAAGTTATTATGTAGCACCACACTTGACCCACACACGGCTCCATAGTCGACCGTTTTTGAAACGCAAATGCGTCGATGACACGGCGACAGAACCCGCAATCCTTTGCTGCCGGTCGCTCGGCCCTTAATGAAGTTCAGGCCCTTCTCAACCACCGGTTAGATCACTTCCGTTCCCTGGAGCGTTCCTCGTGTGGTCGTAACCTTGACTTGACGACCAAGCCGGTAGAGGTACTTGGTGAGCCGGTCGGCGGTCATCTGGGAGATTTTGCCATTGAGCAGTTCGCTGGCCCTGGATTGGGGGAGGTCGAGGATCTTCTCCAATTGCTGGGAAGTCAGTTTCTGCTTCGCGACGACCTTCATGATTTCATTGGGCAGCGATAGCTTCAGTTCGAGGACGGCCGCTTGCTCCGTGGAAAAGCCCAAGTCCTCAAATAGCTGATCTGTTGATACGTGCGTAGCCTTACTTGTTTTTGCGTGCATTCTTCTTCTCCTCTGCGATTCTAGCCCGAACACCCTTGAGTCGGCTCGAAACGATAGCTGAATCGTTGCGGCTGGTTTTGGCTGACTTCATCGTGAAGCCGTGCAGCATGTACAGCGTGTCGCCCACACGAGCGAGTTAGATGAGACGGTACTAATCATTGGCGTCTCGCTGACCTTCGAGGATGCTTGGGAAGTAATCGAGTACTACGAATCTCGGTGGCTCGTCGAGGAATATCATAAAGCGATGAGGACCGGTTGCCGCGTGACCGACCGGCAATTGAAGGAATCAGATCGTCTCGAAGCGATGATGGGTGTGGCGACCATCGTGGCCGTGCGTCTTCTGCAACTCAAATCAATCGCCAACACGGAGCCAGATCAACCGGCTCGTCGCGTTGTTCCTTTACTATGGCTGGCTGGATGCTCAAGGCCGCCCGCCGGAATCTTCGTCGCGTCCATGACTTGACGATCAAGCAGTTCTACTGTGAACTCGCGAAGTCAGGCGGCTTTCTTGGACGAACGGGAGACGGAGATCCAGGGTGGATCACCATCTGGCGTAGATGGGAGAAGCTGAACACCTTGGTGCGAGGCGCCGAACTGGCGGGGACAATGGCAAGATGTGGGTAACGACAAACGCCTGAGGACCGGCATCACGGTGATAGACGATTATTCATCCACGGCAGCCGACGGTACTCATGGATGGAGCGCAGCAACCAATAGCACGCTCCCGCCTATCCTTAACATTATGGCGCAAAACTGCCAGCGATTAAGTACATCACGCGCTGAGTCGCGCTAGTAGACGAATAAGCAATGGGCAATTCCTTTGCGACGAGTGGCCGATCGGCCTCGAAGCATCCGCCATCGTCGATCTTGCGAAGCTGGCAGATTGCAGGCGCATCTGTCGTGATCTCTGCTCTGCGAACGAGACCACGACCGGAGCGAGAATCTGGGGGCGATGAACCTCACCCTATCTTGGCACCAATTGGAATACTCAGAACTAGATATTTCGGACCAGAAACTCCTGCCCGGAAAAAAATAGCGAACTCCTGGATGTGTGCGATTAACCAGAGCTTGGTGACAATCATCGTTGTAATGTTGTCTCCACAGGTCAGTCCGTGCCTGGGTCCGCCTGAATCCTTACTTGACCACGGCGAGTAGTTCCGCAGTTATACTCTAAACGTATGACGGTGTTTTTTTGTGGACCGGCGGCCGAGGCAATTATTCTTTAGCATTGGCGTTGCCTAACCCGATCCGGCACTCGTCGCTGACGACACTGCGCGAGAAGCTGATCAAGATCGGGGCCAAGGTTGTACGGCACGTTCCAACTGGCCGAGGTGGCGGTGACTCGGAACCTGTTCGCTGTGATCCTCGACCGCATTGCCAGGTCGGTGGTCACGGAGAATGGCGCATGCTCTTATCGACAACAAGGCCGGCCACGGAGTATGGTCGATGCCGATCCCAGATTTGCCACCAGAAAACGCTCCAGCGGGTTCCCTCTTCAGGCTCGCAGAGCGGCCCCCGCAAAACGGAGAGGGAAAATGGTGAAAATAAGTTAAAGTTAAAAAGAAAGCTGGCCGCCGCAGGTGGCGAGGTTAAACCGCGGTGCAGAGACCGGGCGGTTGCTGGCCCAAGCCAAATGGGAGAATAGCCGCTGCCAACACGTTGTACGCGACGACAAATGTCGTGCGCCAATTTGGCGGTTGCACAATTTGAATAGCGAGTAATTTGAGCACGGTTTCGCCGCGGGACGTCTTGATTGCCAGCCACGACATCTTACAGCCGAAGTTGATTGGGTAGCCGCGGCGTTGATTCAGTCTGGTCCGATAATGCCGAGGGGTTACTGGCATCTCCCCCGGCGTTCAGGTAGTCTGTTTTTATTGGGAAAGCAATGAGAGTCCGATCCGGGTTTTCTGCCAACCATCTGTCCTTAAGACAACGCATCTTGAGTGCAACGATGTGCATACCCCTCCGCATGGCGCTCGTCATCGTCGTCGGCACCGCTTTCTTTTGCCTGTCGTGTAGTTCCTCGCCCGGTGGTCCGCCCGAGAACGGAACATTTCTGGTGAACGTTGGCGACGGACAACTTCCACCCGACACGGGCATGGACGACAAGACCACGCCGGAAATCGTCGGCGATATTCCGGAGTTGGGGACCAAATCGCTCAAGGTGGCGTTTGCTAAAGGCGACAGCTTCGGCGGCCGGACGGGAGCGAACAAGAATTGGACGCCTTTCGATTCACTCCGCTTCGATGCGTGGAACCCGTCGAATGGGCCAGTCAATCTGGTGTTGGTCGTAAAACACGACAAGACGACGAACTACCAAACCCGGGTACAAATCCCGATCAAGCTGAAGCCGGGCAAGAACGAAGTGAAGATCGGCATCGGAGACATGACAAATGTCAACGGTACCGCGGCGGATTTGGCGAACGTCGAGCGGTGGTATATCGCCGACGAAGAACATGCTGGCCCGACGGTGTACTTTGGCAACATCGTGCTGCACACAGGGGAGACTGCTCCGCCTTCACCCGGCGTCTCCAGTATGCCGCAATCTCGCAGCGCGCCGGTTGCTAGCATGCGACAGGCGCCCCACGCTTCTGCAAATCCGCCAAGTGGAGCACCGACCATTGGCTACCGCGTCAAAGGCACGCTCGGAGGTCATGATGTTGACGTCACCGTGACGCCATTTAACCTGACCGAACCGATCGCGAGCCCGCCGGCTGCCATGCTGCGCGCACCGGTGTTGAACGCAATTCATGGCGATCCGGCGCGCCTAGCGCGTCTCAAGGCGAGGAAAATGCCACCGATTACTATGCCGGTGATGTTCGACACACCTGACGCAGATGCGATCCTCACTGCCCTGGAGGTTTTTCCTCCAGACAGCCCGTGGAATCTGGACGTCTCAAGTTGGCCCGTCCGTCCGAACTCGAAGAATATGATTGCCCTAATCGGAGCGGACAAGCCGCTCCGATGCAACATGGACATGGGTTTCATCCTGATTCCTCCGAATCAGAAAAAGGTTGACGTGAAGCTGACCGATTACGCGAGAGAATCGGACCAGGGGCCGTTTCCTGTGCCCGACAGCACGCCGATCGAGGGCTGGCCAGCCGAATATCTGGGGCGTCCAAAAGTCACCCTAGAGGATGTACAGCGAAATGCACTCCAGGAAAACGGTGATCGACATGGCTTGGTGGTCGATCCCACGAACCGAATGCTGTATGAGTTTTATAAGTTGCATAAGACCGACTCGGGATGGCAAGCCTCGCAGGCTTCGATTTTCGACTTGAAGACCAATGTCCTGCGGCCCGAAGGCTGGACGTCGGCCGACGCCGCCGGTCTGCCGATCTTCCCCGCGGTGGTACGTTACGATGAACTGCGGCGGGGCATCGTCGAACACGCGATGCGAGTTACCGTCGTCAAAACAAAGCGTGACTATGTATATCCGGCTCAGCATTTTGCGAGTAGCCGTACGGACGACAATTTACCGCGGATGGGCGAGCGGATTCGCTTGCGCTCGAACTTCGATGTCTCGGGGTTTTCTGCCGAAGTCGAGGCGATTTTGAAGGGCTTGAAAAAATACGGAATGTTCGTGGCCGACAACGGTCTGGACTGGGCGATCTCGGTAGCTCCTGATCCGCGCATCACGCCCTTTCAGGGAGAGCTGCGGAAAATCAAGGGCTCGGATTTCGAAGTCGTCGAACCGCCTGCCGGCTACGAGCCAAATTCTGCAAGACCTTAATCGCCCCTTCTTAAAACATAGCGCTCGGTAAAGAGGGGCGCGAGCACCTTGCTACGAGTCAACTCCCCAGCCGGGCAGGTAACCTAGATTGGTTGGAACCTGTGTGGCGCGGCACGGAGTGCCGGCCAATGGGAGATAGAATTGACGGCTGGGGGATTATTTTTAGAGGTTCGCGCCAGCGCGACTCGGTTGCCTGGATCAGCCACGGTCCAAGCAATCGTGCGGACGAGACTGATTGACGGATGCGAAGAGCAACTCGATTAGATTCATCGACACCGCCAAGGAATTGTGAGCAATCTGGTGCTCATGGCGAGTATGAATGGCTCTCATTTCATCTATCTCCCCGTCCGCGCGATGGCCACGCCTTCAGCGCCTCTGAGCGACGCCAGTTACTACACGAGGAGCCCGCCTGGGAACCGCCAGTTCCGACCCGAGAATAATATTGCGAAGTATCCCGAAACTTAGTTCGTGTTCCGGGATTAAAGTACCAACTTCGATGCCCAGTCTGCACCACGGGTTGGCCCTTT
The DNA here is from genome assembly GCA_963733705.1 of uncultured Planctomycetota bacterium. Lineage (GTDB taxonomy): Bacteria > Planctomycetota > Planctomycetia > Pirellulales > Lacipirellulaceae > JABDGM01. The sequence goes on along the minus strand of CAVTEJ010000015.1, from coordinate 1,005,158 downwards.
TCCAACTGGAGTTGCTGAGCATTCTCTTGGAGCTGGCCGATCGACTGACTCTGTTGCTGGAGGATCTGCTGTTGGATTTGATTGGTGCGGTACTGGTTTTGCAAAGGCCTCACCAGCGAATAGTAATTCGGCACCGGCGAACGACCATTTTGGTCGTTGCGGAACAGATTCAAATAGGGACTCACGGTCGGCGTACTAGGCTCGTAGCGCTCGACCCCCTGCGCGCCGCTAGCAGCTGGGAAGAATGCGAACCAACCAGCAACCAACGCCATGCGCCAGCAATAAATTGCATTTCTTCGACATCGCTGCACTTACTCCCTCCGGAATTATACTCGACCAAAAGGGGGGTTCAACCTCAAGGATTATGACGATTGGTCCGATTATATCCAAGGGTAGCGATTAGCCCGACTTCCTGGGTGCCCGCCAAATGGCGGAATCTGCGACCGCAAGGCAGGCTTACGACATATGTTCGATCGACTGCCGATGGCTGAATACGGTGGGCCTGCTGCTGCTCTTAAGCGGCGGCTCGGGATGCCATTTTATTTATCCGGGACGAGATCCAGGTGGTCCTCGCCCCCAAATTCCTAATTCCGTACCGCGCGAGCTTTCGAAAACGACATTGCCGGATTACGTCATCGAACCTCCGGACGTGCTGTCGATTGATGCGATCAGCTTAATTCCTCGTGAGCCGTATAAGCTCCGCCCGTTGGACGTTGTGTCGGTGGTCGTCAGCGGCGTGAGCGAAGAAGGCAATATTGCGGGACAATATCCAGTGCAGCCCAACGGCACGCTGCAACTGATTCCGCCCGGAAACTCCAACCCGCTCGCGGTGCAACTCGGGGCTATACCGGCCGCCGGCCGCACGGTTGCCGAAATTCAAAAACAATTGCTTGATACGCTGAAGGTTTCTTTCAAAGAACCGGAGGTCTGGGTCACCCTCACACAGTTTGCAGCCCAACAGCAAATCGTGGGCGAGCACCTCGTTGCGCCCGACGGCAAAGTCAACCTGGGGATCTACGGCCGGGTGCGCCTGGTGGGGATGACGATTGAAGAAGCCCGGAGTGCTATTGAATCGCAACTGAGCCAATACTTGCAGGATCCCAAGGTTTCCGTGGATGTCGTGGGTTACAACAGCAAAGTTTATTATGTGGTCACGCAAGGGGCAGGACTAGGCGATCACGTCGTGATACTCCCGGCCAAAGGGAACGAGACCGTGTTGGATGCAATTGGCGAAATTCAGGGGCTGAGCTCCAACCAGTCGACGCGGATGTGGATCGCGCGGCCCGGCAAGAATGATTGCCACGGAGATCAAATCTTGCCGGTCGATTGGCTGGCTGTCACGCAGCGCGGTGAAACGTGCACGAACTACCAGCTCTTGCCGGGCGACCGGTTGTATGTGTCGGAAGACAAGCTGGTGGCAGTGGACACGAAGCTTGGGAAAATCATCTCCCCGATTGAGCGGATATTTGGAGTCACCGCACTGGGCGTATCTACCGCCAACAGTTTCGCGACATTCGGACAGATCAACGGAAACGGTGGCGGGGTGGCCGGTAATAGTCTGCACTATTGCACAGCGGCATGAGGGCGCTGCAAGGCATGCTACGAGATGAAAGGAAATGCCAAGGCCTGCAAGGAAGTTGGCGTGTTATGGGGCGACTAACAATTTTAATCCTGATGGCGGCGTCCTTCGCCGTTTCGAGTGGCTGTATTTGTGGAGTCTGCACGAAACGGGAAAATGAATCGTGCTGTCCCACGGATATTCGCAAAACGCACTTTTGGTGCTTTGGCGAAGACGCGATTATTCATGGTCCGTGTGGCCCCAAACCGGAACTCTACGGGTATGAACCGACCTGTTGGCGCGAATTCCCGATGGTCCCGCCATGTTATGACACCAACTGCGGTGGGTTGCCGATTTCGCCCACGCCCCTCAACGAAGTCCCTCCGAGTTTCCCGACGGCGCCGACTGAGCAATTGCCTCCCGTACCGAGTCAGCAGAATGTCGATCCATTTAGTGGCAACATGCCTCCGGTGCGGCTCCCATTGACGTCTTCACGGGAGCAAAGTTCGGCACTACCAACGGCAGGCCAAGCTATACGTCGACTCCGTCACTGATACGCTTCCAGCAGTAGCTGCTGATGCTGCCAAAAATCAAGAGGCGACATTGGTCTTGACTGATAAAAACGTCCTACCGCCTACGTCAAGTCGCGTGAGTTCGGCTACGCCAACGCCTCAACCCCCGTCGCCGATCCCAGCGGACGCCGAGCCAACCTGCTTTCGATGAACCAAATTCGCTCCGACTGGGATCGACTACCGCGTTGCCATCGGCCCCTCTCCCACGAGCGGCGGCCACCGACAAAACGGGAGACAGCTTCTGGGGACCGGACGAGCTGCCGGCGGCAGGCGGGGAAGGCTCTGCCCCCGCGTTGCAACAGGCCGAAGGCGTGATCTATCTCCCCCGACTTTTGACCCGCTGATTGGGACGGCGTGGCCGTTCGGCGACGCGTCACTCCCACTCAAACCTTGGGACCTGTGCTAGTCGATTCCGGAGCGGACGGCCAAGTGTGGGCCCAGCCACCGTTGGACTGGCGCGGTGGGATCGGGCTCCCGGCGCCAAATGGATTAGCCGTTATCGATACAGCTTCTGGTAATAGTCAACCGTTCGGTGCAGGCCGTCCGAAAAGCCCACCCGCGGTTCGTAATTCAGAAGCTGCTTTGCCAAGCCGATGTCGGCGAGGCTCTCGCGGACGTCTCCCGCCCGCGCCGGTTCGAAGATCGGTTGGATATTGGTTTGGAGGAATCTGATTGATTCCCGCGACGAGGTCCAACAAACTATACGATGCGCCGCAGGCGACGTTGATCGTTTGGCCGACGGCCGCTGCCGAATCCGTTGTCGCAATCATCGGCCAGACGCCATGTTCAGCGGTTTCAAAACCGCCGAGTCTTCTGCCACATCGCTCGATTCTGTAAGAAGCAGCAACTCGGCGGTACCACGAGGAACTCAAAGCGTGCCATCGCTGGGCAAAAACCCCGAGCATTGCCATTAATTCGCCGCGACACAGGCAGCGACGTCATTAGTGCCTTTGCGCTTCTGCTGAACGTGATAGCCACCGAAGCCGACTAAACCCACCAAGCCCCAAATCGCGATCGATGAGGACTCAGGTACCGCTGCAGTCGGATCGAAATCATAGGTGGTACTTCCTGCCGCGGTACCGATCGAAAAGGCGTCCACGTTGACGTCAAAATTGTCGGTGGGGCTGGCAAAACCCGCGGCGATGCGAATGTCGCCCACGCCTGGGTAGCTAACGATGACCGCGTTTAGGCCTTCGTCCGCCAGGATCTGCGACCACGACAGAGCAGCGGCCCCCGGACCGCCAAAATTGTCCGAATACCACATTCCCTTGAGTAGATCCCAGGTCTGCCACGTGTTAAATGCGGGTGAGGGTTGGTTCCCGTTGGGGTTTACAACGTCGTGACCGTCACCGTAGGTCGGCTCGAAGATCAAACGATCGGTGTAACTGCCGCCGCTGTTGCCAGTGGTATTGATGTACATCGTTAAGTAGGTGTCCTGCGCACCGTTGTTCCAGCAGGAGTACCTCCATTCGACGCAGTAGTATAGGTACTGTAACTGAGGGTTGTCAGGTCGTTGACGTTCACCCCCGTCGCGCCCGAATATCGCAATTGGGCACTCTCGTCGCCGTAGCCGGAGGCGGTAGCCAGATGGGCGCTGCCGGTGCCCAGCGGAGGCGTTGCTGGACCTGAAACGATATCGGCCGTTCCATGGCCCCCCGAGGCATTGCTAAGGGACTGCGTCGCGCTAAGCGACCAAGCACCCATATTGCTTGCTGTCACTGTTTCTATCGCGGCACCGGCTTGCCCGCTCCAGCCCAGCGCTACAGCGAGGGCCGCCGTCGTGGTCAAAGCTGAACGTGTTCGAATCATGACGAAGTTCTCCTGCCTCCGCGCTGGAGGCGAAATGTGTTCTGCATTTAATTCGGGTCATTTAATTGCCCGAAGGTTCACCGCTGACACCGTGTCAAAGCCATTTAGCGAATCCACGCTCGTGGATGGTCGCCATTCTAGTAGCCGATCTCCGACCCCGTCAAGCAAATTCCAACCTTATTATTCCGGCGTGTGTGAGCGTCTCGATTGTGGGTGGAAAATTTGGTCTGTTGGAGGTGTGACGAAGTAGTTTGCCTATTTTCCGCCCAATTTGGAGGGAGCATCATGGCTCGCAGCCAGCCGAACGTGTCATTGAACGAGGAACAAGAGGCCGAATCGCAGCGGATTTACGAGCGTTTGCGAGGGGCGTTCGATGAGGAGTTGAAGACGATGGCGCGGTTCATGGCCTCCAAGCCAACCACCAGTTGTTTGGCCAAACGGAGTTCGAGCTGCGCGATCGGGTGCATGAGCTGGGAGCTCGGGTGCTGGAAACGGCCGCCGACGAGCGGCAAAAAAAGGGGCGGGTACGAGGGAGCTAGCTTGGTCTGTCCGCATTGTTCACGCGACGCGCGGTTCGTCGAACGGCGCGGCAAGTGGTACGAGAGTTTGTTGGGTTCGCTGCGTGTCGAGCGTTGTTACTATCATTGTGGCGGTTGCGGCCGCGGTCACGTTCCCTGGGATCAGGCGTTGGGATTGGGCGTGCGGGCGCTGACGCCCGCCGCCAGCGAAGTGGCCAGCCTCGTCGGCGTGCAGACCAGCTTCGCGCAGGCGGCCGAAGTGACCTTACAAAAGCTGTGCGGACTGCGGCTGAGCGAATCCTCAGTCGAGCGTGTCACCGAAGGGGCCGGAGAGCGGCTGGCCAAGCTGCTCGAGGACAAGGTGACGTTTGGCGAACGCCAACCGTGGACTTGGCAGCGAGACGTGCGCGGCAAGACCTGCGCTTATGTCAGCCTGGATGCCACCGGAGTACGACAACAAACTGACCGCGGCGCGAAAGCGGATGGTCGCATGGCGTATGTCGGCCTGCTCTACAACCCGCGTAGCCAACACGACGAGCGAGCGGTAGCGCCTCACTGCGTGCGGTATTTGGCCGGTTTTTACGAGTTGGACGAACTTGGCTTGCAACTGCGGCGTCAGGCGGCGCAGGTGGGTTGGGATCAGGCCGAACATCAGATCGCGCTGTCGGACGGCGGCAACGGCTTGGAAGAATTCTTCCGCAAGAACTTCCCCCGCGCCGAGTGCATCCTCGACTTCTGGCACGCGGCCGAGCACCTGACCGAACTCGGCTTGGCCTTGTATCCGGACGATGAGTCACAACGTCAGGAGCGGGTCGGCGATTGGTGTCATCAACTCAAGCACGAAGGAGGTGCGAGCCTTCTGGCCACGCTCGAACAACTTGAACTGAGCGAGGCGCGCGCTTCGACCCGAGCGTCACACGCCGACTGCGTGCGTTACTTTCAGAATCATCGACATCGCATGGACTACCCACGCTATCTGGCCAACGGCTGGCAAATCGGCTCCGGCCCGGTGGAAAGCGCCTGCAAAACCGTGGTCGCCAATCGGCTAAAAGGTAGTGGCATGCGTTGGGGCGAAGACGGCTCCGATGCCGTCTGCCACCTCCGCGCGCTGTACCTCAGTCAACCAGGACAGTGGGAATCGTTCTGGAAGAATTACCCAAACTAACCACAAACGTGACGCTCACACATTCCGGCTCGTGGTCCACCGGCTCCGTCGTTTTCGCACTTCGTGCGTATTCCCCTGGCAGTTGCACCCAGCCGAGCAGGCGAAGGAAGTCATTGGCATATCAAAAACCCAGGTCTGTGCTCCTCAGATCAAGTGAACTCGGTGTACCAAACTCCTCAACCGGTGTCGCATTGTCGAGTGGCGCCGAGCCAGCCAGCCGTCGATGCACAATCCCCTCCGGCTGTTATGGATACCTCGTCCAAACTAGCTCCCGTCCTCCAGCCGGGGGCGATCGACAAATTGGGCGATGGCACGGACGTGCCCGAAGCGCTGCCGTCGTTAGGAGAGGCAGGCCGTGCACCTACGTTGCCAAATGCTGTGGAAATGCGGTCCTTGATTCACCGCGCTCGCGCGATCGTGTGAATTCGGCTCCCCAAACTCCACAAACCGTGATGCCTGTTCTACCGGAACCAAGACAGCCAGCCTTCGATGAAGATTTCGCTCCAGATGGGAATGGATACTGTGCTGAAACCGGCCCCCCTCCCGTCATCGATGACGAGTGATACATCTGTGGGCGGTATGGTGGCACCGGTCGATCTGCCGTGGACAGGCAGGGACCGCACAGCCCCCACGTTGCAACCTGTCGAAGATGCCAGCTTTGATCTGCCGTTGCTCGAATGATGGGAGCAGTGGGTCCATTCGTCACCCCTGTCCTCACAGCCGATCCCTCTGAGTTGTGCGTGTTATTGCGGAGCGTGCCATTCGGGCAAGTCGATTGATTTCCTTCACAACCGCGGTGGCCCGATTGCGGCGTGATCATGCTCTCCACGCCAAATAGATTGACCGCTATCGACACAGTTTCTGATAGTAGTCAACTGTTCGATGCAGGCCCTCCAGAAAGCCCGTGCGCGGTTCGTAATTCAGGAGCTGCTTAGCCAAGCCAATGTCGGCTCGGCTTTCGCGCACGTCTCCCGCGCGGGCCGGTTCGAAGATCGGTTCGATATTGGTTTGGAGAATCTGATTGATTCCCGCGACGAGGTCCAACAAACTATACGACGCGCCACAGGCGACGTTGATCGTTTGGCCGACGGCCGCTGCCGAATCCGCTGCCAACAGGTTTCCCTGAACCACGTTGTCGACGTACGTAAAATCGCGCGACTGCCGTGCCGTCACCGAAGATGGTGGGACGGCGGCCGGCTAACATCTGCGTAATGAATTTTGGGATGACGGCTGCGTATTGGCTGTTCGGATCTTGGCGGGGGCCGAACACGTTGAAGTAGCGCAGCGTCACGGTCTCCAAGCCATACGTGTTGGTAAAGGCTTGACAGTACAATTCGCCGGCGAGTTTGGCGGCGGCGTAGGGGGATAACGGGGCCGCGAGAAGTTTTTCATGCTTGGCGGGGATCGGCTGATCGCCGTAGGCACTACTCGAACCAGCGTAGACGACGCGCCGGACGCCGCTCCGTCGGGCTCCATCCAGCAGCGTGACTGTGCCCGTGACGCAGGCTGCATTGGTATCCAAAGGAGTTTCGACGCTCCGCGGCACCGAAGCCAAGGCCGCCTCGTGGAAGATCACCTCGACGCCCTCCAGCGCCCGCTCGACATCCCGCGGATTGACGAGATCGCCTTCAACGAACTCGACCCTGTCACCGAGCAGCGTCGATATTCTGACGTGTGCCCGTGCAAAGATTGTCGATGACGCGAACGAGGTCGCCGTGCGCGACGAGCGCCGCGGCGATGTGGGAACCGATGAACCCAGCGCCGCCGGTAACGAGGTAAGTGCCCATTGGAAATGTCCTGGTTCAGCGTGAAATGGAAATTTCACTTCCGAACTTTAGCGAGTTTAAAGATGTGGAACGGCCAATCGAACTTTCGACGAGACCGCTTCGCCGGGGGATTTGACTGCAAGGGACGCCCTTTTAGCGAGCGCGATGCCAAAAGGGAGCAGACTAGCCGACTGCGGCAATTGTTTTCTCTTCAGCCTGATTCCGCGAGATACCCGCTCAATTCGTGCCGTTCCGTCCCGGTGTCAATTGCCGTAACTGATGACCGTACGAAGCGGGCTGTCAGATTGGAATGACAAATCGCTACCGACTATCAGGGGTTGCAAATTTGTTGAATATAGGTACCGCAGCACCGTCCTCAACTTGATGGACGAGGCACGCCATTTCTCGAGCTGTAACGTAATAATACTGGAAATCAGGTGTCGTACTGGCTAACTGGCTAAGCGACTCGTGAAACGCGCGAATTGGCTCTCCAAGCAACATTGCTGCATTGTGTTCTGGCGCGCCATGCGTGTGCAGTTTAATAAAAATCCAATCGGGGCGGCCAGCGACGCCCACGCCCGCGCGCAGCCATAGTTTCAACCGTCTTTCACAGGGTGGAAAGTTGGAGTGTAGATCACCATTCTCTAATCCTGGCGGAAGTACGTAGCGGCGCTTCGTCCAATCGAGCATCGTCGGACCTTGAATCATCAATAAACTGTCGCGCGGAGGTGTCGCTCCCTCGCGGGCGGTAATCCCGCTGTCATGCGACTTCGGTCGAGCGGGGTTGCTCACCGCGTAATAGATTGAATTAATCGTCGTGGTTTGTGCCGGGCTGGGAGCGGCTGGCATGGTAAAGTCCGCATAGCAGCCGGTTTGGAGCAGGACAGCGATTTCGTCGTTCACGCCGCACCAGCGACCATCGGGAAGCGAATTGCAAAGCGCCCAATTCCCATGCACGAACCCATAGGTGATATCGCCCTGGGAGTTCTTCGCCAATTGGCCATGCGCGTTGTGGAGACGTAACTTGAAACTTTCGAGCGTGTCGCGAAGCTGCGCCGGAGTGTCATTGTCATGGTGCAAATGGACTTCCATGGCCCCGTGACCCTGGCGGCAGAGCTGAGCCACGCGGTCCACTAAATGTGCATTGTATTCTTCGGCCGGATAGAAGAATGTGTGCTGCGGCCCTCGGCCGCGAGAATCGATGATGCCTGCCGTGATCCGCGGATATTCTGAGACCCATCGCTCGACGCGATCGCGTTGCTGAGCATCCGCAGCACGTTTCCACATTGGCTCAAAATGGTCAGCGATGCATAAGAAGACGTGCAGCCCACTGCTTGGTACATGGCGGAGCGAAGCCGCGGCCATTTGGCCGATCGCTCCCAGTGACAATCCTCGAATGCGAAAGCTCACAGATCCAATGCGACGGCTAGGCGAGGTCGACTTCTCGGTCTGTGCGCTGCCAAGTGCCCGTCTGCACTGTTGTGGCCCAGCGGAAAAAACCGAACAACAGGGCCGCATTGACGCTGCAGAATAAACTCACGCCGCGGAGGGCCTTAATCGGCCGGCTATCGCCCGTCACCCAAATGCCGGCAAAAGCTGTGGCATAAAAGAGAACTTGGGCGATCATTGTCGCAACATATAGCGGGCGTGGCAATAAAAATACATTCGACACGGCCGCGATCAACAGAAAAAACGGCGAGAGCCAGCGCAGAAGTTTGTGGCCGACGAAGGTGAATGACGTCCACCCGTGCCGTGGGCTGAGCAGCGGCCACAAGTGGACTAAACTCTGGTAATCGCCGCTCCCGATGCGGACTCGACGGCGAAACTCCTGACGGATGGTCGCTGCCGTTTCCTCATGCGCGAGTGCGGTCGCGTCGTAAATGATTCGAAACCGATGCGTAATTTTTGCGTAAAGTGGAATGACAAAGTCATCGATGATCGTGTTGTCGGGAATTGGGCAATATAGTTCGCGCCGCATTGCATAGATGGCACCGTTGGCGCCGAGCAAACCTCCCAGCCGTCCTTCGCACTGCTTTAAAAATGTTTCATACCGCCAGTATACTCCGTCAACGTTTCGGCCGGTCTTGGCATCGGTGAGGACGAGTTTTCCGCAGACGACTCCAACGGTCGGGTCCGAAAACCAACGAACTAAGCGCTCGATCGCCGCCGGTTCGAAGACCGTGTTCGCGTCAGAAAATACGACGATATTACCTTTGGCCTCGCGAATGGACTGAATTCAGCGTCGCGGCCTTGCCCCGACGAACGTTGTAGGCCAGCAGTCGCACATTGCTGTGGGAGAACTCGCGCACAATATCGTTTGTGCGATCTTCGCTCCCGTCGGAGGCAATCAGGATTTCAAGTTTGTCGGGCGGATATTCCAAGGCCAAGGCGTTGGCAATACGTTCTGCAATGCAGGCTTCCTCATTGTGGGCAGAGATTAATAGCGAAACGGTTGGTTCGCTTTCCCGAGACTCCCATGCGGTCCCTGTTCGCATGCGAAAAGGCCGAGAAAGTGCCCAAACTAGTCCCGGATAAACGATATAGGCGAAAAGTACCATTGCGGCTGACGACCAGAAAGCGAATTCGACAAGTGCACTCGGCATAGTAATAGTCAAATAACGGTCGTTGCCAATCGTGGGCCAAACCTGTTCCATCCAAGCCAATCAATCGAAGCTTGGTCTGCCGCCGTCAAATAGCTGCTTACCATGAGATTTTCTAGGATGAAAAGACGCGGGTTGAGCATACCGTCTACGACACGGCGATTGCTATGCGCACTCGCCAAACTAGCGGTGAACGGCATTTGAGTATTACGTAGACCCGGTAATCCGCACGAATGGCGCCTTGTTCGCACAATAGTTAGGTCCTTGCAGATAGCCGCTGTCAAAAACCGTAATACGTCGGCTGCTTCACTCGCGCTTTAGCGCGCCAATCGCATACGCTTTCGTTTCTTTTCTATTTATTCGCTGGGCAGCTTCGAGTTGGAGCTCTTATTCGTGTGACGGCTCACTTGGTTTCGCCGTTATGAAAAGCAATACGACAAGAAAAAGCGATCCGAAGCATTGATATGATAGGTCGGATATCAAAAGAACTTATTTTATTCCAAGCTGTTACTACCGACGCTACATGCACGATTGTTTAATGCATCAATTGAATCGAACGGACGATTACTCAGAGGGGGCACAGCGCCGTGTGCCAATGGTTGCCTGTTGCACAACGCGATGCATCGGTTCAAGCCTTCGTCCACGCCAACCGCTGGTTCCCAGCCCAGAAGTGCTTTCGCTCGAGTCATATCAAATCGTAGCGAGCTAAGAGCGGAACGGACTCGGTAAATACTGAGCGGCGCTGGGCGACCAAGAAGTTTAAACGACAGTTGCACACCCATCGCAAGGCCGTAAACAATCGGGCGTGGGACGCGCACCACCTTGAGAGGTGCGAGGTGCATTCGCGCTAACAAGTCGTTTTGATTAATTGACACACTGTCGTCAACGACCTGGATGATTGTACCGTCGAATGGTCCTCGTGCCGCCGCGGCGATGACGGCGTCTATCAAATCCTCAACAAAGACGAGCGGCAGACGAACCGAACCGTCACCGAGCACGACAAGTCGCGAACCCATCCGCCGGGCTACCGCAGGCGTAAGTAGTTCCGCTCCCGAACCGAAGACTTGCCCTGGGCGCAGAATGACCGCTCGAAGGCCGCGATCGCGTACGGCAGAGGAGACGTCCTGTTCCGCACGCACTTTGTAGAGCGTATAGCTACCGCGGCGTTCTGGATTGGGTTCCAATGGCCAAGTCTCATCAATCGTATCACTTGGTTTGGCGAGCCATGAATGCAGTACGCTTAACGAACTAACGTGGACAAGCCGTGTATTCTGCTGGCGCAGAACAGCTTCGACGATGTGACGGGTACCAAGTTCCGTAGCGCGTTCGAAGTCCTCAGCCGGTCCCTTCATGGCCGCACCGAGATGGTAAACGAGTTCGACACCGTCAACGGCTTGGTCCACTGCCTTTGGATCCCCTAAGTCGCCAACCACGAACTCGAGGCGGCTGTTCGCAAGCAATTCCTCCGAAGGCTCACTTCGCGTTAAGACGCGAACACGTCCGGGCTTTTCGAGAAGCCTTTTCAACAAATGGCGGCCAATGAAGCCGGTTCCTCCGGTGACCAGGATTTCAGCGCCGCTAAGAGCAGGCAGCCGAGCCATGCGACGTTGCTTTTCTCGGTCGGCCTGTTGAGCTACGTGTTCCGTCCAGCGGACTGCTTCGGTCGCTTCGTCGAGCGTGACCGGTGCCGCCTTGCCGCTTTTAAGGTTCGAATAAAAGCTCGCGATCATTGACTGGACGCCATGGTAGCGCCGGAGCCGGCCGATCACGACTTTGCCCACATTCATGGGCACTTGAGTCAACGTCTGGCAACTCTCCAGGACCGGTAGAAGGATGCGGTCGACGGCGTTCGGAAGTTTAGTCCTTCGCCGTGTGCTAACGAACATCGAGAATGGATCGCAGCGGATGACACCCCGCGTACCAGTCACAATTAGCATATTCTGGTGTGGCTGGACATTCCATGATAAGTGAAATAAGCCCGTGCCGCGCTCGCAGGTCACCGTGCCAGTCCAATCATCAAACATTAGATTGGGTTCGGCACCACGATGGGCGAAGTGTGATTCGACATCGTTGATATCTTGCCCAGTAGCGCTTGGGTTATATACAGGGCATGGACGCCGATATCGCGAAACGGAAAACCGCCTTCACGATAGTGTGGCGGAAGCGGCCCGCCACGGTAAGGCGGATAGCCGGAGCTGCGAAGATGGGTAACCGAGTGGATTTCCCCAATACGCCCCTCCCGGGCCATGCGAATCGCCCGGGCGATGAATGGATCCAATAGATTCGAATGATTGGCACATACCTGTCGGTTGGCTTCCGCCGCGCGTTGCCTAATTGAATCGCACTGTGTCGATGTCCGTTGCCAAGGGCTTCTCAACGAATACATGACAACCCATCTCGAGCGTTTGCATCGTGAGCGAAAAATGTGAATTTGGGGGCGTCGCGATGTGGATCACATCGAGGTCGAGCTCTTGGAGTTCAGCGACTCGTTCGACAACCTGAGGAATGCCGTACTTTTCAGCGATTTGGCGAGCCTGCGGTAGATTGATGTCGCAGAGGGCCACAACTTCAGCCAGCCCAGAGCGGCGGATGCCGGCAATATGAAACGGGCAGATAAGGCCTGCCCCGATAATTGCGGAGCGGAATTTCTTGGTTGGTTCAGACATGCAAACTCGATGTGCTGGCAGGTGGCGATCCGCTTGGTGAGGCAGACATGATTGTTCGGTCGGAAGCGTAAAGTTTTTCCACGCGCGCGAGCACTGACCGGATACGAGTCTCCCAACTCGACTCCGCAATGCGATCCAATCGCCGTTCGATTTCGGCAGGCGAATCTGGATTGGTCAACACAAAATCAAGATGCGCGAGGAATTCTTCTCGCGTATCGGCGATTCGCACGACGTCGGCAAATTGCGCGATCTCCGGTGTGCGGACGGCAACAATGGGTTTGCCCATCGCCAAGTATTCTCGCAACTTGAGCGGATTGGCATGGAGTACCTGTTGCGTTAGGTGATAGGGGATTATCGCAACGTCAAATGCTCTACCATAGGCTGGCAATTCCCCGTACGGCCGAGCGCCAAGAAACAGTACGTTGGGGCAGGCTTTTGTTCCCGAATGGGGTACAGCGACCCGCCCGATCATCACGAACGTCCAATTTCGCCGGTGCTGGGCTAGATACTCGACAAGATCTAAATCGATCCAGGCTTCGATAAGGCCGAAGAATCCGACGATGGGCCTGGGCAAAGTGGCCATGTCCGCAGGAATCTCACCGGCTACTTGGGCTGCGTGAAAATGGTTCACATCAACGCCGTGCGGGCTGAGGTAGGTGCGACCATTGAGGTCGGCCTTGGATTTCAACAGCGTTGGTGAGGCCACGAATACGAGGTCCGCCCGACGCGTCAACCGCTCGTCCATGTCCTTCACGACGAGGGAGTTAACACCCGGTAGCGCAGCATAGTCATCGATGCAATAGTAAATGGCCGCCCGCTCACCGAGGTTCTTGGCGAGGCTGGCAACATGCGGGACGGTGAACCAAGTTATGAAATCCTTTACATGTTGCCGCCGGAGAATCCGGCGGACGAGTAGCTTCGTAATCCACTGATTGAATCGTCGGACGCTCCGAAAGCGATGGAGCGGGATCTGAATGAGCGTATAAACGTGGAGGCTCGGTGACACGCATTTCGGAGGAGCTATTCCTTTTGCAAGTTTCGAGAAAAGCTTGCGGAAGTCTCTCTTAGATCCCGACGGCGCTCGCAGACCCGGACATTCGATATAAATGACGCGGTGTGTTTTGGACAATTGGAGCGCGATATGATGGCTGGAGGTGCGATTTTCGCCCGACCAATCATTTCCAAAATAGACAATCGTTGGAACGTTGGGACGCGAAACGCGCTTGCCTTCGACCGCTTCATGCGTTGCGATCATGAAGCCTCCGTACCGGCCGGCAGGCACTCAGCCCTCGCGCCAAGCTGTCGACAAACATTCAACAAACCTTCGACGACGGTGGGGGTGTGGGGCCGATTATCGTGCAACAGGACAATCGCCCCCGGGCTGACCGAATGGGCGGCAAACCATGCTCGAATCTGAGATTCGTCCGAGCAGTAGTCCTTAGGATCAACACTCCACAACACGATCGTGTGGTTTGCTCGCCACAAGCGAACCAGCGTCCACGCCCCCATTGACCCGTGCGGTGGGCGAAAAAGCAAACATTGCTTGCCCACGAGTGATTGAATGATGTGATTGGTTCGCACGACCTCGTCCATGTAGGTGGACGTGGAAACGGCGCGGGCATTCAGGTGAGAATAGGTGTGATTGCCGATGGCATGACCTTCGGCGGAAATTCTCCTTACCAAGTCGGGATATCGCTCGCACTGTTGACCGACGACAAAGAATGTAGCCCGGGCCTGATGCTCAGCCAGTACATCCAATACGCGCGGCGTGTATTCCGGGTGAGGACCGTCGTCAAATGTGAGATAGATTGCCTCCGTTGCCGGCAAGCTTTCTAAGAGACGACGGCGCGGAACACAACTAAGGAGCCCGCGTCGCGCAAGCTGTCGCGGAGACCAGCGAGATACGGTCCTATTTAAGTGATCGACGGTGTCGGGCACGCGATAGTGTCTCCGGTTAGCTGTTGGGAATTGGTGACCAATGGTTGGATGACATCGATCAGCCGCGATGCCGCCGTCGGCCAATCTTCGGGAACGAAGGTCCGCGAATGCGTTGGCTGCGGAGAGGCCAAGGTATCGCGAATTGCCAAAGCAAGCTCACGAGGATCGCCCGGCGACACAAGCCGGTCGATTCCGGCAGTCGCGATTTCAGGAATGCCGCCGACTCGACTTGCAACGAACGGCGTGCCGCACGCAATGGATTCCAGGAGCACGTTGGGCACTCCTTCGGATAAGCTTGGCAACACTGTTAAGTCAGCTGCGCGATAGTAATCTGCAAGTTTTGCGTGCGGCACCCCGCCGGGCATTGCAACTCGTTGCGATAGCCCGCGGCGCTGGATCTCGGCGGACGTGGAGGCGGCTTCCGTCCCGGCTCCAACCAGCATGGTTTGAATATCCATGCTTTCCCGCTGCAGCCGTTCGAGCGCGTCCAGCAGAACGGGCAGCCCCTTTACCGTTTCCATGCGACCAACCCACAAGAAAATTGGGAGATCTGTCGGCAAGTCGAGACGCCGGCGAGCGTCTTGTCGATCTCCCGGATGGAAACGATCTGTGTCAATGCCACGGCGGACCAAGTGCACTTTCTGTTGATCCACCCCGTTCGAGATGATCTTCTGCCGCAAATCCTCGCTCACGGCAACGACTGCATCAGTTTCATTCAATACGCGATAGATTGCCCGCCGCCGAGATGGCTTTGAGGTCAGTACCAGCACATCGGAACCACCGACCATCACGGCGGATGGAACTCCTGCGCTGCGCCGGCTTGGATTGCGCAATATCCGTCGGGATGCGTCCAGTAGCCAATGACCGCTTCCGGACGTTGTCGGGCCATCATTTCAAGACTGGCATCGCGGACTCCGTGCCACATGAAATGACCATAAGCTGGTCTCAATGTGCCGGGCGTGTAGAAATAGACGGGATAGCGGACCGGTGCACCGTCGAAAAGTTCGGTCGTCTGCCCAACTTCATGGCGGCGCGCATGTGACGCACGAGCCCAATCCGTCCACGGAATCGGGACGATGGCGGACACGTCGTGCCCCGTTTGAACAAGTGCGCAATCAAGCCCCAGATTGAATACGCCTTTCGGTAGGATGCAACGGAGAAGGCAATACATTGGTGAGAAACAGCAATCGCATCTGTCATTCGCGCACGTGCACTCGCTGCGAGCTGTGCCTTCCGCATTCATTGATGACCACTCTAAGTTTGCCAGCGGCGGTGAGAGGGATATCCTCCACTTCTTCGAGCGTCAGTTGGAGGGTATCGTCGAGCTGATTTTGAATTTCTCGCGTCAGTCGCTCACGCCACGCAGGTGACCACGTGCTTTTGTCGACAACGAGTTTGAGTATGATTTGTTCCGGACGCGATTGGACAACTTGAAAGCGCCGGACGGGGGTGAAGTCCTTAATTAGATGGGGAAAGAATTCGCCCGCGATTTGGCGGCCGCTAGGTGCTGTTAAGATATCCAGTTGCCGTCCGACGACTTTGCGTAGTAGCGGTAAACCTCGACCGCAGCTGCAGCTCGAGAATCCTGCCACGGCGCGATCCCCATTAAGATAGCGAATGAAGGGCATGCCGTAGTTATATAAGTCAGTTATCGCGATTTGGCCTTCTTCGCCGGCCGGCGTGGGTTGGCCGTCATCATCGACGATTTCGACCAGGAGATTCTCCATCGTCAGATGCAGACCCTCATGGCGATCGCATTCGGCCCCGATCAACATGAATTCACGTGATCCGTAAGTTTCAAACACCGGCGCACGAAACACTCGTTCGATCAATTCTCGCTGAAATTGGTGCAGCTTTTCCGCACACACGACAATCGACCGAGGCGAGAACGGCACAAGATTTCGTTCGTCCAGCCAACGTGCAAACGAATAAAGGGGATTTGTGTAGGCCACAAGTGCCTCTGGTCGATAGCTGATTGTAGCGGCGCAGATACTCGGGCATTGTCGCGTCGTTTAAGTCAAACGAATTAAGCACCTGGCGGCGGTAGAGCCACTGCTGATATAGGTAGTCTTTCGAGCGCGCCAGCCAAGTTCGATTACCCAGAGGCACGCCCCAAAGATATACTTGGCGTGTCCCGGGTTCGGCACCAGCCCATCCGTAACCACGATGCCATGCGGCCATCCGCCGATCATTGCTGTCTTGATTCAAGTAAAACTGAAGAGGAACACCGCTCGACCCCCCAGTCGCCTTCGTGAATGAGCTTTTGATCACGAGTCGAGTCACACATTTCGGTCCGGTATCGTTGAATTGTCTCACGATCTACGACTGGAAATCGCTCAAAGTCCTCTAAAAGATCAATGTGCTCAGGCGTCAGACCGAGAGCTGACCAACTTGCGGCATAAAACGGACAATTGATTGCCGCATGCTGCAACAGTCTGCGCAGTGCCAAAACTTGGCGGTCGCGTAGCTCCTCCGAACTTTGCCATTGGCTTTGCTCAAGCTTACGCCAATATCGAAACGTGGGCCGGCACTTAAGCCCCGTTTCGTAGCCCGGTATCAATACGGAACGGTAAAGACCATTGATCATTGTGAAACACCTATGCCTCAACGACGGAATTGGTTTTTCCCAAGTTGATCGTGCATGTTTGATGAACTGAGCACGAATGTGGCGATCCAAGTAGGTCGCAGTACAGCATCTCGTAGGCTTTCACCATCGAATCCACTGAAAAGTATTGTTCGACACGCTGGCCGGCCACGCTATCCCATTTCCCGCGCTACTTGCCGATTTGAGCATAGCCGCAGTATCGCCGTCTGCAAGTGCTTGCGGATCGCGTGAAGGTACTAAACGCCCTGTTAAGCCATCGTTGACAACTTCTCGATTTCCACCGACGTCGGTTGCGACAACCGGCAAGCCCGACGCCATGGCTTCCAGGAGAGTTAACGAAATGCCTTCACTGACAGATGACAAAACAAATAGGTCTGCTGATTCTAGTAAGTTTGGTACATCTTCGCGCATTCCGTGAAAATGCACATGATCGAACAAAGATAGCTCGCCGCATAAGTGTTTCAATTCGTCTCCTGCGGGGCCATCGCCGACGATATCCAACTGAATCCAGGCAGCTTGTCGACGACAATTCGGACTGCCCGGAGGAGGGTCACTTGATCTTTTACGGGATTCAGCGCGCTACGTGAATCGCCCGGAGAGTTTCCCTTGACTCAGCATGGTGCTGGGCTCATTTCGAACAGGCTAATGTCGACACCATTATGGATCATCGGTAATACGAGTTTTGGCGACCTTTTCCATCTGCATCGCCACATTCGCTGCGTCGTGAGATACGCACACGATCTGTCGCTTAAAAGGGATGCAACTCTATTTCGAAACAGCAGTTTACTGTTCGCGTGGTTTTCGAAATTTCGTCCATGTTTTGTGTGGACCAGCACGGGACGACGGGCCAATTTAGCGGCAACCGCCCCATTTACATGTGGGCCGACATTGTGAGTGTGAACCACGTCCGGCCTGAGGAGGCGCAAAGCACCCGACAATGACCAAATCCTGCGGGCAATCGACGTCTTCATCAGCCTGAGTGCGGTTACTGGCGTGCCCACTTTCTCAAATCGCTCCGCTATTTCGCCGCGATGTTCGAGACAGAGCACCGCAGTATCAAACCGCGAAGAACGGCGGCTCACTAAGTCCAATACGACCATCTCCAGGCCGCCGATATCAAGGGCGCGGACGATATGGACAACCTTGATACGTTGGTTAGAAAGCATGCCTATCAAAACGTTCGTGGATTTACGACTCATGCAAAGCCGGCAGACGATTATTCCTTCGCGACAACCAGTGTACTCAAAAGTTCGGCTCGGACTCGAGCTGCGTTTCTAAAACCCGATTGGAACGCGGCAAGGGGTTATCAAGAAACTTCTTCGGAATAGGCTTGCATAGTAATTTGCCCATCGCCCGCGCGACGAAGTCCGCCGGTGTGTGAGGTATCCCGACAAAACGGCACACACTGAATATTTTCCGGCGAAAAGCCCAGTTCTTGATGAATTGCTCGTTCGTGTAGCGATATCCCCACCGCTTTTCAAATTGCCGGTGGGCATCTTCCAGAAAATGGCGGCCCCAACGATAGAAAAAGTATCGCAAATCGCGGTATGAGGGTCGCTCGTGAATGTTGTCGAAGTGGACAACTGATTTCGGCTCGCACCAGATAGGAATGGGTTCTTCCACCGTCGTGACCATCTGGCAGGTCTCGCCGTTTGTGCTTTGCTAGCTGCATGCCAATGTCGACGTGCTCCCGCATGACAATTTCGGGGATGTCGAGTTGGCGGAAGACCTCGGTTTCAGCCACGACGGCGTGGAATTCGAAGAAATCGACCGTGTGCGCCTCCTGTGGAAGTTCCTCCGGCGCAGCACGCCGAAATGGCTTGTAATCGAACACAAAGTCATTCCCGTCAATGTTCACCTTGCGCAATTCTCCGTGGGAGATGTGGTTGCGAAGGGGAATTCGCCGAGGATCAGCGTCTAATCCTTCTCGTTCGAGTGTGACTGGCAAAATGACTCGCGCACCGAGCATGTGCCCGCTGTAATGCGGCGCTCAGCCAATTCGGCGTGACATAAGTATCGTTGTCCACCCAGGCCAAATACTTGGTTCAATTTTCGGCAAGTATCGCTTGAGCGCCAGCATGGGAATTGTTCTGCCCATTGGCTCGATCTTACCGCTTGACTGCCGCATGCCCGGCGAATCTCGACCAACGTTTTGCGCGAGTAGCCGAAATCAAGAATCACCAGCCGATACGGCAAATCCGTATGTTCGACAATCGACTTTACGCACGGCACCACGCTGCTGAATCGATCGCGCGGGACCACCAGGATCGTAACTTCGCAGGCCATGTCCACACTCCTGGCTACTGATTGGGCTGAAAGGGTCAATATATCTTCGATTGGAAGTCAATCCCTTTGAGGGGCCAAGAAGGGGCCGCGAGCGTGTCCGTGGCAAATTCGTCTGCATGGATCGCGCCAGCCCGCAATTGCTCGTACAACCGCAAATAGCGCTCGAGCCTGAATTTGCACTGTAAATCGCTGTTGTACTGCCTCTCGGGCTCTTTCGCCCATGCGTGCACGAAGATCACGGGATAAGACCAGTTCGATCGCCGCTTCGGCTAGCGCGGACGGCGACTCCGGCCTAACGAGCCGACCGGTTACTCCGTCCTCAATGATCTCCGGAATGCCTCCGACACGAGTTGCCACGACTGGTATTCCAGTCGCCATCGACTCAGTGACGACGAGTCCAAAGGCTTCTTGGCGTGGGGCGTGAAGAAAAATGTCGAACGCTTGAAACCAACGATGCGCATCCGGTCGATAATCCAAGAAAAGTGACACATCCTTCACAGGCAGCAGCGAGCTGCTCAAGTTTTACGCGTCGCTCGTTATGCCCATCACCGAGGATGAGCAACTTAAGTGAATTGTTCGGGATCAAGCCGAGTATTCTTCGAAATGCTTGCAGGACGATGTCGAGGCCTTTTTCGTGTCCAAAATGACCAGCTGCACCGACCACCACGTCGGTGGATACAATACCCAATTGCTGGCGAACAATGGCTCGGGTGGCCGGGCAAGATCTGAATCGCTCAACATCTGTACCATTCGGAATACAGATGACCCTACGGGGTTTGACGCGATTGCAATGGATGTAGTTTTGACGCCGCTCCTCAGATACCGCCACTACCGGCCCGGTGCAGGCGCAGGAAAGTCGATTCCGTAGTCGGTCACGACATGTTGCTGATCCGTTGTTTATTGACCGATGATAGGTCATTAGTATCGGTGGCACTGAGCGAGGATGCCGCAGTCTTAATAATAGCGGCCGCAGACTTGACTGGCAGCGTCATGGGTATGAATGATGTCGATCCGTTCTTCTTGGCAGAGCTTGTAAAGTCGACCGACGGCACGCCAATCGAAAAACGATGTTCGACCTAAACAATGCACGGTACGAAACCTTTCGCAGTCGGGTCCGGGTTCCGCGCCGAGTACGGCCATTGCGCAGCGCTGCCCGCAGTTTTCTAAAGCGCCGGCCAAATTCTCGATCATTTGGCGCCTACCGCCGTGCGCATACGAAAGTGTTAGGTGAAGGATGTTCAATTCTGAATCCGTGCGGCGGCCATTGCTATCCGGCTAGTGCGGTCACGAAGTGACGGTGTCGTCGTAGCGGACGGTAGCCCAGCGAAATACTCGAATTCCGAGCAAATCGTAGTAGTAAGACTATTTACGTCGCCGGTAGCTGCTGGTTATCCGACCCGGTATATTCATCAGTCACACGGCCGAGAACTATAGGTATTTCCAACTGGTTTATTCGGTTGTTCAATCCACCGATCGTACCAAGCACAAAGCACCATCAACGTCCACAGTTCAGCGCCATAATCGTGTTTTCCTGCCACGTGCTCACGCAAAAGTTGCTTCCAGACGCCCTCGCGAAAAATTCCGCGTTGAAACAGTCGCGAGCCGATGAAAAGATCTTCCGCGAAACGCTGCATGCCTCGCCGCAACCACATATTCACCGGTGAGAAGAATATCTGTTTTGGTCGTTGAATAATTCGATCCGGAACGATTCCTTGTAACGCCGATTTCAATAGTTGTTTCGGACTCCAACCGGGAACTTTGAGCGATAAAGGCAGAGCGGTTACGTACTCGACCAGCCGATAATCCAGAAATGGCACTCGGGCCTCGAGTCCCACAGACATCGCTTACTTTATCCGTACGCATCAGCAGTAACTCTGCAAGCCGTAGCTTCATATCGATATAGGATACCTGCGTACCGATATCGGCCTGTGGACAGGCTGCGCATGAGTCGGGTATGCAGTGCTTGGATTGCGAATTTGGCAGTTTTGTCCATTGGCCATTTTGCCCGATTTACAAACCACGCGCTGGACTCATCTCGCGCGAAAGCGGTCGCTTGAAACATCGGAAGCCGGCGTTGCTCGAAATCGCTAACTGCGCCCGACAATCGATCGAGCCGCCCCGAGAACGTTCCGGCCAACCGCAGCCCCTTCGCCAGCGTAGGAAGCAATCGTGCCGGAACCTTCGAAAGAATGTTCCTTTTCCTTTCGAACGCTCGCAAAGCGTGCAATCGCGAACTGTATCCTAAGAACAGCTCGTCGCTACCTTCCCCGGTTTCGACCACCTTAATGCCTGCCGCGCTCACCGCCTTAGATAAGTAAAACAATGGTACCGCGACTGGGTCAGCAATGGGCTCGTCTTGGGAGTACGCTAGCTGCGGCAGGTATTCTTCAACCTGCTGACGGCGGATGAACAATTCATGGTGATCAGTGTGAAAGTGCTTGGCAACATATTGCGCATGCTCCCGTTCACTGCAGTTATCGACGTCATCCACGGTAATCGAAAACGTTTTTAGACGTGTGCTTGCCTCTTGCGACATAAAGGCGACAATTGCGGTCGAGTCCAGGCCGCCACTCAAAAACGCGCCGACCGGGACATCGGAAACAGTACGTTTCTGGACAGCGGAACGCAACAATTCTCGGACCGTGCCCGCAGGGTTCTGCATATCGTGGGAACGGCTCGCATCGTTGCCATTTGAAGATACCGCATCCCAATAGCACTCAATCGTAAGGTTTCCCGCACTGTCACAAATGAGGAAGTAGCCGGGAGGCAGTTTATAGATTCCTTTGAACAGCGTGTCGGGAGCCGGCGTGGCGCGAAGCGACAAGTACTGAAGTAATGCCTCTTCATTCATGTCGGCGCTGACCATCGGGTGGGCCAGAATCGCCTTGATTTCGGAAGCAAAGAGGAACACCCCATTGATTTGGGCGTAGTACAAGGGCTTTATTCCGAGACGATCACGAGCTAGAAATAACCGCTTTCGTCGATCATCCCAAAGGCCGAAGGCAAACATTCCATCCAGGTCCGACAGACATTCCTCTCCTTTGTCCTCGTACAGGTGGACAATGACCTCGGTGTCTGACCGTGATCGGAATCGATGTCTACCTTCATCAGACAATCGAGTTCGGATCGCGGCATGATTGTAAATCTCGCCGTTGTATGTGAGCCAGATGTCGCCAGCCTCGTTGGACATTGGCTGCCGAGCGTTCTGCGAGAGGTCAATGATGCTCAAGCGTCGATGTCCAAGACCTATTTTTTGATCCGGCGATGCCCAAACGCCAACACCGTCCGGACCGCGATGGCTCATTGTGTTGGCTAGCTTCTCAAGCAACAACGGAGATGCTGGGTACCGTGAGTTTCCATAATTCAAAATGCCTACAATGCCGCACATGAGTACGTCTTTCGAATTCTTAACTGCTTGGCCACGCTCTCATCCACATATTTGCGCAATCATCGTTCCGGATTGGTCCGGTTCACCGGTCGGATCCACATAGACTCGGTCGGACTGGCGGTTAGGGCCACCGAAGGTCTTGGTTGGCAGTGCCTTTAACATTTAGACGAAATAGGAACGATGTTGGGGCGAGCCCTTGCAGCCAGTGAATGTTGTGATGGAACTCGGAGTTAGTTGTGTAGCCCCGTGGCCCGAGCGTCAGTGTCAATATGTCTTACGGATCGGACCTTGTCGCCGATTTCTTCGAGGCGATCATAATGTCGCACTGCGACTTCGCCGTCCAAGACATAAAAGCCCGGACACGACACGATAGTGGCCATGCGGAGGAATCGTTTCTCTTGCCTTAAGACCATCACATCCGCATTGATTCCTAGGTGCTTCAGCAATAAAACCGCCGTCCCCAGGTGGTATATCGCTGCCGCCAACTGCCTGCCTGGCGCGTCGCCACGCAACCGTACTACATTAACCTTGTAACCGCCTGGGCGAGAAGCCGCTGGCGCTTTGACTCGTAGTCCAGGTTCTCTTTCGCACGTTCCAAGTCCATGTCGGCGTAATAATCATCCAGCCTTTGACGGAACGCATCGTCCATAATTTGAGCCAGCTGTAGTTGCACCGCCGCGCCGAGCACCCGATTAAACGAATCCTTATCGTTAAGCAGGCGAGGTAGAATTCGTCGTACAAGGCCGCTCGCCACCTGCCCTTTGATTTTCGCGTTCACAGCATTACCACGCGGTTAGCCACGTTAGGAATATTCCGCAATTTCACTTGCCGCGGATGTGCCTTGACCTGCGTAGATAGACGTGTGTTTCCGTCAATCGTTTCGTAATTTCCACAGGCTCGGGCGCGGAAGCCGAAATAGTTTGCCGCGGAGGCCACACGAGCCAGCGAGAGAAATTGTTCGGCCCCACTAATAAACACGTCCTTCGGTCCTCGGCAATCGACGAACGGCGGGTCATAAAAGTAATCTGATTTGTCAATTGCGAAACCAAGTCGCTTCAGCGCGCTTGATAACTGTCCGGGCAGCCAATCCATTTTGGATTGTATAGGCGGCCTGCCGGCGACGACGCGAAAGAAATTCTGCACTACTGGAGAGTTACAAGTCACAATCACCAGAGTACCGTCATCAATTAAAAGTCGTCGCACATCGTGCAGATACAACGCGTAGTCAGATACAAACGGGAGCACAACGCAGGACAGTACGACGTCGAACGATTGATCCGAAAACGGGGCATTATCACAAGCAAAACTTCTAAATTCCAATTCGGGATACTGACCACGAGCAAACGCAATCCGATCATGATCAATATCAATTCCGACGACCGGATTTGTCTTTGAGATTGCAAACGTCAAGTCTCCATACCCGCAACCGTAATCCAGCACCCGCAGCCCCTCTAAATCTCGCATCAGGCGTCGCACCAGCGCATGCCGCCGGCGCTGGTGCCAATTGAATCGGGCGCACGGCGAAAGTTGGCTGGCACCGCCACCTTGCCGGGATCGACTTCTGGACTGCAGTTGGCAGGCATCACGACTTTTTGCGCACCAGGTCCGCGACCACCGGGTGGTGATCGCCGCCGGTGTAGCCGGCAACATGGCATGCTGAAACCGCGAAACTCGCGTCGACAAGCACATGATCGATTCGAACGCCGTGCCACCGCGTGAACCACGTGTGGCCATATCCAAAACTTGCGGCCGGAAACGCATCGCGGCGCGACGACCAGTCGCGGCGGAAAAAGTAGCTTTCCGGCGGCAAATTCATGTCCCCCGCGACCACCACCGGCCCGTTCAGTTCGCCCACCCATTCGCTCACCAGCAACGACTGCTCGCCTCGTTGCTGCGTATTCTTTTGAATCGCACCAATTCCAAAAATGCCCCGCCGCGTCACCATGAATTCTTCAAAACCATTGCGGGGACTATTGAGATAAATACAGCACACCCAGAGGTCGCCGGCCGGTGTTTGAATGCGAACCCGCAGACCAACATCATGATAATGGCCGAGTTGACTACCACTGCAAACGCTCGACTCCAGGATCGGAAATCGACTGGCAACGGCGAGCCCGTGCGCTTCGCGTCGCTGCCACGTTGAATCGATCACGTCACCCAACCACTTGCCGGGGAATTCTTGGAAAGCAACAACATCTGGCTCTGCGCGCTTGATCTCCTCGCGCAGCAACTCCGGATGCACGCCGCCGCCCGTGTTCGCCGTGAAGATGCGTATCGGGTATCCGTCCGCCTTTGAAATCACGCAGGGCAGTGGGATGCAAAACCCCATGATCGGCCCGGCCAACAGCAGAGCAACTGCCAGATTCACACGCAACAAACTTCGACGCCAAATCAGGCACGCAATCCCCAACACGCCAATCGGCAGCAGCAACGGCCACCGCGGCGCAAACATCAAAATCGTCCCCGGCCACCACACGTCGCCCAACCAGCGGATGAGAACCAATTGTGATATTACCGCGATCGACAACGCCCACGAGAGAGATACCAGCGCTTTATTCGCCCATCGATACCAGAACGAACTTGAGCATCGCGCCGGCCTATCGGCGATGCAATGCATATCTGCTGCCACGGCCGCGGCAGCAGGTATAGGACGGTGAAGTTGGTTTAGACATTCCACGGCGTCCATTTTCCTGTTCATCCTTCGACGCCGCAACAACGACGGCTTACCGCCATCTATCCCGGTTGGCGGCCAAGTGACAACACCGCCGACTTGACCAGGATCCACCAGCCGCGAACTGTAAACGGCTCTCTCGTCAATCGCCTCGCGGCCGGCGCGAGCCCGCCGTGCCTGTCCCTCATTCAACAGCCGCCCTGCCCAGCGCACATAAACATCTGCTTCCTGGCGGCGGGCCATCTGCGGCCCAATCAATTCTCGGTTCGCCGCCACCACGCGCAGCATGTTGCTATAGTCCGACGCGATATCGCAGTTTGACAACGAATTGGCGCGGTTAACGACTGTAACCAACGGCCGGGAAATGCAGTATGATGGTGCCTTTTGTAATAACTTGATCCACATATCTCGATCCTCGGCCGTCGGCAAACCGCGATCGAATCGGAGGTCATTTAGCATTTGCTTCGGAACTACAATCGTCGGCGTCACGATAAATAAAGCCGTTTCAAAAACAGATTGCGACGTCAACCAAACCTTCGTGTCCCAGGCAATTTCATTCGCCCGCCGAACAACCGCCCCGGCAGATCCGATCGTATCGAGGAAATAGTACGCGCTGCTCGTCAGACCAACATCGGCATGTTCCGTATAAACCCCCACGTGGCACCCCAGCTTTGGGGGGTCCCAGAAATCATCCGCGTCGAGAAATGCGAGCAAGTCACCTGTGGCTAAATCGATCCCTGCATTGCGGTGCATCTGAGCGCCGCCACCGTTTTTCTGACATACCAGGGTGATCTGCTCGCCGTAGCTCCGGACCACTTCCGGCGTATTATCGCTGCTGCCGTCATCCACGACGATGATTTCGCTTGCTGGATACGTTTGCGCAAGCACACTGTCGATCGCACGGCGGATGAAGTGCTCGGCATTGTACGCCGGGATGATCACGCTGATTGTGGGCCGCTTCCTGTTCAACCGCCGCTCACCCCATCTTTTTGCATCGGCCGCACGAAGCGCACAAACGATTTCACCCGCGCACGCGCCTTTTCTTTGGGAATCCGCGTCGGGTGATAGAGGAGCGATCGGCCCAGGCACCACAGGGCGTTGAGCCGTTTGCCGTTTTCGAAGTGCGTCCAGGCGGCGTCGTAGTAGATATAGGAATACGCGGCCTTGCGAAAATGCGAATATTCAGACGGTCCCTTAAACGTCTTGTCAAGGAACAGCAAAAAACTATCCAGCATCAATCGTGCGTCACGAGACATTTGTCCGGGCGTTGGCCGATAGTACCAGCAAGGCGTTCCACACAGACAACGGAATGCTTGGTCGCGATCCGAAACCACATGTCCCGATCGGCCACCGGCGAGAGTTTTTCGTCGAACAAACCGACCTCGTTGAACGCTGCGCGGCGGATCAGCGCGGAAGACGGGCCGAACACGGTTCGGAATATCAAGTCGTCGACGGTGATCAGCCGCCACGCTACTTTTTCAGGCAGCGGCGGCAGGGGCCATTGACGCGAATCCGCGGCACCGACGAGCATCGCTTTGGGATGCTCGGCGACGGCCTGCAACTGCAATTCCGTTTTATGCGGCCCCCACACATCATCAGCATCTAAAAATGCGACCCATTCACCGCGGGCACGCTCGATCCCCGTATTTCGGGCCGCCGAAAGGCCGGCGTTGGTTTTGTACACGTACTCGATGCGATCGAGGTAGGGCATGAGCCGGTCGCGCGTATCGTCCGTGCTTCCATCATCGACAACGACGATTTGCAGCGGCCGAACCGTCTGCGCGAGCACACTTTCCACCGCCTCAACTACGTAGCGACCGTGATTGAAAGTCGGAATGACGACAGTGACACAGAAATCAGCCATCATTCCTTTGCATTTTGGTCGACAACCCGAACCCCGCGTCGCCGGTCTTTAATAATTCTTCTTATTGGTCCAACTCCGTCCCAAATCGCATAAAGAAAACGAGGATAAACCCGATCGCGGAATATCTCGTCAACCTCGGCGTATGCGCAAGTGTTTAAGTTTCTCACGGGCCTGCCAATACTCTTTCCAATTGCGTTCACTCTTCAATGATTGAATGCCATCGACAGCAAACTTCCGCCAGTTAGCGCGAATTGCGTCTAGTTCTTCGCTACTGAATAGGTTGCGATTTTCGGTTAACCAACGCTCCATTGATTGATACCAACCAATTTGTGTAGTGGCCGAATAGGACTGTGATTTTGCATGACACCGATAGCCTGTAAGTGGCTCCGAAACAAGCTTGATTGGTCCCTTTTGGACTACTTCAAGACAGTAGATAAGGTCTTCGGCATGTTTCGTCCACTCCGGAAATCGTGGCGAATGGCTACGTCGAACAAGCAATGCAGAAGGACACCTGAAAGGATTAAATGCTGCGGCGTACGAAAGTTCGTAGCGCAAACTCTCGTCAACATCTTGCAGGCGTGTTTCCCCCTCGCGCTCGCCGAAGAAATACAGATTTGAATGGACAGCCACAACTCCATCTTCAGCAGCCGCCATTTGCCGCTGTAGCTTCTCCGGTTTCCAGATGTCGTCTGCGTCAAGAAAGGCGATCCATTCGCCACGGGCCTCGTCGATTCCGCGATTGCGGGCCACCGATTCGCCCTGGTTCGGTTGCCGAATGACCCGTACCGGCTCGCCGAACGACTCCGCGATCGCCGCCGAATCGTCCGTCGATCCGTCGTCGATCACCAGCACCTCGAGCGGACGCAGCGTCTGTGCCAAAACCGACTCGAGCGTTTCCCGGATAAAGCGGGAACCGTTGTAGCAGGGAATCACGACTGTTATGTCAATCACGCGATTCCTTACCGGCCTGCTTCTCGCAGTAAAAGACTCGTTCCGTCGCGTCCAGTGAGAATCGTTTCAATTCCCGTTTTGAAAGACGCTCGACGTAGACTATCGGCGTCACTCGAAATCCCGCCTCGCTGAGTCGTCGCACATAGTCGGCAGCTCCATACCAACGGACATGATCTTCCTGGCCAAAATGGTGCTTTCGCTCACTCGGATCGACAATTGAAAAATCTTCGTAGGTCTTATCGCCCCGGATCGGCACCTGCAACACCGCCCAGCCCCCGGGCTTCAACACTCGAAAAAACTCCCGCATCGCCTGTTGATCGTCGGGCACATGCTCCAGCACGTGACTGCAATAGATCACATCAAAGTGTTCATCCGGAAACTGAATCCGCGTCACGTCCAATTCGACCATCGCCCGTCCCGGTTCGACGTCGCCGCTAATGTACTCGACCCCCGGTAATGCGGACATCAACGGACCAAGGCAGGCTTCCGGGGCAACATGAAGCATCCTTTTCGAACGACCATCGAATAAATCGGTCTCACGGTTGAAAAACAACCAGATAAGGCGATGGCGTTCCAAGGAATCGCATGCACAGCGTGCATTCATCCTTTTCGGATTCCCGAATGGTTTAAATCTTAAAGCGCCCTCGGCCACAAACGGGGCAGTAGAACGGAAACAGTCGAACTGCCATACTTTTGTACACGCGTCGCGGCATCGCATTTTGCAGTAGAGCCGTCATCAATGTCCGCTTGCGACCTCGTCTTCCCTCAAATGGAGTTGTCGAGATTCGACGGACTCAAATTCCTTTTCGATTTCAAGTCGCACCGCATCCATCGACTCTCGCCGTGCAGCCGCTTCTAGCACGCGCGACAATCGCCGAATGCTCTGCTCCATCTTAAAATACCGGCGAATATGATTAGCTGCATTTCTGCCCAACTCCTCGGCCAATGCCGGATCGCGTGCCAGTTCGATCATTCGCTCAGCCATTCCCGCGACATCGCCCTCGTCCACGAGATAGCCAGTCTCGCCGCGGCGCACGACATCGGCAATTCCAGCATGGCGGGTTGCTACCACGGGAAGTCCTGCAGCGCCCGCCTCCAATATCGCCACGGGCGTCCCCTCACTGTCCCCGTCAGAAGCGACGATGGAGTGCTGCACAAAAGCTCTCGCTCTGCGCATCTCGCCCGCTATCTGTTCGTGGTCTAATGCACCAAAAAACGTCACGGCGTGATCGATCCCTAGCGTCTGCGAAATGTCGCGGCATACGCCCAATAGTGGACCATCACCCACCATCCGCAATCGAACATGAGGCGCCGCTTCGAGCACGCGCAAAGCGATGAGCGTCAGGTGCGGCCCTTTCTTCTCAACCATTCGGCCGACGCCGAGAAATGTTGGTGATGAGTCAACAGGAACAGCGCCGGTGAACTTCTCGCAGTCGACTCCATAGGGACAGTAGATTAGCTTCTGCCGCGGGCATCCAAGTCCGACTAGCTGTTCCAACATTGCGTGAGAGACTGCAATCACTGACGCCGATTGCTGGAACATCGCCTGGTATCCGTCACGATATTCCTCAAGAACACGTCGGATACTCGCATCAAATCCGTGAAAATGCACTACTAACGGCAATTTGAGTTGCCGACAGGCATCGAACACGGCGACACCGGTGGGCCCATACTCGGCTAAGATCACACGGGCACTGTATTGTCGAAACGCCTTTATGTAGGCGTGGGTGGCCTCCCATTCCCAGGGGTGCCGGCTCATCGTACGGCGCAGTTTTCGCATGGCCCGCGCCCTCCAGGCTTGCGAAAAGACTGGCTTTCCATTCACGGCCGGCTGGCCGGCGACGCGACTCACAATTGCAGAAACTCCTAGCAGCCTCTCTCCATGCGCAGCGATGAAAGTCTCCGACCTCACTCCAGTAGCTGGCTGTACGATTACTGTCCCGGAGGTAGTCAGTTGCACCACCCTAATCGACCCTCCGTGCCACGACGACGTAGACACAGGCATCGCTGTCCCTCGTCTCCTGCGAACATCGTTCATCCGCCCGCTGCATTCGCCATTGCACATAACGAAAGAAAATCGACCTGAGCCGGCGGTGCATACGATCGGACACCGCGTCCTGCCATAGCTGCCACGCCGTCGCTTCCGGCCCAATGATGCCTTGGAATCGCTCGACCCGAAACCCGTTTCGCTCGATCTGGCGACGCAAGCCGTCGCAAGTCCACCGCCATAAGTCGGTTGGATCAGGATGGTAGCGCCACACTCCGTGCGTCGAAAGAACCAAGATGCCCTCACCGCGCAATACGCGATGCGCTTCATCCAAGTATACATCGGGATCGCTCACATGCTCCAACACCTGGCTGGAAAGCACGATGTCTGCCGACGACGTCTCGATCGGTAACCGACCGTCTGGCAACAAAACTTGCGATGCAGCTTCATTACCGGGAAAATCGCAGCCAACGTATTTGTTCACCACTCGTTCAAACAGAGGGCGGTACGGCATGTTGCCACAACCGTAATCAACCAATACGCCGTTGCGAATCGAATTTGCCGTATCTCGAGCGATTTCTTCGTACGCTATTCGCAGTCGAGTGAGATGCCAATACAGCCGGCTTGACTTCGCCGGAAATAGTCGCTCGCCGCGAGACGCAGCAGAGACGATATGCAATATATTGTCCTCGACCTCTATTGACATTTCCAACTGACATGATCCCAGTGAATTGCGCCCCAAGGACGATGAGGCCAATCCAGCGCCTGACTCTACCGCAGGATTACGCACGCCGAAAATTGGCACGTCAATGAGGACATCGAATGCAATTGAATTCGCGCTCTTGTTAATTCCACAGTTGATGGAATACCGTCCCGCAACAAGCGGTAAATCGTCGATTCTGCAGAAAACAGTTAGCTTTCCTGGTTTAATCGCGAGTTGGAAATCGCTATCCGGTGAAAATAGTGTAACAACCCGGTGCTCATGATTGCGAAAGAGCGTTAGCGAAAGCGTCGCTTGTGATAGATTCACCGACGATTCGATTTCAACGCCAATTACAACAGGCTCCCCGGTTAGGATTTCAGCTACCATACTATTGTCGCGAGCAGATGACTCCAACCAGACACGAGTAAAACGCACGTGTGCTTCCGACGTCTTACTTCGCCGGAAATAATCAAGGTTGTCTATATCGCTTCCGCATGCCACTTCTAATGATCTATTCAAATAAGAATCTATTACATCGCTCGTGGGCCCACGCGTCATCATTTGACCAGATTCCAGAAAAATAGCTTCGGACGTAAGTGATCGGACTGCCGGCATATTGTGACTTACAAACAGTACAGTCCGACCACCCGCAGCCACATCCTGCATCTTCCCGAGACACTTCTTCTGGAATTCCGCATCGCCAACGGCCAGTACTTCGTCGACGATCAGGATTTCCGGTTCGAGATTCGCAGCCACGGCGAACGCCAGCCGTACTTGCATGCCGCTGGAGTACCGCTTGATCGGCGTGTCGAGGAATTTCTCGACGCCAGAGAATTCGACGATCTCGTCGAACTTGGCTTTGATTTCCTGCCGGCTCATCCCCAGGATGCTGCCGTTCATGTAAATGTTTTCGCGGCCTGTCAGCTCCGGGTGGAAGCCGGTGCCCACTTCCAGCAGGCTGCCGACGCGCCCGCGGATCGTCACCCGGCCCGTGGAGGGCTTCGTGATCCGCGACATGATCTTGAGCAGCGTGCTCTTGCCCGCGCCGTTGCGGCCGATGATCCCCACCACCTCGCCCGGCTGCACATCGAAGCTCACATCCTTGAGCGCCCAGAACTCCTCGACTTCGCCCGCATGACCGCCGGCGCGGAACCGCCGAACCGGCGCGGTCGCCATCTGCGTGAGCGAATCGCGCAGCGTTTTGTATGGCAGCCGCTCGACCGCGTGATTCACGCGGTAGCTCTTGCCCAAGTTTTCAACGCGAATTGCGGGAGTCATGAATCAAAGGGGGAAGGCGGAGGGGGAAGGGGGATTGCTAACGACTTATGCTAACGACTACGACAAACAACTTTTTTTTGAAATTGTGCCACGACCTGTGCTACAGAGTAAGCTCTTCCGGGGACTGTCCCAACTTACGCGAGGTCGATTCGCAGCAAAATGGGACTGACAATTCCGCTACTGACCATAGTACCCCTTCTGCCTTATGCCGCTCCACACCATCAACTTTACTCAACCATCATCGGTTTGACCGATGCCTGATAACTGACAACGGATGGCTCTTCTTGAACATGTCCTAAAGGCGTCCAAAATACAGTGGAGGAGTTTTGGCACCTTCGATAAACACCGATGAAAATTGCGATCTGCCCCTGCCCCACTCCCCACACGCCTCTCCCCTAAATAATATCCGCAAACGAATCCTCGACATGGCGGAAATACAAGCAGCCGACGATGAACATCACCGCCGATCCCAACGCCGACCAACCGAGCGAAACCCAAGGCAGCACGCCGCCCAGCACGGCCGCCCGAAAGAACGCGATCATCCCGACCAGGGGATTGAGGTTCATGAGCGTGTGAATGTAGTCGGGCACGGCCCTTTGATAGGCCTCGGCATCGGTGTTCGCATTCGCTGCCGCGGCCGGCTGCGGCCACAACATGAGGAACGACGTTCGTTGCCTGCTGACGAGGTGCAGCGTATTCGGCCGGCTGCATGTAGACCGTAGGCGTCGCGAACATCCAGAGCTGCACCAGGAACGGAATCACATAGCGGAAATCGCGATAGGCCACATTGAGCGCGGCAAGCATCGTGCCGACGCCCAAGGCCGCCAGCGCAATGAGCACGCACGATCACCGGAACCAGAAGAATTGCCATCGTCGGAACGACGCGGTACCAAACCATCAACACGATCATCATGCCGAAGGCGATCGTAAAATCGACGAGGGCCGCGCCCACCGACGCAAAGGGAATCGCCAGGCGCGGAAAATAAATCTTGGTGATCAACCGCTCGGAGCCGACGACGCTGTTGCCAGCCTGAGAAATGGCCGTGGAAAAGAATGTCCACGGCAGCAGTCCGGCAAACGCAAACAACGGATACGGCATTCCGCCCGGAGTTCACGCCGGCCATCCGGCCGAAAAAAATCGTGAACACGATCATCATCAACAGCGGCTGAAGCACGGCCCAGGCGGCGCCCAGCAGCGTTTGCTTGTAACGAACTTTGACATCGCGCCAGACCAAAAAACCCAGCAGCTCGCGGAATTTCCACAGCTCGGCGACGTTGACCAATTGCCAACCCGAGGGCGGCTCGATGACTGTTACATTATCTTCGATCGCCGGAGCCTGGGCCGCCACGACCCGGATGGCTGAACCGGCGCTCGTCGATTGACGTCTCTATCGATTTCAGCGATTGAACTCACGTAGTACTAACCCCAGTGAACCATTGTCTTTCATGTAGATGAACGTCGCAATGATAAACACCAGGCTGGCAACTGCCAGCTTACGCGTGGTCAAATAGTTGATCCGCGGCAAAGTGAATGGGACGTGGTTACCGTTGAGCTCGCGTAGCAACAGCACCGATGCCAATTATCATGTAAACTGGAACATCGTACGCCCGTGACAAGGACAGCATCGACGTGGCGGCGCCGGCAAGGATCGCGAGTGCCAACGTCGTGCGCCGGCGAGCAACGGAATCTTCGCTCGACCTCCGGCTGTTCTCGCTGCATCCAAAGTGTCCGCAGTGCGAAATAGAAGCAGCCGAAGAACATCGTGCCGCCGAACAGACCCAATTCGACGTAACAGTGGACGAACGAATTGTGAGCCACGTGGCCGACTTCGTCGGCGTACATGCCATAGCCGATGCCGAACATCAGCGTGTGCTTCCAAAGCCCAAACCCTTCCGCCCAGAGTTGGATGCGCGACTGCCCGGTGCCAGTTTCCATGGCGCCGCCGCCCCGCATCGCGAATACAGCCGCGACTACCGGCAACAGGATGATGCCGGCCACGACGGCTCGCTTCCAATCCCAGCGAGCGTACGCGAACACCCCGATCGCTGCGATGAGGGCCAAAAATCCGCCGCGCGATTTTGTCAGCACCAACGCATATCCCAGTGCGACTATGAACGCGAGCCAAAAGGGCTTACTGACAGTATTTCCGGCAAAGAAGAATTGGGCACTGAGGACGAGCCCCGTCACCAAAATCATCGCGAAATCGTTCGGATCGTTGAATATGCCCGTGCTCTGAAGCCGGGCGACCGTCGTTTCCTGACCTGTATACGGATCGACTTGGTGTTGCGCCATCGAATTGAGTTGCGGCAAATCGATGTATCCGAAGTTCTGCAGAAGCGACAGCGCGGTCATGAAGGCCAGCAGGAATAGCAGCACTTTGAAAAACCGGTCCAGCCGTCGCTCCGTGCGAATTACCGAGATAAACAGCAAGTAATACAGCGCCGTTTTTCCGAATGCCATGAATGAATACCGGGCATCCCAGAAGTCCATGTGCCGCAAGTGCGACAGCGGTACGGCCACGACCAGCCCGAGCACGCAAAGATTGATTGGATGTTTGACGCAGATCCTGAAGTCTGCAAACGCTGGATCATCTGCGGAAAACTTGCAGCCATCGACATCAGAATCACGCACTCATAGATGGGCAGGCCCATCAACGATGGCACCAATTCGGCTGGACGCAAGAAGAGGACCGCATTCAGCAAGCAGAAGAGAAAAAAGTCCACGCTACCCGGCTCGTCTGGTCCTAAGTGGCACTGGCTTGAAAGCGGCCAATATCATTTCTGGTCCATCGCTTCGGATCAGACAGAAGGTGCTCCATCACTTGGGTCGTCTTCCCAGGGGCGTCGAAATATCAGAGGACTGATCATAGGTGGAATCTATGATGATCTCTCCTGCCTCCAGGCCTGCCGTGACGAAGGCCAGGCAATTCTCGTCTGCGTTTATGTCGGCGATCGAAGCTGGCGAACGTGCACGGCGCCTCACTGCCGCCTTTCCTGTATAGACTCTTGGCACAAGATCGCGTTCCAGAGTTACATGTCGCTTGACACCCAGCCAACGCGCGGCAAGTCCGTGGCGGATGCCGACCATTCGCAAAAATGTGCAAGCCAGAATGCGAAAGTCCATCACCAACGAGGCTTCTCGAATGTAGTCGCAATCCAACGCCAACTTTTTACGAACGCAATCCGTCGATTCATCAGGTGGCAGATTGATTTGTGCGAGGCCAGTCACTCCGGGAAGGATTTGTAGGCGCGCGTAGTAGTTGGGAATCTCACGAGCCAGCTTTGCCACGAACTCGGGCCTTTCGGGCCGAGGACCGATGAGGTCCATTTCGCCGCGGGCGACGTTGATCGAGCTGTGGCAACTCATCCAGGTGCAGGAATCGCAGCACCCTGCCCACGGGTGTGATTCGCGAATCCCCCGGCTTGCACCACACGGGACCGCTGACAGACTCGGCGTCCTTATACATAGTGCGCAGCTTATACATCAGGAAACTATCGCCATTTCGTCCTGTGCGAGCCTGCCGATAAAGCCCCGGTCCCGCGGACGTCAGCCGTACGAGTACGATCAACAGCAGGATGATCGGACTGGCCAAGAGTAATAGCACTGCGCCCACAGCTCGCGTTGGCCATGCCTTGTGACGAAAGTAGGCGGGGAGTTGGGTCTCCGGATTGCTACGCGGAACTTCTCTAGAACCACCATTAAATGGTACTTTCATTCCTGTGCTTCCCCTTAATTCTTCAGCCTGTATTCCAGATCTACTCAGTTGGCTCATTGCAATCGTCGCTCCTCTATATACTTAACCGCTAACGCTCCATCCTGACCGAAGCATTGCCGCCAAAAATTCCGCGCACGGATCTTGTTGATCGCGCGGGACCGCTGGACCCAGTGAGGCAATTTGCAGCTTGAATAGCAACGCACGCCCCGCGAATTCAAATCTGGGCGACGTGGACGCCTCCCAGCCCCGCTTACCGTACCACGCGTAGTACACGCGGAGCTGCTCCGTGGACGGCGTGTTAGTACGAAACGAAAGGTTCCAGAAAGTATGCGACTGGCCCTCCGAGTCGGATATTGAAATTGGTTTTCTTGGATCCTTTATTGAGTAAGCGCGGCTTGAATAGCAGACTTCTGGCGTATGAACCGAGATCGGGCCAGAGGGGCCGAGCATGATCGCAACGGAAACCGTTTGTCCCGTTTTGCGATTCACATATTGGCGATTGACATAGCCGGCACACGACAACATCTGGATGGTCGATTCATCAATAGGTTCCATTTTCAGCAGTTGCCAATCGCCAAACTGTTGTGGGAAGCTCTCGAGATGCCTCGCCGCAGCGAGTAGATCTGGAACAGGGCCCCAGCGCTGCGTCAAGCGGCCATGGACAGCCCCCGTAACCAGGGTGATCGCCAAGAGGAGGACGATCAGACCAAGATGTCGACGACGGGTCACTGAATTTTGATTGGTATCGCTCATTTCTGCTCTCCGGCAACCGTCGGCTGGCTCTGCTTCAGCGAAGCCAATAGCGCATTGTCCGCCGCCGTAAGGAGTGCGTGACTCAGGCCTTGCTTTTCCGCAGTATCAAGTGCTGACTGGGCTTCTGGTGCACGCCCTGATCGCTGATAGGCCACGGCGAGATGAAAGTAATAGCGCGGGTCGGTGGCAGCTCCAGCGACCGCTTCCTCTAAATCGGCAACGGCTTGTTCGGGTTTTCCCGAGCGAATCTCAATGGTGCCCAATGTGTCCAACAGCGGTGGGCTGCGGCCACTTATTGCCATGGCCTTCTCGACACATTTGCGGGCTTCGACAAGCTCGTTGGGACGCTCGGCAAGCAGCGTGGCTAGGTTATTGAGCGCCAAGGTATTGTTGGGTTGCAGCTCCAGGACGCGGCGAAACAGTTTGATGGCTTCCTCGTATTTGTCCGCCGAGACATTGCGCACAGCGACCGACATCAGCAACTCGACATTGTCCCTATCCTTGCCCAGCGCTGCTGTGATGGTTGGCTCCACGCGCGCTTCTAATTCCTTATTATTGCCGGCCGTTGTTAGCAGCTGCGTTAGAAGCGTTGCTATTTCGCCGGCGGGTCTCTTGGGCGCGACGTGAAGGCAAAGGTCGACGGCATCAGAATATTTCTTTTGATCACTGAGTGACCTCGCCAGCAGCACGTAGCTGTTTGGCGCAATTTCTAACAGAGCTCGATACCATCCCTCTGCCTCTTGATAGAATCCGGCTTCACTGGCCAGATTCCCCAATTGAAGCAACAGCTTCGCACGGTCGGTGTCTTTAGTCGTTGTCGCCAGTGCCCCGTGCGCGAACTCATCGAGAATCTTTCGGGCTTCGTCAGCGTGGTCTTGGACCACTAATAGTCGCACGCGGAATGCGACCGCCACCGAGCGACTTTCGGTAGTCGGATTTGCACCAAGTGCCGAGTCTAACTCGTCGATCCGCAGCGCCAAATCACTGATCAGCAACTTGCGACGCTCCTCGTTTTCGCGCGATTTATCCGGTTGCTTCCGATCCCGCTCTAGTTGATGCAAAAGGAGCTGGATGTATGCCACCAAATACTCTTTTGGAGGATCGTCGCGATCGACAAGCGGGCGCAGAGTGTCGCGGGCCGCCAGCACCGAGTCCCAGCTTTTCGAACTGTCGTCAATTGCAGCTTCTTTCTCATAAATACCGGCGAGCAACATTCGATCCAGGTCGACACCTGCGGTATCGGCCTGAGTCAAACGAGCCGTTAAAATCTGGCATGCGGCTTCATAATTCTTTTTCTGCTCCAGCCGACTGCGACCACGACGAGATAGTAAAATTGCTCGAAGTCGATCATCGGCGCCGCTCGCGTCCACAACGCCTGACGGTTTGCCGCCGTCCAGTAACCGCATGGCGTGGTTCCAGTCGTCTTCAGTTCCCGACACAGCGAGCAACGAAGCTAGGTAGCGTCGGGCTTCGGCATTTTCGGCATCGACTTTTAAGACCTCTTCGAACTCACCTCGCGCGGCCGAAACATCACTCGATAGCAGCATTTTCCCCAGCCGTATTCGAGCTTCAATATTCTTGGAATCGCCCGCGATTGTTGCGCGGTAGTGCTGCTGTGCTGCCGCATTGTCACCGAGCTGTTCGTAGCCCTGTGCCAAAATGAATTCCTTGGCTGGATCCCCGTCCGCGGTTTTTTCGCTCCATTGTTCAAGTGCACGACGTGCCCGCTCGGGCTGCTTGGTGCGGACCAAGTACGTGAACAAGGCATTCCACACGCGCGGGTCCTTAGGAAACTGTTGGATCGAATCGCGGAATACGTCTTCGGCCTCCTTCGGCTGATTATTGAGCGATAGTAAATTGGCCAACCATACGTGATGCATTGGATCATTCGAACCCTGCTTGACCGCCCGTTTGGCCATCTCGAGTGCCGCGCTCAACCTGTTCTCTTTCACCGCCAGAGCGATGGCAAGCGAGTCGATGTTGCCGTCTGCCGGCTGATCTGCGCTGAGCCGAGACAAATAAGCATCCGCGTCGCGGTACCGGCCTTCGGCATATAGATCGGCGACCAACCGCTCAAACGTTTCCGGCCGTCGGTCACCCAAACTAATCGACAGACCATAAGCATCAATGGCCTGCCGCCGGTTGCCCACCAAATCGGCATACCGAGCCGTCAAGGCCGCGATCGGATACCAATCTGGCCGACTGGACCGAAGCCCGTCCAACAGCGAATCGAGTTCCGAACGTGTCGCCGGGTCAAGTTTGGCATACTGTTCCAGCAGACGCCGCGCGCGACAGAATTGCCAATCGAATCCGTCACCGCTGCCGATTATCTTAAGTTCGTTCTCCCATTTTTCTGCGCTCGGAAAATCTTGCCGCATCAGTGCAATATCAATTCCCAACAGTAGCGGCGCCGGCTGGTGAGGCAACTCGGCAATCAGCGCCGTTGCCCCCTGTTGTGCCACTTCCAATTTTCCCGAGGCCACGAGTAACCGAATTCTGGCGAGTTGCAGTTCGCGCCGTTCAGGATCACTTACTTCGTTCCCCACCGAGGCCAGCAGTTTGGAGGCTGCGTCGGCTTGGCCCTGCTGACTCAAAAGTGCCGAGCGAAGCAAAACCCGACGGGCGATATTCGACTCCGATTTCTCATAATGCTCGACAGCGCGATTGGCAGCAGCCGGCGCCCCAAGTTGCTGATAGCAGAGGGCAATCCTTCCTAAGAGCTCGCTCGCATTTGGATGCGTCTCCTCCAGCTTCTGCAGCTGCTGCATGGCCGATTGTTTGGATTCATCGGTACCGAGGGCTTGCCAGTACAAAACCTCGGCGAGCTGAGGTTCCCAACGCCCCGGATCTTTTTTCTTGGCCTGTTCCAACACCCGCAAAAACTCACTCCAATTGCGCTCGCTCGGCGATAAATGCAGTTGCTGCTGCAAGTGCGATTGAACCAATAGGATCCAGCCATCTGGGTTGGCAGATGGACGTTGCAGATATGTTTCCAATTGTCCAATTGCTACGGCAGGGCGGCCGAGCTGGAGATAAGCCGCCGCCGCGTTCAATCGCGCTTCATTTAGATTTGGGGACTGATCGGCCACCGTCTTCCATTGTGAAGCGGCCAAGTCGAGTCGGCCCAGCTTTGCCATGGCGACAGCGAGCAAGGCATGTGCTTGTAGTTGCTCCGTCGCACCGGCGGCGATGTCTGCTTCTCCCACGGATGCCACAATCGCACTGAGCTCACGGACCGCCTGGTCAATGTTGTTGCGCCCCATATCGAGACGGGCATGCAGCAGGCGGCTAGCGTTTTCGAGGGTAATATGGCTCGCCGTCGTCAATTCTGGCAATCGTTCGCGCATCCGATCGTCAAAATCCTTGAGCGCGATTTCAGCCTTGTCCAATCGATTCAGATCAATCAGTGTGGATGCTAGTAGACCGTCCACTTCAAGACCATTCGCGCCAGCTTGCTCACGGGCCTTCATCAGCACGTCCACCGTGCGCTGCGGCTCTTTTTTGACATTCCACAATCGCGCCAAAGTTATAGGCCCGCGGGGGTCGGTCGGTACTAGCTTTATGAACTTATTCAGATTCTCTTCTGCACTGGACAGATTTGTATCGCCGCCGGTTTCAATTTCGGCGGTGGCCAGTAACCAAAGCGCCTCAACGTTGTCGGGGTGGCGTGCGAGGACGGACTCGAGGTCTCGTCGGGCGTTTTCGCCTTGCTGATATCGGCGTCGGTATTCGTAGCGAGCAATTAGGGCCTCATCGCTGTCGGGAGCCGACTGAACCAGGCGATCGATGATTTCATCGGCCTTGGAGGGGGCGTCGTCGATTCCAACGTGTTGCGGATGATCTCGATACAGCTCGGCTAGTCGTGCCGCCAGAGCTGCGTCGCCCGGGTTTTCAGCCAAGGATTTACTTAAATCTTTCGCTGCTGCTTCGATGCCACTGGGACCACTGGCGCGGCGCGGCCATAATGGGCTAACGCGATAAGTTTGCGGGCGGCTCGTTTGTCCTTTTCATCCGCGTTTGACGATTTGTCACTAATCTTATTAGCTTCGATTTCCGCAGCGGAAGAATCTCCCGCATCGAACAGTTGGCTAGCCAGTTTTAACCTTAAATCATGTCGCTCCGGTGACAAGCCCAGCGTCTGATATAACAAGCCGATAAGATTTCGCCGCTGGTGCACTGATTGTGCAGAGTGTTCCATCGCTGCGACAAGCCGGACATGTGCATCAATATCGTCCGGTTTTAGCTGCAGATACCGCTCCAGATATCCAACGGCATCGCTCCACGCGCCCTCTTTCTCGAGGGCAGCCGCTCGCATCTCAAAAACCGTGGCAACTTGGCTGCGGCGGTAGCGATACCACCCGTAGCCCGCAAGGCATACGACGCCGCCAATCGCCAAGGATACGACCAGCAGCCTGAGATTCAGCACGCGCCGCACGCGATCGCTCCCGCGTCGCGATTGCGAAATCGTGGACTCTGTGGGTGCAGTGATGGTTTGAGCCATTACGGTTTCAATCGCCTCGGTATGCTAGCGCCGCGCGACTTGTCCGCGAAAATT
The DNA here is from genome assembly GCA_963733705.1 of uncultured Planctomycetota bacterium. Classification (GTDB taxonomy): domain Bacteria; phylum Planctomycetota; class Planctomycetia; order Pirellulales; family Lacipirellulaceae; genus JABDGM01. The sequence goes on along the minus strand of CAVTEJ010000015.1, from coordinate 963,809 downwards.
CGACCTACAACAAAGGACATGTAGTTAGTCCTGAGTCTCAATGCGTTCGGCATAATATCCGTATACATATTCGTATTGCTTGGCTGGCATTCCGCTAAGCACTGCGCCCACGAGATTTACCTGGGCGTGCTCCAGGCGATCGACGGCGAGACGCACCTGCCGTGCCTTACTGACATTGGAAAGCGAACAAAACAATACTGAGTCCGCTGCTTTCGCCAGCACTAGCGCTTCACTCGCGCCCAAGATCGGTGGCGTGTCGATGATGATCGTCGCAAACCGTGTACGAAGCTGTTCCAGCAGCAGCTTCATATCCGCGACGTCGACCACGCTATGAGTGCTCTTCGTGGCCCGCCCCGCCGGGATGACATGCAGATTGTTGTTCTGGCCGACGCTTTGAATCGTATCGTCTAAGTTGGCCTTCTTGGCGAGAAGCTCGAACAAGCCGGGCTGATTCTTGGCCTTTAGCATATTAGCCACAAAGGGCGAACGCATATCGCCGTCGATGATTAACGTCGGTTCCTTGGTGGCACTGGAGATACTTAACGCCAGCGACACGGCCACGCTCGTCTTGCCTTCGCCGGAAGCAGCACTAGTAACTGCATAGACATGTCGATCGTGCCCATTTGCCAGGGCCAGGTTCGTGCGCAGACTGTTGATGGACTCCGCAAATACATAGGTGTCGCGGCGCAGTCGGCCCGAAAGCTGGTTCGGACTCACCGCGATGTAGCGGACCGGCAACGCTGCAACTTCTCCCAGCACTCGTAAACCCGATTCTTGGGCCAGCTGCTCCGTATCGCTGATCCGGCGAACAGTGATTTCGCGAACGACTGCCAACCCGAAAGGCGCCACAAACGCGGCGGAACAGGCGAGCAGCAGGAGTTTATAGGGAATCGGTTCTAGCGGAACTGTTGCAACGTTGGCTTTCTGGCGAAGCTTGCACCCGGGCGGGGGCTCGCAACTCCGTCTGCAGTGCCAGTTTTCGAGACGCGATCATTTCAAAAACCTTTTCCTCGCGCTCCAACTCGCCCCGGGTAAATTCCAACTCCACACTTTTTGCTCCGCCAGACTGTAAATCCTTGACTTGGTCGGCAAATCGCTTGGCAAGTAATTCGCGACGAGCGTCGAGTGATTCCAACTCGCGCTTCATTTGTGTGATTCGTTGTGTTTGTTCTTCTTTTTGCTTCGCCTGCTTCTCACCTACAATGACTTCGCGTATTTTCGTCTTCGCTTCATCAAGATCCTTTTGCTGCTGGTCTAATTCGCCCTTCAAGGCGACATAGCTGGGATCCGTCGACCATTGGGGATCCTTTTGATATCGCATCGCCCGGGTCTTAATCGCGTCCATCGTTGTCTCGGTCTGCTTGATGGCCTGCTGACGGGCGCGAATTGCCTCATTGTTCTCAACATCCAGATCGAGCAGCCCTGACGACGCCATTTTGTCTGGGGTGAGCGCCGGCGAATCGATCAGCGACTGCAATTCGGCACGACGAACCTCCCGATCCACGTCAGTCTCGGTGAGGCTTTGAAAAAGAGCCCCGACAGGACTGAGCGCCCGATTGACATCAGTTATTTTGTTACCACCGAAGGGATCCCGGCCTGTAACCTCCTTTGCCAACTCGACAACGCGTGCTCGCAGACGTTCCACCTCCAGGCCCCTGCGGCGACGCTCTTCCTCTAAGATGTCGATAACTCGTTGTGAGCGTTCAAACTCATCTCCGGAATGGATGTTGAGGTATTCCGCCGCAACGGCATTGACTAGGTTCGCGGCATTTTGCGCTGAGGGACTTGCATACGTGATGTTATACAACTCAGATCGCCCGACCTGCTTGACGGTCAAATGATCTCGCAGGTATTTGACGCGATCTTCCACGCCATTCAGCTCGTTCATCGCCGCGATTTCCGGCGCCCCAGCACGGGCTCCAAAACCACCGCACTTCGCAATAGCTCCAATTGAGTTTGAACGTAGCGCTCGGATTGACCACCTTGATCTTGCACTGAAAAGGCGACAAACGGCGTCGAGTTTTCGATCATGAGCAATGCCGTCGACTCATACTTTGGAATGTAGAAGAAAAATACGAGCGCGCCCGTGATTGCTGCCAGCACCAAGCCGGCTGGGATGACAAATGCCCACCACTGTCTCAAGACCCAAAGAAAAAACGTGTGGGAAATGGCACTGTCAATGCTGCTGTTGGTCGAAGTAAGTTGACGCCCGGAATAAGAAACTGGCTGGGAACTTCGGGATCGTCCATTTGGTGCCGGCGGCGGATAGCTTCGATCATCGCTTGGCTCATGTGGCATAATTTTCACTCACTCACAGATGTCGTATGCGATGCACCGCTCGGAACCCCGATTTCGGCAGCCGATAAAGATTCAACCTGGAGAAACAAATGGTCCAAATAAATAAGGAACAACCAAAACATTGCTGCCGCCAGCGGAATCACGACAAGACCCGATAGGTCATGGCTAAAATGTTTGGCGGCGTCACTGGAGACCATTTGAAATAATAGTCCCGTCGCGACGATCCGGGTCACATTGGCCACAATCGCAATTGGAAGGACGGCTGCTAATGCCAAACCTTTTTGCCACCAGCTCCAGCGGGAAAACAATATGAAGGCAAAAGCCAACGCGAATATCCCGACGAAAATTCGCAAGCCCGAGCAAGCTTCCTCAATAAACAGTTGATGATCCCCAATCCAGATCGTGTTGCCTTCCGCCAGCGCTGGTTGCCCAAGCATTAGTAAACTGGCTGAACTAAGTTTCGTGGCCACCGACTGCAGAGGCACGCTCAACATCGTTTCGGCAGAAAAGGGAATCGGGATCATAAACCAGAGAAACGCAATTGACGGCAAACACCAGCACAGGATTCGCCAACCAAACAGCAACCAAACGGACCCCGCAATCCACAATGGCATGGTCCAACCATCAAGGGGCGCTAAGTAAAAAGCGCCTGCCGCAATTCGCAAGAGTGCGCAAAAGAGCAACAGCACCAGCCCGTACATGCTAGGCGCAACTTGATCCGCAGACACTTGGGAGCGCTTGGCCCACAGGAAGAACAAGGCGATTGGGAGGACTAAAAATCCATGCGAGTAATCGGGTTGGCGGATCCACTGTCGCACCATGTCAGTAAGCGTCGGCCAATAGGCCCAGCAGAGTGCCGCCAAGGACAGGATAGCGCCCCCGCCAGCCAGCGCATATCAAAGTCGACCAGCTGGGGAGTCGAAGCAGCCAGTTTTTTTGGCGTTCGTTTCGAGAATCGCCCACTCCGACTAGAGCGAGGTTCGTTCGAGTGGCGACGATGCTTCATGCGATAGCTGAGAATGGCGGTCCGGATTGCCAAGCATACGTCTGTCGGGATTTGCGCAGACTCCGTCCCCGTCGCTTGCGCCGCATTGGCAGCCAACGAGTCCAACAACAACTGTAGTAAGCGGTTACAACTATCATCCTGGACCGCGATGCTGTTAGATCCTTCAACAGCCACTTGCTCTTCTCTATTGCCGACCGCCGGATGGCAGCGAACCCCTAACGTGCCCTCACTCCGCCAGAAGGAAGTTCGGGTTAACGAGAGAGAGTTCCGGCATTCAAAAACGCCATCGACCCAATGTCGCCAGCTTTCCACCCATGCGATATCTGACCGCCCGCCAAGCGGCCGCGTACTCTCGCCCATGACTGTTCTGCTTCATGTGGCGATCCTGGCCAATATTCACCAACGCGGCGAAGCCAGCGCCACGTTCTCGTTATCCTCCAAACCATGGACGCCTTACTGGTTCTAGACAGGCTCCGCGCTGCAATCTTCGATCTCGATTGAGACCCCTTGTCCTAAGAAGTCGATCGCGACCAATAGTTCCGTCTTTCCATGGCGCCGTAGGATGATACCCTCGATACCACGAAATAGTCCTGTTTTGATTCGCACCCGTTCGCCTGCCGCCAACCGTGCTTCTCGTACCAGAGGCGCACCAGCCGCAATTAGTTGGGCAATCGACATCAGTTGCCGGCGGAGGCAGTTTCCGTCGGGGACTTGTCGTATCGTGAGCAGACGATTCGTCTTTAACGCGCTCAGCCGCACTGCTTCGCTACCGCAAATAAAAACGTAGCCGGAGAAGAGTGGGATCCGCACGTGGCGCGTCTTCCCACGTGTAATTGCCTTGCGCGTGACCAATGGCACGTAGAAAGGAATTCGCCGTGCGAAGAGATCGTTGGCAACAGCCTTTTCTTGTCGCGGGCGGGTGTGGCCGAGCCACCATGTAGTCGCCCCAGCGTCAACCTCTTCGGCCCGGCGAAGAGTCGTCCGATAGCAGGTCTGCGGGAAACCGTTCGACACATTGATCGGCAGCGCGCCGAACAGAACGAGGCGATGTCGATGCAGAAAAGAACGGTGAAAGCCGATCACAGCCGTTCGGTTGTTGAACGGCGTCAATTTGAGGGCACACAAACAACCTCCGCCTTCGCACTCATCTTCAAGGGGTCAATCATTTCAGCTGACCGTCAATCGGCGATCACAGCTCACGCCCGTGTGCACTCAATCTAACATTTGAATCACAAACACGATAAGAGATTGCCTTCTGCCTAATCGCGATTCAGTTTCAAAAGCACCGCAAGTACCAGGTCGCGACTCATTTCCTAACCGTTACGGATTAGAGCACGTGGTGGGGCGTTAAATACCCCCCCGCATACGGCAAGCGTTTAAGAGTACTAGAACCAAAACTAGATGTCAACAAATGGGGGGGTATGCGAACGTTTTACCTCTGAGTGATCGAATCGCAACTATCACAATTCGACGTGGGATCCTGGACCGAATCAATACACCCCTCGGCTCGGCCAGCCACGACGCGGCAGCGGTCCCGCAGGCTTTAAAATCCAGCGGCTAAAGTTAAAAAAGGAAAGCGTTATGGAATCGCCTATTGAGGCCGGCTAAATCCGTCCAGGCTTCCAGTAAAAGATTCTTCCAATTTTGGAATTAGAGGACTTGCAATCGCTGAGGACGGCGGCCATAATTGCGACCGTTCCTCCGAAAGGGGGGCCAAGGCTTAGTTCCCGTACGGATTCGCTGGAATGGACTATTCTCTCCACATTTGCCGCCAAAGGTTGATCGCGATTGTCGCTATTTCGACAGTTGTGTTGCTAGCGGCTGGCCACGACTGCAAAGCGGGAATTATCAGCCCCACCCCGATTGGATTTGGCGAAAAAGACCTTGATCAGGAGCTCTCGAGCAGCAAATCGAATTGTGGCACTACCCTTCCTGAGAGTTCGCAGCAGGCTCCATCGGAAGATAGCGATCAGAATCGTGACGCATCGGATCACCTGAAAGCAGCGATTCCCTTGAATCAAAGTTCTTCAAACAGCTCATCTTCGTCCACCGGTGGACCGGCTGGTTCCGGCACAGCGCTTTGCGCGCTCGGTAATACTATCTTAGTCTCAGACGACTCTTGTCTCGGCCGTCTTCTCGAAGACCACGGGCTCTCTCTGCCCGATCCTCCGGGAACCGATCTCTTGCGGCCGCCGTGCGCCGTAATTTGGCTTGAGAAGTGATTGCTTCGATTGTCCAAGTTTCGTTCTTTGTTCGTCTTGAGATCTCTGAAGGGAGACCTAGCTATGCATCGCAAGTTTTATTTCATTGTGTTGGTTGGAGCGTTGGTGACGCTGGTGCCGCCCGGCACAATCGGTGATACTGCAAATGCGTCTGTGTATCTCGGCAACAACTTCCTCGTCGGCAACGAATCAAACACCCTTTCGGACGTCAGCCAAGCCAACGCGAAGCCGACTTCCCTCGTAAAGGACGACGTCGTCTTCGGCTACCAGCAACTCGGTCAGGTTGTTAACACCACCAACAGTTCGGTAAACATTCCGTCGGGCGCAGCCTGGGTGTTGTTCTCTTTCCAGGTGGATTCGATCTTCTCCAACCCCTCGGACGGCGTGACGTACGTGGACTTCAAGCCGACGCCGGCCGGTAACGCACTCAGTCTGCAGACCTTGGTGCCGACCCTGTTCGCCCAGACGGGGCTCCCTTCTTCCGATCCCCTGGTTGCCCTCGAGGTCAACACCGTTCCGGACGCTGTAAATAAAGCAGCACTAATCAGTGCCAACACCACCATGCTCGGTGCCATGGCGTCTTTCAACGGCGGGCCCTTCTCGACGGAGTTCGGCTTCGGGCTGGTGGCGGCCAACGATGACTTCTTGACCGTTTTCGGGTCGACAGCAAAAATACTCGATGGTACCATTCTCTCCTTTACCGAGGCTGGCGGGGCGTCGGTGCTTTATAACTCCGATAATATCTACCAAGGCTTTGCGCAGCTGGCGAACCAGAATCCCGGCGACGGCACTGCCTTTGACGTCACGAATCAGGTCGCGATCGCCGGGACGATCTTCCAAAAACCGGGCACTGGGGCAGCCCCCCCCGCCCAGACTGGAGCAAAGGCCACCGACCACGCGACGTATTCCCTCGAGCCAGTGGTGCCGGAGCCGGCCTCAATCGCCGTCTGGTCACTGCTAGCGCTAATTGTGGGCGGCACGGGAATGAGGTACACGCGATAAATCGTACCTATCCTGATCTGGCATTTAAGTTTTCGACAGAGGGCGACTCACTCTTGTGAGTCGCCCTCATTTTCTATATCGGTCAGCTAATCAACGCATGCTGCTCGACGGCCGGTTCGGACCTTGGGCTCAATACGAAGATGTCCAAATCGGAGTATCGCCAAACTATGAGCCAAGCAATCGTCATATTTCTCGTCGTCGATTGCCGTGCTCAGGCGCAGTTTCGTCGCGGTACATCTACCGTCGGATAACTCACAGAAGGCCCTCAAGACCGGCAGTGACATCATTGGTTGCACCGCAATTCCGTGCCGCGTGAGTGCCAACCAGACCCGCTGCATGGTCCGTCCGACGTCTACGTCAAGCGTCGGATGACTCATGTGGGACGCTATGACGCAAATCCCAGCACTTGATGCAATAAGCCTAGCTGTCTTCGACCGGATCGAATTCTTGAATCGCGCCATTCCGAGACGGGAGTTGGCAATTCGACCGGCCCATGGCAGAATACGCCGCTCGTGCCATGTCAAACCGAGGGTTCCTGTCGGCAATCCCTCATTGGCCGTCGCATTGTATGGAAGATCGAGCCGCACGTTGGCCAAGAATGCCGACAAAAACTCACGTTCGCCGAACATCGTCGCATCGGCAATTGAAATCCTGCGCACGACGTGCAAAAGCTGAGATCGGCACGTGATCCACTCCAATCGCGGGTCGGAAACGGAATTACACGTGTTATGAATGTCTTTGATAAGATTTGGTGATAGTGTGCGGCCGTCATAAATATGTCGATTTGTGCATCGACGATAGAGCACTTCCTCGATTGTACCGGAATCTCGAACGTAACCATTGATACGAATGGCCGCAGATTGTCCGTCGTTTTTTATTTCAAGAGTTGCGTTCCATCTATTGTGTTCAGCAGTCTGCAGAATGTTTTCGATTGCGGCCCCACATGCGATGCGCGCCATCCTCTGGCCGGCGTTCATTGGGGACGTATCGCGTGTTTCATCGACGCAGACAGTAATCGTTGATTCCGCCTCGTCGACCTCGAACCGCCACGGCTGCGTATTGTCGCCCGACGGCGCCAACACGGCCGCTGAAATCAGAGTACAGAACGGCTCTTTCAACGGCTCGACAGTGTCGCAAACTTTTTCTTTAACCATGCTCGCTTAACCCTTTGACGAAAGTCGCGATTGCCGCGACGAAGGCGGCCGAGTTTTGTTCGTTGCGTATAAGCATCGAACTGACCGTAACACGGCACGGGTCGGATTCGCCCGCGACCGAGCAAGATTTTAAGTGCTTCGGTGGCGGCGACTCCACTTGCTAATTGGCACGCGAGCGATGCGGACGGGCCGCGCTGACGCTTAATGTCAACCTGTTCGAAGTCGGTGTAACGACGGTGTGTAGCGGCAGGCGCAAGCCCGACGCCAAATGCGATCGCTTGATCCAACGGCTCCATCCCCGGGCGAAGGTCGAAGTATTCGTCGAAGGCCATTCCGCTCGGGTCGAAGGTAAGCCAGGCCGTACTGAAACCGATTGGTCCTGCGGTAATCGCCCAGATGCTGAGCTCAGCCGCGCGGCGGAATACTAACCGACGAGCATCGATGGCAAAGAAATCGAGACCATCGATAAATATATCGGCGTCTCGCAAAAACTCGTCGACGTTTGATTCGTCCACGGCTTCGGGCAGGATTCGTAAATCCAGTTCCGGATTGATATCAATGGCCGCGTCAGCCATCGCATTCGCTTTGTTGCGCCCTAAGTTGGAAATCGTGGCACCATACTGGCGATTGAAATTAGCGACTTCGAACGTATCTGGATCTGCGATTGTGAACTTACCGATGCCGAGCTTCGCGAGCGTGACAAGATGGATGCCGCCAACGCCTCCCATGCCGGCGATTGCTACACGACTATTCCTAAGTGTTTCCTGCTCGGTCGCGCTCAGAAGACCAAGGTTACGTTGAAAAGCGGCTTCGTACGACCAGCCATTTAGCGCAGCATGATTGCGGCGCGCATTCGCAATCGCGTCAGAGCCGCAAGTTTCGCCCGGCAAATCAAGTAAGACGCTCTCCACGGTAGCTCTCGCAAGTTAGTTCTGAGCCGTTACGTCAAGCTCCACATCCGTACGGAGGCCGACGACGACACTCTCCGTTGTCGAAAGCTCAATGAGCACTTCGCGCGTCTTCGTGTCATACAACTCGCGCGGATGATCGGAATATAGGGATTTGCTCGCCATCCGCGGACTGATCGAAACGACACTGCCGGTAAATGAACATATTGGGCAGTCCATCCGCCGTGATGCGGGCCGTCAACCCACGCGCATGCGCGGCGCATCGAGTTCCTCGACATAGGCCCGCACGCGCACGATCGAAGTATCGGAAAGTATGACCAGCGGCTCGTGCGCATCTGGACCGGTAAGTTCGCCCGGTTCGACGTGCAGGTCCAACATGCGGCCTTGGCGGGGTGCCCGTACTTCACATTTTGCGAGGTGGATGTTGGCCAGGTTGAGTTCGGCTTGGGCGGCCGACACCCGCGCTTCCGCAGATCGCAATTCATCGGCGCGGGCCGGCGCCTCGAGCCGTTCGGCGCGCGCCTCGGCCGCTTCCAATTCGCCCTGCGAAGTATCGACGAGCGCGCGCTGATCTTCCAGCTCCTGTTCGGTAATGGCGCGATTGCTGCTCAGCTCCTCCATCCTTTTAAAACTGCGCACGGCTTGATCGTGACGAGCCCGCGCCGCACGCACGAGGGCCCGCGCTTCGTCCCGTTCCTGCGAACGGGCGCCGTTGGTAAGCCGATCCAGTTCGGCTCTGGCGAGTTCCAATCTCGCCGATGCCAACGCGGATTCTTGTTGCAGGGCGTCGTCGTCAAGCCGAATCAACACCTCATTGGCATTGACCAGTTGTCCGGCGGTGACGAGCACTTCGCGAACACGCCCAAATTGCTCCGCGCGCAGATTAATCTCTTCCGTCGCGCCTTCGATTACGCCCGTGGCATAGATTGCGCCGGTGGCGCCAGGGCGTGCGTCGGCCTTGCGCGCGATCCGATTGTCCCCGTCGACCGGGAGTCGATGAGCGATATCACGCTGCCCACCACGACCACCACACATGCTGCGACGATATACTTGATCATAAGTGGTGAGCCGAAAATCGGATCGTGCTAGGCCGTAAGTGGATGCAAATCGCGACCAACTACCGTCTTGGTCCAATTGTCTCGTCCGTGCTGTTCTTCAAGTCTGCCATTTTCCATCAGCAGCACGCGGTCCGCGAAGCAAAGAATTCGAGGATCGTGCGTAACGACAATGACGGTTTTACCGGCCAGCGTCGTTATGCGTCGCAACAATTCGAGCGCTCGCTGGCCTGACTCGGCATCCAGGGACGCGGTCGGCTCATCGGCCAGAATTAGTTCCGGATCTGCGGACAAGGCCCGCGCGAACGCGACCCGTTGGCATTGCCCAACACTTAATTGATTGATTTGGCTGTTAAGCAGCGCACTTAATCCCACATCGGCCAGCAGTTCGCTGGCACGGGCCTGCGCGGCGCTCTTCTCCCAGCCGGCTAGCGTCAACGGCACGGCCACGTTTTCGACGACGGATAAACCACGAATTAAATGAAAACGCTGAAACACAAATCCAATGTGCCCCAGACGAAGCCCTGCCGCGGCCGTCCGGCTGAGGCCGCGGACGTCCTGTCCGAGGATGCGAACTTCGCCGTCATCGGGTGTGAGGACGCACCCAATCATGGATAGCAGCGTCGACTTACCACTGCCGGAGGGACCGATGAGAAAGACGCATTCACCCTGTTCGACACACAAGTTAACTTGATTAACCACGCACGTTGTTGAGTTTCCACGGGTATACGACTTCGTAACGTCGCGGAGCGCGACGACGGCGGGCGGGCACGGAAGCTGATCTTCAAATTGAGTGGGCATGTTCGTCCCCGCGTATTCGCAGTTGTTCTAGCCTTGGAGCACCATGGCTGGATCGATCGACCGGACGCGCCAATACGGCAACATGGACGCCACGAGACAAACCGCCGTGACCACGAGGCAACTTCCGAACGAGACGTACCACGGAATCGCGATTGGCGCACGGGGAGTACTGAAAAATCGCTGGATTACTAAGACGCAACCGAGGCCGAGCATCGAGCCAATTGCCGCCAAGCTCAGGGCTTGCCGGAGAATGAGCGCCCGCACCTGTTTGTCTTGTGCGCCGATCGCTTTGAGCGCGCCGAAGTCCGCTAGCCGGTCGAGCACCGATGCATATAAGGTCTGAGCAACGATGATTAAACCCACGATGAGCCCGAGTGACGTCGCGGCTCCAAAACTAATGCCCAGGCCCGTCCGCTTGAGCCAGTAGCCCACCGAGGTAGCCGCATATTCCTGGCGCGTATAGGCTTCGAGATCCGGAACCCGTTCCCGGATGCGCTGGCAAATGGTGGCAGGATCGGCACCCTCCTGAGTTTGCACGAGGAAGTACGACGCGACGTCGGATCCTCGGTTCAGGTATTCGGCCGCCCGCTCAATCGTCGTAAAGACGTAGGGCGTGACGAGAAAGCCCAATACCCCTTGAGTGAAGCCAACGATCTTGGCCCGATGTCGTCCAATTTCGCGCACGTCGCCCAGCGCTGGATTTCCGATCTTGTGGGCGTCATACGTATCGATCAGGATGCCGTCGGGCTGGCGGATGGCGTCGGGCGCAGTGCCCGGCATGGGTGTAACCGCGCCCAATAACGTGGCCGAGTCGCAGCCCACAACCAACACATATTCAAACCCTCCATCGGGCAGCGTCATCACGCTATGCCCCACCAAATACGGTTCGGCCCGCCTGATCCCGTCGATCGAACGAATTCGCTGGATGAGTCGCCGCGGCACATCCTGCGGAAAATCGACATTGTTCATATCCTTGTGGCCGACCCAGATGTCTGCGTGCCCCTGATCAACCAGTAGGCTCGCCTTGCGAATCAAGCCAAAGAACAGGCCACCCTGGACATTGACGAGCACCACCGAAAACACCACGCCGACCAGGGCGGCGACAAGTTTACCGCGATCGGCGACCAGTGTTTTAAGCGCGAGGGCCCACATATATAGGAAAGGTAGGTCGTGACCTCCGCTGACTGTGGGGAAAAGGCAATCTGGAAGTGCTGGCTGGCCAGAATCCCTTGAATCTCATCGCAAGAATTTCCGCGGCAGAATCGTTCGTGCTGTTGAAATCCATACAACCGGTCAGCATTGCTACATCAATCGCAGGACGTTGCTCCGGTAGAAAGGGCGATTGAAGCCACGCTGATCATGGTTTGCATTCGTGCTCAAGCGGAACAATCCACATCGGCAGGTTCGGTCGATCCGGGTGCAGGCGTTCGGCGGCGAGCATTTCACGGGCGGCAAGGTGAATCAATTTGGCGAGCAGCCGCCAACTAAGTGCCGAGAAGTCGTACGTTTGGTCAGTATGAGCGCTGGGGATGGTCTTATCCTGGAATACGCCTTGGCAAACCAACGATTTGGCGGCATTAATCGTGATTTATGGAGTTACTTGCCTGGATCGGAACAGGAAATGAGCCCATTTATTTTTGGTCTTCCCCGGACATCAATTGCGTTTGCCGCACCAATGCGCAATATTACCGCCGGAGAAATATTGCGTTCTGTTTCCGCTCTTGGGAGGCTTCACCGTGCTTTGTAATTTGTTCGACTGTCGTACGAGGAGCGTCCTGCTCGGCTTATTGGCTGTGATGGCGTTGTCTGCTCGCCCGAGTTTTGCGCAAATCACAGGCTTCGGCGACGGGTCTAATTTCACGCTCAACGGCTACGACCAGGACAATTTCGGCAACATCATCAACACCAATGATCCCCCGACAATCAGCGGTGGAACGCTGGCCATCACCAACCTCACGCAAGCCCAGGGCCGCTCGGCGTTCTTCAATACACCGCAGAATATTTCCTCATTCATTGCGAGCTTCACGTTTCAAAATCAGGTCACCGATCAATCACCGCTCGGCGCGGCCGACGGCTTTGCCTTTGTCGTCCAAAGCCAGGGACTCCACGCGGTTGGCGGGACGAGCGCCGGCTTGGGTTACACGGTCAATGACGCTCCGCAGCCGCCCAGCGGTCCGGCCATCCTCGCCATCGCTCCCAGCGCGGCTGAAGAATTTTATCTCCGCAACGGCACCGGCGCGACCCAGTTCGGCGTCAATGGCAGCGGGACTTTTGCCGGGGCGACGCCTAGCGATCCAGTCGATCTTGCAGATGGCGATCCGATTCGGGTGACGCTGATTTACGACGGCACCGCCTTCACGCTCAGCGAAACCCTTACCGACCTCGCCAATCCGCTACTCACGTACACGCTGACCCGCTCGGCGGACATCCAAGATGTCGTCGGCACCACGGGCTTTGTCGGCTTCACAGGTGCCACCGGCGGCGCATTCTCCAACCAATTGATCAGCAACTTTACCTTCTCCGCCATCCCAGAACCGACCTCCATCTTCCTGATGGCGATGGGCACATTGGCTCTTGTCGCGCGGCGCCGCCGTATCGATTTGCATAATGCGGCGGAAGTCAGATAGTCAAAAAAGCCCCACGCTCATCGGACTCGATGGCCTTCGCGCGCAATTTTCCGACACAAGCGTCCATTTGGTGCGCGCCAGGCGGTCAGCATGCGCCAACATGGTTCTTCGCCTCCGCACATCAACGGATCCATTGGAACCTGTCACTCCCGGCGACGAAAACAATCTAATCATTGCTGGCGGAGCCGGCGACGGCACTGGCGGCCATGCGGACGCACTGTTTACCGTCGGCCTCGCCAACCGGCGCCATAAAGGTCTCCGCCGACATGATCCCCGAATGAGACGATCTGCGAGATTGGGTGGTCTGTGATTAAGTGTGCGACCCCTTGTAAGAAAAATCGAAGGGGATTTTAGAGCGCTGAATCGGGCACTGTCCTAACAGACGCGGCGATTTGCGAGCGCGGTAGTCAAGCAATTTTCCACAGCTCGACGTGCGCGCTTCATTTGCTCTAAACAAGCGAGCGCGTCATTCCGTGCTTCATCGCTTCTGGCGTTTTCAATAGTCTCTCTAGCTAGTTCAATTATCTGATCAATGTCCGACAGAATGCCGACGAGCTGGTTGCAAGAGGGGGTTGGCATTCCCCCAATGTAGCAAAGCGAGTGAAGTTGTCTCAAGCACTGGCTCCCCTCTCAACCTGACGAACAAAACTTCGGTGAGATATTGTCAATTGTTGTGGATGAAGATTTTTGTCAGGCCTGGCTCTTACTCAAAATGAACGCGACCGGACGCGGAGCCAGCACTTGGCAACTCCACAGCGACGGATTGGCAGGTCCAAGTCTGACCAGCAATACTACGTTCACCGACCGCTATATCCCGCTGGAGCTGACGTACGATTCCGTCGCGCATCTAGTTAACTGCATCGATCAGTAATGTTTCTACGCCAAACTGCGTGGCTTAGAATTCGCTGTAAATAACCAAAACCTCGTGGCTTGCCGCGAACATTTGCGGGAAAAATAATGCGATTCCGAGCCAAATGCCGTCGCAGCTTCGCGCAAAATCGGTCCCACGTGCAACCAAGTAATTGCCATAACCAATTACTTCAATGGAGGTTGCGACTCGAGACGCGTCCGGATTTTGCGGTTTTCCGTGGACAACCAAAAATTCAGGAAATTACGGGCGAAATAGCTTGCATATTGATAACGACCAGATGAATAATAGTGCCGTGACCCCGCACCTTCAGGTGTGAGCAAACTGTCCAAGGGTGGGGGGTACTGACTATATGCCGTGCTTGGATGACACTTTGTCCTCCTAATAGAGCCGACGGCGATTTGCGCTGAATGGGGAAAGTCGTCTTGGTCGAACGAAGGTCCGAACATAATCCCAGCAATAGCCACTTGCATTTCACGTCAGGATAAAACTATGCGTTCCATTACAACTTTGTTCGCCGTGCTGATCCTCGTTTTTGGCACGGATTGCTCATTGCAAGCGTCCATCCAAATCCAAGCGGGGGATTACGTCTATATGACTGTTGGACTGGGCGGCCGTGGTGGCGTCTTTAACGTCATCGAATCCAACTCGCACGGCGTCGCATTACCTGGCGCCGACGAGTTCCCCACCTTTTGCGTGGAGACGATCGAAGAGATATCGCTTCCGGGAACATACTACGTCCAATCGCTGGGATTGACGGCATCGCAAACCGGAAACGTTCTCACACCTCTGGCCGCCCGCATCTATTCGGACTTCTTGGATGGCATCTTGCAAGGTGAGCCGCTCGCGACCGCCTCGAATGCCATTAAGACAACATTCAATAATTCGGTGCAAGTCGCTATCTGGATGGAGGTGTTGACTCACAATCCGAGCAATTCGACGGCATGGACGCCCGCTCTGCTTGCTCACGACTTCATATCTGCCGGCATCGACCTGGACTTGGTGACTGCATTTCTCCACCTCACTCCCGACCCTGCCAAGGGCTATTACGGCGTCGAAATCATGAATTTAAGAGGTTCGTCGGACCCTTTGCATGCTTCCTATAACCAAGACCAATTGGTTCGTAACGCACCGGAAGCGGCTTCGTTGGTGGTTTGGAGCGTGCTCGCGGCGTGTGGGACTATATTTGCCGGCCGCAGACGAACCGCATTGTGTGTTCGCTAGGAGCCCACAAATAAATCGTGCTCCCGCGGGAATGTTCGAAAGCAGTTTTCGAACCTCTCGCTACTAACCCACGGCCCGAGCAGCAGTGTACGGGCAAGAAAGCTCACGGCGACCCCGACGCGCGGCAGTTAAAATAGCTGCCACGATGGCTTCTAAGCCCAACATCGTACCCGGTTCGGGAACGGCCGCCGAAGTCCCGGCGATCGTTGCCCCGAAATTCGCCCGCCAAATGTTATAGTCGCCGGGGCCGATTACGCCATTCCCATCGCCATCTGCGCCGCTCGACGCCGATACGGTTTGCCCGAGAGTGTTGCGCCACACCACATAGTCGGCTGCGTCGACGACGCCATTGTGGTTGTAATCGCCCTGCACCTGGATCGCAGTTCCAAATTCATAGGCCCCAATATCCACCCCGCTGCCGATCGGCCGCGGATTCCCCTCGATATCTGTCGTCGGCGCGAGCTGACTCGTCCCGGCATCGATCGCAGCTACACCGGCCCGCAAGTGGTAGTCACCCCCCGCGGCATTAACAAATAAGTCGGCGGCACTGGCCACCAGCGAATGCAGGTCTTCCCCAGTTTGCGCTTGCCACTGCGCGAGGGACAAAATGGTATCAGAATCGTCCGTCGTAAACCGTGAGATGACGGCATTATAGTCGCTCACCAATCCGCTCAGACTATCGGGCGAGAT
This sequence comes from uncultured Planctomycetota bacterium, assembly GCA_963733705.1. Taxonomy (GTDB): domain Bacteria; phylum Planctomycetota; class Planctomycetia; order Pirellulales; family Lacipirellulaceae; genus JABDGM01. The sequence goes on along the minus strand of CAVTEJ010000015.1, from coordinate 947,954 downwards.
GTCGATGGCACCGCGAGTCGGATGTTCATTGAGTAAGATATTGTTCAGTACCGTATTTCCCGTACTGCCGTCCTGGATGTTGAGCGCCCAGCGGCTTTGGGTGGCTTCGTCAATTGTATTGTTGACCACCACGTTCCCACTCGATGGCCCGCCGCCGTCAGTTTGGTATAGCGAGATGCCGCTGGCGTGATTGTTATATAACAAGTTATTTTCGATCAACGAGTTTTGCACACCATCCATATTGATACCGCTCGCGCCGCCCAACCCATTATTAAAAATGATATTTCCGCTGACCACGGCGTTGCTGATGATCCCGTCGCCCCCTTCGCTGATGTCCCCATTCATATGGATTCCACCCTGATTATTGCCAAAGATCGTGTTGTTGCGGATCACCGGCCGGTCGCCGCTGTTGGAAACATAGATGCCATGTTGATTCACGGATCCAGATGCGATGTTGTTTTCAATCAAGAGATCATCCACGAAGCCAGTAAAGATTCCCCAGCTACCATTATTTGACGCATCAACATCGCGAATGGTAACAAAACGCGCCAGCTGGTCACTATCGCCAACCGATCGCACACCAGCCCGCGGCATCCCAGTGACCGCAAATCCGTCGATCGTGACATACGACGCCGATTCCAAATTGATGCCGTCGGGAGTGATCCCATTCGATTGCGTAATCGTGGTTCCCGGTTGGGCCAGGAACTCGATGGGCGCAGCAGGGGTGCCACTCGTGCCCAGATAAAAGCCGGTGTAGTTACCGGGCCGTACGGTCACCTCATCGCCCGCCGTCACGACATTTGCGGCATGCTGCAGCGTTAGCCAAGGGGCACTCGCCGTTCCAGCAGCGGCGTCATTGCCGGTCGGCGCGACAACGTAGTCCGCTCCATAGACGGCTAACGGCAGGCCGATAGCGGCCACACAGCTGATTATGCTGCGCATGGCAAGTTCCTCCATTAAACGTGAGCGCCACTAAACGCGAACTCCGCCCGAAGATCGCAAATCTCATTCCCGGAATGGGGGCGCGGGTCCCCGGAAAATCGACGGCCGAATCGTGACGTTTTGCAGCCCTTGCGACCACCGCCGACGAGCATTCCCCGGTACAAACCAATGAGCTTACGCGGGGTCGCACCACGGAGGGGCTGTCGTCACAGGAACCAACTTGGGTATCGCGCGGGACGTATTCGCACCGGCTGGAGGCCAGGCTTCTCGACATTACAAAACCGTGCGATTAGCATTACTCAATACGGGGGGTAACAAGTCCCGTCACTTTTTATTTGGCTGTTCTGAAACCAGGGGCACTCAATGGCATCCGCTGATTCGCAATTTAAGTCACTCACTGATCGCATCGATACGCGTCAAGCTGTCGTCGCAGTTATCGGCCTAGGATATGTCGGGATACCGCTCGCTCACGTGTTCATCCACGCCGGCTACCGGGTCCTGGGCTACGACATCGATCAGCGCAAAATCGCCCAACTTAATGCCGGCAAAAGCTACATCGGTCATATCCCGTCCGAATGGGTCGAATCGTGGCTGAAGACGGATCGGTTTTCCGCCACCGCAGATATTCAGCGACTGGCGGCCGCTGATGCCATTATCATCTGCGTACCGACACCCCTTAGTTCGAGCCGCGATCCGGACCTGGCCTATGTCGTGGCCACCGTGCAGCAGATTGCCACGATCCTCCGACCAGGTCAACTAATCGTCCTCGAAAGCACTACCTATCCTGGAACGACGCGCGACGTGATGCTCCCCGAACTCTTACGCGCTGGACTGGAAGTGGGACGCGATTTCTTCCTGGCTTACAGTCCAGAACGTGAGGATCCTGGTAATCGGCAGTTTTCTGCCGACAAGATTCCTAAGGTGGTCGGCGGGTACGACGAATTGAGTCGCCGGGCTGCGGAAGCGTTGTATCGCTCGGTGGCGGTCGATGTCGTCCCGGTCTCGTCGTGTGAGGCGGCCGAGCTCTGCAAAATCCTGGAGAACACCTATCGCGCCGTGAACATCGCGCTGGTGAACGAATTAAAGATGCTCTGCGAGCGGATTAATGTTGATGTTTGGGAAGTCATCGACGCCGCCAAAACCAAACCGTTTGGTTTCCAAGCATTTTATCCCGGGCCCCGGTTTAGGCGGACATTGCATTCCCATCGATCCGTTCTATCTCAGTTGGGTCGCCCGCAAACATGGCACGTCAACGCGATTCATCGAGCTGGCCGGCGAAGTCAATGCATCGATGCCACAGTACGTAGTCCGGCGCGTGACGGAAGCCTTGAACAACGTCCGCAAACCTGTACGGGGTAGTAAGGTCTGCATCCTGGGGGTCGCCTATAAACGCGACGTCGATGATCCCCGCGAAAGTCCGTCGTTTGTGCTAATGGAGGAACTCTTAAAGCAAGGCGCAGTTCTGAGCTACAGCGATCCTCACATCCCGCATTTGCCCAGAATGCGAGCTCATGACTTGCCGGCCATGGACAGCTGCGAATTGACGCCCGAATTCCTCGCCAACCAGGATTGCTTGCTGATCGCCACGGATCATTCGCGCTTTGACTATCCGATGATCGTAGAGCACGCGCAACTCGTCGTTGATACCCGCAACGCCACCCGCAACGTGCAGCGCGGCCGCGAAAGAATCATTAAAGCTTAACTAAAAGCCGCGGTGCGTGCGAAATAGCTCACTCCATTGGGGGGGGGGCGATCTAGGTTGTTATCTCCTATCGATTGGGACCGCTCAGGTAAACTGACCAAATACTAACGCGGATTCTTTCGCCGCGTTTCTACCCGTCCTGCCGCGAAAATCACATCTTTCCCCGGGCCCGTGCCTTAGCGACGAACGACAGGCTTGCCGGCCGCTGAGCCGTGTGCGTGCTATAGTTCTAGATAGGACCTCATCGAGAGCACCCCTGGTTTTTCCGGGAACTCATCTCATTGGGCATGCGTTTTGCTAGCAGAATACTGCTCTTGGAGCAGATTGTCTGGCACGCCATAAAGTCGCATGAGAAAAGGAGGTGCCCCATGAAGTCCGGCGCTTATTCGGCTAACGTTTTCGGATTGCTGCGTCACCGCCCATCTTCGCTGGCGTCGCGTCCGGCCGCGTGTGATGAGGATTGGGCCATGTTGAAGTTGTTGAGCTGGACTGCGACCATTGCAGTCTTGGCATTCTTAATCTGGCAGACTGCCGCCGCCGCTCCAATCTGGCCGCCGGCCGTCAGTGCTTTTCTGCTGGTGGTGGTCAGCGTTCTGGCAGGACTCCGTCTGGGTGCGGATTCCGCGTCCACCTATACCAAGGATCTGCAGCGCCTCAACAACGTACTTGTCCAGCAAAATCGCGAACTGACAGAGGCCAATGCGACACTTCTCAAGCGGAATAGCTCCGAGCCGCGATCACCGTCCAAAAGCGCGTAGGGCGCGGTGGGATTGCTATTGCCTGCTCAAACTAGTCCTGGGCGTAATTTCCAGCCGATGAAAACAGCGCAGCAGATGGCCGTCCACACCAAACTTGCTGGCGCTTCGGGCACTGCTCCAGATGTTATCTGATCGCCCAAAACTGTAACGTTATCGACGCGGCTGGTGCCGACGGCTAAAATCGCCGCAGCATCGATGGGCGTAGTTCCGACTTGAATCAAGCGAAAAAACACCGTTGCGGTGTTGTTCAGCGCCGCGATGCTACTCAAATCGAAATCGAAGTGTGCTCCCGCCGGGTTCATGAATGAAGCCGCGTTGGTCCAGCTTGCATTGATCAAACTGTAGGCGCTAAAGTTTGTGTAGCCTACGCCATTGGTGCTATACGCGATTTCGAAATCGCGGGGTCCAGTATTGCTTCCGGTCGCATCGAAACTGACTTGGATATTCTCTGCGTTCAGTGAACTAGTTGAAAATTGAAAATAGTCACCAGTCGCCCAATTATTCACGCTGTACGAGTTGTCCGAGGCAGGACCGGGCGGCGTGGTCCAATCGGACGAGGAACTCGCATGCACGCCGGATAATGTCCCAGTCCCTGAGAACGCCGAAACGTTCGGACCAGAAGCAGCATTAGTCACATCCGCGGGAGTAGTTGGATCCTCCATCGTCCATGTAGCCAACACTGAGGTAGCCGCGGCCGAGGAGAGTGATCCCAAAAACAACCCACACGCAACTAATCCAACGTATTTGCGACAAGCTAATCGAACTGCAAAATACATTAAATACACTCCCCCGCGAGCTGAAGGAACTTCGACGGCCATTCATTACACATCACCCGAACCAAAACTACGCTCGCGGCCCATTGTCCCTAGGCGAAGAACAATTTACAACAGTTTTCTGGTGTTTCTTCCAGAAATCTCTCACGCAATCTTTTGCCTAAGAGTACGAGCTACTCGCCAATTGCGCGATGTCGTCGGCTGAAGGTGATGGTGACCGCGGCCAGCAATCCCCAGATCAAAAACGCCGTGGGCTCCGGATTACTCATGCCTCCTGAGGGCGGATCGACAAGATACATCGCAATCCCCAGCGGAGCGATAAGTGCCGCGCTCCCATCGGGCGGCGTGCGATCCACCGCAGCAGGCCCCGTGTAGCCCAGGCTACTCAAAAAATCTCCCCAATTCGGTGCGGCCGCGCCATCAGCCGGAAGTCCGTCATGCATCCAGTTCCAGCCCCACAACGAAAATGCGTAACTATCGCCGCGATTCGGACTGAGGGCACCGCTCCCAGTCTCCGCCTGAGGCTTGAAGAAGAAAGTTCCATCCAGCACGCTGGTCGAGCTACCTCCGACCATTAAACTAAAATCCAAAAAGCCACCCGTGTATTCTCCCGTGCCAGCGCCATTGGTTTCGAACGCGAATCCGCCCTGGCCACCATCCGACATGCCTCCCAGCAACAGCTGAAATGGCGTGCATGTCGAAAAGTTCGTCCCCAGCGCGGTATTCAAATAGCTGGCGAGTTGCTTGAGGCTGCCAGATACGCTTCCCGTGGGGTTTAGTAACTTATTTCCGGAGAGATCTCCTTCGAGAGCTCCCGAGATCCGGCTGGATGTCTCACCAGCGAGCAGCGCACCGTTACCAGCCGAACCGCTCAGCGCACTGTCTGCTCCATAGAGCCAAGAGGCCGAAAATCCCTCAGCGCTGAAGTTCTGCAGAATGTCGTAATTCGTGTGGACCGACGCACGAACGTATGTCGGAATACACGTCACGCTCAGCGCGGCAGACAAGAAGAACCAGATCCTTGTTTGAAAGAAAGTCATAAATCTGCTGCAGTCACCAATCCATGGCATGGCGGACGGACGATCTCGCGATCGAGTAGGCTACCGACGTACCGCTAATGTAAACAAAATTTCTTCCACGGGCCATCAATATCTGAGATAATATTGAAATTCTTCTTGCAAGTCCATTTTTTCCGCGCACCGCGGGCTGGATTTTGGGAAAGGCGCGCCCCCGCTTCCGTACGTCACTGTGACCTGCCATGCGGGTGGTCTTACAGAATTGCGGCGGGTCCCACGGGGCTCGCGCGATCTTAATGTAAACCGAGGTTAGAATCGGGAGGATGGCTCCCGCATTCGTCTGGAACAGAACGGTCCTTTAAGAATGGCACGGTCCCCTCGCTGGAAACGAATTACGTTTACTCGGCTGACCTCGCTCAGCTTGGCAATACTGTTTGCGGCGAATACTTGGGCCGCGATCACTCCCACGGGTAATGTTGCGCCGCCCTATCCCAGTGGGCACCCCGATCCCTGGAGCGTTGGCGCTGAGCTGGACGTTGGCTTTTCGGCCGATGGCTCGCTGATCCTCGACGGCAATAGCCAAGTAACGTCGGCCGGCGGCACGCTGGGGTTTAATCCCGGAGTTGTGGGGACTGTTTCATTAACCGGCGGATCGAGCTGGACAAACTCGCAAGGCTTAACCGTCGGCGTGTTTGGCACTGGAAACCTCAACATTTTGCAAGGCTCCCACGTGCAGAATGTCCAAGCATCGCTGGGGCACATTGATGGAACGGCCGACGTGCATGTCGAGGGCACCGGCTCAAGCTGGACCAGCTCCGGCCAATTGGTGGTCGGCAATGGGCATCAGGCGACGCTCACGGTCGACGATCATGCGTCCGTCGTCAGTGGACCGACGTGGATCGGTCTCAATTCCGGAGCCTCGGGATCCGTCGTCATCGACGGTCCTGGCTCGAGTTGGACGGTGTTGCAATCACTCTCACTCGGCGATGTAGCGGATGGGGGCTCCGCCACGTTGTCCCTCACGGGAGCTGGCAGTCGCGTGTATGTCGGTGCTGCCGCCGCCAACCAGGGAACCCAAATCCCAACTAGTCAAACCGCATTCATCGTTTCCTCGACGAGTGGAACCGCCCAATTGTCGATCTATGCCGGCAATACGATTGCGAATGCCGGCAATGGATACATCGGGATCGGCGCCACCGAAGTGGGATCCGCGACAATCGATGGCCCCACCTCCGCCTGGCACAACACGGGTACCATGGAAATTGGACGCGCCGGATCGGCCACACTAACTCTGGCTAATGGAGGGACCATCTCGGCGGGAGGAAGTCTGACGATTGGCTCTCAGGGAACATTGCAGGGAAACGGTACCGCCGCTGCGGCGGTGACGAATGCCGGAACGATTAGTGGCGGAACCGCCGCTAGCGGCACATTGACTGTGACTGGGAACTTCACTCAATCCGCCACTGGCAAAGTCGTGGCTGAACTGTTGGGAACGGGTGCGGGGCAATACGATCGCGTGCAGATTTCCGGTACTGCGTCGCTCGGTGGTAATTTGCAGGTTCTGCTGGGGTCGAACAGCGGCACTCCGTTTGTACCTCAACTGGGAAACCAATTCACGATTCTTTCCGCGACGCAAGGGAAGACGGGAGCGTTTAGTGGCGCGAACTTGCCGGCGCTCGGCGCTGGCCACATGTGGCAGGTCCGCTATGCGGCCACTGACGTGACGCTGGCCGTGACTCTTGCCGGCGATTACGACGATAACGGAACCGTCGACGCTGCTGATTACGTTGTTTGGCGCCAGCTGAGCGGAGGCCCGTACGATCCGCGGGCCGATGGCGACACGAACGGGGTTATCAATGCGGCTGATTATGCGGTTTGGCGTGCGAATTTTGGTTCGGTTGCCGGAAGCGGTTTTGGCGGCTCGCTCGGGACTGCGTTCGGGACGGTGCCCGAGCCGCCGACATTCATTTTTTTGATTGCCGCTGTCCTGGGAGGCCTGGCAGTTGCTGACCTACGAACAAGGGCGTCTGGGCGTCCTCGCTGGCTGCATTAAATGACGGTTCGCACTCGGGACTCCCCCCCGGGTGCCTAGGCCCGCTCCTTGTCCAGCACGGGACGTCGTTGCAATGTTTCAGCCTGCCGATAGAACTGCTCAGTTATGCCAATCCAAATGGCTGTTGCGCATATGCCGGATGCGCCACTTCACATCCGCTGCGTGAAGGGTAGCATTCCACCCGCGCCGGTGGATTGTCGACCAAACCTGAACTAGGTTTGAGGCAGTCCTTTCCACATGGAGGGGAGGGCCCGCAACTTGTCTTTGGACCGCCGTTGTGACGGGGCGCAGACTTTTCCCAATTTTGCCCCGCGATACTTCGGCGTGCCGCTGAATTCTCCCCAAACGCGATTTAGCTTCGTGCTGCCTTTTTGGCGCTCGGGATCGACCACCTGACTGGGACAATTCCCGCCTCTGCGGGTGCTGGGCTTGTGGTCAACCCTTCGCCGACGATTGTCAGAGATCGGCTTTTCGTCAGTTTCGCGAGGAGACTACATGCAACGACTCAATCCACCAATTTCGATTCCCGCCGGAGTCCACCCCGACATTGAGCTAAAAGTCGCTGCGACACGAAACGAACGGCAGGCGGCCTTTGAGTTAATTTATAATTCGTATCGCCGCGTGGGGCTGTGCGCTTCGAATCTCAACGGCGTGCGTTTTACGCCGTATCAATTGTTGCCGACTACCGATATCATCATCGCCCGGTTGCGAGGCGAAGTAATTAGCACGCTCAGTCTTGTGCGCGACGGCGACCTGGGGCTCCCCATGGAACAGATTTTCGGAGATGAAGTTGCGTCCCGCCGCGCTGCCGGTCGGCAACTCGCCGAGGTCTCCGGATTAGCGGACCGGCGGCAAGGCACGGCTCGTTTCTTCGCTTTGTTCTGCGACATGGGTCGGCTGATGGCTCAACTTGCTGATCGACTGGGGACCACCGAATTGCTCGTCACGGTCCATCCGCGGCATGCACCTTTGTATCGTCGCTACATGGCATTCGAACCTCTCGGCGATTGTCGTGAATACCCGACCGTCCAAGGTCGTCCCGCAGTGGCCCTCAGCTTGGATTTTTCCCGCGCAAAAGTCGAATGTCCGAAAAGTTGGCGCGAGTTCTTCGGCTCGCCGCTGCCGCACCAGGCGCTTTGTAGCTGCCCTCTATCCGATGCGGATCGCGACTACTTTCTTTCGCTGGGCCGTACAGAGAGTATTGACAGCGGCTCGCTGCTCAATGCGTGGCCAGCGGAAGCTACAGCGGTGCCAGCGGCCGAGTGCGTAGTCTCTTGCGCACGTTAGCGTGCCCCAGCGCAGTGAATATTTCACAGCGAAAGTTGTCGCGATGATTGCTGTTCAGTGAGCTGATCGAGGGCCAGGCTCCGAGGTCCCACTCCTTTTGCAGGCAGAACCGCTGAGCGGCTCATTCTAATCACTCCCGAGGCGCAGCGACGAACCGCGGGTGGGTGGTGGTCAAAATAAGTGTTGGTTGAGTTGCGCCAATCCATTGATTCAGGTTGCGATTGAAGTTCTGCGCTCCGTAAGCGTTCCACGATCCTTTCAATTACCCACAAGTTCCGCGCCAATTTCCACGCCAAGATGAATGTCGGTCAGTCGCGAGTGGCCTCGCCAGTCGCACCCATTCGAATCGCTCGCGGGTTCAGTATCGCACTCTTGTTGTCCTAGACCGCCGATTGAAACGGTCAACAATTGTTTTCCGAGAGTTGCATCAGAACATTCGCCTCGATGTGGCGGAGCGGCGATTCAAATTCTGTCGGCTCGTCATCGGCGGCCCACAAGCCTGAACCCTAATGTTTGCGAGGAAGCGGGCGGATTGAGTCGGCTGCCCTTCCCAAGACGCCGCCAAGATCACCTTGGATTCGGGGGGGCAAATGTGGCATAGTAGCAATATGTGGCAGAATGTTTCCCCCAAACCCCCGCACCGTTTGACCCCCTTGGCAAAAGAGGTGTTAGACGAACTCCGCGCTCAGCCGGCCGCGGCCGCGATTATTTTGGGAGGAGGTGTCGCACTCCAGCACTACTGCGAATTCCGTGACACGCAGGACCTCGACGCCTGGTGGGAATCTCTCCCGGCCGGGGCGACGGAAACACTTTTGGCAGAGGTGATGGAGCGGGTAGGAGAGCGGCACGGATTGTTGCTCCGGATTCGCAATTGGGGAGAGACGCAGAGCTACGAGTTGCAAAAGAGTGAACAGACCGTGTTCAGCTTTCAGATTGCTGTTCGCAGCGTCAGTTTGGAGCCACCGCTCGCAAGTGCTTGGCCTCCGGTGCAGATTGAAACATTTCTCGACAACATTGGTTCTAAGATGAATGCCCTGGTCGGCCGGGGAGCACCCCGAGATTTTTTGGACGTGTTCGCCGTCGTTAGTCGCGGGCTTGCGGACAGCCATGAACTGTGGGGGGCGTGGGCCCGCAAGAACCCTAGTGGGCTGGTGGCCGAGGCCAAACTGAACGTCCTAAGGCGGTTGGAAGAACTAGAAGCCCGTCGGCCGCTCGACTCCATCGACGACGCCCAAAGTCAACAGGACGCCAGCAGTTTACGGTCCTGGGCGCGAACCGAGCTCTGTCGGGAGGAGACGCCATGATCGTGCCACTCGACGCCAGTGTCTACCCCGATGAAACGCCGCCGACAGAGCTGATCGGATCGGCCCAGAAGGCGGACTACCTCCAGCGGATTGTGGGAGCGTTCGACTACGGCGTGCCGCCCGAGGCACCCACCATCCGTTTGCTCTCAGGCTGGCGCGATATTTTTGACGCCTATCCGCTGTTGGGATCGCCCGGCTACCACGCGCTACGGGCTTACTTCGGCTGGCCAGAGCTTCCGCGGGAACGCTTTGCATCCGAGCCGGCCTACCTTCGCCAAGACGCCTTCGAGGGCCGCCTCGACGGCTTTGAAGACTGCATTTAGCGGGCAACCTCGATGATGAGCCAATTCATGCTCTGGGCGCTACCTGTTGGCGATCTAGCTCAACAAATCAAAGTGTACTACCGGGAAAGCGTACTGCTAACTCCCAACCGAGCCGCCGAGTTGCCGCCGCATTGCACGATCGCGGAGCGATTCCCATTCTCTGCTGACCACGCGGCCGCCAGGCGATGGACCCGCTTGAAGTTCACCCGCCAACCAGTTCCCAACAGCAGCTGGTGAACCCGCTCGCTGCCAAAACGCGGATGCCACTCGCACCAGCGACGCAGTTCCTCGATCAACCGACGATCATCGTCCGGCTTCCGACGGTGGTAACGCTGCGTCGAGCGCGACTGCCCCAGCACGCGGCACAGCCGTCGCTGCGATACCTGCTGCAGCCCCAAGCGACTGCGGACCAGCTCCATGGTCCGGCGCCGTCGCTCGGGGCTCACCAGTTTGGGCGGGCGGCCTCCCCCAGAATCTGATTGTCCAACGCCTGGTCCGCCACTAACCGCTTCAGCCGCGCGTTCTCCTTCTGCAACTCCTGCAGCTGACGCGCCATCTGCGGATCCATCCCCCCCGTACTTCGCACGCCAACGATAGTACGTCTGTTCGCTAATCCCCAATGCATACACTCCTCGGGGACCTTCTCCCCTTTCCCCAACGCCACGTCCGCTTGCCGCAGCAGCGCTACGATCTGTTCGGCTCCATGTCGCTTCTTCATCTCGAATCCTTTCCGGCCCAACGGGCCGGCCGGATTCTCTCATAGTTCCTGGAGCAAGTTTCGGGAAGGAGGTCACCTTCGTCGAGGTGTGCGAGCACAATTGCAACTAATGCTGTCCCCGAGCCAACGACCAACTTCGTGGTCGTTAGGGAAGCGCTCGCAATGTGCTCTCCCCGTCGCGCCGCTGTGCGATAGATCGTTGCGGCCGGCAAGGCTACAAAACCTCATACCGGTAAATCAATCGATATTGGAGAGCGCGCACCGCTACGCCGCTTTGATCCGTTGCGGGAAGCTAGATGCCCTGTGAGCCGAGATCGGAAAGTGAGGAATCTCCGCCCGCGGATCGTGATCGGCGAGGCCATTTAAACAAACAGTTGGCTTATTAGGTCGCAAGAAGTATGCTACGTTCGCGCCGTCGCGCCACCTATTCGGTACCGTCGACTCCGGCAGGTGCCACAGATGGTATCCTCGGGTGTAGCCAAAGATCGGCGCAATCCGTACCCCCGACATGCGAAGCCGCTCCCCGAGGTCGTCGTCCTCACAGCCCCATCCGACAAATTGCTCGTCAAATCCGTTGACGTGCTCAAAATCGTCGCGCCACAGGCCTAAGTTACCGCCCATTGTCTTTGGCTTTTTAGGATGACTGATCATCGAATAAAACACCTCGCGTAACCATCGTCGCCGCATCCGAGATCTCTCCCGTCGGTCAACGCACCGAACGAAGGCGCCTGATCGGATGGACGCTTGGTCGATGTTCTCCGAAGTCGTGCGATCCAGGCGGTATGAATCTCCCGTGCGGACGACCCCTCGACGGCGCGCTCGCAGCTGCTGCTCGAGGTAGTTGGATGGCACAATGCAGTCGCCATCGCAAAAGATGAGGTATTGGGCGCGGCTAGCGCGCACGCCATTATTGCGGCTGCGGGCTGCGCGGAATGATCGATGATCCTGAGTCACGAATCGGATCGGTATTTCGGTGGATTTGGCAACGCAGTCCACGAGGTCCGCCGTCTGGTCGGTTGACCCATCGTCCGTGACCACGATCTCAAACCGACCTTCGACTCCACGTTGCAGCGTCAGTGATAGCAGCGACCGCAGCAAGTGCCTCGGTCGTTGGTAAGTCGATACGATTACCGACACTTCTGGAAGAGGCGGCAACATTAGTTTTCTCTCAGGCCGGCAGTTACGCCGACGGTCGACGCGCTTTGAAGAATCTTGCCCCGCAGCGAGTATGTTTGTCGTTGTCGCGGATCGCCCAAAATCTACTTGCGACCAAGGTCGATGCGGCATTCCATCCTGACGCGACACACCGACCATTCTTTCGACGAAACGAAGCCTCCGATTCGAGCTATTCGGCACGATTTGACATAATCACTTCGTTGGCCGCGATAGCAGTGCAGGCGCGCTTCATGGCAGACAACTATTCGAGTGGCAGATTCGAGTGGCAGAAACGTCGCCGTTGCACTTGCCGTTCAGGAAGGCAATTTCTATCGTCGCGAGCTATGTTGCAGATCGCTCTCAGAATACGGGGGCCTCGTTAATCGATGTCCATCGAGTTTGTGAACAAGTCACCGAGGGTCATCCTATTGGCGTCTGGCGAGCAGACGCGTTGGGATGGAGTGGGGCCTAAGCAGCTTGCCCCGGTCGACGGTGAACCTGTGCTCCTGCGCACTTTGCGACAGATAAAACAATACGTTGCTACGCAGCCAATCTTAGTAAGTCAGTCCGACGAACTTGCGGACGCTGTCGCCGGTCGAGCTAAAGTGCTGGTTCTCCCTCGCGGCCAAAGGCGTTGGACGGCAGAAACCGCACTGCATAGCCACTCCGCCTGGGGAGATCCCACATGGATCTTACTAGCCGACGTCTATTGGACGGACCGTGCAATCGAACGAATGATGGCGGTTCCGGTGCCAAATTGGCCCCAGTATTTCATTTCGACAGGTTATCAAACGTCCGAAAAGGTGCTTGGCCTTTGGCGGCGGCGAAGGGAGCTGGCACGACGAGTCGGCGACAAGCCATGGGATGAAATCCTTGGTTTGCGATTTCGGGGACAAAATTATGAATTGATGGCCGATTGTTTCCAGCGTGCGGTCGTCGATGCTGAGCGCGGCGGCCGCGGAAAGCTTTGGGAATCCTATCGATCGCTATGTGGTTTCCCGTTGCGCCGGCATCGCTTAGAGGAACGTCATCGTATGGATGTCGTTGATGGATCGATGGATTTCGATACGGTTGATGAATACGTTGAGTTTCTCGCCGAACGAACCCGGCTCGCTGCATAGCTCGCCAGGAATTGAGTTGGAGCAGGGACGATGAACATTAAAGCGTCGATGGCCACCCACTCGCCAACGCGACGGTTAATGTCACCCCAAAAAAGTGCGGGCAAACAACTTGGGCCAATACTTATGACTACCGAAATACCCAGAAACGAATCCCGGACTGTGCGTAGGGAGTTTCGCACGGCGGCGTTTGCGCAGTCGTATGCACAATTGATCGTACAGGCACGCTCCATCGGTCGATCGCCAGAGGATCTCGCCAAGCTTCGCTGTGCCTACGAACTTGCGGAAGAAATCGCCGACGGCATGTATCGGGCCAACGGCGCGCCATTTCTAAATCATCTGGTACGCACCGCCAGTATTCTGCTTGCCGTCGGAGAACCATTGGAAGTGGTGATCGCTGCAATGCTCCACGGTATTTACCTGCTCGATCGCCACGAAGGAAGTCGACGTCGCAAAGCGAACGCCGCTCAGCGACGCTACGTGGCATCGGCGATTGGAGTAGAGGCAGAGGAATTGGTTTGGTCCTATACGCTCTGCGGATTCCTATCTCGCGATTACCTGGAAAAGAGTTTCACCAAGGCTGCCGCTGCTGCGCTCTCGGGGCAGGAGAAGCGCGTCCTGACGATCCAAATGGCGAACGAGTTGGAGGACCACCTGGACCTCGCGGTGCTGTTTGCCGGCAAGCGACCAAATCATCAACGAATTAGCGAACATGGCGGCTTTTGCGTTTCCATCGCAAGCAGACTAGGGTTGGAGGAAATCGCCGATGGTTTGCGCCACGTGTATGCCGAAACACTTGCCGCGACGATCGAACCCTTTCTGCAATTACCCCACCGCGGAACGTATGAGCGGTCATGCCGCCATTTCGGCGAAAAAAGCATCGCCTTGAGAGTGGCCGCCCCTTTCACGCGGTTGATCCAAAGCATTCGCAAGCGAGCAAGCTCCATCTCCCGGAAGAGTCTCGATTCGCGACCGTCACGCCAAGACGAGCAGCCACGAAAAGCCGCCTAGAGAGCGAGTCTAGCCAAACGCCGTGCAGAAACCCGAAAGAATGCGAGGCATGGCCTCAATGTCGTCTTCCAATTCGAATGCGGTTGGCAGAGTGCGCAGGTCTGTGCAACATATTCTTTCGGCCGTCGCTCGCAAGACGGAACCGCGGTTCGTAATCGTGGGGTCGGGACGATCAGGCTCAGGCTACATCAGTCGTGTACTGACCGCGGCCGGCATTCCTTGCGGCCACGAGTCCTGGTGGAACCCATACGGTCGGCGGCAGCGCGGTTTATTAGGTGACTCATCTTGGTGCGCGCTCGCCCAAATAGATTGGATTAAATACTCTGGACAGGTCTTTCACCAAGTGCGACATCCGCTCGACGTCATTTCATCCTACGTGCACCGCCATACGTTTACCGGTCCGTTTGCCAAGATTAAACTCCCCTTGCTCGTAGAGGACCCCGGCGGCGACCCGCTTCGATACGCCTGCCGCGTTTGGCTCGACCTCAACCGTCGCTCCGCAGAATTAACCACCAACTATTGGCGACTTGAGGATATTGATTGCCGATTATTGCAGAACATTGGAGTGGCCGTAGGTACCGTTCCGCGAAATGTCGAGTCGGCAATTCGGTCCGTTTCGAAGTCCTATAATTCCCACAGCACACCACGGCGACTCGGCTGGCAGGACCTGCCGCGTGATCTTATCGACGAAATCAAGGCTCTGGCACAAGAATTCGGATATGCTTGTAATGAGAGAGCAGCAAGCGCTCGGCGGTGACCGCCGCGAGGAAAGCGCGACACTCATTGCCGCATGCTACTATTGGGCTGGACGGCGGCCAAATGAGGGGCGCACTTGACGCGATCCAATAACCAACCGCCGCTGGACTTCGCGCCTGGCCTAGGATGTGTGGTGATTCACGCAGCAGCTACTTATTCGATAAGAAGCACTTCCGCGTGACATGTTGGTATCGATTTGCGTCGGCTAACAGTGGTAATGGTCGCAGTTCAAGATACAGGTTAGATCGCGGAGCCGGTCAATTTCGACTGCCGAGAGCTGGCCCTCGGAGGCGTGATATTTGTCGGGTGTCAGGTGAGACACATTCGCTGCGCCGTGCGTGCCGGCGTCTGAGCGAACCCCGACAACGGCTGTTTTCGCGGCCAGGAATGTGGCCGATTTACGGCCCAGTCATTTAGAGGGGCCAGATGGTTGTACGAGCGCGGTGCAGGAGTCGCAGAGCAAGCCTGCCAAATATCGCATTCGGAGCTGTCCCCAGGCGCGCCGATAGTGGACCTGGCGCTCATCGCGTTGCGCAGCCGCCAGCGCTGCTTGAGCATCGATCACCGCCGAATTGAGCGCCATCTGTTGCTCGAAGCGCAGTTGCGTGGTGCGCAAATTCTCATTCGCGAGCGCGATGCGCTGCGCAGCAACGCCCAACTGTTCCGTGGCGTCCGCCTCCACATTATATGCCGCGAGCAAGTCCACGGCGATTTGTGCCTTGAGGTCCTCTGCCAAGCAGCGCGTACTCGACGCGCACGCTTGTTCGGCAGCCGCTAAATGGTCCGACTTCCCATCATTAAACAAATTCCAGTCGACAATTACCGCGGCGGTCGCCATGGAATCTGGCGCCACAAACCGGTTCTGTTCATATTGGGCGCCGAGGGTTGCCGTTATTTGCGGCCGCTTTAAGCCCCGCACGCTACTCGCCGCCAGGGCATGCGCGTCGGCGGTAGCGGCCATGCTGCGAAGATCGGGCCGGCGATCGTAGGCGATCATTAACAGCTGGTCAAAGTTCCACGGCAACGGCGGGAACTGCGGTTCCTCCAACCGCGTCAAGAGGGTGATGGGGCGGCCAAGCAAGCGGTTGTATTTGGCCCGCGCCACCGCGAGTTGTCGCTGCACTTGCGTCCAACGTTGGCGGGCATCGGCCGTCGCCAGCTGCGCCGCCAAAGTATCGCCGTTTGAGGCCCGCCCTGTGGACTCTTGCGTGGCTACGACGGCCGAGTGAGCGGCTAGACTGCCCCATTCAACCCGAGCGGCATCCACTTCGCGCTCCATGCGGAGTACGTCTAGGTACGCTTCCCCGACGCTAAACAACACGTCCAACTGCGTTTGATTCCCGCTCCACTCGGAAGCGGTTTGTCGCGCGGCTGCGCTTTCGATCGAATGGGTAATCCGGCCTCCCGTATAGAGCGGGAGACGTACTTCCGCGCCGGCGGAGGCCGCGTCGCGCTCGGCGTACGGAAACTCGAAGTGCCCGAAGCCCGGTAGCGGATTGTCGACTACGAAACTCGGCTCATCACTGCGCGCCGTATAGGCGCTGCGAATGGAAACACTGGGGGCCCGCTCCGCGGCTGCCGCTCCCAGATTATCTGCTGCGGCTTCGTTATCTAGCTGCGCTGCCGCCACACGTTGGTTCTGGGCGAGCGCGGTGGCCCAGGCCTCGTCCAGAGTTTCAGCATGGCTAACCAAAGCCAGCGCGCAACTTAATAGTAACCCAAACGGAGCCGCACAGATTAGTCGGATGGTGCGCACAAGGGATTCGGTGCCTGGGCATACGATTGAGGCGGGCCGACATGGTCCCTAAATCTCATCGGCGGTGTACAAGTTGGAGAATGAAAATGGTCGGAACGATCGCTAGACCGGCCCTGACGCGCACAAAATGAACTAGCAATGACAGCGTTGGCTGCACAAGCACGAGCGTCGTGAGCAACGCCACGGCGTACCATGTCGTACGAACCTTGGTACCCTTGTGCTTTCAGCTCGGTGGTAAGGGCGGCCGCGTAATGACAACCGGCCTGCCAACGCTGCTGAAGGACTCGATCAAGCGAGCCCTGGTGATCGGCCCTGGCGACGACGACCGAGCTTGGCGTTTAGGAATGCCTTCAGCCTCCAGGTGAGCGAGAAGATCGGCGCAAGCACAATCCACCGCAGCAGCTTGTGGAGGTTGTATCCGGCGGCGCTCAACACCGCGTCGATTTTGTCGCCGACTTGGCCGGTCAGATAGTTGCGGTCCAACCGGTTGTCACTTTTCAGGTCGCCGATCGTGGGCTCGATGGCCGCGCGGCGTTTTAGCATGCGGCGTAGCTCGCGTCGAGCTGCCGCCGCTGACGATTTGCTGCTTCCAGCGCTTGGCTGCGAGCAACGGCCGCCGCCCACTCCCCCGTGGCGGCCAACCGAATTAAATCTGAATCGGTCGTGACAGCGTCGATCGAAGCCGACCTGCGGCGAGTCTCGATTCGCTGACCCTTCGCCATACGGTCTATGGCCTAAGCTTTTCGGCGGATTAGACCGCAGCGGCGACTTTGGAGGACATGTCTTCGAACTCCGCGAACAGCTCATCCACAGCAGCCACATGAGTGTCTTGCGGCGAGCTCTCGCAGTGCGAATCATCACCGTAGCTATGTTCCTGAGCCGGCTTGTCGGCAGCCGCCAAATCCCACAGCAGCTCGGTCAGATCCTGGGTAGTCGCGGTGACATTTGCAGAACTGCGAGGCTTGATTGCCAGCGCCGCTGCCGGTCCGCTACCGTTGCTTGACTCGATCAGCCCCACAAGCGCTGCGTCGCGCACCGCTTGGCGATTCACTAGAGTGGCCGGGACGTTCGCAATGCTGGGCAGCGGGTTCGCCGACTCAGCGGCGGAAGCCATCATCTCCGCTGCGGAGCCAACGGATCGATCTGGGAGCGATTGCGACGCGGGCGAGACCAAGCTGGCCGTCGACGCAATTGCCAGCGCACCTGAGCCTGCGCCAGGGGCCGAATTACCAAAATGGGACCGCCACACGGCGTAATCATTTGCATCGACCACACCATCCCCGTTTCCATCCGCCCCTGAGTAGGCCGCGACTGAGCTGCCCGTGCTATTTCTCCAGAGCACATAGTCGGCCATGTCCACAAGCCCATTGCGGTTGTAGTCGCCCACGAGTTCGAACACGACGGACCCGTCATCCTGCGTCCATGTTAAACCTCCCTGATGGGGATTGACGGGCGAGATCGCGAGTGGGCTGCTGCCTCCGCGAGTGCCGACTAACACGTTGAAGGCCAGCGTGGCGAGCTGCAAAGTTTCTGGCGCAGCGCCGGTCGTATAACCGACCGCATCGAACATGTTGACGGTGATTGTCCCGGCGGGCGACGAGTCGCTGGTGTCAAACGCCCACGTCGAGAAGCTACCGCCCTCGGCCGTGGCGGCCTGGTCAAACGACAGCTTGGTCGGATCATAGGTGACGGTGAAAGTCGCCGACGACAGGGCAACGTCCGGATCAATCGTAATCTTCACCGGGATAGTGACCGCCCCGCTGACTCCCACCGGAATGTTGTCGTCGATGGTGAGCGTCGGGTCGACTCCCGGCGGCGCGAACGCAGTTGGTGCGACAACGACATTCGGGATTTGGGGAGTCAGCGCGGGGTGCAGCACTTCGCCCGACACGATCGAGGCGTCAATGCCGTTGATCACACCCGAGTTATCAACATCACCGACGATCAGCGGGTCGGTCCAGTCGGTGCCTGCGAAGCCCGTATCGAAGCCGACGAAAACGCGAGATATGAGCGACGAGTCTTGACCATCGTAGAACTGATCGCCATTCACATCGCCGAAGAAAACGACCTTCTGAAGCGCCCGATCGGCAAGTGTGGGTGTCGAATTAACATTGTGCATGGCATCTTCGACGCCCACGGTGACACCCTGGAATTGCAGTATTTCTGCGCCGAGATAGGGAGCGCCAGTGGCCACAAAGGCGTCGATGAGCACCACCGGTACATGGGTGCCGGAAAGCTTGTTGCCGCCACTGGTCGTAATGATCAAGTCGCCCGGCGTCGTATTGTTCACGGTGATTGACCACCCGGCGGGCAAGCCCGACGCCAGCGATGCCCCTTGGACCGTGAGATAGGCTGGATCGTAGCGGAAGTGGAAATCTAGCGACCGGACATCCGCCGCGTTATCAATGCTGACCGCCAGGCGGGTCAAACTTCCGGCCGGATTATCGTCCACATGTTGGCCAGGACCGCGGGCGAAATCATGCACACTGACGACTCGCGCCGACGTGGCTCCCACGGCGAACGAGTTCATATAATTGTCGCCGGCGGTGATGGTAAAATCGCCATTCCCATCCAGGTCGCCGCTCCCATTCGCAGTCGTGTCGTGGAACGCCGTACCGCCGCTGAACAGGGTCACGGTGTACGTGGCGTTATCGACGTTGTCGGCCAATACCCCGCCGGTTTTAATCCACGACATCGTGTTCGTCGCCGCGTTCCAAACCATGGAGCCGGAGACGACCGTGGACGTGGCTCCCACCGTGCGGGTTACCTGAATATCGGCCGGGTTGATGACAACGGTCGCCTCGCTGCCTTTCTTGCCGTCGTACAAATTGAGATCGGCAAACTCCGGAGCGCGATTGAACGTCACATCGAATCCGCTCGGGTTGGTGACAAAGTTCGTGACCTCGAGCGGGTTGGCAATCGTGACCGTGATCGACGCCAGGTTGCTTACCGCACCCGCGTTATCCTGATCTTGCACCGTGACATTGGTGGTGTGCGAGCCCGGCAGGGTGCTGAACGTCACGTCCAAGCTGCCCGTGCCATCGGGGTGGATCACCGCATTCGAGACAGTGCCGTACGTGCCGCCATCCGGACTGCCCGCCACAAACGTGAATGTGTCGAGCACCCCCGGGTCCGTCGTGCTGAACGTGTAATGCAGCGTTTGGCCCTGGTTGGCCGAGGAGGGGCCCAGCAAACTAATGGTCGGAGCAACATTGCTAATGGGAACGTTTTGCGACGCGGCGCTGCTCAAGCCGTTCTCGTCGACCGCCGTCACGCTGACGACGTAGGCCGCGTTATCGTCAGGCGTGAATGAAAATACGTTCGTTTGGCTCGGCGACTGGAGATACCGTATTGGCGGCGTACGGATTGCCGTCCTTGGTCACAGTCCAGTAATAGGTGATCGAGTCGGTCGTGCCACTTACAGTGGCTGTGAACGACTGGCTGGAGCCTTCGCTATTGTCGTTTCCGGGCGCCGCTGCGATTCCCACGGATGGCGTTTGCGCAGTGAGATTGGGTTGGAACCCACGCGTCGCCGAAGTATCCGTCCCATCGGTTAACCACGGCGCCAGGGTCAGCATGCCGGAGACAGCAACACCGGCCGGGTTGTTCGGATGGTAAAGGTTGTCCGGCGAGTTGGGACCCTCGGCATCGCCCCACCAATTGGATGTGGCGTCGACCAGCACGCCGGTGGTGTTATTCACGCCGAGCGTGTTCGAAGTTGCGAACGAATTTTCATGGATCGAATCGGTCGTCGTGTTGAGGTTCGTGCCGCCGAAGCTGTTATCGACCAGCACGCCGGTGTCGTTATTCGTAAAGTTGTTATTCTCGACTGTCACGTTGTTCGCGGACAGCACGGAAACGGCGATCGATAGATTATCGAAATCGTTGTTCTTGATATCGGCATGGCCCAACACGGCGGAATCGGTATCGCCATAGACTCCGATACCGGCAGATCGGCTGCCGGCAGCGCCGGTGCCGGTGATGGCATTGAGTTCGATCGTGGCATCGTTGGCTTCCGTGATAGAGCGACCTTCGTAATCTCCTTGAATCGTATTATTCTTGAATTCGAAGCTGGTGACGCCGGAGTTGATATAGAAAGCGCGATAGCCGACGCCCGTCGTCGGCTGGAACTCGTTATTCTCGACATCCAAGCTGGCGACGAAATCTGCGGGGGTGGTGGTATAAGTGGTGAGCAAACCAATTCCATCGTCGCCGTTTGCACCCGCGCCGATGGCGCCCGTTTCAATCCGGTTATCGAGGATGTGAATGGTGCCTAGCCCGCGGTCAAGGAGGATGCCGGAGTTGGCCAATCCGCTGCCGACGGCATTGGCGCCGACAATCGTGAATCCTTGGACTGTGGCGTTCGTGCCGGCTCCGGTGATTTCAAGAGCGCCGAGGTATGTTGGCGCGGAATCGGCCGCGAGCAGCTGAATGGTCGTCGTATCCCGGCCTTCACCAATCAAGGACACGGACTTGGTGATGTGCGGGCTTTCGACGTAAGTGCCAGACGAGGCATAGACCGTGCCGTTGGTATCCACCATTTCAATGCCGCGGTCGAGGCTGTCGACAAAGGTCGGAACATCGGCCGTGACGAACGCGTTGCCCGTCTGCAGCAAGGCCCAGCCTTTGTACGGCTGACCGCCGTTGTCGGGATCAACGTAATCCAAAATGCTGTCTTCTACCGCGAACGCCTGGGCCGGCGTCAGCGCGCTGGCGGCGTACTCGGTGCCACCCAAGTTCCAAGACGTGCCCGTCGCGTCGGCCTTGAGGAAGGCATACGTATTGTCCGGTGCAAACTCGAGTTCCGTTGGGAGCGGGCTCGATGGATTGAAGCCGCGGAAATCGGTATTGCCCAAGTCCACGGTCGCCGGACTGCCGCTCGTGCCCTGACCGACTAAATCGAACCGCATGGCAGCGCCGAACGTGCCCGTCAGTTGTGACGTCGCACCGCCGAGTTTCAGATCATTGAAGCTCAAATTGGTGACGTCGCTGTAGCGTTGAATACCGACGAATTGCCGAGTATAGCTGCCCGAAATATCGACGTTGTCGAATGAAACCGTGCCCATCGGCAGCACGCCTCCGCCAGCTCCATTGCCCACGCCGCGCAGCTGAATGCCAAACTGCGATCCGAGCGCTCCGTTATTCGAGAGGTTTAGGTTTTGCAGCGTGGCATCGCCATTGTAGGTGAACAGATCGATGTCGCCCGCGCCGCCGTTGTTGTAGCCATTGTTCGTGAAACCGGAGTTAGTAATGACCACCTCATGTGCGGAGATGCCCGTCGTCGTATTGCCGAGCACCTGGATGCCGTTGAAATGCAGTCCGTCGAACGATGATTGATCGACAGCTAAGGTATCGAAGTTCGCGGAGCTGGGCACATTGATGCCCAAATCTGCCACAATCGCGCCGTTGACGCCTTCGAATGCCAGGTCCCGAATCGTCACCATATCCGCGGCGTTCGTCGACGTCACGTTGATCAACGTCGTACCGGACGAGGCTGCCGTAATCGTCGCCAACGGGGTCGGGCCGCTTCCTTCGCCGTCGATAGTTATTGCTTTGCCGACGTTTACGCTTTCGACGTAGGTCCCACCTTCGACGTTGACCGTATCGCCGCTGGAGGCGACGTCGACGCCACGCTGGATGCTGTGATCCGTGCCGCCATCGGTGACATACACATTGCCGGCGACCCAAGTTACCAGACCATCTGTAGCCGCCCGGTCGGAGTCCATGGCATGGTGCATCTTGTCTTCGATGCGGTAGTTGTTCGTTTCATCGAACGTCGTGCCATTGCTAGACAAGTCGTAACTCTGCGTCGATTGATCGTCGATGAAGAATGTGTCGCCGGCGAACGCATTGCCTGAGCCGATCGATACGCCAGTATTCTGAATGAGCAGATCGGTGCCATTGTCAGGAATTTCAGAGTCATCCCCGCCGCCCGGCATCATATCGGGCCCGAGATCGACTCCACCATCAAAGTTTGTGGTCGCGACGCTACCGGTGCCGCCGTTATGGAACTGGATACCGACCATGTTGTTAAAGATATGGGCGCCGGAGATAGTCGCAGAACCGCCATCGACATCGATACCGGTACTCGGGTCGTTGATGGCAACGCCGGATATCGCGGCGTCTACCGTTCCGCCGGAGCTATGTTGCTGCACAAAAATGCCGGTGTCGCCGCCGCTGATCGAAACTCCGCTGATACTTACTAAGGTGTTGGCGGGCGTGAGACCAAAGTTAATATCGTCGTTGGTGAGGCCGATGCCGATCAGGGAGTTGCCGACCGAGCCGCCACTCACCGTGACCGTGTTCGTGGTCGGCAAATTCCACAAGCTGATGCCCGTAGCGAACTGGCCCCCGGTCGCACCTACGCTATTACCGCTGAGCTGCGCGCCAAAGCCATTTTGCAAGCTGCTCAGATAGATACCGTTCGTGTATCCGTCCGTACCGGTGACGCCGGCTGCGGCGTTTACGGTGTTATCAGTGATGTACAGGGTGGCGTTCGGAGCATAATCCAAGTTCGCCCAAATGCCGCCGTAGTCGTCCTGCCCAGCGGTAATCGTGTTGTGCGCCACATTAATCGTCTGCTCGGCAGCCGTGGCGCCGTTGGCTGTGAAGTCGTAGACCCACACGCCCGCTTCTGCCAAATCGGGCATCGTAATCGTGTTGTAAGTTACGTCGGCGTAGGCGTTATACGCCAGCACCACGCCGTAATCCAAGAAATTCGACACAACGTTGCCGGTAATCACACTTCCGCTAGAAACAGCTGAACCATTGGCCGCATTGATCAGAGCGATCCCGTCGTGGTTCACATTCTGGACAATGTTGTTTTGGATGGTGAGATTGCTCACCGCCTGACCGCCGTTGATCGGGTCCAGCGTGTCGATGCCATTGTGGGCGTCGATGTTCGGTCCGACGCCGTTAATCTTTACACCCGAGGAGGCCAGAGCTGCGTTATTGCCGTCGACGACGAAACCATCCATGGTGACATCGCTTGATAGAATGCGCACCAGATCCCCGGTGCTGACGTTAACACTGGGCGCGGTGATGATCGATTCCACCAATGGATCGGCTTTGCCCGCGATGAAACTGGCGGCACGCGCGTTTGCGTCTTGTCCGGTTTGCGCCGTACAGGCTGATTGACTGGCTGGCCGTGACATCTTCAGCATACATCCCGGCATAGACATAGATTTTACCGCCGGGGGCCACCGCGTTGATCGCATCCTGAATTGTCGCAAATTCGTCATAGCCAAAGGCGGTGCCATTAGCGTTGATGCCCCAGTTCGCGATGAAGCCATTGCCACCGGCACCGTCTGCGTCGCTGCCTAAGCCCGTGCCGGCCCAATCGTCGTCAACAAACACAACCGATGCCGGCGGAGTTTGCCCAGACACGGGGGCCGCTGGGTCGAAGAAGACTTCGGTAAGGGCGGAATCGTCTACAGTGTGGTAAACAACGAGCTCGATTGCGCTGTGGACCGCGGTGCCAAAGCTATTGTGGCGAGCATCGACGTTCGGGTCGCTGTTGGCGTCCAGGTTGAGATCGCGAATGGCGTAGTTACCATTCGGGCCGCTGCCGCCCGAGTAACCGGAAAGATCGTTGCCGCCAATGCTATTGCCGAGGCCTGTGGGATCGCCATCTGCCACGTCGGAGCCGGCGTCGACAATGGCGCCGCCTGATATGTCGATGCCGATCGTGTTGCCATCGGAGCCCCGGAGAATATTGCCTTGGATCTTGGCGGTGCTGGCGTCCACATAAACGGCCGCGTCGCTGCCGGTGACCTTATTGCCCGAGATCGTGACACCCGTGGAACCGCTGGTTACCGCAATGCCCAACTGGTTGTTGTCAATGTTCAGGTTATTCGAAATTGTGGAAGGCCCGGCGCCGTAGAGCAGAATGCCAGTCGCGTAATCAGCGCCGGTGTAGGCATTATCCGTAATCGTATTACCCGAGATCGTGCTCGAGGCGCCACCCAGGATCACGATGCCGTTCTGGGCGATGTCGCCCGTCGGGCCGATGCCCGTGATCGTATTGTTGGTAATGACTCCCGTGAGGCCCAAGCCGCGGAGATCGACGCCGTTCTTTTGGTAATCGAGAACCGTGTTACCAGTGACGGTGACGGTATGGGGGCCCCCATCATCAACGCCGGCGAAGATGGCCCGGCCACGTTGCGCGCCCGTCAACATACCGGCAACTCCGCCGTCGCGAACACCCGTCACCATCACGTTCTGGACAGTAGCGTCCGCGTCGTAGATGCCGATGCCGTGGAAATCGTTGCCACCCACAACCGTGTTCCCCGCGCCGGCTCCATCCACGGTCAGCGTATCGATCGTCACGTTTCCGCCCGTCACGGCAATTACGGATTGGTGAGCTTTACCGCCATAATTAAAGCTGTTACCGAGCCCCAGCGAGGCCGGCGCTTGGATGATCGTTCCGGCCTGGCTGTCGCCAAGCAGCGTGAGATCCTTGGCGACGTCGACTTGGCCGATGTAAGTGCTGTCTTCGATGTTGACGATGTCCCCGGCAGAGGCGGCGTCCACGCCGCGCTGGACGCTGGCCGTTGTGGTTGTGAACGGCGGCGTACCAAGATTGGCAAAGCTGCTTGGTGTGACGAAAACGTGACCATTAACCAGCCTGACTAGACCAGGTCCCGTGGCATCGATTCCATCCGCGATTTTGTCGTCAATGGCATAGTAGGTCGCGAGATTGGCCGCGACCGGGCCGGCGCCCGTGTTAAAGCCATTAAAAGTAGCGCCGTTGGTCGCATCGACGCCATTTACCGAGGAATTAATGATGTAGGCGGCGAGCGTGCCGGCAAAATCTGTGTCGCCGACGTTTAACGTGGCCGGCGCGGTCGTGAAGTTAACTAGACCGACCCCGCTGCCAAGTAGATCGACGTTCGACAGCACTACGCCTGTCACGTTATCGCCAATCGACAAATCGATCGGGCTCCCGGTAATCGACACGTTCGTCAAATGGACATTCGTCAAACTGGCGGGATTGCTGTTGTAGCTCGGCGCATCATTGCGGCCATCAATAACGATGCCGCCGCCCGTGGCCGAACCCGTTCCATCGTTCGACAGCGTTGCATTCTGGATGGTAATTCCATTTGTGTACGTGCCGTACTTTAAGTTGAAATTGATGCCGGCCGGCGAGGCAGCGCCGGATCCGCTATGGGTCACGGTAATGCCATCGAAGTTCGCGTTGTCCAGTTTTTCGACGTAAATGCCTTTGAACTGATCGTCATTGAAAGTCGATGAGCCGGTGACTTGCACGTTGGTAAACGAGTTTTGATTCGACGTCGAACCGCTGCTGGCTTCGACTTCCCAGCCGTAATTATTGTTGTCGAAGTGTCCGTCAACGACCGTCAATCCGTGAATCTGGCCGGTGGTGGCGATCCGCAGACCGTTTGTGCCGTTGATCAGGCTCACCTGGTTTAGGTGCAGGTTTCCGACCACCGCGGAGTTGTGGGCTTCGAGCCCAGCATTGTGTCCTGTGGCCACGACGTCAGTCAGCGTGGCGTTGTTCACCGCCGAGTCGAAGTAGATGCCCTTGGTGGATAAGGTACCAGCCACGCGCAGCGCTTCGAGCGTTACGTCATCGGCCGCGACGGTGATGCCATTACCGCTCGTAATTGACAGGAGCGTATCGGTCACACCCGTGCCGCTCCCGTTACCGAGGACGGTTACCGATTCAGTGACGTTAACATTCTCAGTGAACGTCCCCGCGGAGACGTTGACCGTGTCGCCCGAGTCGGCCACGTTGATGCCGCGCTGAATGCCGAGCGTATTGGTCGTCACGAAGATGTTGTCGTCTTCGACCCGCACCAGGCCGGAGCTGGCGTCATCGAGGGCGTGATAGATCTTATCTTCCGCCGCAAAGCCTTGCGGGCGGGTGGTGACCAGGCTGCCGCCGAACGTGCTGGTCGTGGCGTCTACGTTTTGAGCGCTGTGCCAACTGATGTATTGGCTGCCGGCAAACTGATCATTGGTTAACGTGCCGCCTGTAATTGTCGCGCCAGCCTCAACTTCGAGGTCGGTGGCGTTGTCAGGACCGTCCATGCCGCCGGCGAAATCGTTGTTGTCGACCGTAGCTGCAGCGCCACTTTCCACGAGAACACCGGTCGTGTTGTCGTAAATGTGGTTGCCGCTGATCGTGGCCGTTCCGCCGTTGACGTCGACGCCGACCAGGTTGCCATGAATCGACGAGTTGTTTCCATTGATCGTGGCGCTGGCGTCGGCGCCTTCGACCTTGATACCGGCCACCGCCGCTCCGGTGATTTCTGTGTTGTCCGTAATTGTGGCAGTAACGCTCGAGCCGTTGGTATTCGACGGACTATCGAGTATGTATACGCCGATCTGGCTCGCCGTAATATCGACGCCATCGACGATAACTTGGGTGTTGTCGGCGTTGCTGCTATAGCCCTCGTAGTTATTGACCCACACGCCGTAATTGACGCCCGTGACTGTGCCGCCGGAAATCGTTAGCGCGCCGGTCGTTGGCGTATTCCAAACCGTATAGCCCGCGGTCGTCGCAATGGTCGTGGCGCTGCCCTCGATCGTGTTATCGATGAAGTCGGCCGATACTGCCGTCTGTTGCGACGCAATTAACATCCCGAACCAATGCGCATTGGGCGGCGCGGTGAGATCATTGGTCGCTGTAATGTCATTACCTTCGATCGTGAATGGCGAAGCGCTGGCGTAATGCAAGTTGAAGAAGATGCCGAGCCGCGTGGCCGAAATATCATTATCCGAAATCGTCGCTGGAACGCCGGGATTGGCTTGATAGAAATTGCCGGTTTGGACACCGACACGAACGTCTTGCATCTCGTTGTCGGTGATGTTGGCGTAGAAATTGTCGTAGACGAGCACACCAATGCCGTAGCCATAGCCACCACCGCCGAGGTTCTGCAGCAGGTTGTGAGAAATGATATTGCTGGAAGTGGCGACACCGCCATTGTTGTAATTGTCAAAATCGATGCCGGTGTACGTCGTGTTCCGGACAATGTTGTTTTGAACCGTAATGTTGCCGACGCCTTCGAAGGAAACAATGCCTTCACCGGCGTCGATATTTGCGCCGTTGAATGTCACGGTACTCGTAAGACTCGTGTTGTCACCATCCACGGTGAAACCGTCGATCGTGACATTGCTGGCGCTTACGTAAACCGCGATCGTTTCCGTCGGGCTGTACGGATCTGGATTGCTGGTGGCGGGGACAATAACCGACTCGGCGACCCGGGCACCCATGTGGGTCGGGTCGGCGCCGCGTTGCGCCCAGCAGAGTCACGGCCTTGTCAACGTTTAGATCTTCGGCGTATTGGCCAGCGAGCACATTCACTGTTCCGCCCACGCTCACCGCTTCAATTGCAGCTTGGATCGAGTTGAAGGCGTTGTAGCCGTAGATCAAACCCATGACCGGCGCATCGCCGGCACCAGTATTCGACTGCACCGTGTCGCCCACTTGAATGCCAGGTCCGCCACCTGATGTATCAGCTTGTTCGATCCACGTGTCATTTGCGTAAACGGCAGTCGCTTGTGCAACCGTGAGGGTAACATCGTTGCCGTTGCTACCGCCTGTGTAACTGACCGTAAACGGAATACCTCCCAGCGTGATTACAGCGCCATTCGGCAAACTGTCAAACTCGCCACTGACAGGATCAGAGAGGTCGTTGCTAATGAGAATGAATTCATCGCCAGGGAAAGGGGAGTAACCGCGGCTAGCGACAAGCGTGGCCCCACCCAACGTGACGGAGCCGGTGACGACGAAGTTATCGTATTGCGTGGCGGCAGTGGTGCCGTTGAGCTCAATCGCGAGCGAGTCATCGCCGTTCAGGACCAGGTTGCCGTTGAGAATAATCTGCGCCGGGCTGGTGCCGGTGCTGGCGCCGGGAACCAGGTTGACGGCTTTCGCGGTTGCATCAGCTCCCCCGGTGTAACTGCCGGCGTGAATGAGCAGCGTGCCGCCATTTGTTACGTCGTTGATGCCTTCCTGAATCCGACCGGTTGCGCCGGCTTGCGCTTGGTTGGCAATCACGTGAAGGGTGCTGAAATCGCCTTGGAAGCCGAACGCGCCACGGCCGGGCGTCGTTTCTATGTTCGTATCCGTGCCGGCATCGAGGAGCGGTGTGATATCAAAATTTGCCGAAGCGGGGCCGGCGATATCCGGTTGACCACCGGGGGCGGTCGCCGAACCACCGAACATGGTCGGAATTTGGGCCGCATAGCCAGGCTCCATGCTGTTGGCCGTGGTAATAACAGGTGAGTTCGACCCGAACCAATTGCCGCTGAAATCCTTGACGTTTGCGCCCGGAACCGGCAACGATCCTCCCGTTTGTCGGTCGACGATCTGCCCGTACCAGTTGCCGCTGAGGTTGTTGTTGAAGAACGTGCTCCCAACCGCTTCTTGCAGCGGGCTGTTCATGCCGCCGCTGCCATCGAGGAACACGATACCGACCGTAAAGTTATTCGCGATGTCGTTCTCGGTAACGACTAGGTTATCGGTTTGATTTCGCAGGATCATGCCCGTGCGGTTGTCGACGATTTCGTTGTTGCGAATCGTATGCCCGTTACTGTTGTTGATATCAATACCGCTGCGGTTGCCGGTGATGATGTTATCGTGCACCACCATGCCGGTGATGCTCGTGCCTTGAACGGCGATGCCCGCGGAGTTGAGGTTAGGATCGTTCCACTGGGCCACGTTATTGCCATCCCGCGTGATCGTGAAGCCGGCAATTTCCACATTGTTCGCGGTCACGTGTATCGTCGAAACATCGCCGCCGATGGCGCCGCTAAGAATCGTGGTGTCGTGGTTCTGTCCCAACAGGCGAACTGACTTATTTGCATTGACATCTTCGTGATAGGTTCCGGCCCGAACGTCGACAATTCCGCCGACCGTCACAACGTCGACGCCTTCTTGCACCCGCGCGCCACCGCCAAATTGCCCGCCCAAGGTCGTCACGTCGACGTGTGAGAAATCGCCAACGAAGCCAGTCGCGAGGCCGTTGCCGTCCGTGCCGCTATCTAAGAACGGCGTGAAATCGACACTGCCGCTGGGCCCATCAGTCCTCGCCTGGACGCCCAATTCGCTGTTGGTGCCCCACCAGTTGCCCGAAGCATCGATCGTTCCGCCAGCCGCATTCGTGACGGCTTTGCCCACAACGCCCGAAAAATCGCTGCCCGTAATCGTCACCGTCCCGGCCGAGGTGAGCACCAACCCGCGCTGGGCGCCACTGAGTTTGCTGTTCGTCGCGACGAGCACACCGTTGGAGACAATAATCGCGATGGTTGTGCCCGCGATTTCGCTGAGATTAATCTGAGCATGTGCCGTCGGCGAGCCACCGACTTGTACGCCGAACAGCGATGCGCCCAATACCCGTGAGCTGTTCATCACAAGTTGGCCATCGTTGGGCCCGCTGGCATCTACGTTAATTCCGATCAAGCCGCCGCTGCCAACATCGCTCGACTCCAGGTCAAGGCTGCCCTTCACATCGATGCCGAGACCGAATGAACTTAGGTTCTCGACGCTCACACCGCTGATTGAGACAACATGGCTGTCTTCGATCTCGACACCGACCGGTGCCGCACCGACGTCGATGTGCGTTGTCGCACTTCCAGCACCGTGAATCGTGACGTCCTCGTCGACCGTAAGCGCTTCGTGATACGTACCGGCCGCCACGTTGATCGTCTCGCCGCCGTTCGCAAGGTCGATGGCGTCTTGGATTTTTCCCGCTCCGGCGACGTTGTACGTCGTCACCGCACTCGTATCCTTGCCCGAGATGGTGATATCTGCGTTGAGGTCCAGTGTCGGTGAATTGACTGTCACCGTGCCGCTCGGCTTCGGGTCGGCATTGAAGACCACTTTGCCGTTTGCGTTCGTGGTCAGCGTCAGATTGGTAACCAGCGGCGCAGTACCGATCGCGCTACCAACCGTAATCGTGTTCGCCCCCGACCCCGTGGTCGCGCTGGTATCAATGACAACGTTCGTGTCGTCCCACAAGTGGGCTTCTTCGATGCCCGTCATGCCAATGCCGGTGTTGCCTGTGACGACAATCGCCGGGATCGTCCCCGTCGCGAAATCGAAGCCGGCATCGAGCTGCAAGCTGTTCGTGGTATTCGCCGGCGAGGCAATCGTGACCGTCGACATGCCGGAAATGTCCACCGGCTCAAAATTGCGGAATGTGATGTCATCGCTGGGGATATCGCCGTTCTCGAAGTACGTTTTGATCGTCCCGGAACCCCGGTTTAGATCGCTCGGCGTGTAAATGGCGCTGTCGCTGCGGCTGCCCTTGATTGCCAGCGCATCGTTGCCGTCGCCGCCATCTAGATCGAAGACCCAGTCGCCTGAATCAAGCAAATCCTCGTCGATGGAGATCGTGTCATCGCCGGTGCCGCCCTTAACGACGACCTTTCCGTCGAAGTCGCTGCCGGTGAACCGTCCCAGCTCCTGACCATTGTCCGTAACGACAAGTTGAACGTCCGGGCCCGTCGTGTCGACCGTGAACGAAAGCGCGTGACTCGCGCCGTCGCCGGCCGTGACGAGCAGTTCGTCGGCAAAGCCGTCGTTGTCCGTGTCCATCGGCACCGCCGTCGACGGCGGCGTTGCTTGAATGGTGAGAGCCCGGCTATCCGAACCCGTGTTGCCGGCCGCGTCGGTCGCAGTGACCGTAAACGTGTACTGCCCCGGCGTTAGCGTGCCCGCCGGAATCACCAACGTCGGCGACGACTGCTTAGCCGCTTCGTACAGAACTATCGAACTGCCGGCAGCCGTCACGCTGACCGAATACTGCAGTGTGGTCGTGTCGCCTGCATCGGGATCGTAAGACTGCGAAGCATCGATAACGATGTCCTGGCCGGCGCCCTTGGTGATGCTGCCGGCTGGAAGCACGACCACGGGCGCTTCGTTGATGTTGTTAACCGTTACGCTGATTATTTTCGCCGTGCTCGCGCCATCGGTGTCCGTCGCCGTTATCTCGACGATGTAAGTATTGTCGTGGTTCGCGCTATTCGGATGCTCGAAATCCGTCGGTGCGGAAAATTCCAGGTCGAACGGGCTCGTGTGCGAATTGACAACGAACGCCGAAGCGTCGGCCCCACCCGTAATCGTAAACGTAATATCCGCCGCCGCAGTCCGATCGTCCGACACATATTGCGCCAAATTGGGAGCAACTTGCACGCCGGGCTCATCAATCGCAATGCTCGCCGGCGGCGAGAATGTCGGCGCCTGGGCCGTCACGTCCACCGAGATTGGCGTCACGGCGTACGCCGCGTCCGGAATGCCATCGTTATCCGAATCCGAATCGGGAACGTCTTCATCCACCGCGTACGCCGAGATCGCGAAATGGCCCGCGCTATACGCGTGTGTGCGGGTGAGCGAAATCGTATAGGTGCCGTCCGGGTTCGCTGTCCGCGTTAAGCCCGAAACTTTCTCCTCAGAGGAGCCGTCGCCCCAGTTGATGTACAGGTCCGAGATCGTGTCGTTACCGAAATCGCTGCTGTTGAATGTCAGCGTGAAATCTTGTCCCAGCGTGACGGCCGAGCTGCCGCTGATCGAAACGGTGGGCGGCGTCGTGTCGACGGTCCACGTGAACGCATCGCTGGCCGTGTTGCCAGCCGAATCCGTTACCGTCACGCTGCCCTGGTAGGTGCCGTTGTCGTCAACGCCCAGCGACCTCGCCTGAATCCAGTCCATCAACTGTTTGCCGCCGCTAGACGTAAAGTCGACCGTGCCGTCGCCGTTGACGTCCCACTCATACTTCACGATGCTGTCGCCCGCATCCGAATCGCTGGACCCGGTTGCGTCGAGCAATAGCGAATCGCCTTCATGAGTTGCATACGGTCCGCCGGCATCGGCCGTCGGCGCTTCGTTGGCATCGGTCACCGTGACGGTAATCTGCTGCACGGTCGTGCCACCATTCCCGTCGTCGGCAGTTACCTCAACGAGATAATCGTTGTGTTGGTCAGCATCCGTTGGGTTTTCGAAGTCTGAGGCGGTGATAAAGGCGAGCTGGTTGCCGTTGACAATCGTAAACTTCGCTAGGTCATCGCCACCCGTGATTGTGAACGTCGACGACTGGCCAACATCTGAATCTGTCGTCGCAAGAGTTATGACCGGCGTCGTGTTTTCCGCCACTGATGGCGTTGCTGATGACGTGAAAGTTGGCGGATTTATTTGCGTGCTGGTAACCGAAATATCATCGACGCCGATCCACTCATCGTTACCAGGTGCATTCGTAGTGATAATTCGAAATTGCAAGTCGGCAACGTTTGTCCACTCTGGGAGCGAAACCGAAACTGGTGTGACAAGCGTGGCCAAACTCGGACCGGTCGAGGCATCGGCCACATAGGCCGCCGGGACGTTGATAAAGTTTCCTGAACCCCCAATTCGGTACTGAAGCGCGACTTGCTGATTTGTGTTGTCCGCGGATCCGTCAATATCGCGGAGGTTGTAGCTGACCGTGACCTGCTGACGGCCGGTCGAATTCATGTACAGGTCTAAGTTCGGCGCGTCCGCGCTGCCGGAGCCGTTCAGCGCAACAACAGGATTGCTTGGCGCAAAATACTCGACCTTTACGTTGTCATAAAACGCTTCTGTTGCAGAGGAGAATCCCGAGCCGATGTCGACATTGTCGTAGCTTTTGAGGCCAGTGCCGACGCCCGTCACGCGCTCGGCAAGCTGATTGTCAACATAGAAATCATAATTCTGCGATGAGCCATCGGTGGTACTAATAACGACTTTTAAGTTGTGCCAACCAAGCGAACGATGCCCAACTCCGAAATCGTTGAGTTTAAAAAATCCTCCGGCTGTCAACGTCCCAGTCTCGTTTGCCCCACCATCCGGGTCGACAGTAGCGGGCGTGTAGCCCGCGATTGACGCCATGTAGTATTGACCGCCGCTGTCGACGCCATTTTCGTTATTATTCATTCCCATCTGGATGAGCTGATTTGCACCGCTCGAAGCGCCGTCCTGAATGCGTGCATAATTGCGGATGGGTGAGGTAGTCGGCGATTCGTCGTAGAAGTCAAAACTAAATACGACTTGATCGCCCACCCCGAGATTTGCGAATGTCGAGAACGTGCTCGTTTCAGCGAAACTTCTCGTACTTCGCGCCGCAGCGGTCCCGATGTTTACTGACTGACCAGCATTGCCTTGCGCACTTGAAAGTGTTCCGCCTGGAGCAACATCTACCGTCCACACGGCCGCGAATGCGGTCTGATTTGCATAGCTATTAAAGTTATCACTCAGAAGCGTGGCCTTGCCAAACTCTGCGAGGCCGCCATTCGATAAAGTATTTGGCTTAGTCTGGTTGGCAAGAACGTTTGTAGATGATTGAGGTGCGAGGATGGTCTGAGGATCAGTGCCAGTTGAAGTGCCTGAAAGGTCTTCCGAATAGCCAACGATGCTGGGGACACCGCTCCAGTCCCCGTCCGTAGTAATGAGGTCGGTATTCGACCAATCCTGCGAAAAATTGCCTTGCGTCGCCAGATTCCACGGCGTCGTGCTCAGCATCTGCCGTTCTTCAAGGCCTTCGATCCGCAGCTGCCGACCGTACCCTGCGCCCACCATCTGTGACCCCGTCGTCGCCTCGCGCAACACGCGCGCGGTGGCAGCGCTCGATTTGAATAGGTTACACACCGTCGCCACGATCGAGCTCTCGTGCCACGAGCTCAAGTTGAATCGCTTAAACCGTTCGCGCCACTTCTTCACGCGCGCCTTGCGGCGCTTTTGCTGAGCTTCAACGCTGGCAATTGCCGAAGCGCTTTTGCTGCGTGGCGAGAACATCCGACCGAGACGAAGGCGACTACGAGATTGACGTGCCATGTCGTTTCCTGTCCAAACGTGGACTACTCTGAAGTTGACCCAATCGTTAAGTAATTTGGTAAGCTGCGCGTGCTAGCGAGAAGTCCGCCGTGAGCACAACGCGACCAACGATAAACGAGCAGGGAATTCCTAAGGTGCTAAACAAGCTTCTATTGAAGTAAACCGCCAAGTGTGGCCGCGGCCCGCCAAGAGCCCGGCCGATGCGCGCGATTTAGCTCGCGCGGGCTGGAGCCCGATTACCGATGACGCGTTTTTGGACGTCGGTTTCCAAAACACCGAATGCCTGTTCATGACGCGCTACCGACATGTGAAGCGCCTGCAACATGCGCTTCGCGGTGAAGTAGTTCGTCACGATTCTCTGCTTGACCTCGACGGGTTCCGTAGGCACACCAAACGGTTGGGCGTTGAGGCCGAAGTCCAAAATCAGCTCTTCCGGCGTGCCTGTCACTCTACAAAAATTGGCATACAGGCAAACGACATGCTTGTCGTTCACTGCCACCTGCATCGGGCGCTGCGCCGGAGCTTCTTGTGGCGTGGCAACCGCTTCGGCGTCGTGCATCTCATCGTGACCCGATTGTTCGCTACCATTGTCTTTCTTCATGCTTCTCTCTTTAAGAATCCTTCAAAGGAATGAACGTTGAATAAACAGAATAAGGAATCCCCAACACCAATGGGCATGACGCGCCATTCGGCATGAGAAGAATTGGCCCGCGAACCGCTGTGCCCACCTAATAACGCAATGCCTAATGCTCGTTTTGGACCATCGAACGGCGAACGAAACATGCGTGTTAAACCACCCCCCCTGGAGGGTAGACGCCAAGTTGCAATATAACCAGTGATTAGCCCAACGCAATGTCCCCTGGGACATTTTGCGGATTTTTAGGACTTTATGGCTTGACGTTATACCGACCATGTCGATAAGTCGGTGCGGCGTCCCAAATTGTCCGATCACAGTGAAGTAAACGGCCGACGAGATCGCTTAGTTTTTCTTTGAAAACATTGTTCGGCGGAGATTAGATCCTTATTTTCGCGGGTAACCCCCGCCTGACGAAAATCGGATCCGTAAAATGGCGCTGGTTTTTACAGACTCAGCCGTCTAAATACCGAATTCGAAATTCTTTGCTTATCGCTGCCGTTTCCACACTCCCGCTCATCAAACCGGACTTGCGAATTGCCCGCATCCGGCTTTCGGACAAGGACTCATGCTGTCGCCCACGGAACGTTGCGGTGGCGCAAGTAGAGTCGGACCAGGCCCAACTCGCGGTTGAGATACTTGTCGGGATAGCGCGTGATGGCTTGTCCCGTCTCAACTTTGTGCTTGCGACACAGCCACCGACGGAGCCGTCTCACGGCATGTCGAGTTACGATCCGGTACGGCTTGCCCACGGGACCTTGGCAGAAGTAGTTCGCCCATCCCACCATCATGAGGTTGAGATGCGCTACCTGTTCTTCCGTGTCTCGCCAGCATAACCGCCGATCGGTCGCTTCACTGATCCGGCGGCATACCGCCTGGATCTTCTTCTTCGACGGACGTTCGCTCACATAAGCGCGACCCGTCTTCGCCGTATGGCAGCGACCAAAGGTGTAACCCAGAAAATCGAACGATTCGTCAGGAACCCGGCAAAGTTGCGTCTTCTCCTCGTTGACCGTCAACTTCAGCTTCCGAAAGATGCTCCGCATCGCGTCGATCGACTGATCGGCGTTTCGGCGACAGCAGATCACCAGATCGTCCGCGTAGTTCACAATCTTGGCTTGAAAACGCCGCTCGTATCCCAACACCTTCCATCCGAGAATAAACCGCCGCATGTAGAGGTTACTCAACGTCGGCGAGATCGGAGCGCCCTGGGGTGTTCCGCGTCCCGCGTCTTTGTTCCGGGTCGTTCGATGTTTGCGATCCCGCTTGTCGGTTTCTTCCACCGGTGCTTGAAGCCACATCTTGATCAGCCGTAACATGTGCCGATCGCTGATGCGACGTGCCACCGATTTCATTAACTCGGCATGCGGAATCGAATCGAAGTAGCCAGACAAATCCGCGTCGATTACCTCCCGATGATGCGAGTGCAGCAGTGAGGAGACCTGCGTAACAGCATCCAGCGCACTGCGATCCGCAGACGAAAGGGCGGGAAAACAGATAGGCTGAACCTAAACCACCGCGCCACCTCTCGACTCTACCCGTTTTCAGGCGGGTAGAAATCGTCGCCCTTGACGATGGTTCGAGTGCTCCAATTCCGAAAGCTTGGCAGTAGTTATCGGCCACGCTGCCAAGCCCGTTAGGAAAAGTTCCATTGGCGTCCCGCCGCCTCCACTTTTCACGGGGGTGACGTCTAATGGCGTCACCCCCGTGGCTGTTGATGCCCCAAGTTGTCACATGCGACTTCGTCGGCTGGTCATATGCTGGTAAAAACTTTTGCGAATTCGTGCCGCGAGGTGTCCGTCAATTACTTCTTTGGCTGGCTGCGGACACGCGACTGCTGACTAGCATAACTGACTGGGTTCTGGCTGACTGTTGCTGGCAACCCAGGGTACTGTGCTGGTGGGATGACTGGCACAGCCCGATACAACCAACGGCGTACTCACCTGGGCCCGTCGGCCGTCCCCCGCACCGGCTCCAATCTAATGCGGCCGCTCGCGAACGGACATACTATTTGCGCCATCAAGGTTAGCGGCGGCGGACATTAGGGACAGCAGCGTTTGCAGGGAAGCTGGGCGAAACAACCTTCAGCATCTTGCTGACGCCGGCGTTTTTCTAGGTTGTCCGGCGAATTACCGGCCGATGCAGCGCAGCCAAACAGGCGTATCATTCGCTATGTGGGTTGGAGCTGGCCAGTGAGGTTTCGTTCTCGGCATAATTCACCATCGGTTGCCGGCAGAATCGTCAAATTCGTTAGGACGCACTCTGCGGAAATCTCGAGCGCCGGCGACGTTCGGAACTTAAATTGTAAACCACGACCGGATGTCAGATCGCGCGTTAGAGTTTTGCATCACCCCGCTGGCTGGTCGGTCGATCCCCCGCCTCGCATTCAGATTATTGGTCGGAGCATTTTTACGGGATATTGTCAAAGTGAGTATTAGCACATTAATCATTGCCGGCAGTTTATGCTCTGGCTGCCTGTTGCTGGTGCTGGGATTCGCGATGGGCTTGTGGCTTGCGCACCCGCCTCGTCCGACGTCTACTGGAGAGGCGCCACCGGAATGGGGCGGTCGCCACAAGGAGCTGTCGACGCAAATGGCTCAGACAATTTCGAGCGCGCTACTGCGCGTAGCCGAAAGTCTCACTGGCCAAATTGACGCCCACTCGACCAAGATCGAGGCGATTTCGTCCGAGCTGCGCGCAGTCGACCATTCGCTGGCGGAGGCCAAAGAATTGCTCGGGACCGCTCCCGTCCGTCTGCTGGCCGCCAATCTCGAACTCCAAGAACAGCTCGCACGGGCCAAGCAATACATCGACCTCCAATCGACCCAGCTCCGGCGCGCGAGTGCGAGGCTCGCACGGACTTGCTGACGAAGTTGCTCAACCGCCGCGCGTTGGACGAGGAGTTGGCCAAACAATTCAAGATCTGGGAGCGCAATGCGACTCCGTTCGCGATGCTAATGCTGGACATCGATCACTTCAAGCAGGTCAACGACGCACATGGTCATCAGGTCGGTGACGACATCCTGCGTGAGATCGGGAAGACGATTGTCTGTCAATTACGACCGATGGATTTCGCTTACCGGTATGGAGGCGAAGAATTTGCCGTAGTGTTGCCGACGACAACAGCAAAAGATGCCGGCATTGTGGCCGAACGAATCCGCAAGGCAATTGACGAGGCGGAGATTTCAGCAGCGGACCGGCGTTTCCACGTCACCACCAGCGTCGGCATTGCGTCGGCGATGGCAGCAGACAAGCCGGAACGGATCATTCGGCGGGCGGACGAGGCGTTGTACCGCGCGAAAGAAGCGGGCCGCAACTGCGTGCGCTGGCACAACGGCAACCAAATTGTGGACTTCGATTCCCGCGAACGGCGTGCCGCCACAAAAGTTACGCTAGATTCCCCAACTCAGGAGCACCCACGGCCAATCTCGTTTACGACGTTCAATCAGGAACTGACTCGATACGTGTGCGACAACCGACGATCGAGCGCCTCGCTATCGGTCGTCTCCGTACGCATCGACGCTCGCGTGGCCGGCGCCGCCACGAAACTGCGAGAGAATACTTTGTCAGCCGTGGTGGAACTCATCCGCATCCGGCTGCGGGAAGGCGAGTTGATGTCGGCAATGGGCACGGCCGAACTGATTTTGGTGCTGCCCGGGCGCGAACAGTGGGCAGCGATTCAATGGATCGAGGAAATCCTGAGCGGAACCGAGTTTAACGATCTCGCGAAGGTGCACAGCGTTTGCATCCGATACGAGGCCTGTGAGCTATCGCAGTACGAAACGGCCGAGGAGCTCGTCGTTCGTGCGCGAAGGGCTGCTCAACGCATGTTTGTCCTGATTCTCGTTGACAACGGCTCACCAGCAAACGGCCTACCTCGACCTTATTTTTCCTGCGACCGGTGCCCGTATCACCTGACCTCCTCACCCGTGTCATTGGACAAATCAAAACGGGCGCAAGACTTTCTCGTTTTCTCGCAAGCTTCATGCACTTCGAGGGCTCCCTATTCCGGACCCGAATCCGGAAGGGCAAAGGGGTGACGACCGGCCGAGAAAACGGTCAGCCAAGCCGCGCTCCGACCCCGGTCGCAAGCCAGTGGGACGCGTCGCGGCAAACTCGGTTGCAGATGACGAAGAATGAGGGGGATACGGGCCAAGGGAGCGGTGGCAGAATGTCTCGGCGAGCCACATGGTCAAAATGTCGCTTTTCCCCGGCGCAAGAAGACCGCGTTCTGGGATTAGGAGCTCGTCCGAGAATGCCAACTCTGTCTGGACCGTCTGCCACAACCGTGACAATCCCTCCACCCCCCGCGTCACAATCGGGTCGTTTGGCTAAAATGCACATGCGCCTGGCGAGGCCCGACCGCCGCAACCAGTTGGTGCGCATGCCGCTACTCATTCCGCAAGGCCATGCATCAAAACGACGGCATTGTCGATTTCAAATGCAATTGCTTCCACTTGCTCGCGCAAATGGTCCAATTCGTCCGGTCGAAACTGGAAGTATTCGAGGCGCTCCAAAATCGCCCCCAATTTCGTGCGAGACTGCCTGACTTTTTCGGCGATATCCTCCTTGGTCGAGTCTCGACGTACCATCCGGATAATTTCGTCAGCACATTCTTTGGTTGTCATCATGTTCGGATCACGCATTGTTACTAGGCCTGCACCGGAAAACCGTATAAATCACTCGGCCTTCAAGTAAAATGAAACGGCTGCCTAATTGGAATTTGGAGCGAACCTTCGGCCGCCTAATTAGCGCGCCTGCTATTATCTAAACCGTAAAACGAAGCGCAATCCCGACGTTAGGTCCTAAAAAAGCTCTGGGTCGTACCGGAATATTGAGGGGGATAATTGTTGGTCTCATCTCCATCCGACTTGTCGCTTAACGCCATGTCCGACTCAGTCAGCGAGTGGATCGGTCATCTAAAAGCCGGCGAAGCAGACGCCGCTCGTAAATTGTGGGAGAGATACGCCGATCACCTGGCTCAATTGGCGCGTCAACAACTCGCTGGACGTGCGAAGGTCGTTTGCGACGAAGACGACATCGCCCAAAGCGTTTTCTACAGCATTTGCCGTGGGGCCGCGGCTGGCCGATTCGGAGACGTCACTTCGCGAGATGAGTTATGGTGGTTGCTACTGGCAATCACGAAGCAGAAGGCGATTAATAATTTTCGCCGCGAGTCGGCCCAAAAACGCGGCCTCGGGCGGGTCGAAACCGAAACGGCGCTGGCGAAGAATCAGTCGTTCAGATTAGATGACTTAGTGAGTCAGACTCCGACCCCCGAGCTAATGCTAATTCTCGAAGAGGAGTATGCTTCGCTGTTGGACCGTCTGGACGATCAGCGACTTCGCCAGATCGCAATTCTACGCGTCGAAGGCTATACTGTGCCGGAAATCGCGGCAAAATTCGGCATCGGGACGCGCGCGATCGAACGCAAGCTCCACATTATCCGCTCGATCTGGTCTGGTTCGTTCCCCACCGAGGCCTGAGGCATGGAACGCGACGCCGAGTCTGACTCGTCGGAAAAGGAAATCGATCGAGTTTGCGATGCCTTTGAGACCGCTTGGCGCACCGAAACCCGTCCCTCCATTTTCGACTTCGTCGCGCGCGGCACCGCGGCCCAACAATCGAAACTCTTTTACGAGCTCTTGCTCGTCGATCTCGAGTGCCGGCGAAAGGAGGGTGAGCAGCCTTCGCGCGCAGAATATCTCCGGGCCTACCCGCAGTTTTCGTCACAAATTGAAGGCGTGAACTTTCACTACGGCGCCTCGGCCTTTGCGTCAGATAGTAGCGACGCGCAAGACCCGGCGCACGCGCGCGGTCCGCAGATCGGAACGCTCATTCATCACTTTCAGCTTGTGAAACAGCTCGGCTCGGGCGCCATGGGGGAGGTCTGGCAGGCTTGGGATACCCGACTCCGACGAGCCGTTGCCATCAAGCTCCCACGCGCTAACTTACTCTCCGAAGCCGAGCTGCGACGATTCCTGCGCGAAGGTCAGGCCGCCAGCCAACTAAAGCATCCGCAGCTAGCCGCCGTGCACGATATCGGTCACTGGCAGGGCTCGCCCTATGTCGTGGTCGAGTATGTCGAAGGCGAAAACCTCCGTCAGTATTTAGACAGCCACGAGCTCACTTTCCAAGCTATGGCAGAAATATGTGCGGACGCGGCGGAAGCAATACATCACGCGCACGAGCGCGGTATCATCCATCGCGATCTCAAGCCAGCCAATCTCATTTTGGATCCGCACGGCCGCGCGCATGTGATTGATTTCGGACTCGCGAAATGGTCGACCGAAGATCGCGACGTCACGATCCACGGCGAACTCTTGGGTACCCCTGCGTACATGTCGCCGGAGCTTGCCAGTGGCCAGGGCGCGAGTGCCGGCCCAGGAACAGACGTCTACTCGCTCGGCGTCATTCTCTATGAAATGCTGACCGGCAGTTGCCCATTTCAAGGGGACCGAAGTTTTGTCCTGCATCAAATCCTCAGCGCTGAGCCGACTTCACCTCGTCGAGTAATTGCAAAAATACCTCACATAAATACGAGGATTCCTCGCGACCTCGAAACGATTTGTCTCAAATCGTTGGCGAAAGATCCGCGTCGTCGCTACGCGACGATCCAAGAAATGGCCGTCGACTTGCGGCGTTTTAGTCGCGGCGAACCAATTCTGGCGCGCCGTGTATCACTCGTGGAAAGGGCATGGCGCACCGTGCGTCGCCGACCAGCACTGTCAGCCGCAGCCCTGCTGGGACTAATCGCGCTCGGCGCAATGCAACTGGCCGCCTCCCTAGCCCTAACAAATCAAGCTTTGCTGGGCTACAAACAGGTCGCGCTCGACACCGACCCGCCGGGGGCGCGCGTGGCGTTCGCCAAACTCAATGACCGAGGCGAACTGGTGCCAGGTGCGATCACTGGCGTTACGCCTGTCCAGGCGGCCCTGTTGCCCGGAAATTATTTCGTCGAAGTAGTCTGGCCCGACGGACAGTTTCACCAGGTTTTTCGCTATGTGCCCAATTCGAGCGACTTACCGCATGATTCCAATCGCAAATTCCGACGGGCGACGGAGGGCTCAAAAATCGTCCTCGACAATATCGTGCGCCCCTCGAATGATTTTGCAAAAGACATGCAAGAGGTTCGCGGCTTAAAAGGCGATGACTTCTTCGTGGACCGACACGACCTCACTTTTGGGGAAGCGGCTAAAAATAAACTTATTTTACCGGCTGAGACTACTTCTAACGCAGAGCCAATGAAGGCGCGATTTCAGCGGGCAGCTAACCTGGCGGAACGCCTCGGCAAGCGGCTACCCACGCAGCGCGAATATGAATTTCTGGTACGGACTTACACTGCGGAAACGCAATATGTTCCGAC
The DNA here is from genome assembly GCA_963733705.1 of uncultured Planctomycetota bacterium. Lineage (GTDB taxonomy): Bacteria > Planctomycetota > Planctomycetia > Pirellulales > Lacipirellulaceae > JABDGM01. The sequence continues at coordinate 905,473 of CAVTEJ010000015.1, read as the reverse complement.
GGATTTGAGTAGCGATATTGCTGACCAAGGGAAATCTGGAGCTGCTAGTAATACGCCCGAACCGCACAGCGATGTAATTCGCTACACAGCCCCATTTCTGTTGCCCACAGAAATGCGCTTTGTACGCAGCAGTCACCCGTGGTTTACTTCGGATGAGTGACGCGCCTTAGGTCGCCGTCAGCAGCAAGACGCGCTTGCAGCAATACCTTAATGAATAGGAATGCCCCGTGGGGCAGCACTTGCAATTACCTGGCCCGAGACAAATGCAGCACGGATTACAACCGCTCGGAAAACCATCGACCTCGTAAGCCACGTGAATCGGTCGCGATGCGTTCGAGATACAGATGTCAAAAACTTTGACTTTAAATGTTTTATACGTATTGTTTGCAGCGCAAATCTTCAAGCATTCGAAGTGACAGCCTAAAACCGTCGCACAACTTGACAATGGAGGGCGGTAATTCGAATTTACCGGCGCCCCGAGTCCGGTCCATTTGTTGAGGCCGCTGTGAGCGCGCTGACTGGCGAAACTGTAGGGGATACAGCTAGGGCAATTTTGGGGTACGTTGTAATCAGCGTCCTCCCAAGCGTCCGATTCCGGAGGGTTGTTGCAGCCATTCGCATAGTGGTCCGAGTAATACAAAAAATCGTCGGGCGCGATCTGATATACCTTCGTCTTCAGACATTCCCAATCGTCACTGCCGAAGCAGGGCTGGCACGGGGCGCAGCAACTTCGACGAAACCGAAACGCCTCGGCGCGATTGCCGCCGCAGGCAGAAAGAATTGCAACGCCCGTCACGAATACGAAACGAAATCGCTTTGTCACTACGTGCATCTCCATACTGCGTATTAAATGACAATTTCAGTGAGAACTGCCCGCCAAGTTGACGAACTAGGGCGTTGCCCCTTCGCCATCATCGCGCGTCGCGAATCGCTTCAGCGTGAGAATATTCGGTTTGTCGCGATAAGAATTCCACGGAGCCGTCGGCGAATAATGTTACTACGCCACCCGGGTGCGCGGACAGTAGCGGATTGTTCGGGCCGTGATCATCTTCGATCCCTGGCAAATCGTAATCGCGCGTTCCGATCGGGTATTGAACAGTCGTCGTGTTGTACGCGTAACTGCTGCTCGAAAAAGTCCCCATGATCCACCCATCCGGAAATCCACCATCGACCCGAATTGGGTTAGCAGACTGGTGGTGAAAACAATAATCCGACGTCTCTCCCACCAAGAGTGTGTGCGATGTTCCGTCCGTCACGTCCTTCCTTCGAATGTAGGAATTAACGAGGAGCATACCGCCGGAAGAACGCTCACCGCTCTTCGATCCCCCGCAACACGGGCTGACCCGTTTCGCTTTTTGCACGAACCCATCGCCGCTACCCGCGCCGTTGATCCCGACGTACGAGGCGTTACAAACGCGGAAACTGGTCACCGGATAGAGCGCGGCGAACGGGCTCGACGGGCAACACATTGTGCTGATCACGACGCCATCGATGAGCCGCCCATTCTGCGGATGCAGAGCGACCCACCCGGCGTTGGGACCCGTCACGTCCAGCCGCGCGGCAAGCGACGACTCGTCGAGATCGCCCAGGATATCCGCCCACCACGATACTCCGAAGGACTGCAGACCACTCGGCCAAATGGCATTGCTCCGGGCTCCAATTGGGTACCGAGTCCGCCTCCCCTCGAAATTCTCGATTGCCAAACCGATTTGGTGCAAGTTGCTCTGGCAGACGCTGCGCCGACTCGCCTCGCGGGACTGTTGAATGGCGGGCATCAGCAGTCCGAGCAACGTGCCCATGATGCCAATCACCGACAATAATTCGACCAGCGTAAACGCCGCTCGCACACTGCGCCGCTGCCGAGTGGGCGTCGTAGTCACACGTGATCTCCTATCTCCGGCGGAATGATACCAGCGCCCCGCCCGAGAGCACCAGGAGACATACACTTGCTGGCTCGGGCACCGCGGCGGCCGAACTCAGTTGGGTGGCACTTTTCCGCCACAACACGTAGTCAGCGGCATCCACGCACTCCATTGACGTTTCCATCCGCAGCCAAATTGTTCGTTAATCCGAAGTTACTTCGCCAGGCGTCGTAATCGTCGGGTTCCACCGTGCCATTCAGGTTATAGTCACCGGGCCCACCCCACGAAGTCAACGCTGTCGCCTGAAACAAGGCTGCGATTTTATGGTCTGTTCGGTTGTCATCCAGAATGTCACTGGTCGAGCTGAATTTCCCAAGATCTAACGTTGGTGGCAGGCTGGAATCCGGAAACGTATCGCTCGCACTGTCCAGATTCAGTTGCACCAACGCGCTCGACCACGGAACTCCATTAACCAACAGCGGTGATGGCAGCGGGGGACTTATACTTGTGTCGCTGGACCACAGTACCGAGAGCGTATCGACGGGCACGCCCTGCTGATCAAAATTATTTTTGACTTGCACCACATAATCATCAGCGCGAAGTAACGTGGATCCCACGAGCATCGCGAACCCACCGGGAATATGCTGTCGGTACCCCATGCAATCGCAACCGGCAAGTGGGTCGGTAGCTACGCTACTCGGATCGTAAATGACATGACCTACGACCGCGGTCCCCGGTGTCCAGCCTCCGCCAAAGGGGTTTAAATTGGACGATACAAAACTCACCGCACCCGAAAAACTAAATTCGACATCCGCGGCGGCGGCATATCCGCGGCCAACACAGAGCAACACCGCACAGGCGATCAATTTCGAGCATTTCACCATCAACGCTTACTCCGCTTATTTACTCAACATTCGGGCTAGCCAAAGTAATAAGACACTCCCCACTCGGGTAAAATCCGAATCGTGGCGCCGGTCCAATCCCAGGCAAATATATCGAATTCGTCCGGGTGCGAAAGCGATCATGTTTCGCGATTATTTTCATCCCACCGGGGGCCTTGGGAGGGGCCAGAGGTTTTTGGCTCCCCTCTACCTTGGCGTGCAGTAGAATTTTGGTCAAGCAAAATCTACACGCCCAGCTCAATGCTTCGGCCGAGCCCCCTTGATATCGCCGCAGAGCGCGACAATCCCCCCTTCTTAGCTATCCGGCGCCGAGCCACCTCACGACTTCGGAATGCAGGTGGCATGACAAAGCGTCACGGGCGCAAAATGTCAAAAGTGCTCAAAAGATCGCCCGATTCGCCCCTCTATGCGGGGAGGTTGGGAAGTTCAGAATTCTGACGACCTGAGCCGCAAAAACTGGTTGAAGTTTGCGGGGATCGGGTTCAACCCGCCTTGCGTCCTCAGCCATCGAGTTGGGGGGCACCTGACACTTACCCTCTGTGGCGAGACAGTTCGACCCGCGGGCACAAAAAAATTCCCCTGAACGGGGATTTTATTTGCAATTGCAATAGGATGTAGTTACGCTCATTAAGTTGAGTCCGTTGCCTGTAGGTGGAAGTGTTTTTAAGGTTCGCAATTTCAGATTCACATTCCTGAGAACGCTAATGACCTGCACCTTGAGGAAGTATTTCATGCATTTCACTTTGAAATCATGTTCTGCGCGTGTGATTTGCTTTCGCAGCTTGGCAGTGATGTGCTGTGGGCTTCTGGCCTCGGCAACCGCGAACGCGGCGCTATTGTCCCCTGGCGCGGCAATCTTCAGCACTCCCGAGCCCGATCCCGTGGGCGGCGCACTTGTCGCCAGCTTAGGTCCGTTGCCCTTCGTTTCAGCCACGCTCAGTTTTACGGGGACGCTGACGAGTCAAGTTTTTCTGAGCGATGCCTCGAATCCATTTGGGCCAGGGAATTATACGTTTACTTACTTGCTGACGAGCACTGGCGGTCCCGATCCAATTGATCGCTTAACCGTGCCCGGTTACGGAATACCTGGACTGCTGACGGACGCCAGCTTTCAAGCACCGGCCCCGGCCGGCAGCGTACCTCCGACAATCTTCGATCGTTCCACTGGAATCGGCGACGTCGTGGGAACGTCCTTCTTATCCCCGCCCATTGGCGCCGGTGGCGTCTCGCTAGGAAAAAGCAGTGCGCTACTAGTGATTCAAACAAACATGAATCGCTTCGGCTTGACGACCGCTTCCGCAATTGACGGAAGCACCGCACAAGTCTTGTCATTCGCACCGCTCGGTCTGCCGGTACCGGAACCGACGACCCTTGCTTTCGTGTTCCTGGGATTGATAGGAACTGCGATTGCAGCTCGACGACGGGCGGACTGACGCAATCGTGGCGCGTATTAATTTGGCGCCCGATGCGCCACGCTTCGCAAATCGAGGCCTGCGTTACATGTTTTACGTCGCAGCGCGATTTTGCCGTTTGACGTAACGAAAGCTGCGTGGTGATTTAATTTCAGGTCCTGGCATCCGAACGTGGCACGGAACAGCAAAGCCATACCGGGACTGATTCGCCTTCTCTCTGTTTTCTACGATGCGAGTACGTCTGAGTGCGGGCGCGTAGCGACGGGGGGTTCCGACTCGCCGTGGCTGCATCGTTATCGCAACCGCCAGAATTGGAGTTGCGCTGCATTTCGCCCTGACGTTTTCAGCGGAAGTTACCGTTGTACGATCCCTTAAACGGCTAAATCGAAGTTTCGTGAATTGAATTCGTTGTTCGGCCTGCTCTGAATGGGGCCTGTAAGTTAGACTTTCAATATCTCAGGCACGGGCGTGAGAATGCTAAATGGGGGACGGTGGGCGCTACCAGTGACAACGAGATTCTTTCGATGGCAGTTAATGTACTGATTGTCGACGATCACAAAATCGTACACCTCGGTTTGGAAAAGTTATTTGAAGGCACGGACATAAAGATAGTTGGGGAAGCATTTAGCGGAAAAGATGCTTTCAAACTTGCTAAAAAGCTGCGCCCCAATTTGATACTGCTCGACGTGCGAATGCCGGACGGGGACGGGCTCACCTGCCTACGCGCGGATTAAGTCCGAGTTATCCGATGTACCGATCGTGATGTTTAGCGGCTTCGACAATCCGACCTACATCGCCCGATCCCTTGCTCTCGGCGCGGCTGGCTACCTCACGAAAGATGCCGAGGGGCAAGCGATTATTGATGCAATTCACGCCGCTGCCGCCGGCGAGAATATTTGGTCGCGGGATTCACTCCGCCGCGTAGCGGGAGCGCTCACGCCACCTGGAGCTGGCCCTGCAGGAGATGTTGCACTGACCAAACGCGAGAACGAAGTGCTGAAACAAATTGCCTTGGGCCTGACAAATAAGGAAATTGGTAAATCGCTGCATATTAGCTACGAGACCGTAAAGGAACACGTTCAACACATTTTTCGAAAGCTTGGCGTGACTGACCGTACGCAGGCAGCCGTCTGGGCGGTCCGCAACAATTTGGTGTAAATCTTGAGCGGCCAAGCGAAATCTCCTGTAGTCGAGACGAATATCGGACGTGATCGATGGCATCGACGTGACGCCCAACTGGCGATTCGAGAGTCACCTAGCCGCTGAGCTGAGTCAAAAGCCGATTTGATACGGTAACTCTGATATTGATTTTCGCATTCAGTAGCTAAAATGGCGGGTACGTTCACATTTCGGTTGTGGTGATGGCGACTGGGACAACCCCTATGCAGATCGGGCCAACAACGCGGTCTCGCGGCTTTACGCTCGTTGAGCTGCTTGTTGTCATCGCGATCATCAGCACGCTCGCGGCGCTCTTGTTGCCGGCCGTGCAAGGGGCGCGTGAGGCGGGCCGACGCAGTTCGTGCTCGAACAACCTGAAGCAGATCGGACTCGCGGCGCTCAACTACGAATCGACTCACAACACGTTTCCGCCCGGATTTTTGGGGAGTGAAGATCCGAATGACTTCGGCGCCCTCTATGGCCCTTCGGGAAAGAACCAGTGGAACGGCGTGTTCGTGTATCTGCTTCCCTATCTTGAGGAGCAGCCGCTGTATGATCTCGCGACGCGCACGCTCAAAATCGGCGTGAACTCGTACGGCGCGAACTACTGGGACGACCAGTACGCGGTCGCTGCGGCCAAAACGAAAATCAGTTCGCTGCTCTGCCCGACGATGCCGAACATTATGCCCGAGGGGCAAACGATCGACCGCATTCATGGCGTGATGCAGTATCCTGATTTTGGGCTGCAGGCCGATGGACAGGACGCGAATAAAGGCCTGGCGATCACACACTACTGCGCCGTTGCGGGCGTGTATGGCCGGGTGGGTGACCAATGGGCTCGCAACGGCGTGTCGATCGACTATGGGCTGATCGGCATCTACTCGGTGCGCTCGCGAACGAGTGCGGCCCGCATTTCGGATGGGCTTTCGAAGACGCTCATGTTTGGCGAGGCACCCGGTTCCATCGGCGGCAGCATTCAGGCGAGCCAATCGGCCTCGGGCAGCGAGTTTCCGTATGGCATCGCGTGGTTTGGCGCGGCCACATTGCCGACGGGGCTCGGTTTGAATTCGTCGCAGGAAAATGGGACGCCGAATCCGGCGGCCAACTACCGCGTTCACTGGTCCCACTTCGGCAGCGTACACACGGGCGACATCGTGCAGTTTGTGAATGCCGATGGCTCGGTCCACAGCCTGACGAAAACGATCGACGAGCCGACGTTCGAAGCGCTCTCGACGATTCGTGGCGGCGAGATCGTGGATGCGAGCGGCATCTAACGGCGACTGGTCGCCGCGCTATTGTGAATATTGGTAACTTACCTTGGTCTCGTGTTTGGACGTAAGTCCTCATGCTGAATCACGGTCGCCGATCCAACCTCTCCGAATTGCTTGCCACACAGTTTTCGCTCCCAAATTCCGGCACTGGTCGATTACGTAGTGATGTTTTTATTTCTTAGCCGTGGGAGAAACGAGCTAAGCGCGAAGATCATCGGTCACAGACGCTTCGTCTTCTCGTTTGTGGTAAAATTGGTCCATTCAATCGCTCATCCTTGGGATCAAAGGGATTGACGTTATGAGTGGCAACTCAGCAACCCGAAGCGGATGGTGTTCGATCCTCGGACTGACGGCGACCTTGTGGCTGGCAACCGCCGTGGCAACGGCCGACGAATTTCATGGGCTGAATGCGGGGGCGCCGATTTGGAACGGCAGCCTGGTGTTGACGCCGCAAATGGCCCAGCAGTTTGCTGCCACGGGCACGAATGCTATTCGCGTAAATTTCCGCCTCGACTCGGGTGCGACAACTTGGAATCCCACCCAATTCGCGCTCTACGATCAAGTGATTGCCAATGCGCACAACGCGGGGCTGCAGGTCCTCGGACTGTTCTCCAACGAAACGGTCGCCGGCGGTCAGGCTGCCTGGAACGATGACCCGAACAACAACGGCCTCAACTCGTACGTCAGTCAGTATGCCAGCACGGCAGAGCTCCTTATCAATCGCTACGGTTCAACGGTCAAGAATTGGGAACTATGGAACGAGCCGAACGCCTGGTCGAACCCCAATTACGCGAGCGACCCTAAAAATGCGGGGGGTACCTATATTTTGCCCCGCGTCTATGCCAACCTCCTATCGGAAACTTACCGTGCCCTCGATTCCGCAAATCTGCTAGGTCCGCAAGGCGCTCGGCTTATGACTGGGGGCTTGCTCGCACACGATATCGGTGGCAGCTTTTCCACGGCGATGGACTACATGCAGCAGGTCTATAACCAGACCAGTGTTTGGAATTCGATGCAGACCGACTTTGGGCGGCGGTATCCGTGGGACGAATTTGGATATCACGTCTATATCAGCCAGGGTTCGCTGCTCCAGACGTCTCAGCTGGCGAACTATTTCAACGCGGTGCGCGCCGGTCAAGCGAGCAACAACGACACGGCGAACGTCACCGTCACGGAGTTCGGCTGGCAAACCACCGGTACGAACACCCAACAGCTGCAGCGCGACAACATGGCGACGGCTTACAATTATTTGGAATCCAAGAACTACGTGAGCGGGACGTATTGGTATCAGTGGACCGATGATGGGACGGGAAGTTGGGGGATTGTAAACGGCGCGGGCCAACCAAAGCTCTCGTACAACGAATTTGCGGCGCGAAATGCCGTGCAGAGCGGCGGAAACATCGTGGCCACGACGCAGCATGCCGTGAATGATGCGGGGCTCCCATTTGCCTACAGCAACTCCGATCTCCTTGAAGGACGTATTCCCACGGTTTTGCCGGGCGACATTGGGTGGCACTCGGTGAATCCAGCGTCAAACGATCCGAACAATCCGAACGGCCTGCCCGCGTTCACGGACGGAGTGGGCGATTTGGGATCCGGTGTTACGGGACTTCTGAACGATTTTCCCGCGGCCGGCGCGCCGGCGAAGCTGATCGACTACGATCTCGGCGCAGCACGCAACATTGACGAAATCCGGCTTTTTACGGGTAACAACGGCAAAGACGGGCGGATCTTTTCGACTACGGCCGTTTACACATCGACCGATGGTACCAACTATAGTTTGCTAGGCTATTTTCAGTCCGATCAATCGAATACGCAAAACAACGCGAGTACGCCGGGAGGCCCGAATGGCTCCACGCTGGTCCGTATTGTCCGCAGCGACGCCACGCCACTGGCTGAGGACGTCACGCATCTTCGGTTCGACTTCTATGCGGTTTCCGACTTGTCAGGCGTGATGCGGGATCCTTTCGATGGCGTGAATCCGTTCACGGGATTCGATGACGGTCTGGCCGCGGCATTTGTTTCGCCGCTCGTTCGCGAGATCGATGTCTTCGGCGTATTGTCCGCGCCGGTGCCTGGCGACTACGACGGTAATGGCATTGTCGACGCCGCCGATTATCAGCGCTGGCGGGAAACATTTGGACAAACGGGAACGCAGACGGCGGACGGCAACGGCAACGGCGTTGTCGACGCGGCCGACTACGTTATTTGGCGGAATGCGTATGCCGCCGGTTCAGGCTCCAGCGTGCCTAGCAACGTTGCTTCAAGCGTCCCTGAACCGCGCGGTGTGCTATCAATCGTCGTCCTTGTTGCCGTCGTTTGCCTCGGCAGCCGAGACTCACTTAGCCGCCATCCGACGCATGAAAACAGGTCGGTGAGCAAGTCGCCTACCGCCGCGTGCCGAGCACTAGCGACGCCGCCGCACGATTCCCAATGCCCCTACCAACCCGCCAAAGACGAGGACGATGCTCGTTGGCTCGGGAACTGCTAATACGTCGATTTCAAAAACGAGCGGCGACGCAATGGCTTCGCCGAAGCCGTCGTCGAGGCCTGTGAACGGGTTTATGCCGTTAAACGGGTCCTCATATTGCCCCTGTGAATTGTCAACAGCATACAGATCAAACTGCAAGTTGGTCACACCGCTGGCCAGGGTAGACGATGCATTGTCGAACACCTTTACGAGCGTTGATCCCCAACGGCTCGCATCAGGCGTCCCAGTATTGTTGACCGAGCCAAGCGGATCCGACTGGAAGTAGCCGAGCAAATTGAAAGCGCCACCGTTGTTGGTCGACGTGTATACGGCAAAGGTTGAATAGACGCGGCCGTCGCGCCCGTTGTTGCCGGTCAGCACTTGAATTCCGCCGATGTCTGTGGCACTTGAAAAGTCGTATTGGATGCGCTTGGCCGGATTGCCTGCACCGGGAAAATCGTTCATCAGCCCGGTAAGCCCGGTGCCCCGAATTCCCGCATCGTCGGTAAAAGCGGGAAGCTTATCGAGAGGATCGGAAACCGCCGGATGCCACCCCAAGTCGCCAGGAAGCTCAGTGGCGATTTTGCCGGAAATCAAGTCGCCGACTGCGATCTGGCTGTCGAGTCCGGTCGATGACGTACTGTGCTGCGTACTGGATGTCACGGCCGCCGATGCCGAAGCGGCTAACGCCACGAGCATCCCGGAAGCAAGAATTAGTCTCATTGGTACACGCCTCACGAAGAAAGAACTTCAAACAAAAAGTTGCACGACTTACGAACGCTATTTGTATTACTTCCAAAGAGGAGAGTTAATGCACGGCAATGCACCGCGCGGATCGCCTTACGCCGCTGGTTTACCTTTGCGCCTAAATCGTCTCGGCCACCCTACACAAGTCAGCACAATGATTAGGCTGTCCACGCCCGGTTCCGGCACGTTGGTGGCGCTCCCAACACCTGCGCCAGATACATTCCCAAATCGCGCCCGCCACGAGTTGTAATCGCCGACCCCTACCGGGCCGACATTGGTCGTGTCGCGGTTCAGCAGCGTCGCAGCGCCGACACTATCACGCCAGGCAACATAGTCGGCTGCATCGACGATGCCGTTGCCGTTGTAATCACCGATAACGGGAGGGGCTGGCGGGAGGACATCGATTTCCAATATCAGCGGAGATTCAAATGCCGCCGAAAGTCCGTCGTCGAGGCCAGTGATCGTATTGACTCCGTCAAACGGATCGCGCATCTCCCCAAACGTGTTATCCACAGAGTAGAAATTGAAAATGATACTCGTGACGCCGCTGAGCATCGTGCCGTTAGCGTTGTCGAAAACGCTGACCAACGTCGATTTCTGCGCCGGGCTCAGTGGGGGAACGGGGGCCGTTTCGCTGTTGATGGTCCCTGACGGATCTGACTGGAAGTATCCGAGCGGCTGGTACGTGAAGCCGTTGTTCGTTGAATACTCGATGTAGGTAGTGGAAAAAATGCGGCCGTCCGCGTTGTTTCTATTGCCGGATAGAATATTGATTCGGCCAATATCGACTGGCGTGTCAAACGGATACTCCACGATCTTCGCTGGTCGCCCAGATGCCTGCTCGACAGGAAAGTTATCATTCAAGAGGCCGGTGAGCCCGCTGGACAACATGCCGACTCCGTCGGTAAAAGCCGACAGTTGGTCCGCTGGGTTTGTATTCGCTGGATGCCAGCCGGGCAGCGAAGCATGGCCAAAGCTGTCGGACGGGTTTACGTACACATCCGTATCAAGTGTCTTCTTTCCCTCGATCAAATCGGTACTCGAGATCATCGAGTCGAACGAATTCACGGTCGTGCCGTGTTGCGTCGTCGAAGTTACAGCCGCTTTCGATTCGACGACCCCGGACGCAAAAATTGCCACTGCAAGAAAAGCTGTAACGACCGCCCGTAGTCCCGGTTCCATCGCAGTAGCGAGCATTATCCACCTTTCCGGGAATACCGACGATTCCCTCGAAGTCGAACGCGGGCCCCTTCCACCAACCGGAAAGTCCGCTGGGCGTCAGTATAGGTTTTGCAGGCAGCACGTCAATGAAAATCAAAAGATTTGGTCATAGGTTTAATTTCATTTTCAGGGCATGTTAGAACTCGCATCTATAATTATCACCGTGGTTTACGCGGATTCTCCTGCCACATTGTCTGCTGGACCTAGTTGGGCAAATCGAGTAGCGTCAAGAGGTTAATGCTCAGGTGCGGTGGAGGTTCCCGGCGGACTCGCGCTTTTGTTTTGCACACAACGTGATAGGCCCCTGATATCATGAGTCGGTTGCGGAAACGACGGGCTTTCACGCTGGTGGAGCTACTCGTTGTCATTGCGATTATTGGAATCTTAGTGGCGCTTCTTCTACCCGCCATTCAAGCCGCGCGCGAAGCGGCTCGCCGCTCTCAGTGCTCGAATAATCTGCGGCAGCTCGCGCTCGGAATGATTCAACACGAAAGCACCCACAAACGCCTTCCCACCGCTGGCTGGTGGGGATCGTGGGTCGGCGACCCGGACCGTGGCTATGACTCCCGCCAACCGGGCGGATGGATCTACAACATCCTCCCCTTCATCGAGCAGCAACAAATCCGCGATCTCGGCACGGGCCTGTCGGCAAATCAAAAATTTTCCGTTTTTCAACAGCGAGATGGTTTGGCGATTAGTTATCTGAATTGCCCAACCCGTCGGGCATCGATTCCCTATCCAAATGGCAGTGGACATACGCCCATAAACAGTCGGCAGTCAACAGTCCACGCGCGCTCAGATTACGCCTCCAATGCAGGAGACATCGAAGACCTCGAGCAGCAATGTCTTACGATTTATCCTGCTAGTTTGGCGGAAGCCGATGCCGGCAAACCAGGGTGGCCGCCCAGTCCAAGCGACTTCAATGGCACATCATACTGCGGCGCGGCCATTAAACTTTCTGCAATAACGGACGGAGTGAGTAAGACCTATCTTCTCGGCGAACGCTACATCAATCCAGACAACTACGACACTGGATTGGACCACGGCGACGATTGGTCGATGTGGACCGGCTATCAGGATGATATATGCCGATCGACCTTCTACGATCCGGCCAAGAGCAACGTTAGCCGCGTGCCCCTGCAAGACACACCTCATTTGGAGCAGCCCCAAAGCTTTGGCAGTGCCCACCCAGGCGGTTGTCACATGGCCTTCGGCGACGGCTCGGTACAACTTATCGGCTACGACATCGATCCAGAAGTCCATCGCCGCAACGGTAATCGCCTTGATGGCGGCGTTTCTAAATAACGGCACCGGCACTCGAAATTGGGGGATCTACCGCGACGACGAGAGCGAGACCTCCACGGACGTATCGACCGTGTCGCGCGCGATTTCGTCTCCTAGCGGTAAGCCCTTTTCGTCGACGCTGGGAAGTTTCCGTTGCGGATGAGAAACCGTTATCTTGTACGTTCCCGGATAAACGCCGCTTACTTTGATACCGCGCTGTTTGATTGCCTCCGGCATGTCTTCAGCAGCTACCATTAAGCTTGCAAAACCACGCTCGTTTGTCGTTCCCGATGCTCCTTTGATGCCTTCACCCAGATAAGACTCGGGAGTCAATACGACGTGAACATTGGGCAATGGCCGGCCATCAAGTTTTACGTGGGCACTAAGTGAACGGAAACCGATCTTGTCTGTCTGCCACTTTTTCAACCGTTGTGATATTTCCTCCTGAGTCACGAAACCATCGGAATCCAAATCATAGAGTTGTTTCCATTTCAACATGCCCGGGATCGCTCGCAACTCTACCTCCGATAGTTTGCCGTCCCCATCTTTGTCGTTGTTTTCAATCGCTTGCGCTGCCGCCTGTGCCGGATTGACATCGACAATTTCAACTGCCTTGGGTCGATTGCTGCAACCCACCCAAGCGGCGCAGCCGAGGGCACCGACGATTCGCAATATCGGCGAGATGCGCAGCTTATCGAAGTCCATTGCACCCTTCGCACACATTGAGGCGCCGATATCGTCCCAAAAGTTACGCAAATACTGTTTGGCGCTTCCGTCTTAATCGGAATGGATATATTAATTCCAGTTTCTACCAGGCAAAGTCGGTCAATTTGCGAGTGTATCAGGAACTGGGACGAGGGGAAGTCTTGTTGAGATCAATGTGGGCGGCTTTGGGATTCGTGCCCGAGTCCTCCGCGCATGAGGGGGGTCGTCGCGATCTTCGCCTCGCGACGACGCATTGTAGTTAAGCGCCGACATGGTCACCGGCTCCGGAACCGCGCTGGTTGCGGCCGTTGGGGCACCGGCAGAATTGCCAACAGACTTGCGCCACACGACATAGTCAGCTGCATCAACTACGCCGTTGCCATTTCCGTCGGCGTAAGCACGGCATCCTCGCTAAGTGATAATCTCCAAATAATGTAGTCGTCCATGTCGCCGTCGTAGTCGTAATCACCAGGTATTTGCGTTGCAATTACTGGTGTCAACGAATAAATCCCGGCTTAGTTATAGGTGTCGGTGGGATCGGAAAACCATTCGTCGCGCAGTTCCATTGCTGCAATGGGCCACTCGTTCAGGGTGAGTGCCGCGGGCCGACCAGTCGTGATTACTCACCGATTTCTTTCTTGCCGCTACTGGCAACCCAGTTTGTGGGCCAGGTCGAGGAAGTCGACCGCCTCCACGTCAGCACGATAGGGGGACTCATCATAGGGCAGGTCGTACCGGTTCACGTACGCTGCCCGATAGCCCGAGGCACGGGCGCCCACCGCATCAAAACTATGGGCCGAGACCATCATCAACTCGCAAGGTTCAGCCTCAAGGATGCGAGCTGCGTAGCGGTATACCTGCGGGCTTGGCTTGAAAACCCCCACGTCTTCGACAGAGATTACACGATCGAACTCGAACCGGATACGATTCTTCACGACCTCGCCCAAATACTTGTTCTCGCCGTTCGAAAGTACTACGAGCTTAAATTTACTTTTCAGCCGCGCCAGGCCGGCGAGCGCATCGGGAAACGGATTGAGTTCCTGCCAACCCTCCATGATGTGTCTGAGGTCCGCATCCGCAAACGGCAGCTTCAAGGCGCGTAAGGTGTAGATCAGAGCGCGGCGGCTGGAGTCGAGGTATCCGTAGTGGCCTGAGCTGAACTGGTTGTCCTGGTACTGCTCGATCCGCTGTCGAGAGCGCCAATCGTTCCACAACTCCGCGACCGAGATTGCAGAGTGCTTGGACTCTAGAAATTTACCCAAGCGTGGAGCATGGCTCCCACCCAGGTCGAGGATCGTCCCAAAGGCATCGAATGTCAGCGTCTGTACGAGATTAAGCGCGTCCATAACAGCGGGTTGTAAAGATTCCTACAAATGGCGTTGTCGACGCCTTCGACACTAGAATCATGGCACGGTTAGCGAACGCCAGCAAGCGCATTCTACGGCCGATTAGGGGACGCCGCTTGAAGGGGGAATTGATGGCTTTTCGCGACGACGGATCCTATTACCCGGCACCCGGATGCCTTGCGACAGTAAGTATAACCATTCAGCGCACGGCGTGATCGGCGACCGCGGCCAGTATGCGCTGGTTTGTAAACCATTGGGTTGACGAGTGTTTTACGCCCATTCCTCCCGCCGAGCGTCTGGCTGAGTGGGGCAATGAGCGTTCGACGCATTTTGCAGGATACCGAAAAACGGATGTTGGATTGCTCGCTGCCCTTCGACGACCAGCCGCCGGTTGGGCGTGTCACGAGGGTCGGATTACGGCAATCTTAGGAATCGACTGAGTCACTAGAAGACCCGTCTTGGGGTTCTTCCCATTTCATTAGCTGAGCCGAAAAAGATTTGATTGCAATCATGCCGCCTTCTACCGCCTCGGTTTCAAAGCCAGCTTTTGTTAGAAAGGACTCTTGTTCATTGTCGAGCTGGCCATTATCAGCAACGGCACGCCACCATTGCAAATGGGGCCAATCGCGACGAACGGTTTTTAAGCACGTACTGACGGTGCGGCCGCCCGAGCCTGGGGCAAATCCGGCACGAGCGGCAATGGATGTCAAGGTCGCAAGCTTTTCTGCCTTCTTGAGTTCCCAAAGAATCTCCGCAATGGCTTGAGCGCGAGTCGATGTTACTGTCATGAAACATTACCGACGGATAAGGGTGAACATTTGAGTTTGCTGGCCAGTTGATTCAGGCGCTGGCCATCTGTTGCAATCGACGAGTTGAAAGCTGCCTTACGTTCAATTGTCTAGCTGGACGGAAACGCCGCAAGGTCCCTTCTTGCCCGCGCCAACTAAATACTTCACGGATTGGCCTTCACCGAGTTCCTCAATGGTTACACCCTTCAACTCCGAGTAATGGAAGAATAAATCGTCGCCAGCTCCTGTGATAAAATCAAAACCCTTTTCCGGGATAACATTTTTTGATCTTGCCAATTGGCATTTCTATTCTCCAAAAAAGCTGAAAGCGTGGGCTGATAAGCTGCAATGGCCCTGGCGTTTACCTGCCACCCTACAGCCCTTGTCGTTACCCACATATTACGGTTGGTTCGCAATCGCTGTTCTGCTCGCAAGCAACGCATCGATAGCGGACGTAAGGGAGGAACGGTTTTGAAGTTGTTGCCAGTCGCTCGTTTTCGATCTCCGATGCGTATCAGAGAGGAGTTGCTGACAAGGAGGGAAGGAGAAACGCGTCGACGTTCTAGGACAGTACGCTTCGATGCTGCTGGCCATTGCACGGAGGTGCCTGCGATGTCGTATTCTCTGGATGCGAAGACAGGGGCTGAAGAACAGTTCGGGAGTTGTAAGCTTGCCGACAAGCGCCGCACCCGAAGGTTGATCGACGTGGCGTCGCGAATGGCTACAGACCCATCGGGAAGTTTACCCGACCAGATGGAAAGCTGGAGCGATTTAAGGGCGGCATACCGGCTATTTGATTGCGACGAGGTGACCTTTGAGCGGCAGGACCGTCCGAAACGACGCCATTCACGGTGACCCACGGGCCAGCTGCTTTGTTGGTCGTTGTGAGCGACAAAGAGATCGCACCAATGGCGGCTGAAATGAGATTCAACGAGCGGCCGCTCGCGGTTTAGGTGAAGTGAACACGCCTGGATCACATTGTGTCCGGCCGACCGAGCCTCGCACGCAATTCGCCAGCCAATGAATCCAGGCGGCTCGAATGTTACAATAAACGCAAAAATGCAGAATGCAACAATCGACAATAGCGGTGCGTCAGCATATCTAATTGTTGGCGATATTGTGCAGTTCGTGAATGCCGACGGTTCGGTCCACAGCTTGACGAAAACAATGGATCAATCGACGTTCGAAGCACTCTCGACGATTCGCGGTGGCGAGATCGCGGATTCGAGCGGTATCTAACGGCGATTGCCTGCCGCGCCTTTTTTGCGAATATTGATACCGAGCGCTGTTCGCGTCAATCGACGCAAGTCGTTACACGAAAACCGGTCGTTTTCTCGGAGTCGGAGAAAACTGTTCGGGTTGATTGAAGTATGAGCGGACTGCGTCCTACACGCCACGCAGCTTGGCCCGTCGAACAAAGCCAACGCCAAAAGCAGCGAACGACATTAAAACGACGCTGGCCGGCTCCGGCACGACAGTCGCACTCGCAGAAAAAGTCACATCATCAATACCAAGGCCGTCGTCATTTCCTGTCACCTGAGGTTCGTTGAACCGAATCCAAAGGTCCGTCCCCGCAGCCCAATTCAATCCCGTGATCGTCGCGGAAAGCGCCGATGCGCTACGACCGGCAACATTGCCATCAACTGCCGCGTCATTATTCGTTGTAACTGGCGGATTAAACGTTAGCGAGGGGATCGACGTAAAGTCGGGATTCACGGCCGTTTGGTCGGCCCAGTTCGTGGCATCCGTCGTCGCAGCGTTCGAGTAGGCGACTGTAATCGCCTCCGGCGTAGTGTTGTTTCCATCGCGCCATTGTTCGCCGAAATACGAAACGGTAAATGAGTCCAAGGTCTGCCCCGTGTCGTTTGTAACGCGCATGGCCCAATAAATTGGCGTGCCCGTGGCCGGGGCCATCGGATTCGCAGCAAGCGTCGTCGAGCCAACATCGCCCAATGCGCGGTCGGTGGATCCCGAGGCGCCAAAGCTCATGAACGCGCCCGTATTGGCGGTACCTGCTCCGATGCGCATCCGCTGATGCCCGTTCGCGCCGCCTTCCGATTGCGACATGGGATGGTACAAATACCAACCGACGATGCTGAAGTTGCCGGATCCCGGCGCACTATTATCGTCCGTCCAACCGGTCGGACTAGCACCGAGACTAGTATTCTGCGGCGTAATCGGCAGCGAGTCGAAATTCTGCGAATAAGTCGATCCCGGCGTTGAATAGATCACCGCCGCATAAGATTGGCTCGCAATGGCCACGACGAGGGCCGTGGAACTTACCACGGCAATTCTCCTACACATTAGCTGTCCTCCCGTAAATTCGGCCCCATGAAACGAGGCCACAATGATGTAGACTTCGCAACCAAAATGCCCGATCCGAATTCATCCGCGTACCTTCACGATGACGACTATCCACGCAAAAATCAAGCTTTCCCCCTTTTCCTTTTGAATGAAACTACAGATTGGTTTTTTCCTACGCTCAATCGAGCTATCTATTGACGATAGGCACTGCGGAAACCGACTTATCGAGAGGGACAGCCGCAATACCGTACATGTTAAAACCTTGCGACCGCACCTTCGGCGGCTCAAGCCCACCGAGAATTACCGTACCAGGTTCATTGACGACGCGCGTCCAAATTGAAAACTCGAAATCAATGCTGTTTCCAGCTCCCACGCCCAGCGAATGGTCCTTATGCCACGCCGTCTTCGCGCAATCGAGACCAATGCTGAGGCCTGTATTCGTAAATCCTTTTTTGAGCCACTCCGGCGCCGCCATGTTCTTGTCAAGAAATACATACAAGTTTGCCGGCTGGAGAATGCCGACTTTCAATTCCAACCCGCTGACGAACTTGTCGTCGTTAAACGGCATGATGTAGTCGGCACCCACCAAAAAGCTCGGCATTCCGTTGCGATCCAAGCCATTCCACTGGTGGGCACGGTCCACAAACGCGAGCGCGTCTTCTTCCAGCCCGCCATGCACGATTTGATACGACTTTACACTTTCGGCATCGCGAATATTGTCTCTAACATCGGCGATCACGGGTCCGGCCTTGGCTCGCCCCGTCGGTGCGTCTGAGCGCATGAAACTATTACGCTGAATTGAAACCACACGCTCAAGTTGGCCAGTCTTCTTCAGCAACAGCGCTTCGCCCTGTCCCATGCGCCGTTTGGAAGCATCTCCCGCAATCGCGTGCGCACCGTACGACAGGTCCACCATGCCTTGGAACACGACCACCTCGGTTTCGCCTTCATCGGAAATCGACAACCCAAACTGCGTGCCCAAATCGATAACCTTAGCACTCGGCGTTTCAATCGAGAATCCTCGACCACGCTTATCGACCAGCGTTGTAATCCGCCCCCGCCGGCAACGCACCGAATTCGGCTTCGTGATCTCAAAATCAGCCGGCCCAAACACTGTTACTTGGACTCCGACATCGAACGTAAGCTCGGCCGCGCCCGTTCGAAGTCGTAAGCGGTCGCCCACCGAACAACGCGACAACAGCTGACCTGCTGGCCCATCCCATTCCGCACCGTTTAAGGCTGTAACGGTAGCCACGACCTGTTCAACGCGGTGCGGCTTCGAATCCACATCGCGACGCGGTTTGACCTTGGCCCCCCCTGACTCGCTTGACGACGTCGTCGCCACCACTGCGCTCCCGACCCCCGGCCTGACGACGCCACTCTGAGTGCTGAAAAGTTGCGCACACAACAAACACAGCTACCGACGCAAGTATCCCCGCCGCAATCGCCACGAATCGACGCGAGCGAGTTTTGTCCGGAGCCGCTAACAATTCTAAAACTGGCGGCTCAGCGTCCGCGAAGTGCTCCGCGCACAGCCAACGTAAACAAGCATCCTCCTGAATGTGTTCGACGTACATGCGTCGCGCGGCGGGATTCGTGACCAGCAGTGTTTCCAACTCCTGCCGCTCAGCCGGCAGCAGCGTTCCCTCCAACAATCGCACTACCAGCGTGTGCATCTTACTGAACAGTTGGTCGTTCGCTTTTTCCATACGATACGTTTGCTCGTCGCTTTCGACCGCTGCCATTGATTCACGAATATCTAAGCCACGCTCCGCGAAATCTTGCGCTCAATGCAACCATGCAAAGCTACTCGAATACGCTCGAGCGCCTTATACACCGCCGCCGGCGTGCGATTCAGCTCGACTGCCACGTCCTTCGCTTTTGACCCATTCACGTAGCAATGCCGCAGCAATTCGCGGCTATGCTCCGGCAGTTCCGACATGCACTCGGCCAACGCCTGTTGCCGCGCCTCGAATTCCTCATCCGTCCAAAACGGTTCCGTCGCCAAGGCGTCGATCACCCGCTGATCGAACACCAGCTTGCTGCGACTCACTTTCTTCCGCCATGTCAGCACTTGAAAGTGCGCCACGCGAATCGCCCAAGCCGAGAAGTTCGTTTCCGGCTGGAACTTTTCAAATTCTTCCCACAGCCGAATGTTGGTTTCTTGCAGAATCTCGTCCGCGTCCGCCCAATTGGGGACCAGACTAAAGATGTATCCAAAAACCATTCGCTCGTATTTCGTCATCAAGCGAATGAATTGTTTCCGTGCTTCATCCACGAGCAGCCCAACCGATTTCAGGGTGCAACCGAACCCACCCCCTCAATGTAAGGGGTTTCCCTCGTAGTTGACACTCTGTCCTTATTTAGGGCGCACGTGAGAAGAATTTGACCCATTTGTCGACATTATTCTGTCAACTTTCGAATATTGCCGCCCTTAGTTTGTCAGCAGGAACCTTTTCGGAAGCCGTGGAGTAACTCGGCAGCGTGGTCTTTTCAGTTACGAGGGTGGCGGATTTAAGATTTTCAGCGGTTGGCTGTCATTCGTTCCATCGGTAGTCGTGCTAGCTCCGTTCTGACGCGATCCGATCTGGGCGGAGATTGCCTCTCGATTGACGGAGCAGAATCCTTTGCCTCGAATGTTCGCGATAGTTAACCTGAATACTGGTCGACTGGCAGCATTCGCTCGTCAGCTGAACCTCTCATCGCGTAATCTGTTTCGCAAACTCTCGTTTTTACTTCGGTTACTTCGAGCAAGGTCTGCTCACCACACTTGATTAAACGCCAGCGCGGAGAAGCAATGTTGCCAACAGTCAATAATGTCGCGAAATGCCCCTTTTATATCGCGTCCGTTTCAACCTTTTTCATACTTTTCGCAATCCTTGGTCATCGCGCGTCAGCGTCCGTTCCCTATACCACTCCGGACTCGTCATACACTCAAGATTTCAACGGCTTGCCAACCGATACGCGGCAAAGCAATTCAATCCAATCCGGCGCGAGCGGCTCGACGATCAACTACATCAACGGTTGGCAGGATGATACGACGACCGTTTCCGGCGATCACGTCAGCATTCCGGGCTGGTATCTCTTCCATGCCCTGTCTCCGGGCGGCACCACCGGCGAAAACGGCACCAATCACCATCAGCGGTTGCGATTCGGAACCGGCGCTAGCGGCACCGGAGCGTTTTACGCCTTCGCACCAGGCACCGGCGACTCCGAAAAGGCACTTGGTTTTCTTCCCTCCACAACGCTTGTCACCGATCCCGTGGTTGACCCCACGGCGAGCAATGACGACACCATGTTCATGGGAGTACGGCTGACCAATAACACTGGCCAAACCCTCAACCAATTCACGCTCGGCTTCGATGGCGAACAATGGCGCGACGCCGGCTCGTCGACCGTCACTCCTGTCAATTTCAGCTGGATCGTCACGCCGTCGAGTGCGGCAGCCTCCACCATTCATCAAATTGCTGGCTACGCGTCAGTACCGGAACTCGCGTTTAACAGCCCCGTCGCAACCGCAGCTGCTGCCGCTGTGGACGGCAATTCGGCAGGCATGGTGACGGTTGCGCCCTTCACAGTAACCGGCATCAATTGGACGGATGGCTCGGATCTCTGGCTTCGCTGGAGCGATCAGCAGCAGATGACAATCTCCGACCATGGCATGGCGATCGATAACGTCGCCTTCTTGGCCTCAATCGGCACGCCACCCGCCGGAGTCGACGGCGATTACAACAACAACGGCGTCGTCGACATGGCCGACTACGTCCTCTGGCGTAATGGCGGACCACTCCAAAACGAAGTCGCCTCCACCGGCACCGTCGACTCCGCCGATTACGACGCCTGGCGCGCCCGCTTCGGCAACACCTCCGGCAGCGGCAGCGGTCTCGGTTCTGCCGCCGTGCCAGAACCTGGTGCTTTCGCGCTATGCGGCGCAATTCTCGCATTGATATCGATCGCCCGTCGCCGCTAACATACGCGCCGACGCACCAAGTCCATAATCTTTCACCGTCATCCTTAGTCCCCATGTAACAACAAGACAAAACATAACTCTCGGTTGCACAACGATCTTAGCGAGGCACAGGCGATGATGACTTCGGCGAAGTGGTTGGCGTTTTCTTGCGCGGTATGGTTCATTGGCTCATCGGTTGCCAGTGGCGAAACATGGGCTCCCGCTTCGGGCACCAACCAGTGGATCACACCTGCCAGTTGGGTCGAGGGCACCATTCCGAACGCGATCGGCGCCACCGCAATCTTCAACTCGCCAACTGGCACGCGGAACATGGACCTCAACGGCCAGTTCACCGTCGGTTCGATTTCGATCGATAACAACTCGACCTTCTCTAATAACATTCGCAACTACAACATCAGCGGCGATCTGCTCACCTTCGATGCCGCCGGCGCCGGCCCCGCCACCATCACTTCCAGCGGAACCGGCACCAATCAAAATATCTTCAAGTCCGATATGTTCTTCCAAGATGACGTTGTGGCAGATGTCACGAATCTCGTCGGCAATTCCAACGCGGGCGCGCTCAGCCTTACGGGAAATATTTTCGGCCCCGGCGGCCTCATCAAAAACGGCGATGGCGAAATGACCATGGCCTACAATTCGGGCGACACCAGCCAGGTAAAACAATACACCGGCGCTTCGGTACTCAATGCCGGCCGGTGGCGCACCTCCTTTGGCGGCGCACCGACCATGACTTCGAGCTTTACCATTAATGGCGGTCAGCTCGATCTGATTACCAATAACAGTACCTACACGTTTGGCACCGGCTCGATGATCCTCAATGGTCAAGGGCCAACCTCCGGGCCTTTCGCTGTGTATCCTGGGGCGATCCGCCCAGAGTCGGGCCTGACGATCGCGATCACGAACGACGTCACGCTTCAAAGTGATTCGTCCATCGATATCATCAGCACCTCAACTCCTAGCTTCGTTCAAGGACAATTGACTTTGCCGGGCATCGTTTCAGGTCCCGGCAAACTAATCGCCGGGCAAATGCCGGGCGATCCGACTCGCGGCGGGAGAATCGTTCTCTCCGGCGCGAACCTCTACACCGGCGGCACCAATATCCAGCAAGGTGAAGTCGAAGTCAGTGGCACATCCGCCACGCTCGGCACCGGCGATGTTTTCGTCGACGGCGTTTCCGTAAACGGCGTTTCCCAAGCGTCCGGCATCCTCACCCTCGATTCAGGCGTCGCCAACGCCATCGCCGATACTGCCACCCTGACAATAACTGGCGATTCCGGCGCCGACGCCGTCATCGGTGGCTTCGTCAATCTAGGAAGTGGCATCAACGAAACCGTTGGTCACCTCATCCTCGGGGGCACCACCGAAACCACCCCTGGCACCTACGGCAGCTCGGCAAGCACCGCCACCTTTAAACTCGATCAGTATTTCTCCGGCGCAGGTGTGATTACGCTTGCAGCGCCCGCCGGCGTTCCTGGCGACTACAACAACAACGGCGTCGTCGACATGGCCGACTACGTCCTCTGGCGCAACGGCGGACCACTCCAAAACGAAGTCGACTCCACCGGCACGGTCGATGGTGCCGACTACGACGCCTGGCGCGCACGCTTTGGCAACACTTCCGGCAGCGGCAGCAGCTTGCAAAACGCCGCCGTTCCAGAGCCGTCCACAATCCTGCTATTCAGCTTGCTGTTTTCATTCGGCGTATTAATCTCAAAAATTCGACCTGCAGTCGGTGCATAGAATTGTGCGTGGGAAGCAGTATTTCAGGAGTCTTGTCATGTTCCGGCGGAATTCCCCGCGAGCCTTTACGCTCGTCGAGCTCTTAGTCGTCATCGCCATCATCGGCATCTTGGTCGCGCTGCTGCTTCCAGCCGTGCAGGCAGCACGCGAGGCCGCTCGGCGCACACAATGCATGAACAGATTGCGGCAGCTGTCGCTTGCCTGCATGAACCATCACGATTCGAAGAAGTACTTTCCTAGTGCATCCACGACTGATCTCCTAGCTAGCTCAACTCCAGCCAACCCTCAGTACAATTCGTATAGCTATATCATTCAAATTCTCCAATACATGGAGAATGCGGACGTTCTCAGCCAACTCGACCTGAAACAGTTTTGGAATGTCGATCCTCCCAACAAGACGTTTCTTTACGGCACGCCGATGCCGTTCCTGCGCTGTCCCAGTTCCACGGACCAGGAAACCACATTCACCGATCCTCCAAGCGGTGCCGGCACTACGGAATTGAGCTTCCTTCGCACCCACTACATGGCTGTCATGGGCGCTAAGTACCAATGCCCCAACACGTCCACAACCTACCCGCAGTCAACGTACACATTAGAATCGGTTCCGGGAAAACCGCCGCAATGCGGTGCAGGCGGGGCCGCAAACAACGGTGTTATTTTCCCCTATGGCAAAGTGAATCTAAAAGATGTGACCGACGGGTCGAGCCATACTTTCATGATCGGCGAAATCTCTTGGCTTTGCGGTCCGCAGCGCATTTGGGCGGTCGGCTCGGCTTCTATGACCGTTCCGGAAAACTATATTTACTCGGCGAAAAACATCCTCTGGCCGCTGAATACTGCGTGCCGCACTGATCCAAATCGGCCTAGCGTTCCCTGCTCGCTGTATACAAATAACGACATGAGTTTCGGGAGCTTGCATCCGGGCGGGGCGTATTTCGCTTTGTGCGACGGCTCCGTGCAGTTCTTTCGAGAAGACGTCGATTTGAATGGCGTTCTAATACCTATGGCGAGCCGTAAATCGGGCGAAACTCTTACAGCCGACTTTTAGCAAAAAGCTGCGATCATTCCCTCTGTTATCATCCACTCGCTACTTTTATTCGCACATCGTAACGCCGACCCAGGCGAGATTGACTATGCGTCGCTTTCACGATCTCGCCTTCTTCGCTTTAGTAGTTGCAATTTGTATTGGGTGCAGCCGTGACACCCACCATATGGCGCCGGTTTCCGGACGCGTGACATTAAACGGCAAACCACTCACGACAGGAGTGGTCGCCACGCTGCCAAACTCTGGTCGTGGCGCCAAAGGCGTCATAAACTCGGACGGTACCTTCACTCTTGGTACCTATTCAACAAATGACGGAGCCCTTGTCGGCGCTCACAAAGTCGGTGTGGCCTCGTTCGACGAAACAAAAGGACGCGGCCCAGAATCCCCCAATGGAAAGTTGTTAATCCCGGACCGCTACCTTAATCCTCAATCCTCCGGCCTCACCATCGAAGTCAAAGCCGACGGCAACAATACCCCCGAGCTAAAACTCACCAGCCCGTAGCCACCCCCACCCTCGACCGCTCCCTGCCTACCCTATTTAGCCACCGTCCAATGGCCGGTGGTCCCCCCGCTCGCCGCCGCAAAAAATCGCGACGTCCCACCCAACTTTTTTGTTGAAATTGTGCCACGACCTCTGCTACGGTAGTTCCTCGCGCAGAGCGTGCGACACGTTTTGAACCTTTCGAATATCCATCGTCTCATGCGCTCTCGATTTCCCAATATTCGCCCCGTTCGCCCCACGCACAAATCCGTTTCGCTCTGTAAATCAAGCGAAAACGCGATATCCACTAACCCCCAGAGAGACGAATTTTGTATTAAAAAATCGTGTCGCGCGCCCGACACAAAAATCCCCAGTAGCAGGGTGCCACTGCTGGTTGCTCGGAATCCGCCGGAGCGGACTAGCCCAGCAGTGCTCTTCACGAATCACCAAACATCTCATCTCGATCACCAAACTCACAACAATCCTTGCACTCTCCATCCTCGTCTGCATCCAAACACCCACGCACGCCGTCACCGTAACCCTCTCGGGCAACGTCGCCGGGAAAACGCCCGAAATCGTCGGCTACAACAGCGGCCACTTCATGCCTGGCAGCAACACCGCCGATTGGTGGCGCTACTCCGGCGTCAACGGCGCCCGCGTCTGGCCAACCCCCACAATCGTAGAACCATCCGATGACCTGGCTCCCTACGGCGACGGCGTCACGTCACAAACCACCTTCATCGCCCGCGCGGCCGCCCTCCGCGCCGATCCGCTCAACACCAGCTACATCAATTGGCCCAAGTTCGAGAATAACTATGCCAACAAACCCACCACTGGCAGCAACATCATCAATCTGAATTACGCCTTCACGCAGCTCCACAACCTGAAGATCGATCCCGTCGTCGAAATCAACTACACCAACGGCAGCTTTCCCTGGAACCCCGCCGGCACCACCGCCGGCTGGGCCGACCGCTGGGAAGAGTGGCAACACTTCTACGCCCAGGCCTTTTACCTCGCCAAGAATTTCGACGTCCACCGCTTCGAGATGTACAACGAACCCAACGGCGACGACATCCCCGCCAGCGAATGGCTCGAACGCTTGCGATTCACGTCCGACGCCGTGCAAGCCGCCATCGCTGACGTAAACCGCATCTACGGCAAGAATCTCGATGCCCAGGTGCAAGCGCCGGTTACCGCCGGCAACCCAATCACATACTACCCCACCTGGGGTGCGCCCGTGATGCAAAACTTGCACACCACACTCTTCAACGGCGTCGATCCCAACTTCAACCTCATCGATACCTACGATTACCAGCG
This sequence comes from uncultured Planctomycetota bacterium, assembly GCA_963733705.1. Classification (GTDB taxonomy): domain Bacteria; phylum Planctomycetota; class Planctomycetia; order Pirellulales; family Lacipirellulaceae; genus JABDGM01. The sequence goes on along the minus strand of CAVTEJ010000015.1, from coordinate 879,450 downwards.
CTACGACCTCTCGCCCGATTCCTTCGGCACCGAGCTCGCCAACGTAAAATCCACCGTGAACGCCGCGGCCGGTGGCACCCCGATGCGTTTCGCCATCAGCGAAATGAACGTCCACACGGCGAGCGCGTTCGACAACACGTCCGACACGCTCGATACGCCCGCCCAGTTCGCCCAGTTCGGCGCAGATTTAGTCCAACTCGCCAACAACCAACTGAACGAACTCTACATCTTTAAATTCAGCCAAGGACCAGGCTCAGGCGCGAGCGGCGTAAAAAAGAACGGCGTCAACTTCGTCGATAACGACAACGCCCCCTACAACATCGGCGGCGACACCGGCGGCGGCGAAGTCGTCCGCCTCTTCGCCAAAAGCTTCGCCGGCGCGAACGATTTGTTCACCGTTCCCGCAGCCTCCGGCACAGGATCAACCGATCTCCGCATGGCCGCCTCGCACAACACCGCGCAAAACAAGTACTATCTCTACTCCGCCAATCAGGCCACAAGCTCCCGCCCTCTCGCAATCAATTTCTCCGCGTGGGGCATCGCACCCGGAGCGGTCGCAGTCGTCGAAGAAGTGAGTGCCGACCGCCACGGCGAAGTCAGTCAGGTCGTCACGGTCCCCGCGAATGGAATGCTGAACCTGACGCAGCCGGCACAAAGCGTTTTTCTCGTATCAGTCCCCAAAGCCGCGCCGACGTACGTTCGCACGCTCACCGCAACCGATGACGCGATGGTCAAAGCCGGCACCAACGCCAATTCGAATTATGGTTCGAGCCCCAACCTCTTCGCCAAGAACGACGCCGCCGATCCCGCCGCCCGCAACGTGAGTTTCATCAAGTTCGACACCGGCTCAATCAACAACGACGTCCAGCAGGCCATCTTTCAAGTCAACGGCCTGAACGCCGGCAGCGCTTCGCAAGTGATCGCCCACGTGTATGGCATCGCCGACAACAACTGGAACGAATCCACCATCACCTGGAACACCGCGCCGAACCTAAACGCTAGCCTCAGCACCGCCCTGAGCAGTATCAGCGATAATTTCATCGCCGGCATCGGCGACACCGCCTACTTCGTCGGCAACCTGACTGGGACAGCAACTTCTCGCCAACTCTCAATCGATGTTACCGATTTCGTTCGCGACCATCCCGATCAGCAGATTACCTTCCTCATCACTCGCGAAGTTCGCTTCAACGGCGAAAACGTCGACGATGCCCTGACCTCACTGCAACTAGCCTCCAAAGAACGCGGCACCACCGCGGGTCCCCAGTTGCTGCTCACACTCGGCGCGGCCGCGCTTGCCCGGCGACTACGACCACAATGGCGTCGTCGACCTGGCCGACTATAACGTTTGGCGTCAAAACTTCGACAGCACCAACGCGGACGCCGACGGCAACCAAGATGGCGTCGTCAACACGGCGGATTACGTCGTCTGGCGCAACAATCAAAGCACCAGTTTGCCCGGCACGGCTTCGGGCTCTGCATTTAACCTATCAGCCGTACCCGAACCAGCAACGTGGTTGCTAGCGCTGCCCTTCTTGCTCTGCGGGCCTAAGTTTGCTCGTTTTCGACATGCATACGAGCCCGAACGTCACCACGCATGTATTGAACCCGTTCTGCCGCCTAACCGTCTGGCTCCAGCGTCGATCAAGAAGAGGGGTGGAGGAATGATAATTAACATTGCCTTCTCCCTTCCACCATCGGCTTTCTGGCCTTACCAATTGCCCTCGCCAGGGATCGGACCTGGTCTTCGACCTTCGCAGGGTCGCGTGCGAATCCGGCACACGCCGAGGACATTAAATTCATGCTCATCAAAGCACCTCGCCGAGGAATCGAACCCCGTCTTGCAGATTCAAAGTTTGCCGTGCTCGTCCATCACACTCGCAAGGCACAGGCGGAAGCGGCGAGGAGTGAGGATCGAGGAGCGAGTTTTTCAGGCTCAGTCCTCGTCGCTCGCACGTCGCTACTATTTTTCCAACTTTGCGTTCCAGTACACGTCGCGCACGAACTTCGACCAGCTTTCCAATCGCACGTGGTGGTCGGCGTATACCGGCTTCCACGTCGGTCGGATCGGCTGGCGACGCAGCGTCATGCCGGCGTCGCGCGGCGAACGGTCGGCCTTTCGCTTGTTGCACGATACGCAGGCCAACACGCAGTTCGTCCAACTCGAAACGCCACCTCGCGATCGCGGCACAACGTGGTCGATCGTGAGTTCTTCCGTGCCCGGCGAGTCGCCGCAGTACTGGCACACGTAGTGGTCACGCTTAAAAACGTTGCGTCGGCTGAACGGCGGTGTCGAATTGCGCAACTCGATTTTTCGATACAAAATTCGACCATTTTGGAACGTTTTCCACGCCGCCCGAACTGAAAAACGCGATGCTTCTTGCAATGCGACGTTCCAATATTCGGGTATTATTGTGTATCCTCGCGTGCATGAAGCGTGGGAGCGTCTCAATATTCGCGCCGAGACGCGCAGTGCGAGACTGGCCGCGATCGGGCTGAGCCTGATCTGGTTGAGATGTCAAAGAACGGACGCTCCACTTCGACAAGCTCAGTGCAAGTCGCAGTGGAGCGTGGAATGACGTTAACACAGTTGGTGGCCAAAAACCACAACTATTTTTGTGCCAGTATCGGATTATTTGCGCGATTGAATGATCTCACGCACAGGTGTAGTGAAGAGAATAAGTCGTCACCGCAAAGGCACTAAGGGCACGAAAAGAGAGAAGATTGATCACAAGAAATGATGGACATGAGAATCAGATCGACCGCAAATCATTCGCGTCCCCTTTAGTTTCGAACGAATCTGCTACAAAAGAATTGCTCGCGAATTACTCGATTCCGATCTTCCTGTATCATTAGCGGAAGTCTGCGTCGGGTTCAATAGAACGCATTCTTGAGGCGCTAAGGCATCGCGCATGCTCATGCTAATATTGCAATTCGGCGGGGCAGCGTTTGCAATCGTGGTGGCTGGCGTCTTCCTCACGCACTACGGCGATGCCATCGGTGAGCGCACCGGAATCGGCCGCACGTTAGCCGGCATCGTGCTGTTGGCTTCTGCCACAAGCCTCCCTGAGTTGGCGGTCGATTGCAATTTGGCGCGGATGGGGCAGGCCGATTTGCCGCTGGGCGATTTGCTCGGCAGCTCGCTGTTCAATCTGCTGATTCTAGCAGCCCTTGATCTGGCCCACCGCGGACCGACTCGAATGCTCTCGCGCGCTGCGGCTTCACACGCCCTGTCAGCCACAATGAGTGTCGCCATGACCGCTCTTTGCCTGGTTTTCTTGTTGAGCCGGGTTGAATTTACTTTTGCCGGCGTTGGTCCTGGTCCCATCATGTTAGGTGTCACTTACGTTCTCGGCTTGCGACTAGTTTACTTCGACCAGCAATACGCGGCGCAGAAGCTGGCGGCCGAACTCCAAAGCGATCCCAAGACCTCTCGCGAAGAATCGAAGCGGCTGCCAACCCTTCGCCGATCCGCTATCGGCTACGCAGCCTCCGCACTGGCTATTCTTTTGTCAGCGCCCTTGCTAGCCTCCTCCGCGGAAAGATTGGCCGCGGCCACCGGGCTCGGAGGAACGTTCATCGGCACGACATTGGTCGCGATTGCCACTTCGTTGCCGGAACTCGTTACGACCCTCGCCGCTGTCCGAATCGGCGCATTCGATTTGGCGGTGGGAAATATTTTTGGGAGCAACGCATTCAATATGGTGATTTTGCTGCCTGTTGATGGTTGTTATTCCGGTTCGATTCTCGCAGCCGCGTCGAAAACCCATGCCGTCACGGCGAGTTGCGCAATCCTTGTCACCGCTGCCGCCGTCATCGGGCTACTTTATCGCCCGGAAAAACGCTACTGGTTTATTGAACCGGACGCACTCTTGGTAATTGTATTGGTCGTGCTCTCGTTAGTTCTGATTTATTTTCTCCGCTAGGCGACTTTGGTTCGTCATGTAAGTCAGCCATAGGAATTGATATGGACCCAAAGGCGGCACGTCGAAGGGCAGCCGAACCCGCGCTCAAATCGTCCGGCACAGCCCATTGGTGGAGCCTGCCGTCCGATGAAGTTGTGCAGCGCCTTTTGCCGGATGCCGAAGCCGGGTTGTCTTCGGATGCGGTCGCAACGCGCCGCGAACGGTATGGCAGGAACCAGTTGGCGAAAGAACCGCCTCTGCCGGCATGGAAAAAATTCCTCGCACAGTTTCAGGATCTGGTGATCTGGATATTGATCGCGGCGGCGATGATTTCCGGACTGGTCGGCGATTGGATCGATACCGCGGCGATTATGGCGATCGTGATTCTTAACGCAGCAATTGGTTTTTTTCAGGAGGAGCGGGCGTCACGCGCTCTGACCGCTCTGCAAACACTTTCGTCACCAGTTGTAAAAGTAACTCGCGACGGCATGCTGGCGATGGTACCGGTGCGCGAACTGGTGCCCGGAGACCGAATTGAGCTGGAAGCAGGCGACCACATTCCAGCGGACGCGAGGCTGCTCCGCACGTTCGGTTTTCGAACCCAGGAGGCGGCGCTGACGGGGGAATCGGTTCCAGTTGATAAACAGGCGGACGACGTATTAAGTAACCAAGCGCCGGTCGGCGATCGTCGCAACATGGTCTTTATGGGCACAGTGGCCTCCGTCGGAAAAGCCAGTGCGGTCGTGGTGGCGACGGGCATGGCCACCGAATTAGGCCGTATCGCTGGCCTGTTGCAAAGATTCAAGCCTGAACCGACTCCGTTGCAACGACGATTGGCCGAATTAGGACGCGTACTTATCGTCGCCTGCCTGGTCATAGTGGCCATCATCTTTGCGCTACAAATGTTACGCGGTGGAGAGTTCGTGGAAGTGCTATTGGTATCCGTAAGCTTGGCGGTTGCCGCCGTTCCCGAAGGCATGCCGGCGGTGGTTACGGTTACATTGGCGATCGGCCTGAGTCGGATGGTGAAGCGAAACGCGCTCGTGCGAAAACTCCCGAGCGTCGAAACGTTGGGCTGCGTGACCGTTATCTGTTCCGACAAAACCGGCACACTCACCCGTAACGAAATGACCGTACGCGAAGTAATGGTAAGTGGGCAGCATTACCGCATCACCGGCGTCGGCTACGCGCCGGACGGTACATTTCAAAGGCAGCATCGCTCGAAAAGCGATGATGCCGATCGTGTGGGTGGCGCGACGCCGGCCGTCATGCCGGAAAACGCGACCGAAGAAGCCATCGACCCCACGACGCAAGACGATTTAATGCTCGCAATGACTATTGCCGCGCGATGCAACCATGCGGCGCTAATCCCCCCGAGCAACGGTAACAGCGATTGGCAGGTGATCGGGGATCCAACCGAGGGAGCGCTGTTGGTCGCGGCGCGAAAGGCGGGAATTGACGATGACGATAATAAAGTCATTGATGAAATTCCGTTTGATTCGCAACGAAAGCTCATGTCAGTCCTGGTGCAGGGCAGAGGTTCTAAGCCCGTGATTTATGCCAAAGGCGCTCCAGAAGCGATCCTCGACCGGTGTATCTCACGCCACCAATGGGACCAAATCCAACCTCTTACGGAGTTGCATCGAAAACAGATCCTACAGGACAGCGCTAATTTGGCGGCTCGCGCCCTCCGTGTGTTGGCAATTGCCTATAAGGAATGTCCGGTCGAGGGAAATTGTGGCATTGAACAGGCTCCAACACAATCGGTCGAGTATGAACACGATCTTGTGTTTGTCGGTTTAGTAGGCATGATCGACCCTCCGCGCAGCGAGGTGTTGGAGGCCGTCAAAAAGTGTCAGGCGGCCGGAATACGTGCCGTCATGATTACCGGGGATCATCCAGCCACAGCCTTGGCTATTGCTCGTGAGCTTCAAATCGCGCGACCGCACGGGTCGGCGATTACTGGTACGGATCTCGACGCCATGTCAGACGAGGAATTAGCCAAACAAATTGTTAACACGTCGGTGATCGCGCGGGTTGCCGCAGAGCACAAAATGCGCATCGTCCTGGCGCTGCAAAAGATAGGTCAGGTCGTCGCGATGACCGGCGACGGCGTGAACGACGCGCCGGCCGTCAAGAACGCTGATATCGGGATCGCGATGGGCGTGACCGGCACCGATGTCACCAAAGAGGCATCCGACATGGTGCTGATCGACGACAATTTTGCATCGATCGTGAATGCCGTTGAAGAAGGCCGCAGCATTTTCGACAATATTCAGAAATTTGTGCATTACTTGCTGTCGTGCAATGCAGGCGAAGTCAGCTTGATGTTTTTCGCCGCCCTCATGAATTGGCCGATACCCCTCACGGCCATTCAAATCCTCTGGATCAATTTGGTGACAGATGGATTGCCAGCTTTGGCCCTAGGAATGGAACCACCCGAGCGCGGAATCATGAACCGCCCGCCACGCAGCCCACAGGAAGGCGTAATCACATGGCGGAACGGCGTCAGCATTCTTAGTTACGGCGTGCTGATTGCAGCAGTCGCGATTGCTGGCTTCTGGGTGACTTATGGGGGAGACGAAACGCATTTGCAGCGCGCCAGGACAACCACTTTTTGCATCGCCACTTTTTCACAAATCTTTTTTTCGCTTGGTTGTCGCAGCCAACGGTTTACCATGCCGGAGTTGGGTCTGTTTACGAATTTGCCGCTGTTTGCTGCCATGGCCATCTCGGGTCTGCTCCAATTGAGCATTTGCCTCGTGCCCGTTACCCGGCCTGTGTTTGATGTGACTTTACCCAATTTTGCGGAATGGATATTGATACTCGTACTTTCCCTGATCCCGGTTACGGTGATTGAAATCGGAAAGCTCGTTAAGTCAATTTGCTGAATGCGCTTTCCCCGTTCGTCACGGGATGGTCTACAGAGACCTATTATACGCATTCTAATCTGAAGTAGCGCGCCTCCTCTGGCGTCCTCCCAGAGCACCCATCATGATATCGCGATCTACTTCCCCAGGAGGTTGCGATGCAAGGAAAAAGAAGAAAAGATAGGAGGAAATTAAGGTGACGGGAATAGTGACGGGAATCAATTCAATAAACAATGAATTGAACGCAAGTTCAAACTCATTGTCCATCTGCGCGACGCAAGTAAGAAGAAAAGACGGGAGACAATTCGACTGCAAATGATTCCTGCCCCGTTATTTTCGCCTTTGTTTTGCGTCGTTATGGCGATTCGTCAAATATCAGCGGCGGCTTGCCGAAACGAGCACGCATGCTGTTGATGGCTTCTCTTATTCGCGGCCTGCCTAATAAAGCTTGCAGTAATTTTCGTTTTCCGGGAAAGTTCAGAAGCATGACACCAATCACAATCGCCAGGACACCTTGGCCGGGAGTGAAGAGCATCATGATTCCCGTAGCGATGAGAACGACGCCCAATAGGTTTTTGAAGATCAGCACTATCCAGCGAATGATCGGATGTTGACGGCTCGACGGTTTCGACGCTTGGTCATTGAAGTAGGTTGCCGGCATTCGCACGAAGATAATAAGGGCGAGGGCTGCGCTGATCACGCACGTGGCCAGAGCAAACCCAAGCCCAAACAATATGCTTCTAAGGAGACCCCAGTTGGCAGGATCCAATGGCGCGCCTTCTGTAGGGGAATGAAAGGTGGGGGGAACCGATCTCGTTTTTTAGTCGGTCGTATGGGCAGAGCGTGGAAAGACGTTACCACATTCAACGGCCCAAAGCCACAATGAACTTCGGTGAATCGCGCGGATCAAAAACCGTCGCGCAAAGTCGCGAGGGAGAAGAAATAAAGGAAGAAATAAAGAGGGAATCAATTCGATTGCAGATGATTCCCGCCATTTTACTTTTGCCGCGAGCGGAGTGAGCATCATAAGTGGAGGTTGCGATGGATCTGTATGATGCGACGCAGCAGGTGGTGAGGACTTTCTGAGCCTGATTATGGCCATCACGGCAATTGCCGCGTTCGTGTTGCTGCCTGTGATTTTGGCTGCTGATTTAGCGAAGCGGCGCCGTTTTCGAATTTTTCACTTTGTTGATTGCAGTGACCGCGCTCGCGATTTTTCTGGGATTGGCAGCGATTTCGCATAAGTGAGAACAGACGCAGTGGCAAGTGGCACCCGAGCGCACATGAACACCCCCCGGCTTCCGCCGGGGGCTGTTGGGGTTGGTGGTGGGGTGAAAGGTGTCGGGTGGGTTGGGCACGGGGCCTCTTGCGGCTGCGCCGCCCTTGGTTCGAGAACCACGGGTATCCGTGGGGAGAACTCTGTTGGGAGGGTGGCGCAGTATTGGGAGGTCTTTTCGTTAGGGAACTGCAAGCCTTCGATTAGAAGAGCACTGGCCGTGGCCAGTGGCACCCAAGCGCGCGCTCACTTTTGTGCTTCCTCTGTGGCGCAGATCGTTCACGCGTTGTTTTGTCGTCGCGCGAACAAACACATGGCAATGCCGGCGACTAGCATTAGAGCGGTGGTTCCCGGCTCAGGGACGGTCACGGCGCCCCAGTCGGTTCCGATGCGCAGTTCGTCCATCGTCAAATATGGGGCCGGGCTTTGACGGAGAAGAATGCTCGAGATGCCAGGAGAAGCGACGTCGCCACCGGTGCCTGTCACTGTCGGCGTGGGAGGCGTAGCGGTTTGAAACGTCGACGGATCTGGATCAATCCACAGGCTCGCGACATCGTCGGTCGATGAGCCGGTGTTGAACGTATAGCCGGCAACGATGAAGTGCGTCACTCCCAGGGCCAGCCCAGATGACCAACTAGTTGAGGCCGCGGTCGCGGTGATATTGAAGATTCCAAGATCGTACTTGCTGCTGTCAGTCGGATCGATGCGGCTTTGAATTCTGGCAGGTACGACCGACGGATTGGTCGTTTGAGAAGAATTGCCCGTGTTGTTGAAGGAGATGAAAAATCCGCCGATGGTGCTGTTCGAACCAGTCAGGGCATCGGCGCGGAACGCGAATGAATAGTAGACGCTGCCCGAGGTAATCGTTTGTCCGAGCGCGAGGCGCGTCGTTGAGCCACTGCCGTCTCCGATGCCGTTGATCGTGGCGGAATTGCCGACGGGCGTTGTCATCGTCGGCGGGACGGCGAGATTTCCACTGGCGACGTTGATTGCAGTGGGGTTGGCCGAAGTACCGGCCCGGAGCCAATTCAGCCCGTTGCTGGGATTGGTTTGGCCTTCGAGAGACCCGGTCGGGTAATCGAACGGCTCATAGACGATGAGGGCAGCAGACGCGGCCGACACGAGTGTCAGCGCAACTCCAGCGCAGAGGAAGGAGGATAAAAATTTGGCAGGACTCATTAGCGATCCCCATCAAAAGTCAACAGGAGTGAGGGACACGGCGCACTAACTGTGATCTTAGATTCGTTTTCGCACGGTCGTCAAGTTTTTTTGGGACACAGAGGAATTATCTGTAGGTGCGTCGTTGCACGATTTACGGAAATTCAGCGAGTGGCATCGGCAAGCTTTGATTTTCACGCATAGAACGGGGCGTCCTTTGATCCTCACTTCGTTGACGCACTTACTGCAGTATTTGGGCTTGGGTGAATTTAATGTCGCGCTAGCGAATGTCTTGGCGCCGCCGCTTACGACGATTGAGGATGTGCTGCGGGAGAAGGTAGAACCCTCCGGCGGAGCCGTGGACTGATGAGGGGGTGGTCGTTGGGGAAATGATTAGGCTTCCATGGGGCCGTGTAGGCCGCCGGTGAATTTTTCGTCTTCGGCGGCGTGGCCAGTGAGGACTTGGGCCTGGTAGCCGCCCTTGGTTTGGAAGTAGGCGATCAGGATGAGGTAGCAGACGCACATTGTCGCCGGCAGGACGGCAATTTTTGAAAGGGCGCTTTGCTTGGTGTCGCCTTCGATCGTGGTCAGCTCTTCGCGTTGCTCGGCCGACAGATTGGCGGATGCCACTTTTGCTTTGTCGACGAACTGGTAGTTGAAAAACTGTCCGTCGGTTTTTTCGGCGGCGACTTCTTTGTGAACCTCGGGTGCAGCGACCGCGACGGCGTGGTTGAACGACATATCCTGCAAGGTGCCGATTGCGGGGCCGCCGATGGTGCCGACGGCGATCATGCCGACGCCGCCCATGGCGTTGAGCAGCAGCGCGCCGCCGCGTGGGTACTGTTCGGAAACGGTGCCCAGCGTTGTCGGCCAGAAGAAGGATTTGGCGCAACCGTAAAGCGTGGCGGCAGCGAGAAGCATCGCGACACTAGTTCCAGAATGGCCGAGCCAGTACAAGCCGACGGCCGCGAGGGCGGCACACGTGGCAAGCAGGCCGAGCGGCGAAATCTTGTGTACGATCGGGCCGGCGCAGAATCGCAGGACGAACATAATGCTGGCGGTGTAGATGAAGAACCAGGTGCCGGCATTTTGACTTTTGAGGACGGACCCGATGATATCCTGAATCCAGCTGTCGGTGCCGAGCTCGGTGGTGGCGAGTAGGAACATGACGAGCAGCAGGAAAACGAACATCGGTCGGCCGAAGGAGCGAACATAGAGGCCGAAGGCGATCGCGGGAACTAAGGCCGCGAGGAGTGCGTGAGAGATTTTGATTGGTTCGAGGTGGAACGTTGTGCCGCCAATCGTTGCGCCATTCAGCACGGTCAGGATTTGGCTGATGCCCATGATCAGTAGGAAGGAGACAATGTAGGCGCCGCCCCAGCCGAGCTCGGCGAGCATGTCGCGATAGGAGACGCCGGCTTCGACGCGTTCCTGCACGGGGAAGCGTTGTCCGAAAAGTAGAAAACCGTAGAGCAGAATCGGAAGCATCAGCACGGTCATCTTCCACTGCCAAAGTAGGAGGCTCGCGGGAAGTGCCCCGTGTTTATCAAGGGCTTCCATCCCCATGGCCAGCAAGCTGCCGAGTACCAACCCGCCGGGCCAGCCGGCGTGCAAGATGTTGAGCCAGTGCGTTTTGTTGTCTTTATAGACGGTGGCGACGACTGGATTGATGACCGCTTCGACCGTGCCGTTGGCAATGGCGTAGATGAACGTGGCCAAGTAAAGCATCTTAAAATCTTTGGACAAGATCGTGAGGATCGCGGAGACGAGGTGGCAGATGAACGCGAAGGTGATCGTCACGCCGTAGCCGATGCGATCGACAATGAGGCTGAAGAGAATGATCGAGATGGCGAAAGGAAAGAGGCCGACGCCGCCGAGGATGCCTTTTTGTTCTTCGCTGAGTTGAAATTGGACGCCAATTTCATTGAGGACGCCACCGCGGACGGCGAAGCCGAAGGCGGTCGCAATCATGGCCATGAAACAACCGAGGAACAACCGCCGCGCCGCCTGATTTTGATCCGCCATACCGCCTCGAAGAGTGGAGAGGTGTAATTCCGGCGAGCCGAGCCGGATCGTGAACCGCCCGAATCATGCACCGCTCGGCTCGCGGCGCTAAGGAAGCCAACGAACAACCGCTAAGAAACAGCGAACCGGCGTGCAAATTTGCAGCCGTGATGCGCTTTTTATCATTCAACCCCGGCCAAGTGTTGGCTAAATTAACATGAGCGTTCGCAGATAGCAACTGCAAGAGTGGGCGGATGGGGAGAAGGGCTCACGCGGAGGGGCAGAGGTTTTTTAACCACGAAGGCACGAAGGACACGAAGTAATACATCCAAAAGCGAATTCGTTTTGGTTTTCTTAGTGCTCTTTGTGTCTTTGTGGTAAGAATTCTTCGCGCCTTTGCGTGAGACAAGAAACCGAACGACGAAAGGTTGGATATGGGTTTGAAGTCGCCGGTGCGAGTTGCGATGGTGGGGCTTGGGTTTGGGGCCGAGTTCATACCGATCTATCAGCGGCATCCGCAGGCTGAGGTGGTGGCGGTGTGCCGTCGCAATGAAGCGGAGATGAACAAGGTGGCGGACGCGTTCAAGATTGCGAAACGCTTCACCGACTATGGGCAGTTGTTGGCGGACCCGGATATTGACTTTGTCCATATTAATAGTCCGATTCCCGATCATGCTTGGATGAGCATGGAGGCGCTGCGGGCGGGCAAGCACGTGATGTGTACGGTGCCGATGGCGACAACGGTGGCCGACTGCGAGAAGATTTGCAGGCTCGTGCAGGATACTGGGCTGAAATACATGATGGCGGAGACGGTGGTTTACAGCCGCGAGTTTTTGTTTATCAAGGAAATGTACGAGAAGGGGGAGTTCGGGAAGATTCAGTATTTGCAGGCGTCGCACCCGCAGGACATGGACGGTTGGCCGGCGTATTGGGAGAAGATGATCCCGATGCACTATGCGACGCATGTGGTGAGCCCAGTGCTGGGACTCATGAATGGGTTGGCGGAATATGTGTCGTGCTTTGGGTCGGGCACGGTGCGGGATGATATTCGGGAGAAGTCGGGCAATTCGTTCGCCGTCGAGTCGTGCCACATTAAGATTGCAGATAGCGATGTGGCGGCGCACATTTGGCGATTCTTGTACGACACGGCGCGGCAGTATCGTGAGAGTTTTGATGTGTACGGCTCGAAGAAGTCGTTCGAGTGGACGCTAGTTGAAGGGGAGTCGCACATTTTGCACACGGCCAAGCGGCCGGAACCGGAGATTGCGGCACCGATTGAGGTGCCGGACTTTGCGCACTTGCTACCCAAAGAGATTCAGCAGTTTACGCGGTCGATTGTGGACACGGATCATTTGTCGTTCGTGCAGGGGGGCGGGCATGGCGGTTCGCATCCGCATTTGGTGAATGAGTTTATCAGCGCGCTGGTGAGTGATCGTGATCCTTGGCCGAATGCGGCGACGAGCGCGAACTGGACGTGTGTCGGTATTTTGGCGCATGAGTCGGCGCTGGCGGGCGGCGAGATTAAGCGGTTGCCTGAGTTCGCGATGAAGAAAAAATAAGGCGAATTTCCCTCCTGATTTATCTCACGCAAAGGCGCGAAGCAGTAAGAATACTCACCACGAAGGCACGAAGAGCACAAAGAACGCCAATAAGTTTTTTTATTGATCATTTTGTGTCCTTCGTGCCTTTGTGGTGAAATTCCTTTGCGCCTTTGCGTGAGATCCTTCCTCCTTTGATTGGTGTAGAAGTATGAACCGTTTCTTGCGCGGTTGGTTGTGTTGCGTTGGTAAGTTTCGTTGCAGCGAATTCCCAGGCGGCGGAAAAGGCGAAACCCCATGCAAAGGCCGGGGAAAAGCACACGCTGCACAGCTTTAAGAAGTTGCAGCTGACGGACAAGTTCTTTTCCGAAGGCGCTAGCTTTGGCGATTTCAATCACGACGGCGTGATGGACATTGTGTCCGGTCCGTACTGGTACGCGGGACCGCACTACACTGAGCGGCACGAGTACTATCCGGCGAAGCCTTTCGATATCGCCAATTATTCCGACAACTTTTTTACGTTCACGTATGACGTGAACGGCGACGGGTGGACCGATATCGTCGTGATCGGGTTTCCCGGCGTGGAGGCGTGGTGGTTTGAAAATCCGAAGGAGAAAGACGGCAATTGGGAGAAACATCTTATTCTGAAGACGGTGGATGATGAGTCGCCGACGTTTGCGGATATCACGGGCGACGGGAAGCCAGAGATTATATGTGCAAGTGGCGGGCAATTCGGATATGCCGAAATTCCGAAAGACGACCCGGCGCAGCCGTGGACGTTCCATCCGATTACGCCGAAGCGCGGCTATCAGCGATTCACGCATGGGATGGGGATTGGCGATGTGAACGGCGACAATCGGCTCGACTTCTTAGAAAAAGACGGGTGGTGGGAGCAGCCGGCGAAGGATTCTAAGGATGAGTTCTGGAAGTTCCACGCGGTGAAGTTCAGCGACGGTGGTGGCTCGCAGATGTTCGCGTTCGATGTGGATGGCGATGGGGATAACGACGTTGTGACCAGCAAAGCGGCGCACGCGTACGGGCTCTCGTGGTTCGAAAACCTTGGCAAGGACGACAAGGGCGAGATCGAGTTCAAAGAACACAAGATCATGGGCGAGAAGCCGGAGGAGAATGAGTACGGCGTGGCGTTCTCGCAATTGCACGCGGTCGGGATCGCGGACATGGATCATGACGGGATCCCCGATATCATCACTGGCAAGCGCTATTGGGCGCATGGCGGGCACGATCCGGGTGCGCACGATCCGGCCGTGTTGTATTGGTTCAAAACGGTGCGCGATGGAAAAGATGTACACTTCATTCCGTACTTGATCGATTCGAATTCGGGGGTCGGCACGCAGGTTACGGTTGGCGATATCAACGGCGATAAGTGGGATGACATCGTCGTCGGCAACAAGAAGGGGACGTTCGTATTCACGCACGATGTGGACCAGGTCGATCGGCGGAAATGGGAAGGGGCGCAGCCGCTGCCGCGCGGGGCGACGAAGCCCGCGCCGGAACCGTCGCCCGCACCGGCCGCGAAGCCGGATGCGGCCAAAGCGGAGGATGGTTTTCCGCCGACGGCGGATGATGGGCGCGTGCTGAATCTCGATTTTGAGAAAGGCGACCTTTCGGATTGGACGGCGACGGGGACAGCATTTGAGGGGCAACCAATCGAAGGCGATACGGTTCACCCGCGGCGCAGCGATAGTGTGAGCGGGCATCAAGGCAAGTATTGGGTGGGAACCTTTGAACGCGCCGGCGACGGTCCGCAGGGCACGTTGACATCCGTCGCGTTCAAAGTCACCCACCCGTATGCCAGCTTTCTGATTGGCGGTGGAGCGGGAGCAGCGCTGCGTGTTGAATTGGTGCGCGCGGATAACAATCAGGTTGTGTTCACGGCAAGTGGACGGGCTGCCGAGCAAATGCGGCCCGTGGTTGCGGACCTGAGCAAAGTGCTGGGGCAGCGGATTATCGTTCGCGTGGTGGATCACGGCAGTGCGGGATGGGGCCACATCAATTACGACGGATTTCGGTTCTACGATGCGCCGCCGAAAGTGCCGAGCGAGGCGACGCAAACGGGCACGGGGGACGATTATCCGTATGCCGGACTGCCAGGCGAAGAAGCAGTGAAGGTGATGAAGCTGCCGGATGGTTTTTCGGTGAAGCTCGCGGCGCAGGAGCCGGAGGTTCGGCAGCCGATTGCGATGGCGCTTGATGACCGCGGGCGATTGTGGGTGGCAGAGGCGTATACGTATCCGATTCGTGCGCCGGAAGGGCAGGGTAAGGACCGCATTCTCATTTTCGAAGATTCGGATGGCGACGGCAAATTCGACAAGCGGAAAGTGTTTGCCGAAAACTTGAATTTGGTAAGTGGCATTGAAGTGGGATTCGGCGGCGTGTTCGTGGGGGCTGCGCCGAATCTACTGTTCATCCCGGATCGGAATGGCGACGACATTCCCGATGGCAAGCCTGAAGTGCTGCTCGATGGCTTCGGCTACGAAGATACGCACGAGACGCTGAACACGTTTATTTGGGGGCCGGATGGCTGGCTGTACGGTTGCCATGGTGTGTTCACGCATTCGAACGTGGGGAAGCCGGGAACGCCCAACTCGAAGCGAGTGCCGCTGACGGCGGGCATTTGGCGATATCACCCGATCACGCACCGGTTCGAAGTGTTCGCCGAAGGAACGAGCAATCCGTGGGGCGTTGATTTCGACGATCACGGTCAGGCGTTTTGCACGGCGTGCGTGATTCCGCACCTGTACCACATCATTCAAGGCGGGCGTTACATACGGCAAGCGGGGCCGCATACCGATCCGTATACGTACGAAGACATTCAAACGATTGCCGATCATCGGCACTATGTGGGTGATACGCCACACGGTGGGAACGGCCGATCTGGCGACGCGGGCGGCGGCCACGCACACGCAGGGGCAATGATTTATTTGGGCGGCAAGTGGCCCGATCAGTATCGCTCGTGCATTTTCATGAACAACATCCATGGCCAGCGGATCAACATGGATATTTTGGAGCGACTGGGTTCAGGGTTTGTCGGGCATCACGGCAAGGATTTTTTGCTGTCGTATGATCTGGCGTCCCAAATCTTGAATCTGCGATACGGGCCGGATGGGCAGGTGTACGTCATTGATTGGTACGATCTCAACGCGTGCCACCACACAAACGTCGAAGGCCATGATCGAACCAACGGCCGCATCTATACGGTGTTCTATGGCAAGCCGGTACGCAAGAGATGTCGACCTAAAGCAACTTGGCGATCGCGAACTCGCCGAGTTGACACTTGAGAAGAATGATTGGTACGTGCGGCACGCGCGGCGATTGCTGGAAGAACGCGCGGCGGCGGGCAAGCTCGATCGACAGACGCGAAAGCGCCTGGCGGAAATTGCGACGTCGAATCCCGATGAAACGCGGCGATTGCGGGGAATGTGGGCGCTGGATGTGACGGGCGGTGTTCCGGCCGATCTGCTGCCGAAATTGTTCGCGGATAAGAATGAATATGTGCGGGCTTGGGCGATTCAGCTTTCGATCGATCACGATGACGCGAATATTGCGGAGTTGCTGCCGCAGTTCGCAACGATGGCGGAGAAAGACACGTCGCAAGTCGTACGGCTATATCTTGCGTCGGCGATGCAGCGAATTCCGGCGGGACAGCGATGGGATGTAGTGAAGCTGTTCGGCGCGCATAAGGACGACCTCCGCGATCAGAACTTGCCGCTAATGTACTGGTATGCGGCGGAACCGCTGGCGGCGGAAGACCCAGGGCGAGCGCTCGCATTTGGGTTGTCTTGTGGCAACACGATTCCGCTGCTACGCGAGCTGACGCTGCGTCGAATCGGTAGTTTAGAAAAGAATGCCGGCCTCGCGGTGTTGGTAAATGGACTGGCAAAGTCGACCGAGGACGAAGAGCGTTTGGCGATTGTCCGTGCGCTGCGGGCCGCGCTTGCGGGGCAACGGCGGGCGAAGGCCCCAGCGGGTTGGGCGGATGTTTATGCCACCCTGTCGAAAAGCAGTAATGCGGACGTGAAGGCCGAGACGAATGCGGTCGGCGTCGCGTTCGGCGATGAAACTGCGATGAATGGTTTGCGGACGGTCGCGAGCAATGCGCATGCGGAGGACGGCGCGCGGCGTGATGCATTGAAGGCGTTGTTAGCGGCGAAAGATCCCAAGCTCCCGGCCACGCTGCAGGCGCTGCTGACGGACGAAAAATTGCGCGACGCGGCGCTCGCTGGGCTGGCGCTTTACGACGACCCAGAAACGCCGGCGAAGATTCTGGCCGCCTATCCGCAGTTGACGGCCAATGAAAAACGAGCGGCACTGGCGACGCTTGCTTCGCGCGCACCGTACGGCATCGAAATGCTCAAAGCGGTTACCGCGCAGCGAATTCCGGCCAAGGATCTTCCGGCCGATCTCGTGCGCCAATTGCACAATCTGAAGGACGAGTCGATCGACAAAATGATCGGCGACGTGTGGGGGCAGGTTCGCAGCACGCCGGCAGATAAGGCGGCGTTGATCGATTCGTACCGCAAGTTGCTGGTGAGTCAGCAGAAAGAACCGCCCGACGCGTCGCTGGGCCGGGCCGTCTTCGGCAAAACGTGTCAGCAATGCCATACGCTGTATGGTGTGGGAAACACCATTGGCCCGAACTTGACGGGCTCGAATCGGTCCGATCCTGAGTATTTGTTATCGAACATCGTCGATCCGAGCGCGGTGATTGCGAAGGAATATCAGGCGACGGTCGTCACTACGACGGACGGCCGGGTGATTACGGGCATCGTTTCTGCGGACAACGACAAATCGCTGACTCTGCGCACAGCAACGGATACCATCATTGTGCCGAAGCAGGAAATCGACGAACGGACGCTCAGCCCCGTTTCGATGATGCCTGAAGATCAATTGAAACAGTTCTCGCCCCATGAGGTGCTTTCTCTGTTCGCTTACTTACGGGGCAAGGAACAGGTGCCGATGCTTTCGACGAAGGAGAACGCGGCCAACTTCTTCAATGGGAAGGATTTGACAGGCTGGCGGGGCGAACCGGATTTGTGGTCGGTCGAAAACGGCGAAATTGTGGGTCGCACCAAAGGCTTGGCTCACAACACGTTTTTGCTGAGCGATATGTCGGCCAAGGATTTCAAGCTGTCGCTCGACTTGAAGCTCGTAGATGATGCCGGCAACAGCGGCGTGCAGTTCCGCACCGCGCCACTCGATGGCTTCAACGAAGTTCGCGGCTACCAGGCTGACGTTGGGCCGGGGTGGTGGGGCAAGCTTTATGAGGAAAACGGCCGAGGCGTGCTCTCCGACAAATCGGGCGAGAAGTTTCTCAAGAAAGGCGACTGGAACCACTACGAAATCGAGGCGATCGGCAGCCACATTCGCACCTGGCTCAACGGCCATGTGTGTGCGGATTATGAAGACGCGGCCGGAACGCGCGAAGGCGTATTTGCGTTGCAGCTACACGCGGGCGGGCCGACCGAAGTGCGGTTTCGGAATATCAAATTGGAAGTGAAAGAGTAGGGCGTCTTTATGACGAGTACCAGAATTCCGCCGTTTGGGGACTCTAAGACCGAATCACACCCACGGCGCAACGGATATTCTTTTCATTTTGGATATGCGGTTTTATTCTAGCCACATTCGATCCTTTTCCCGCGCTAAAGCGTTAAATCTAGTGATTGATTTTGATGCGGCGAGATCATAATAAATGAACACTAGTGAACGGGAACGAGAAGCGGTTTCTTAGCGATCGCACTTTGTGCGGAGGGAATTTGCGCGACGTTTCGCGCGCATCGCTCATGCGGTTCTGTAGCTGTTCCTGCTCGTGTTCACACTCCGAGTGAAGCTGCCATGAAGTTTTCGCTATTGCGCGCTTTGCGCCTTTCATCGCGTCGTAAGCTCGCAATCCGCGGCCGGTCATCGCGCGAGCGCCGGGTGTCATTCGAGCAACTCGAATCACGGCAGATGTTGTCGGTAAACTTAGGCACGCTCAATAACATCTCCGTGCCCGGCGGCAAATCGGTTTTAGTTCCGCTGACAGGAACAAGTTCGGTAAGCGGTCCGATCACATATTCGCTCATCAGCTCAAATCCCACTGTCCAGCTATCGATCGAATCGCCAACCAGCAAGAGCTTGGAACTCGGCATCTCGGGGACGGACAAAGACGGCAACGCGTTCACGGGCACCTTGGTGCTCCATTTGTTCGAAGATTTGACACCAGCTACGACGAGCCGCATTGAGACGTTAGTCGGGCAGGGTTATTACAACGGCTTGGATTTCTTCCGCGTGCTCGATGGCTTTGTGGCGCAGGCCGGAAGAAATGGGAGCGGTGATACGGGTGTGCTCCTCGATGACGAGTTCAACACGCAACTGACCTTCACCAGCCCAGGCCTGTTGGCGATGGCCAATGCGGGTCCTGATACGGGCGATTCGGAATTCTTCATCACGGCAATTGACGGCGGTGGCACGACGACGCCGATAACGCTCGCGGAAATGCCACAATTCTTGGATTTTCACTACACGATCTTCGGCCAACTCGTGAGCGGCTTCGACACCTTTGAGAAAATGATGTCGACCGTCGTCACGACCAACACGGCCGGCACCGAAATCAGCATGCCCACGCACGCGATCACGATAACATCGGCCACGATCGTAACCGACACGCAAAATGCCGTTCTGCGTGTCACCGCTCCCGCCACGTTTGACGGAAGTAGTGCCACGATCACCGTCGTCGCGACCAATTCCGCCAATGAATCCGTCCAACAAGGCTTCACGGCATCTGTCGTGACCGATACGGCTACCGACCACCCGTTTTTGGGCCCAGTCACCGACCACGCGACGGTACCCGGCGCACCCGTCTCATTCACACTCACGTCGACGGAAGTTAGCGGGGGTGGCGTGTCCTACGCTATCTTTGACCCGAATACGCTCGATGCACCCACCAACGTCACTGTTGCAGTTGACGATGCGACCGGCAATGTCACGTTAACACCGAACGCGGGAGTCACCGGGCAGATAACACTTTGGGCGACTGTGAAAAGGGCAACTGACGATAACACGATCACAAATTTCGACTATCAGGCATTCACACTCAACGTCGTGGCGCCGACGCTAAGTGCTGTGGATAACCAGACGACGGGGGCCGGCGTACCAGATGTATTCTCGCTGCACTCGACCGACTCTTCAGGAAATGGAATTGTCTATTCCATCGTCGACGCAACGACACAGGCCGCACCGACTAATGTCGATGTAGCCATCGATCAAGCAACCGGTCAGGTTACGTTGACTCCGCACGCCGGTTTCCAAGGCACGTTGAATTTGCTGGCGGGGGTTCGCGATGCTGCAAGTCCCGATGCCTGGTCCAATTACATTTCGCAAGCATTTACGCTAGATGTTTCCGCTGCGCCACTCAGCCCCGTTGCAGATCAAACCGTAGCGAGCGGAGTCGACGCCACGTTCACGCTACACGCCAGCGAATCATTGGGAGCAAATCTGGTTTATTCAGTCGTTGATGCGAGTAGCTTAGCAGCGCCGACTGACGTGGATGTCTCGATCGATCAAGCAACAGGGCAAGTGACCCTGTCGCCTCATTCTGGCTTTTCAGGCACGGTAAACCTGCTCGCTCGCGTTCGCGATTCGAGCAGTGCTGACGAACCGGAAAACTACACAACGCAAAGCTTCGCTTTGAACGTGATCACATTGAATCCGGTTGCCAACCACGTCACCGGCCAAAACGAGCCCTTGTCATTCACACTGGCCACGACGCCTGCGGCGGGCGATTCGATTTTTACGATCGTTGACCAAAACAGTTTTACGGCTCCAAGTAACGTCACGGTATTGATTAACCAGAGCACGGGCGTTGTCACACTGACACCCGCAACCGGCTTTAGCGGCACGATTAATTTGCGAGCCGGAGTGCGCGGCGCCGAATCCAGCGACGACGAAGCCAACTACAATTTCCAAAGCTTTTCACTCACGGTAAATACTGGCCCAGCACTGACGACACCAGTCACCGATCAAACCGTTCCCATTGGCGGCTCGGTGAGTTTAATGCTGACGTCAAGTGATGTGACGGATCAAGACACGTACTACACGATCGTAGACGCTGATACATTCGGCACGCCGGCGAATGTACTCGTGACGATCGATCGTCCGACAGGACAAGCGTTTTTAACGCCGGCGGCTGGGTTCGTTGGCACCATTCATTTGAAAGCAGGCGTTCGTGGCGCGGAAGCAGCCGACGTTCAGGCAAGTTACGACACGCAGGATTTCACGCTGACCGTTGTGGCACCAACTCTGAATACGGTTGCCGACCAGTCCACGACCATTGGCACGCCCGTCAACGTAACATTAAGCGCAACGGATCCGCTCGGCGCAGGCTTGTCTTATAGCATCGTCGACCCCACTACGCTCGCGGCGCCGGACCACGTCACTGTAAGTATCAATCAAGCGACGGGCGTCGCCACGCTCACGCCCGACGCGGGCTTCGGCGGAGCCGTGCATCTGCGAGCGCGCGTTTTGCTAACGAATAGCGCCGATACACCGACGAGCTACGTGGCGCAAGATTTCACACTAAATGTGAATTCAACGGTCAGCGTCGCTCCGATAAATGACATCTCAGTTCCTGGCGGCAAATCGGTGTTGGTTCCATTGACGGGCGTAGACTCGGTCGGCAATCCGATTACGTACACATTCAGCAGTTCCGATCCAAGCGTGCAGTTGTCGCTCGAATCACCGGCCAGCAAGAGCCTGGTGCTTAACGTTTCTGGCACCGACAAAAACGGCGTCGCGTTCACCGGTACGCTTGTGCTTCACCTGTTTGAAGATTTGTCTCCCGAGACGACGAGCCGCATCGAGACGCTAGTCGGCCAAGGCTACTACGACGGCCTCGACTTCTTCCGCATCCTCGATGGCTTTATGGCGCAAGGCGGCAAAAGTGGTACGAGCGACACGGGCGTGAAACTAACCGACGAGTTCAATACCTCGCTGACCTTCACCAGCCCCGGCCTGCTGGCAATGGCCAATGCAGGCCGCGATACGGCCGATTCGGAGTTTTTCATTACGGCAATCGATGGTACCGGCGCCACAACACCCATCGCGCTGGCAGACATGCCGCAGTATTTGGATTTTCGGTATACGATCTTCGGACAACTGGTGAGCGGGTTCGACACTTTTGAGAAAATCATGTCGACGACCGTAACTGAGAACTCAGCGGGAACCGAAGATAGCCAGCCGACCAACGCGATCACGATTACGTCGGCCTCGATCGTAACCGACACTCAAAACGCCGTGCTGCGTGTCACCGCCCCAGCCAGCTTCATCGGAAGCAGCGCCGATATCACGGTGACTGCCGCCAACACCACGGGCCAAACGACGCAAACGACGTTTAAGGCAACGGCGGTTACGGATACACAAACCGATCCTCCGTTCTTGGGCGATGTCTTTGACCAATCGCTGGAGGAAAATACGGCGGAAACGTTTACGCTGACCTCGAGCGATTCATCCGGCGGCGGCGTTTTCTACACAGTTGTTGATCCGACTACCTTCAGCGCTCCCGCTAATGTCACGATCAGCATTAACCAAAGCACGGGGCAAGTATCGCTGGCCCCAAAAACGGGTTTCACCGGAACCATCAACTTGTTAGCTGGCGTGCGAGCACTGTCTGCGGACGACACACAGCTGAATTATGACATGCAAGCTTTCACTCTAACCGTCACGGCAGATTCGGGAACGGGAGGCGTGCCTGCGGCGCCGACGAGTTTGAATGTCAGCAGCTCCAGCAATACGGGCGCTTTCGACGGCAACGGTTACATATCCACTGGCACACCAACTTTGACCGTGACGGCCGCAACAGGCTCTACGGTACAGTTCAAATTGAATGGGTCCGTCGTTGCTGCAGGCAGCGAAACTACTGCCGGCTCGGGTACTTACTCTGCGACCCTCCCCGCAGGTGTTCTGGCCGTGGGTGCGAATTCGATTACCGCGGTGGCGACGAATAGTTCAGGTACCAGTGCCGATTCTGCCACCATGTCCGTTGTTTACGCTCCCGACTACAACACGGGCGTTTACATCGTGCCGGGAGCCGTCGGGACTTCGCAAACGATAACCTTCGATTGGACCGAAAAGAATGCCTCCTACAACAATGAATTCGGCTACTTCATCGTCGACTCAATGAACGGCTCGATCAACGGTATCGCGCCAGGCCAGGCCGGCTATGCCCAAGCGGCGCTCAGCAGCTCAACTCGGCAGTTGTTGTTTGCTAAAGGCGAGAAGGCGGGAGCCAGCATCAATGTCACGCTCGAGGGAGGGCAGATGCTAATTTTCTACCTGATCCAAAATAATACGACTGCGAATTTCCTATCGCGGAATTCAACCGACACGGTTCGCGGAAACAACAATTCGGGCGCGCCGCTAGCATTCTTCAGCTTAGCGTCTGCAAATCCGGATGGCATGCGACATACGCAAATCATCGCCGATTCAGTGACTGGCAATGCGCAATATAACTGGGAGGATTTACTGAACCTCGGCGATGCCGACTTCAACGATGCCGTTATTGACGTGCATCCGTCGAGTGCTGCGGTTCAATCGGCTACGCTCCATGCGCCTGGGGCAAGCGGTGGAAACGTTTCGCTCTCCGCCGCATTGAAGAGCGAAAAGCAATCGACGCCGAATGGCGATGTGGGGATCTACTTCGTAGATAGTGCGGACGGTGCGATTGGAGGACTGCATCCTGGAGATCCCGGTTATGCTGCCGCGGCACTCGCTACCGGCAACTTCCAAGTTCTCTTTACCGGTGGCGCCAGCGGCAGTAGCACGATTAGTGTTCCAGCTGGTAAATATCTCGCATTTTTTACGATTACGAGCGGCACGGTCGGCGATTTCCTGTTGAGCAATCCGACCGATTCGTCCAGCGGCCCCAACGCGCTTTTTTCCTTCGACGCGGCGAATCCGGATGCGGTCAACCACTTCCGCTGGTACACGCCGGGCCGACAATCGACAGATCCCAACGCGACCGAATTGCACGTAATGACAAAAGTCAACGGTAAGTCAAGCGACTTCGACTCCTTCGCCATTGATTTGGCTTTCGCGCTCTAAAAGTTACATCAGACGTGCGAAACAATGAACCATCTAGATCCGGTCGTGGTGGTGAGTGCATAGAGCATTTTTAGGTGAAGTCTTTTAGCTTAGAAGCTCCCGGTTTGTCCAAATAGAGTCTGCAGTTTGGATGCTGCTGAAGAATGGACGCGGGAACCGTGGGTGAGACGGCACGTTCAACGGAGTTTCGTACAGCTTCGGCTTTGCGTTCGTCTGGCACGGTGCAAATGATCGAGCTGCTCTTCATGATTTGTCGCACGCTCATCGAGATCGCTTGCTTCGGCACATCGTCGAATGTCGGGAACCAGCCTTCGCCTAGTTGCTGGCGACGGCATGCATCGTCGAGCTGGACAACTAAATAGGGCTCTTCGGTCTCAAAGTCGGCGGGCGGGTCGTTGAACGCCAAATGGCCGTTTTCGCCGATGCCGACGAAAGCAACGTCGATGGGGTGCCGGCGAATGATTTCGGCCACGCGTTGGCATTCGGTCTGCGGATCGCGCTCGCCGTCGAGGAAGTGAAAGGCACGCGGCGGCAGCGGCAGCTTGCTAACGAAACGCTGCCACAGGTAGCCACGAAAGGAGGCAGGGTGGGAGATTGGCAGGCCGACGTACTCGTCTAGGTGAAAACCCGTGACGTGGTTCCAGTTGATATCGGGTTCGGCAACGAGGGCAGCCAGCATCTCGAATTGTGAGGCGCCAGTAGCGACAATGATATTAGCCCGGCGCCGTTCGGCCAGCGCACGGCGAATGTGTTCGGCTCCGGCCGCCGCGGCCGCCTTTCCCATGCTGGCCTTGTCCGGCATAATTTTGACGTCCATCGTTCGCCTTCCGCATTTTGTGTGGTACTTAAAACATGCATAGTCACTTCGGCTATATCGATCTGCAAGTGAACGGATACGCAGATGTGGATTTCAATGCCGATGAATTGTCGGCAGAGCGCGTGGCGGTGGTGTGTCGAAGACTTCGCGATGAAGGAGTCGAACACATTCTGGCGACGGTGATCACAGCCGACCTCGACGTAATGTGCAGAAGACTTGCGAATATCGTGCGGATGCGAGAGGCGGATTCAATCATCGCCGAGGTGCTGCAGGGGATACACATCGAGGGACCATTTTTAAACGAATCTCCGGGGTATATTGGGACGCATCCACGCGCCGCTGCACGGCCGGCCGAAGTCGGCGTAATTCGGCGACTGCTCGACGCAGCGGGTGGATTAACTCGAATTGTGACACTCGCGCCGGAACGAGATGCTGGCGGCCGGGTGACGAAGTTTCTGAGTCAGCAGAATATACGCGTTTCGGCGGGCCATTGCGATGCAACGCTCGACGAGTTGCGCTCAGCTATCGATGCCGGAATGTCGTTATATACGCACCTGGGCAACGGTTGCCCTGCGCTGTTGCCGCGACATGACAACATCATTCAGCGTGTGTTGAGCCAGGCCGAGTACCTGTATATTGGGTTCATCGCGGATGGCGTGCATGTGCCGTTTTTTGCGCTCAAGAATTATCTGGAGTGCTGCGGAATTGAACGGGCGTTCGTGGTGACCGATGCGATTCGTGGGGCGGGGCAGGGGCCGGGTGAATATTCGATCGGCGATCAGCGCGTGGTGGTCGATGAAAACTTGGCGACGTGGTCGGCCGATCGCACGCACCTCATGGGATCTGCGGGCACGATGCAGCGATCGGAGGAAAATTTGCGGAAGGCGGGGCTCAATGAAGAGCAGATAAAAACGTTGCTGCGTGACAACCCTCGAAAGATTCTGGGATTGTCTTAGCGGGCGCGCGTCCCTTGCTTGCGCTGCGGGCGGCAATCGATGAGTGGTTTATCTGGCGGGTGCAGGGGCTTCACCAGATTTCTCCGTGTTCTGTGGCGCATCATCGCGCTCAAAGAACATGAGGTGCTGCCACGGCAACTTGTCGAATTGCTCGACCAGTTTGAAACCGTTGGGCGGAAACTCCTTCATGATTTGAGCCTTGCTCATTTTGTGGAGCGGCTTGATCGGCACGTTGGGATCTTCGGCACGAAACTCCGCCAGCGCGATGCGGCCGGTCGGTTTGAGGCTTTTGCGAATGGCGGCCAGCATTTCCTCGGGGTTTGAAAACTCGTGGTAGACATCCACTAAAAGAACCAAGTCAACCGAGCCTGCCGGAAGTTTTGGATCGACGACCGTGCCAAGCACCGGTTCGATGTTGGTGATTTTTTCCTCAGTAGCGCGGTCCTTGAGCAACTCAAGCATTTCTTTTTGAATGTCGACCGCGATCACACGACCTTTATCGCCGACGAGCTTGGCGAGTTTCAGTGTGTAAAAGCCGTTGCCGCAGCCGAGGTCGCAAACTACATCGCCCGGTTTCAGATGGAGGGCGGCGAGCATCGTTTTGCAATCTTCCTCGCGTTCGCGCGACTCGCGGGTGAGCCACGGCGCGCCGAGGTAGTGCATCGTCTGCGCGATTTCGCGGCCCTTGTATTCCTTTACCGGTGGCGCAGGACCGTCCTCGGCACGGACAACACAAACTGCGATCGCCGCAAGGCAGATTTGGACGGCAGCGTGTTTGCACAATGAGTACCGCATGCCGCTCATTATCGACCGAAGCGTGCGTTCCGTCCACGTGCGCGGGCCTGCATTGACGAATCGTGGCTTAATAACTCGTACGAAGCCAATTGTGCGCGGCCGGTAGGGGTCCCAAAAATCGTGTGCAAAATCCCGGTTTTTGCCTCGGTCAGCGGTTGGAAATGGCTGTAGGAGCAGCGGCAAAGCAGCGGTTGACCGCGCAAAAGTCGGCGGCTTTGCTTTCTAAAATGCTGGGCACGGATGGTCATGTGCCAGTGCGATGTTTGCCATGCGGTTGAAAATCCGCGGAGACGTATAGCGATGGCCCGCGTAGTCACGGTTTCCGCGGATGCAAGGCGCATCTCGATTCAGGCGTATGACCTCACGCGTGAAAATTTCAAATTATCAAAGAGCGAGCGCTGTCGAAATGCAGCGTGAACAGACGTTAACACAATCGGCGGCTAGATTCCACAAATATTTTTGGCCGCGCGTTTTGCAGCAGGAGGAGGGGGGAGTGCGGTGAATTTGCGGAGCTTGCTAAGCGACATTCACTGCGCCGCGACTTTCGCATGGCCGTTTGTAACCGGAGTTGTCGTCCGCGTATTTGAGTCCGCTTACTCGTAGTCTCTGATATCTCCCCAGACCGCGAAAATGAACAATGCATTGGGGTCCATCGCGACGTTCCAAACAAGGTTTTCCGCGGAAGCAACGTCAATCGAAAGCGCGGCTGCTAAATCTTTAAGAACCGCACGAGCCTTTTTCTGATCATCTTCGTCGTCGGTTTCGTGCAAATCATAGTTGAGAAGGCAGCAATCATAGGCTCCATTTACACCTCGGATCCGAAATTTGTCGAAGTTATCCTTGGTGCCAAGGTATTGCCACAAAAGTGCGTCGCTAATAATGCCAACTATATAACTGAATGGCTGGCCCAAGCGCATTGTCAGTTCCACGGGATCCCAGTTGGCGAGTTCGTGAATGGTTGTGATTCCTTCGTCAAACAGTGATTGTGCACCGTTTACATCGATGCTTGGCAACGCCACTAGTTCGGTACCCGATTCGCCGGAAGCGGAGTCGGTGGGGAGAGATGCGGCCACAATTCGGCGGGCCAGCGAGCGAAGAGTCCAGGCCGGGAAAGCGCCCAAGCAAAAGGCGATCGTTTCGCGAATGCCGGGTGCCGCGAGCAGGCCCATCGCATAACCGGCTGGTGCGCTAATGATGAGCCGAAACGATGCCCAGTATAGATCTCGAGGATTGAGCCGCTCATTACATGATTTTAAGATGATGTCGTACATTACCCACGTATAACCGCCGATGATTGCAAAGACGACGCCGGTACGAATCGACTCATCGCCAGGAATTGTAAATCGTTGGCCGCTGAGCCATGTGTGAAGTGCGATCGCGCAGAAGCCCAGGAATAATATGGCGACTGCAAATCCGATGGCGCTTGGTACGAAGAATTTCCATCGCGAGAAGCGCAAATCGTAGTACTTCGAGAGCATCGCTTTCTCGATTTTCTCCTTTAGTGCCTTGCGCTTCTCGATATCTTTCGCTTTCCTCAACTCTTCACGTGCTTGTGCATGAAACGTGTCAAAATAGTCTTTTGCGGAGTCGTCGTCGAACGCCTCCATGATGCTGTTTTTGCGTCGCATCCAGCCGGTTACCAAATATGCCACCACGGGAGCTATGAGTTGCACAAGAAGGAGGATCAACGCGGCGATTGGAAACCAAGTGCTGAGCGACCACATCGGCTTACTCCTTGGAATACAGCGCTAGAACGGCTACACACAACAGGATGCCACAAAGCAAGGCTCAATCGTTATTGCTCATAACGATTGGCAACGACGGACTTGATACAGCGAACTTAGGCAGGGCGAAGTATGATATTGACGTGCGAAAAATCAAGTACCTCGCAAAGCCAGCGTCACTTGCTTCAAATAGGGCGAATTCCTCCCGGTCAGGGTCTGGACCGTCGAAAGCTTGTGTGCCAACCGCACTCGCACCCACCCTCGCTCGTGTTTTTACGTCGACTAGCCCGCCGACATCAGGAGATAAGGTCCAACTCCTAAGAACAGGGCAGTTTGGAGGTGATTTTTGCGCGAAATCTTGTCGCAGTACATAAGTTGAGAAATCGCAATAGGTTGCGATTTTCCCGAAGTAGACCTTTCTTCCCGTCCGTCGCCGAACCGGCCCGGTTATACTCGCCTTTCGAGATAACTCGAACTTGATGAGAGGTTTTTAATGCGGCTCACTTCACTCGCTGTTGCACTCGCTGCTGTCACCTATTTGCCTTGTTTGGCCTCGGAGCCGGCGCCATTTTTCCCAGTCTTGGCCTGGGACAACGTGCCGAATGACGTGGCGGTGCTGAAGAAGATGCACGACTGCGGTTTCACAGTGGCGGGTTTCGTGCCGCCCGCAGCATTGGACGCCTGCCAGGCGGCTGGCCTCAAGGCCATCGTTCAAGATGCTCGTGTCAGCGGCAATGACTGGAGCAACGTCGATCCGAAAACTGCTCGCGACAAAATCGCCGCGGTTGTGAAAGAGGTGCATGGTCATCCAGCAGTGTTCGGTTATTACTTGCTCGATGAACCGTCAGCGGGTTTGTTTCCTGGGCTGGAAGTAGCAAGTAGCGCGATCCGCGAATTACATCCTGGCGCGTGGCCCTACATCAACCTGCTGCCGAATTATGCGAATGCCGCGCAGCTCGGCACGCCAACCTACGAAGGTTACCTCGAAAAATTCATCGCCACCTGCCATCCCACCATTTTAAGTTACGATCATTACGCAATTCTGGAAGGCGGAGGATTTCGCGGCGAATACTTCGCCAATTTGGAAGCAGTGCGGCGGGCGGCACTCAAGCATGACATTCCTTTCTGGCAAATCGTGCTTTCACTCGGCGCTCTGAGTTATCGTGAGCCATCGCCCGCGGACATGAGCTTTGAGGTCTATACGTCGCTCGCGTATGGGGCGCGAGGGATCGCCTACTTCAAGTATTTCACGCCCGCGGTCGGCAACTTTCGCGGCGGGCCGATCGATCAGTTCGGGCACGAAAATCCGATGTGGCACACGATGCAGCAGCTCAATCTTCAAATTGGCAAGCTCGCGCCGACGTTACTTAAGCTGAAGTCCGACCGGGTTTATCACTTTGGCGACGTGCCAGCCGGCTGCGCGGGGCCGGATGACAAATCGCTCGTTGAATCGATACCCGGTCCATTTCTGGTGGGCGATTTTACGCACGAAGATGGCAGCCGGTACTTCATCCTGGTGAATAAAAGCTTTACGAATTCTGCTTATTGCGCCGTTAAACTACGCAAGCCAGCGGCGCGGATCGATCTTATTTCCGCGTTTTCGGGCGCTGCAACACCATTCGTCGGCGAGCAGTGTTACCTGGGACCGGGCCAAGGCGCGGTGCTGAAAATCGTACCGTGACATTCAGGGGCTGACAGACCGAGCCTGTCAGGCTCGAAATGCAACGTACAGATTTTCCGAGCTGAATGAGCGTTTCTGCCGGCCCAGGGGCGAAGGAGTGGCTGCTGTGAACGGTGAATTTGCGATGCTGCAAGGGTCGTTCATTCACTTCACATTAGAACTGGTTTCAAAACTTCGTAGCAGAAGTCGCAAGACTTCGGATTCAGCCGGATTCTGCGAATCCAGCTACCGCCGGAACGGTTATGAACTGCTTCTAGTCATGTAACTCGTAACTCGCGACAATCAAAAACGAGCGTGGTATGCTCTCCAAAGCCTTTAGGCATTGTCCAACTGAGTTCGTGAGTCATGTCATGTGTAACGAGGGCGAGTCTGAATCATGCGTGTGATCGTGATTGCAGCCGGGCGCGGCCGGCGTTTGATGCCGACCACGGCCGACGCGCCGAAGTGCTTTGCGGAAGTCTCGGGCAAGCGACTGATCGATTGGGCGGTCGACGCCTTCGCGGCGAACGGAATCGACAACGTCTGTTTTATTGGCGGCTACCATATCGATATCGTGAAACAGGCGTATCCGCAGTTCACGTTCCGTCATAACCCGGATTGGGAGCGGAACAACATTCTGGCGTCGCTGTTTTACGCGTCCGACTTGATGGATGAGCCATTCGTGTGCTGTTACAGCGACGTGCTCTTTACACCGGATATTGCGGGCCGCCTGGCCAACTCGACCGACGACATGGTGCTGGGCGTCGATACGGCGTGGCTCGAACGATACAAGCAGCGCACCGAGCATCCGCCCGATGATGCTGAAAAGGTCACGGTTTTCAACGGCCAGGTTACACGGGTTGATCGCAAGATTGCGGAACACGACGCCTACGGCGAGTACATTGGCGTCGCCAAGTTTTCCGCCGCGGGGGCCGCACGACTGCGAGACTACTATATACGGCGCCGCGGCCAATTCGCTGGTGGCCCGTGGCGCGATGCGGCCTCATTCGAAAAAGCGTACAAGATCCTGCTGTTTCAGGACATGATCGAGCAGGGCGAGCGGTTTTCGCATGTCGATACGGCGGGCGGATACATCGAAGTCGATACGCAGCAGGATTTTGATTACGCGCGGCAGAACTGGATCTCGAAACATTTGGGGCTATGAAGCGGAATTCGGAGATTTGCATGGACCAACTGTTGTTTCCCACTTCGATCATTGGGTCATTGCCACGCCCGCAATTCGTCAAGGATTTGATCGCCGATGATTCGCCGATCGAGGGCGACGACTACCGACGGTTGATGGGCGAAGCAATTCGCAGCGCCGTTGCCATGCAAGAAACGGCAGGTCTCGATTACGTATCCGACGGCGAATGGTGGCGTAAGAGTTACATCGGCGTGATTGCTGAACTAGCACATGGATTCGAACTTAGCCGCAACCCGGCCGATGGCCGGCCGTGGACGGTGGTCGTCGATAAGCTCTCACCGAAAACGCCCGGGTTTATCGCGCAGGAAGTCGCGTTTTTGAAAAAGCTCACCAAGCGACGTATCAAAGCCACTGTGCCAGCGCCTGCGCTGCTTGGCGAACGGATGTGGGATCCCGTGAAATCTGCAAAGGCATATCCCAAGCGCGAAGATTTTGTCCGCGATTGCGTGCCGATTCTGCATCGCGAAGTTGAACTGTTGCGTGACGAAGGCGTGTCGATCGTGCAAGTCGATGATCCGCATTTGTGTTTGTTCGTCGATCCGCAAGTGCGTAAGCAATACGAAGATGCCGAGCGGGCGTCTGACTTCGCCGTCGAAATGGATAACGACGTGGTGAGTGGCATCCAGGGCGTGAAGCTGGCGGTCCATCTCTGCCGTCGGGCTGGCGCCGCGCTCGCGGCGAGGCCGATCATCGCGGCGGCTACGACCCCATCTTGAAACAGCTTGGCCGATTGAAAGTGGACCACATTACGATGGAGTTCACATCACCCGGCGCGGGTGATATGTCCGTCTTCAAGCAATTGCCCGAGAACATCGAAATCGGTTTGGGCTGCGTGAGTTGCCAGCCGGGACAAATCGATTCGGCCGATACGATCGTGTCGCGCGTTGAGCAAGCGCTCAAGCACGTGTCCCCCGAGCGAATTACGCTCAATCCCGATTGTGGTTTCGCACCGGGTTCGGCGGCCGAAGTAAGCCTCGATGAAGTTTATACGAAGCTCAAAAACGAAGTCGCTGCAGCACAAACATTGCGTGAGAAATACGCTTAGCGACAAAAGAAATAAACCACGGAGACACGGAGACACGGAGAAGAAATGGCTAGAGGCGGTTTCAAAACCTCGTAGCTGAAGTCGCAAGACTTCGGATTTGGCCAGATTCTTGCGAATCCAGCTACGGCCAATACGGTTTTGAAACTGCTTCTAATATTCTCAGTGTTCTCTGTGTCTCCGTGGTTAATCACGTGTATGAGAACGCTATAGATCGCATGTTGTGAGCAGCACGGCAGCGTGGCCCGGCAGGTACCAATTCTTATTGTCGAATTGCGGTGTCCCCATTCCGCCGTAGCGGGCATCTTCGCTCGACCAAATCATCTGCCATTGCCGGCCGACCGGCGCGGCAAGCATCGGGTCGGCGATCGGATGACAATCCACGTCGCGCCCGAGATTGAATAGCGCGAGCCGGTCATCGGCATCGCCCCCAAACCACCGCAACGCGAAAGCTTCGGGTCCAATCACCGAACCTTGAATCGCAAAGCGGTCCTGCCGCGTGATAACCGTATCTTCGCGTCGAAGGCGAATCAGATCGCGATGCAATTCTACCATTGGGGTGTTCTTATCCCATTCACCCCAATCCAATTTGCACTGCAGGAACGTTTCTTTATCCGATGGGTCGCACAGTACCGGCACGTCTTCCAGCGATTTGATCCGCGGAAATTGGTGCATGAACTCCCGCCTACCGGTATTTACAAGCTGCGCCAGCTCCTCTTCATGATCGGCGAAATACAGAAATGGATTCGATGCGCCGAACTCTTCACCCATGAATAGCATCGGAGTTTCCGGTCCCAACAGCAGCAGGGCGGTCAGCGCCGATGCCGACTGGGCGACGTGAGCAAATGCGTGCGGTAACCGCGTGCGGAGTTGGCAACCTGATCGTGGTTTTGCAGGTAGTGAATCAAATGAGATGCGGGAATATCTTCTGTCGGGAAACCGCGGATGCGCCCTTGGCGCGGGTTCCACTGCCCTTGGTACAGATGCCCGTAGCGAATCAATGAGATAAGCTCTTGCGGCGAGCCGGTGTAGTCGCGGTAATAGCCTTCCGAGTTGCCCGTGGCGGCAACGCGGCAAGCGTGATGGAAATCGTCGTTGAACAATCCATCCGTGCCCCAACCACCTTTTTCTGGCGGCCGCGCCTGGAAGCAACGGTTTTTTTCATCTTCGCTGAAGACAACGATTGATCGATCGCCGGCGGCAGCGCGTGCCGCGCGAGTCAGTTTGGCGACGATGTGTTCATCCGAGTCGTCGACAATCGCCTGCGTCGCGTCGAGTCGCAGGCCATCGATATGAAACTCTCGGATCCAGTAGGCCGCATTGTCGGCGACGAACTCCCTTACCGGCCCGCAATCGTCTGAATCGAAATTGATGGCGTCGCCCCACTCGGTATGATGTTTTTTCGCGGTGTAATGCGAGGAGAACTGGCCGGTAAAATTCCCCGCTGGGCCGAAGTGGTTGTAGACCACATCCAGAATGACGCCGAGACCTAGCTCGTGGGCTCGATCGATGAAGGCCCGGAAATCATCGGGCTTGCCGTAGAGTTGCGTGGGCGCGTACCAAAACACGCCATCGTAACCCCAACCGAATTCACCCGGAAACGCCGCGACGGGCATCACTTCGAGAATTGTAACGCCGATGTCGCGCAGCTTCGGCAATTTCTCGATCGCCGCGCGCCACGTTCCCTCCGGCGTAAACGTGCCGATGTGAAGCTCGTACAGCACCTGTCCAGCGAGTCGTACGCCCGGCCATTTATCGTCAGTCCATTCAAATTGGCTGTGGTCGACGACTTGCGATGGGCCGAAAACGCCTTGCGGCTGAAAATGCGACGCGGGATCGGGATATTTATATGGGTCATCGTCCAATCGATACACATAAAGAGCGTTGGTATCCACATTCTCTACGAACGTGTGAAAAACGCCGCCGGCGCTGCGATCGAGCTTAATTGTTCGCAATTCGCGGCCATCTGAATCAACAAACACCAGGGCGATTGAATTCCGTTCGGGGGCCCAAATTTGAAAATGAACGCCACCGTGGGCGATTGTTGTGCCTGGCAGCGCTGGGGTGCGATCCTTGGAGTATTTGGCCATTTGGCATATCCTTTGCTTTATCGATGCTTTTCTCACGGCATTTGCATATTCTATGCCGTGAGGGCCGATGGACGAAATCAACCACCTAACTTCCCAGCTTGAAATGCGCCCGCCGATGACGGAGCTTATCGCACCCAAAGCCACGACGTCGGCCCCCACAGGCAAGTTCAACCGTATTCCGCTTTCGACTTACCGGCTGCAACTCGGCGCTGATTTAACGCTCGAACAGGTAACGGCGTTGCTCCCGTACCTGAATAAGTTGGGCATCTCGGACATCTATCTTTCGCCACTATTCCGTGCGCGGGCTGAAAGCAGTCACGGCTACGACGTGGTCGATCACGGCACGATCGACCCAGCGATCGGCGATCTGCACTCGTTTTCGCGAATGGCTGCGGCGGCGGGTGATTTGGGAATGGGGATTTTGCTTGATGTGGTGCCGAACCACATGGGCATCAACGACCCCAATAACTTATGGTGGTTGGATGTCCTCGAAAATGGCGAAGGGTCGTACTTCGCCGATTTTTTCGACATCGAGTGGCAACCACCAACGGCCGCGCTCGCAGATAAAATCCTGTTGCCGTTTTTAGGCGAACCGTTCGGCAAGGTTTTGGAAAATGGCAATCTGCGTGTCGTTTATCGAGACCGTCGCATGAAGTTCGAATATGGCCCGCGTCGCTTCCCGCTGGCGCCGCCGTCCTGGCCGCATGTGCTCGAACTCGCGCTTGGCGACGAGTCTCTGGCGATCGACGCCACCCCCACGGCAAGTGACGATCGCAACGAGCTCGCGAGCATTATCACGCAGCTTCGCAATTTGCCTGTTGGCTCTAGCCGCGATGCGGCCTCGATGAACGAACGGTATCGCGAGCAAAAAATCGCGGCCCGCCGCCTCGAGCAATTGGTCGGGGCTTCCTCCAGCGTGCGAACGGCGCTCGATCATGCGCTCGCTCAAATCAACGGACAGAAAGGAGATCCTAGGAGCTTCGACCAGCTCGAGAAACTATTTGACGAGCAATGGTATCGGCTGGCATATTGGCGCGTCGCTTCGGATGAAATCAACTACCGCCGCTTTTTTGATGTGAACGACCTGGCGGCAATTCGCGTGGAAGATCCGCGGGTATTCGATGCCGTGCATCGACTCGTCGCCCGCCTACTCGAAGCCGGTTGGGTTACCGGATTGCGAATCGATCATCCGGATGGGCTGCGCGATCCGCAAGCCTATTTCAAAAATCTACAAGCGCTGTACCGTTCGTCGCAAACCAACAGCGGCGACGAAGCTCGCTCGATGTACGTTCTGGCGGAAAAAATCCTCAGCGGAGACGAACCACTGCCGCCGAGCTGGGATGTCGCAGGCACGACGGGCTACGACCTGTTAAACGTCATCGGTCGTGTGCAAGTCGATGGGGAAGGCCTCAGCAAGTTGCGCTCCGACTACGATCGCATCAGCGGTTTGTCCTCAAAGCCTGCAGAAATTGTTTATGAGAGTCGGCGGACCGTGCTATTGACCACGATGGCGAGCGAGCTTCACATGCTCACGGCCCAACTGTATCGGCTCGCGCAGCAGCATCGTTCGTCGCGCGACTTCACGCAGCCCGTCTTACACCAAGCGCTTCGCGAAGTGCTCGCCAGTATGACGGTTTATCGCACGTACGCCCGCAACGACAGTTGGGATATCGACGAGAACGACTACCGCACGGTGACCTCGGCGGTCCGCATGGCGAAGCGCCGCAATCGCACGATGTCATTCGCCGTGTTCGATTTCATCGCCTCGATTTTCTTGCTCGAACACCCGCCGACTCTCACGCAAGAGCAGGCCGAAGCGCGGCGAACGTTTGCTCTCAAATTTCAGCAAGTCAGCGGCCCGATCGCCGCCAAAGGCGTTGAGGACACAGCGTTCTATCGGTACTTCCCACTGGCATCGCTCAACGAAGTCGGCGGCGAACTCGATGCCAAGCCGCTCGCACTCGACGAATTCCATCGTCTCATGCAGCACCGCATGGAGTCCTGGCCCCACTCAATGTGTGCTACCTCGACACACGATTCGAAACGTGGCGAAGACATGCGCGCCCGGCTGCATGTGCTGAGCGAAGCCTCGGAGGAATGGGGCGAAGCGTTCGCCCGCTGGCAGAAGCTGAATCGCCCGCTCCTCGGTGAGTTGGATGGCGAACCGGTCCCAAGCCCGAACGACGAGTATTTCATCTATCAAACGCTCATCGGCACATGGCCGATCTCGCCGATGACAGACGAGGATCGCGACGCATATCGCGACCGCATCCTCTGCTACTTGGAAAAAGCGATGCGGGAAGGGAAGGTTCACACATCGTGGATGAATCCCGACGAAAGCTACGAAGCGTCGACTCACAATTTCGTATCCGCTTTACTTGATCCAGCGCAACAGGAATTCTCCGCTGATGTTTCGGCATTCGTCGGCAAAATTGCAAACGCAGGTTTCGTCAATTCGCTGGCCCAGCTGCTGCTAAAGGCGACGCTCCCCGGAATGCCCGATTTTTACCGCGGCACCGAGCTCTGGGACTTCAATCTGGTCGATCCCGATAATCGCCGCCCCGTCGATTATGACGACCGCTGCGATCGTCTCAAAAACCTCTGGGCGGCCGCGGATAAAGATCCTGCGAACTTCACGCAAGAGCTGTCTGCTCGCTGGCCCGACCCAGATCTCAAGCTGTGGGTCACGACCAGCACGCTCAACCTCCGCCGCGATTGGTCAAATGTCTTTACATTTGGCGAGTACATTCCCTTGACGGCGACCGGCGCACAAGCCGAGCATGTATTAGCCTTCGCGCGGCGCTGGGAGGATCAAATGGCGATTTGCGTCGTGCCGCGGCATTTTTATCGCCTCACGGCAGGAGCGAAGACTGCCCATAACGCAGCGGGTTTTCCGATTGCTGACTGGCAGGATACGAAGCTCATCCTGCCAGACGACTTTGCCAATGACTGGACATGCCGTCTGTCGAATAAATCGCATCACTCGTCTCAACATCAAAAAACCACAAACGATAATCAATCGTCCGTGCTGGATATCGCGGACCTTTTCACCGTGTTCCCCGTAGCGTTATTAACTTCGCAGGTGGATTAAAGGAGCAATTGCCGATGCGTGCCTGGCCCGGTCGACCCTATCCCCTTGGAGCCACTTGGGATGGCCGCGGCGTAAATTTTGCGCTCTACAGCGAAAACGCCACCAAAGTCGAACTCTGCCTGTTCGACGCCGCCACCGACAAAAAAGAGACCGAGCGCATCGAACTCGTCGAACACACCGATATGGTGTGGCACATCTACCTGCCCGACGTTCGCCCGGGCCAGATCTACGGCTACCGCGCGTACGGTCTGTACGAGCCGCAGCACGGACACCGCTTTAATGAGCACAAAGTGCTGCTCGACCCATACGCCAAAGCGATTGCCCGTACGCCGAACTGGACTAATGCCCTTTCCGGCTACAAGATGGGCGATAAGCAAGCAGATCTGTCGTACAACGACCTCGATAGCGCGGCCGACGCCCCACTCGGTTGCGTGATTGATGAAGCCTTCACGTGGGGCGATGACCGCCAACCAAAAACGCCGTCCCATCGCACGTTGATCTATGAACTGCACGTAAAGGGTTTCACGAAACTCAACGAGCAAATTCCCGAGGAGGTTCGCGGCACGTATGCGGGCCTCTCCTCTGAGCCGGCAATTCGCTACCTCCGCGAGCTCGGCATCACCGCCGTCGAGCTGTTGCCGATCCAAACGCACGCCGACGACTCGATCCTGATAAGCAAAAAGCTTGTGAATTACTGGGGCTACAACACGCTCTCGTTCTTCGCGCCGAGCCGCGGTACGCCTCCGTTCAAAACCCGGCCGAAGGCGTGCAAGAATTCAAAACAATGGTTCGCAACCTGCACGACGCCAAGATCGAAGTCATTCTCGACGTCGTCTACAACCATACCGCCGAGGGCAACCAGATGGGGCCGACGGTGTCGTTCCGCGGCATTGATAACGCTAGCTACTATCGCCTCTCGCCCGAAGACCCGCGCTACTACATGGACTACACCGGCTGCGGCAACACGCTCAACATGCGGAACCCGCGCGTGCTGCAGTTCATCATGGATAGCCTGCGCTACTGGGTGATCAACATGCACGTCGATGGCTTTCGCTTCGACCTCGCGAGCACGCTGGCCCGCGAGCTGCACGAAGTCGATAAGCTGGGCGCGTTCTTCGACATCATTCACCAGGATCCGGTGCTCAGCCAGGTGAAGCTGATCGCCGAGCCCTGGGACCTCGGCGAAGGCGGTTATCAGGTCGGCAACTTTCCCGCGTTGTGGTCTGAGTGGAACGGCAAATACCGCGACTCGGTTCGCCGCTTCTGGAAGGGTGATGGCGGCATGGTCTCCGAATTCGCCACACGCATCAGCGGTTCGAGCGACCTGTACGAATGGAGCGGCCGCCGTCCACACGCGAGCATCAATTTCATCACCTGCCACGATGGCTTTACGCTCAACGATCTGGTGTCGTACGATCAAAAGCACAACGAAGCGAACGGCGAAGATAACCGCGACGGCTCGAACGACAACGACAGTTGGAATTGCGGTGTCGAAGGTCCGACCGATGATCCCAAGATCATCGACCTACGCGAAAAAAAGAAGCGTGCTTTCCTGGCGACGCTGATTTTTTCGCAGGGTATTCCGATGCTGCTGGCCGGCGACGAAATTGGTCACACGCAAGGCGGCAACAATAATGCCTATTGCCAGGACAACGAAATCACCTGGCTCAATTGGAATCTTGATGATTGCCAGAAGAAGATGCTCGATTTCGTTCGCCGGCTGATCGCGATCTTCGACGAGGAGCCAAGTTTTCACCGCCGCAAATTCTTTCACGGAAAATCGCTCCACGGCGATTCGCCCGAAATCGCTTGGCTTGACCCCAGCGGCAAGGAAATGTCGTCCGACGCCTGGAAAGCCGGCCACGTGCGGTGCCTCGGCGTTCACATGTTCGGCGGCCACATTGATGTCGATGAGTACGGCACTCCGATCATCGGCGACCATTTGCTGATTCTGTTCAACGCTGACCACGCGCAAGATATTCCGTTCGTGTTGCCCGAGGTGAAAGACGCTGAGCCCTGGGAGCGCTTGCTCGATACAGCCCTTGAAAGCATGGATATCGACAAGCCGGCTCAAAAAGGGGCTGATATACCCAAAGCCCAACCTTATGTGGTGACGTCCTGCTCGATGGCCATCTTCCGAGCGGTCATTCCAAAGGATGCCGAAACGAATACCAGCCGCTAGTGCTCTCCACCGACAAAACGTCGCTGCGATCGCGGCAGCTGCAAGGCATAGCAATTGCAACACTGCGCCGACCGGCCGCGAGTCTCGCGGCCGTACGCAAATCGCCGGTGGAGGATGGACGCATGTCACGCACTCGGGCCCAGAACTATGCAGTTGCCGCCGCTATCACGGCTGGTGCCTACGTCGCAGCCAAGAGCACTCTGGCGTTTTTGCGACGTTACGATTTTCGCGATCGCGTGATCGTCATCACAGGTGGCTCGCGCGGCCTAGGACTGGTGCTCGCCCGCCAGCTGGCCGATGAAGGCGCGTTTCTGGTGCTGTGCGCCGGGATGCGACCGAACTGGATGATGCGCTTCAAGATCTGCGCAGCGCACTCAGTTCGTCGAAGCGTACGGGTGCGATCTCACGCAACCAGTCGAAATCGGCGAGTTATTCCAACGCATTCGCCGCGAAATCGGATCCGTTGATGTGCTGATCAACAATGCGGGCGTTATCCAAGTCGGCCCGGTCGACACGATGACGCTCGACGACTTCCACAACGCGATGCTCACTCACTTTTGGGCGCCGCTATTGTGCATGTGGCAAGTGCTGCCCGATATGCACCGCCGCCGCGAAGGGCGGATCATCAACATTTCATCGATCGGTGGTCAAATTGGCGTTCCTCACATGGCGGCGTATTGTGCGAGCAAGTTCGCCTTAAATGGTATGTCGCAAACCTTCCGGGCCGAATTAGCCAAGGATGGGATTTACGTCACCACAGTTTGCCCCGGGCTCATGCGAACCGGTAGCCCGCGCAATGCGCTTTTCAAAGGCGATCATCGCGCCGAATATGCGTGGTTCAGCATCGGAGCCGGCATGCCGCTGCTTACGATCGGTGCTAATCGTGCAGCGCGGCAAATCGTGAGCGCCGGCCGCTACGGCAAGCCACAAATAACGTTGTCTATACCAGCCAAGTTGGCCGTATTCGCTAACGCTATCGCGCCGGAACTGAGCGCAGAAATGGCGAGCGTAGCGGCACGCTGTTTACCATCGGAGTGGGGCGTAGGGCGTACATCCGTCGAAGGCCGAAACTCGGAATCGAGCTGGTCCCCTTCGTTTCTCACGACGCTCAACGAACGTGCCGCCGCCGAAAACAACGAGATGCTCTCCGCCTGCGATTCTAAACCTGCGGGGCACCCGGTTTCTTCTTAAGCACCCAATCGTAGTAGTCGCGCATTTTCAAATCCGCCGCCGCGGTCTCGTCCAAAAACACCATCGCCGACGGATGCAACTGCAGAGCACTCGCCGTGATCATCGATGT
Organism: uncultured Planctomycetota bacterium; assembly: GCA_963733705.1. Taxonomy (GTDB): domain Bacteria; phylum Planctomycetota; class Planctomycetia; order Pirellulales; family Lacipirellulaceae; genus JABDGM01. The sequence goes on along the minus strand of CAVTEJ010000015.1, from coordinate 838,744 downwards.
CACGGGCCCTTCAACCATCGCCGCTACGGCCGACGCTTTGTTCGCCCCGTGACCCAGCAGCACTAGCGTCTTCGCTTCGAGAATCGTTCCCACACCCATCGTGATTGCATAAATCGGCACTTCATCCGCGTGCTTGAAGAACCGCGAGTTGTCTTCAATCGTCGACCGCGCAAGCGTCTTGAGCCGCGTTCGTGAGCTCAGCGAGCTTCCCGGCTCGTTGAATGCGATATGGCCGTCCGAACCGATCCCCAGAATCTGCACATCGATCCCGCCGCATTCCTTGATTCGCTGTTCGTACCATTCGCAAAACGCGCGGTAATTACTAGTCGTGCCTGACGGGATGTATATGTTGCTCGGCGCGATGTTCACATGCTTGAAGAAATTATCGTGCATGAAGTGGTGGTAGCTCTGCTCATGTTTCGGCCCGAGCCCCACGTACTCGTCCAAATTGAACGTCGTCACCTGGCTGAAATCGAGCCCTTCTTCGCGGTGCATCCGCACTAGCTCTTGATACAACCCCAGCGGTGTTGAACCGGTCGCCATCCCGAGCACGGCGTTCGGCTTCGTATTTAAAACGTCCGCCACCAGCACTGCGGCAGCACGACTCATCTCTTCGTACATTTTATGGACGATAACTTCCATTAATCACCAGCTATTTATGTAAAGTAGCCGTCTCGCTCCGCGAGACGAAATTCCCTCTCGCGGAGCGAGAGGACAACATTAATTCGTGGTCCTGTTTTCCAAATCGAGTTGGTAGCTTAATGTAGTAACCCACAACCTGACAATCTACGCATTTTGCGAAACGGAACACCAATGTCCGAGCGAAAACCTCACGATATCGGCGAGACCTCTTTGCCGATCCTCCAAGTGGCGATTCCGAAAGTCGTTGTCCTTCCGTTCGGCGCCACGGAGCCTCACGGAAACCACCTACCGTACGCGACCGACGTGTACGAGACGGCTGCGATCGCCGACCGAGCCTGCGAACTCGCCCGAGAGCAGGGCGGTGCCGTCGCCACCCTTCCGATCATCCCATTCGGCGTGCAAACCTCGCAGCAAACCTATCCGCTGGCGATGAACCTCTACCCCAGCACGCTCAACCAAATTATCTCCGACCTCACGGAGTCGCTCGACAATACCGGGATCGAAAAAGCCGTGCTCCTTAACGGCCACGGCGGCAACGATTTCTACACCCACCTCAAGGAGCTCTACGGCAAGCGCAAGGTGTATATCGTGCAGGTGAATTGGTTCGCGATGTGTCGCGACTTGCAGGCCGAACTGTTCGCCGCTGGCGGTGACCACGCCAACGACATGGAAACGAGTCTCGTGCTCCACATGCGTCCCGAGCTCGTAGATATGGCGAAAGCCGGTCCCCAGTCTACCGCCCAATACCGCCTGTCCGGCATGCGAGCCGGTTGGGCCCGCGCTCCCCGTCCCTGGGAGAAGTACACCGAAGATTCCGGCGCGGGCGACCCGCGACAGGCCACCGCGGCGAAGGGCGCCCGCTTTTTTGACGCTGTCACCGGTGAGTTGGCTAAATTTCTCGTAGAGCTCGCCGCCGCCAAAATGGATGTAAATTTCCCATTCGTCACGTAGTGCCGCGAATTATGGCGCATAATTGATACAAGTTTCCGTATGGCGCAAATGGCCGGTGAACGCTTTCCCCCCGCCCGCTACAATTAGATTAAGTCTCGCCTCCCGCCCAATTTGCCCGCCTCGGGATAGGAACTCCCCGCAATGTCCGCTAATGGTGACGAAACTCAGTTGGAGTTGGACTCCTATAACTCTGAGTATGTCGAACGCCTGCTCGAAGATTATTTGCAAGACGCCTCGCGCGTTTCGCCCGTTTGGCAGCAATACTTCCGCAAACTCACTGGCGGCAACGGCGATACGCTCGTCGCCCGCAAACGCCCGTCGTTCCAGGCGGATAGCGTCTTCAACCCGCCCTCGCGGCGGCCCTCGATTCGTGCGCTCGATGAGTCATCGCGGTTGCTGCAGCACCACGTCGACCAACTCGTCGTCGGCTATCGCGTTCATGGCCACCGCGCCGCCAAGCTCGACCCGCTCGGCCTCGCCCCCCGCGACAGCGTGCCGCTCGATCCGGCACACTACGCCTTGACGCCCGAAGATCTCGACCGCCAAATCATGACCACGTTCGGCGGCGGCATTTCGAGGCCGATGCTGCTCCGCGATTTGATCGCACGGCTCGATGCCACCTACCGCGGCCATATCGGCTTCGAGTACATGCACATCCCCGACCGCAAAATGCGGGAGTGGATTCAGCAGCGCATCGAAACCAGCGACCCCGAACGATCGCCCAGTCGCGAGGTCCAACTCCGCATTCTCACGCGGCTCACAGCCGCCGTGATTTTTGAAGAGTTCGTCCGCAAGAAGTATCTAGGCGCGCACACGTTCTCGCTCGAAGGCGCCGAAACCCTAATCCCATTATTGGATTTGGCACTCGAAGCCGCTGCGGAAGATGGTCTCGACGAAGTTGTCCTCGCGATGGCCCATCGCGGCCGACTCAATGTGCTCGCGAACATCGTCGGCAAGCGCCCGGTCGACATCTTCCGCGAATTCGAAGACCCGTACTCCGATTGGTACATTGGCCGCGGCGACGTGAAATACCACCTTGGCGCCAGTGGCGATTGGCAGGCAGCGAGCGGTAGCAAGCTGCACGTTTCGCTCTGCTTCAATCCGAGTCACCTCGAATACGTGAACCCCGTGGCCATGGGCCGCATCCGCGCGAAGCAGGATCGCATCGGCGATACCGATCGTCGCCGCGGCATGTGCCTGCTTGTCCACGGCGATGCCGCGTTCGCCGGCGAAGGCGTCGTGCAGGAATCGCTGAACCTCAGCTTTCTCAACTCCTACGCCTCAGGTGGCACGCTCCATGTCATCCTGAACAACCAGCTCGGCTTCACCACGTCGCCAGACGATAGCCGCTCGAGCACCTACTGCAGCGATGTCGCCAAAATGCTGCCGGTGCCGATCTTCCACGTCAACGGCGAATACCCGCAGGCCGTTGCAAGCGTCGTCGACCTCGCGATGGACTTCCGCACTATGTTCCAGCGCGATGTCGTCATCGACATGTACAGCTACCGTCGCTGGGGCCACAACGAGGCCGACGAACCGAGCTTCACGCAGCCCCTCATCTACCAAAAGATCGAACAGCGCCCCACGATTCGCGACAGCTACCTCAAGCACCTGCTGCAGTTCGGCAAGGTGACGGAAGCAGAAGCAACCCAAATTGCCGAAGACGAACGGGCCGATCTCGAAAAGCAATTTAGCGAAGCGAAAAACGCGCCGCCAGTGCCCGATCAGCCGACGGCCGCCGGCGTGTGGCAACCGTACTTCGGCGGCCGCGAGCCGGATGATGGCCCCGACACTGGCGTCCCCATCCAGCAGCTCCAATTGCTGCTCGAAAAACTGACCATCGTGCCAGAAGGGTTCAACGTTCACAAGAAGTTGAATCGCATGCTCGAGCGTCGTCAAAAAATGGCGCGACTCGAAGAACCCGTCGACTGGGCCGCGGCCGAAGCGCTCGCCTTCGCGTCGCTCGCGATGGAAGGTCACCCCGTCCGTCTCACCGGCCAGGATTCTGAGCGCGGCACGTTTAGCCAACGACATTCCGTGCTCCACGACGTGGTCGACGGCCACCAATTCAACATTTTCGATAATCTCGATTCGCGGCACGCGAAAATCGATATCGTCAACAGCCCCCTCTGCGAAACCGGCACGCTCGGCTTCGAGTACGGCTACTCGCTCGACTACCCCGAAGCCCTCGTGGCCTGGGAAGCCCAATACGGCGACTTCGTAAACGCCGCGCAAGTGATCATCGATCAATTCATCACCAGCGCCGAAGACAAGTGGCGTCGCCTCAGTGGCGTCGTCATGCTGCTTCCCCACGCTTTCGAAGGCAAAGGCCCCGAGCATTCGAGCGCTCGCCTGGAGCGTTTCCTCTTCGAAGCGGCCGAAGACAACATCCAAATCGCGATTCCATCGACGCCGGCACAGTACTTCCACGTCCTGCGTCGCCAGGTGAAACGCAACTGGCGCAAACCGCTGGTGGTTCTTACGCCGAAGAGTTTGTTGCGGCATCCGAACGTCGTTTCGCCCATGAGCGATCTCGCCGATGGCCGCTTCCGCCGCATTCTCCCAGATACCCGCGAGAGCCCGAGCGAAACTTCGGGCGTTCTGCTGTCCAGCGGCAAGATGTATTACGACCTCGTGGAAGCTCGCGAAAAGCAGAAACGCAAAGACGTAGCGATCATCCGCATCGAGCAGTTCTATCCATTACGCGACGAAGTGCTGGCCCAAGCCTTACGCCCTTATTCGCCAGAAACGACCGTGATCTGGGTCCAGGAAGAACCAGAAAACATGGGTGCCTGGGCCTACTGGAAGCACCGCTACTGCCACCGCTTCCTCGACCGCTACCCGCTTTCGTTCTGTGCCCGTACACCCAGCGCGAGCCCCGCGACGGGCTCCGGCGCCGCCCATAATCGCGAACACGACGACTTAATTACGCGAGCGTTTAGAATATTGCTATGAGTATCGAACTAAAGATTCCGGAAGTTGGCGAGTCGGTGCACGAAGTGCAGATCGGCCGTTGGCTCAAGCGCGAGGGAGACGCCGTCGCGCTCGACGAGAACCTCGTTGAGCTTGAGACTGATAAAGCATCGATGGAGCTTCCCGCGCCCGCTGCCGGAATTCTGGGCCAAATCCTCAAGCGCGAAGGCGAAATGGTCACCGTTGGCGACGTAATCGGCTACCTCGAAAACGGCGACGCCGCGAAAGCGAAGAAGCCCGACCCCGCCGCTGCTTCCCAGTCACAACCAGCCGCAGCGCCGCCTGCGCCCGTAGCGAAAATTGAAGAAAAGCCCGCTGCCCCCGCCCCCGAAAAAATTGCGGTGAAGACCGATCCCGCACCAGTTGCCGAACAGCCAAAGCCCGAAAAGCACAACGGCGACATTGCTGTCACCCCGGCCGCGCGCCGCGCACTGCGCGAATTTGGCCTGAAGGCCGACGATATCGACACCGACGGCGACAGCCTCCGCCGCAAAGACGTGCTCCGCTACATCGAATCGCAGAAAGAACGCCAGCGTAGCGCGTCCTCGCCGTCAACGCCGACCCCGTCGGCCGATACTGCAAAGCCGCAATCTGCGGCCGCACCTCCCGCACCCGCCGAGCCGCAGCCCGAAAACGATCTCGAAGAAGTCGTCCCCATGAGCCTCATCCGCCGCCGCATCGCTGCGCGGCTTGTGAGCGCCCAGCAAACCGCCGCTCTCCTGACGACGTTCAACGAAATCGACATGACGGTCATCAAGGAACTGCGCACGACTTACCGTGATTCGTTCCAAACCAAGTACGGCGTCAAACTCGGCTTCATGCCCTTCTTCGTGAAAGCCGTGATCGACGCCCTCAAAGAAACACCCGCCCTCAACGCCGAAATCCGCGGCGAAAAAATTGTCTACCGCCGCTACTTCAACATCGGCATGGCCGTTAGCAGCACGAAAGGCCTCGTCGTGCCCGTGCTTCGCAATGCCGAACGCTTGAGCTTCGCTGGCATCGAGCAAGCGATCAACGAATTCTCGCAGCGCGCCGGCGAAAACAAACTCGACCCCAAAGATTTCGAAAACGGCACCTTCACGATCTCGAACGGCGGCGTGTTCGGCTCGCTCCTATCGACGCCGATCGTCAACCCGCCCCAAAGCGGCGTCCTCGGCCTCCACGCGATCCAAGATCGCCCGATCGCCCTCGGCGGCCAGGTCGTTATCCGCCCCATGATGTACGTCGCCCTCACGTACGATCATCGCATCGTCGATGGCCGCGAAGCCGTCACCTTCCTCCGCCGCGTGAAGGAAACGATCGAGGATCCCTCGCGGATGCTGCTCGAAGTCTAATCAATCTCTCGTAGCAGGCTTTAGAAGTCCGCAGATGTCGCAGATAAGCGCAGATGAAGAAGCTGCGCTGATCTTCTAATTTAATCTTGTCATAACATCTGCGTAAATCTGCGATCATCTGCGGACAAAATGATTTTGTCTTCGCTAGAAGGATGGAGTTAAATTGACAACGCCTGCGCGCTCGTTTATCAAAGGGTAGCGGCTTCTCCCTCCCATTCGCGGTTTGCCGCGCCGCCCCACCCGCGTTGCCAGGCGCCCTATGTCCCATCTCCGCCTCGCGTTCGTCGCACTCGCCGTACTTTTTACCCCGCCAACAATTGCCCGCGCAGCCGAGAAACCCATCCGCGCCGGCATCCTCGGTTGTGATACCTCGCACGTCAAAGCGTTCACGCAGCTGATCAACAATCCGAACGCCGCTGGCCCGCTGGCAGGTGTAAAAATCACCGCGGCCTATCCGGGCGGCACCGACTTGCCAGATAGTAAGAATCGTGTGGATGGCTACGTCAAATTCCTTCGCGACCAAGGCATCAAAATCGTCGATTCCATGGAGCAGCTCTCCAACGAAACCGACGCCATCCTCCTGGAAAGCGTCGACGGCCGCCCCCATCTCGAACAATTCCGCGCCGTCGCCAAAGGCAAGCCCGTGTTCGTCGATAAGCCCACCGCCGTGTCACTGGCCGATGTCATCTCGATCTTCCGCATCGCCGAAGAAACGCACACGCCCGTCTTCTCCTCGTCCTCACTCCGCTTCTGCAAGGAAGTCCAGGACGCTGTTACCGATAAATCCATCGGCGATATGCTCGGCGCCGAAACCGTTGGCCCTTTTTCGCTCCAGGCCCATCACCCCGATCTGTTCTACTACGGCATCCACGGCGTCGAACCGCTCTTCACGATCATGGGGACCGGCTGCGAAAGCGTGAGCCGTACCGATTCGCCGCTGTCGACCGTCGTCGTCGGCAAATGGAAAGATGGCCGCCTCGGCGCGTACCGCGGCCTCAAAAAGGGCCACAGCTACGCGATCTCGACGTACGGCTCCAAGGGTGTGTTTCAACACACGACCGCGGGCGGCTACGAGCAACTCGTCGTCGAAATCTGCAAATTCTTCAAAACCCAAGAACCGCCGGTCGGCCGCGATCAGACGATCGAAATCTACGCCTTCATGGAAGCCGCCGACGAAAGCAAACACCAAGACGGCAAGGCTGTCCTGCTCGAGCGACATCATTCATCGCGCCGAGGAAAAGTCCGCCGCCGATCTCAAACTAAAACCGTAGCCGAATTCGCAAGAATTCGATCGGCCAGTTAGGCAACCCGTAGCTGGATTCGCAAGAATCCGGCCATCTGCAGCTATCGCCGAATTTTTGCAAATTCAGCTACGATATAATCGAACTTGAAGCCAACATCACATGACCTCCCTCACCCGCCGCACATTTCTAGCCACCACAACCGCCGCCGCAGCCTCGCTCGCCACGCACCGCGTGTCGCGCGCTGCCGCCGCGAGCGACACCGTCTCCATCGCGATCATGGGCGCCAACAACCGCGGCTCCCAACTCGCCACCAGCCTCATCAAGCTTCCCGGCGTCAAAATCGCGTACATCTGCGACTGCGACGAGCACGGTCTCGCCAAAGGCATCGCCGCCGCCACAGCTGCCGGCGACCAGACGCCTAAAGCGATCAAAGATTTCCGCCACGCCCTCGACGACAAATCCGTCGACGCCCTCTTCTGCTGCGCCCCCAATCACTGGCACGCCCCAGCCACAATTCTCGCCTGCGCCGCCGGCAAGCACGTCTACTCCGAAAAGCCCTGCTCCCACACACCGGCCGAAGGCGAACGCATGATCGCCGCGGCCGCCGAATCGAAACGCGCCGTCCAAATCGGCCTGCAACGCCGCAGCAATCCGCATTACGTCGAAGCCGTCGGCCGCCTCCGCGATGGCATCATCGGCAAGCTCCTCTACGCGCGTTCGACCTATAACAACAACCGCCCGTCGATCGGTCACGGCAAACAAACCGATCCGCCCGCGTGGCTCGATTACGACCTGTGGCAAGGCCCAGCAATCGCCGAGCCCTATCGCGATAACGTCATCCCCTACAACTGGCACAACTTTTGGCGCTGGGGCAACGGCGAAATCGGCAACAACGGCGTCCACACGATCGACGTCACCCGCTGGGCCCTCGACGTCGGCTACCCCACGCTCGTAACCTGCGCCGGCTCAAAACTCCGCTACGACGACGATCAAGAAACGCCCGATACGTGCAGCGTCATCTGGCAATTCCCCGGCCACACGATGAACTGGGAGGGCGCCAGCTGGTCGCCGCCGGTCACCAACGACGGCGGCATCGCGATCGAAGTCCGCGGCGAAGGGGGAACGCTCACCATCGACGACACCGGCTACAAATTCTACGACCTCAAACGCAAAGTCCTCGCCCACAACACCGGCCATCGCTCCGAAAAAGAACACCTCGCCAACTTTTTAGATTCCGTCCGCGGCAAAGCGAAGCCAAACTGCCCCGTCGAAGAAGGCCACAAGAGTACGCTCCTCGCCCACCTCGGCAACATCGCCTACCGCACCGGCCAATCGCTGGAAATCGACCCCAAAACAGGTCACATTAAGAATAACCCCGCCGCCGACGCTCTTTGGAGCTGCGAGTACCGCGAAGGCTGGTTCCCGGAGGCTTGAGTAGTTGGTGCAAATATCACTGCCTAAGACGTTGACGATGCTCGCGATCGCGATTGGTGCGTTCGCGATTGTCCATTCCAGTCTCGCCGCCGATTTCAACTTCTTCGGTCGCACCGGCGATGCCATCGATCTCAACTTCGGCTCACTCCCCGGCGTTACCCCCGGTTCAACGTTCAGCGGCCTCAACACGATCGGCTCCTCCGCCACGTTCCTCACGAGCGACACTCTCACCACCCAGCCTTTCACCAGCACCGGCCGACTCTGGGTCTTCCCCAGTCCGATCGGCGGCCGCGCCAGCGGCGACACCAACGGCAACGCCCAAGGTTTTCAAGGCACGCTCACCGGTAGCCTCCTCATCAACGGCGTCACGAAAACCTTCAGCGTTACCGTGCAGCCCGGCTACACCGGGAGCGGCGCGGGTGCCGTCGGCCAAGCGAGCGAAAGACTCGGCGATGCGACCAACAACCCGCTCTTCGTCGCCGAGCAGCAGCAACGCCTGCGATACTTCGGCTACGTCGCCCAAGGCGGCGGCGCCGTTCCCGTTACCGGCATCTTCGACGCGCCGACCGATCAGGCTCTCCGCACTTTTCAGGCCGATTTCATCGGCGGCATCAACACCACGCAAGCCAACGCCGATGGCATCATCGGCCCCAACACGGCTGGCTGGCTCAACGCCGCGAACGCCCCGCAATGGGTTGAACTCATCGATCCCGATCCCCAACCGCCCGGCACGTTCACGATCCCGCACATGATCGGAAACTTCGACATCTACCCCGGCCCCGATCCGGGCACGGGCGCCCGCACCGGCAACACCCCTCAACCCGAACGCTGGGCCGTGAGTTGGACCGTCGATCTGATCCAAAAAGGCTCCGCCCTCGCGAAAGCCGCAACCGGCCGCACGCAACGCATCAATGCGATTTCAAAATCCGACGGCTACGGCTCCTCCTGTTGCCACAGCACCCATCTCGTCGGCACTGATATCGATCTCGGTACCGATTCATCCACCTGGAACTACGGCAACGGCACACTGAGCACCGAAGAAAACATCGTCGCCCAGCACGCCCTGGCGTTCGTGCATGCGAACGCCACCGGCCGCGTAATCCGCTTCATTACGTCGAACCAAGATATCTACGACGCCATCCACGCCGGCAGCCCCAGCACCGCGCTGTACTACGACACCTCGGGCGACCACCAAAACCACCTGCACATCGACGTCGGCCCACCCACCCAAATCGCCGGCCTCGCAAACCTCCCCGGCGACTTCAACTTCGACGACGACGTCGACGCCAAGGATTACATTGTCTGGCGCGACAACGCGGGCAAAACGCTCACCACGTCGAGCTACAACACCTGGCGTGCGAACTTCGGCAAGAGCGTCGTCGGCCGCGCCTCAGGCTCCGCGGATATTTCTTCTGGGCTGACATCCCAGCCCATCCCCGAACCCAGCGCCGCTCTCTTGATTCTGTCGTCACTCGCTGGACTAGCTCTACCGCGCCGTCGCTGACCCGCCTATTTGGCTTCCACTGAAACAGCGGACGGCATCCTCAATCAAAACTTCCGGTTCCCTCCCCTCGACGGGGAGGGTTAGGGAGGGGTGACTTCAACGGCCTGACGCCGCTTGAACCCACTACTCTTCTGAATAACGCTGCCGCTAAATCCCCCGCAGCTGCCACTGCGTAATCCCAACGACCGGCCAAACCAACTGCAAAACATTGAGCGTGAGATTGTCCCGCACCGTGATCAGCAGCCCCACCTCGATCACCACAAACACAATCACCGCCCACTTCCAACTCACCCGCGACGCAAACCAAAACCCCACCACCGCACACAGCACGTCCCCAAACGAATTGATGATGCTGTCCCCCGTGTAATCGAGCGAAGCCGTCTGCTGCCGATACCGCTCAATCACCCACGGCGAATTCTCGAGCAGCTCCCACCCCATCTCAATCGCAGTCGCCAGCACCATCCGCCAAGGTAGCGAGACGCGATTTCGCATCGGCCACAGCGCCCAAAACAGCAACACGCCATGCAACATGTGCGTGAACGAATACGGATCCAAACAACTCTGCGAGGTACAGTGCGACCATGCCGGACTCCACACACTAAACCCATATTTGCAGATTGCGGGTCGCCCCTCCGCAACTAACATCGCTCCAAACAAAACGAGCAGCCCCGCCCCAATCCCGAGCGTGCGCCGCGTCCAACCTTTTTCGCCAAGTTCAGTCACGTCTTTTTGCGCACGCGCTATTGTCGAATAACACGCCTCACGCCACTCCGCATTGAACAAAACACTTTGTCCGGTTCCCTCCCCTCGATGAGGAGGTTAGGGAGGGGCGTCTGGATCAAAGAGAATCGGGCTTAGATCGCCCTAAACGCTCTTCCCGATTCGGTGATTGCCAGATTAGCTCGTCCTTAGTGCCAATCACGCGATTCGTGTTCATCACATAAGATTCGATCGCTGCGGCCGGCATAAAAATCTTAGCTTCCCACGCATAACGAAACGACGAGCCGCAAGAGACTTGCCCGTCTTCCTTGTTCTCAAATGCACAAATCCGCTGGCCGCGCACCAAGTACACCGTGACATAAACAATCGGCATGGCGATCAATGACGAAATAATCCGCCACTTTATGTGGCCGCCCGATCTACCGACTATCAGATCGTTCATACTCGCTCCGTTCGCCTGATTGCCATCGTCGCACCTTGCGCGGCAGATCGTCACCTTCCAGTCCTAACTATAGTACACCCGAAATCCCCAATCTCAATTAGCGACTATTAGTGCTGATTAGTGTTCCTCTTTCTCCATGTCCTCTGTGTTTCCGTGATGAATTCCCAAGAAGTTTTTTCAAAGGGCGCTAGACAATTGGGGGGAGGCGCCACCTAGAATAGATTAGGCTCACCGTATTTCCGCTTCCAGAACGACCACTGTGGGACGTAAGTCTGGAAAGGCGTCCTCATGAAGTCGATCCAATGCGCTGCGTTGTTGTTCGTTCTATTGTTCTGCGCACGGCGCGTGCCATCACGATATCCACAGTTCCAGTGGGCAATGCGGGGAATCTCCGCGACCCGGCCTCCACCTACGGCGCAGTCAACTACGCCTACAGCATCGGCACGACCGAAGTCACGAACTCGCAGTACGTGGCGTTCCTGAACGCCGTGGCCGCGTACGATCCTTATGGACTTTATAACACCGACATGGAGGGGTGGGGCATCGTCCGGAAGGGCGTCTTAAACTCCCGAGGTAGTGCATATATCGCTCCCTATACCTACTCGGTTGAGGCTCCCGCACTCAATGGCTCGTATACTTATGACAACAAACCGGTCGTTTATGTAACTTGGGCTGACGCGGCCCGGTTCGCCAACTGGCTGAGTAACGGCCAGCCTGCTGGGGCCGAGGGTCCCGGCACGACCGAAACCGGCTCATACACGATCAACGGTGCGGTAACGGTTGCCGCCTTGATGGCGGTCACGCGCAACGCGGGTGCAACATGGGTCCTTCCCACGGAGAACGAGTGGTACAAGGCGGCCTACTACAATCCCAACACCGGGAGCTACTACACCTACCCCACGAGCAGCAACAGCGTGCCGAACAACAATCCGCCGTCTGCCGACACGGGCAACTCGGCCAACTATGGTCACCCGGGCAGCACCTACGCGCTGACCGATACCGGCGCATACGCGCTGTCACCCGGTCCTTACGGCACATTCGATCAGGGCGGCAACGTGTGGGAATGGGATGAAGCTGCCGTCAGTGGCGCCTATCGAAAAATTCGCGGTGGTTCCTGGTACTACGGCTCGGGTGACCTGCGAGTCTCGAGCTCGCAAGCCCTCACCCCGTCGGTGGATTTCCCGTTCGACGGGTACAATGACGTTGGTATCCGCGTGGTAAGTCTTGCTGAGCCCGTGCCGGAGCCCGGTAGCCTGGCGTTGTTTAGCTGGACGGGGGTGTTGGTTCTAGCGGCGCGAAGAGGCAGAAAGTAGAACACCCTTCTACTCTCACATGGGAAGAAGAAACGGGGTTACAGAACGAATTCTTATTCGTTCTAACCCCATTTGTTTTCTTAATCTTGTTTGGACTGTTTCGGTCTTGCTCGCCTTTTATCGCCTGCCTTCTAAGCTTCATCGGAGGGATAATTCAGGAGTGGGTTTCAATAGGCCCCGATTACTTGAAGAAGACTTTCAACGGCGCCCTTGGTACTGGTTTCCACCCCTTCTCATTTACCCCGCGGTCTTATCTGGGACTGCGCGTTCCATCGCGAAAGCCGGCCGCGTTAAAATTCCAGTTTCGTCGCCAACCGTCATCGTGGCCAGTATTTGATCGCGCTACAAAACATCGACTCGAAATTAGCGATCATTAGCGTCAATCAGCGTTCCTTCCCCTCCCATCACAAAATCGCGCACGGCCAAAAATCGTTGTAGAAATCGGTCGCCCGCAGTGCTACATTCGACCTCGCCGCGCGGTTTCAGGTACATGCAAACCACTCATTCATTTTTGAATTCGACTTTTACATTCGGATCACAATATTCACATGTTTTTGGACGGACGTATGTCTGAAAGGATCATGTTTTACAGTTCCGACCGCGGTGCCAGCGTTCCAATATTCCCGAATTTTGTATTAAAAAATCGTGTCGCACGATAATCAACAATAACCAATCCCCTCCCAGCCAGCACTTCGAATATGCGCTCATTTCAATACGTCGCAGTCCTAGCCACGCTCATTCTTGCGAGCCTTACCACACCTCAACTTGGCAAGGCTGCCGACTACGATCTCCTACTCAAAAACGGAACCATCATCGACGGCTCCGGCGGCGAACCCTACACCGGCAGCGTCGCCATCGCGGCCGACAAGATCGTCGCCGTAGGAGACGTGGAAAAGAAGACCGCCGCTAAAACTATCGACTGCACGGGCCTCGTCATCGCGCCCGGGTTCATCGATCTCCACAACCACAGTGACGATTCAATACTCAAGCCTAAGAACGAAAGCGCCCTCTGCTATCTCACGCAAGGCTGTACCACGCTCGTCACCGGCAACTGCGGCGGCGGCAAAGGGGACATCGGCAAGTTTTACGACGATCTCGCCGCGGCAAAAGTCGGCATCAACATCGCCCACCTCATTCCCCAAGGCGAAGTCCGCGATAAGGTGATAGGTAAGTCCCGCCGCGCGCCCACGCCCGACGAGCTCAAAAAGATGCAGGACCTCGTCAACACCGGCATGGACGAGGGCGCCTGGGGCATGTCCACCGGCCTGCAATACGTGCCCGGCTCCTTCGCCAAGACCGATGAGCTCATCGCCCTCGCCAGCGTCGTCGGCAAGCGCGGCGGCATCTACGCCAGCCACATCCGCGACGAAGGCGACGAGCTCCTCGAATCAATTCAAGAAGTCCTCGACATCGCCCGCGGCGGAAACCTTCCGTGCCACGTCTCTCATTTGAAGGCGAGCAAAAAACCGAACTGGGGCAAAGTTCACGCCGCCGCTCACATGATCGAAGAAGCTCAAAAAGAAGGCCTCAAAATCACCGCCGACCAGTATCCGTACACCGCGTCCTCCACTTCGATCATGGCGTTCCTGCTGCCCGATAGCGAACGCGAAGGAGGCGAAACCGCCACCGCCAAACGGTTACAAGACCCCGACGAGCTAAAGCGACTGACTCCCATCATCGCTAAATCGCTCGACTCCCGCGGCCGAATCATGGTCGCCGAATCATCGAAGAAACCCAAGTGGGTCGGCAAAATGATTCTCGACATCGCCACCGAAGAAAAACGGGAGCCGATCGATGTGGCGATCGAAATCCTCCGCGACGACCCCGATGCCGCCGGCGTCAACTTCGGCATGGACGAAGCCGACGTCCGCTACGTGATGACGCTTCCGTGGGTAGCCACGTCCTCCGATGGCAGCGCAAAAGTCGACGACGGCTCCCGTCCCCACCCGCGCAGCTTCGGCTCCTTCTCGCGCAAGGTCGGTCGCTACGCAATCCGCGAAAAGGTGTTGCCGCTCACTGCCGCCATCCGCAGCTGTAGTGGTCTCCCGGCCGACATCATCGGCTTCAAAGATCGCGGCTACCTCCGCAAAGACCTTGTCGCCGATATCGTCGTCTTCGACCCAAAAACCTTTATTGACAATTCCACGTTCGAAAAACCGTTCGAGCAATCGACCGGCGTCCGCTGGCTCCTAGTCAACGGAAAGGCCGCCATCGCCGACGGCAAACCCGATGACTTGCACGCCGGCCAACCTCTTCGCAAACCAACGCCCGACAAAAAGACTGTGAGCAAACTGTGATTGCTGCCTCACCGCCGCGCAAAACAAAAGCCGCCACCCTCGCAAGGTGGCGGCTTTCAGTTTTTATTGAATCAAGTCTTCGACCCGCAGCTTATGGCCGGACGAAGGTCACCAGGCCGCTCGAGCGTTCGAGCACCATCTGGTGGCTGTCGACACTTACCAATTTGCCGAGCGAAACGTCTGGGCTCGAGCTTGCACCGGTCAATTTCAGTTCATTCTTTTCGAGTTCCACCTTACGGGTGGTGGTCGAGGACTTGCCGTCCGCACCCGGGATGGTCAGCTTCGCCCAGCCATGGTCGTCCAGTTGCAGTTCGACCGTCGACAACTCGCCGTCGCCTTGTCGCGAGACAGCCATCCAGTCGCCGACCAGGCCTTTGATTTCGTCCGCAACCTTGGAAGTGTCTTCCGCGGCGCTCAAGTCTTGCTGGGGCTTCGCATCATCTTTCGCAAGTCCGGCTGGCGGCAAAATGTTTTGCAAGCGTGGCTTCAGGGGAGCGACATTCGCAATCGGGTGGACCTTGGCGGTTCCTACGGCGGCCAGCGACTTAGTGGCTACCGGGGGGACAACCTGCACGCGTGCCGTAGGTATGTTATCCGAGGCGGGCACCACTGAAATATGCGCTTGGGGCGGAGCAGTCAAAGTTGAACCTTTTGAAGATACCGGTGTTGTCGCCTTCAATGAGCGGGGCTTAGGAGCGGGCGTTTTCGCGAGGGGAGAGGCGGGCGGAGCTCCGTTCGGCGCACTGGATGCGCCGGCGTTCTTTATCCCTAATTCTTTTTTCAACTGCGAAAGCTGTGGCGGTGTTAGCTTGGGTCCATTCTTTGGCATTTCACCCCGCGCGGCCTTGGTGATGGCGTCGAGCTTCTGTTCGCTCGTTAGGCCTCGCGTGAAGTCGAGGTCGCCATTGACCGAGGCGCCACCATGACATTTGAGACACGCTGACTGAATGATGCTTGGCTTCGACAAACGATCGGCAAAGTCGGACGACCCCTTTGCCAATCTGGGATTTTTGCTTTGCGGTCCGACAGCCAACACGGAACCACACATTACAAAAAAGGCGGCAACTGTCACGAGCAGGTAGAGGGTTGAGGACTTCATGGCTTGGCTCCCGAAACTGGCTAACGGCGAGATGAATTGGTGTATGAACGCCGGCACCGCGTTCTTCTCCCTCTCTTACGACGGAGCTCGCCGCTGTTACAGCCCGTGGGGGGAATTTCGCAGATTTAGCTCAGAAAGCCAGAATCCGGCTATTTTGGCGGAAAAATTGGTCGTACCGCGGCTGCCGGCCAAGCCTTATTGGAGCTGGCCGAGCTGGGTTTCGGAGTATTCGCGGATGGCGTCTGCGAATTTGCGGTCGGCCTCTGGCATCGAGGGTGTTTGGCGAATCAGTTGGTCCCGGAGCTCGGCAAAGCAAAGTTTGGCGAAATCATAATGGCCGCGGACGATGAACGATTGGGCGAACTGCATCTTTTGTACGAATGTCCGCACTGTTTCGTCTTGATCAAGCGATTTGACGACGATGTCGTTAAACGTCGGTCGATTGGCGGCTGGGACGCCGGCCGACCCAGACATATTGTTCAACAGCAACAACCCGCCCATCCCAACCACGCACAACCCGATGATCGCCATTTGGATCAGCGATTTCGTGTGTGCTTTCTTCGCGGCTTCAGGTGTGAGAATCGCCGCTGGTTCGCCGGCGGCGATGTCCGGCTCATAGCCGTATCCCGTATCGGTTTGGGCTTCTGGACGGGGCGCGGGGCGAGGATCGCCGTCGATCGCGAGCACCAGTTGTTGACCGCCGGGCAGGATGAGCATATCGCCATCGTCCCAAACGGCAACGGCGCCGGTTTGCAGTGTTGTGCGGCCCAAGCTGATTGGCGAACCGCCGCGGTTGTAGGCACGGTAAACGCCACCGCGGAATTCGAGCGTGAGCGCGTGAGGTGGCAGGTCCGCCGTCGGCAGGCAGATTTCGCACCCCGGATCGCTGCCGACGCGCAGCACCGGGCGGTCGATCCAATAGTTCGTACCGGCGGCGATTCCCGATTCGATGCGAATTGTGGCAGACATGTTTCGATTCCTAAAACACCGCGAAGATGGCTGGCAACACGATGGGGGCGATGACGACTAACAGGCAAGCGATCATGAGAATCATGCCAGGGAAGATGATTTTCACCTCCGCCTCGGCCGCCGCTTTTTCACCGCGCTGTGAGCGCTTGAGCCGCATTTGCTCGGCCTGGTCGCGAAGAATCGCGCTGAGTGGCGTGCCCAGTTCTTCGCCTTTGTTGATGGCGAACACCATTTCTTTGATGTCGTCATCTTGCAGTCGGTCTTGCAGCGAGGCGAGCGCCTCGTGGCGCGGTCGGCCGAGCGAAATCTGCCGTAGCACCTCGGCGAGCTCGTCGGTGAGTGGATGGTCGCCATTTTCGGCGACGGCCGTTTGCAGGCATTCTTGGAACCCGCCGCCTGCTTCCATCGTGAGCGCGATCAAGTCGACCGCGAACGGCAAGCGAATGCGGATTCGCAACAGCCGCTGGCGGGCGCGATCGCGCATCGACTTTGGTGTCAGCAGGCCGTATAGAAGTGTGATTGAAATACCCACAAGTACAGCCATCGTCGGCCAACCGAAGAGCCAGAGCGCGAAGCAAACGCCGCTGCCGGCGAGCACGGCTTCGAGCCATTTGGCGGCTAAGAATTCTTCGGGCTTCCATGGCATTTTCTCGCGGCTGGCGACGAGGCTTTGCCGCAGCACTTCGAGTCCAGGATTATCGCGGCGGCCGATGAATTTGGCGATTTCGTCGACCAGCGGTTCGAACCAGCGGTACATGAAGCTGCCAGTTCGCAGTTCTTCGCGACGTTGTCGTTCGAAGGGGTGGGGATCGCCAAGCAAATCGCGCGGATATGTGACGAGTGACAGCAGCTCATACCCACCAACCGCGGCCGCGAGGGCTGCGAGGCTCGAGGCGATCATCCAGCCGTTGAGCTGGAACCAGGGGTTGTTGAGTAAAGCGTCCATCACTATTGAATCGTGGGTGCGATTAAACCTCGATTGCGAGAATCTTTTGACTCCAGCGGAAGCTCAAGTAGGTGAGTACGATCACGAGCAGCAAAATTATCTGACCCGAAAGCGAGTGCAGCAGCAGATCGGTACCAGGCGGATTTGTCAGATAAGAAATGCCGAGGAAGATGATGGGAAAGACCGTGAGGATATAAACGACTTTTGTGCCGGCGGCGGTATCGACTTCGAGTTTTCGTTCGATGCGTTGGAGTTCTTGCAGACTGTGGCTGATGCGCTCCAGCGCGTCGGTGATTCGACCGCCCCGTTCGAGGCACACCAAAATGGCGGCGGAGAAGAGCGTAAAACTTTCGATTTTGAGCCGCTCTTTTGTCGCGCGAATGGCGTCGCTCAGCGGTCGGCCATGGCGATATTCGTGTACGATTCGCCGCAGCTCGGCGGCGAGCGGTTCGGGAGTTTCGGTGCCGATCGATTCGAGACCCTGTGCGAGGGACAGGCCGGCGCGGCTCGTGTTGGCGAGGGCGACCGTGGCGGCGACCATTTGGTCGCGCAGGATCGCGCGGCGTTTGCGAATCATGAAGTCGAGAATGAGCCGTGGCGAGACGTAAACGAGGTAAACGGCAGCGAGTGCGACCGGCGGCATACGCAGGATGAACGCGACGAACACGAACGCGCCGACCAAGGAGATACCCCAAATTCGCAAATACTTCGGCAGCTTGGCGTGATCGAGCGACAAGGAATCGAGTTTCGGCGTGATATCGGCCACGTAGCGCGCGGTGACTTCGTCCCAGACCGCGCCGCCGGAATGCAGCGCGAGCAGCACGGCGACGAAGACCATCAACGAGCTGATTATTATGGCGGCCATGATCGGAAACGGTGCTCGAGTCTAAGCGGCGGTGGTGTGATCGGCGTAGAACGTTTTGAGGTTCAGCATGCCGGTGGAAATTAGCTCGTCAATGAATGTCGGCAGGCGCCAGTCGGCTGGAGCTGTGATGGGCCCGACTCTGGATCGTCGAGGAGGAACAAATCGCGCATTTCGAGCTTGCCAGTGAGCGGGTTGATGCCGGCGACTTCGGTGATTTGGCTCAGGCAGCGGCGGCCGTCGCGCATGCGTTTGAGTTGCACGATGACGTCGATCGCCGAGGCAATTTGCTGGCGAATCGATTCGACGGGCAGATCGGCGGCCATTTGCACCAGTACTTCGAGCCGCAAGATGACATCGGTCGAGTTGTTGGCGTGGATCGTGGTGAGCGAGCCATCGTGGCCGGTGTTCATGGCTTGGAGCATATCGAGCGCTTCGGGGCCGCGACATTCGCCGACGACGATTCGGTCGGGGCGCATGCGAAGGGCGTTTTTCACGAGGTCGCGAATCGTGTATTCGCCGGTTCCTTCGACGTTGGCACTCTTCGTTTCAAGCCGCACGACGTGTTCTTTCGCGAGTTGCAATTCGGCGGTGTCTTCGACGGTGACGATTCGTTCTTTGTCGGGGATGAAATCGCTGAGGCAATTGAGGAGCGTGGTTTTGCCGGTACCGGTACCACCGGAAATCAGGATGTTTTTTCGGCCGAGGACGGCAGCTCGCAGGAATTCGGCGACGGTGCGCGTCATCGCGCCTTTGGCGATGAGGTCGTCGACGATCATTTTGCGATCGGGGAATTTACGAATCGTGAGCGTTGGACCGCTGACGGCGAGGGGGGCGATGACGGCGTTTACGCGGCTGCCATCGGAGAGGCGGGCATCGACGAGCGGCTGGGAGCGATCAATGCGGCGGCCGACGTTGGCGACGATACGTTGAATGATGGCTTCGATGACGGCATCGGAAATGAAGCGGCGGCCCGAATTCTGCAAATTGCCGCTGCGTTCGACGTAAATGTGGGTCTTGTCGACGACCATGATTTCGGAAACGTTGGGCAGCCGCAGCAGGTCCTCAAGCGGCCCGTAGCCGAACACGATGTCTTTCAATTCTTTTTTGAGATGCCGCAGGCCCAGGTAGGATTTGAAGCCTTCGTGAATGCGATCGCCGATCGATTCCCAAGCGGGCCAAAATTTGTGCTCGACGGCGTCCACGCGCTCGGTCAGTGTGGCGTCCTTATTTGGGAGGATGATCTTTTCAATGTACTGAGCTGTCGCATCGACTTCGTTTTCGCGTTCGGGGACGGCACTCACCATGCGGCTCCAATGGCGATTGGTGAACAATCCATTATCTCGCTTGACGGTTGCCTCGGTGGTGAGGCTCGCAAGCAGGCGATCGCGCAGGCCGTAGCCGGCGATATGGGCGACGAGCGGGGAGTTTGGGTTCGTGAGTTCATCGCGACCGCGGGCGATGTTGTCGACCGTTTTTTCGAGTCGCAGCAGGTATTCATCGTCGGACGCCATCGAGGCGGCGCCGTCGCCCTTGAGGTCCATCCGCTTCAACAATTCGACGTGCGCATCGCGGATGAGGATTGCCATGCGGTCATCGAGCAGCTTGCGTTGGTGCTCGCGGGTGGTCTCTTCGGCCTTCGGCAGGTCGAGCGTGAGCGAATACGGAAAGAGCGAGATCGTTTGGCTGCCGCGGATATCGCAGCGTTCGCCGCCGAAGAGTTGCTTGTCGCCGAGCGTGACGCCGTTGATGCCGAGGGCTACGAGCTCCCAGCCGTTATTGCGGCGGTACAGCACGGCGGCTTCATCGGCAACGTAGGGACTATCAAGGACGATTTCGTTCGAGGCGGCACGGCCGATGCGAATTCGGTCGCCTTGGACTTCGACGACGCGGCGATCGGTATCGATGATGTTGTTGTACCAAATTTTCATGGCACGCCTCGGCTACAGAGAACTGTGGGCAGGGATGACGAAGCGAATGACGTCGCCCGCCAACAAAACGCGCGGAATGTTCGTGATGCCATCGAGCGAAATGGGTTGGAAGACGACGTTCTTGTCGTCGGGTACGGCGGAGTTTTTCTGCTGTTCTTTGGGAATCACTTGAATCGCAACGATTCGTACCGCCTTGTCTTTGTTGGCACCGCGGCTGGGGTCGAAGATTTGGAGCAGCCGCCGGGTGCGCTCATCGAAGTTGGCGTTCACGGCGATCGTAATGTTGTTGCCGCTGGAATCGAGCCCCGCTTCTTCGGGCTTGCCATTCCCTTGCGTGAAACGCGAGCCGACGCTGATAAGCTTGAAAGGCCCGAGCACTTCGAATTCAGCAAGCTCGAGCGGCGCTTTGATGTCGCTTTGGAAGAACATATCGCCCCGGATGAAGGGGCGCGTGGCTTTGATTCCGAGGATCGTGGCGCGGCTAGCCCAAGGGATGAGCGTGGCGCGAAGCTTTTCTGGATCGCCGGGGATCGGCACTTCGGCCATCATGTTCAGCGAGATGACCTGGCCCGCGGGCAAATCGGCCGCGGCGGCAACATAGGTGGGCGGGTGCTTTTCGGCGCTAAGCCAAATGGCGTTCAGGCCCGCGGCTGCGAGTGCGAGCACCACGGCCAGCGTCAGCTTCATTACGTTGCTCATGCACGAGTCTCCTCAATTCGTCGGCGATTTAAGTGAGCGTTGCAATTCGCCGTCCGTCGGCGTGTGGACGAGCATTAAATGCTGCAGCGAATCGCTCGGGTCAGCACTCCAAGCGTACACGACATTGTCTCCGCGAGCACACAGGTAGCTGAAACCTGTGTTGATGCCCAAGCCGCTGGGGTGAACGTCCCAGCCGGCGTTTTTCCAGTTTGCGAGCAACGTATCGGCAGTGGTGTGCGTGGTGATCATTTCGAGAAGTGGGCAGCCATCATCGGCGTACCGAGCGCCGCTTTGGACGGCGTCTTGCGGCAAGGGCAACAGATGAGCCGACCGCGCGCTGCTGGCCGCTGTCGTCGAGTTTGGAGTGAACTCGAATTCCTGCCATTCTCGGTCGTTTTGCGGATAGGCGACAACGCCGAACACAGCTTTCGTTCGATCTTCAATCTTGCGCAATACCACCACGGCTTTCAAGGTGGGGCGATCGAGCCGATAGATTTGCGCCGGCTTGCTCAGTGGGAACCAAGTGGGCCGTCGTGATGAACCGCATTAGTTCAGGGCTCGCGTCGGGCAACTGATTAGGATTGGTCGCGGCGGGCGCGCTCACGATCGAAGTGATCCGCGGCTCTACGTCACCCGCGGGTATGATTCGCGAACGAATGTTCCAGGCGAGATTGGCGAACGACCATTGGCCGCCATTGGTGAGCGCGCCGGCAAGGGGATTAAGTGCGACCGCGGCGGCCGTATTCGCCGGCACGATAGCGCGCGGCTCCCGCCATGCTGCGAATTCTTGGCCGACTCGATAGCTGACGAATAACGCGCCGAGTAAGGCGAAAAGGAAGAGCCCCTTGCGGATGAGTGGCCAGCGGACGTTTGTGAAAGCGCTCATCGCTCACCCAGACGCTTTCAGCTCGGCGTCGGCGTCGCGAATATCGGATTCGATGCGTGCGCGTTTGCCTTTTGCCAGATCGAGATCGCGTTTGTTCGCGTCGGCGGCATCTTTTGCCTGCTTCTTTTGAGCGTCGTCGTCCGCTTTGTTGTTATTGTTCGTATTGTCGGTGTTGTTCGTGTTCGTTTGCTTGTCATTGGCGGCATCATCCTTTGCCTTTTTCGCTTCACCTTCAAGTCGCTCGACCTCTTTGATGGCAAGATCGAGTGGGCCGCCGGTGCGTGTGACTTCGACTTTGTTATTCGATCCGACGCGACCGCCGAGTTGGTCGAGCCGATCTTGAAACTTCTTTTTGTTGGCGGCCTTTTCTTCGGCGTCTTTCGCCTTCGCGTCTTCGGCTGCTTGGTCGAGAGCTCCAGTACCGCCGGACGATCCGGAGCCCGAGCCGAGGCCGGTGATGTTGCTGATTTGCGATTGGATTGTGCTGAGGAAGGTTTGACCGAGGCCGGCGATTGAGCCGAGCGCGCCGCCGATCGAATTCAGAAAACTTTGCAGCTCGCCGCCGGTGCCGCTCGAGCCGGCGACGGCCATCAGTTTCCAATCCGGAAAACTGGTGAACGGCATGGCGCGGTGGTCCCAGGAGCCCGCGAGCACGGTGTTCGACGCCGTGGGGGGCGCGGCTTTGTCGAAGATCGGGCTCACGTGGATGGTTTTCGTGGCAGTTTCGGAAACGTAATCGCTTTCGGCGGGGTAGAGCGGGTTTTTCAGGGCCTTGAGACCGCTCGGGAAGACGAGCGGGGTCTTGGCTTTGTCGTCAAACCGTTCCTGCCAGGTTTTTTCGCGAGCTTCGATCAGCACTTCCGATTGGCCGATGACCGAAAAGCCGAGCCAAGTGATGCCCACCATCAGCAGCAACAAGGTTGGCAACGCCATCGCGAACTCGAGCGTCGCGATGCCGCGGCGAATCGATCGGCGTGTCAGCAGTTTGTGGATGGGGGCGAACATGGTGAGAGTGTGCGAGCTAATACGAGTTGGCTGAAAGGTTGTTATTTCCGTGGTGTTTGCGGCTTGCTATTAGTGAGTTACGAGCTGCTTGAAAAACGGTCGGGCTTTGTTGAGGTTGCTGAGCATGGCAGCGTTTGTGATCGTGCTGCTGGCGGCTTCGTCGAAACGGCTTTCGGTGACGGGCATCAGTTTCGCTTGCCAGTTCAGTCGCACGCCCGTGATGGCTGGCATGGGATTATCTTTGCCGAACAAATCCCAGGGCCATTTTGCGGCTGACTTGTGGGGCAGCGCGCCCACTCGGGCGCGGGCGTGGCTGGGTCCCAGTTGAGCGTGTCCCAGGCGACCTTGGCCTGCGTTTTGTTTTTGGCGCCGATTGGGTCGGGCTTTTGTTCGTTGGCGTTGTAGAAGATGGCTTGCGCGAAGGTCGTCATGCCGTCGTTCGTGGCGAGTGGGAAAACGCGAGGCGAGAATAGGGGCGTCATATCGCGCTGCGTGATGCCGATCAGTGTGAACATCTGCTCGGCCTGCTTCTTGCCTTGCGAGTCGTCGGCGGTCCAGGGTTCGTGGCCTTTCTGATCGCGACGTTCGCCGCTTTTGGCGAAAGCGCCGGTCATGACGTACATCTTCAGCGGCGAAGTGCCCGAGCTGCTCCACCTGCCGCGGCTGTCTGAAACCTTTTCAAAGCGAAAACCGCTGCGGAATTTCCAGGCGTTCGTGAGCGTGTAGCGGTCAGTCCACTTGCGGTAGTATTCCGACGCTTTCGACGTGCTGAGCAGAGAATCGAACTGGGAGAGGATTGGGGCTCGGAATGAGTCGACGTACGGATAGGTCGCGCGGACCCATTGCGTGTAGCGTTCTTCGGACTCGCGCATTTTGTCTTTCGCGAGGTGCTCGGGCAGCGCGCTGATGTTGCCGGTGGAATTCGGCACGGCCGGCGTGTTGCGAATGGCGGCATCGGTTTGGTCTTGTTGTTGCTGCATTTTCTGCAGCTTAGCGGTGAGCTCGTCAATTCGCTTTTGTTTGATGTCGCGGGAAGCCTGAATGTCCTTTTTCTCTTGCGAGAACTTCTGCTGTTCGTCGGGGCTCAGTTGATTTCCTTTCGCGAGCTGGTCGTCGACGTTCTTTTCTTCGGTTTTAAGTTGGGCGATGCCGTCTCGATAGGCTTGGATGCGTTTGTTGACTGCGTCTTTTTGGTTATTGGTTTTCGTGGGAAGGCCGTTGAGGAAGTCATCTTGTTTGACGGCGACGAACGCGTCGCTGCCCCATTCGGGTTCGTCTTTTTGCGTGCCGGAGAGCGAAGGTTTTGGCTCGGCTTCGACGGGTAGCCGCAGATTAGCGGCGACGGGGAAAATCGCCGTATCGGTGTGATAGATCGAACTCAAGCGTTGGAGCTCGTCGCCGACGGCGGCGACTACGGGCCCGCCATTCGACGGGCCGATGCTGCTTTTTCCGGCGACAAAATCGCCGTGCGCCGCGAGCGCTGGAATTAGGAATTCCTCGGCGGTGACTTTCACCGGGGTAAGGCCGATGGCGACGAAGTCCAGGCCATCGAGAATCACGTACTCGATGCCGATCTGGATCAGTTTGACGTCTGCGCCCGCGTGGACGAGTAAGGCGGCCGGGGCGGTGGGATAGCCGAATGGCGGCGGAATTAAGAGTGCGACGTTGGCAATCGTTTTCGCGAGGAGCAGGGCTGTAGTGGTTTGTTTGAGCGTGAACTTTGCGTCGTAGATGGTCGCGAAGGCGCGGAATTTCTCGTTATCGGGCGAGACGAATTGATTCACCACGGTGTCCACGATCTTATTGTCGATCGTGGTAAGCGGCGGGACAGCCCCGTACGCGGGACTGACAATCATGCTTGCGATGGGGACGAGCGTGCGGTTCGCGAGATCGATTGTTTTGGCTTCGGTCGGGTCATCTTCCATTCCCGCGGCAGCTTCGGGGCCACCGAGCGCTTCGATCGCCACAACGAGGCCAGTCGCTTCGCCGAGCAGGTGATTCGTGGCGGTAACGGCGTTCATGCCGCGGGCCATCCACTGGGCGCTGGAGAAGGCGATCGCGTCGGCCGCGTTTTGCGTGTAGATCTTCGTGGTGACAACGTGGCCGGCGTTGCCGACGAAACCCGCCATCACGATGAGGCCGAGGATCGCGAAGATCGTGACGATCGTGATTTTGCCGCTGCGCGCAGCGTGGCCATGCGGGCGGCTTCGTCGAATCGTGTTGTGGTTATTCGAGGATTCCATACCCGATCCCAATCGTTTTGCGTTCGTCCTGTGGGGCTTCGTTGTCTAGCGTGGCTTCAGAGGTGAGTGGGAAGTAGAACTTTCCGTCGTTGCTGCGGTGGCCAAACAGCCGGGCGATGCCGGGGATGTTGAACGGGAATTCGTACGTGACTTTGGCCGTGATGGGGGCAGTGGCATCGGTCGGTGGGCCGTTGATTTCGACCTTAACGTGCGCTTGCGCGTATCCAAATTTCGAAAGCACAAATTTGTCAGAGATGGCTTGTTTGACGTACGCGTGATAGGCGGCTTCGTACGACAAGGCTTCGGCCGACGCGGCTTTTTCCAATCCACCATGGGTGCCACTGGCGAACGGGGTCATGGCTTTCATGGCGGCGTGCTTGGCTTTTTCCTGCGCCTTGTCCCACGTTGTGGCCGAGGACCACACGGTTGCGGTTCGCACGGCTGCAAAGGCGGCGTACACGGTGCCGAGTTTTGCCGTCATCATGAGCATCGATTCGATGATCATACAAATGAGGAGGGCGTACATCGGAATGACCATAACATACGAAAGCGTGTACGCGGCACCATCTTCGTCCATCGCGATGCGGCGCAGGGTCGTTGGGCCTGGCAGGCGCGGCGCTCGAAGGTGGTTGGGGCGTATGTTCATGGTTAGGGCGTTATAAAAAGGGCCACGAGACCAATGTGCCGATGGTTTGATACAGCGCCTGACATATTTTGACGCCCGTAAACAGCAGCGCGCCGCAGATTGGCAGCATGACAGCGATTGTCGTCACGACTTCGATGCTCATCAGGCCGCGGCGTGCGGACGGGCGAAGCGCCGGCGGGTTTGGTGTCGCACGATCATGTGGGTACGACCTCTAGGATTACGAGTAACGTTCCAATTGCGAAGAACAGACCCAGCGGGACGGGCGTCATGAGGATCTTTTGATCTTGGGCGGTGACCTGGAACGGCCAGAATCGGCCGAAGAGCAGGCCGATCTTTCGGAAGCCGGCTGTGGCGAGCGCGAGTGGGCCGTATTTCCAGGTTGTCCACGCCACGATCGCGATTCCCGCGGCGACATAGCTGTAAGCGATGGCGAAGATGCCGGCATGGAGGCCGAGGAAGGCGCCGATTACTGTGGCGAGTTTGACGTCGCCGGCTCCGCCGCCGGAGAGGTCGTAGCCGAAGATTAAGACCACAAAGCAAATCGCGGCGCCAGCGAGGCACTCGCCAATTCCGACGCCGCCGAGCATTGGCGAACCGACGATGCTTGCTGGCTCAAGCGAAGGCAGCGGTGAATCTTGCGAGTGTGCCGTTGTGGACGCAACGATGTTAATTGCCAGTGCCCACACGAACGCCGTGTACGTTGTCCAGTTGTAAATTCGTTGGCGAGTTATGTCGGTGGCTGCGCTCGTGATGAGTGTCGCCAACAATACGAAGCCAGCCAGCGTGCCGAGCCAACCGATGTGGTTGTGAAACACGAAGCACCAAATGGGGCCGACGATGAGCGGAAAGAGCAGGGCGACGATCCAAAGTCTCTTAGACGTCATGTTCGCAGTTAGCAGATCGAGCCGAATCGTGGGATAAGTTCGTGCGGAATTCATCGCGGCACCGACTGACTAATGTAGCTTGAGTTCGCGGGAGATAATACGAGGCCAGGTGGCTGCGGCGATGTTTTACGTCGACCGAGCCACCTGACCAGGAGTTACGAAGCATTCAATTCGGTTCTAACTAGACTCCGCCGCCACCACCAAAGAGGTTGCCAAGGCCGCCGGTGCCTCCGCCCGCCCCGCCGCCGTCGGCAGAGATGCTGGTACCTTGGAGCGTGCCCCATTGTTGGTTCATCCAGGTAACAGCTTTCTGGCCGAGGGTGGCACAGGCGATCATGACCATCGCCGCGATGGCGATAATCATGACGACTTGCAGAGCTTCAAGGCCTTCCTCGTCGTTGTGGAATTTGCGGATCGTGTTGATCAGTTTCGTGGTCATCTTAGTGACTCCTTTATGTAGGAAGCGGACGTTGTTTTTGGTTTGGCAGGTTCGAATTGCTCCTGCGACAACTTCTATTACGCCCACGTATTGGCGTGTTACAGACGTTCGCCAATTTCATTGCGGATTTGCTGGCGGCGCAAAAACAACCAGGTGGTCGCTGGTTGCGACCACCTGGCCGGCTGAACGGTGGCGTATGCGGGCGGCGATCAAAGGTTTCCGAGGCCAGGGATGGTATTGATAGCGCCATGGGCCGCGTCGACGGTTTGTTTGACGCCATTGGAGACGCCAGGGGAGATACTTCCGATGGGATTGCTTGCGCCTCCGGCATCGGCACTGATGCTGACGCCTTGCAGTGACGACCACTGCTGGTTCATCCAGGCGACTGTTTTCTGGCCAACTGTGGCACAGGCAATCATGACCATCGCCGCGATGGCGATAATCATGACCACTTGCAGGGCTTCGAGGCCTTCTTCATCGCGGTGGAACTTACGAATCGTGTTGATTAATTTCGCGGTCATCTTATTTCATTCCTAATTTGGAAGGTGGTTAAGTGTTGAGCGGGAGCCATGATTAGCCCCGCGACAATAGCTTCTACGGGCGACAAGATGGCTGTTACGGCGAGGCGAAGAAGTTATGAATTGCGGCGTGCGCGCAAAAAAAGCGGCCCTAAATAGGGCCGCCTTGGAAAAACTCGTTGTAGCAAATTTGTCCTCTTAGACTCCGAAGCCGCCGCCACCCGCCGCACCGCCGCCGTCAGCGCTGATGCTGGTGCCCTGGAGCGAGGTCCACTGTTGGTTCATCCAGGTGACTGCCTTCTGGCCGAGCGTCGCACAGGCCACCATGACCATCGCCGCGATGGCGATAATCATGACCACTTGCAATGCTTCGAGGCCTTCTTCATCTGTGTGGAACTTGCGAATCGTGTTGATCAATTTCGTGGTCATGGTCGTAACTCCTAACCTCATATTTTTGAGAACTGCCGGAGCCGACATGGCTCCTGCGACAATGTCTCTTACGGGCATTTAGGCGGGTGTTACGGCCGAGTGCGAAAAATCTGAAGATTCGTGATTTTGCCGAAAAACAGCGGCATTTGCTCGTGGTTTTTATCTACTAGCAGCCAGGGAGGAAGAGTTTCCGCGTCAGATTTACGCGGTCCTGAAAGCCCATTTGGCCAACTTCGTCCGCGAAGGTCGGAATTGCACCGGTCGGACGTAATTCGCCGAGCAGGCGGCCGCTGGCATCCAAACCTTCGGCCTCGAACCGGTAGAGGTCCTGGAAGCGGTAGTTTCCCTTGTCGTCGAGCCCAAGGCATTCCGTGATGCCTCGGATTTTGCGGGAGCCATCGAGAAACCGGCTGATTTGGATGATCACCTGAACGGCAGATGCGACTTGAGTTCGAGCCACGTGCACCGGCAGAGCCACATCACTCATCAGGCTGAGCGTTTCCAAGCGGATGGTGGCGTCGTTGGCCGTCGTGGCGTGGACGGTCGTGAGGGCACCCGAGTGGCCGGAAATCATCGATTGCACCAGGTCGAGTGCCTCGCCACGGCGGATTTCGCCGACGACGATTCGGTCGGGGCGCATCCGCAGGGAGTCCACGAACAGGTCGCGAATCGTTACGCGGCCCGTGCCATCCGGCTTTGCGGGCTGAGCTTCCAGGTAAACGGTGTGGGGCTGGTTGAGCTGCAACTCAGAGCTGTCTTCGATGACGACGATCCGCTCGTTCTCCGGAATCTCGGCGGAAAGGGCGTTTAGGAGCGAAGTCTTTCCGCTGCCGGTGCCGCCCGCGATGACGATGTTCTTGTGCAGCAGCACGCACAGGCTCATAAACTCGCGGCCTTCGTCGGACATACTGCCCGACTTCACGAGTGCGGGCAGATTGAACGACGACTTCTTGAATTTGCGAATCGATATGCAGACGCCATTGCGCGAGCTTGGCGGCACGATCACATGCACGCGTGAACCGTCGGGGAGACGGGCGTCCATGCTGTGATTGTCGTCATCGATTGAGCGGCCCGTGTATTCGGCAATGTTTCGCGCCGCCGCCATCAGCAGCGCCGAACTGGGAAACGTGATTTCGGCGTGGTTGAGTTTGCCGTCGCGCTCGTAATAGACGGTTCGATGGCCGTTAATTAAAATTTCGGTCACCGAGGGGTCGTCGAGCAATGGCAGCACCGGCTCTAAAAAGTGCCGGACTGATTCGGCGTAGATTTCTTTCGATTCCATCGTTCAACGACGATCCAAAGTTTATGGAGAAGGCGGCGGCAATGGCGCTCATCGAGCACTATTGTAACACCTCACCATGCTGACTGTATTGCCTCTGGGGTACGAGCGGCATCGAACGGCGACTAGCTGCCACGCCTTTTTGTGAATATTGATAGCGATTGTTTCTCGCGCCGTTTGACGCAAGTTGTTACGCGAAAACGGAGTTGCTGCTTTCGGCGTTTTCGAATTGCGCAACACGATTTTTCGATACAAAATTCGACCATTTTGGAACGCTTTCCACGCCGCTCGCGCTGAAAAACTCGATGCTTCTTGCAATGCGACGTTTCAATATTCGGGTATTATTGGGTATCGTCGCGTGCGTGAAGCGTGGGAGCGTCTCAATATTCGCGCCGAAATTCGCGTCGGAGCGCAGTGCGAAATTCGCCGCGATGCGGGCCAAGCCTGATGTGGTTGAGATGTCAAAGAACGGACGCTCGCGCAATGGAGCGTGGAAAGACGTTAACATAGTTGGTGGCCAAAAACCACAACTATTTTTGTGCCAGCGATCGGATTTTCAGCGCGATTGAAGATCTCACGCTAAGGCGCAAAGAAAAAGTCTTCACCGCAAAGGCACGAAGGGCACAAAGGGAGAGAAGACAAATCGGAAGAGATATGGGGAGGGGCGGCAAATCGGCCGCAAGAGATTTCCGTCCACTTTAGTTTCGGCTTTATTCCCAGCCTTCGCAGATCACGGCTAAACATGCGCACAAGCTGTCGGGCCTACTGGCCCTGATGGGTAACACCAGATTGTCCTCGTACGGGTTTCAAAGCACGGTCGAAGTTTGTAACAGGCTGTTACAATCTCCAACGCCCGCGATTCTGCCTCAGCCCGGCATTTCAGTTAGCTTCGGTACAAGATGTTGGGCAGCTAGTTGCAATATCCGCTAACGGGTGGGACGATGAACGCTCGCGAGCTGGCGATTATCGACGAGGAGCAGCTAATGAACGGTGACAAAAAAATCTTCTTTCTCGTGACGCTGATTTTTTGCACTCATGTAAGGGCGACACAGATTGTTCGCGATCAGTACTGGCCTTGGAATAGTAACGGTGTTTATCAGAGTCCATTCATCTTTCCCGAAGGTGTGGTCAGCGATGTGACCGTCGGCGGAATCTTAGATCACGTTGACATTCCAATTGGCTTAACATATCCGAATACACCAAGTGGCCAAGTCCTACACTGGTCAATTTACGATGCGAAAAATGGTATGCCTCTAAACTCGACCGTGCGAGCTTCAGGCACGATACCCGTTACCGACGTCAGTGGCCCGATAGCAATTCCTGTTAGCACGTTTGGTTTGCTTTATCATCCTGGCGATCAATTTACATTTGCCATTCAAGGCGATGGCGACGAAGTTTATTCGTGGTACTCCTATCGGGGATTTGATGCGAAAGTTTCTCGCGAATACCGGCTTATTGGGGGCGCTTGGAGTTTGGACGAGCCGCCATTAAATCCACCGCCGAGTTATGCGGCTGCGTATTCCACTTTCTTTGCCGTCCCCGAGCCCACCACCGCCACACTGCTATTGCTCGGGATGCTGGGGTGCGTTGGCGGTGGCGGAATAGATAGCCCGCTGAAGTTCGATTAGCATTCGATAACAGGGGCAGTTCGTAAAAGGGTCGAAGCTAATGAAGCCGGTATTTGCATTCGATCTTCATTTTATCGAGTTGCATTTCGGCGTCGGCGATCTCTATCGCAACAGTGCCTAGTTGGTGACGTTGGAAATCCGAGTGATCCAGCCACCGGGCTTGGTGATTGTCAATTACGGGTACCAGATCGGTAAGTACGAAGTAACCCTCAGCCAGTATTCCGCTTTCCTAAATGCCGTCGCCGCAACCGATACATACGGACTTTGATAACGGCGGATTGGATACGATCCGCCATATTGATGGAATCGCCCGTAATGGTATCAGGCGGCGCAGCTATTCGTACAGCGTGATTGGGTCGCCCAATCATCCCGTAACGTATGTGATTGGGGCGATCGCGGCGAGATTCGCCAATTGGCTCAACAACGGCCAACCCGACCGGGCCTCAAAACTCTAGCACAACCGAAGACGGCGCTACGCGCTCAATGGCGCAACCTCGGTCGACTTAGCGCTTTACGCTGTCTCGCGTACGCCGATGCGCAATGGTTTATTCCGTCGGATATTGAATGGTACAAGGCCGCGTACTATCAACCGGCATCCGCGGGCGGCGACAGCGACAGCTATTGGGACTATCCGATGCGAACGAATAGTGTCCTTATTCCGCGTCACCCCCCTGTGCGACAGCGGCTCAGACGCACCAGTGCCGGAAACTTTAATCATACACCGGAGGGAATTGAAAGGGTACGACGACGGATTCGCGCTTACTGGCTCGCCCGTTTACACCACGTACGTCGAAACTATTTCACCGACGTCGGAGCATATCCGCTGGCTTCGAGCTACTACGGCACATTCGATCAGGGCGGCAACGTCTGGCAATTTAGGATGGGGCAAATGTTCGTCCGTCAGCAACGGTTTGAATCGCGGAGTCGCGCCGGAGGTTCATGGATCGGCGGGTGTTGAATACCTTCAAGGCCACTCTGCCGAGTAGATTCAGCCAGCCGATTGATGCGGGAAGTAATGTTGGGTTCCGATCGGCAACGATTCGTCGTGCCGGAACCATCGGCTGTTAGACTTGTTCGTGATAGCACCTTTGAGCATTCATCGCCTCCGCCGCAGACGGACCTCACAGAATCGCGTCTAACGAGTGCCGACGCCTCCGCTCGATACTTTGATCGACCGGTGTTACGATGCGTGTATGGATTCGCAATCAGAGTCGGTGGCATCCCTCTTCGGCTGGTTCAAATCAAAACTATGGGGTTTGCGATGAAACTCCTCTACGGAACATTTGTGCTGGCGGTATTCTGCTGCCTTGGTGCCCGCGCTGCAGATGTAATTACTTTTGAAACCGCGCCGGATGGGACGACTCCAATTGACGACGCCCTGTTAAGTTCGCCCTACAGCATTGCCGGGGGAACGATCCGATTTTTTTTCGACGTGAATGGAGACAATCGGTACGACCCAACGGTCGACGCTCTGCCAGCCTTTGAAGTGGCGGGGCGCGATGAGCACAATGCGTTTGCCACCGCTTGGGACAATAGCTCGGATACTCCTCGGCCCGGCTACGCGGCACAACTTGGAAGCTATTTCTTGCGAGTGGCTGGCGCCAAGCTTCATCCAGCCTGCCCCCACAACTGCCGGGCCCGTTCATCGCACAGTGTCGTACCACTCAAATCATCACCGGGCTATCAGGTGAAATCTGGGATATTGACGGTGGCAGTAATGGCGGTACCGAGCAATGGCGGGTCGAAGTGCTCGATAACTTGGGTAACGTGCTGAGCACTGAAGTTTCGCCGCTGGGAGTGGACGACTCCAATAGTTCACTCGACGGTTTACCGTGGACATTTTCCTTCAGCGGCTTGCCACGGGCGGCGCAATCTCTCCGCTTGAGTTTTATCGGCTCGAAATCGAACGGCAGCGCGGTGGCTTTCAACAACTTCAGCGTAACTTCCGTGCCTGAACCGAGCGGGCTGATTCTTTCGACGCTGGCACTTTTCGCTGCAGTGGTCACTCTGCGAGCTCGAAGCGCTTAACTAGCGAGCGAGCGGACCATGTATGGACGATCAAAGAACTGATCGAGAAGGCGGCAGCGTAGATCAGAAATACGTGCAAACTAATTCGCGATCTCGGCGAGTTACGCCGCCTACGTCGATTATGCGACCATCCGCATGAGATGTGTGGCCGGCGATCACGGCCTAGACAATCGACCTAGCCGAGGTATATTGCGCAGTCTCGTACAGCAGATAGCACTCGGAGTCACAACTGTGACTTCTATAGGGATCGGCGTCGTAATCTGGAATCGAACTTCTGCAGTGACGGACGAAGAAACTAAAATACCTACACACTAACTTACCCGCCCTCGTGGCGGGCTTTTTCGTGCGCGGTAGAATTGGAATCGTGCTCGGCTAGAAGCCTGCGATTAGAGTGTGCATTTGACCATCCATTGGGGGCCGCTAATGTCCAAGAACTCCACTTGTTTTATCGCGCTTTTAGCGTGCATTTTTCTGTCGCATGATAGCGGCCCGTAGCCCGGTTTCTGTCATTCGACGAAGCCACAGGTGGTTCGGGCCTGCACTCCGATATTTCAATCGGTTGGCGATTTAATGTGTTACAAAGCGTGACCTTGGAAGGGTTGGGCTGGTTCGACGAGCATGCCGACGGATTGCAGAACGCGCATACGGTTGGAATTTGGAGCCCGACAGGAAGTTTACTAGTCAGCTCGATGGTCCCTGCTGGCACAGTCGCACCATTGGATGGCCAATTCCGCACGACGGCCGTGGCGCCAATCGTTTTGCTGCCGGGGAACGGTTACATCGTCGGCGGTCAGTCGTTCGCTGCCGATGCAGAACGTTTGGCTTGTGGGAATTCGGACCCAGGAAGTGTGTGCTTCGCACAAATGACACAATCGCTCGACCCAAGAGTGCAATGGACCGCAGCGACTTTCTCGAATGGTGCAGCCTTCCAGCGGCCGTCTATGGTGGGCGTATCCTCGCAGGGCAATTACTGGCCCTAGGTTTTCCGTCCAGGCGGTTCTAGAACCATCTACTTTCGTCACATCGCTGTTAATGTTTTCGCTTCTTTGTCTGAGGCTTCGCCTAAATAACACCCCATCAGCGAACTAATATCATTGAGGGCATGAAATACCGCAAGCTGCGAATCGCGTGGTCGGTGGCGTGGGGGCTCGCTTGCGTTCTGGTAATTGCGTTGTGGGTGCGGAGCTATTAGAAGTTGGATTTCATTTGTCGGTGCGATAGCCGGCATATTATGACAACAGCTGGCTCATAGATGGGTGCCTTTTATGTCGCGCACTTCGATGCGGCGAAGGCCTATAAAGGGACTAATAACTCAGACTTAAGTCATGGTTGGGAATACACAACCCACGATGCGTACGCTGTTAAGTGGGACTACTGGCTAAAGTTCGGACCGTCGTCGATGAACGTCGCCGCGCCCGATTGGTTGCCAGCGATAATTGTCGCCCTCGTTGGTGGCGCACCTTGGGTGAGTTCGTACCCCTGGTCTAAACGCTTCGGCCTCCGCACTCTCCTAATCGCCATGACGCTCGTTGCCGTCGGGCTGGGGTTGATTGTGTGGGCGGTATAGTAAGTTCGTGCGCGGTAGGATGGGGGCACCCGCCAACCACTACCCCCAACTACAGGCGATGCGAGTCACACCTAGCAAGATAGTTGCACTTGTTATTGCAGTAGGCTACTTAGTATCTGCCATCGTGATGTGAGGTGGGGACGCTAGGGTATGCCTTTATCTGTTCCTGCCCTTGGCTCTAATCTGGTTTCCCGACGAGATCGCAGAGCGTAGCCGCAGAGTTGCCGAACGGGGCAGCCGATTCAACACCCCAACGCCCGCGCCCGTGGTGACGCTCGTTGGTTGGCTGTTTCTTGTGGGCTATGCGCCCTTGATAGCGTATCTGCTGGGGCACCGGTGATCGAATCGCCCAGCGCAAAAGAATTTATGTCCAGCCCACCGAATAAAAGTGCAAGTCGCAACTTTGCGACAGTGTAGGTGCAAAGCCATTCTCACATAGCACGACCAAATAGGTTCGTGCGCGGTAGGATGGTGGGCATGGAATCGACACAACCGAAGCGTTCTCAGGGCTTTCGCGTTTTGCTAGCGTTTGGGTTAACCCTGCTCGTATTTGCGGCGATTAAGCAGCGACCTTTGCTGGCAGTCTGTGGAGTGCGCTGGTAATCTTGGGTATTCGCGCCCAGCGTGCTGCTGCGAAAAAAGATTCCCCATCAGCGCATTAGTAGGACCGATGAAATACCGCAAGCTGCGAATCGCGTGGTCGGTGGCGTGGGGAATCGTGGCGGTGCTACTGATCGCGTTGTGGGTGCGGAGTTTCTACATCGCCGATATAGCGATGGGAAACATTTCTGCTTCTGCCGCTTTCACCATAACCTCGGATAAAGGGAAGGTTGGGCTCGCGGTTAACGCCGCCCCGAACTTCAAGCCATCGAGTTGGCACGCAAGCTACGTTCCCGCTCCTCGCGGTGGGCGCGCTTGGTTTGCCGCCAGATTGCCGGGGCCTTTGGCGGGTTGGTTTCTGGGCGTCCCTCAATTGCTAATCGCGAGCATAGCGGCTGTGATGGCTACAGCGCCTTGGATTTCGTGGCGTCATAACTTTAGCCTTCGCACATTGCTTGTCGCTACCACGTTCGCCGCCGTATTATTGGGGGCGATTACGTTCACAGTTAAATAATCGGCAATTGCTCGACTGACAAACTGCAACATCGGATTCGGGCGAAGACGATGGAATCGGCTACAAAGAAACGTTGGTTCAGCTTCAGTCTAAAGACGTTGCTGGTGCTAATGATGGCAATTGCGATTGGTCTTGTACTCTACGTCAAGATTTCTCGAAGCAGAAGAGCGGCAATCGCCTCAATCGGACGGTTACACGGATCAATTAGTTACAAAGAAAGCGGACCAAATTGGCTTCGGAAAGTCATTCCCGATGAGAAGTTTTTTTGGAGTCCAGTTGCCATAAGGTTTGATCCGAGCAATCCAATTACCGACGCGGATTTGCAGTCTGTGATAAATCGTCTATGGAAATTCGATGACTTGACATATTTAAACTTCGACCGATCGAAAATCACCGATGCCGGCATCGCCCAGCTCGTGCCATTCGCAAATAAGTTAGAGTCGCTTGATATTAGGGGTACAGGCGTTTCAGATGACGGCATCACATATCTACAACGGTTTCCTCGGTTAACTCTGTTGCGGCTTAAAGGATCAGCAATTTCGCCTGACGGCATCGAGAAGATTCGCAAATCAATGCCCAATTGTAAACTAGACGATTAATAGTCACGCTGGCGGTAAAGTCGTGTGAAGACATCAATCGGCTCTTCGTGTGGGATACGGGATGGCGATTTCAATGAAGCACAGCACGCTGCGAATCGCGTGGTCGGTGGCGTGGGGGCTCGCGGCGGCGTTGCTCGTGGTGTTATGGGGGCGGAGTCGTTTAGCATATCCCGCGATACAAGGTTTCGCTGGCCATTTTACAACCTTGTTGGCTGCAATGCTGTTTGCAGCTGCTGCATTTGTTCCTGGGCTGCGATTCAGCCTCCGCACTCTGTTAGTCGCCATGACGCTCGCTGCTGTTGGGCTGGGGCTGATTGTGTGGCTCGCGAGATAAGCAGACATGAAACACCGCAAGCTGCGAATCGCGTGGTCGGTGGCGTGGGGAGCCGTGGCGGTGTTGTTGGTTGTGCAAGAAATAAAGGTGACGGGAATCAATTCGACTGTAAATGATTGCCGTGGCCTTTCGTTTCGCCGAAAAAGTCTAGTGCGAAGGGCGAGGAAGAAATCGCCGCGGTACGGCGTGCGGGCGGAAGAGTATGGAGACACGATCGGTAGGGCTGGTTCCGTCGCCGCTGCGCGGCTTGAGTATTCGGTGGGTACGGTGACGGCGGGCTGACGCCCGCCGCTACATTCCTTTGTCGCTTCGCGACGATTGAACGAGCGTGTGGCGCGGCTGGGGAAGAAAAAGGGGACGGGAACAAATCGACCGCGTATGGTTTCCGTCGCCGCTGGCGGCTTTGGATTCCGTTTGCCGCCTTGAACGACGGGCTGAAGCCCGTCGCTACATTCCTATGCCGCTACGCGGCGTGCATTTCAACGTCGCTTTGCGACGATTGAGCGTGGCTATGGTAGCTGGCCGCGAAAACGCGCGGTCGAATATGCCGATCTTCGAAGTCGTTCTTGGCCACGAAGTGGCCGGGGATTGTAGCGGCGGGCGTTAGCCCGCCGTTAAAATGCTCCAAATATTCTCAAGCCTGCGCAGCGGCGATAGAAACTGCGAGCGATATCATGGCGGGAACGTACACGAATCTCCTATACCATCTTGTCTTCAGCACCAAGGAACGGATACCGCTGATTACGAAGGAGCTGCAGCCGGACTTGTATGCGTACATCGGCGGGATCGTGCGTGGCGAGGGTGGCGTGCTGCTTGAAGTCGGCGGTATCTCGGACCACGTTCACCTGCTGGCGAAGTTCAAGCCAACGGTTGCGATTTCGGACTTGCTTAAGAAGATCAAGGGCGGCTCTTCGAAATGGGTCAATGAGGAGAAATTCAAGTTGCGGAAATTTGGTTGGCAGGATGGCTATGCCGCGTTCTCGGTCAGCGAATCGCAAGTGGACGCGGTGCGGCGGTACATCCGCGAACAGGAGCAGCATCATTGCGGGCCATCGTATCAGGATGAGTTTCGGGCCCTGCTGGAACGGCATGGCATCGAGTACGACGAGCGCTATTTGTGGGACTAACTCCGTCGCTGCTGCGCGGCTTGAGATATGGTGGGCATGGCTGCGATGAGAGAATCGGATTGTGGTCCGTCGTCAGTTCGGGCGGACTCCCCAGCCGCTTTTGCTTGGGAACTGCAAACCGTGAACTCGCAGTGATAGCGCCTGCAGGGCCCCGTCTGCGTGGATCGTTAGCCGAAAAAATAATCGGGCGAGAGTGTAACAGAACGGGGACAGGCCCGTATTTGGTTATGACTGCAAGGTCACGCCAGCACGCCGTAATCGGCGGCCTAGATGGCAATCGATTTAGTTGCCTCTAGGGGGTAAGACAGTTCGTCTCGTATTATGTTACAAAGGCACATTGCCGTCCGCCCGGGCACGGGCTGCTAGCGCGCACGGCTCGCTTATTCCGGTTGAATCATGGGTTCGAATATGAATCAGCATCCCGCGTACGAATTGTTTGAGGAGCTCGGTCGCGGGGCGAATACGGTTGTGTATCGCAGCTACGATTTGTCGCTTGGCCGCGAGGTGGCGATCAAGGAGCTCGATGAAGCCAGCCGGCGGGACCCGCGGCAGCGTGAGCAGTTTTTGCGCGAGGCACAGTTCCTCGCGCAATTCGAGCACGACAATGTGTTGCGCGTGTATTCGGTCGATCCCGAGCGGGCGTGGATCGTGATGGAACTCATGAAAGGGACGCTGGCGTCGATCATTGCGGCGGGACCGAGCGATCCGGATTTGGTGCGGAGCGTCGTAAAACAAACACTCGATGCACTCGCGTTCCTGCATGAGAAAGACAAAGTTCACGGCACGGTGCGGCCAACGAACTTGCTCATCAACGATGCGGGTCGTGTAAAGCTCAGCGAGTTCGAGCAGACGGCGGCGGGTGGTGAGCTGCGGGCGCCGAAGGGTAGCAAGAAGTATTTGGCGCCCGAGCTCATTAAGCCGGAGTTCGGTGATTTCGGCCCGCCGCTGGATTTGTATTGCTTGGGATTCACCGCGCTTGAATTGCTCAAAGGGCCGCAATTTGAAAGTTTGTTTCCTGGGACGGGCAAAGGGGCGATTGATGCGGATATCGCGTGGCTGCGTTGGCATAGCTCGCCCGAGGATTTGCCGTCAACGAAGAAACTGATCAAGAACATTCCGGACGACCTGGCGCACGTATTGGATCAAATGCTGAAGAAGCGCGTGGCGGATCGGCCGCAATCGGCCCAGGCAGCGCTGAAAGAGCTGGCGGATCGGCCGCTGATCGCGGTGCCGATCGAAGGCATTACAGAAGCTGCGGGGGGCGAGAATCGGCCCCTCGCGCCTGGTGTGGTGCGGACGATTTC
This sequence comes from uncultured Planctomycetota bacterium, assembly GCA_963733705.1. GTDB lineage: Bacteria > Planctomycetota > Planctomycetia > Pirellulales > Lacipirellulaceae > JABDGM01. The sequence goes on along the minus strand of CAVTEJ010000015.1, from coordinate 799,354 downwards.
GGGCCCGCAAACGGTAACGCCGCGCGGCACCAGCCCGGCGGTCGGGCTGGGTGATGCGGCGATGCCACGCTATGGCGCCAGTGCATCCGCCGCCAAGCCTACGAAAACCGCAAAGAAACCCGGCAAGCCGTCGGCTCCGCGGTACAGCAAGGATTGGTGGAACGAGCAGCTTGGGCGGCCGTATGTCTTGTATCCGCTGTGTGCACTCATCATTCTGTTGGCGCTGTTCTTCAGCTTTGGAAATCCATTTGCCGGCAAGGTAGCACCGCCAATCGCGAAGCAAGAGGATACGAAAGCTGGCGCAGCTGCCGCTGCACCAAATTGATCCCCGTCACATTCGACGTGCAGCCCGACGCCAAGGGGTTAGAAGTTGTGTCGGGCGACATTCGGGTGCCAGCGAATGCCGATGGCAAATACGCCTTCGCGGCCGGTCATTACGCTCTCACGTTTAAGAAGGACGGTTTCACGCCGGTTGCGAAAGACGTCGACATTTCGGCCAGTGCGAATAAGTTCGATGTGAAGTTCGAGCCGGCGGTGAAGTACAACGACGTGACATTGCAAATTAACCCGCCGAACGCCGAACTCAAAATTGGTGGCGTGAAGCAAGATTTGACGAACGGCTCGTTCACTCAGAAGATTGCTGTAGGCCAGCCTTTGCAAATCGAAGTGACGCTCGACAAGTACGAGCCTGTCTCACGTACGATCTCAAGCGATGAGCTAAAAACACTGGCAAATAAAGTGGCGGTCGATCTTAAGCAGATTACGCCCCCGGTTGTACCCACACCGCCCCCAGTACCCGCACCGGAAACGCCAAAGCCCACGAAGCTGGCGCTGCCGACCGCGCTAATTCCGAAGCCGGGCGCGGTGCAGGATCCGCACGTTCATTTGCCGGTTCGCGCGTTGGCAAAGAAGTTTTCCAATGAAGAGCAGCTGGAATTCGCGCTGGTCATTCCAGGCACCTACAAGTACGGTGCTCCGACCGAAGGACGCAGGCCCGGCGAACTGAGCGAGCAATCGCTCGAGGTTTACCATCCGTATTACATCGCAATCCACGAAACCACGAATGCCCAATACAAGAAATTCGCAGATGCGGTTGGCGAAGACAAAGCGGGCACGCGTTGGGAGAAATCGTCCCGCAAATGGGCGGCGCCCCAAAAACTCGACCCTGTGAACAATCAGCTGCCGGTTACGAATGTTACGCCCAAAGAAGCGCAAGCGTTTTGTGAATGGGTGGGTGTGAAGCTCCCGAATGAAAAAGAATGGGAGTGCGCAGTCCGCGGGGTGAACGATACAGGCTTTCCTTACCCGTGGGGAAAGGGTGAACCGACGCGCGATCGTTGCCGAATTTTTTACGGCGACCATTTGGAGCGCGGCGAAGGCGGTCCGCTGCCGGTTGACCGAATGAGCGATGGTGCAAACTCGCTCGGTATGACGCACGCTTTGGGCAATGTCGCGGAATGGTGTTTCGACAGCGAGCAAGGTCACGGATTTATTCTGCGTGGTTGCAGTATCGCGACAGCGAACATCAAGGATATTCGCGTTACTTGGCGGGCGCGCGGCGACAGCAAGGGTGAAGAGTCGACCGGCTTTCGAGCCTTCGTATCAGTGCGAGGTCCCGCGATTCCGGATCCCGCTAAAACGACAAGTGCGAAAGTGCCCGAGCGAAAAGTGGCTCCGGCGCCGCCAGTGCCGGAAGGCGGGTCGTTGCCGTCTTTCTCTTGGGAACAAATTGTGAACGCATTGACCTCGCCCTCGACCGGCAGTGACGCCGGTGCGGCAGGCAATTCCGCCGCCAAATAATTCCGACACGGATAACGCCATGACCGAAAATAAAGGCTTTCCGTGGCGGTTTCTTCGCGAGCTGGCGTTCAATGCCGTACTCGGCCTGTTCTTTGCGCGACTCGCGTACCAGTTCATATTGGATTTCCAAGCGACTCACAGACTGAGCAGCCTGTTTTACGTATTGTTCGAACTAATCGTCGTGATTTTATCATTCGCTCGTCGGCCGCCGAAGACAGTTTCTTGGCGTCCATTGGATTGGACGTACGCACTAGCGGCCACCGTGCTGCCATTGTTGCTCACGCCTGCTCCGGCCCATAGCAATTGGTTCTGGTTTGGCGTGCAATGTGTCGGCCAGGCGATCTCGATGATCGGTTTGCTGTCGCTCAATCGGAGCTTGGGTGTTGTGCCGGCCAACCGCGGGGTGAAAACAAGCGGCATGTATCGGCTCGTTCGGCATCCGATTTACTGCGGTTACTGTATCATCGATGTTGCGATGGTGGTGCAAAACTTGAACTACTGGAACGCATCCATTGCGATTGCCCACCTGATCGTGCAAACGTTGCGAATCATGTGCGAAGAGCGATTCCTATTGCAAGACCCGAAATACGCTGAGTATGCGACGCGTGTGAAGTGGCGCCTGATTCCGGCGATTTGGTAGAGGCAACGATTTCATGCACGAATTGATCGCCGTCGCCGCGACGAAGGAGTACAACTGGCCCGACGGGGTGGATTGGGTTGTTACAGTCGGTTACCTGCTCCTGATTGTCGGGCTGGCCGTGGCTGGCTACGCCTGCATGGTGCTCGATATTCGCGCCTATCTGCGATCATTGCGACGAGCGCTGGTGGTGATAACGCACTATCGCGTTGAACTGCCTGACTGGATCCGCCGCGACACGCCGCGCTGCATTCAAGCGCTGGGTCTCACGATGCCTTGCACGACAGAGCAAGTGCTGGAGGCGTATCGCGAGCGCGTTAAAGTTTTGCACCCCGATCGTGGAGGCAACCGGCGCGAGTTCCTGCTGCTACAGCGCCATTTTGAACAAGCGATGGCGCTATTGGCCGAAGATGGTTAAAGCCGGTTTCAAACGTGGTAGCTGAAGTCGCAAGACTTCGGATTCGGCCGGATTCTTGCGAATCCAGCTACTCCAGTGAGGCTGCTTCTAGTGGCGTTCGAATCGCATCAGCCGATAAGTTTTGTACTTTTTGAAGTTCTCGGCACTGCGCTGATGGGTGAAGTATTTGCGTTTCACCTTGTCGAGTTTTTTGCGGAAAAACCAGGTGCCCATTTTGAATAGCCATGGATGTGTGACCAGCGCCGCTTCGTCGACTTCGTTCCAAATTGGCTGCAAAACTTGCGTGAAGGCGCTATCAATGACCGTGAAAGTCGGGGCAGTGCGGTCGGTAATTTCTATGTCTTCCACCTGCGTGAAAGGGTGGTGGGCGAGCGCTTCCCGGAAGTGGGGCAGACGGTGACCGCCGCTAATCGAGCTGCGGTCATCATCGGCCGTGCGGAAGAAATCACAGATAATGAGTTGGCCGCCCGGGCGAAGCTGGGCCATGATCTTGTCTAACGCCTCGTAGACTTTCATATACTGAAAGCTTTCGCAGAATAGAATGGCGTCGTATGTTTCGGTGGTGTTGTAGTCCTCATATTTGCACTCGAAGATTCGAGCGCGGTCGCCGAGACGCTCGCGGGCCTGGCTGTTGAGGAAACTGCTTGGGCTAACGCAATCGACCTTGTGCCCGCGTTCGACGAGCTTTGATGCAACTCCGCCCGCGCCGCAACCGACATCGAGAATGTTGTTTAAGCCGGGCGGAATGTGATCGAGCAGGAAGCGGCAATATTCTTCCTGAGCGCGGGGCAGGTTGCGAATCGTGTGTTCGATTCCATCGGACCAGTATCCGTAATGGAGATCGCTCGCGCCGACGAAATGGCGACCTGCAAGAAAACCAGCGACGAGGCCAACTTGCTGCCAAGCATCACGCTTTTTGCGACGCACGGCCTGCGAACGAATGAGAAAAGGCATCGATAGTTGTTCCGTAGAGTGGGGCCAGTGCGGTGCGTCGTGAGGATCGCCGCGGAAGAATTTGAAAGCGAAAGTCGCGTGCTAGCGGCGCGGCGAAGTATTGCAAACGATTGGGGATGCCGCCAGAGCAAGAAATAGCGGATTTAGGGCAAACTAGCGCGGCTTCAGCGAATAGGTAGCTGCCAAACCAGCGTGAGCTCGTGAATCCGCCCCCGGTTCTAGTGCCGCGGCATCCGCGAGTGCGGAGCTACTTCGGTTTCTTGCGGGCGAGTTTGCGCAGCTCCGATTTCGTCAGCTCGTCGTTGAGCGGGCTGATTTTGTATTTGATGGCCACGCGCGTAAGTAGCGCGGCTTTGCTGACGCCCAATCGCTCCTTCGCTTGGAATTGATGATTCTCGACCGTCCAGCGAGACATGCCGAGAATGGCGGCGATTTCGTGGCTGGTGCAACCGAGGCTGGTGAGCCGCACGATTTGCCTTTGGCGCGGGCTAAGCGACGCGACGCGAGTTTTCATGAGGTCAGGCATGTTGCTTGCCTCTCGAAAAATGAAAGTGGGGTCGTAACAGGTGCGTGTCAAATCTTACAACGTGTGAATGTCTCATGTCGTGCGAGCTATCCCCACTTTTGGTCTGGCCATTATTGCGGAATGGCGTCCGAAATGCCAGTAGCGGCCCATTCCGCAGGATTCTATCAAGTCGTTCCGGCATGGCTCGCTGCCGCGGCTGCCGCGGCAGCAGCTGCGGCCTGCTCGATGACCGTTTGCGAACTCTGACCCCGGACGGATACGAGGGACGTCGGAGCACCAGCCCCATATCCTTTGAGTGGGTTGTGCCACTGGATTTTGCCCGTCAGAGGATCGAGGCAATAGATGTATCCATTGGTCGAGACGATTAGGCGGTCAAAATCCAGAAGAAATGTGACGTATCCGCTTTTCATCTCGCTGTTGGACCAGACGATTTCGCCCGTGTCGCGATCGAGCGCGAGCGCATAACCGTTCAACCCAACAAAGATTAGTTGTTCGACTTGCATTTAACCCCTTTCCGAATGACATCTTTGAATTGTATTCGAATATCGGCGCCAAGTATTGGCACGCTCATATGCGGCGACTTCGCGCCGCTGCATTCGCCTAGACGGTGAGTTTGAAAACGCCGCGCGACGAGATCTCAAGTGCTTTTTCGTACGAAACCCGCATGCCACTTGGCGAGCCCTCCATGTGGTGTGAAACAGCGTGATTTGAACGTGGTGATTGCGCTCTAACTTCCTACTGGAGTTGCAGTTTACGTCGAGCTGCCCATGCCGCTCTTGAAGTCGAGCGGCCGACTTACTTATAGTAATGCTCGTGTAGCCTAATTCCGTTCCGCAGGTGCGGAAGCGGGGGAACCATTGCAATTGCGAGGCCTTGTTGCCATCGCGAATGCCGGGGCGCAGACTCGCCGTTGCGAGTCGGAGTACTTTCAAGCTCTAGCCCGTCAGCTAACCCCGTCGGCCCGCGCGAGTATGTTGCTCGCGCCGAATTGAAAGGCACTTCGCTCTCCTGAATGTTCGGCGACAACGCGCACGAATCCTGCCCGATTCGTTGCGGCTCGAAGTAAGCCTCGAATTAAGCGAGGCAAGTTTTTCCCGCCGACATCCATCAAAGCGCCAAGCGCCGCTACGCTTTCTCGGGATAAAACGTCCCAGGTCGCTTACATGGAATCTTCGGAGTTGGAAGGCCAACCGGCTGGCGGATCGACCGGTCGCGCTGCGCAAGTGGTGGTCGTCAGCAGCGTGATGTTCACGTTCATCTCGTTCTGGCGCACGGCCGCGGTAGTGCTGTGCGACATGTCCAGCACGGTGTACTACATCGGCGCAATCGTTGAGAGCGCGATCGGTAGAGCGGCGCCGTGGTTTATTCTTGCGGTGCTGCTATTCAGCTACGGCATGCGGGCCGTATACATCGAAAGCTGCGCGCTCTTCGTGCGTGGCGGCGTGTATCGGATCGTGAAAGAAGCGCTCGGAGGGTTCTGGGCGAAGGCGGCCGTTTCGGCATTGCTGTTTGATTATGTTCTTACAGGTCCCATTAGCGGCGTTTCCGCTGGCCAATACATTGTTGGCTTGCTGCTCGAAGCTGGATCGCGGTTGCTCGGGATCGAGGTCGGCGATTCGGTGCGCGACATGCTCAAGGCCGGCGGCTCGGTCGCCATCGCGTGTGCCGTCACCGTTTACTTCTTGCACCAAAATTTGCTCGGCATTCATGAATCGAGCGGCAAAGCGCTCAAGATCATGATGGCGACCACGCTGATGGGCGTCATTATGCTCACGTGGAGTGGTTTGACGCTCGCCATAAATGGTCCTGCCGTTAACCAATCGATTCCGTCTTGGCAGCCCAATCTGCAGAAAAAATTTGAGGTGGAAGACCCAAGTAAACCCCTCATAGATCCAGTCACCGGCGAGCAACAGGACCCGCTCGGTACGCTCGGAAAGTTTCCGAAAATCGCCGAACCGATTCGCAACCCGCCAAGCTGGATGAGTCTCGTCGGCCTAGTCGGCATTCTGATCGCGTTCGGGCATTCCATCCTGGCGATGAGCGGCGAGGAGACGCTTGCGCAGGTGTATCGAGAGATTGAATCGCCGAAGCTGCCGAATTTCAAAAAGGTCGGATTCATCGTTTTTGCGTACAGCCTGCTGCTTACGGGAAGCATGAACTTCCTGACCGTGATGCTGGTACCCGATAAAGAGCGGTTGACTACGTATTACGACAACTGGATGGGCGGCCTCGCGATGCACATGGTTGGACCTGTGTGGCTGCTGCTGATGCTCAACGCGTTCGTCGTGTTTGTCGGCTTTTTGATTTTGTCCGGCGCCGTAAATACGTCGATCGTCGGTTCGAACGGCGTACTGAGCCGCGTGGCGGAAGATGGCGTTTTGCCGGATTGGTTTTTGAAACCCCACTCGCGCTACGGAACGAATTATCGCTTGTTGTACCTGATTGCAGGGTTGCAACTGCTGACGATTTTGGCGAGCCGCGGCGACGTGATACTGCTTGGCGAGGCATACGCGTTCGGCGTCGTATGGAGTTTCGTGTTTAACACGCTCTCGATGGTGGTGTTGCGGTTCAAGAAGCAGGGCCACCGCGATTTCGTGGTGCCGCTCAACATTCATTACCGCAATATTTATCTGCCGATTGGCCTGGGGCTCGTTTTTCTGATCATGTTTTTGTCGGCCATCGCGAACATCTTCACCAAGCCGGTTGCTACCACGGCTGGCCTATGTTTCGCCGGCGCATTTCTGACTGTGTTCACGGTGACGGAAGCGATTCATAAAAAGCGGCGTGGCACCGAGCATCACGAGCACGTCGAGCAGTTTAATCGTGAGACGGTGACGACGCTTTCGAAGGCGGACCTGGGCCTCACGCGCCGCTACTGCAAACTGGTCGCAATTCGCTCGCCACACAATTTGTTCATGCTCGATAAAGCGCTCGCGGACACGGATCCGCAGACAACAGACGTAGTGGTAATGACCGCCAAGGTGGAACCTCAGGGCATTGGCCTGCCGACGGACAATCCGATGGATCTCTACGATAAGCAGTTGCTAACAGCCGTAGTGAACCATGCCGAACGGTTGGGAAAGACAGTCACTCCGGTGTTGGTGCCCACGAACAATGCGCTGCACGCCGTTCTTAACACGGCCAAGGACTTGCCATGCCAGGAGATTCTCGTTGGAGCGTCGAATAAATATACGGCCGAGGAGCAACTCGATCAGATCGCATTCTATTGGATCAATTTGCACGCCGGTCAGCCGCAGGGTTTGACCGTGCACGTTGTCAGCCAGGATCGCGATGTAACATTCGATCTCGATGGTGGTAACCGCATTCCAAAGCATGTGGAACGGCAAGCGCGTACCGTTGCCGAACTGCGTGAGGCGGGCGTGGGCGTTCGAAAACTATTGTTTGTGCACGATGGCACGCGGTCGAGCAGCGACGTGTTCGAATGGCTACTGACAATGGTCTCCAGCGGCGTGCAACTCGAAATCGTGCGCGCGGCAGCGCTCGAACCCACGCTGGCAAACGGCAGCGACGCCGTGACGAAGGACCAGGAGTGGGCCGAAAAACTGGGCCGGATGCTCAACATCGTGGCAACTGAGCCGCAAAGTGGAGCGGATATCGTCCGGATTAGTCGCGAGATGAATTACAACGCGATTGTAGTGCCCGCGCCGTCCGATTCGTGGAAATTCGGCGGCGATAATCCAGACGATTGGCTATCGTACGTGCTGAAGAATTCGCCGTGCGGTGTGTTTATCGCAGTTCATCCGGCGATTCCGCGCGAGGTAGTGGGCTAAGAGGTTTGCGTTACACTCGCCACCAGCTGTTTGAAATCCGCGTCCGCGATGCTTACTTGCTGATAGATCGTCCGAGCGACGTCGGCATCAATACGTTCAAAATGCTCTGCTTCCGTCGCCACGAGGATGCCGCATATTTCGAGGACTGCGGGGCTGACCAGCAGTTGGGCGGGGCCAGTCGCAAAATAGCAGGCGGGCCGGTGAGCACGCCGTGGAAAAAGTATTGCTGTGTAACCTGTCTCGTCATGATGCGCGACTGAAGTTCAGCATTGGCTCATCGGGCACTTGGCTTTGTCGCCGAAGCGCGTCGATAGTTTTTTCGACCGCGAGTTGAACGGTTCCCAAATCAGAATTTCGAGCAATCAGCATGTGGCGGCCAAACGTCGAGTGGGGAAACAGCGTTTTTTTAGCGGGACTTGGCGGGAACTGCGCCAAGATCGGAATTTCGCTTGCGCGAGCGGCTTGGAAGTGGAAATGGTCGGGTGCAGAGGCTCCACACTTGGGGCCGTTATAAAAAGCTGCCAGATCGGGACCGATCTCCGCCGCCAATCGCAACAAACAATCAATGCGACCGGAAATTAGCTGTGGCCGATGTTCGCGGGCCGCGATCGTGCAATGCATTGGCAACACGGGAAACGGGTTCGGCATGATCACCAGATCTTCGAACGTCACGCCACGCTCTTCCGCCGGCATATTTTCAGGGCACAAAAAGCACTGGCGGGCGGCGACCGATTGTGCGTCGGTTTTAGCAAGTGTCGAACGCCGTCGCGCGGGATTCGCTTGCACGACTACCGAGTCGTCGCCAGACATCAGCGTTTTTCGCTGTAGCTGGCCGAGCGATGCTTCGCCATCGCGCAGCATGGGCCAGCCTTCGCGCTGTTGGACAAACAACGAGTCAATCCGTTGCCGAAGCGCCTGTTCAGGCCGATCATTTTGCAGAATGTGGTCCCAGCTCATCGTGCAAGCTGCTGCCTGGCCGCGATTTCGATCGATCGGAGCCGATCTTTGTAAAGTGCGTACCGATTTTGAGTTTCAATCGGCAGCGCGTGATCGCTGTTTCCTTCCCAGCGGCGGCACCAATAAAGTGAATCGTAAATGCGCCCAATCGGGTATTCGCGACTAATCCGTATCATGACTGCGTAGTCTTCGCCGTAGCTCGCGTTGGGAAACCCGAATTGCCGAAGTGTCGGCACGTGAAAAGCACGGGGCGCGCCGAGGCCATGAATGCGAAGCACGTTGTTGTGGCCGTTCTCAGGCGTCCATTCGCGGTGGTCGATCAGCCCCGGCGGAATTAGCTTCAGTTCTGAATCCACAATCGTGTACGAGCCGACGACGGCAGCACAGTTTTCGCGACGAAAGACCTCAAGAATCCGCGTGAGAACATCGGTGCCCGAGTAAATATCGTCGCTATCCAACTGCACGGCGTACTGGCCACAGGATGGCGAGTAGACGGCTTCGTTCCAGCAGCCGCCAATGCCCAGGTCGTTCCGAGAAGGAATGATATGTACGAGCCGATCGTCGCCGGCCGCGAGCTCTTTGAGCAAATCCGAAGTGCCGTCCGTGGAATGGTTGTCGACCACGATCACGTTGAATGAGAAATCGGCTTGCTGCGAGAGCGCGCTCTTCACAGCATCGCCAACGGTGCGGACTCGATTACGAACTGGAATAACCACGCTGCATTCGACGGGGAACTGGCTTTGACTGGCCACAGGCTGACCGCTGGGCTGCGGCAGCCAAGCGCCGACGCGCTTCAAGTGCGCGGTCGCCACCTTTTCCATTTCAATCTGATAGTTGCGATTTCGCGGGTCCACGTAGTTGAAATGCGCGTCTTCATCTGATATTTCAGGTGCCGGCAAAACGGAATACGTGGGTTCGCTGAGATGGACGACTGTCCCACGTTCGCCGGCACGCAGCCGAAGGTCGTACCACGCCCCGAATTCGCCGGAAATGTCTTCCGATTCGATAGCATCCGCTACCCCGCGTATGGCGGCGCGGCTAAGCAGCACGGCATGCCCAAAATCAAAATCATCGCGCACGCTGCCCGCTTGGTAATCGATCAGGGGATGAAGCGAGACGGTGCCGTCGCTCTTTTCGTCGAAGTAATCGGAGTAAAGCAGGGCAGCTTGAGTATCGCCCGCGACTTGCAAAAGGCGCTGTAGATTGACTGTCGGCCAATTGACGCGCGGCGTCAACGTCCACCACAAATGCGATGCGTCAGTGCTTTCGAACCAACGCAGAGCTTCGGCAACGGCGGATGCGGATCGCAGTGCGGTTGCTTGAAGTGTGTGAAAATTAGCGGCGGTGTGAGGGGTCGTGCCCGCCGTAACGGCAACTTGCCGAACAATTGGGTTGCCGCTCCATTGCTTCAGGCTTTCCTCTGCCCGCTCATCGCCACCGGAAACCAACATCACGGCAATCGAATTCATTCATTTGCTCCAACATTAAAGCGTTCGTTGAGCAATGTATCGTAACGTGCCCAGCGAACCCGTTCAATTATGCGTAATGGGCGACCGTCAGTTGCAGGGCCGCGCCGCAACAGCTAGTGTGCAACTCATGCCGCCCAGTCGAATGCTCCGAGAACCGCCGAAGAAGTCGAGCCGCGTTCGCTTTCGCGTATTGGCGTTCTTGTGCGTGCTGTCGTTCCTCACGTATTACGATCGGCAGTGCATCGTTCGTGCGCAGGAAGATATCCAGCATTCACTCGACATTAGCGACGAACAACTGGGACTTGTTATCGGCGCATTTTGGCTTGCGTACGCGATCTTCGAGATTCCCGGCGGTTGGATGGGCGATGTATGGGGTTCGCGATTCACGATTACCCGGATCGTAATTGCGTGGTCGCTGTTCACCGCACTAACAGGAGTGGCGACTGGGTTTATCTCGTTGATCGCCTTCCGCTTCTTATTCGGAGTGGGGGAAGCGGCGCGTACCCGAATATGGCCCGCATTCAAGCGCGTTGGTTTCCGCTTTCCGAGCGGGCGGCGCAGCGGGAGTGCTGTGGCTCACGGCGCGGTTTGGCGCCGCATTCGCGCCAATTATTTTTGGCACGGTCACACGATCGATTGCGGCGTTAGCACCGGCGGCTGCAAATGATGCAGCGTCTTCATCAGTAACTGCGTGGTTCGGATATGCACCCTGGCAGGTTGCGTTTTTTTGCTCGGGTTTGTTTGGCGTCGTGTGGTGCGTGCTGTTCTATCCATGGTTTCGCGATGAGCCGTCGGAAAAAGCTTCAGTCTCCGACGCCGAGCTGCGGCACATCGAATCGGGCCGCGGAATGTCTGACGCCGAGCACCGTTTAGACGGCGCTACGTGGTGCCGCCTACTGACCTCGACTTCGCTGTGGGCGATCGCAATCTACTACATCTGCGGCGGCTTTGGTTGGTCGTTCTTTATGAGCTGGATGCCGCGGTATCTCAAAGATGTGCAGCATGTCTCGTTCAAGAATTCGGAGTGGCCAACCGCCTTACCGCTCATTTGTGGTGGCATCGCGTGTTTTGTTGGAGGGGTGCTGAGTGACGCACTTGTCGCGAAGACGGGGTGGCGCCGGTTTGGTCGGGCGATTTTCCCGATCTGCGGTTGCGCGACAGCGGCCGCCGCAATGTACGCGATTACGTTCGCGCGAACGTCGACCTCGGCGGTCATGTGGATGTGCATTGCGTCTGCAGCCTACGATTTTGGCCAGGGAGTTTCCTGGAGCACGATTGTCGATATCGGCGGTCGCTACGCTGGCATTGCCGCCGGGTTTATCAACATCGGCTGCCTCGGGAACGCAATTCAGCCTTCGATCGGCGCGTTCTTATTCAAGGCGTTCAGTTGGGAAACGCTGTTCTGCGTGTACGCCGCGCTATTCTTGTGCGCGATGATGACTTGGTTCGTAATCAACCCAACCAAGGCGTTTTACGAGTAATCGAAACTGCCGCGCTGGTAAAGTTTGCCGACCGCGGACATTGAAAAGTGGGATTGTTTAAGAGTTTGCTTGACAACTGCCTTGGCGCATGGTTAGTTTGTTTGGGTAAATCGGCTCGCATTCGAGCCATGCCCCCAGCCGTTGGAAAGTTACGGCCGAAACGAAACCCACCCCCAAACTTTCCGCTCCCTTCAAGTAGAGGTTTGACAATGCGCTATCGTTTCTTGTTGATTGCCGCAACGCCGCTGATTGCGTTTTCATTCACGCAGTCGTCGCTAGCCATTCCGGCTTTCTCGAAAGTTTTCACGAAAGAGTACGTCGCAAACAATTCGGACAAGAAATTCGCCGAAGAGGCCGGCAAGGCGCCGAACAGTTGCTTCATTTGCCATCAGGGCAAGGAACGGAAAAATCGCAACGCGTTTGGCAAGGAAGTCGGGAAACTACTCGACAAGAAGAAGGACGCCAAGAACGAACAAAAGATTTCGGATTCGATCAAGAAAGCGCTCGAAATGCACGTTGATCCGAAAGATGACAAGAGCGAAACGTACATGGATCGCGTGAAGGCCGGAAAGTACCCGGTCGGCACGTTGCAAGAACTAAAGAAAGATCCGCCGAAGGACTCGGCTGAGAAAAAATAACGACCTTCAAATCTTGACGATCGATCGAGGCCGGTTAGCCTTGCTGACCGGCCTTTGTCGTTTTCACGAAGATACTTTGATCGCAATTGTGGTGCGGAATTCTTCGCCAGGTTTCAGGATTTGCAATCCAGTTGGCATCCCCGTCGATTGCAAATGAACCGCATCGGGCACGCACGTGTACGGCTCCATGCAGACGGCTTGCCGATGCCCCGGCGTATAAACGACACATTGCTTGAACGGGGAACCGAATGATTGCGTTAGCGTGCGGCCGCTGGCTGGATCTGCAAGGCGCGTGAGGATTTGCCCCGTCGCATCCGATCGCAGATTCGTGAAGACCGTATCGAATTGGTACTCTCCGAGCGCGAGGCCATTTTGCAAATCATTGCCAAGTGGCACAGGTAAAATACGACCGGTAGGAACCATTTTTTCGAGCTCCCAAAACGAATCGACCGGCACGGTCATGATCGTGTCTTCTACTTCCCCCGCGTCGCTTAGCGGTAAGCGGAAATAGGCATGGGTGGCAAATCCACACGGCAGTGGGCCGTCTCCGGTGTTCGCATATTCCACATTGCTCACAAGTTCGGGCCCATGAACCTCGTACGATACGCGAATCCGGAAATCGCTGGGCCAGTGCTCGAGAATGGAACGATCGTCGACAGCAGCCTGAAATTCACCGACCACACGGGACTCATCAGACTCGACGATTCGCCACGGCCGATTCAATACAAACCCATGGATCGCGTTGCCGAACGCGTCCCCTGGAGCAAGTTGATACGTTCGTCCACCGAAATCGAACTTTGCCCCGCCGATTCGACCAGGAAATGGAAACAGCAGCGGAATGCCACCGCTCGATGGACGCTTGTCTCCGGCTGCGAAACCGTCCTCAGACCACAGCATTTCGCGAGGTCCATCAGCGAGCGCCGGCTGCCAACTGAAACAATTGAAGCCCTGGCTAACGAGAACTTTCGCCGCCGAGCCGCTGGCCCGGTCAATAATTTCAACGATGGAGGCAGGCATAAATTCGGCCGATGTTGTCCGTTGGCGGTCGTACACCGTCCGTTGTAGAATACAGCGTCGCGACGGACAACTGATAGCGACGAGACGACAAGCGAGGGCGATTAGCTCAGTTGGTTAGAGCGTCTGGTTTACACCCAGAAGGTCAAAGGTTCGAGTCCTTTATCGCCCACTAGACAAGTGTTCAGTACGCGAGAAATTAGCACGTCAAGCGGATTTTCAATGTCGGTGTTCTGCCCGTTGCCGTCGGATTCGTCCGTTTCCGCTGATTGCCGCAACGTTTTTGCAGCGCAAATTGCACGATCAAAGTCGGCGTCAGTTACTCGCCAATAGTGCTTGTCGGCAATCACGGTACTATGCCCCATCCATTCGGCTGCGACGTGCGCCGGGAACTCGGCCGCTAGTTCCGTCGCTCGGCTCGCCCGCAAATTCTGAAACAGCTTTGGCCACGGCGTCAGCTTCGCTTTGGCAATAATCCGCAGTAATTGCGTCCGCAAATTAGCGTTCTTGTCGCGGTATCGCGTGATGATCGGCAGCTTACTGATAGGATTCGGTTTCGGGTCAAACTCCGGATCGGCTTCCAACTCGTCGCGCACGGCTTGCAAGTACGGCAGTAATTCCGGGAACAACGGAACAATACGCTGGTCCTTCCCCTCATGGTGTGCCGTTTTAGGCGAGCGTACAACGATTCTGGCACGCTCAAATTCCACGTCGCCCCATGTTAGCCCTAAGTGCTCTGAGGGACAGCGTAGGCCGCCGTAGCGGCTTAGAGCGAATAACAGCTTCCATTGCGCGTCGGGGCAGGCATTGATAACGGCGGCCGTTTCATCGCGCGTCACAAAATAATCCCGGCTTTCGTTCGCCCCTACCGTCAGCCCTTCCAACGTGCCGAACGGGTTGCGGACGATTAGCTCACGGTCCACCGCGTCGGCCAAGAATTGTTTGGCGATACTGCATCGTCGCCGCACGGTGTTATCCGACAGCCCTTGCCCGCCTTCCGCAGGATTCTTTTCATTCTTTGCACGGCTCAACCAGCGGCGCCAATCCTTTGCGTCGCCCGCGGTGATTGTCCGCAGCGGTCGATCGGTGCCAAAATAATCGGTAAGACAACGGCGAGTATGGCCGTACACGATGCGTGTCGCAGGTTTCACGTCGTCACGTTCGGCAACGTAACCCGCCAGGAACGCGCCTAGCGTGGTTTCCAATGGTTGCGGCTCCGGCTCAGCTTGCTTCGGTGGTTCGCACAGCCCCAGCGCAACCAATCGCCCCCGTAAATCGCTCCCGATGCTGGCGAGCCAATCTGCAGTTGGCCCGTCCATCGGAACGCCAGCGCGTTTTGATGAGGCTAGCGATTCGATATAGCCCTTCGCAGTTGTCGCCTGCGCTTTGGTGAGATTCCTAAGCGGAATTGTCGGCCGCCGTCGGCCTTGCTTGTCGAGTGAGACTTGAACCGTCCACAATGTTTTACCGGTTTTTTCGCTCTTGCGTTTCAATAATGACGCCACTTTTGCACCTGCCTTTGGCTAGAACTACTTGTTTGTTTTCCCTTTTGGTTTCTTCGCGGGGGGCGATTCGAGCACCACTCGCACGCCAAGCGCTGCACACAGCTTGTCGGCGGTATCTACCTTTAAGTCGCGTTCGCCGTTGACGAATCGGCTGAGCACAGCTTGTGCGATGCCGCTCTCTTGGCTGATGCGATAGCGCGTCTTACCGCTCCGCTCGATTGCCCGCCTCAGTTGTTCGGCGATAGTTGCCATTGCCTCATCTTATCTGATACTTACCGTATGACAAGTCTATTGCTATACGGTTTCTTGATTCTTTCGGGCGCTGAATAGTCCCCACCGGACACGAACTCTTGTCGTTTTTCGGTCAGTTTTCAGCCGAGCGCGTTTTAACTGTGCTGTTTTGTTGCAAATACGTTGCGAATCAACCGCGCGACGGCTATCGCCAAGATTGCCGCGGCTACTTACCGCCGCCTCGATTCTCAATAGTTGCCATGTTGTTTCAATAACGAACGCACAGAATCGCTCAGGAACGCATCCGACGATCCGGGTCGATGGTTGATGCCTTGGTTTCGCCCCTTCGTTAAATCGCGTCTTGTGCGGGCGGCTCGTCAAAACATTGCACTGCAACGTCCTCGCCTAACTCTCTCGCCACCGTCCGCCGCATACGGGCATGCGCTTCCGCTCGCAGTCGGACAACGGCCTGCGAGCGTTCGATACCTTCCACGCAGATACCGTCGATAATGTCTCGGAACTCTTGGCTTGCATCCGGCGGCAGCCACCATCGCTGCGAATCCTCAACTAACGCCGCCTGACGCAATAGGTCGATTGCCGTTTCGTCGCGTTGAATCGTGGCGAGCACCTTGCGGAAAATCTCAGGCGGCACGCCAGCGGATTCGCCGATAGCCGCTGCCTGCTCTAAGCGTTCAATGCGATTCGATAGCGACACAATCGACCCCACTTGGCTTGCGGTTGTTGTCGGGAAGGAAAATACAAATCCTGCCATCATTCGGTTTCGTTGGTGGTTGCTCGCCCGCGGGGTAAACGATTACTAGTGGTTCGTTTGTGGCCGCTGGCTCCATCGTCGTTTCTAGTTGTCGAATCCGGCTTTCAATGGACATTGGTTTGCTGCTCCATAATTAGCGATTCGAGCGCTTCGACGCGCTGCAGTATGTCGGCTTGCGTTGGTTTACCAATCGTCCGGTCGAGAATCTCGCGGGCCGCAACCACGTCGCCCGCTTTGGCGAGCTTCACTAGGGCGGCAATGATCTTCGCTACATCGTCGGCCGTCACGGCTTTCATTAAAGCGCTGCGCAATTCGCACGCCCGCTTGTTGAATGGGTTGCCGCGCCCGAGCTTATTGCCGGGCTTGAATCGGCCGCCTTGGTCCCGGCCGTTATGTCCGTTGGTTGACGGTTTCATGGCAAGCATTCCGTTTGCTAAAGCAATAGTTCATACGTCCGATCTCCCACGTGCTGCCAAAAGAATCGGCGAAATTCGGGCAGCCAGAGAGTCGCACAAATCGAGACGCTGCCGTTCGGTGGCTTTACTGCCCAACGCTATTTCCGCCGTTGAGGCACAAGCCAGCCGAGCCAATGCGAGGCCGATTGCTGCTGCTACTTCCTGTTCGGTTGCGTCGAACTTCTGTTGCAGCATCGCGGTTGATTCCCTGATTGTGTTGCCGACGGCTTGTACAACGTGGTCAAAGATTTGGTCGATTTTGTCCATTGCTTCCTCGCGATGAAAGCCCGGCCAGGCAACGCGGCAACCCTCATCGCCACGCCACCCGACCGGGCGCAGGGTTTACGTTGATACTGATAAGTTGTCCCGATAATTTGGCGTCATGCGGACCGCCATTAAAGTTGCGAGCGGGACAGGGTTGCCGCGGGTGACTTCCCGCTTCGTCTGGTTGGGGTTCGGGTTGTCGCCCACCGCGTCACAAAACAGGGACCAAGCTTCTGCGTCGTTTTGTGCGATGATGTTTTCGACCGTCTCGGTCTTTGGTTTGAGACCGCCCGAGTTGCCAGTTTTTGGGTCGAAGCTTGGCCGCTTCCAAGTTGCAGTGACGCTGTAGTAATAATGTGGCTTGCGCGCTTCGTACTCAGCCGCCTTTGTTGGGTCGGTGCAATCATCCAAGACGGCTGACTTACCTTCACGCGCTTTGAGGCGACGACGTTTATCTTCTTCGTGCCCCTCAATGTTGACGCCATGGCGGGTCTGGTTAGTTCTCAGCAGCGCCTTTTCGAGCGCTTCAATTCGCTCATTCGCTAGCTCTAGGGATTTCGCGGACATAAACAATTCTCCTAACAATGGGGGTGAAAAAACTGCTATCGGTAACGTGTGGCAAACTTGGCTGCGGAATCAAACGTCGATGCGTTGATGCAGGATGGCACGACGGGCCGCAAACTTTCGTACGCCGGATGGCCATTGCCGAGAATAAAATCTGGCTTATCATCGGGCGATACTTCCATTAGTTGCGGTTGCAGATTGGCGAACGCATCGGCAAGTCGGCCTAGCGATTCTTCATCGACGCCCAGGGCGCGAAGAGAATCAATCACTGTCTCGCATGGATCGCTAGCGGATCCTTGGACGGATTCGAATAGCCCGCCAGTCGTGGCAGGATTCGTCACCAAATCAACGGAGTAGACGTCGGTGATTGCTTCCACAATCTCGGTACCGCGGTCCATGTGGCTTTCGCCATCGGCAACGTGGCTCATTCCGAATGACGTTCCAAAGTCGGCCGCGGCTTCAATCACTTCCGCGTAATGCGACGATGCCTTTCGCAATCGGATGTTTCCGAAGATCGCGCCGGATTCGTAACGGGGTGACTCAATCACGCCCACCCAATCCTGGAATTTCCGATCCTCCCCGAGCTGCGAACTTTCTGGGTGATTGAGGTAGACTTTTTTCCCGTCATACAGCGGCACTGCATTTCGCATCGCTTGTTCGCTGTACTCGCGGCCATTCTTGCTCGATCGCCCGAGCAGCTTGACACCGTAGACCATGCCGGCATCGGTATCGACACGGCCTTTCGTGCTGGCTAGTTCGGTGAATCGTTTCTTGGTTGCAATCATTTTGTTCCTTTCGATCTTTTCTGGTTTTGGCGGTCTATCCGCCGTTGTGTTTCGTGTGTCGGTCGGAATGACTTTGTCGATTTGCGCCGGCATGATCGGCCGCGGTAAAAAACCGATGGCGGTACTTCGCGGAATGTTTCGAATTCGGTGAGTGGTTCGTACTTCATGCCTTAGGCGGCCATTAGGTTTGGGAGTCGTTACGGGACTAGAACTAAATTCGTTTTCGTCGGGATTTTCGCGGGTTGCCGGCCGCAGCCGGGCGCCGCGCTGCAAAATGTCGGGCAGGTTTGGTCACTTGACGGCCCCAAATTCCGGGTAGTAGTTCGGCTCGGATTCGGTGATTGTTTCGCGCGACGGGTCGAACCGACAGAGCACCATCGGCTGATTGATCGGCCGGTTACGATTTTTCGCCACGAAAATCTGGTACTGGTTTGGCGGTTGCTTTGCATCGACCTTGTGCGGCCAGGCGAGCAAGAGAATCACGTCGGCGTCTTGCTCTAACGTGCCGGCGTCGCGAATGTCGGCCGCGCACGGAATGAACTTCGTCCGCTTCTCAATTTCGCGGTTGAGTTGGCACAGCGCCAGCAAGAGCACGTTGAACCGCGACGCGGCTTGGCGCAGCGTGTTGGAAATATGGCTCACCTGCTCATAGCGCGAGCGGCCTTGCCCTTGCAGCAATTGCGCGTAATCGACGACGACGGCTTGCACTTGGTGCGCTTCGACCGTCCGCTCGATGGATTCGACAACAGCTTGTGGCGTAACACACGCTTCGCTGACGATGCACGGCGCTCGGCCAGCGACGTATTCGCCTAAATCGCGCTCCAGGTCCGCCACCGAACTTGACCAGTATTCTTGGGGAACGTCGCTCATAAATTGCAGCGTCCGCTTGCCGAGCGCCAACGGCGACATTTCCTCACTGACGATCAGCGTCGGCAATCCTAGCGCGGTCCAATGATGAGCACACTGAAGCGCAAACGCGCTCTTGCCGTGTGACGGTCGCGCCGCGGCAATGATCATTTCGCCAAATTCGACGCCGCCGCCGATCGCATAATCCAACTCGGCAATTCCGGTTTCGATCAACTCGTTTTGGCCGTCGCGCATCCGGTTGATATATTCCCGCGCTGCATCTGCTAAGAGAATTTGTTTCGGCTGCGGTCGCTTGTCGCTTGGCGCCGGTTTGGGCTCACTCAATTCGACCGGCCGCGCTTCTGCGACAAGCGATTCGAGCTGCTCGCGCGTCCCGCCCGCGGCGAGCCATTCCACCGCGTCGCCCGCTTCGGGCAGATTTGGCAGCCGGACTATTTTCACGCTTGGCAGCGGCGAGAGCCCCGCGACGATCGACACCACAGCCCGCGCGAACTTCTCGCCGGCTCCATCGTGGTCGGGCAGAATCACAACTTGCTTGCCCGCCAGCGTCGACCAATCCGTTTTCGCTGCTGCTGCCGAACCGCCGGCCGACGTCGTGGCAACCAATTCGAGCGAGCGAATCGCATCGGCTGCTTTTTCGCCCTCGCACACGAACACGCCGCCCGCTGCCTTCACTTCGGCAAGTTGATACAGCGGCCGCGGCTCCCCCATCGCGCCGATGCTCCAGCCGCCAGCGACGCGAGAGACTGGCCGAATTGTTTTCTCGCCGAACTTGTCCCACCGCACGATTACGCCTACCGGCTCGCCCGCGGCGTCGAAGTAGCGCCAGACCTTCGACCGCAGCCCGTGCTGTCGCTCTAGCGCTTCAACCGCCTCCTGCGCCGTGCCGAACACGCGCGGCTTACCGCCGGATCGTGCTGGCGTCGCGTCGCTCGATTCGCGGATGCGATGAAACCAGCCGCCGTTTGGGCGGACATTGGCGCTTTCTTCGCGCATGCACACCGCGGCCTCGATTGCGCCCTCAGGTCCGGTGATCGAACACCAATCGGGTTTCGAGCAAATCGGGCACGGTTCGCGTTTCGAGACTTCCCGCCATTCGCTTGTGGTATTCATCGTGCGCTCCCGTTGACCAAATCGAAGTTTTCCAGGTCGGCCATCGTGGCGACGCGGGATTCAGCCGGCCCCTTGCCGGTAAACCAATCGTCGATGTCCCAGCCCTTGTAGCCGCTGGCGATAGCCCGCTGAATCGCATCGACCACGGCTTGTTCGCCGTGAGCTGTGACACGCGTTTCGATCCGAGAAACCAGCGCCTTCAATGCGCACGGTTTGTATTGAAAACCCTTTTCGGATTTATAGGCGAGCCAGTTTTCAAGAGCTTCGCGAAGTACAGGCGAATCAACTGATTCAGAGAAGAGTAGAGTATTATCTCTAGGTAACGCACTCGGCGTTACTTTAGCGTTACCGTTATTAGACTTGTATTTTGCAACGCGCTTCGCCGTAAGTGCTCTCTGCTTCCCGGTTTCGCCGTTGTGCCGATCGAACTTGGGAAACGTAATGCCGCCCGATTTGGCGTTCAACCATCCGGCCGAAACCATTGCTTCCGCGAAACCTTCCGCGCGTAGGTAACGGTCAATCCATGTTTTGGTAACGGCGGGAGCGTTACCATCCGTCGTTTGCCGATCGGCCCACGCCCACAGCCGATGTAGCTTGCCAACCACGGTATCTTCATCGAGCCCGGTTACGGCAGCGATGCCTATGACCGCCGGATCGTCGGCCAAGTCAACTCGCATTTTGATCCAATCGCCAGCCACAGCTAACGTGCCTCCCGCAAACTGGCGACCGCATCGTGAATCGCGACCCGTGCACGGCTGATCGCTATGCCGATCACGCACAGGGCGCGCTCTTCGTCGGCGTCTGGCTGTTCTCGGATTCGTCGAAGCGCAAAGAATCCCAGCGCCTTCAAGTTGGCCTGCGCCCATTCTGCGATGTCCTGGGCCGTTGCCCGTTGGGCTGAAGATCGAATATCATGCACTGGTTGACCCCTTCGTTATTTGGCCTGTACCGTTGCGAGCGGTGCGGGCCTTTTTTCTTGCCCGCTTGGCCGATAATGTCTTGTTTTTCCCACAGCCGTCAGGCCGTAGCGGTTAAGTCCTATGCGGACGCGAACTCTTGCCTATTTCCCGTTGTTTTCGCCGTCGCCCGCTGGCGCGTTGCGAAAATCGCTGCATCCGACGGCCGCTAGCCGCTCGATTTCGCTCCGCGGGATACGAACGATTCGCTTGCCAAGCCGACGCGCCCGAATCTCACCGGCCGCAATCAGTGAGCGCACGGAGCGCTCAGAGATTTTCAATTCGTCGGCAGCGTCCCAAGTGGTGAGAAACGTATCTGGTTTTCTTGTCGTTGCCGTCGCCATCGTGATTGCTCCGCGAAACGGATGAATTGTTCAACTGTTACCAGTGGAACACGATCGCGAATCACCGTACAGAAACGGGATGAAACAGAATGAACCACGCCCGATGGTTCATTTCGATTTGCGGCGAATGAGCGGAAGAGATTTACGCCCGCAATAACGGTCAACCGCCCGACCTACTGCTTGGTCGCTGTCCAACTGCTCCCATTCGGGATGCTCACGTCGCAACGCCAGCCGAATCGCAGCGTGTGTCTTTGCAGCTTTCTTTTCGCTATAGAGCCAAGTGTCACGGTCATCGTTTGTGGATTGCGTCTCGGCATTGCCGCCGACCGCCTTATCCGCCGCTTCGCTGGTGGTCCCGGCTTGCTCCGGCGCCGCCAGTTCAGATTGCAAATTGGCCAACTTCGCCGATGCCGCGGCGTCCATCGATTGCCATAGCTGACCCAATCGCCGTTCGGCTTCGTCACAGTCCGTGGTCGTCGGCAATTGCTCGGGACAATCGGAGATTCGCAAAGCACGCAGTGCGCGAAATATGTTGCGGTACAGTTCATTCGCTCTTTCAAGCCAAAACTCGCCGCGTCCGTTCTCTCCCGAAATTAGCAACGCTGCCAATTCACGCCGCAGATAGCCCACCACGTGCACAGTGCTGTCGAGCGGTTCGTCGGTGGCAATTCCTTCCCATCCCGGCGGGGCAAGCCCATCCGCTTCAGCATGGCAACTATCGACCCACGCTCGCCAATCCGGCAGCCGGCCGCAATCGGGGCACGCCTTAGTAGGCGACGCAATGGAGTCACCGCACCACGGGCACCTGCGGTACGGAAGAGTTTCTTCTGCCATGCTGCACCTGCCTTGCCAGGCCGACCAGCCGACGGCGCGGCAGGTGCAAAGTGCGCGGTCGCCGGTGGTCAGTTTTTTGGCGAGTGTACGGCCCGCCAGCCCAGCAATTCGATTCTACGGTTTGTCGCCCGTCGTGCCAGCCGCCGACTTGATCCGGCGCAGCGCGTCGGCGAACCCGGAATCCGCCAAAAGTGCATTGATTTTCGCAGCGCAAACGGGCGAGACGCGAAAACCGCTAGACTGTCGCGTGGGTTCGGGTCCTTTATCGCCCACTTCTACACGCCGTCGGTCGCTCAATAATGCTTGCCGCCAGACCGAATGTATTCTGAGTCCGAACCGTTCGTCACGTGCGAGTAATCCGCCGCGGCGCGGTCCGTGATGCGTTGCATCAGCTGGCAACCGCTGCTCGCGATAAAAACCGTTGCCAGAATTGTGAAGAAGAAGCGTCGCATAGCCGGCTTCAACTATCGGCAGATAATCACTTCGACATCAGTCGAACTTTTGCTAGCGAGATTGAAAGATTCTGCGACTGGCATGCCAGCAATCGATGGCAAGTGACTAAGGTCGCGCCGCTACGCCTTTGAATTCGCTGAGTGCCGACTCCCAATCGGTTTTTAATTCCCGGACTTTGGCCGGCTGTTTTTCGGCGAGATCGTTGTTCTCGGCGCGATCGTGGGCCAAATCGAACAACTCCCAATCATCCCCTTTCGCAGCCACCAGTTTCCAGTCGCCTTTTCGAATGGCACGATTGCCATCGTGCAGCCACCACAAGTAATCGCGGTCAATTTTTTTGTCTTCGGCAAAAGACGGCGAAATATCCTTCCCGGGATTGGCTGGCATTTCTTGGCCTGCAAAACTCTTGGGCCACGTGCCGCCGGCCAGGCTCAAAATCGTCGGCGCCAAATCGATGACGTGCCCGACTGCGCTCCGCAACTCGCCTTTGCCCGAAAAACCATTCGGCCAATGTGCGATCAGCGGCGTCGCGATGCCCCCCTCATGCACCCATGTTTTATAGCGGCGAAACGGCGTGTTTGCCGCATTCGACCAACCTGGACCCAAGCAGAGGAACGTTGCAGCCGAACCGGGCGCTGCGGTCGGGTCATGTCCATCGCCTCGGATCATGATTTCCGAGCTGGCGCCGTTATCGGACAGAAACAGCACGAGTGTATCTTCGTACTTGTGCATCGAACGCAACTGTTCGATGAGCCGTGCAATCTCGCGGTCCATTCGCTCGACCATCGCGGCGTGAATCGCCATTTTATCGGCTTCAAACTTTCGCTGCTTTTCAGACAGCTCTGCCCACGGCGTTTCGTGCCAAACTTCGAGATCGCCGAATTCTTTGTGGGCTCGCGCGTTCCTATAGGGAGGACCAATCTTCGGCTCGAGCGGCGACAGCTCGCCTGGCAGATGGAGCTTTTCTTCAATTCGCCCCCAGCGAGCTTCACGAATTTTATCCCAGCCAACTTGGTATCGACCTTGGGTGCGCGCGATATCCTCTGCCGGTGCTTGCAATGGGAAATGGGGCACTACATACGCGACATACTCAAAAAACGGGGCATCCGCGTGCTCCGACTGATGCTGCTTGAGAAACTCGATAGCTCGATCCGTGATCGCCGTCGTCGAATAGTACCCGTCGCTCAGTTTTACTTGTGGGAGCGGTTCATCATCGAGCGTGTGATGCTTTGGTGAAAAGTTGTAATCGTAGTCGAGCAAGGCATACGAGCGATCGAACCCACATTTTACGGGCGTGCTATCGAGGTGCCATTTACCGGAGTGGTACGAGCGGTAACCAAGCGGCTTCAAATACTCGGGCAACAGATGAGCCCAACTCGGCCGCTTACGTTGCCCGCGATTTGGTTCGCCGGGTATCGAATCGAAGCCGACTTCTTGGGCGTAGTAGCCCGTGAGGAGCGCCGCCCGCGTCGGCCAGCAGCGCGCCGTGTTGTAGAACTGCGTGTACCGCAGACCGTCGGAAGCTAACGCGTCCAAGGTCGGCGTTGCAATTTCACCGCCGTAACAGCCTACATCGGAAAAACCTAAATCGTCCGCCAGAATTAGAAGCACGTTCGGGTGGGGTGCTTTCGCGCTGGCCGCTGTCGACAAAGCAGCTATGAGCAACGCCAGTGCGATTGGCACGATCCTATTTGGCAAATTGCGCTTGCGTCGAAATTCCGTCACGGCGTCGATTTTGAATGTCATTAGGTGTTCCAAAAAAGCGATTCTTTGCCAACCTTATATTCAACTGCCATCTCCGGGGTTTCCACCAGTTGCTGATCTCGATGCAACGATTCCACGCCGCCAATCGTCATGCCCGAGGTAAGTAGCGTTCTTTCGATCGGGTACGGCGCTTTGTTTTCGATCACCATTTGTTCGATATAATGCACGAGCGGATTGAAGAAGTCGGCCGTTGTCGATCCGTGGTCAGGCATCGGTAAATACATTTGGCACGAAATGATCTCGCTCGTTTCTGCGTTCAGCCCCGCATAGTTGAAATCGCGGATCGGCAGCGAAAACATCGTCGTTCGCAACCCATCGCGGTGCTCGATGACGTATGCGTAGCTATCGGGGAAAACTCTGCGAGCCCAGTCGAACGAAATCGGTTCGGCAAGATACCCATTCTGCTCCGGCAGATTGTGACTTCGCGACAGCGCGGCCACTAGCAATCGCTGCGTAGTCTTGCGGCCAGCCACATGCTCCCACAATTTGTCGCCCTTAAGTGCCTGCACACTTTTGATGCCGACTTCGCCCCCTTTGCGGCGCTCCGACATGCACTGCGCCGTTTCCAGCCCATGAAAGTCGTAGCTATCCATTTTTCCGAAGCCGGCACACACACTTTCGGCCAGCGGCATGCCGTACGGCAAGTCGATGGCCGGCATCCGCGCAGTCACCGGCAGCGACGAGCCCGCCATGAACGGAAATTGGAGCCGTTTCGAGTCGGCTACCATTTCCACGCATTCTTTCCAATCAGTCGACAAATGCTTGTCGTTAAAAATGGGCACCGCGCGGCCGCTCGATTCAAATACTTTGACCGCCTGCTTGAAAAACTTGTACCGCGGGTAGAGCACCTGCCCACGATCGTTGCGCGGGTATTCGCCATGCTCGCCGATGATAACGATACCGTCGACCGCGAGCTTCGACCCGCCCAGCGTGAGCGCGTCCTCCACGGTCGAATAAATCGGCACGTGATGCCGTTTGGCTGTCGCGCGGGCGAGATCGTTTTCCGGGAATTGATCGACGTACAGCGACACCAAGTCGACCGCCGGCATGTGCCATTCGCCCCCCCAGGCGTAACCCAGCGACAGTCGGTCCAGGAAATGCTGAGCATGGGAAAGCTTAAAAACGGCCGTCGCAATGAGCGCGATTTTCTTCCGCTTGCTTTCGGCGGCTACGACGCTGTTGCACGCCAGCCCAGCGACGGCCGCCGCAGACGACGCCAAAAATGCACGACGGGAAACGTTTTGCCACATAATCGGTCTCAGTCGACTCTTCTTGCGCGGGGCGAATCGAGTTCGATCTACCTTCGCGGCGATCGAAGCCACTCTTGTGCAAGACGAAGGAGGCGTGACGCCGCACTTATTCTGGCGCCGCTTCCGAATGCATCCAGTGCGTTAGTAGCGGAGAAAGAATCAAGCACACCAGCGCTGCGACGAATGCCATGATCGTGATTTTGCCAAACACGCTCCCGTAAACGTGAACCGTATCGAGCGGCAGCGGGATGACCTGTCGCGCGTCGCCTTCAGTAGCAATCCCGGTCCAGGTAGCGATTTGTCCCGCTAGCGCATTCGAAATGGCCTGCCCCAGCCACCATGTGCCCATGACGGTGCTCACGAGCAACCTGGGGGATAGATTCGATGACCATCGAGAGTCCAATGGGCGAAGTGCATAGCTCGCCAGTGGTGTGCAGCAAGATTCCGACGATTAGCCACGGAATGGGCACCATGCCGCGGCCATCGGCGGCGTATTTGCTCCGTACCACATGACGGCGAATCCCAGTCCCAGTTGCAACAGGGCCGCTGAAAATTTGACCGGGATGCTCGGCTCCATATCCCGTGCCGCCATAAACGACCAGAGTGCCGTGAAAAGCAAGCCCGAAAATGATGATGTAAATGGGGTTCACCGACTGAAACATCGGCGTCGGAATCTCACTTCCGCCGATACCCATTCCGACATTTTCCGGCACGACCGTCCAAGCGAGCGTTTGGGCTTGGCTGCCGCCAGCCGGCTTGGACTCGTCTATATCGCGTCTCATTCTGGTGTTTGTCGGTTCGAGTTTCTCCGCATCGCGCAGTGCGGTCGAGGCCGGTGACGTAAGTGTCTTCGATCTGGTTCCGCTTTGTGAAATTTCGCCAACTTCTCTGGCTATAATTGCTTCTGACTCCGGGCGGTCTTCGTGTCATCCAGTTTTCGCATGGCGTCGGCTATTTTCGCCGACCCATCGCCGGATTGCCATTTTCCTCGGCCAAGTTGTTCCTGGGTGAGCGGCGGCAGCTTTTCCAATTCCTCGTCGTCTGGTCTCGTTCGAGTATGCGAAACGTGATTCGAGGAGCCGACTTCCGACTGCGTTACCGTACGGCCTTCAAACACGCGATCAACGTTTCGATCCTGCGAAATTCCCCATCGAGCTGCCGGCCTGCTCGAAGAATGCCCAGAACATCATCGAGAAAAGCGTCAAGATGATCACGACGAACATGCGTTCTCTTTCAACCTTCGAGCGGCGAAATGCCTCGCACTAACAAATAGCCGACGGACAGCACCTTCCGAACAAAGGCAGAATGAAGAGACAACGGCGTTTGCGGCAGCAGTAATGCAAAAATCGGGACGAGCAGGATTCCTGCAGTAAGCCAGATACTCAAATCGGACTGGCCCCAATCTGCGAGCCAGCCGCGCTGGGTCGGGCGGCTGCGCCAGCGCCTCGGGCAATCCGCCGCGGCCGAGTGCGACAAATGCCATAATGCCGGCCGCATAGACCAAGCCACGCCAGAGAAATGTTCACCAGCAATTGATAGGCGTTGTCCTGCATGAACAACATCGCAATCGCAGTCGAACAGCGCGGCGAGCAAAATCAAGATCTGCGTAATTCGTAGTGGCACCACAAACACCGCCAGACCCGACCAACATGCCCACTCGTTGCCAAGCCAAATCCGTAGTGCCAACCATATCTTCTCGCCGATATAACCGCAAACCAACGGCGCGATCGCTCCACCGAGGTTAACACCGATGTAATAAATTGTGTAGCCGCCGTCGCGCCGCGGACTGCCAGGCGGATAGAGCGTGCCTAGGATCGAAGTAACGTTCGGCTTGAAAAAACCGTTGCCGACGATCACAAGCCGAGCGCAAAATAAAACGCGGTGGCGTATCTGCGAACAGTCATCAACAAATGCCCGCCAGCCATGAGCAATCCGCCGAGCACTATGGCCGATCGGCGTTGTCCCAAACATTCGGTCGGCGAACAGGCCGCCGATGAAACCGTTCGTATAAACGAGCGACGTGTAAGCGCCATAAACTCCATACGCCGTGGTCGTCTCCATATCCAAGGAAACCCTTGGTCATGTAAAAGACGAGCAGCGCCCGCATGCCGTAGTAGGAAAATCGCTCCCACATTTCGGCAAAGAACAGTGTGAACAGGCCGACGGGGTGGCCGAACAATGTTTCGTGCTGAACCGTAGATTCGTCTGCCATGCTATCTCCTATTGGCTGGCAGGATCGTAGCAGATCGACGCAAAAAAGATTAGCCCTAGCGCTAGCGTCGTGATCAGAACCCCACCGCAGTTAGCGGGCGAGCTACGTTCGCCGGCCCGGCCCGAACTCATCGCCCTGATCCCGGCGAAGTCCCCGAATCCCCTACCGAATCCGTCGCGCTATCTGCCGCATCGCTTCGCAACACTTGTGGATGCTGCAGTTCAGGAAAATGAGGCTCTTCTGCTTCCCGTCGCCACACAATCCCCAAGATTAGCACGATTATGCCCAGCAACACGAACGGAATCATCCATGGCGCATGTCGACGCCACCATGTCGTTGCCGGCGACCAACTGCCAATGTACGCCGGCAGCGCGGCGGCCGGCGGTGTGAGTCCCAGCTGCTCAATGCAACTCGTCAGTGCTGCCGATAAATCAAGCGGCGTTTGGAATCGGTCTTCGGGCCGTTTCGCCAGCATCGTCGCCATGACCGCGGCCATCATTTCTGGCACATCAGGTCGCAGCTCGCGCACGTCGGGTGGCGGATCGCTCTGGTGGGCCAGCAGTTTTTGCAGCACCGTCCCCTCGGGGAACGGCGGCCTGCTCGTCAACATGAAGAACAACGTGCAACCGAGCGAATAGATGTCGCTGCGAATATCGGCATCGCGCGGATTCGCGCCTGCTCCGGGCTAATGTAATCAAACGTCCCCAGCGTAACGCCAGTCGCCGTTTCGTCGTGTTCTGTCTGCTCGACGTACTCGAGCCGAGCCAGGCCCATATCGACCAATTTCGCCAACCCGTCGGTCGTCAGAATGATATTCGACGGCTTAATATCGCGATGCACCACCTCGCGTTCCCACGCGTGCGTTAGTGCATTGGAAATCTGCAAAGTAATGTTCAGCGCATCCGCCAATGTCATCGGCCCGTTGCTGTACACCAAATCGCGCAGGTTCGTGCCATCGATGAATTCGAAAACGATGTACGGCACGCCGCGATCTTCACCGACGTAGTGCGCCGCGCGATGTTCGGATGGTCGAGCCGGGCAGCCGAGCGAGCCTCGGTCTGAAATCGTCGCTGGCTTTCGCTATCACTCGCCTGCCGCAGCGAAAGGACCTTCACCGCGACAGTCCGATGCAGATTTGTATCCCAAGCGCGGAATACGGCGCCCATCCCGCCGCCGCCCACAAACTTCTCGAGCAGCACGTGATCAAGCTGCTGCCCCTCCAGTGCCTGACCAAGCTGGCGCGGGTCGAGCATCGCCGTAGCCACGCCCATTTCATGCGGTGGCGTTGTGGAAACCACCGTGATGTCCGCGTGATGCGCGTCGACTGAAGAAGCCGGCGCGGAACCTGAGCGCGTTGAGCCTTTGGAATCGGGTTCTGATAACGGCGCGCCGCTGGACATGGAGTTTCTTCTTGCAAGCCGCCGAAAAACCGAGCAGGGAAGGGCACGGACCATGCATGACCCGCGCAACACGTCTATTTTAGGCAGCCGCGGCAGCCAGAAGAAACCCCGCTAGCTCATGTGCTTTACGACAGCTTCGCCGAATTCGCTGCACTTTACTTCATGTGCCGCCGGCATCATGCGCGCGAAATCGTAAGTGACAGTTTTCGCTGTAATCGCCCCCTCCATGCCGCAAATGACGAGATCCGCCGCCTCGTTCCACTTCATGTGCCGCAGCATCATCTCGCCCGAAAGAATCACCGAGCCAGGATTCACCTTGTCCTGTCCGGCGTACTTCGGCGCCGTGCCATGCGTGGCTTCGAAGATCGCGTGGCCGGTTACGTAATTGATATTCGCACCCGGCGCGATGCCGATGCCACCCACGCACGCCGCGAGCGCGTCGCTGATGTAGTCGCCGTTGAGGTTCGGCGTCGCGACCACATCGTACTCCGCAGGGCGCGTCAGAATCTGTTGCAAGAACGCATCCGCGATCACATCCTTGATGATAATTCCCGCGCCCGGCTTACCATCCGGAATCTTGCACCACGGCCCGCCGTCGATTTCCACGGCACCGAACATTTCGCGGGCCACCTTGTAACCCCAATCACGGAAGCCCCCTTCCGTGAACTTCATGATGTTCCCTTTGTGTACCAACGTCACGCTCTTCCGCTTGTTCTGAATCGCGTAACCAATCGCGCTGTGTACCAATCGCTCGGTTCCGAGGTAACTCATCGGCTTAATGCCGATGCCGACATCGACTTTCAACTCACGCTTCGGCGCTCCAATCGATTCCAACTGCTTTTGCCAGCCGTCGACCTTTTCTTGGGTGCCGAATCGCACCTTGTCCGCCAATTTCGGAAATTCACGCACAAGGAAGTCGAGTACCTTTTGGCTTTCAGTTGAACCACCGGCGAATTCGATTCCCGCGTATGTGTCTTCCGTGTTCTCACGGAAGATCACCATGTCGACGAGCTCGGGCTGCTTTACCGGCGTAGGCACGCCTCGGAAATATCGCACCGGACGCAGACACACGAACAAGTCCAGGATCTGTCGCAGCGCCACGTTAAGCGACCGAATGCCGCCGCCGACCGGCGTCGTGAGTGGACCTTTGATTCCGACTCGCAACTCGCGAAACGCATCCAGCGTTTCATCGGGCAGCCAATTCCCCGATTTGTCGAATGACTTCTGCCCGGCAAGAACTTCTTTCCACACAATCTGCCGCTTCCCACCGTACGCCTTCGCAACCGCCGCATCGAACACGCGTTGACTAGCTCGCCAAATATCTGGCCCGGTGCCGTCCCCCTCGATGAACGGAACGATCGGCCGATCGGGCACAGCCAACTGCCCACTCTTCATCTGAATTGGTTGGCCTTCGATGCTAGTACTCATCAACGCAAACTCCTAAAAACCAATTGTTTCTCGCAGAGGCGCAGGGGCCGCCGGGGAATGGACTCGCAAACGGGCCTCCGCGCCTCTGCGAGAGCTTTCTTCCGAGCCGACAAATATAGTCGATCCAGCGCCCCCCAATCAAATCGCCCGCCTCGGCCAATTTCCGCTGGCCTTGCCACAGATCTTGCTTCTTGCAACGCTTGCACCATGGCCCGCCCCGTCCCCTTGTTCAAAATCTCGCTCGCCGAATGGTCCTTCCACCGCGCTCTTCAAGCCGGCGAAATGGACAATCTCGACTTTCCGCTTATCGCGAAGCGCGATTTCGAAATCGACTGCGTCGAGTATGTAAACACGTTTTTCAAGGACAAAGCTAAGGACCAGACTTACTTGCGAGAGCTCAGGCAACGTTGCAACGACAACGGCATCCGCAGCGGCCTCATCATGTGCGACCACGAAGGGGACCTCGGCGACCCCGATCCCATCAAACGCACCGTGGCCATCGAGAACCATTACAAATGGATCGAAGCAGCGAAGTTCCTCGGCTGCCACTCAATCCGCGTAAACGCCCGGTCGGTCGGCGATCCACACGAGCAGCACCGGAACGCCGTCGACGGGCTCAGCCAATTGTGCACCTTCGCTACCCAGTACGATATAAATGTCCTCGTCGAAAACCACGGCGGCCTATCTTCCAACGGCCAATGGCTCGCCGGCGTCATCCGCGAGATTATCAACTCTGGCTTCGAAAACTGCGGCACACTCCCCGATTTCGGCAACTTCACGATTAGCCCCACTGAGGAATACGACCGCTACCAAGGGGTGGCCGAAATGATGCCCTTCTCCAAAGGCGTCAGCGCCAAAAGCCGCATCTTCGACTCGGGCGGGAATGAGGCCGACATCGACTACTTCAAGATGATGAAAATCGTAGTCGACGCAGATTACCACGGCGACGTCGGGATCGAATTCAGCGGCAACGAGTCTCGGAAGCCGAGGGCGTAAGATTGACCAAAGCCTTACTGCTGCGAGTACGCGATATCTTGGCATCATCTTGATTTCAAACCGCCCGAAACTTCCAAGAAATCGGATTCGAAGGGCCAATTTCGCAATATCTTTAGGTTTTGCCAGAATTCTCAGGCCTTTTCGCTCAAGTCGCCAAACTGGACAATTCACATTTCGGGACAAGTCCCTCTGCACAAAAACTAGGCACGCCCACCCCGCCTAATTCCTAAGCAGCCCCTGCCTGGCGATAGGCACTCGCTAGCTGCTAGCGTAAGTGCATGCAATGCAAGGACATGCATGACTGCACTTGCCGCCTTCTGAAAATGCTTCTACATAACGACCCGCGAATCGGCCACATGGCCGTTTCGGTGGCTTTGGCCATGTGGCAAACGCCACCCCGTATTCCGCACGACCTGGAAGGAGACAATCGCCGTGCTTACCCAATCAACGGAGAAGTACCAAGAAATCTTAAAGGCAGCCAGCCAGCTCTACACCTCAGAGCCAGACTGGGTCACGTTCTTCCGCGAGATCCTCGGTGTCGATGGCATCGTCCGTCGCCACTTTACTCGCCTGGAAGACCTGACGGCCTTCGAAAAGAGCCCGGAGTTCGAACAAATCCAGAAATGGCTGGTCAAGCTCCGTGAGCAGAAGAATTCCACCGACACCGAAAGCGAACCGACCCGTGTTATCACGGTCCGGTTGCCCAAGAGCATGCACGAATACTTGCGAACCGAAGCTCACGACCTTCGGACCAGCATGAACAAGCTCTGCATCTCGAAGCTGCTCCAAGTGATCGAGCAGGATTTGATCCCGACCGAACGGAACAGCGCCCCGCCAAGCCGGATCAACAAGCCAGCACCGCAGCCAATGACGAGCACGTTCGGCACGAGCCACACCTCGAGCCAACCGATGCACACCGTCAGCAGCAGCAGCAGCATCAACAACCAGCCGACCTTCCGCTCGGCCTCCGGCTTCTAAGCAGCGATAGCATCGCACCCGAACCGCACAATCGCCTCGGCCTTCGCGCCGAGGCGTTTTCGTTTGCCAAGTGCAAAGGCAGAGTGCCGAGTGCGGAAGGCAAACAATCTGATTCTTGCCTTCCCCCTTCCACATCCCGCTTTCCCCTTATAAAAAATTCCCGAAGAGGGCCTATAAGCCGGGTTCTGTGGCCGGCGCAACGATGCCGCGTCGCGGCGATCATTCCTCTAATCCGACGATTGCTCGCCGTCTCTAGCAGCCTACCCGAGAGTCATAACGAGCCGAACCGACTCTGCTCTCTGTTTGGCCTTGCACCGGGTGGGGTTTGCCAAGCCGAGCGAGTCGCCTCGCCCGCTGGTGCGCTCTTACCGCACCGTTTCACCCTTGCCGGGGAGCTAGGGACTGGGGGCTAGGGAGCTGTCACTGCGCCAGTCCCCAGCCCCTAGTCCCCAGCCCCCTCAGGCGGTTTACTTTCTGTTGCACTTTCCCTAACCTCACGGCCGGTGGACGTTATCCACCACCCTGTCCTACGGTGCCCGGACTTTCCTCCCGTGCGTTCAATGAACGAACCGGCGATCACCCAGCCCTCTTCGGGGAACATCCATTATAGTAGACCAATTCGCAACCCGTGACGATTCTTTATCCCGCCTCCGTCAACTGACGGACTGGTAGCTTCAGCAACCAGTTTAGCCCTCACGATTGCAATAATTTGAACACGACATCCGATCAACTTATCGTGCCGTGAAAATTCGTCGCCCACCTCATCCCATTTCGCCTCCACACATCTTTTGAAATCGAAAGCGCTTTCATGGCCTCAATCCCTCCAAGCGACCTTCGCACGCCCAGAAGACATCCGCTTCAGCCTGCGAACTCGCCTGCTCATCATCGATCACTGCCGTGTGCCTCTTACTCGCGCCCACCAATGGTTCGGCGGCCTCTACCTGTTCTCTGCTAACTCTTTCAGCGCCTGGTTCTTGTCTGCGCATTGCTGATACCGATCGAGTCGCTGGCGCTGGGGGCAGCCTTCATGGCTGCTTTCGTCTTGCCTCGAGCGTGTTTTCGGACCTTCATGGTGTTCTTCTTTCATGCAGCTCTCAACGCCTTTGCCTGCGCAGGGACTCGCCCCGCTTGAGCTGCGCCCGCGTACGTTCGCCGTCGCATCTAGTCGCGGTCATGGTCGCCATCTACTCGCATCTGCTTTTATCAAGGCTTCGCCAAATGGGAAGAATTGCAAACCACTGCAAGGGGGAAGTTTCCGTTTGTCTCGCTGGCCCCTCGCCTGACTTTCGAAAAATCAACGCAGTGCCGACCACCCGTCAGCCCCGACGCCCGTGCAACTCGCGTCCCATGTGGCCACCTAATCTAAATACGCAAGATCAAGCTCACGCGCGCCAACTATTTCTCCCGCGTGCGGGCCTCTGCAACAACTTCACGAAAACTACCAGGACGAGTTCAGCCGAGCAGCCGGCTTTGGATTATCACGTATGCGCTTCAATCACATACCGCATCGTCGATTTCAACGATCGCGATCCGCTCTGCCTTGCCTACCCCCGTTCGAGTCTCGCAGCTGCCAACTTCGACGGCGAACTTTATAACGTCCATCGCACTGCTGCTGACACGTTTACGTCATCCCGAAAGGATGGGCTACGTAATAGACCGCAATTCCGTCGCGGGCTTCTTGCCGCATAGAGTCGCTTCGTTTGACAACGGATGCGACTGTTCGGTCGGCACCGAAAGATATTGGCAGATCGTTCGGCTTGAGCTTGTTGGGCTGCTTCGCAGCGATGAGCCGCGAGTCTACACCGCCAAATCATTGCCGCCGATGGACCAAATCGCAGCAACCCCGCACCGCCCACTGAACGATTTCGAAACCGTGGCGTTGCCCAAACTCATCGCGCAAGAAGATGTCGTCGTCGACCAAACGTCTGAGCGCATCCAAATGCTCGGCTCACTTCGCGCGGCCAAAACCTGTATGGAGTGCCACGAAGCTCAACATGGCAAACTACTCGGTGCCTTCTCCTACGAACTCACGCCGGTCTCCCACGATAAAAGCACAGCCCTCCCTCAGCCGCGAAGCGGCGACGGATCTTAGCTGTGCGTGTAAACCCACGGTCACCAAACGCCAATACAACTCACAGCCGCGTAGCGGCGATACTGCTTACACGTTCTCGCCGCCATCACCGCTGTCAGCTGCTACGAGAATCGCCGTTGACAGTTTGTCACATTCGTCCATAATCCGCCCCGTTCGCGAGCCAATTGCACACCCTTTGAATGTGTGCGAATCGGTTGCACTTCCCCCCTCGTCTTTTTTAGTGCTCGCGTAGCGTGAGCGATCCTGCTCACTCGCATTTCCCATCTCAAGGAGGAGATCTGAATGAAAGTCCGTTCATGTGTAGCTGTTGCGTTCGCCGCGCTGTTGTCATCCGCCATTGCATCGAGCTCGCACGCTGCGATCGTCTTCAGCAACTTCGGCCCCGGCCTGTCCTTTCCCGATAGCGGCCGAGTACTTCAAGGCGAGTCTGTCGGGAACATCGCTAACATCGACCAGGCCGCCTCGTTCATAAACGGCCCCTTCACAACGTTCGTCACGGATGTGAAGCTCGGCATCTACGTTGATTCGCCGACGAATAGCCCATTCGACGGCCGCGGCCCCCTCGACATCATCATCGCCAGCGATGCGGGCGGCCTTCCCGGTGCCGCCATCCAGACCATTTCGCTCAATCCCAACACGTTCCTAACGCAAATCGCCGACGCCCCAGTCGGCGCGTCAGTAACATTAGCTCCCAACACGCAATATTGGATCATCGCCGACGCCAAGGGAACTTTCGACGGCGCGTGGGAAAACAATCCCATCAACGACCACGGCCCCACCGCCGGCCGCAGCAACAACGGCCCCTGGAGCTTGCACAGCGCAAACGATCCGCGCATGGTCTTCCAAGTCGAAGGCCGCACCATCCCTGAACCAGCAACGGCGACCATCCTCGGCATCGCCCTCGCCGGATCATTGTCCCTGCGGCGCAAGCGAATTCGCTGCCAGGCCTAGCGATATCTTCGCCGCGCGACAAACCGCAACCATCCGGAGTGCCTACGGCCTGGTCGCTTCAGCGACCAGGCCCGGCGCTCCACTCACGCTTACCTCTGCGCCGCACGACATAGCCGCGGAAGCGTCGTAAGATCGTAGCCGTGGGTGCAAACCCACGGTCACCGGGCGGCGGCGACAGATCGTAGCCGTGGGTGTTAACCCACGGTCACCAGGCATTCAAGCTACCCGAAAGCCGCGTAGCGGCGACATCAGGAATCATGTCACGGCAGTGCGGCTCTATCAAACGTCGCCCGGAACGCCGACCGACCTAAATACGGCGCGCTTAATCTTTCCATCGACTCACTTTACTGAGTCTCTAACGAGCAGCTTTCGCAACGATTCCCGGTCGATGTTGGGATCTAGCGTTCTCACATCGCCGCCAACCGTTACGTAGTGAATCCCCTCACGATGATGGCTCCCAATGCGAATGCCGCTTTTGCGTTGCAGACCGTCGAGCGCTTGATCGAGCGTCAGGTCTCGCGGTTCCATCCATAGAATGTCCGAGTCGACAACCTCGATGACGAGTATCTTGTCTTTATCAGAGCCATCGGCAGCCGCGGTCACTGGCTCACAGCCCGCCCACATTGAATTTGGCCCCACGACTGCGACGTAATCGCTAATCGCCGGCCTACTGTGTTCATCCGCCGCGCACTGAAATTCTGAGCAGTCCTTCTTGTCCAGTTTCAACTTCGAATTCTTCGGCCCGTCCCAAGGCTCGGCGTAGTCGTAGCCTTCGCCACCTGCATAGTCACTCCGGCCGGGACGGAAGTTGTACCAGAAGTCTGGAATCACTTCCGCCCGCCAACTGTTGATAGGTTTTCCGGTTTCGTCGCACAGACAGGCGGGTGGAAAAGCCCCATGCAAAGTGTGACGGTTGTTCAATGAAAGCCAAATCGCCTTAAGGTTGTGGCTACATGTGTTACTGCGTGCCTGATCCAGCAAATGACTGCAATAAACGGAACAGGAAGCGATAAGTGTTAAGACCAGCAACGACACCAGTAGTAGTACCAAGCGACGACTGGCACGACTCGACGTGCGGCCTTCGGCGCTTGGCTTCGCTTCGGAATCTTCCGCGGCCGGCTCAGCCATTTTTGCGACTCCTTACAAAAGCCTCCGCAGCCCAAAGTCCGAATCGACATTCTGAGGCGCGGCCAAATTTAGTTGTTGAAATCTCTTCCCAAGTTGTTAAGCTATTGCACGATACTATACGCATGTTCATTACACGTTGCCGCAATTCGTATCCAAGTGGAGACGGCTGGTGCTGCGCAGTGACTTGCATCCGCTCTTTCACAACTCAGCACATGATTTTGAGACTCGCATCCGGGCGTTTACGTCAGTAATGCTCGCCAACCTCGGAGAATTTGAATTTTGTATCGAAAAATGAAGTTACTTGCGTTTCACACAATCATTTGCGACCGCCAACTTGTTCCGAGCAAACAACTTACGTAACCTGTTGCAAAATCACACACTTTACAAAAATCAAAAATCGCCGAGAACGGCGCTATTAATGAGATTATTGAGCGAGCATGACAAACAATAATCAATTTCGAACGCGGCTACGCGAACCGCTCCCCTTGCCGTGTCCCACGCCGCTCAAACTCCGCCAGCACCGCCGAGCGCACCGCAGGTTTATCGAGACACCACGTCGGCCCGATAAAATAGTCGGGCGGCGCATCGCCGCTGATCCGATCGACAATCACCGTCGGCGGCAGAAGCTCAATGAAATCGACCAGCGTCTGCACGTACTCGCCGCGTTCCATCAGCCGCACTTCACCGCTGGCGACCTGCTCCGCGAGCGGCGTGTTCTTCACGCAATACAGATTGTGAATCTTCACCGCATCGATCCCGAGCCGACCCACCTCACGTGCCGTTGCCATCATGTCCTCATGCGATTCGCCCGGCAGCCCCAGCATAATGTGCGTGCCGATCTCGAACCCACGCCCCCGGCTCCGCTCGACCGCGTCAATCATCGCATCATGATGATGCCCGCGGTTCATCCAATCGAGCGACCGGTCATGCATCGTCTGCATGCCGTACTCGACAGCCACGTAAACGCGAGACGCCAGCTCCTCGATGAGATCCAGCACCTCATTCGGCACGCAATCCGGCCGCGTCCCAATCACGAGTCCCACCACCTGCGGATGCGAAAGGGCTTCCTCATACACGGCCCGCAACCGGTCAACTGGCGCGTAGGTATTGGTTGCTGGTTGGAAGTACGCGAGATAGTCGTTGCATTTGTTGTATCGCAACCGCATCCGCACAATGCTTTGGTCAATCTGCCCAAGAATTTTGCCCCGCGGCAATCGGCGGCTCGGACTGAAGCTCCGGTTATCGCAAAACGTGCAGCCTCCGACCGCTACCGTGCCATCGACATTCGGGCACGTGAACCCCGCGTCAACGCTCACTTTTTGCACCCGCCGACCGAATGTCTGGCGAAGATGAAAGTTACAGGCAAAGTAGGGCAGGCCGGCCGAACGCCACGCCAAACGAGGATCTTCCGTATCGGCACTTTTCGTCGTAAGTGGTTTGATTGACGCCAATTGGGTGGCTACGTAGAGTTACGGTATCTGTCTCGATTCGGCCACAGGCATCATAATTTCCTTATTCAGGCAGAGGCAAGTGAACGGTATGACTTACGGAACCCTTATTCCCTTGGGCGGCGGCGATCCAATCCCGTTGCCCGACCCAAAGCAGAAGCGGCAACTACTTATTGGTCGCCGCGAAAGTTGTGACATTGTACTCCGGTTTGCGAACGTTTCGGCACACCATTGTCAATTAATTAATGACAGCGGTTACTGGTACGTCCGCGACTTGCAAAGTCGCAACGGAATCAGGATCAACGACACAAAGATTGAGGATCAAAAGCGAGTTGACCCAGGCGATATTCTTTCTGTCGCCAAGCACAAGTACCGTGTCGAGTATGACCCGGTCGAGCTCGGCGCCATTGGCCCGCCACCTGCGGACAACCTCTCGCAAGAGATCATGGGCGAATCCCTCTTAGCGCGAGCCGGATTGAATCACCGCGAGTTCGAACGTCGTGCTCCCGGTCCGGACGAACGTAAACGCTACGACCCAACCAACATGAAGTCCGGACAAGTGAAGCTGCCCGACGAGCCCGTCTGACGACTAGAAAGCACTGCCGCTTACGCATGGCGAAAAAAAAGCGCAAGCTTCGCACCGATTTCCGCAAAAATCGGGAGGTTCGCGCTCGCAACAGGCACCGCAACGAGCGTGTCGGCGTTGAAGATTCGGCCGACGACGACCGTCCGCACGGCGAACGCATTAGCGGCAAAGGCGATATCTCGCGAAAGCGCACCGTCGCGGGTGCCGAAATCGTTGAAGACAATGCCGGCACAAGAGTGCTGCTCGACATCGACCGCACGGTCTGCCGGCTCGGCCGGGTGCTGCGCGTGCAGGGACTAATAAGTATCGTTCAGGACGAGCCGGGCACGTTTTTCCAGTGCGCTACTCGCCGCTTGCTAAAAACACTGTCGACCGATCAGCGGCACGTCGTCGCCGCCGGAGACGTCGTCTGGTTCCGACCCGAGGGCGCCGATGAGGGCATCATCGAACGCGTCGAGCCGCGCCGTGGGGTTGTA
This sequence comes from uncultured Planctomycetota bacterium, assembly GCA_963733705.1. Classification (GTDB taxonomy): domain Bacteria; phylum Planctomycetota; class Planctomycetia; order Pirellulales; family Lacipirellulaceae; genus JABDGM01. The sequence goes on along the minus strand of CAVTEJ010000015.1, from coordinate 759,817 downwards.
AGCCGAACCAGTCGCGGCCGGCAGCATGTGCTCGTAGCAAATGTCGACCAGCTCATCATTGTCACCAGTGCCGCTGAGCCACGGATCAAACCGAACCTGATTGACCGGCTGCTTGTGACCGCCGAGCGGGCCGAAATTCGACCCATCATCTGCATCAACAAAATCGACCTCATCGAACCGGCCGATCTCATGCCGCTCGTTGGCGTTTATGCCCAACTTGGTTACGACGTGTTGTTCATCTCAGCCGCCACGGGTTTTGGTATCGATCGATTGCGAGCGTGCCTAACGAATCGCGAAAGTGTGGTTTCCGGCCAAAGCGGGGTAGGGAAATCGTCGCTGCTAAACGCCATCGAGCCTGGTCTGCACTTACGCGTGCAAACCGTGAGTGAAGAATCGCAGAAGGGGCGTCATACCACCACTACTGCCGAACTCATACCACTTTCGTTCGGCGGCTATGTCGTCGACACGCCCGGCATCCGTCAGTTCCAACTCTGGGATGTGATTCCCGAGGAAGTTGCAGGATATTTTCGCGAGCTCCGCCCGTACGTGAGCGGCTGCCGATTCCCCGATTGCACTCACACGCACGAAGACCTTTGTGCCGTGAAAGACGCCGTCGCCGACGGTTGGATTGATGCCCGCCGGTACGAAAGCTACGTTCAAATCCGCTCGGGAGATTCAGACTAACCCCGTGCGGGCGCCTTGCGTCATTTGGTCAACGCTTTGCGGCAAAGCGGAAAACCCATGCTTTATAATCAAGGGTAGGGCATTCAAGGTTGGAGTTTTTTGGCGGAGAAGGGCGATGCGCTGGCGGAAGACTCTATTCATCATCTTGACCTTCGTATTTCCATTCGCCTGCGACCATGCCGCTGTCGGCGTCAACACCTACTACGTCGCACCGACTACCACCGGAACAGCGGATGGATCGATCGATCATCCATACACCTCGTTTTCGACCGCGATTAACAAAGCGATTGCTGGCGATACGATTTATGTTCGCGGCGGCACGTACAACCTCAGCTCGACGCTCAATATTAGCGGCGGCAAGAGTGGCACCGCGGCCAACCCGTACAGTCTACTCGCCTATCCGGGCGAAGCGCCCATTCTCGATTTTCGCGGCGAAACTTACAGCGCGACCAACAGCGGCCAAAAGGGCATCAGTTTGAGCGCGAGCTACTGGCATATCAAAGGACTGACAGTTCAGTACGCTGCAGACAACGGCATTTCCATCAGCGGCTCGAATAACATTGTCGAACAGATGGTCGCCCGGCAGAACCAAGACTCCGGTTTTTTAATTTCAGGCAGCAATCAACCCTCCAACAACCTGTTGCTTAACTGCGATTCCTACGGAAATTTCGATTTTGGCGCGGCCGGCGAAAATGCCGATGGCTTCGCCGTCAAATTCCGCGGTCTCGGTTCCGGCAACGTGATTAGCGGCGCTCGCTCCTACGATAATGCCGACGATGGCTTCGATTTCTGGCAGGCCGAGCATGGCGTGACCGTGATGAATTCCTGGTCATTCCACAACGGCGTCGCGTCGGTGTTCAACAATCCTGGCGGTTATCAAGGCGATGGCAACGGCATCAAGCTCGGCCACGACAGTGGCACCCACACGTTGGAAAACATGCTGATCTTCAGCAATTCGGCCAATGGCGTGGATGTCAATGGCAACACCACGGCCCTTGAGGCCAATTCAAATCCAGCGTTGATACCTCACGGCGTCACTGTTTACAACACGACCGCTGCATTCAATGGCGGCAAGAATTTTCAGTTCGATGAGAACCCAACGCTGGCCAGTCCGCCAACCACGCACACGCTTCGCAACGACGTGTCGTACACCGGCAGCACGACGGTGCTTACCGGCAACACTGCCGATCACAACACTTTCAATGGGCCGATCGGCTCGCCAGCAGGACTCGGCGTTACTGCCGCCGATTTCGTTTCGACGGCGATTCCCATTACGACCTATGACAACTTTCATCCGGCCGGCACCGGCGGCGATCGCAGCGGTACGACAATGCCCACATTTGCAACGGGACCGGCTGTCGCGCCACGCCAAGCCGATGGCAGTTTACCCGCGATTGATTTTTTGCGACTCGCGGCGGGCAGCCATTTGATCGACGCCGGTGCCAACGTTGGTCTGCCCTTTAACGGCTCGGCACCCGATTTGGGTTGGGCCGAAACGGCAGCGCTCGCGCCCGCGCTGCCGGGTGATTACGACGATAACGGCAACGTCGATCTCGCAGATTACATCGTGTGGCGAGATAACCTGAACTCCGCAGTGACGCTACCCAACGATGCGACCGCCGGAACAGTCGACGCCACTGATTACGACGTTTGGCGGGCGCATTTTGGCCAGGTTTTGGCGGGCGGCGCAAGCTCCGTAAGCGCGTCCCCCGTGCCCGAACCGATTGCCGTCCTCCAACTCTGCTTCGCCGTTCTACTGCTCTTGGCTCGAAGCAGCGCCCTTCGACCCTCCCGGCACGCTTAATCGAACGCGAAAAGCAGCGCTTTTTTGCGGATTTTCCGCGGTGTATCTTGCTGCGATCGTTCACCCAGCTAAAGTAAAATTGGGGACCTTGCTGGTCCAGTTCGCTCCGACTCCGCGCTAATTGAGAAATCTTATGGCCCGTTTACAACTCTTGTTTTCGCTTTTGGCGATTTGCATTTTCGGCGCATGTCTTACGTGCGATGCGGCCACGCCGCAAAAAATCGGCAGTATCGTTTCTGCCAAGCGCCTACCAACGAGCCCTTCGAACGCGCAAGCGGTGCAAGCCGAGCGGGAGGAGATTTGGGATAGTGCCGATATGCTTCGCGCCCGGGCCTGGCTCAAGGATTATTGTAGCAAGTCTGCAAAAGTTACGCCCGAAATGGCGAAGCAATACGAAGCCGAGCTCGCCAATATGTCGCCGAACCAAATGCGGCTGTGGCTGATGAAGTTCGATGAGCAAGAGCAAATGCGGCAGCAACAATACGCAATGTTTCAGCAAGCCAACTCCGCTGGGCTAAGAGAGGCCGCATCGCTGCATCGTCAAACGCAGCAAGAATATGCAGCTGCGAATCAAGCTGAGACGGCAGCCGCAACCCACGAAGAGGGAGCGATTACAGAACAGCGTGAGTCCGAGCAAAACGCTCAGCAAGACCGAATGTTCGACAGCAATCCCTATGGCAATCCGTACGGCTACGGTGGTGTGTATGGGGGCTACGGCGGACCGTACGGAGTTGGTGGTGGTGTTCAATACCACTACCACTTTTACCACTAACCAAGCAACTATCACGGCCGTTCGTTAGTCCTTATCGCGATGTACAGTCGCTGGCGAAAACGCCGGCAGGCAAACCGCGATATATTCAGCGCCTTCCGGCGTGCTGTAGCGAACCCACTCGCCCGATTCGCAAACAACACCTTGGCCCGCGCGCACATTCAGCGAACCGCCTTCGTACTCAACGTGCAGGCAGCCACTCAGTACGACGCTTACTTCCAAAAACTCCGGCCGCTGCCCGGGCTCGACCCAACCGGCCGGCGAAGTCATCTTGGCGACGCTCAACTGCTCGTGCTTCGAGTTCACGCGGCCGACGAATTCGTCGATGCACTTCGGCTTATTGCCCGCAGCGGCGATGCGAGTCGCCTGTGGAATTAACGTTGGCATTTCCGAGCGTCCATCTGGTGATATTAGAACGCCAGATTATAGCTAAGAAGCGGGATTGTGTCCGCGGGGTGCCCGTGAGAGTGGCCGGGAGTCTATGCTGCGAGTCGAACGGCGTTACTGAATAACGCTTCATATACAATGTTAGAGACATTGGCTGCAGCCCCAGGCCGGGCCAGCCGCCGCATATTCGCGGCCATTTTTGCACGGCGCGCGTCATTCGTCAGCAAGTCTTCCAGCTTCGCGACGAGCGCATCCTCGAGCGAACACGTAATTTCAGTTTCGTCGATGGTCGTGGCCGCGCCCGCCGTCGCGTAAATCTCCGCATTTGGCAACTGATAATCGATAACCGAGCGGTAGGGCATGAGTATCGCCGGCGTGCCGGCTAGCGATAGTTCGGCTAGCGTCGTCCCGCTCGAGCGGCAAACGACAAGATCCGACGCGAACATGATCGGTGCGATTTCATCAATGTACGCCACTACGAGCGCATCGACATTCAAAGCGCGGTAGTGAGACTCGGTTAATTGTAGTTGTCCTTCGCCCGACTGATGTACGATTTGCCATGATGCTAGCCGTTCACGCATCCGCGCAAGTGCCTTCGGCACGTGTTCATTGATCAGTCGCGATCCGTTGTAACCGCCAATCACGATTAATCGCTTGTCGCGGGGTCGCGTCTCGACACGGGCCGTGCGATAGAGTTGTTCAAACGCGGGCCGCGCAGGGTTGCCCGTTACCGTCACTGGGACTGCCGAGGGAAAATAAGCCCGGGTTTCGCTGAAACCAGCGCAAACCATTGTCACCGAGCGTGCCAGCCAACGCGTTACGCGGCCCGGCACGACGTTCTGTTCGAGCACGAACGTCGGCAGTCCGCGCGAAACCGCGGCTCGCACTGCCGGTGCACACGAAGGGCCGCCGAGCCCAATCACTGCCGAAACGTGTTGCTCCTTCAAAAACCAGCGAGCCGCCCAATACCCGGCCAGATTGTCCGTTACGAACCGCACTGCATGCAGCATTTTTTCAGGCGCAGGCTGTGAGGGCACCCCGGCGAATTTGAAGCCTGCGGCGCGAATTACGTGTCGATCCACTGCGCGGCTCCCGCCAACGAACGTCACGATCGCATCGGGAATGCGCTCGATCAGATGCGTGGCAACGGCCAGTCCCGGATGCAATTGCCCGGGCGTTCCGCCGCCAGCAAACACGATATGCGGAGGACGTGGCATAGGATTCAGACAAGGAGACAGGGAGACTTGGAGAAAAGGAGCGTTGCGAACTGCTACTCCTTGTCTCCGTGTCTCCCTATCTCCGTCCCTTCGTGGTCCGCTGAGACACCGGAGCGGCTTGCGCCGCTCCGGTGCTCAGACATAGGCTTCATCGTGAAGCACTTGCCAAGCGCGGTTGACCCAGAAACCGCATTGCAAGGCAAGCGTATGCTCCAACCCAGGGAGGGTGGTCGCACGAAATCCCGCAATCTCGCGCAAGCCGACGATGAAGCCTCAGCGTATGCGAACAAAAATACGAGTGAATTGGAAAAGTGACGAGTAGGGTGAGACGTGCTCACCATATATGTTTATCAAGCAGCCATGCGATGTGTTACTGCCGCCGGAACGCTGCGGAGCGTTTCGCGGACGATTTCGGTGTCGTTTGCCAGCGCACCTTCCGAACCCAACGGCGTGTGGGGCTCGGTGCCCATGCCGGCAATCACGACCACATCCCCCTCACGAGCTTCGTTGATCGCCCATTGAATCGCTTCTTGGCGATCCAGGATGACTTGTACTTTGTTCAGCTCCGCGAAACCAGTGCGAACTTCGAGGCACGAACGATGCGAGCCGAACTCGCCCGGGCTGCCTTTGGTAATCGCTGCCAAATCAGACATCGCGCCAATGACGCGGCCAATCGCCGGCAGTTCCGTTGCTTCACAATCGCTGCTCGCGCCGAAGACGCAAATTAACCGTCCCGTGGTCGCTCTTCGCGCGGCCCGCAAACAGCTGCGGAGGGCATCGGGCGAATCCGCCGAATCGACGAGCACCGCGAACGGCTGCCCGCCCATCACGCGCTCCATCCTGCCCGGCAACCGGTCGACCGATTCGAGCCCGCGAGCGATCGTCGTCAACTCGACGCCGTAGGCCAGCGCTGTGGTGGCAGCAGCGAGGCAATTATACACGTGATGATCACCGACGATTTCCGTTCGCACGCCGACCGAATCATCGCCTGCCGTCAGCAAGAAAGTTTGTTCGTTGATGTGCTGTTCGACGACTTGCGACGAAATCTCGCTGGCGCCCTTCATGCCGAACGTCAAAACCGGTCGCGTAATCGTGTCCAGAATCTCGACCGAGGGAGCGTCATCGGCATTCAAAACGGCGACGCCCGACTCGTCCAAATGTTCCAAGATTCGTCGTTTGGCTTGGCGATAGTTTTCGAGCGAGCCGTGCCAATTGACGTGATGTTTTCCGATGTTCGTAATGCAGGCCGCGTCCAGCACGACGCCCGCAAACGTTTGACGAGCCAAGTCTTGGCTCGAAAGTTCGACCACGGCGTGCGTCGCACCAATCGCCGCCATCTCGGCGAGCGAACGGGCCAATGACGGCGGCGTAAGTGGGCTCTTGGACGCGGGTCGATCATCGACGCCGTCCCAATAACCAAATGAATCGAGTGTACCGACTGTGAATCCGGCTTCTCGCAGCACTGCCGAGAGCAACCGCACCACGGTCGTCTTGCCGCTAGTGCCCGTGACGCCAATCACCTTCATCTGCCGCGAAGGTTCGCCGACGAGCGCCTGGCAAAGCCGGCCATAAATCGTCCGACTATCCGCAACCACGCATACGGGTACGTTGAATATTGGCAGCGTCCGTTCAGCAATGACGGCCACAGCCCCGCGCTCCACGGCTTCAACAGCGTGATCGTGTCCATCACCGCTTTCGCCAGTCACAGCGACGAAGACATCGCCCGGCTGCACTTGCCGCCAGTCACACGTGCAACTAGTCACACGTAAAGAACTAGGGCAATTACGGGGCGCTTCGTCCGCCAAGAGGTGACGGAGCGAGATTCCAGCGGTAGACAGTGGCGCGGGCTTCACGCGAGGCCTCCTTGCCTGCGGCGCGAGTGCGGGTCGAACGAATGGTGACTTCAGTTGGCTGCGGCACTTCCTGTGTCGCTGCCGGTCGAAGCGGGTGAATATTCTCGGAATTGCGAAATGGCGTCAAGGCAGGTTTTCGGCCGCTGCACGCTGGTTCGCCTTTTCTCGAAATCTGATTTTCTCTATATGCTGCTATCGCTCACGGACGCGAAAAAACATTTGTATTCAACGCCGTCGTACAATGCAGTCATGGCCCAACCCGATTTCGATGTCGATCGGCTCGCTGCATATTTGCACATGTCTCCGGCGGCTGTCGTGAAGCTAGCGGAACGCGGCAAGGTGCCTGCGCGTCGTGTCGGTGGCGACTGGCGATTTTCCGCGGCCGCAATTCATCATTGGTTGGAGGATCGCATCGGTGTCTCCGATGACGAAGCACTGCTTCAAATGGAAGGTGCGCTCGATCGTGCCGCCGACAACGACGCCGAAGATGTCTCGATCTCGGAACTTCTCAGGATTGAAGCGATCGAAGTGCCGCTCGGTGCCCGCACGCGCAGTAGCGTGATCGGTAAAATGTGCGACATCGCCGCGCGAACTCACTTGTTGTGGGATACCGCGAAAATGGTCGAGGCGGTCCGCGCACGCGAAGAAATGCATTCAACGGCGCTCGATAATGGCGTCGCGCTGCTTCACCCTCGGCGACCAATGTCCACGATCTTGGCCGAGGCGGTGTTAGCGCTCGGAATCTCGCCCGGCGGAATTCCGTTCGGTGTGGATGGACAATTGACCGATGTCTTCTTCCTGATCTGTTCCACTAGCGACCATGAGCACTTACGAATCTTGGCTCGCCTTAGCCGAATCATCAACGACCAATCGTTTCTCGCGACGCTACGCTCGGCGGAAAACGCACCGATGGCCCTCAAAATAATTCAAGACCGCGAAGCGACCATCCGCGACCTCTAAAGAAGCTTAATGTCTCAAATCTTGACGAGTCAAAATCGAGTCGCCCTGCGGCATCGCCCATCAGTACTTATGGCCGGCGATGTTGGGCACGCGGACTTTCGCGAGATCGTGGAATTGCTAGGTACTGATGCCGACCTGGTCGCATGTGCAGCCGCGTCGCCAGAAGCTGTACTTTTCTTTCACAGTCGCCCGTTGTCCGTAAGCCTGCAATCGCTGCAAAGTTTACGGAAAGCCGTCCCACTGGCAGGGGTTGTTGTTGTCGCCGGCTCTTGGTGCGAAGGCGAGCTACGCACGGGTCGCGTGTGGCAGGGTGTCCATCGCCACTATTGGTACGAATTCCCAGCTTGGTGGCGCAGGCAGATTGCTTTACGAGCGGCAGGCCGCTGCCCGGAGTGGGCGAAGCCGTCAGAATCAAGGACTCCGCCATCTATCTGTCAGCCGCGACCGACGTCTGATTTAGTCGTCCTTAGAACGCCGAACTCGGCAACCGCCGAAACGTTGGCCGATCAACTCCAAGTTGCCGGACACGGAATTGTGCTGCAGTCGCCCGGTCGCCGATCCCAGCCCGTTCGCGGCGCAACTCTTGGCATTTGGGATGGCGGTCAACTGAACGACGCAGAAGCACAGGACCTGTCCCGTTTCTGTACCGATCTCCGTGCCAATCGCGTGCCGGTAATTGCCCTACTGGATTTTCCACGTCGCGATTCGGTAGATCGTGCGCTGCAACTCGGAGCAGCAACCGTGTTAGGTAAACCATGGTTGAACGTCAATCTGCTGCAGATGATCGAGCAACTCACCGCTCGACAAACTATACCGGCCGCAGCATAGCTCACCGATTTAACGCCGCTCGCCGAAAGCAGCGTCACGCCTCCACGATTTCGCTCCGCAGAATCTCCCGCTTCCATCCCGGCTCGTGAATCGCCCACCCGCGCACCCGCTCTAGCCCTGTTTCCCTATCGACGAATACGTCCGTCATCGCTCCCGTGCGGTGACACTCCCGCCAAGCCTGCTGCTCCTGACCAATCAACCCAGGCGGCCGCGCCGTTGCATTGCTTCGCCGCCAGGTAATGCGGCCTTGGTCGCACAGCGTGATTACCACCGCTGGCCGCATCTCAAGCATTCGCCGCGCGATCAACTCGTGGCTCGCCGTTGAATACCGGTCTTTCAGAGCGAACAAATCCCAATCACAGCTAGTCCCATCGAGCGCGAACCACCGTCGCGGCAGCAACAACGCGCTCGCCATGTGGTTCGCAACCTGCTCGCGAGCAGTCGCAAACGATTCATCGAACGACACACCTAATCGTTCGAAAACGCGGTGCGCCATGCTCTCGCCAATTTCGTGGGCCACGACAAAGTGCTCGCGCTCTGGCCGTTCGGCGGCACCCACCACGATCGTGCCAATCGACTCGGCAGGGCGTTCCAGTTCCGCCAGTCGCACAAACCTTCCTCGGCAGGGCATCGCTAAATCGCGCGTCACCACTAAATGGAGCCTTTCGGCCATCGCGACCGCATCAATTGGCGGCTCATGGACATCGGCTTCCCACAGCACTTCGGCGGCACAACCGTCAATTGCCGCCGCAACTTCGTCATCGGGAATCTCGGAAAGCATCGCTCACTCCGCGAAATCGTCATTGCTTCGACGTACTGTACTAGTGTATACCTCCGTGCTTCAAAATCAACGACGTTTCCCGTGAAGTGTTTCGACGATTGGCCCGGACGCTTTCGTCCGCTAGAATTAGTAGTTCCGGCTTTCCAGCGCACAATCGCTTGTGCATCACGCTGTTCCCATTTCCGCGATTCCTCGGCTGTCGTTCCGTCACGTGGTAGACACTTTCACCCACAAACTCGCCCACGGTACATCGAAGGGCAAATACGCGTTCGTCAGCTTGGGTTGTCCCAAGAATCTTGTCGACAGCGAGCGAATGCTCGGCTTGCTGCAGCTAGATGGGTACCAGCTCGTCGACGATCCGAAGAACGCTGATTTCGCCGTCGTGAACACGTGCGGATTCATTGAAGCCGCCCGCACCGAATCGTTTGCGGCTATCGACGAGATGCTCGACCTCAAGCGACGCGGAAAAATTCGTGGCGTTATCGTCTCGGGCTGCCTGGCGGAACGCCAACGGGAGTCGCTATTAGAATCGCGACCCGATATCGACCAACTCGTCGGCGTGTTTGGCCGCGAGCACGTCACTAAAGTTGCTGACCGCCTCCTTGGCGGACTCCAAGAGCAGCGGATGATATTCAATCCGGCGCCGACCCATCCGCTACCGGATACTTCGCGACTTCGCATCACCCCACGGCATTTTGCGTTCCTCAAGATTTCGGAAGGCTGCGATCGCCTCTGCACGTTCTGCGCAATTCCGAAAATGCGCGGCAAGCACTTTTCGAAGCCGATGGAAGAAATCATCGCGGAAGCCCGCGAGTTGGTGGCCGATGGCGTCCGCGAACTTGTCATCGTCGCGCAAGACACGACCTACTACGGTTTAGATCGCTACGGCGAGCCGCGCCTCGCTGAATTGCTGGGCGAACTTGAAACGGTCGAGGGCCTCGACTGGATTCGGCTCATGTACTTCTACCCAATGTACGTGACTGACGAGGTCATCGATGCGATCGCCAACTCGAAGCGCATCGTGCCGTACATCGATATGCCGCTGCAGCACATTAACGACCGCATGCTCAAGCGGATGCAACGCCGCGTGAATCGGGCAGATACGATCGAGCTGCTGAACAAACTGCGAAGCCGTATTCCGAACTTAGTTCTCCGCACCACGTGCATCACTGGCTTTCCCGGCGAGACGGACGCCGAATTCGAGGAGCTGCGCGACTTCATCGGCGAGCAGCATTTCGAGCGGTTGGGCGTGTTCACTTACTCACTAGAGCCAGATACGCCAGCGGCAAAACTCCCGGATCACGTACCGGAAGAGGTAATGAACGACCGCCGCGATCAGTTGATGGAGGTCCAGCAGGAGGTTGCGTTCGAATGGAACGAAGCTCAGGTTGGTCGCCAATTCGACGTGTTAATTGATGCCGCTGTTCCCGATCAGCCGGACGCCTGGATCGGCCGTTCCTACGCCGATGCACCAGATGTTGATGGCGTTGTGTACGTTACCGGCGAAAATCTGGCCGTCGGGGCCATGGTGCCCTGTGAAGTAGTCGCCCGGACCGACTATGATTTGGCAGCGGCCGCCATCGGCGACCCTCGATAACGTGAGCAAGCCAACGATCTGTTTGGAATCGAAAATATGGAAGACGATACGCCGGCGCTGAAGGTTATCTGGAATGTTCCGAACATTCTGACAGTCGCCCGGCTTGTGCTTTCCCTATTTTGCTTCGTCTGCTTCGCTTTCGAATCGTATCTTCCCGCACTGATTTTCTTCGTCATCGCAGCCGGCACCGATTGGGTCGATGGCTTTTGGGCTCGCCGCTACGGCCAGGTCACACAGCTCGGCCGCATCCTCGATCCGTTTGCCGACAAGATCGTTATCTGCGGCACGTTTATCTTTTTGGCCGCTGTCCCACCGCGAGCTTCTGGGGAATCTGCGTCTGAGATCGCCGCGTGGATGGCGGTGTTAGTTGTCGCGCGCGAATTGCTTGTCACAGCTCTGAGAGGATTTTTTGAAGAGCGCGGCACTGATTTCTCCGCTAAGCAGTCTGGAAAATGGAAAATGGTATTCCAGTGCGCGGCTGTTGCTGTCAGTCTCTGGCGGCTTTGGTATTACAGCTATAGCCAACAACTTTGGAAAATGCCACCGCCAGATTGGACGACGTGGCTGGTCCGCTTGCTCGTTTGGCTGGCCGTCGGCATGACAATCTACTCTGGCTGGGTGTACATCAGCCGCGCTTTGAGCATGCAACGCAAGTAACGGATAATCGCGCCACTCATCGCGGGATCACATCGCCGCAGCTAACTTCTATGCCACTGGAACAATTCGATCCTGTGGAAGCCGGCATCATCGGCATTACGGTGCTGCTCAGCTTATCCGCATGCCTATATCTAGCAGGCGTCGCTCGGAAGCGGCCAATCTTAGCGTACGAGCCGCGCCGCCCGGTGCCGTGGAACGTCGTCGCGATCGTGCCTGTCGCACTCTACATGGTCTCCACGATTGCGGCCGTATGGAGCCAACTTACATCGACCGGCTCGCCGCCCCCTCCGCACACTGACGACATAATCTACAACTTGGCCGCCCTAATTCTGCAACAGCTCCTGCTCTTCGGTGGCCTGTTTTTTGCCGTCGCGATCGCTTTTCACGCGACCACGCGCGACATCGGCCTACCGACCAGCGGTCGACAGTTTCTCAAAGACATTGCGATTGGCGTGATCGCCGGCATCGCCGCGCTCGGACCGGTACACGTCGTTCAGGCGATGCTCGCCCACTTGATGGAGCCCGGTCAAGAGTCGCAGCACCCACTCGTGAAAATGGTGCAGGAGGGTGGCGCTGACATCTCGGTCTTAATCTTGGCGTCGATCGCTGCAGTCGTCGTCGCGCCCATTTGCGAAGAACTCGTCTTTCGCTTGCTTCTGCAAGGCTGGCTCGAAAAGCGGGAAGATAAACGCCTGGGCTGGCGTACTCCCGAAGCTGTAGAGTCGATAGTCGACCAGACTTCCGATAGCGGAGCCGATTTACCGTCCACGAGTGTGGACATCACAACTGAACCAACATCCCACTCCGAACCGCCACTTCGCGGCCCTGCGAATCTCCCTCACGGTTGGCTGCCAATCATTATCACAGCAGTGTTATTCGGCCTCGCCCACACAGGCTACGGCCCCGAACCGATTCCACTCTTTTTTCTCGGCCTCGTGCTCGGTTATTTATACCAACGCACCCACCGAATCGTTCCCTGCATTATCACTCACGCCATTTTCAATTTGTTCACGGTGATATTGCTGTGGCGGATGGCGTTCTTCGGATCACACTGAGCGGCCTGGTCCGGCATCATGATCAAATTGGAACAGGACCCGCGCGGTATTATTGTGCCCGTACGGGCTCACGCCGGAGCTCGGCGAAATGCAATTCTCGGTGAGCGGCAAGGCGCGCTTCGCATTGCTGTATCGGCTGCGCCGGAGAAAGGCAAAGCGAATCGATCGATTGCCGAATTGTTGAGCGACAAGATTGGCGTTCCGAAATCGGCAATCGAGATTATTGCAGGCGAAACATCGCCTCAAAAGCGTTTTCTTATCGTCGGCGCTACTGCGGAGGAGATTCGACGGGCGCTCAAGCCCGCCGATTAACAGCGCCGAGCGCGGTCACTCGCCTTCCATCTCCCCCGGCGGCGCAAAAGCTCGCGACTCGACTCCAGCTTCTTTCCAGGTGTGGCGAAACGTGGCGTTGTCGCGAATGTCGCCCGAAAAACCTTCGGCCAGCCGCGGATCGGTGAAGCCCCACGTCGCCTTCAGATCGATCAGCTCCTGCGTCTTCTCGGTCGACAGGTATCGAATCGGTGCAATTTGCCGCGCGAGGATCAGAATGCGGCAGTACGCATCGAGAACTTCCGTCCACCAATACGCCCGCTCGACGTTCTCCCCAAAACTCACCGTGCCATGATTCGCCAAAATGATCACGTTCGTTTGTTTAACGAACGGCAAAATCGTCTCGGCAAACTTCTTGCCTCCAGGCGTCTCGTACGGCGCGATCGGCACCTCGCCCAAAAACACCTCGACCTCCGGCAACACCGCTTGTGGAATCGGCTCCCGTGCCACGCCGAACGCCGTCGCATGCGGCGGATGGCAATGCACGACGCTCTGCACGTCCGGCCGAGCCTTCATGATCTCCAAGTGCAGCAGCACCTCACTCGACCGCTTCTTCTTGCCGGCTAGTTGATTGCCCTCCATATCAACAAGGCAAATATCCTTCGGCTTCAAAAAGCCCTTGCAGTGCATCGTCGGCGTGCAAAGCACCTCGTTCTCATTGAGCCGCACGCTAATATTGCCGTCGTTCGCCGCAGCAAAGCCGCGCTTATAAATGCGATCGCCGACTTCGCAAATCGCCTTCTTTAGTTTCTTGACGTCACTCATATTGATATTGAATTATTAATGAACCACGGAGACACGGAGGGCACGGAGAATTCAAATGGACTTGGATCCGCGCTCACTATGGCCTCGTGATGAACTTTTGATTTAGATTGTTTGGAATGTCTATTCTCCATTTTCGCAAGCAATTCGCTGCGCCGCCAGTCGCTATCGAAGTATCGGGAATTCACGTGCGGACGTTTGCGGCGCCGGACGATATCGAACCGTGGATCGCGCTGCGCTCACGTGCGACGGCAAATTTGTCGCCCTCCGTTCGGCCTTGGTCGCCCGGGGAATTCCGACACGAAATGCTCGATAAATCGTGGTGGCGCGGCGACCACGCCTGGCTCGCAATAGCCGGCGACCTACGCGTCGCCGATAGTCTCGTCGGCACCGTCACACTTGCGCTTCGCGAAGGCGCTGTGAGAACGGTCCCCGTCGTCCATTGGCTACTGGTCGATCCCGCTTCGCAACGCCACGGCATCGCCCGCATGCTGATGTCTCACCTGGAAACCGCCGCCTGGCACGCTGGCCACCGCGAAATCCAACTCGAAACGCACGCCGACTGGAACGCCGCCATCGCTTTCTATCAATCGATCGGGTACGCGCCACTCCGCGAGCGCTCGCCACGCTGAGCTTTCACAAACTTCACGCGGTTCCCTTCGAGCTTGATCCGCCCCGCCGCAAGTTGCCTCAGCACGTGCGGATAGGCTTCCTTCTCAACTTCGAACACACGCTTACCCAACGTGTCCGCCGTGTCATCTTCAAACACGGGCACCGGTTGCTGCCAAATGATCGGCCCATGATCGTACATGTTATCGACGAAATGCACGGTGCACCCGGTCACGCGCACACCCGCATCGAGCACAGCCTGATGCACATGATCGCCATACATTCCCGCGCCGCTGAATGCTGGTATGAGCGCGGGATGAATATTCACGACCCGCCCCGCAAAATCTTCGGGCACTGGCGCGAACTTCAAGAATCCCGCCATCACCACGAAATCAACGCCCGCCTCGCGACACGCCCCAAACACCGCCTCGCCAAACGCCTGATCGCCAGCCGCCCCAACAGCAAAATCATGCCGACGAGCCACGTGCGTCGCGATCCCAGCCTCTTCAGCGATCTTCAACCCACCCGCCTTCGCCGAACTCGAAACGACAAGGCGAATCTCGACCGGCAATTGATCCTCAGCCGCCAGCTCAACGAAATTCTTCAACGTCCGGCCAGAACCGGAAATCAGCACCGCAATTTTTAGCTTTTCGTCCAACGTCGACCTCTACCGAACGACGCGCACAAACACTTCCAGCGACCCATCGCCCAACTTCGCGTCCACCGGCTCAACGCCGATAAGTGGCTCGAACCCCAACTTCGCAGCCAGCGTTTCCTTTATGATGTAGACACCGAATCTTTCAATCGCTTGCCGCAGTTCTTTCGACACCGTAACCACACCAAGCTCAATCCGATCGGTGTACTCGCAGCCAATCTCTTTGCGACGGTCCTGAATGATCCGCACCGCATCGCGGGCAAGCCCTTCGGCAATCAACTCTGGCGTCAACTCGGTCGATAGAACGACGACCACGCCTTGGTCATTTGCCGATGTCCACCCTGCTCGCGGCCGAATGCGGACTTCCACTTCCTCACGCGTCAGCGCAATCGCCTGACCATCCAGCGTCAAATCGATCTGGCCATTGTCGCGGATATTTTCAAGCAGCGCCGCGCCGGTCTGTTGCCCCAGCCACTGCTTAACCTTCGGCAGCAGTTTGCCGAGCTTCGGCCCGAGCAGTTTGAAATTCGGCACGACTTCATGCTCAACGTACTTCGTCGGGTCATCGCAGAATTCGAGTTGCCGCACATTAAGTTCTTCTTCAATGACCGCAGCATGCTGCTCTAGCCATGCCTGATGCCGCGTGTCCGCAAGAATCACTTGCACCTTCGCCAGCGGCTGGCGCACCTTCAAGCTTGCAGCATTCCGAGCGTTGCGGCCGAGCGACGCAATCAAACGCACGAGATTCATGCGTTCGGAGAGCGCGACATCGATGACGGTGGCATCGCCGGCCGGAAAATCGCAAAGATGTACGCTTTCGTGGGGGCTCGGGACTGGGGGCTGGGGGCTGGATACAGCAGGGCCTGATTTCCGAAGCCCCAAGTCCCTAGCCCCTAGCCCCTCGACCGCCAAATTCTGCCACATGGTCTCTGCGACGAACGGCACGAATGGCGCGACGAGTTTCACCGCAGTTACGAGTGCTTCGTACAGCGTCCAATACGCATCCAGCTTTTCGGTGCCGCGCTTATCAGCCGCCCAAAACCGATCGCGACTCCGCCGCACATACCAATTCGATAGAGCATCGACGAACTCGGTAATCCGCTGGCACGCCCCAAAGTTGTCATAAACATCCATCCGCTCGACAACCGCCGCGCACGTCCGATTCAGCTCACTCAAAATCCACCGATCCAGCTCTCCGCGCTCTTTCACCGGCCGATACGACTTCGCCTCGGCAAACATTTGCGATTCGAGGCTTTGATTCCCAGCCCCCAGCCCCCAGCCCCCAGCCTCCTTCCCCGGATCAAACTCATCGATATTCGCATAGATCACGAAGAAGCTGTACACATTCCACAGCCGCAGCAAAAACTCCGGAATGCTATCCTTAATCGCCTGCTCGTTGTAGCGGATCGTCGTCCACGGCGGCTGGCTCGCGAAGAAAAACCACCGCAGCGCATCGGCACCGTAACGATCGAAGATTTCGTCAGGCGGAAGATAGTTCCGCTTACTCTTCGACATCTTCTGCCCGTCCTCGCCCAACATGTGGCCGAGGACGATGCAGTTGCGGAACGGGTGTGGGTAGGGATGGGGACTGGGGACTAGGGACTGGGGGCTGGACGTTGATGAATTTGCATTTTTCCCCAGCCCCGAGTCTCCAGCCCCTGGCCCCCCAAACATCAGCGTGCTAATCGCCAACTGGCTATAAAACCACCCCCGCGTCTGATCGATTGCCTCGCTAATAAAGTCGGCCGGAAACTGCTGGTGAAACTTTTCGACTGCTCCCACTCCGGCTCCCTCCCCTCGGCGGGGAGGGCTGGGGAGGGGGGCTTCGCCTCGATATCCCCACTGCGCAAACGGCATCGCCCCCGAGTCATACCAACAGTCGATCACTTCCGGCACGCGCCGCATGTGCGCGCCCTCGGCAAACGGCGAGTCGTACACGATCTCATCGATGTACGGCTTGTGCACCATCAAATCATCAGGCAAATCCGGCTTCTCGGCCTTGGCCTTCTGCCATGCTTCCATCCCGCGCACACCAGGCTTCGCGAGCAACTCGTCATAGCTGCCGATCGCTTCCATCTTCCCCGTCTGCTGGCACTTCCAAATCGGCAGCGGCGTGCCCCAGTACCGCTCGCGGCTCAGCGCCCAGTCGACATTCGTTTCCAAAAACTTCCCGAACCGCCCGTCTTTGATGTGCTCCGGCAGCCAATTGATCTTGGCATTGTTAGCGAGCATTTCATCTTTGAAATTGCTCGTGCGAATGAACCAACTCTGCCGCGGATACTGAATGAGCGGATCCTGTTCGGCCCGCCAACAGAATGGGTAATCGTGCAGATACTGCTCCTGATGAAACAACAACCCGCGCTGCTTCAAATCGCGAATGATGTCCTTGTCGCAGTCTTTCACCCAGCGGCCACGGCAGTATTCAGGGGCTTCATTGGTGAATTTGCCATCGGGACCGACGCAATTGATCAGCTTTGGCCCTTGTCCTTTTTCGAAGCGCTGTTGCTCGGTGACAAGTACTTCATAGTCGTCTTCGCCGAATGCCGGCGCAATGTGGACGATTCCGGTGCCGCTTTCAGTTGTGAC
Source organism: uncultured Planctomycetota bacterium (assembly GCA_963733705.1). Lineage (GTDB taxonomy): Bacteria > Planctomycetota > Planctomycetia > Pirellulales > Lacipirellulaceae > JABDGM01. The sequence continues at coordinate 742,283 of CAVTEJ010000015.1, read as the reverse complement.
AAAGTCAGCTGGGACGACTCCCCAGCCGACTTTCGCATCGATGCCCACTGGCGTCGGCAAATCTTTCGTAAAGCCGTCAAACGGAGGAATATAACCGCCCCATTTTAGCAAATCGCTGCCCGGAAACGTCTCAAGTCGAACAAGCGAGCGTTTTGTTTTGACGGCTATCGTCTCGACGAGTGCGTCTGCAAGTACAAGTAGCGTAGATTCGTCCTGCTCATCTGCAACCAGCGCGTACGTTAGACGGGGGTTGATCGCAAGAAACTGATTGCTGGGTAGAGTCCAGGGCGTTGTTGTCCAGGCAAGAAAGTAAGTTCTCGTTTTCTGAGCCTTGTGCTTTTCCACGAGATTCGACCACACGCCAGTTGGGTCATCTTTCGGTGCGCTTACAAAGTGGCGGTACAGCGGAAACTTCACATACACACTAGGATCCGCCACCTGCCGATACCCCAGCCCCACTTCCCCTGCCGAAAGCGCCGTCCCTCCCTGCGCCCACCACCACACGATCTTGTGGCCCTGGTACAACAGCCCGCGGTCGAACAAATTTTTGAGCGACCACCAAACGCTTTCGACAAAGCTTTGGTGGTACGTCGCATACGCATTTTTGAGATCGACCCAAAACCCGATCCGTTCGGTCATCCGTTCCCACTCGCGCATGTACCGCCACACGCTTTGTTGGCACTTCTGGATGAACGGCTCCACGCCGTAGTTTTCAATCTCTTCTTTCGAGTGAATGCCAAGCTCTTTACAAACCTCGACCTCAACCGGCAACCCGTGCGTATCCCAGCCGGCCTTGCGCTCGCAGCGATATCCGCGCATCGTGCGATAGCGCGGAAACAGATCCTTGATCGCGCGGGTCAAGCAGTGACCAGGGTGAGGCATGCCGTTGGCCGTCGGCGGGCCTTCGTAGAACACAAACGGCGGCGCATCCGCGCGCTGCTCGAGCGACTTCTCATAAATCCGCTCGCGCTTCCAGAACTCGCCAATCGCGAGTTCCATCTGCGGAAAGTTCGGAGTGCCTTCAATCGGATTAAACATTGGCCGGCAACAAATTCAAAATAAATGACACGTGTACATTATCGCCCGGCCGGTCGACCCGACAGCCCACGACGAGAGAACGGCCTAACTGCGCATTGCCACGATGTTCCGATAAAAACTACGATGATTCGGTTTATCGGCCGGCTGTTCAAATTGCTCGTAATAAAACTGGTATTTACCCGATGGCAGGTACAGCTTCACTGCGTCTTTTGATTCGCAGCGCGCCTCGATCATCGAAGTCAGGCTCGACGGCAACGAAGGCAACGCAGAAAAAAACACGAGTGAACCCGAATCACAACCGACGGTGCCAAGGTCCTCACGTAGCTCATTTCTGGCGTCGTCTTGCTGAAACGACAGCTCGACAACGAGAAACGGATCATTCCACCGTATTGCGCCCTCTGCATCGCCACCAAAATCGCCCACGAACACTCCATTGGCCCGCAAATGATCGGCGTTTGGATCGTCGTTTGGGTTATAGACGTCTGCAAAACAAATCGGATCGGCTACAACGATTGCCTCACCCGTTGCAGTCAGTTCACGCTGCCCCGCAAACCCGCAGTTGGGAAACCAAACTTGCGCGTCTTCAATCGAAATTAGCCGACGCCTATCAACCATCAGGAGTGCTTGTAGGTATTTGACCGCGGACGTGTGGATAGTCGGCTATTCTTCATCCTCGAAGTCCGGCTCGCCCGGCTCCGCGTCTTCATCGATTTCGACTGGGTCGGGCTCAAACTGATCGGCATCGCCGGGCAGCTCCTCGTCCCATTCCTCTTCGAAGTCGTCATCAAAATCGTCGTCGAAGTCATCGTCGTCGAAGTCTTCGAAAGGATCGCTCGCCATCTCTCTCCTCGAATGCACGTATGCGTTTGTCTGCTACTAGTATTCTACTATTCTACGGGATCGACCGAATAAGACCCCGGCAATTATTTCCCCCAATCTTATGCAGAAACGGCCTGCTAGGCGAGTCATGGCCACCGTACTTGGTAAATCGCGCTGAAACGCCGCGGACTTTCCTTTAGCCCCCCGATTCGCCACACTAATGCGATGAGCACGGTAACCCATCAGCAACTCGACGTAATCGCAGTCGGTGCCCATCCCGACGACATCGAAATCGCCTGCGGCGGCACGCTCGCCGCCCTCGTCGACGCCGGTTACAAGGTCGGCATCATCGACCTCACCGATGGCGAGCCCACGCCCCTCTCCCCGGGCCCCGACGTGCGAATGGCGGAAGCGAAAGCCGCCGGCGAGGCCCTCGGCGTCCACGTCCGTACGCTGCTCCACCTTACGAACCGCCGGCTGTTCGATTCCTTCGAGGCCCGCGTCAAACTCGCAATCGAATTTCGTAAACACAAACCCAAAGTCGTGATCGGCCTGGGCGACAAAACGCCAATGGCCTCGCCAGACCATTGGCAAGCCATGCTGATCACTGACGCTGCCGTGTTCTACTCACGTCTCACCAAATGGGACGACCAGTTTGACCACCTGCCGCCCCACACCATCGCGAGGCAGCTCTATTGCATGCTCGGCCAACCGCTTGCCAATGCGCCGATCGCAGGCGGCCAGATCATCATTGACATCAGCCACACGCTCGCCAAAAAGATCGCGGCCATCCGTTGTTACAAAACCCAATTTCCGCCCGAAAAGGAACACCTCTTCGACCGCGTCGACGCCGCCGACCGCTACCTCGGCCGTTCCGCCGGCGTAACCGCCGCCGAGATTCTGATCAGCCCGCGCCCCGTCGTCGTGAAGGATTTAATGAAGTCCCTCTTCGATTGATATATAGCCGAGCCATCTTGGCTCGGCGAGCTACTGGGCTCGGCTCGCAACGCGGCAAGCCGTGCTCGGCCAAGATGGCCGAGCTATATAAGCTTACCGCTTCTTCAACTCATCCCGAATCTCGCGCAACAACAACACGTCTTCCGGCGGCGGAGGGACGACCTCCGGCGGCTGTTCTCCGAACTGCAGTTTCTTCTCCGCCACATTCATTGCCTTAACCACCATGAACACGCACCAAGCTACAATCACAAAAGTAATTATGTTGTTGATGAACGATCCATAGTTGATCGTTACCGCCGTCTTTTCACCGGCTTTACCAAATATGGTAAATGCTTGGTCTTTAAAGTTTACTTTGCCAGTGATCAGCCCGATCGGTGGCATGATGATATCATCCACAAGAGACTTCACTACACTAGAGAACGCGGCTCCAATGATGATGCCGACCGCCATGTCGATCACATTGCCCCGCAAGGCAAACTTCTTGAACTCTTGAATCATTCCCATATTTCAACTCCATAGCGATTCCAAGAAAGATCTCGCAGAGGCGCAGAGGACGCGGAGCTAAACAAATCCGCAATTGCTACTCTGCGACCCCAGCGCCTCTGCGAGAAACTTCTTTCTAATTACCTCAGCGCGCCCGCCACCGTCTCAACGCCGCGAGCGTCCGCTCCATATCCGCCGGCAACTCCGCCACAAACTCCACTCGTTCCCCGGTTCTCGGATGCGTGAACGCCAACCGATGTGCGTGCAGCGCCTGCCGCTCGAGCAACGGCGACTCGCTCACCGCTGCCGTATCCTGCCCGATCTTATCCCGCGGAATCAATTCCAACTCGTTGATAATTGCCCGCCCGCCGTACAGTCGATCACACAGCACCGCATGCCGCACATGCGCCAAATGCAGCCGAATTTGGTGCGTCCGCCCCGTTTTCGGCATCGCCCGCACGAGCGCGTAACCGACAAACCGCTCGATCACTTCATAATCAGTCACCGCCGCCCGAGCCTCCGGATCATGCCGGCGAATCGCCTTCTTATCACGATGCGTCGGATGATCGCCGATCGGCTCATCAATCCGCTCGCGGTCAAATTCCGGCGCGCCGACCACGATCGCCAGATACGCCTTGGTTACTTCGCGTGATTTGAACTGAGCCGCGAGCACGTCATGCGCTTGGTCGTTCTTCGCCACCACAATGACGCCGCTCGTGTCGCGATCGAGTCGATGCACGATGCCCGGCCGCGTCGGACCGCCGCGCCCGCTGAGCGTCGTGAAGTGATGAGCGAGTGCACTCGCCAGCGTCCCCTCCCAATGCCCCTTCGCCGGGTGCACAACCATCCCCGCCGGCTTGTTCACCACGACGATCGTTTCATCTTCATGCAGGATCGTCAGCGGAATATTCTGCGGCACCGGCCCTTCACGCGGCACTTCAATCTGCCGCACTTCTACCTGGTCGCCCGAATTCAGCCGCAGCGAAGGCTTGGCCTGCTCACCGCTGACCCATACATGCCCGGCATCAATCGCCCGCCGCACCGTAGCACGGCTTAGCTTGGGGAAACGGCCGGTCAGAAAGACATCGAGCCGCTGCCCCGCTTGCTCTGCCGCCGTAACGAAAGTCCGCGGCCATTCGGCGTCAACACTCAAAGATTGGGGATCAGGCTCGGCCACCAGATTCCACCATGCCGGAATTCATACGAATTCCAAATTCAAACCACCCGACTCAGCGCGCCCGCTACACGGGCAGCACGGACCAGTTTACTTCGCCGATTTCTCGCCACCCGGCGTTTCCGACTTCGCATCAGACGTGCCAGCAGTGCTTTTCGCCGGTGCGTCACTGCGCTTAGAATCTGCAGGTGCAGCTGCACCACCCGCCGGTGCGCCCTTCGTATCACTGGCAGGTGCTTGATCTGTCTTATAGCGATCGCCCTTCTCCGCGGCCTTCGATTCCTTCTGCATATCTTTAAGAAGATTATCGAATGTCTCCGAAGCATTCTTCGTTTCGCCGCCCGGCGTCGACTCAGCCGCTCCGCTCTTCGGCAACGCAATCTCCCCCGGCGAAAACTCCGGCTTCTGACCCGGCGTCCCTGGCCCCATCGGCGCCTTCGGCGCCGGCGGCTGCGCCGTCGCCAGCCAGGCGTAAGTATCCTTCGTTTCCGGTTTCGACAGCCGTTCCGCTTGCGCCTTGGCATACGGGGCGTATGAGCCAGTTACTTGGCCATATTGCGCTTTTGCCTTATCCAGATCGCCTTCCATTTCATACACACGTGCCAGACCAAGCCGCGCACGCTCAATCAACCGGTCATTACTCGACGAAGCAATCACACTTTGATAGGCACCCGCTGCCTTGTTAAGGGCTTCCTTGGCCGCCGGACGATTCGTAATGTATGTGCGCGATGCCACATAAACCTGCCCGTCCGCCCACGTTGTGTCCGCCATCCGCTGGATGCGAGTGCCGGGGTTCTCCTCCGCAGTGCGGCGCAAAACGTCCAAGTTCGGCAGCGACCCGCTGCCCACCGCCAAATTGTAGGCGTCCCAAGCTTCGTCACGCCGTGCCGCAGAAGAGTTCGAAACATACGACCAGGCAAACAGGATCGCGACGAACGCCAAAATCGCCAGCGCCACCTTCCCAAAGTACGGCTTGCAGCGGTCGATGTACCCCTCGAGCCCCTGTGCCAAAACGTTCGTCTCTAACTCGTGCCGATGCGCAGATTTCATCTCGATTTCCCAATGCCGCCGACTCGCGGCGTGTTGCTGCCAACCGTCGTAACTTGCTTATCCCCCAAAGTTTAAGAGCGTTTACAGATTATCGCAAGGGCGGCTAGCACGACCCCGCTAGCACGGCTACGTTGGATTATTTGCACGACTTCTTTGATGATGCTTCGCGGCGTTCGATCGCATTGCCCGCCGCCCGCGAAATGGATTTCCGATGCCCGCCGATTTGAACCCGCCGCAACTCGACGCCGTCCGCACACTCAAAGGTCCGCTGCTCGTCCTCGCCGGTGCCGGCACCGGCAAAACGCGAGTTGTTACCTACCGCATCGCCGCACTCATCCGCAACCGGATTAAGCCCGAGCGCATCCTCGCCGTCACGTTCACCAAAAAAGCCGCGGGCGAAATGCAAGAACGGTCGACTGCGCTCCTTACGCGAATGAGCGGCTCCCGCAGCCGTGTTTCCTCCTCCAAACCCTCAGCAAAATCACGTCAAAAGAAAGATACCCCGCGCCCCGAAATCTCCACGTTCCACTCCCTCTGCGTCCGCATTCTCCGCCGCCACATCAAACAGCTCGGCTTCCCGGAAAAATTCGTCATCTGCGATCGCAACGAACAAGAAAGCCAGGCCCGCGCCGTCCTCCGCGAACTCCGCGCGCCCAGCACCGCCCTCGCCCCCGGCGATTTACTCTCGATCATCAGCCGCTGGAAAAGCGCCTCTGTCCGCCCGTCGCAAGCCGCCGAACTAGCACACAGCGAACGCGATATCCTCGCCGCCGCCGCCTACCGTCGCTACCAGGACAACTTCAAACGTGTCGGCGCCGTCGACTTCGACGACCTCCTCCTCCACACCGAAGAACTGCTAACCAAATTCCCCGCCGTCCGCCGCGCCGAAGCCGGTCGCTTCGACCACGTCCTCATCGACGAATACCAAGACACCAACCGCAGCCAATACGAAATCGTCCGCGCCCTAGCCGGCGGCCATCGCAACCTGTGCGTTGTCGGTGACGACGACCAATCCATCTACGGCTGGCGCGGCGCCGAAGTCACGCACATCCTCCGCTTCAAACAAGATTGGCCTGAAGCAAAGGTCGTTCGACTCGAAGACAACTACCGCTCCACCGCCGCCATCATCGCCTACGCCAACACGCTCATCGCGTTCAATCGCAACCGCCACGAAAAAGTCTTGAAGGCTGCCCAGGAAGGCGGCACCCGCCCCGCTATCCTGCAATGCCAAGATGAAACGATCGAAGCCCAACGCGTCGTCGCCGATATCAAACAAGCGATCGATTCCAAAACGCGCGAGCCGCGCGACATCGCCATCCTCTGCCGCACAAACGAACAACCGCGCTCGTTCGAAACCGAACTCCGTCGCGCTGACGTGCCCTACGTCCTCATCGGCGGCATGTCGTTCTTCGACCGCAAAGAAGTCCGCGACGTCCTCAGCTATTTAAAGGTGATCGACAATCCACACGATGAGCCCGCCCTCATGCGGATCATCAACCAACCCGCCCGCGGCATCGGCAACGCGGCCCAAAAGCGGCTCGTCGACGAAGCGACCGCCCGCGGCAAATTTCTGTGGGACGTTCTGCCCGACGCCCTCGTGATCGATGGCGTCGACGCGAAATCCGCCGCCGCAGTCGCCCAATTCCGTCACCTCATCGAAGACCTCCGCACGTCTTACGAAGAAAGCGACAAAACCGACGGCCGCAAGAAAAAATCCGTCGCCCCACTCACTTCCCGCGTCCTTGACCGCACTGGCTACCGCGACTCCCTCATTAAGCTCTACCCCGACCCTGCCGAGCGCGAAACCCGCCTCGCGTCGCTCGAAGAAATCATCAACGCCGCCGCCAACTACGACAAAAACACCCGGGCCTCCGCCCACAGCCTCGGCGGCTTCCTCGATGACATGCTCCTCAACGAGCGCGACGACACCGACGAAAAAGACTCCCAGCTCTCCCGCAACGCCGTCGCCCTCATGACGCTCCACAGCGCCAAAGGCCTCGAATTCCCCAGCGTGTACCTCGTCGGCATGGAAGAAGGCATCCTCCCCCACAAACGCGCCGTCGCCGATGAAAGCGGCACCGCAATCGATGAAGAACGCCGCCTCTGCTACGTCGGCGTCACCCGCGCCCGCGAACAACTTACGCTCTCGTTCGCCCTCACTCGCCGCAAATGGGGCAAACCACAAAAAACCATCCCCAGCCGCTTCCTCTACGAAATGACCGGCCAGGCCGAAGTTTTCGCCGCCGCCGAAGATGCCGCAAAAAAGAAGCCCGCTCCAAAAGGTCGCGGCCGTGGTCGTAGCACCCGCAAAACCGCCCGACGCTAGCACTCGCCAGCACCGCAAGCTGAAGTTGGTGATTTCAAGCCAGCGGGCTACACTTGCGCTCTTCACTTAATGAGTCCCCGCGCAAGGAGGCGTCGATGACCCAGCCGATCCGACTGGTTCACGCCAGCGATTTTCATCTGGAGATGCCCGTCTACGGACTGGCCGAGGTCCCCGATCACCTCCGCGAACTCCTCATCGAAGCGCCGTACCACGCCGCCGAGCAAGTGTTCGAAACCGCACTTTCGGAAGATGTCGACGCCGTCCTCCTCGCCGGCGACATATTAAATGTCGATCGCGCCGGCCCACCGGCCATCGTCCTGCTGCTCGATCAATTCGCACGCCTCGCTGAACGCAAGATTCCGATCTATTGGGCCGGCGGCGCCGTCGACACCCCCGACTCCTGGCCGCGCAGTGTCACGCTCCCATCGAACGTTCACGTCTTCCCAATTGGCCACGTCGAATCGCTCGACCTCACCCGCGCCGGCACAACGGTCGCGCGCATCCAAGGCACGAGCTGCCCCGAAGGCGGCACGGTCGACGCCCGCGGTTTCCACCGCGACGCCCACGGCCTGTTCACAATCGGCGTCGCCTACGGCACCAACGATTCCGCCGGCCACGAAGGCGATCGCGTCCATTACATGGCCCTCGGCGGTCGCCACCTACAACAAACCGTCGACGAACATCCCGGCATCGCCCACTTCTGCGGCTCGCCGCAAGGCCGCGGCCCCAAAGAAACCGGCCCGCACGGCTGCACCGTCGTGACGGTCGACGAAACCGGCCGCGCGAAAACCAAGTTCGTCGCCACCGACACCATTCGCTGGATCGAACAGTCCCTCGAAGTCACCGCCACCACCAAGCAAGAACAGCTCCACGACCGCCTCGTCGAGCGCCTCGAAAAACTCCAAGCCCAACACCCCGGCGTCGACCTGTTCATTCGCTGGAACATCCGCGGCACCGGCCCGCTGGTAAATCGCCTCCGCCCGAACAGCCTCGCCGACGAACTCCTCACCGACCTCCGCCGCCGCTTCGGTCAGCGTTCGCCGGTTGCCTGGAGCGCCTCGATCACCTGCGAATCCGCCCTCAGCGTTCCAGCCGAATGGTACGACCAGGAAACCTGCCTCGGCGATTTCCTCCGCGTCGTCCGCGACTTCGAAGTCCACGAAACCCCGTTCGACCTCCGCCCCTTCCTACCCGCAAACGTCCGCGACGAATTCCTGGAATCGATCGCTATCATCGATTCCCCCGAAGCCAACAAAGAGCTGCTCTCCCGCGCCTCCAAACTAGGCATCGACCTGCTAACGCTCCCCCTAGAAGAAGGCGACATCACCGAAACAGCCGACCTCAACGCCGACGGTTAACCCCCTCCGCAATCCGTTCTGGCTCTCGACTTTCGACCCTCAACTCTCAACCATGAAAATCACCGACCTCAAAATCGACGGCTTCGGCGTGTGGCGCGACCTCACCCTCCGCGGCCTGTCGCCCGAGCTCACCGTCTTCTACGGCCCGAACGAAGCCGGCAAGTCGACGCTCATGCAATTCATGCGCTCGATCCTGTACGGCGTGACCCCCACGCGCCGCGAGCGATACCTCCCCCCAATCGCCGGCGGCCGCCCCGGCGGCTGGCTAAAAGTCGATACCGACCACGGCCCACTCACCATCAGCCGCTACGCCGATCGCGGCCCGACCGACGTCGGCAAAGTCACGATTATCACCAGCGATGGAGAAGAGCAGGGCGATCGCCTGCTGCGCGAAGGCCTCGAACACGTCGACGAAGCGACCTACCTCAACATCTTCGCCGTCGGCCTCCGCGAAGTGCAGGAGCTCAACTCGCTAAGCGACACCGCCGCCGCCCAGTGGATGTACCGCCTTACCTCCGGCTTGGACCGCATCTCGCTCTACGATGTGATCCACATGCTCGAAGGCACGCGGCTGCGCCTGCTCAACAACTGCGAAGAAAAATCCGAAATCCGCTCGCTCGTCGCCCACCGCGAAACACTCCAAGGCGAACTCCAAGAACTTATTACCAAGGGCCGCCGCTGGACCCAATCCGCGGTGAAACTCCGCGAACTCGCCGAAGAAGTCGACGCCAAACAAGCCGAAGCCAAAGGTATCGCCGCCCGCGCGCCGGCTCGAAGTCGCGATCAGCATCAAGCCCCTCTGGATCAAGCGCAGCAAAATCGACGATCAGCTCGAACGCTTCGCCAATCTCCGCCCGCTCGACGAAGGAACACTCGAATCGCTCGACGACTTCACCAAACGCATCGAAGAGCACGAACGCCAGCGCGACATCCAACGCGGCCAGCGCCACCAACTGCGCGACGAAGCCAAGCGCCTGGGCATCAACGACCAGCTTATCCGCAGCGGCAAACGCCTCGAAGCGCTTCTCGAACAGCAAGATTGGCTTCAAGGCGTCGAACGCCAGGCCGCCGAACTCGCCGACGAAGTAAAACACCTTGAAGCCCGCCTCGAAAGCGAGCACGATCGCCTCGCTCACGAATGGACCGGCGCCGGCAAGCTCCCGCCGCGCCTTTCGAGCGACCTCGTCGAACAACTCGCGCCCCAAACGCGCGCCATCGAAGCCACCGCCCAACTCGTCCAAGAAGCTAAGGACGAACTCGAGCACCACCAGTCGGGCGAGAACGAAATGCGCTCGCAGATCGAGTCCGCCACCACCAACGGCGAAAAACTCGGCCTGCCCATCGATATCGAAGCTGCCGGCGACCTCGTAACGCAGCTCCGTCAGCGGCAAGCACTCGAACAAAAAATCGCAGCCGCCCACGGCGAAGCCGAGGCCATGCAACAGCAGGCCGAAGACCTCGTCGACGAGCAAGTCGTTCCCATCGAGCTCTTCGTCTTCCTCGGCATCCTGTTCATCCTCGGCGTCATGGCCGTCGCCGCGTGGTGGTTCCTCCCCGCCAGCCTCACCGGCGGCTACAGCGGTTGGGTCGCCCTCGGCGGCGTCGGCGCTGCGGTCATCGCCGCCATGATCAAGTTCCTCACGGAAACTTCCGCCTCCGACCGCTTCGACGCCTGCCACTACCAAATCGATACGCTCTTGGAAAAAGTCGACGCGCTCGAAGCCGAACAAGCCGAGCTCGATCATGCCCTCAAACTCAGCGGCGGCTCCGTCGGCCTCCGCCTCCAGCACGCCGAGCGCCATCTCGCCGAACTCGAACGCGTGATGCCCGTCGAAAGCCAGCACCGCGAAGTCAAACAAGCCGTTTCGACCGCTGATCGCCGCCTCAAACAAGCCGAAGAAAAACACGCCGCCGCGCTTGCCAACTGGAAGTCGCGTCTCCGCGCCATGGGCCTGCCCGAAACGGTCACACCCCAAAACCTGGCCATCATGGCCGCCCAAAGCGAGCGCCTCGCCGAGCTGGAAACGCGCATCGAAAACCGCCGCACCGAAATGCAGCTCCGCGAGCGCGAGTTCAACCTCGTTTCGAATCGCATCTTCACGCTGGCCGAAGAATCCGGCCTTCGCCGCGAAAAAGTCCATCCGCTCGAACAGCTCGACCACATCCGCGGTGAGCATAACAAGCACACGCAGCGGGTTGAACAGCGCCAAAGCATCCGCGACCGCGCCAAAGCCCTAAAGATCGAAGCAATCAAACACCATCACGCCGCTGTCGGCCACCGCCGCCGCCGCGAAGCCCTCTTCCAAAAATCCGGCGTCGCCGACGAACAAGAACTCCGTGCCCTTGCCGCCAAACTCAAGGAAGCCGAAGAGCTCCGCGCCAAACGCGCCGCCACCACCCGCGAAATCACCGCCGCCATCGGCAAGCACGGCGTCGAAATCGATTTCGCCCCGTTCCTCGCCGAAGACCAAATCGGCCGCCTCGAACACGATTGGGAAGCCCTCTCCACCCAATCCGAAGAACTCGACCGCATCCTGAAAGACGCCCTCCAACGCCGCGGCGCGATGATCGAACAACAGCGCTCCGCTGCCGGCGAACAATCGCTCGCCAAGAAGCAAGTCGAGCTCGACGTCGTCGAACTCCAAATCAAGAAAGCATTCGACGCCTGGCGCGAGCGGGCCGCCGTCAGCCTGTTCCTCGACCGCATCCGCCACGAGTACGAACAGCACCGCCAACCCGAAACTCTCCGCGAAGCTTCGGAATACATGAAGCAACTCACAGGCGGAAAATACACGCGCATCTGGACGCCGCTCGCCCACGACATTCTCTTCGTCGACAACGCGGAAGGCCAATCCCTCTCCGTCCAAGTCCTCAGCCGCGGCACGCGCGAGCAACTCTTCGTCAGCCTCCGCCTCGCGCTCGTCGCGGCATACGCCCGCCGCGGCATCCACCTCCCCATGATCCTCGACGACGTCTTCGTCAACTACGACGCCGGCCGCACCCGCACCGCCTGCGACGTCCTCAAGAAATTTGCCAAAGAAGGCCACCAACTGCTGGTCTTCACCTGCCACGAACACGTCTGGCAGATGTTCAAAGACATTAGCGTCGACACCCGCCGCATCCCCAACCGCCACGGCGAACTCGTCGAAGAACTACCGGAAGCGCCTCAGCCTGAACTGCTGCCCGAACCCGTGCCCGAACCAGTCGTCGCCACAATCGAACTCCCACCCCAGCCCCCAGCCCCCATCCCCGAGCCCCCCGCCATAAAAAAGTCGCGCCCCAAACCACCCCCGGTCGAAGAGCCCGAACTCATTATCGAAGAACCCGAAGAAGAAGTCTTCTACGAAGAGCCAGCCCCGGTCGCGCCACCCCCACCCGCCGTCACCGAAATCGAATACTGGTGGGACACCCCCGCCGAACCCACCACCAACGGCGCCCACCACTACGAAGAGCCATCCCCCACCGACTGGCTCCCCGAACCCGAAATCCGCGGCCGCTGGTAATACCAACTCCGCCGTAGCTGAATTTCCAAAAATTCAGCGACAAGAGGGACCGGCTGTCATGGGCATCAGCGTTTTTCGTTCAGCTTTTCAGCCAGCGTTGGTAAGTCGCCGTTCTTGACGAGATGGCCCTCGGGATCAATCAGGAGTACTGTTGGCCACCCTTGAATGCCGTAGTCGTTGGAAGTTTTCCCTTCGCCATCGACGAGAACAGGAAACGGCAATTGCTTGCCACCCCAGATGTCTTTCACAAGCGGTGCGACCAGCGCATCGAAGGCATCGATGGTCGTCGCTTTCTCGGTTTTCGTGTTGCAGATACACAGAATTTCAAACCGGCCACGGTCAGCAGAGTGCTCCTCATAAAACTTGGTCAACTCGGGCAGCGATCGCTCGACGCAAGGACCGCACCACACGGCCCAAAAATCGAGTAGCACCCACTTGCCGCGAAAGTCCGCCAGCCTGACTCCCTTGCGAACGCCGCGAGTGTCGGTGACCGTAAGCTCGGGTGGCTCTTTCCCATAGAACTCAGAAAAGTCGCGAGCGATCCCATCGTTGTCCAGCGGCCGCACGACTTCGAGTATGCCCAAATCGAGCGCATTCTTATCGCGCGGAATCTCAACTCGCATCCCTCGCTGTCCTTTCGGCGTACGTATACTCGCGTTAGGCGACAAGCTATCGATCTCAAAGTCGTATGTGCCAGGAGGCAACAGGAAGGAAATCTCTCCCCGCATCGAGCGACACATCGTGAAGTTCGAATAGCTGCTTTTGTCACTCACTGCGTGAACGTTAGCGCTCGAAATATCAGGCGTCTTGCCAGCTTCTGCGGAAAATACCTTACCGGTCACGCGCGCCAGCGGGCGCATCGTGATTGTCACGGGCTTATCCGCCGCGTTTTGTTCAACCAAGGCAATGCCGCCCCGTTCATGTCGCTTGTCGACAGCGAGGACTGTAGCCCGGCTCAGCCCTGCTTTGGGCGTGAGACTAAATTTTCCGTCGGGTAGGTGCTTTGCGATTCGCTTCGGATCGGCGACCAGCACGCCTTCATCTTTCCAGGGGCTACCTGCTGTTTCGAGCACATTACCAGCGTCGTCCCAAAGCTTTCCATTAGACGACCAAAATGAGGCGGCCTCGAAGTCATCCACTGGCTTTCCTTGCTCATCAACTACATGACCGTGGATTTGCCAAGGTTGATCAGTGTCATCTGCACGGGCCACGTTAATGAGAATCAGAATCGCCAGGACACTTGTTGGAAAGCGCATGTTTCTGTCTCCGGTTTAGTTTGCCCAAGCAAGCTTAACGGAAAAAAGTCTGGAAACTACAACTACGTCCGCATGTTGTAACGAGACTGACACTGACCTGCACGAAAGACACCGCCGTTCTCGCGGTGCCATTAATGTCTGGCGCAGTAGCTGATCCCACCCAACGCGACTCCAACTACCGCGACCCAAACCAACACCGCCCGCAAACTAAACCGCTTCGGCAGCGGAACGAATCCGCGTGTCACCAAATAAAGAACCACCAGCAGCGTAGCGACCATCGCCGCTTCAACCGGATTGCTATGCATCGCTACACCTCATTTCATTCCGACTAGACGTCCGTCGAGGTCGCGTCACGCGAAGCCGCCGTCGAACTCGTTCCCACCCACTTCCCAACTTTATTCGCGATCGAAGCCGTAATCCGATCGGCTGGATAAAACGCAGAGTCCGGAATTTCCGCCTGCACCTCCAACCGATCCTCGAAGATTTCGATGCAGCCCAGGATTCCCTCATCAACAAATACCAGCCGCTCACCCGATTCTCGCACCATCGGGGCCATACTCTGCCACGGCGCGCACTGATTCGCATATCTCTTTATCGCTACACTGACGCGCCTCCGCGCTTCGACTTTCCCGAGTTGATGCGGCACACCGACCACGACGGTCCTCATCGGGCGCGAACTATTTGCCGGTCGCCCAGTTAACCAACCTATAATCCTTCCCCACATAATCGAAACCTCAAATCGCCGCGACAACTATCCCGAACTTTCAGTGTACCATTCATTAAACTGCCGGACCGCCACGCGGCCGAAGACTTGCGTCCCGCTCGCTCATCCTCTCATTCGATCACAAAAAGTTGTAAAAAGCTTGGTGATAATCGACCCATTGCTCTCGTCTAGCTAATGATCGAGAGCACCCAGTGCTTGCACAAAGGACGGTCTTTGGTCTCGTGGAACGAATTTGTTCAGGAATTTGGACCCACCGTCTACAAAATCGCGCTGCGCATCGTGGGAAGACCAGTCGATGCCGAGGATGTCACCCAAGAAGTATTTTTGGAAGCATACCGCCTCTGGACATCGCGAAACGTCGTCAACTGGAACGGAGTACTGCGGCCGTTGGCGACGCGCCGCGCAATCGACTGTTTGCGAAAGCGCAAACACGAGATTGCTCTAACGGAAAGTGCCGCTGAATACACGGGCCAATCTCCCGAAGCCGCCGCGTCGATTCGCGAACTACAGAATCAGGTTCGAAAGGAGATAGCAAGTCTACCGCAACAGCAAGCCGAGGTTTTTTCCATGCACTTTCTTGAAGGTATGTCGCATCAAGAAATTGCCTCCCTACTTGATATCGATAATCGCGGCGTGGCCTCCGCCTTGCACAAAGCCCGCGTGAGAATAGCGGATCGACTTCAAAAACTCATGTCGCAACGGAATACCTAATCATGTCAAAAGATCATGACAAGCTGTTGCAGGAAGTGTTGGAGTCGATGCGAGCGACTTCCATTTCTCCAGAATCTATGCAAAGAGCGTTGGGGCCCGCTATGCGCTTGAGTGAAGGGACATTTGAGCTGATTTCTGACAAGAGCGTGGGCCCGGCAAAACTACCAGTTAGGCGGAACTGGACTACCATCATCGACTCGAAACGAATGCGGCGAGTGGCAATAGCTGCCGGATTGATAAGTTTGGCGGTTACTGCTGCCGTTCTGCCGATCATGAGCCGATCGCCATCCGCGGCCTTCGCACAGATTGTAGAGCAAGCGATCAAAGCGCGCTCCATGTCTTACGTCGAGGAAATATCATTTGGAGATGGACGGAAACCACTCATTGTGAAGACGCGTATTGCCGACAATGGTCGCACGCGAGTTGAAACGCCGCGATATGTCGATTCGCGGCCTAGATCAGAAGTAAAGTCGCAGCCCAGAATAGAAGTGAAGGATGAATATGGAGCGACTCGTTTATTGCTTCTGGAAGACGACAAAATTGCGGTCGAGTATCCGGCGGACCCCGACCTTAAACTTCCCGGCGGGGAATCTTTGACAGGATGGCAAAACTGGAAATCGATTGCGACTCAATCGCATCGACAATTAGAGGGAAAGGAATTGCAAGGCAGGCGCGTCGATGGCTTTATCATTGGGGACGGCGAGGGCTCGCAATCTTTTACGATTTGGCTCGACCACTCTTCGGGACAAATAGTCTCCATGGAAATCGATTTGCCAGGTAGCCAAATGGTCGACGGTGTGTCGCAACACGATGTGAAACGCGATTTCAAGTTCGACCCCAAGCTGGAAGAATCGCTGTTCAGCTACGAAGCGCCACCCGGATATACGGTCAAAAAGGGCATTCCTGGCGGGCCGCAGCGACCGATGCGGCGAATGATCGACCACTAGCGCCGCAAAAGCTTGCCTTTTTAGAAAATCCTGCGCGGCCAAAAATAGTTGTAGAAATTAGGCCACGACCTGTGCTAGGGTTGAGCCACGTTGGTCGCGAACCACGGCCACGGCTTTTTGGCAACTTAGATTTGGCAAAAGACGATCGCGTAGCATCGCGCGACGAGCGCTCGCATTGCGCGCCGACGTTTCGCGTCGCGGCGCGTTTTGATGGCTTTGCGAAACGTGCCGGTCTAGTGCGCGAATATTGAACCGACATCACGAAGTCGTACTCAATATTCCTGGGTACAAGACCTCGCAGCGCGGAGTTAAGCCATTGCGAGCCAACGCCTTGCGCATTTCGAAGCCACGCCCGAACACCGATTATTGTATTAAAAAATCGTGTTCAAGGAATTCGGACAAAAAGCTCGCCAGCGTAGGGTTCTCCCATAGATAGCCGAGCCATCTTGGCTCGGCGACGAATTGGCGACCGTCACGCATACCTCAAGCCGCAGCCGCCTTCACGCGTCGGAACGTCTCCGCAGTCTTCCGCACCAGCGATTGGTACTTCTGCCGCGCATCCAGATAGCTCGCGCCGAGATAGAAGTTCGCCGCCAGCGAACCGGCCAGCGTCAGCACCACGAGCACCCACGTGAACAGTGGTTGGTTCGTAACCGGGCCATTGGCGCCGACTTCATTTCGCCCGTACTGGTTCGTGCCATTCGGCATACCGTTTTGGCCATTCTGCATTTGGCCATTGCCCGAAGTGTTGAAGCCGGACCCGAACCCCGCCTGCGTGAAGCCGCCGTTGTTCGAGCCGTTCTGCACCGGATTGCCAAAGCCCTGGCCATTCGTTTGATTGGCAAACTGCCCGTTATTCGGCGAAGCAGGAAAAGGCGGAGGCGACACCGCAGACGCTCCATTCTTGCTGATCGAAGCTGCACCGGGGTTTTGCTGTTGGTTCCACGCCTCGTTGCCCGACCACGGTTCATTGAGACGGTTGGCAACTCCAGCTCGCGATTCCTGACCGCTGTTTGGCACGTTCGGCAGCGAAACCATGTCCGAGTCGCGCAAACTGCCCGTCGACGCCGTGCCATTCCCACGGCCATTCGACGCCGACTGAGTAGCCGGGTTGTTGTTCCAATTGCTCACCCAATCATTGGCTGGGCTCGTACTTGTCGGCGATGACGCAGTGCGCGAAGGATCACTCAACACGCTGTGCATTTGCGGCTGTTCGTTCGCTGTCACGGCCGGAAAATTCGGCCCCCGGCCACCTTGCGTGCCGCCATTGCCGAAATTCGAAGTGGTTCCAATTCCATTGGGCGTCATCATCGGCGATTGCGGCACCACTAGCTTCGGCGCGGCAATCCCCGTGCCGATGCTCGTCCACCCGCCTCCGGGTGTCGAAGTCGCGCTCGCCGAACCCCCACCGGTGTTTGCCGTAGCAGGCCACGCGGGCGCCGCAGAACTAGTCGAAGGCCACGGCGATGCCACGCCGCCGTTCGAATAAGTCGATTGCGAATTGCCAACACCCAGCGTTTGCTCGCCAGCCCGAATGCCCGCTTCCATTCCATCGCGTAACGAGTTGCCAGTATCCGAAATCGCGGTTTGTGCACGTTGTGTGATGGAAGGTGCGCCCGACGCTTGGTTGTACCGATCAAAGTTGGTCGTTGGTTGCTGCGTCGTTCCGCTCGACCAACCCGCTTGCCCAGCACCTAACACCGTATGCGGAATACAAATAACGACCAATCCAATAGCCACGAATATGCGTCGAACGTCCATTGCGATCCCTCTTATATGGAGTCGGGCAAACTAGCCCGCGCGTACAAGTGCCGTATTCTATGCGAGAAGAGCGAAAATCACCTAGACAAGTCGTTCGAAAAGTGTCGGCTCACCGCTTCCGCTTCGACCGCCCGGTTCGCCCCGCCTTGCGTGGCGCTGGAGTCGCCTTGGCTGCCCGCGCCGGGAGCGTCCGCGGCTCGCTTTTATCATCGGTCACTTGCTGGACTGCCTCGACCACACTTTCTGCTAGCGGTTTCGAGTTCGGCCCCACCGGGTCACCGAACGAATCAAGCTCCTTCCGCAGCATAATTAATAATGCCTGGAGAAAGGAAACCAACATCGGCCCGACAAGAATTCCGACCGGCCCCAACACTTCGATGCCACCCACGATGCTCAACAGTGCTAGCAGTGGATGCAGTTTCGATTGGCCATGCAGAATGAGAGGTTTGATCAGGTGATCGATCCCCGAGACCATAATCGCACAATAGATTGCCAGCGCGATGGCGGCAGTCGGGTTGCCATTCGCCGCCTGGCCATCAACCACGTGCGGACCAAATTGATAGAGCCACAAGCAAACGATGACCCATACCGCCGCGGCTCCCACGAACGGCACCAGCGAGAACACCATCGTGAGCGCCGTGAGCAAGAAGATCGGCGTGCCGCTTGGCAAAGCAAAGTAGTATCCGATGCCGGCCAGCGTTCCTTGAATCATCGCCGTGAGCAACGTCGCCACAACCACGGCCCGGCTGACGCTGCTAAACCGCTCCAACAGCTCTTCTTCATAGCGATAATCGAGCGGCGAGAGCTCCATCATCGTATCGATCATCACCGGCCCATCGGCCAAGAAGTAATAAAGCGCGATGACCATGATCGCGAGCCCAATCAACACACCGATCGCCGATTGCACACCGCTCAGCAATTTGGAAGTAAGGAACGATTGCCCGGTGCCCACCATCCCTTCAAGCGAATCGTTATCGATGGTGAACCCCGTGGCGGTTTTAAGATCGTCCCGCAAATGCATGGCAAATTCCATGATTTTCTCTCGGAGCGCGAAGTCTTCCTTAGCCTCTTCGTTCTCCGAATCAGCGTGCTTGGTTGGGACGACGGATTGGTCACTTGCCTGAGCCGTCGAGTTTTCGGTCGGCACTCGAAGGCCGCGCAATTCGACATACGCATTCCAACCCAACCAAACAAGCGGCAGCAGGACCGCCAAAATGATCAGGATCGTGGTGACGAATGCAGCCGTTCGCGGCGCTCGCGGAATCCGGTTCAATATCCAGCGGTGCAGAGGTTGAAACACAACCAACAGCACGCCCGCCAAAAAGAGTGGCACTATAAAATGCGCCATCACCTGAAAGAACACGACGCCCACCAGGAGCACGATCGAGAGCAACACAAGGAACGAGATTACCCGCGGCACGAAGCTCTCCCTCGCCGTCGTTGCGGCGCTGTGCAAGTTGGATATTTCGATGCGGTCCGAATTTCAACCGCCCGGCATTCTAACAGACCTCTTTCGTCGGCCCACCGCCAATCTTGCGGGCCGCAACGTCATTCGCGAGCTGAGAGGGTCGGAGCGGCTAATGTAGGGCTGCGGGCCGTATGGTATCCTGGAAATAGAACCCCGTCGGCCGCCCATCACATGCTTTCGGTCATAATTCCCGTACTCAACGAAGCAGATAGCTTACCTCCACTGGTTGGCGAGCTGCATCGTGTCGTTGAAGCACAGCATTACGACCTGCAAACGATCATTGTCGACGACGGCTCAACCGACGCCACTTGGACCGTGATCCAGGAACTTGCGCTGGCCGATCCACGCATTCTCGGCATTCGACTGCGGCGAAATTTCGGCAAAGCGGCGGCCCTTAGCGCGGGGTTTCACGCGGCCGAAGGGGAGCGAATCATCACGCTCGATGGCGACCTGCAGGACAACCCCGCCGAAATCGTGAAGCTACTCGCGAAGATTGACGAAGGGTTTGACGTCGTCAGCGGCTGGAAGCGGGAACGCTTCGATCCTTGGCATAAGGTTTTGCCGTCGCGCGTTTTCAATTGGCTCGTCAGCCACTTGATGGGCGTCCACTTACACGATCACAACTGCGGGCTGAAAGCGTACCGCCGCGAAGTGATGCACGAAATTCGGCTCTATGGCGAACTGCACCGCTTTGTGCCGGTGCTTGCCGCGGCGAAGGGTTTTCGCGTGGGAGAAGTGGTCGTTCAGCACCGCCCGCGAAAGTATGGCAAATCAAAGTACGGCGTCTCGCGACTCTCTAAAGGCCTGCTCGATTTATTGACGGTGAAGTTCATCGTCGGTTATGGTCAGCGGCCGCAGCATATGCTCGGCACCGCGGGACTGTTTGCGTTCCTGCTCGGCGGCCTGGGGCTGGGTTGGCTTGCATTGCGGTGGACACTGTCGCGAGTGGTGGGCGGCTGGACGCCGGTCAACTTACACCAAACGGCCGCACTGTTTTATTGTCTCGGTTTATTCATCATCGGCGCTCAATTCCTCTCGGTCGGGTTGTTGGGTGAAATGATCGCCGCACATTGGGTCCGCGATACGGATACGTATTCGATCGCCGAACACACGCCGCCGGGCGAAAATCGCAGCGATCCAGTTGGTACGAGCAATCCACCTTCGCTAAGCCGCGGTCCGATGCGACATGAGTGACAAGATCGAGCAATCAGACGTCATTGAGTCGACAACCCATTTCTCGCTGGTTGCTCCACCATCTGTGTTGGCCACCAATGTCCGCTGGGGCGTTTACCTACTGTTGATCGCGATTGCAGTCGGCAACATGACAGGCCGCTTGCTGTCGGTCAATTCGGTTGACAAAGTTCAGCTCGAATCCGCACGTATCAAAGATCGCCTGGCGAGTAAGCGCAAACAACTCGCAACCGAAGGGCTAACAGACGAGCAACTTGAAGGCCGGTTAGCCGTCGACGAGGCACGGCTGCGAGAAGAACTCAAACTCCAGCGTCCGTTTTTGAGTGCCAATGATCGCAGCCGCTGGCTCACGATTCGTTCACTGGTGGAACGCGGCACGTACGAGATCGACGGTCTCATCGGCGAGCCGACGTGGGACACGATCGACATGGTCCAGCATCGCGGGCGCGATGGCGAACTACACCTGTACTCCAGCAAGCCGCCGCTTCTCGCCACGCTGATGGCGGGTGAATACTGGCTGATCAACCGCTTCAGCGGTGCCACGCTGCGAGACAATCCGTACGAAATCGGTCGAATTATGTTGATCACGTTCAACATTTTACCGCTCGTGCTGATGTACGTGCTGATTGCTCAACTAGCCGAGCGATTTGGCACGACCGATTGGGGCCGCATTTTCGTCGTCGCATCGGCAACTCTGGCAACGTTTCTCAACACGTTTGCGATCGTGCTCAACAACCACGTGATCGCGGCCGTAAGTGCGGCGGCGACGATTTATTTGTTCGTCCGAATCACGTTCGATGGTGAACGCCGCTGGGGATACTTCTTCCTCGCCGGTCTCGCCGCGGCCTTTACGGCGGCAAACGAATTGCCGGCGACGTCCCTACTGGCGTTTGCGGGAGTGCTGCTACTTTGGCGAGCGCCGCGACTGACGTTGTTGGCGTTCGCGCCGGCAGTCACCATCGTGGCTGCTGCGTTTTTCGGTACGAATTGGATCGCCCACGCGCGGTTGTCGCCGCCGTACGCGTTTCGTAGCGATCGCGACCCGGCCGATAACTGGTACGCCTACACATACACGGTGAACGGCCACGAGGTGAAAAGCTATTGGCTCGATCGGCAAGGCATCGATCGTGGCGAGCAATCCAAGTTGACGTACGCATTCCATACGCTCATCGGGCACCACGGCATTTTCTCCCTTACGCCAATTTGGTTCATTGCATTCGTCGGTGCGCTCATGTGGCTCGCAGCTCCCGAATGCCGGTATCGCGAACTGTCCGCGTTGATTCTGAGCGTGAGCATCATCTGCCTCGTATTTTTCATCGGCATGCGGCCGCTGGAAGATCGCAACTACGGCGGCATGACAAGCGGCTTCCGCTGGATGTTCTGGTGCGCGCCGTTGTGGCTGATCGCGATGATCCCGGCCGCCGATCGTCTGGCCCGCTCGAGGTTCGGTCAAATGCTCGCGGCTGTCCTATTGTCGTTTTCAGTTTTGTCCATGAGCTATCCAACTTGGAATCCCTGGACGCACCCGTGGCTGTATAATTGGCTATCTTGGTGTGGCTGGGGAACTTTCTGAAATGCGCTGTCCGGTTTGCGAACGTGAGTTTGAATCTTCAACGTCGCCTGCGCTGCCATTCTGCAGCGAGCGATGCCGCACCATTGATCTAGGTCGTTGGCTGGGCGAAACGTATTCGCTCCCCTCGGTGCCCGATCCGGATGCCGATGAACTGCCGGAGGAGGAGCCTGACTCGGGCCAAAACGGCGCTTCTCACGCGGGGTAGGGCGGGCGGCCTCTCCTAGCGTCGGCGGGAACGTTGTTTATAATCGTGCCAATCGCCCGAACGGCGCAGATTTCCCAACCCCATGCAGAAACCCATGCCCGACGAGCCCACCAAAATCCGCGATGTTGCCTGGAGCGAGATGTTTCCATGGTTGATCCTGACGCGCGCGGTGCGGATTTCGCTGTTGGCTAGGGTACTGGTCCTCGCGGCGGTTGGACTATTGGCAACGATTGCCGGCTGGTCGCTGTTGGCGGAAGCGTTCTCACACAGCGGCGACCCCGTTGTGGCAAAGTTTCCCGCGCTCACGAATTTGGCGATCTGGCAGGATACGCTCAACAGTGGTGTGCCCAATCCCTGGGTAAATACGAGTGCTCCGGACGCGGCCGAGGTCTTCCGATCGGCAACGCACGATTTGCTTCGTGCCCCGATTTCGATCTGGGTTTATTTGACGCATCCCTTTATCCAAATGTTCAATGGTGCGTTGACGCCGATCGGCTTTTTGTTTTTGCTGTTATGCGGCGTGTGGGAACTGGTCGTCTGGGGCCTGTTTGGCGGAGCCATCACTCGGATCGCGGCCTTAAAGTTTACGCGGGATGAAGCGCCCAGCGTGTTTGCCGCGCTGAAGCACGCTGCGCTCAAATTGCCGTCGTACAGTTTACCGCCGCTCATCGCGTTGGCGGGTACTGCAGTGTTTGCATTGCAATTGGTTGTCGTCGGTCTGCTGATGAACGTCAGCGTGTTGGCCTTTCTGATGGCTTTGATTTGGCCGTTCGTCCTCATACTCGGCCTGCTGATGGCGTTCCTGCTGCTCGGCGCGCTTGCCGGTTGGCCGCTGATGTGGGCAACCGTCAGCGTCGAAGGCACCGATGGTTTCGATGCGCTCAGCCGCAGCTATGCCTACGTGTATCATCGCCCCTGGCGGCTGCTTTGGTACGTGCTATTCGCTGGTTTCCTGGCGGTTGTGAGCATGTTCGTGGTGAAACTGTTTGCATCTTCGGCCGTGACGCTGGGAAACTGGTCGCTCGATTGGGGCCTGAATGAAACAACACTGCATAGTGTTGTCGCGCCGCAACAATTGCTAGATGCGCCTTCGTTGCCGACGCTCGAGGTCATGCCGGGCGGCATGGTGCCCGATAAGGCGATCGCTGTTACGACTACTCCCGCCCCGCTTGTCGAGCCCACCGGGCTCATGGCTGCTACAAAGTCGGTCATTAGCTTTTGGAAATCACTCGTGGCGGCGCTCGTCGCGGGGTATCAATGCGGGTTTTTATGGGTTTCGGCCGTCGGCATTTACCTTCTGCTGCGGCGAGATATTGACGGGGTTCAAATGAGTGAAGTCTATCTCGAGCAAGACGACGAATACGGACTACCACCGCTGGTGGATGATCCGGTAACCGGCGTGCCTGAAGTAGCCGCTAATGCCCCCGGCATACCAGGCGACATTCGCGATTAGCTCGCCGTACTTTGCAAGATTGCATCCACGCTGCTAAAGAATTCGCCGCGGCTGGTTACCCGATCGCAACCCGCTTCGCGTGCTGACGCAAGTCGCTCTTTGTGAACATGTGGTCCGAACGCGATGATGCGCGGCGAATGGGCCGCACTTTTCAGCGTGCGCACAAATTCCAAATCCAACCCGGGCGTCGCCAGGTCGATCACCAAGACTCCAGAGGGATCCTCGTTGCAAAGTCGTGTCGCTTCAGCCCCCCCAGTCGCCGCCAATCGTACAGTAGCGCCGATTTTTGCCGCTGCACTCTGCACGTGAGAGACGACCATCAAATCGTTCGCCAAGAGGACGATTTCCATTTCGGTGAAATCTAAATCGCGCCTTTGCCGCGGTAGCCGTCGCTGATCTGAATGGCCTGTTCCATCGGCACGACAAAAACTTTGCCGTCGCCGATATGACCTTCGGCGCTGGTGCGAGCCACGTCTTCCAGGCATTCGATCGTGCGTTCGACGAAGTCATCGTTCACCGCGATTTCGAGCCCGACTTTTCGCAGCAGGTTTGTCTTGTACTCGTGCCCGCGATAGGTTTCCAACTGCCCGCGTTGCCGGGCGTAGCCCATGGCGTCGACGACGGTCATGCGCGTCACATCGAGTCGAGCCAGCGATTGCTGGACCGCGTCGAGCTTGGTTGGCTGTATCACCGAAATTACCATTTTCATACGAGTTGCCGCCTTTCAACCGAGCATGAGTCCGAAGAGTCGGATTCTAGCCCTGAAGGACGATGCCGCCAATTGCAGGCCGAGAAATCGCTGCTCAAAACTGTTCTCGCACGGCAAAAGCGAATTGGCTAAGGTGATACAAACATCCGCGCATCCATCACCTTCCCGATGCGGGCCGATGTTTCCTGTAGGTGGGCCTTGGAGTAGCTATCGAGCTTCACCTGGCCGTTTACCAGCGAGTCAATTCGCGTTTTCAAGCCACCGAGCTCGGCATAAGCCACCGATTGGCAATCTTGCGGCGCCGAAGTTTGCCCCATCGCCAATTGCGATAGCCGCCTCAAATAGGTACGTTGCAGATTGCGTCGCAAACTCGAAATCGCCGGTTTGCGGTTCGTGAATTCCCCTTCCTTGGTCGAGTCAACTTCCGAGAACACCGCTTTCGTCAGCCGCTCGAGGAGTTCGGCGGTTGTGAGCGTGTCTGTATCCGGCGACGTTTTCAGCTCGCTATCGTGCAACCGGGCGAGCGTTAGCGGCGACAACAATTTGCTCAGGATGCGATCCTGCCAAAGCAAGATGACTTCATGTGCGGGGTAGTCGCTACGATCGACGATCTCCGTCCCCCAGTGATTCCAGTGCGATGCCGCGAGTTGGTTATATACCTCAGGCGAGATATTGAAGGGCTTATCGTTAAAGATTTGCTGTTCCAACAGTTCGAGGGCTGCCCGTTGACGTTCAGCCGGCACGACTTCCAACGGTTTCGATGCCTTGGCATCTCCCTTGTGACTGCGGCTTACATACAAGCCGCCGATATACCGTGATGCGTCAAACATCACTTCGCCGTGGCGAGCGAGCAACACACCGAACTCGCGGCGGGCACGTTGATAGCCATCCCCGTCCTTAGTTGCGTCATCGACCACGTGCGGCATGCTTTCCGCAACGAGCTTCGCCTGAGATTTGGCGTACTCCACCAAATCATTCGTCATATCGAACCGCATGCTGTGAGGATCGGGATCTATATTGCGGGCGTCGTCGTCCGATGAAAACGCCAAGCCGGGCTCACCGCTTCGAGCCGCGATTTTCTTAAGTTCCTTGACTTCACCTTCGGGTGAACCTGCTTTAATCGGCTTGTAGCCGTATTCGATCGCCCACATGTCGTACGGGCCGATTGTGGTCGAGAAATAATCACCCTGAGTTTCGTCCTTGGGCATGATATTGATCGCGTTGTAGTCCATCACCGAGCCGCCGAGGCCGGTCTTGTGAGTCTTCTCGACGTCGTTCATATCCTTGAGCGAATACAACGTGCTGCCGTGGAAATTGTGCGCGAGGCCGAATGTGTGGCCGACTTCGTGCATCGTTACTTCCTTCAAGCCTTGCATAATCAAATTTTCTTGATCTGCCGCGCTCCGCTTGCGCGATGACAAAACCGAGGCGCCGAGGGCAAACTGGCGTGATATTCCCCCCAACATGTTGCAAGCCGAGCGGCCGCCCTGCATCTGCTGCAGATATGCCGGCATTCGCTTTGACTCGGCTTTGTACTCTTCCAGATCGATCGCCCCGCCCGTTAGCATTGCCACGCTGGCCGGAGTAAACGTTTCGTACGATTGCTCCCAATACTGCAAGAAGTCGGCATCAAAAATGATGTCGGCATCCAAAATCTGGCCTGTGGACGGATTCACACGCGAGGGGCCCATCGCGAATTTAGCGCCGGCCGTCATCCAGCGAAATGTGTTGTAGCGAATATCACCCGGATCCCACGGGGCGTCATCGGGTTGCTGCCGCACTTCGATCGCATCGTAGAAGCCGGCTTTCTCGAATGCTTTGTTCCATTCCAAAATGCCTTCGCGAATAGGTTTGCGATATTGGAAAGGGATCGTCTTTTCGAGCCAGAAGATGATGCGCTCCTTGGGCTCGCTCATCTCCGCGTTGGGCTCAACCTTTTCCAGATTCCAACGATTGATGTACCGCACGAACCGGTCGTCTTCATCATCTTTCTTCGAGTAGTCTTTGAGCGCCGTCACGAAATAACCGACGCGGTCATCGGCAAGCCGTGGGCGATACGAGGTTTGCGGCAGCTCGCTGATCGAATAGTGAACGTTCACGGTCACGCCACGCGTATCGGCCACCGAGTCGATGTTGCTCATGCCGCTCGAAGCGTACGTGGCGGCGACATCGAGCTCGACGTTCTTCGGCAGCACATCGATATTCGACCAGGTCGACTTATTGGACGAAAACGAAAAGCCGGGGAGCGCGAAGCCGATCTGCGGCAGGTCGCTCATGAATACCGGTGTGAGCTCGACGACGAACGCGCCGCTGGGGCTCGTCGTGCGAATCGGCAAACTAAAGAGTACGCTGTCGGTGTACGCAATCTTGACTGCCTTTTCGGTGGGGCTGCCATGTTCGGCCGTGAACCGCATGTTGCGACGCACGAGCTGAATATTCTCGCCGGCTTTGCGAAATTGCCACACGGCGTCGTCACCGAAGCCCCAGCTAAACCCGCCCAACAGCGGATACTGGCCGATGCCACGAGCGATCGTGATCAGCACGATGAAGTCGCGGTCGAGTTGCCGCTGACCGATTTCAGCGTACAGCGTGTCGTCTTTGCGATGGAGCGTCAGCAACCCTTCCATTTTTTGAGTGTCTTTCAGGAACTCTGCATACGGCGGATACTTTGGCTTCGGCTTTTCCGCTGCCGGTTCCGCGGCAGGTTTCGCCGCCGGTTTGGCGGTCGATTCATCGTCCTTTTTTGCGCCGTTGCTTTCTTCTTTGGCCTTACCGCTATTGGAGTCGGCCGCTTTATCGGATTTATCCGACTTATCCGCATCGGCCTTGGTTTGCGCGCCCTCGGCTGCGATCTTTAGCAACTGGTCCAAATCCTCCGCTCGTGCGGCTGACTGCCAAGTCGACAAAACCAGCCCGGCGGCAAGTGCGCAGACCGACCCAAGTGAAACCAAGCGGTACATCAATCGCATGTTAAATACCTTGCCTGACAGCGTTTGCGGCACCCTCGGCGCGCAAAAAGAGTCTGGCTATTGCAGTAGGTGTAGAATGCCCCAGAAGTATATAGCCCATTTTTCCTGTTTTTCCCGAACCGTAAAGTCCCAAAATGTTCCCACCGCCACCGCTTGTGCATTTCACCGGTACCCGCAAATCCGGCAACACGCATGACTGACGTCGCCGTCGTTCTCTCGAACTACTCGCCCGACTGCCAACCAACCTCGATCGAACCGCTCGGTTCGGCCGGCGGAATGAGCGGCGCACAGTTCTGGCGAATTCAAGCTCCTCGGGGTGAATTCGCACTCCGGCGCTGGCCGATCGAGCATCCCGCGCCCGATCGATTGCACTTCATTCACGTGGTATTACGACATGCGGCAACGAACGGCTGCGACTTCCTGCCTGTACCTGTTACGACACGCAGTGGCGAAACGTTCATCCGACATGCCGGGCATTTGTGGGAGCTCGCGCCGTGGATGCCCGGCGTCGCCGACTACGAAACGTCGCCAAGCGTCAAAAAGCTTCGGGCTGCAATGCACACCCTGGCCAAATTTCATAACGCCGTTGCCGATTTTCACGCCGCGGCAACCCCCAGCTCTGCCGGAGGTTTGAACGCCATCCAACGCCACCTCGCACGTCTCCGCGAATTGTCTCCCAATCGAATCAAAGAGTTGGCCACCGCGATAACCGACACGGCATGGCCAGAGTTCGCCCCACTTGCTCGGCAATTCCTCGCGAATTTGCCGCGCGCCATTCCTCATGCGATCGCGCAGCTCGAACCCCTTTCAAATCTGTCGCTGTCGCTTCAACCGTGCATTCGAGACATTTGGAGCGACCACATTCTGTTCACGGGCAACGAAGTTACCGGCATCATCGACTTCGGCGGGATTGACATCGACACACCCGCAACCGACGTCGCACGCCTACTTGGCAGCCTCGCGCAGCGACATCGCACGGAGACTTGGACCGAGGGCCTGGCCGCATACAACCAAGTGCGCCTACTCTCAAATGTTGAATCCCGTGCGGCCTACGTCCTCGAGACGAGCGGCACAATACTCGCCGGTTGCAATTGGATCCGCTGGATTTACGTCGACGGTCGTTCATTCGAAGACCCCGGCCGGATAGTTGAGCGATTCCGCCGACTTCTGATTTGCTGCGATGAAATCGGCAAGCCATCCAGCCTCAAGCTTTTTCAAGTTTGAGTGGCAAACTCCGCAGCCGGACACCCGACGCCGCAAACACTGCATTAGCAATCGCCGGTGCGATGACGATGATCGGTGTTTCGCCGGCGCCAGCAGCGTCAACATCTTTTCGATCCATCGTATGGAGTTGGATCGTCGGCACATCGCTTTGCCGCGGCACGCGATACTGCCGAAAATTGCCATTCGTAATCGCGCCATCCGCGAATTCGATTTCCTCGCGCAGGGCAGGGCCCAACCCCATGACGATCGCTCCCTCGATTTGATTGCGGAGGTTTTCGGGGTTCATCACTGGCCCGCAATCGAACGATTCGCACACATGCCGTACGTGAATCGCTTTCGAATCGTCGATCTCAATTTCCGCACAGCACGCGACGAACGATCCCTTTTCCGCTCCGCAGGCGATTCCCACACCTCGATTCGATTCCTTCTTTTGCGAGCGTTCGCGCCAATTGAACCGTTTGGCTGCGTCTTCAAGTACCGCCCTCAGTCGAGAATCATCGAGATGGGCGAGCCTGAATTCCAGCGGATCGGAATTTGCCGCATGCGCGAGCTCGTCCATAAAGGATTCGCGCGCAAACGTATTGCCCGTTGCTGCCAGAGCGCGATACGATCCGTGCCGTAACGGCGGTTGTGAATTCACCGATTGCGAGCGCTTATGGGCGATGTTGTAAGGCGACTCAACCGAATTGCCGCCGGCGTTGATATTCACATGCCACCACGTCGCGATCCGGCCGTCGTCGCCGAGCGACGCTTCTAAATCCATGACCGCCGCCGGTCGAAAATAAGCGGACGTGAACTCCTCCTCTCGCGACCAGCGGAGTATGACGGGTTTCTTTGCGGCCTGGGCCAGGCGCGCTGCTTCGACCGCGCATTCACCGGTGTGCTTGCCGCCATACCCGCTGCCGAAATCGGGCACGATGACCCGCACCGCATCATCGCTCAAGTGAAATGCCTGGGCTAATTCACCGCGCACGCCGAACGGGTTTTGCGTGGCCGTCCAAACCGTGAGTTTTCCGTCGTTCCACTCGGCGACCGCCGTTCGGGGTTCGAGCGGCGCGTGCTGCACGTACGGAATCGTGTACGTTGCGCGAAGTGATTTCGCAGCTTTAGCTGCCTCGTCGGTAAAGGGGCTTCGCGGCGGGCCGCCGTCGGCATGAGCTTTCAAATACTCGGAAAGCTGCTCGCTGGCTGGCATCTGAACTTCTGACCATTTAGCCGTCTTCGCGACTGCATCAATTGCTTGGCCGGCTGCAAACGCTGTCGGACCAACGACTCCCACAAATTCGCCGTCCCGCACGGCAACAATTCCCTTCATTGCATTCGCCGGCGCGACATCAACGTCGAGCAATTTGGCGCGATACTTCGGCGCTCGCAGCACCTTGCCATACAACATGCCGGGCCGTTTGATGTCTGACGGATATCGGTGCCGGCTCATCACTTTATCGCGTGCGGCGGGAGCCGCAAGTTCGCCACCTAAAGTGGTCCACTTGGCTATCGGCGTTAGCGGTGTTTCCTTCGCAGGGGGCTCGCCTAAGTGCTTTGTGAGCTCTGCGTCCTTCAACAAGTCAGCGTAGGCAACTTGTTTCGTTGCGCCGTTATGAAAGAGGACGCCGTCCTTCGCTTCGATCGCATCTGCATCGACCGACCACAGTTCGGCAGCGCGGTCAGTCAGTAACTTTCGCAGTGCTGCCGCCGCATGCCGAATAGCAGGAATTGTTCGCGGTGTTGTTCCGCTGCCAGCCGTCACGCCATCGTTCGGGCAATCGCCTGTATCGGCGAGCACCATTTTGATGCGTTCGAACGGCACGCGCAGTTCCTCTGCCGCCGCTTGCGCCAGTTCGCATCGCGCACCCTGGCCGGCATCCACCTTTCCGGAAAACACGGTGATCGCGCCGTCATCAGCAAAATGAAACCGCGCAGAAAGCGGAACTGGCGGTCCACCCAGAAATCCGCCGCGGCCACGCCCGCGCCGTTGTGCAAACGCAGGCGTTCCAATCGCCGTGATGACGACGCCCGCGCCAAGCGTCTGCACGAATGCGCGACGATCCATAGCAAAGCGAAAACGTATGGGCTCGAGCAGTTCGTCGTAGTCAATGTCTTCGAGTTTCGATATCATTTTGCCCCCTTCGCCGCTCGCTCCACCGCCCGCACGATTCTCAAATAAGTTCCGCACCGGCAAATATTCCGATCCATCGCAATACGAATCTCATCTGCGGTTGCAGCCGGTTTGTCTCGCAGCAGCGCCACGGCAGTCATGATCATTCCAGGCGTGCAGTAACCACACTGCAGCGCACCTTCGGCCAGAAACGCTTCCTGTACCGGGTGAAGTTGATCGCCGTTCGGCAGGCTTTCGATCGTTTCGATCTTCTTGTCTTTGACCGTGCTCACGCGCGTGGTGCACGAGTACACCGGTTTACCGTCGACGAGTACGGTGCAGGCTCCGCACTGCCGCTCGCCGCAACCGAACTTGCAACCGGTAAGATCAAGATCCTCTCGCAGCACGTCGAGCAGTGGCCGCGCGGGATCGCTCGTTACGGTGTGCGACTGACCGTTGATGTTTAACGTCAGCGTTTCCATATCTTGGCACCTTCCGCGCTTCAATCTATGCGTCGCTGGCCCGGGCGTCCACAAATTCTGCCTGCAAAAATCGCAGGCAGTCGGCCGCTGTCATGCCTGCGTGGCTCAATTCCTGTGTAGGCCCGCTTGCACCGAGCGAGTAGAATTGCGATATGTTACGGAAAATAGGAACTCCCGTCGTGCGTGGACATGTTTTTCGACTCGCTGTCGTAGTTTTGACCGCAATCGCTGCCTGCCGCGCCTTTGCCCAGACCAAAAAAAAGGCCTTCGATCTAAACGGCCAGTTTGGCGGGGGCATTATTGGGCAGTTCGATAAATCGGCCGCCAGTTTTGCCGAACCGGCAACGATCACTACTGGCATCATGCCTGCTACCGCCGATCAGCCTGCGATTATCTTCGTGACTGCTCAAATTGCGCCCGGTAAGCACGCCTACTCGTTGACGCAGCCGCCCGGTGGACCGCGTCCGACGAAAATCGATTTGGCTCGGTCGACCGACTATCGTTTGCTCGGACCGTTTCGTAGTCAGCCCGAGGCAAACTCGCATGTTGAGACAGGCCCCGTTTGGACGGGTCTCAAAATCGAAGAGCACGAAGGGCAAGTGACGTGGTTCGCACCCATCGAAATCACGGCAGGCATCAATCCAAAGTCTCTCGAGATTGCGGGCCAGATCCACATGGAGGTCTGCGAAACCGGCGGCTCGTGCGAACCAGTCGATAAGGATTTTACGGCCCGCGAGACGCAATTGCCGGGTGCCGCGATTCGCATCGCCGATTGGCCGAAGGCTTCGGCCATCGGTCAACCCAATGCAACGGTCGCGAATATCCAACTCAATGACTCGGCAGCCAAATTCAGCGGCCGCCTCGTGCCGGCTACGGTGCGCCCAGGTGAATCGGCTGAACTACATATTACGGCCACGCTCCCGCCACTGGCCCACATCTTCGCTTTTGCGGATCGCGATCACATTGGCGGCTCGAAGGCAACGCTCATCGCACTGCAAACGACGTCCGGCTTATTGCCGCAATTGCCGACGGCGAGCGCGGCCCCCAAGGTCGACAATTCCGATCCTCAATTTGGCGTCATGCGCTATCACGAAGGCGATGTAACGTGGACGCAGCGAATCGACGTGCCGAAAAACGCCCCGCCGGGCGATTATCCCTTGGCGGGTGTTCTCGGGTACCAAGTGTGCACGGGCGGCAGCCAAGCCTCGTGCGAAATGCCGACGGCCTTTCGCTTTGCCGCCACCTTGAAGGTCGGCGCCGAACGAAGCCAGAGCGATTCGCCACTGACTTTCTCACCCGGCGAAGGTTATCGCAGCGCTGCCGAAGCAGCCGAGCTTCTGGCGGCGTTCTACGAGCCGAAACCTGGTGCTGACACGACGGCAGATGCGGCAACTGCACCAGCAGTCGCTTCCGTTGCCAACGGCTCGAACAGCGGTACCGCGGCAACCTCGACTGCTGCATACGATCTCAGTCACATTACACTCGAATCGGAAGAGAATTCAGGATCTCTCTCTTACTACATCGCGATCGCATTCGTCGGCGGGTTGATCTTGAACCTCATGCCGTGCGTGCTGCCGGTCATTGGTCTGAAGGTGATGAGCTTCGTCGAGCAATCGGGCAAAAGCCGCGGGCATGCATTCATGTTAAACGTCTGGTTCGCGGCCGGCATCATCGCAGTGTTCATGTTGCTGGGGGTGTTGGCCGCGACGCTGGGGCTTACCTGGGGTGGTCAATTCGGTAAGACTTCGTTCAATGTCACGATGGCCTCGGTTGTCTTCGCGATGGCCTTAAGTCTCTTAGGAGTTTGGGAAGTTCCCATCCCTGGCTTCTTCGGCAGCGGCTCGGTTCAAACGGCGGCGGCGAAAGAGGGGCCGCTAGGTGCGTTCTTGAAGGGTATGGTGACGACCGTTCTCGCCACGCCTTGCACCGCGCCGCTGATGGCCGCCGCCATCGCCTGGGCCATTACTCAGCCAATTGCGGTGAATCTGGCTGTCTTCGCGACCGTCGGGCTCGGTATGGCCAGTCCCTATCTGTTGATTGGTGTTTACCCTGAGCTTTTGCGCTTCCTGCCCAGGCCAGGGGCGTGGATGGAAACCTTCAAGCAAATCAGTGGCTTCGTGCTGTTGGGAACCGTCGTGTTTATTCTGTCGTTCATCGAACCCGCGGCGGTTGTGCCAACGATCCTGCTGCTTCTCGGCATTGCGGTGGCCTGTTGGCTCGTCGCTCGTACGCCGATGACCGCCGAACTCGGTGCACGCCTTAAGGCTTGGGCCTCGGCCGTTGTTGTCGTATTGCTGTTCGTCACCGCGTCGTTCGGTGTTGTCTATCGACTCGCAACCGCGCCGATTGATCAAGGTTGGCAGCCCTTCTCGCTCGAGCGACTTCAGCAAGTTGCAGTCGACGAGGGCAAGACGGTGCTCGTCGACTTTTCGGCCGAGTGGTGCATCAATTGCAAAGTGTTCGAGAAGTCGGTGCTCCACACGCAGCCTGTCGAGCAAGCGATCGCCAAGTCCGGCGCTGTCACGATGTATGGCGATTTCACCAATTATCCGCCCGAGATTAAGCGCACGATCGAAGCTTTAGGCGCTAACGGCGTTCCCGTGATAGCGATTTTCCCGGGCAACGCGCCTTACAACCCAATCGTTTTCCGCGGCGGCTATCGCCAACAGGACCTTATCGACGCCCTCGCCGAAGCTACCACCCGCCGCGCTAAAACCGAGATCAGCCGCGGATCGCAACCGCCGACGTTTACGCCGGCCGTCGTTCGCTGATTTTTACTGCCGCGAACGCCACTTGCATTAGCGGCAGTTTCTCCGCGAGCGCATGCAAGTCGCGATGCCGCCCATCGATGCAAGCAGGGCAAGCGTGTTTGGCTCCGGTACGGTGACCGTCCACAGGATCGCTTCGTTGCGGCCGAGCACCGAGTTGAACGCTGAACCGACAATCTTAATCGTCGTGCCATTCGTCCAAATGCCATCCGCTTCAGACGTCGAATAAGTTCCTGGCGTTAGAAACGTGTGCAGATTCACGAAGCTATCAGCCGATTTCGACCAAAAACCGGCATTTGTCGCCGTGCCAAACGTAGCAGTACCGGCCTCGTAGCCGCCGTCGATTCCATTTAACACCGAGCTCGCAGCGCCAGTTGGATTAAAGTCGAGAAAGCTGCCCGCGGTGCCAAACCATATTGTGGCGTGCGCCGCGCCGCCAAACGTGGCAGAGCCAACTTGCGAGTTGCCTTCCACGTCGTGCGCTGTGGAACTTGTCGAGCCAGGTGGGCTCAAATCTGTGAAGGTACTCGGCCCGAACTTCCACAACGCAGCATGCGGCGGCCCGGAGGGTGCCGTCGCTGGCGTCGAAGCATACCCCACCACGCTCACTCCGTCGGTTCCCAATGCGCCGCTGTAAGGCAACCCCGGCGACGAAAGCGCTGCATACGACGCCGACGTACCGCTCCAAGTACCAGCATTTTGCAGGATCGGCTCAGTGGATGGCTGATAGTCGCCGACTTGAATCGAACCTTCCACAGCCAAGGCATCGGACCATGGTTCGTAAATTGCGCCGGTGGTCGGTTGCAAGTTTACTACGGAAGCGGCCGTGCCCGACCACATTCCGGCATAGTGCGGCGCGTACGCGTGAAATGCCGGGTTGCCGACGAACGAGCCGACTTGGTTTACGCCATAAGTGCCATCGAGTCCGACGCCGAAGCGCCGGCCGGATTCAAATTCACAAAGCTCCCCGCCGTCCCAGTCCAGAGCGCTGCGAACGTATTGGAACTACCGGCATTCGTAATCCGTCCCACCTGGTCGACGCCGGAAACCCCCGTTCCCCAAGATTCGGCGGCACCCGCCGGATGTAGATAAGTAACCGTCCATTGTGCATGTGCCGGCACGAGAAAACCGAAAACGATCGCGAGGAACAATCCTGCGAATACTGTTTGACGCACTTGTCTCCCTCCCCCAAAAGTTTACATAGGGACCCCTGAATGGGGCAAATATGGACTGCATTATAGACGTAGCAAAAAGGATTTTGCAAAGAGATTTTGCGGGGGTGCCGAGACCTGGTCGCCCACTGTGCGAAGGCCGTAAGCGTGCGACCGTTTGACTTGGCTAAGCGCCGAGTATTAAGCCCACGCCACCGATTGATTTCCCGCGATGGCGCGCCCAACGATCCAGCTCTCCCCTCCGCCCTTTGCAATCTGCTGCTGAATGCTCTCTGCGTAATAGGGGCTAACGACAAACATCAACCCGATGCCCATGTTAAACACGCGATACATCTCTTCGTCGTCGACATCGCCCAGCTCTTGCAGCCAAGTAAAAACTGGCGGCAGCGGCCAGCTGCCGCGGTCGATCGCCACGCCAATTCCAGGTGGTAAGATGCGATCGAGGTTCTCAAAAATTCCGCCGCCCGTAATGTGCGCGACGCCGTGCACCACACTCTTCACTTTGTAGTGCGATAGCACACCGCGCACGGCGCGGGCATAGAGCGTGGTCGGCCGCAGTAAAACTTCGCTGACCTTGGCGTCGCATTCTTCGACAAAGTCGTCGGCGTTTAACTTTGCGATATCGAACACGATTTTTCGCACGAGGCTGAAGCCGTTTGAATGCAACCCGCTGGAAGCGACGCCGATCACGACGTCGCCAGGCGAAATCGTGGAGCCGTCGAGCACTTTGGCGCGCTCGACAACACCGACGCAAAACCCCGCAAGGTCGTAGTCATCTGCCTGATACAGATCGGGCATGATCGCGGTCTCGCCGCCAATGAGCGCCATGTCGCTCGTGACGCAGCCATCGCTGATGCCTTGGACGATGGCCTCTAACAACGCAGGATCATCCCGCCCCATCGCTACGTAATCTAAAAAGAACAGCGGCTCGGCGCCGCAGCACAGCACGTCGTTTACGCACATTCCAACGAGGTCGACGCCGACCGTGTTATGCACGCCCACGCGCTGCGCGACTTTGAGTTTCGTGCCGACGCCATCGGTACCCGAAACTAGCACGGGATCTTTGTACTTCCGTGCAAAGAGGCCGTCCGAAAAGTCGAGCTGAAACAGCCCCGCGAAGCCGCCCTCGTTCGCGATGACGCGGGGTGAATGGGTTCGCCGCAAGAGCCGCGGCAGCCGCGACATCGACTCGCGATACACATCTAAATCAACGCCGGAATCCTTGTACGTTGCTTTCGCCATAGCCCGCGATTCTAAGGCTCACGCCACTCGACTCGGAAGGGGGCAAATGGATCATGGTTTTCGGATTTGGGATTGCGGATTGTTCCACAAATTCGCATTCCGACCTCCACGATCCGAAATCGCACTGCACCGTGCGCCTCGGTTCTGACCGTCGCGCGGCTCCTGCCGCTCAAAACGAGGATTCTGCTCGGCGAAGCCCTGCGGTACGATGTTTTCTCGTTGAAGACAGCTCCGAGAGCGTGTCGAAGTTAAGGACACTTGTGAGCGCGATAAGCACTGCTCGTTGGCCCGTGACCTAGACTTAAGGGTCTCTGACTCACGGTAACCGCAGACTGGGACGTTTGCCGTCGACGAGTTGGTGCGTGCAATCGGTACATCCGGTTGCCTTTTCCATCGCACCCGTTCACAATCGTCCCAATCTTGTCGACCCCGATCGTCGGAGCACCATGTTTACGACTGCTACGAATTTTATTGCCCGTCACGCATCCGTGGTTATGCCGAAAGCCGCCCGCAAACCTTCGCCGCCGCCAATGCAGTTCAGCTATCCGCTGCCCTTCGGCGCGAACATTCGCGATGGCGGTGTGCAGTTTTCCGTTTATAGCAGGAGCGCGACCGCGATGCGGGTGCTGCTCTATCAAAGAGTGATTGACCGCGATCCGGTTCGCGTGATCGAACTCGACCCGCAGAGCGATCGTTGGGGCGACATTTGGAGCGTATTCGTTCCAGGTCTTAAGCCCGGCACGCTTTACCATTTTCAGTGCGATGGCCCATTCGACCCCGCGCAGGGGCATCGCTTTAATTCGCAAGCTCGGTTGCTCGACCCGTACGCCAAGGCACTCGCCGGGCGGTTTATGTCGAGCGAAGATGGCGTCATCCGTCCGCCGAAGTGCGTGGTGGTTGATGAAGCTTTCGACTGGCGAGGCGATCGGCATATCCGTCGCCCGCTTTCCGAAACCATAATCTACGAAATGCATGTCCGCGGTTTTACGCGGAGCCCATCTAGCGAAACCGGGCAGCCGGGTACGTACGCCGGCATCGTCGAAAAGATCCCGTACTTGAAATCGCTCGGCGTGACCGCGGTCGAGCTGATGCCGGTAAACGAATTCCCGGTTGAAGAACCGGATGGGACCAAGCCCGTTCGCACGTACTACTGGGGCTACGACCCCATGTCGTTCTTCTCGCCACACCGCGGATACATGACCGGCAATGTGCCCGGTGACCAGGTGCGGCAGTTCAAAGAAATGGTTCGGGAGCTGCATGCCGCGGGCATCGAGGTCATCCTCGATGTCGTCTTCAACCACACGGCCGAAGGCAACCACACGGGCCCCACGTTCGCGTTCAAAGGGCTCGAAAACCGTGTCTATTACATGCTGAATAACGACGGCACGTATAAAAACTTCAGCGGTTGCGGCAATACGGTGAACGGCAATCACCCGATCGTTCGCGAGATGATCTTCCATTGCCTCCGGCATTGGGTTCACAACTATCACATTGATGGCTTCCGCTTTGATCTGGCTTCGGTTTTGAGTCGCAACACGAAGGGCGAGCTCGTGCCGAATCCGCCGATGGTCGAGCTGATTGCGGAAGATCCCATGCTCGCCGATACCAAAATCATCGCCGAAGCGTGGGACGCTGCCGGCGCTTACCAGGTGGGTTCGTTCGCCAATCAGCGTTGGGCGGAGTGGAACGGGCACTATCGCGATGATGTCCGCCGCTACTGGAAAGGCGATTGGGGCCAAACCGGCCCGATGGCGACGCGTCTCGCCGGCTCCAGCGATCTTTATCAACCGAGTGGTCGTCGGCCGTACCACAGCATCAATTTCATTACTTCGCATGATGGGTTTCCGCTCAACGACCTTGTGAGCTACGAGCGAAAGCACAACCTCGATAACAAGGAAGACAACCGCGACGGCGACAACACCAATAACAGTAGCAACTACGGTGTCGAAGGGCCGACACGGCGGAAGAGCATCGTGGATTTGCGCCAGCGTCAGGCCAAGAATTTTATGGCCACGTTGCTTTTGAGCCAGGGTGTGCCGATGATCCTCAGCGGCGATGAAGTCCTTCGCACGCAGCGTGGCAACAACAACGCCTACTGCCAAGACAACCCCATCAGCTGGTTCGATTGGAAGTTGGTGGAACGTAACGTAGAAATGCTTCGCTTCGTAAAATGCCTCAACGCATTCCGCCGGCGACAACCCAACGTCCGCCGCGGCGCGTTCCTCACGGGCAAGGTGACGAAGCCCGGCCAGTTGCCGGATGTGAGCTGGTTCAACCCGGATGGCACACCCGTTAATTGGGCGTCGCCGGGGTCGAGCCTTACGTGCGTGCTGGGAACGAGCGGGCTTACCGATTCGTCGGTTCGGGCTGTAATGATCATGCTCCACAGTGGGCCGAACCCGTTTGAGTTCAAACTGCCCGCGCCGGCGGCCAATATTAACTGGCGGTTGTTTATCGATACGGCGGCCGACACGCCGGATGATATATATCCGGATGCCGACGGGCCGGCTCTTGGCCGCGACCCCATCATCCTGGATGGCCGCACGCTTCGCTGTTATGTGGCGGAGTAGGGGCTGGGGACTTGGGGCTAGGGGCTGGGGAAAATCGACAACCGGCGACCTTCGGGTCGTCGGTTTGCATTTCGTCACTAACCTCTGCCCTGAGCATTCATCCGTCCGTGTGATATATTGGCGTTTCCAATCCCCAGTCCCTAGCCCCCAACCCCCAGTCCCTTGTCTTCTAAAATCCACGTCATTGGCATCGGCGATGATGGGCTCGAGGCCCTGCCGAACAGCGTGCGCGAGCTGATCACTAATGCTGAGGTCGTGCTGGGCACGGATCGTACGCTGGAGCTTGTGCCCAAGTCGAAGGCTGAGCGACATTCGATTACTAGCGATTTGAACGCACTGGTTGGCACGATCGAGAAGGCTTCCAGCAAGCGCGTCGTCATGCTGCTGTATGGCGACCCGATGTTTTACGGCTTGGCCCGGTATGTGTGCGACAAACTCGGCAAAGAGCGGTTTGTGGTTGTGCCGCACGTTTCGAGCATGCAGCTCGCGTTTGCCCGGGTGATGGAGACGTGGGAGGAAGCGTACCTCACGGATCTCGCCAAACACCCGCTCGACGCGGTGCTCGAAAAAATTCGCACGGCTCAAAAAGTCGGCCTGTTCACGACCGATGGTTGCGGGCCAGAGAAAGTGGCGAAGGCGCTGCTCGATCGCCGGATCGATTATTTTACGGCGTACGTTTGCGAGAACCTTGGCGCTCGAGACGAACGGGTGACCCGCGGCACGCTGGCCGAGATTGGGAAGAAGTCGTTCGATCCGCTCAATGTGATGATTCTCATTCGGGATCCGGATGCCCCGGATCGGCCGCGTGACGCGGTTGGCCGGCGGCTGTTCGGCAATCCGGATGAAGCGTTCTTGCAATCGAAGCCGAAGCTTGGCTTGCTGACGCCGGCGGAAGTTCGGGCGATCGCACTGGCTCAAATGGATATCGCACCGAGTAGCATTGTGTGGGACATTGGCGCGGGTAGCGGGTCGGTGAGTGTTGAAGCGGCTCAGATGGCTCACGATGGGCAGGTTCACGCGATTGAGATGGATGCGGAGGACCACGGGCTCATCAAGCAGAATGCGGAGCGGTTTGGCGTTGCTAATGTGAACGCTGTGCTTGGCCGCGCTCCTGAGATTTTTGAGGAACTTCCCGACCCCGATGCGGTTTTTGTGGCCGGAGCTGGCCGCGAGGTGACGCGAATTTCGCAGGCGGCTTATAAGCGATTGCGGCCGCGTGGGCGGCTGGTTGTGAATACGACGAGCGTCGATCATTTGATGGAGCTGCGGGAAACGCTGAAGAGCTCGTCGGCGGATACGCGGGTGTGGATGATCAATCTTGCACGTGGGACCGACCAATTGGATCGGTTGTCTTTCGAGCCGCTGAAGCCGAGCTTCTTGTTGTCGGTGACGAAGCCGTAGAGCAGTTTCTCCGAAACTGCCAAATGCGAGTTTCGGAGAAACTCGCCTACGTAGTTCGGCCGGGCCGACGCTGTGCTCGAATTTTGCGCGGGCCGTGGTCGGTCGCCGAGTCGCAAATTGTTGCCGCGCAACAAGATCGAATTGCGCTGGTTAGGGGTCCCACAAAACCCGTGCATAATCCACTCGTTTTGCTTGGTCCGAAGTGCAACGGACTCTGGAATTGCAGAGTGCGCGGCAGTCGGTAGCGAGCAAAATTCGAGGAGTTGACGTTCATTACGGGCGAGAGTTTTTGGTCATGGGCGGGATTCGTCGATCATATAAAGGTTGCAGTAGTGTTTTTATGTACAGTATAGCGGTGAGTTGAGTGTAGCGAATTCGTTTGGGAAATCCACAACGATTTTTGGCCACTTGGGAATTCGTTAGATTGGGCTTCGCGCAACCTTCGATCAGGAAGAGCAATGGCAAAGCCAGTGGCACCCGGCGTTGGTCCCTGGGCGTTTTGTGGGCTAAACACTCGTGGTCTTCCGATTTGGTTTGCCATCTTGGCAGGTAATTGCTTGTGAATTATTTCACGGACTCGAGTAGCGAACTTTTTTGCTGACTAAACATCTGTATCCTAATGGAGTTACGGCGACTGTACCGATTGGTGGATGTCCAATGGCCCCCAAATTGCGTATCTGCCGCGACAAGTTTTCCCGCTGCCAATCAGACCGGAGTGCGTTATAGCAATCATTATTTCAGGAGAGTTTGGATGTCAAAGTTTGAGATTGAGATGGAACTGACTGGATTTCGCCTAAAAGTTCGGGGTGAGCGCGATGACCTGCCAGTTATTACAGAGAATTTGCAGCAGCAAGTCGCTGGCTTAATTAGCCCGGCAGTAAACATCGCGGCGGGCCATTTACCGCAGCAGAAAACAAATGGTTCTGCGACGAACGTCATCGAGGGGCACTCGAAAGGAAAGCGGAATAGTCGTCCCCGGCGAACTGCGCCTACGAGCGGCGATACAAAGACCGTCGTGATTAACTGGGACCACGATCCAGGAAAGTGGGGATTTCCACGGCAATCTTGGAAGTCATGGCAAAAAATCACGTGGCTGCTGCACGTCGTGTCGCAGGAATGCAGTGTTAATGAACTTACGGCAGGCTTGATTGTCGAAACCTTTAACACTCATTTCCGTCAAGCGGAAACTCTGAAGCAAGGCAGCATGACTCGGGATCTGGGTCGCATGAAGCAGAAAACACCTGCGTTGATTGGTGATCACGCTGGCAAGTCGCCGATAACCTGGTTCCTGACTGATGCAGGTATTCAGGAAGCATTAAAATTGGTTGTTGAAGCGAAAGGTAGCGCGGCGTCGACGCCGGCGAGTGATTGATGGGCTTGGTCGAGAAGCAAATACTCATTGGCAAGCTTGCTCCACCGCTAGATTTGCCGCTCACCGAACAGTTGCTCGACGAGTTTACGTCGCTCGAGCGCCGGTATATCTTGCGCGATTGGGAACCGGCAGAGCTCGACGCGGGACAATTCTGCGAGATATTGGGTCGCCTTCTGTACCATCGCGATTCCGGAAATCTAGATCGCGGTCGCGATTTTGGGGACTGCTTTCGTTACATCAATAACGACCAAGTTACCCACCAGTTAGACCGCAACGATACAAAGATGCTGATGTTGGCTGCGCAAACCGTCCATAAGTTCCGGTCTAAGCGAGGAGCGGTACATATTTCGCCCAATTACAAAGCGAATCATATGGACTCGCGCTTCATGATCGAGACGGTGCGATGGCTTATGACAGAGACAGTACGGATGTTTTGGGCCGGTGATCGAGAATCGGCATCGCAAGCAGTTCGCGAGTTGCTGAGGTTCGACGTTCCCGCCGTTGGAAAATTTGAAGATGTGATCATTGTTCAGCGAACTGATCTAAAACCAGAGGAGGAACTGCTGGTGTTATTGCACTTCGCTGGCGAACAAGGCATGACGAGAAGGGAATTGGGTACGTACGCGCAATGTTCACCATCGTCAGTAACACGCGCAGTGGATGGTCTTATTTCATCGGGCACGCGACAAGCAGTTCTTCTTGCATCGGGGCGATTCGTTCTGACCGACCTTGGGCACAAACGAATTCGTGAGCAACTCGCGGAGCAATTGCTAGTTGAGTAGAAAAGCGACCATTCGAATCTAATTAGTGAGGCGATATGAAAATTCAAAAACATGATCTTTATCACGGCGCGGCCTTGGCACAAATTGTTAAACACGACTCGTTCAAGGCGCTGAATCGGGCATCAAACAAATTCGGGCACTACCTGGTGAATACAGATAGGCATGTTTTTATCAAGCACCGAACCAATAGGAAAAGTCCGTGGCAGCACACATTTTCTCCTGACGAGGTTCAAGCAATTGCCGACGCAATAGCGGAACGGAAAAAAGTATGGCTTTGCCTGGTGTGCGGTGAAGCAACAATTTGCGCGCTCACACGGCGCGAGATAAAGGTCTTGCTTGATCTTAACGGAAATAGCCAGCAGTTTATTACTATTAAAGTGCCAAGCG
This sequence comes from uncultured Planctomycetota bacterium, assembly GCA_963733705.1. GTDB lineage: Bacteria > Planctomycetota > Planctomycetia > Pirellulales > Lacipirellulaceae > JABDGM01. Next base: position 699,113 of record CAVTEJ010000015.1, on the reverse strand, counting down.
GGGGCAGTTGCAGGGCAAACGGTAGCAAAGGCACGTTAAAGGGAACCATCCCACACAATTCTTTCCCAGGCAAAATATTTAAGTGAGGAAAGAGGTTGAGTCTACAGCAGCAATTTCGCGACTCGCATCCAGTCGCCGATAGCTACTGCAACAGTACTGTCTCATTCATCCCGCTTCCCAAAAATCGCAATATAATTCTTCCCACTTTGCGCAACGCCGACTTTGTCGAAGTGATAGTCGACAAACTGCCCGTTCATTTTGAACTTGCCTTGCATTTGTTGGGCGTGGCCGACGGGGGAGTGGGCCCAGCCGTCGACGGCTTCTTCGGGGGTTTCTTCGCCTTGTGCCAGGTCGTCGGTGGCGAAGCCGTTGAAGCCGTATCGTTTGGCTTCGTCCCAAATCCAACGGCCTTGGTAGTTGTGTGTGAAGTACGGGGCTCGAACCCGCGCGACTTTCATGAGCGTGGGGTCCATCGTCAGTGGCGGCAGGTCGTGGCCCGCGCGGTATTTGTTGATGGCCTCGATCATGCGGGTTTCAGTTTTGGAAAGCTTGATGTCGTCTTTGGAAGGCTTGGCATCATCCGCAGACGTAATCGCCAGCAACACTGCAAGAAACACAACCATTGGATCTCCTGTTCGAAAGGAGCTGACTCACGCGGCCGACGCGCGAAGGTGTAGATTCTCGGTACTAAAACTTCTGTACCAATAAGGTAAGTGGATCCTGGCCTTCGATTACGTACTGCCATTCGTGAGACGCGTCGTTTTCAGAACTTGTCCACAGATGACGCAGATGGGATCAGATGAAGGCCGGCAGATTTGGAGGACCGATCTTGCAAGTCATCTGCGTCCATCCCCGAAATCTGCGGACTTATCACTTACTACCAAATCGTTCGCGCACGGCTATACTTACCTTCGGCCCCAGCGAAGGCCGCCGATCCGCGGGAAGGGTAGAAGCCCATCGTCGTTCGAAAAATCTTTGCGAACCTTCTTTCAGCCCGGGCTGCGGATCATCGGGCGCTACATTGAAAGGAGGTCGCTATGTCGACCCACCCCGAACGGTCATTGCCTGAGCGCGCGTCGCGGACTCTTCCCGAACGCCCCGATCTTCGCCACCTCAAAGACCAGGCGAAGGACCTTTTCCAAGCGGGCGACGCGGCAACACTCAGTGAAGCCCAGTTTAAGCTCGCGCGCGAATACGGTTTCGCGAGCTGGCCGAAGTTGAAACAGCACGTCGAGTCGCTCGCCGAGGTGGGACAGCTCAAACAAGCGATCGATGCGAATGATTTGGAGCGCGTGCGTGAGCTCATGACGAGCAATCCCGCGCTTCATAGGGCACCGCTGGGTTACAACAAGAACGGTCCGCTCACCTGGATTGCGGAGTGCCGCGGCGTGTCCGCCAGTCCTGAGCGCCTCGCGATCGCGCGGTGGATGCTCGAAAACGGCTCCGACGTTCATCAAGGGGGCGATGGTCCACTCATGCGGGCCGCGCTTTCGGATAAACGAATCCCAATGATGGAGCTGCTGGTGGAGCACGGCGCCGACGTGAATGCCAAGTGGGATGGCCGTTACCCCATTATCTGCGCCGTGCGAAACGTTGGCTCCGCAGTCGCTGAAATGGCTGATTGCCCACGGAGCCGATCCGACTGTGGCGAGCGACGAATACGGCAACTGCGTGCAGATGCTGGTGGGCACGTACTCGCGCGATGCCGCCGGCAAGCATGAGTGCCTGCAAGTGTTTGCCGACGCCGGGTATCAATTCCCGGACACTGCGCCGCTGGCTGTCCACCGCGGTCGCCTGGATTTGTTGGAGGCGATCGTAAAACGCGACCCAACCGTGCTGAACCGTCGATTCAAAGAATCGGAAATCTATCCGCCAGAACTCGGGATGAAAGAACGCCAGGGGCTACATTGCGCGCCGCTGGAAGGCACCACCCTCTTGCACATGGCTATCGAATTCCAAGACTTAGCGACGGCCGAATGGCTCGTCGAACACGGCGCCGACGTTAATGCGGCCGCTGCAATCGACACCGAAGGCTTCGGCGGCCAAACGCCGCTGTTCCACACCACGGTCGTGCTTGGTGCGAAGGATGATCGACTAGCGCGGTTGCTGCTTCAGCGGGGTGCCGACCCGAACGCTTGGGCAACCTTTCGCAAGCAACTCGTCGACATGGGCGACCCGGAAAAGGAGCAAATGCGCGAATTCCACGGTGTGACACCAATCGGCTTTGCGCAGCAATTCCAGGAGCCAAGTTGGGTGAACGAGCCGGCAGTGGCGGCGATCGTTGGGCACGGGGGAACCTAGCCCGTCAATTTACGGGGGCGCTACGTATGGCTGGGCATCGTTCGACCGGTGCCCAGCAGAACCGAGTCTTCCCCGTATCCCGTATTTGGTCAGCAATTTCGCGGCTGCCGCCGTTTCGCGAACGAGAGCACGGCGCCGATGGTCGCCAGTGCGAACGTGCTCGCTTCGGGAATGTTGACGGGGTTGTCGTCTGGATGGAAGCCGGTTTCGATTCCTTGGTACTCTTGCACGAGGTCGGCGAGGTCGAACGCGGCGTCGCCGGCTTCGTTCCAACTTGCTTCTTCGAGGATACCGTAATGGGCGCTAATCAGGAGATCGCCGGTGTAGAGGCCGCCGCGGAGATAGGGAACGAGCCAGTCGTTTTCGCCGGCGGGGTCGAGGAGCGTTTCGCCGGCGGGGTCGAACGCGCCGCCGGAGAGGCCGTACTTTGTGGAGAGGCCGCTGCTGATGAGCAACGTTTGCGCGAGTGTGAGGGCATCGGTAGCGGTTAAATCGGTGGGCAAGGGCAGGGCCGCAAGCGGATCGCTTACAAAAGTGCCGTCATCTGGCAATTCGGGCCCGAGCGGTTCGACGACGAACTTGTAGCCAACGCCGGAGGCGTATGCGCCCTCGCCGGGCTCACCGCCCGACGCCGTGAAGATTTTAGTCCATCGGCTCGGCACATTAATCCCTTCGGGCACGTTTGAGATGAGGGAATGTTCGGGCAGGCCTCGCTTATTCGCCGGCAGGCCGCGGGCGATGGCATAGCCGTTCCAAGGATCGTCGACGAAAAAGCCTTGGATGTCGTAGGGCTGATTGCGCGCGGGGACGACGTTGGATTGCACGCCGGTGATGGCCATGGCGTGAGCGCCGCCGTAAAAAACGCCGCCCGCCGGCACTTCGTAATCTGCGATTGCGTTGGCGATGGTGCGATTCGAGGCGTTCAACGAAGGCAAGTTATAAGCGGTGAACGCGTGAATGCCTTCGCCGCCGACGTTCGGATTATCGAGCGTATTCAACGTGACTTGTTGACCGTTGATGCCGGAGCCGGAACCCCACGGTTGAAACGGATTGTAATATCCGAGAGGCACGCCGGTGTTGGGTCCGGCGATTGGCGTGTACGTTCCGGCACCGTGGGCAAAATCATAAATGAAGAGCTGCGGACCGTAGGTCACGGCGCTGACTGGGTTGCCGCCGTTGACGCCGGGGACGACGCGTTGGCCGAATGTCGGATGGATACTTTGTGCGGCGTTGTTTACGGCATTGAACGGAATCGTGCCGAACGTTGCGTCCTGCCCTGTGCCGCCATTGAAGAATGAGCCCGGCAATGGGTCGGGTGCGTTGGCTGGGTTGAGAATGTAGTCGAGGAAGGGATCGTTGTTGCGGACGGCGTTGTTGTCGAGCATCATTTCGACAGTCGCGGAGCCGCAGTAGTAGCTGGTGACTTGTGCGTGATAAACGAGGCCGGGCACTTCGGTATTTAATTGCGCCCGAACTTCGGCGGTGGCAATGACGACCACGAGTGACGCAGTGAGAGACGAGAAAACAGCGTGAGCCTTCGCGTGAGCCAATTTGCCATGAGCGATCATTAGCTTCCCCTTTGCAGTAAGAAAAGCCAGCAATGTGCGGGGAGCGGATGTTGGCACCGCTCAAACGCCGCGCGCCATTGCCGGCCCGGGCCCGGAACGCGCGTCATTTTTGCGCCTCGGAGAAAAAAGCAACTATCGGCGAAATGCGGGGAAAAACAGGGTATCGGGCTTAGGAAACGAGAAAACAGGCCGTACTCATAACCACCTTCTTGACACGTTGACGCACTCAGGGAATCATAATGTTCCCCAAATGGGGATATCGCACATACCTACTGTATGAGAGCTTGTCCGTCATGAGCGACTCAAAGAATTGGAATCGAATGTTGCATCGGCGTGATTCTTTGGCGTTTTTCACCAGTTGCTTGGCTTGCGTTCTATTTTTCGTTTCTGGTACGGCAAGGGCGGTTTTGGTCACTGGTGACCCGTCGGTCGACTCCGGCTGGTCGGCTGCCGGTAATGTGCTCGACGTAAACAATTATCTCATTGGGAATGCGAATTTCGGCTTCAACATGTATTCGTCGGCATTCACTGCTGACGCTGGTCTCGCCGCCGCGATCGGAAGCGGCTGGAATGCCGGCGATACAATTCTTGCGCTGGGTGGCAAGCTCCAATCGACGACTGGCGTGGCTGCTGGCTGGGGACTGAGCTTTACAGGGGCGGCTGTAAACTCGAATTTGACCTCGTCGGCCCGTATCGTGGCGAAGTTCGGAACGTCAATTTCGAATAACGTCACGCCTAGCACCGTTCGGCCAGATAGTGGCAACGGTCTTGCAAGTTTCAGCGGCGGGAATTTGGGAGATGGGGCAATTCTGCTCGGTACACCAAACTCGGGTGGGTTCTTCACCGCGGCTAATCAGGGCCTATTCCTGACCTTCTCGACGGATCAACGTTATAGCGGTGGCGTTGCTACCAACATCTCCAACGGCTTCGGAAGAATTATCTATGAGCTCGGCGGCGATAACTTGCTGAGCAGTTGGGAAGTTTTGCTTGATACGACTCTGCTTGCTGCCTCGTACTCGAATGTCCCCACTGCCGGTCAGCGCAGCGTGCTGACCGAGCAACGCGGCGCCGGAGCCGTGACCGATGGCATGGTTACGATTACCGCGGTGCCCGAGGCCCCGGCATATTTGTTCGGCAGTGTGGCTTGCTGCCTCGTGGGATTAACGGTTTTCTGCCGGAAGCTCAAGTTGGCGGGTGCGCCGCGCGAGTGATTGCCGTTGGGCAATCGCGGGAGTCTCGGCCGATCGATCATCGTGCTTCTCCATAAAGGAAGCCACTGCTTTCCGAGTGTTTTGCGCGGGTGATGAATCGTGCCGTTTTGAAGCTGGCCGTTCTGTTGGCAAAATAGCCCATACTACCGCAGAAAAACGGCGGCAAACCGCGTTTTTACTTGACAGGCCATCGCGTTCCGCTGATGATACAGCGTCCAGGCGAAGAATCCTTGTAATTGATTTGGCGATCAGAAATCGCCGCTTTTCCTGAGCAATTGCTCCTACTGGGTGTGTTTATGTCGATTAAGAATTTTTGTTTCGTGATCTGTACTTTGGCCGTTGGTTTTTGGACCTTGTCAGCGTCAGCAGTGGTTCTCTTTTCCGATGACTTCAATAGCCCCGCCGATGCGCTCTGGACCATCAATAAGGCCCCGGCCGCGAATGCGGCGACGCAAGGCGCCGCCTTCGGCGTCGATTATTCGGTATATGGAATTCCCCCCGCTCCGGGCGGTGACGGTATCGATACTCACGGCATGCGTTTGCGAGCGAACACCCCGGGAACTGACGGCGGCCAAACCCTCCCAGGCGACACGCCAGCGTTCTTAACCACCCGCCCGGCTGGAGTGGGCTCGGGATTATCGGTGTCTCCTACGGGCAAGAACTTTGGCACCAACTATCAGGTTCAGTTTTACGCCTGGTCGAACTTCTTCGGGTCGGCGAACGCCAATGGCCTTGCCGACAATGGTAACTCTGAGGGCGGTACCAATAACGTAATGTTCGCGTTGGGCACTTCGGGCACCGTGCCGGTCGTAGTGACTGGAACCAGCACTCAGTCGCTTCCGACTGGCGCTGCAATGGATGGCATCGGTTTTGCCACGACGGGTGATGGCGGTATCAATGCCGACTTCCGCGTATTCCCGAAATCGGCCACGGCCGTTGTACCAACCGTTGGCGGCGGCGTCTACGCGGCAAACACCACAACGGCACAATCTAACGCTGATGCATACTATACATTTTTGACTGCCCAGTCGGCTCCAGATGCCCAGCGAGCTGACTTTACGGGTATCGCCGACGCCGAATATCTCGATCCGGGTGGCAACGTAATGGTTGGCACCACACAGGTTGGCGCTTTTGGCTTTGCCTGGCATAAAGTTGTCCTCGCCAAGACTGGCAATACCGTTACTTGGTCGATCGATGACCACCTGATTGCTACGGTAGATGCCAGTACGCTTGGAGCCCTTGGCGGTAACAACATCGCAGTCGGTGTGTCGGACGTAAATACGACGACAGCTCGGCATGGCTTACTGGAATTCACCTTGTTCGACAATCTGACTGTTACTAGCCTCACGCCGCCTGGCGTTGCCGGTGACTACAACGGCAATGGTGTGGTCGATATGGCCGACTATGTGCTGTGGCGTAATGGTGGACCGCTTCAGAACGAAGTGAATTCGATCGGCACAGTCGACTCCACCGATTACGATGCTTGGCGTGCTCGCTTCGGTAACACTTCTGGCAGCGGGAGTGGTTTGGGCAGTGCTGCAGTACCCGAACCCGGTTCGTTGATGTTGCTCCTCCTGAGCGCAATCGGCCTTGGCTTCCGCCGAAGTCGCTAGGCAACGCGCACCTGTAATGGATGTGAGCTAGTCCTGCGCGTCACGCTTTCGGTGAACATGGATGCGGTGCAAATCCGTGAAGCGCTGGGCCAGAACTCTCAGGTGTGGTAATCCGCATTCAGCCGCACGTATTCGGCGGTGAGGTCGGTCGTCCAGAAGCGAGCGGCCGATTTACCTTCCTCGAGAATGAGGACGATGCTTGTATCGCGATCGCCGGCAATTGATTTCGAGACGGCGTCGGCGCTGAAATCTACAGGGGCGCCTCGCTCGTACAGCAAGAGCCCGTTGATGTAGAGCGTTACTTTGGAGGGATCGAACTGCACGCCCGCGTAGCCGGCGGCGGAAACGATTCGTCCCCAGTTGGGATCGGCTCCGGCAATTGCTGTTTTTACGAGGGGGCTATCGGCGATTGTTTTGCCGATTTGCAGGGCGTCTGGGCGTGAGCGGCAACCGTGGACCTCGACGGTGATGAGGTGCGTGGCGCCTTCGCCATCGGCTGGGATTGATTGGGCGAGGTCTTCGCAGACTTCGAAGAGTGTGGTGCGGAAGTCGTTGAGACCTTTGCCGGTGAGCGGGGTCGGGGACGACCCGGCTCGCTCGGCTGCGGCTCCGTTGGCGATGAGGAGGACGGTGTCGTTGGTGCTCATGTGGCCGTCGACGCTGATGCAATGGAAGGATTCTTCCATGGCATCGACGAGAGCCAATTGGGCATCTTCCTTGCGCAGGCACGCGTCAGTCATTACGAGCGCGAGCATTGTGGCCATGTTCGGGCCGATCATTGCGGCGCCTTTTGCTATGCCAGCGATTCGGGTTGGAATGCCGCCGATTTCGAGCTCTCGGCCGCGGAGTTTTGGGACGGTATCGGTCGTCATGATTCCGCGTGCGGCGCTTTCGAGCGATTTTTCGTCATCGCCGAGTTTTTGCGCGGCGGCTTTGATGCCGGCGTGGATCTTTTCCATCGGCAGCATCGTGCCGATGACGCCGGTGGACATGATGAGCGCTTGGTCGGGTTTCGCTCCGATCGCTTCGGCGGCCCAAGCCGCCATCTGTCGCGCATCTGCATCGCCTTGGTCTCCCGTGCATGCGTTCGCTACGCCCGAGTTGATGGCGACGACTCGAATCGAGTCACTCGGCGTGCGTTCGCGGTCGATTTTCACCGGTGCGGCGTGGACCAAGTTCTTGGTATACACGCCGGCCGCCACGGCGGGGCGATCGGAGACGACGAGCGACAGATCGAGCTTCGTGTCGTTTCGCTTAACGCCGGAGTAGACGCCGGCGGCTCGAAAACCTTGGGGAAGACGGAGACTCATGAGGAGGGGGGTAGGGGTCAGGGATCAGGGGTCGGGGGTCAGAGTAGGGCGGTTGTTTCTTCGAAGCCGTACATTAGGTTGAAGTTTTGGACTGCGGCGCCGGAGGCGCCTTTTACAAGGTTATCAATTGCGCTAATGACCACGACGCGGCCGCGGACGGTGCGAACCGCGATGTCGCAGAAGTTGGTTCCGCTGACTTGTTTTGTGGCTGGCAGCGAAGATGACAATCGTACGAATGGCTCGCCGGCGTAAAAGTCTTGCAGGACGCCGAGCAATGATTTTTCGTTGAACTCGCCGGTGGGTTCGGCGTAACACGTCGAGAGGATGCCACGGTCCATCGGAATGAGATGGGGCGTGAAGACGACGCGAACTTCTGCGGCGGCTACGTCGGTCAGCACCTGGTCGATTTCGGGCATGTGGCGATGGGTGCCGACGCCGTAGGCGGAAACGCTCTCATTGCACTCGGGGAAATGAAAGGTGGGCTTTGGTTCGCGGCCGCCGCCGCTTACGCCGCTTTTGCTGTCGACGATGATTCCCTTTGGCGTGATCGCCCCGGCGCAGCAGCGGCGCGAGAGCGAGAATTGCCGACGTGGGGTAGCAGCCAGGATTGGCGACGAGCGATGCGGTTTGAATTTGTTCGCGATAGATTTCGGGCAAGCCGTAGACTGTTTCGGGCATTCGCTCGGGATCCGGGTGGTCGACGGCGTACCACTGTTTGTAAACGGCGGGGTCGTTCAAGCGATAATCGGCGCTCAAGTCGATTACCTTCTTGCCGGCCGGCAGCAGCTCGGCTACGGCGGACGCGCTTGCGCCATGTGGCAAGCAACAGAAGACGCAATCGGTAAGTTCGGCGACCTGGCTCGACGAGAGGTTTTCGAGCGCTAAGTCGAGTCGGCCCGCCAGTGACGGATGCACTTCGCCAACGCTGGGCGATTCGGTTTGGCGGGTCGTGAGGGCCGTGATTTTCACTTCGGGATGGCGCAGCAGGATCTTTATCAGCTCGAGCGCTGAGTAACCGGATGCTCCCAAAATTCCGACGCGAATCATGACTGCACCAACCCCAAAAATCGCGGTCGTTGCCGAGCCTCGTATTGTACCGATGGCAGCGCCGAACCGCCATGGCACGAACGCCTTGCGAAGAATGACAGGCCGCGTTCTGATGGGGTTCGCCATGCTTGAAATCCTCTACGACAATGGCCCCGTGCTGGTGATCAATAAGCCCACGGGCATTCTCACGCAGGCTCCGGCGGGCATTGATAGCCTCGAAATTCAGGTGAAGGCGTTTTACCGCGAGCGCGAGCAGAAAGAAGGCAATATGTATCTCGGTTTGCCTCATCGGCTCGATCGGCCGGTTTCCGGTGCGATCGTGTTCGCGAGGCATGTGCGGGCGGCGCAGCGGCTGAGTTCGCAGTTCGAAAACCGCACGGTTACGAAAGTTTATTGGGCGGTTGTCGAAGGAGATGTGCAGCCGGATGAAGGGACGTGGACCGATCATTTGCACAAGCGGCATGGGATGCCGCAATCGAATGTGGTGCCGCAGGATGACCCGCGGGGGAAGATTGCGGTGATGCGGTATCGTGTGCGGGGGCGCGGGTATTTAGCGGAGGCATCTTGGCTCGGAGTAAATGCACGCGACGAAATCGCGGCAATAGAGGAAACTTCCGGCCAAGATGGCCGGGCTATATATACGTGGTTGGAAGTTGAACTCGAAACGGGGCGTACGCATCAGATTCGTGTGCAGTGCGCGTTGCGCGGGCATGCAGTAATCGGCGATGCACAGTACGGTTCAACACAGCCGTTTGGCGAGCAATTTGAAGATGAACGGCTGCGGGCCATTGCGCTTCATGCGAGGCAGTTGGGGTTCAACCATCCGATGACGAATGAAGCGGTCGATGTTCTTGCGCCGCTGCCGGCTGCGTGGCAGAAGTTTGAACTGCCTCACCCATGAGCGTTTCCGGAAGAATTTGCGGCTGCAATGTTTCGATCTGATCAACGTTGCGCGATAGTTCTGCTAAGTGCAAGCTTAAATCGAAAAACGTTTTTCCGATGATCAGTATAAGCAGGACAAAGAAATTGCTGCCCGATGCCATGGCGGCGAAGGCACCGACGAAGATTGCCAAGTGGAGCACGATGATGCGGGGATAGGGCGCGAACATCTGCGACGCAATCGTGGTACGGCGATATTCGCCCCGGCCGATATAGTTGTTGAAAAAAGAAACCAGGTGGCTTGCGGATAGCGCGGCGAGGCACAGCCATAGGTGCTTTTCTGTGATCACGCTCGTGAAATCGTACACACCGAGGAAGGGACCGAAGCCCGACTGGCGACCGAAGATCTCGAAAATGATCCCGCCGTGCACGAAGCAAAACAGGCCATAGTGCATGACGAAGAACGGTATAAAGAAGAGCTTGCTGGCTTGCGTCTCCCAGCGGAGCAATTTCACTGACGTTCCCCGCGAGCGCTCCATGCGCTCACGGTTCAGCTGATCATTCGGGTCGACGTCGCCCCACACGAGCAGGTTTGCATTCGGCGCGGTCGCGAGTATTTTGAGTACATTGATCGCGCCGACGATTACGTTTTCCGCCCAGTACAGAAAGACGATCGTGAAAGTATCCCAGCCGAAGAACAGAACGCCGAACAGCGGCAAGGCGTTGGCCGCGATGAGCGCATAACTGGAAGTTCTGTACTTCCACAATTCCTCAAGCCAACCTAACGATGCTAAGGCATCGTAAAAAAGCAGTCCGTGTGATTTGCGTCGCTTTGGCGGACATCGATTCGACATACGGATTGCATCGGCTGCCGGGGGACCGCGTGCTATTTCTTCTTCGCCGATTTTGAATCTTTCTTGCCGGTATCGGTGGACGCTTTGCTTTCGCTCTTGGACGACTTGGATTCGCTTTTGGTTTCCGATTTCGAATCGCTTTTGCTGTCGCTTTTCGATTCGCTGGCGGGCTTGTCTTTCTCCGCGCCTTTTTTGTAGGACTCGCTACGATAGTCGGTTTGATAGAAGCCTGAGCCTTTGAAGACGACGGCGGCGCCGGTGCCGAAGAGGCGGCGGAGTTTTAGTTTGCCGCATTTGGGGCACTTCTTCTGCACTGGTTCCGAGATCGATTGGAAGAGCTCGAACGTGTGGCCGCAGGCGTCGCACTCGTAGTCGTAGGTGGGCATAGGAGGGGATGGCTTGAGGATGCGTCTTGTGTTCGTTGTAGCTGAATTCGCAAGAATTCGGATGTGAATGGTTATGGCCGGATTCTTGCGAATCCAGCTACAAGTTTGGCTATGCCGCGCCGACTTCGCCGGGGCCGGCGGAGACGATGACTTGGCTGGGGCGGATGACTCGGTCGTGCATTTTGTAGCCGGGTTGGGTGACCATCATGACCTGGCCGGCGGGGACATCGGCCGACGGCTGTTGCAGAATGGCCTGGTGGAAATTGGGGTCGAAGATTTCATTTTCGGCGGCGATCGATTCGACTTGATGATTATTGAGGAGCGTGTGGAGCTGTTGCTTTACGAGGCGGAAGCCGGCGAGCAGGTTTTCGGCTTCGCCTGCTTTTTCTGCGGCTTCGATTGCGCGGTCGATGTTGTCCACAACTGGGAGCAGGTCGCGGACGACGGGTAGAGCTGCGTATTTGCGCTCGTCCGCGATTTCGCGCGAGGTGCGATTACGGAGGTTTTGCATCTCGGCTTGTAATCGCAGCAGGCGATCGTTTGCGCCGGCGAGCTCGTTCGCCAAGTCGGCGGACTTATCGCTCATTGCGGCGCTCAGGTCGATGTGCTCGTTGTAGGCATCTTCGCCGTCGTCGGATTCGCCGCGTTTATCTTTGTGTGCAGACATCGTAACACCGCCTTCTACTAGTCGACCGAACGAGATTTTTCTTCTTCGTCGGCCGTGAAATAGTCTTTGAGTTTTGCGAAAAAGCTCTTGCGCTCGGGGGCCACGTTTTTGTGCTCGAGTTCGGCGAGCTCGCGGAGTAGCGTCTTTTCTTCTTTGCTGAGCTTCTTGGGTACTTCGATGATGACTTGTACTAGCAAATCGCCGAGGCCGCGGCGGCGCGGGTCGGGCATGCCTTTGCCGCCGAGCTTGAAGACGCCGCCGGATTGGGTGCCGGCGGGGATTTCAACTTCGCCGCGGCCATCGAGCGTGGGAACCTCGAGCGTCGTGCCGAGTGCGGCTTGGGCGTACGTAATTGGTATGCGGCAGACGAGGTGTTGGCCATCGCGCTCGAAGAGCGGATGGGGCAGCACGCTGATGAAGCAGTAGCAATCGCCGGGGGGGCCGCCGCTGGGGCTGGGTTCGCCTTCGCCGGTGATGCGGACTCGCATTTCATCGTCGACACCCGGCGGGATTTGGACTTCGGTCGTGACCTTCTTTAGCACCTGGCCGCTGCCGCGGCAGGCGGTGCAGGGGTGTTTGATCGTGGAGCCTTCGCCGTGGCACTGCGGGCACGTGGTTTGGATGCGGACGATGCCGGCCGATTGGATGACGCGGCCTTGGCCGCGGCAATAGCTGCAGACTTCACGGCGGCTGCCATCGGCGGCGCCGCTGCCGCTGCATTTTTCGCAACGATTGTGGCGTTGGAACTCGACGGTTTTGGTGACGCCGTTTGCGGCTTCTTTGAGCGTGAGTGTGACATCGCAACGGACGTCGCGGCCTTTTTGTTGACGGCCGCGTCCTCGTCCGCCACCGCCGCCGAACAAATCGCCGAATAAGTCACCGAAGGCGGAGAAGATGTCTTCGACGTCGTTGAAGTGATGCGCGCCGTGGCTGCCGTTGAGGCCGGCGTGGCCGAAACGGTCGTAACGGGAGCGTTTGTCGGCGTCGTTTAGGACTTCGAAGGCCTCGGCGGCTTCTTTGAATCGGTCGATGGCTTCTTTATCGCCCGGATTGCGATCGGGATGATACTTCACCGCGAGCTTGCGATATGCCGTCGAGATATCGCCGTTCGAGGCGGTGCGTTCGATGCCGAGGATTTCGTAATAGTCGCGAGGCATGGCTTTCGAAGACAAGGAGAGGGGGAGACACCTAGATGGGGAGCACTAAACGCGGAACGTTTGCAAATTGACTCCTTGTCTCCTCCTCTCCTTTTCTCCCACTCTTATTCTATGCAAACGGGCCACTGGTCCGAAGACGAGTGACCCGCGTGCGGCTGTCAACCATTTCTATTTCGACCAGCCTAGAAGGCCGGGCTATATAAATTACCGGACGCTGCCGATGACAGCTTTCTTGTTATCGTCCTTCTTGTCGAAGTTCGTGACGAGGGCTTCGGTCGTTAGCATCAGGCTGGCGATGCTCGCGGCGTTGGTGAGGGCGGCCTTCACGACCTTGGTGGGGTCGAGGATGCCGGCTTTGACCATGTCGGTGTATTCACCGGCGTTGGCGTCGTAGCCGATGTTCTGGCCCTTTTGGGCGACTTCGTCGGCAACGACACTGCCTGAAAGGCCACAGTTGTCGGCGATTTGCTTGAGCGGAGCTTGGAGGACGCCGAGGATGATGTCGACGCCGATTCGCTCGTCGCCCTTAGCGCCGGAGCGGGCTTTCTCGACTGCTTCTTGGCAACGCACTAGTGCGACACCGCCGCCGGGGAGAATGCCTTCTTCGACGGCCGCACGCGTGGCGTGCAGGGCGTCTTCGACGCGGGCTTTCTTCTGCTTCATGTCGGCTTCGCTCGAAGCGCCGACCGAGATGATCGCGACGCCGCCGGTGAGCTTCGCCAGGCGTTCTTGCAACTTCTCGCGATCGTAATCGCTGGTCGTCGCCTCGATGCCTTTGCGAATTTGCTCGATCCGTTTTTGAACGTCTTCCTTCTTGCCGGCGCCTTGGACGATCGTGGTGTTGTCCTTGGTGACGGTGATCTTCTTTGCGCGGCCGAGCTCTTCGAGCGTGATGTTCTCGAGCTTCTTGCCGAGATCTTCGCTGATGACGGTGCCGCCGGTTAGCGTAGCGATATCGGCGAGCATGGCTTTGCGGCGATCGCCGAAGCCAGGCGCCTTTACAGCACACACGTTGAGGATGCCACGGAGTTTGTTGACGACGAGCGCGGCGAGCGCTTCGCCTTCAACGTCTTCCGAAATGATTAAAAGCGGCTTCGCCTTTTGGCTGGTTTGCTCGAGGATCGGAAGCAGCTCGCGGAGATTGCTGATCTTCTTTTCGTGGATAAGGATCAGCGCGTCTTCGAGGACGCATTCCATCGTGGCTGGTGAATTAATGAAGTAGGGCGATTGGAAACCTTTATCGAACTGCATGCCTTCGACGAGTTCGAGCGTGGTTTCGGTCGTCTTACCTTCTTCGACCGTGATGACGCCATCTTTGCCGACCTTTTCCATGGCATCGGCGAGGAGGTCGCCGATGATGCTGTCGTTGTTCGCGCTGATCGCGCCGACGTTTGCAATTTCCTGCTTGCTCGTGACCTTCTTGGCCATCTTATCGAGCTGCTCGGTCGCGGCGGCGACGGCTTTGTCGATGCCGCGGCGGACGGCCATCGGGTTGCTGCCGGCCACGATGTTGCGGGTGCCTTCGCGAAGGATTGCGCGGGCGAGCACGGTAGCCGTGGTGGTTCCGTCGCCTGCGAGGGTTGAGGTCTTATCGGCGACTTCGTGCACGAGCTTGGCGCCCATGTTTTCGAACGGGTCTTCGAGCTCAATTTCCTTGGAGACGGTGACGCCGTCCTTGGTGACGGTGGGGCCGCCGAAGGATTTGTTGATGATGACGTTGCGACCGCGCGGGCCGAGCGTGACGGCCACGGCGTCAGCCAGCTTATCGACGCCGGCGAGCATTTTAGCGCGGGCAGCGTCGTCGAACATTAATTGTTTGGCCACGGTTTGAATTCCTATTCGGTTGGATTCTTAATTTGTCTCACGCAAAGGCGCTAAGTCGCAAAGGATTTTATTAAACCACGGAGGCACGGAGGGCACGGAGAAGGACAAGAGTTGATGTTTCCGAATTGCTCTCCGTGAACTCCGTGTCTCCGTGGTTAATTTCTTATGTCTTTTCTTTGCGCCTTTGCGCCTTTGCGTGAGATGTATTTGTTTAGCTGACGACTTTGGCGAGGATGTCGCTCTCGCGGAGGATTTTGTATTCTTCGCCGTTGACTTCGACTTCGGAGCCGCCGTACTTGCCGTAGATGACTTCGTCACCGACCTTCACGCTGAGCTCGCCGCGGCTGCCGGAATCGAGGAGCTTGCCGGGGCCCGTGGCGATGACCTTGCCGCGTTGCGGCTTTTCTTGAGCGGCATCTGGGAGAACGATACCGCCGGCGGTCATTTCTTCGGCTTCGAGCGGTTCGACTACGACGCGATCATCGAGTGGGCGAAGTTTGATTTTGGACATGTGTGATATTCCTATTCGTGTATTTGTGATTGTTGGTTATTGATAGTGGATAGTAGATCGTTGCTAGTTGTGGAGAGCGCTGGAAACTGTTCAACGACTTTCCACAATCTACTAACAACTACAACTATCTCTTCGCTTACATCATGCCGCCCATACCGCCCATGCCACCCATTCCCATGCCGCCCATTCCACCCATGCCGCCGCCGTGATCGTGGTGGTGGCCGCCGGCTGGTTCCTCTTCTTCCTTCGGAATTTCGGTGATGAGCGATTCGGTGGTGAGTAACAGCGACGCAACGCTCGCGGCGTTTTGCAGGGCGGTACGAACGACTTTCGCTGGGTCGAGGACGCCGGCGGCGACCAGGTCGCCGTATTCGTCTTTGTCGGCGTTGTAGCCTTCGGTTTTGCCCTTCATCTGACGCACGCGATTGACGACGACATCGCCATCGACGCCGGCGTTTTCGGCGATGTAGCGGAGCGGATAGTGGAGCACGTTGGCAATGATTTCGGCACCATGCTTTTCATCGCCTTCGATTTCCAGCTTTCGGACCGCCTTTTCGCAGCGGAGCAGCGCGACGCCGCCGCCGACGACCACGCCTTCTGCGAGAGCGGCCGCGACGGCCGACTTCGCGTCATCGAAGAGGGCCTTCTTTTCCTTCATTTCGGATTCGGTCGCGGCACCGACTTTGATTTGCGCGACGCCGCCGGCGAGTTTCGCCAAGCGTTCTTGCAGCTTTTCGCGATCGTAATCGCTGTCGGTGTTTTCGATCTCTTTGCGGATCTGCTCGGCACGACCTTGGATGGCGCTCTTATCGCCGCCGCCGCTGATGATCGTGGTGTTATCCGAGCTGATCGTGACCTTCTTCGCTTTGCCGAGGTCCGAAAGCTTGATGCCATCGAGCTTGATGCCGAGGTCTTTGAAGACCGCGGTGCCACCGGTAAGAGTGGCAATGTCGCCGAGCATGGCTTTCCGGCGATCGCCGTAGCCCGGGGCTTTAACGGCACAAACTTGGAGAATGCCGCGGAGTTTGTTCACTACCAGCGTGGCGAGGGCTTCGCCTTCGACGTCTTCGGCAATGATCAGCAGCGGCTTGGCGGCTTTCGAAACGGCCTCGAGGATTGGAACCAGATTCTTGGCGCTCGAGATCTTTTCTTCGTAAACGAGAATCAGGCAGTTCTCGAGCTCGACTTCTTGTTCGTCCGGGTTGGTGACGAAGTGGGGTGAGAGGAAGCCGCGATCGAATTGCATGCCTTCGACCACCTCGACGGTGGTGTCGCTGCTGCGGCCTTCGTCGACGGTGATGACGCCGTCTTTGCCGACCTTGGTGAAGGCGTCGGCCAGCACGTTACCGATCGAAGGATCGTTGTTGCCGGCGATCGTGGCAATCTGCTGCAGGCTCTTTTTGTCTTTGATGTCGACTTTCTCGGCTTGCTTAGCGATGGCTTCGTCGACGGCCTTGACGGCTTTGGCAATGCCGCGGCTGAGGGCCATCGCATCGACACCGGCCGCGATCATTTTGAGGCCTTCGCTGAAAATGCCTTGAGCGAGGACGGTCGCGGTGGTGGTGCCGTCACCGGCGACATCGTTCGTTTTGCTCGCGGCTTCTTTCACGAGCTGAGCGCCGAGGTTTTCGAATGGGTCATCGAGCTCGATGTCTTGCGCGACGGTGACGCCGTCCTTCGTGACCTTGGGGGAACCCCAGCCCTTGTCGAGCACGGCATTGCGGCCGCGGGGGCCGAGCGTGCTGCGAACGGCTCGCGCCAACTTTTCGACGCCGGCCGCCAAGGGGGCCCGGGCCTCGTCATCAAATAACATTTGTTTTGCTGCCACGCGACAATCCTCCGATCGTGATTGAACAGTTTGCTATGCAGAGAGCGGGCGACCGTGCGCGCCGCGAAGTGTGCGGGTTCAGCAGGCGTCGCCAAAATTGGCAGCGCACCGCGAAGTTCCGCAGTATTACGCAAGCGGTGTGCCAGGACTAGGGGCTGGTGCGTAAAGAGCGGGTTTTTAAGGGGTTAGCGTTAAGACCCTGGTCGCTGAAGCGACTAGGCCGAAGGTGGGGCGTGCCAATATGGCAGAAGACGTCGATGTGAGATGGTGTGAGGTCCACTGGGCGCACGAAAAAGAGAGCCGGCGCGGGGGCGGCTCTCTTTGAAGGTTTGAGCGTAGTCGTCGTTAGTTCTGTTCGGTCTTCTTCTTTTTACCGCCGCCCTTTTTGAGTTGCGGGACCTTGTCGACGTACTTCTCCGGCTCTTTCTCGAACGCGGCGGGGCAGTTCGGGCAGCAGAAGTACACTTTTTCGCCTTTGTATTCGACGGAATACTGAGGATCGATTGGCTTTCCACTGACAGGGCACATTGTTTGATGTGTGTAGCCCTTCTTCATTGCAGCGAGGCTGAAGAGCATTTTGAGTTTCGCATCACCATCAGCCTCTTTGTACTTGGCGAGGCATTTTTCGCAGCAGAGACTTACCTTGGCGTCGCCAGATTCGACCGTGTCGTCTTTGTTGATTGGCTTGCCGGTGATGGGGCAGGCGACTTGTGCGATTTGGCCGGTCTCGAGCAACTGCCGATTCTTGGCAGCGTTGAACTTTTTGGGATTCGCTTCGAATTCTTTGGGACAGTTATCGCAGCAGAAGTAGACTTTGTCGCCGTTTTTCAATTTCACCACATGATCTTCGCCAGCCGGTTTGCCGGAGACGGGGCAGGTGGCTTTGAATTCCTTCTTGTCGCCTTCCTTTTCGGCGGCCGAAAATCCTTTTGCGGCGATCAACATGGCTAGCGCCAGTGGAACGATGAACCAACGCGATTTCATAGAACGACTCCTGCAAAAGAGGTGGGCAAATGGGCGGGAGAGTATAGCCATCGCGTCGTCCGATGGCGGCCCTAATTGTAGGAGCGGAATTAAAGATACGCAATCTATGGCGACTGGGCCATTCTGCCGGCGTTGCTGCAAATTTGCACGACGATCAGCCGTAACGCTTCAGAATTCGATCGGCGACGCGTGGTAGAAGGCGGTTTAGCAGCAGCCAGAGTCGGCTGGGGAAACCGACGACGATTTCGTCACGGCCATTTTCCATTTCTTCGACGATGCGGCGGGCGACTTTTTCGGCGGGTTGGCGTTTGGGTTCAGGCCACGGCAGACCTTTATCTTCCAGCAGCGTATCGAAGTGTTCGCTTTCGGTGGGGCCTGGGGCGACGAGCAAAACATCGATGCCGAGTTTCGCAAATTCCGGCCGGATCGATTCGCTAAAGCCATGCAATGCGAATTTACTGGCGCAATACTCGCTTTTGTGTGGAACACCACGGTCGCCGAGGATCGAGCCGATGTTCACGACGAGCGGGTCGTGCCCCTCGCGCAGCAAGGGCAGCGCCTGGCGAATAAATTCAATCGGGGCGAGCGTGTTGACTTCGAAGATTGGTCGCAGGCGGCCGGGATCGGCGTCGGCGAAGCGGCCGTGGGCGGCGATGCCGGCGTTGTTGATGAGGATATCGAGGCCGCCGAAGTGTTCGCGGGCGGCATCGAGCGCGCGCTCGCGAGTTTGCGGATCGGTAACGTCTCCTGCGATGCAGATCGCGCGGCGACCGTTCTTGGAAACTTCGGCGGCGACTTCTTCGAGCCGATCGGCGCGGTGCGCGAGCAGAACGAGGTCGACACCGTGGTTGGCGAGCTCAATTGCGAGTGCGCGGCCGATTCCGCTGGACGCTCCAGTGACAATTGCTCGGCGGCCAGTGAGATCGAACTTCGCCATGCACGAATTACGCGGCGCCGTGGTGGGCTTCGCCGTTGTGTGATTCGTGCCCATTGGAATGGGCGTGGCCATTCGTGTGGCCATTGCCGTTCGCATGGGCGAAGCCGTTGTGGGAATCCTCATTTCCGCGGAGGAATTCTTGGCCGTTGGTGCGCAGCTTGATGCGCGCCTCGGCGGGCGGAATCGTGCCTAAATAGCGTCGCGGCATTCGACAGTGAATCGAGACGCGGTCGTCGGCATAGGTGCGGCTCAGCACTTCGCCGTGCTGGGCGAGGGCGGCCAGCAAACGACCATTTGCGACGTCGGTTTCAACGTCGACGTCTAGGAAGTGATGCGTTAGTGCTTCGCTTACTGCGACACCCAAGCGGTTCAATCCTTCGCCGGTTCGCGCGCTGACGGCGATTGCGGATGGGTATCGCTCCTTCAGCCTATCGAAGGCACCATCTTCAGTGATCGCGTCGATTTGATTCAGCACCAAAATCGTGTCTTTTTGGTTGATATCGAGCTCTTCCAGCACGTCGTAAACGGCTTTGATTTGGTCTAAAGCCGCGGGGTTACTGGCGTCTGCTACGTGCAGCAGCAGGTCGGCTTGGCGGGCTTCTTCGAGCGTTGCTTTGAAGCTGGCGATCAAACTGTGGGGCAGGTCGCGGATGAAACCGACTGTGTCGCTGAGCAGCACGGGGCCCCAGCCGGGAAGTTGCCAACGGCGGGTGCGGGTGTCGAGCGTGGCGAAGAGCTTGTCTTCGGCGAGTACATCCGCGCCGGTAAGTTTGTTGAGGAGCGTGCTTTTGCCGGCGTTCGTGTAGCCGACGAGCGAGACAGTCATGCGATCCGCACGGGCGGCGACTTCGCGCTCTTTGCGGCGCTGCACTTGGTTGAGTTCGCCGCGTAAATCCGAGATCCGCTTCTCGACGAGGCGGCGGTCCGTTTCGAGTTGCTTTTCACCAGGACCACGCATGCCGACGCCCGCTTTGATACGGGACAAGTGGCTCCACATGCGTTTCAGCCGCGGTAGCGAGTATTCGAGCTGCGCGAGCTCGACGGCGAGGCGAGCTTCGTGAGTTTGGGCGCGCGTCGAGAAGATATCTAAGATCACTTCGGTGCGGTCGAGCACCTTTACTTTGAGTTCGTTTTCCAAATTGCGAATTTGGGCGGGCGAGAGATTGTTGTCGAAGATGACGACGTCCGCATCGGTAGCGCGGATCATCAACTCCAACTGTTCAACCTTGCCCTTGCCGAGATAAGTGGTCTGATCGGGGACCTGGCGTTTTTGGGTCAGGAGGCCGACGACTTCGGCACCTGCGGTTTCTACGAGGCCGGCGAGTTCTTCTAGGTTGTCGCGGGCAGTTTCGCTTTTAGGCAGCTCGACGCCGACCAGAATGGCCGACTCGCTTTTGACGCCTTGTTTGCGGTCGATTTCTCTCACTATGGATTGAGACTCCTCGGTTTGCGGATCCGCTCGGCATGGCCAGCGGCGGGACCAAAAAGCCGTCCGCCAAATTGGCCTGGTTCCACGAGCGGTGTTAAGCCTGCTTCATTATACCTCACTGTCAAGGGGCAGGGTTTTCCTGCGTTGGCGAGTTTTGCCGATAAGTCGCGTTTGTAAGTGGTGCGAACGAATACGGGTGGTGAAGTTTTTGGTCCGAGTTTTGGAAAAAATTCGGCTACGTAATTTACCAGGTGTATTCGATACCGGCGTGAGCACCGCTGTAGAACAGCTTGCCATCGTTGTCGACGAACGGAACACGCGGGCCCTGATTCTGTATCGGGTAAGGCGACGTCTGGTTGAAGTTGTCGCCAGCCAGCACGAGCGAGTCGAGGAACAAAACTTCGTAGCCGGCACGCAGCGAGATGCTTGGTGTAATATCGGCGACGAGGTCGACGCTGGCCTCGCCGATGAAGGCGACTTTATCGCCGTCGAATTTCTCGGGAGTGATGACGTTAGTGAGCGATCCGACATTGCCGTCTAGTATGCTTGACTGCAAGTTGTAGTGGTTGTCGTAGATACCGGCTTTACCTTCGGCTCCGAGCCGCAAGCCTTGCGTCAGGCTAATCCAGCCATCGCCACCCGCCTGAAAGCCGGACAGGTTGTTGACGGCATCGGTGTGGTATTCGAAAGCGGGGTTCGGAACATTGAAAGTGTTGGGCGAACCGAGCGAATCGAACTCGAATTCTTCATTGACCTTGGTATATCGGAAGCCGGCGAGCAGCGTACCGGAAATGCGCGGCGACCAGCCGAGCCAGTAGCGGCGATAAGAGATTTCCGCGGTCTGCAAATCGGACTTGAAAGAAATGCTTTGCTGGATCGCCTGCTCGGTGAACGGCAGCGGATTCGCGCCCGTGCTAACAGTATTGGGGTTGATGCCGAATTGACCGGTGCCGGGAGCGGTGCGTGTGAAGAGCGAATACAAATTGCCCGGGCGCGAGGCGTCGGTAACTGTGGCGCTATCTGAGAAGTCATAGATACCGGTGTAGCCAAATTCCACGACAGATAGCGGGCAAATGTCGTATCGGCCGATCGCACGGAAACCAATTTGATCCTGGGCATCGAGCTGATTGCTCGACAGGACAACATTGTTGCCCACGTTCAACGCTGTGAAATCGACGTTGTCGCCGAAGGTCTTATCGCGATGGAGCCAGACGGCTTCCGTCCGGATATCGAAGTAGTGCGGGCCGCGCTGATCGACGACATTGCCTTCGCTGCCGACATCGTTCATCAGCTCGTAGCCGTTTGGCGGATCGGTGCCGCCGGCACCCATCGGCATGCAGCTATTGAAACCGCCGCCGCAACCGCAGCCCTGGCCATAACCGCCACAGCCGCCGGGGCCATAGCAGCCCCCGTTGCAACCGCCGTAGCAGCCACCGTTACAGCCGCCATAACAACCGCCGCATTGGCCGCAAGTATCGCCGCAGCCACACTGTTGGTTGTAACTGGCGGGTAAGATCAGCGGATTGCCATACGCATCGACGTACGACGATTGGCGTCCGTTTGCGGCGGGGCGCTCGGCGTCGTGTAGATCGCTTGCGTCGCCCGCCCGCCGGATTGATCGCTTTGGCGAGGGCTAGGGTTGTATCCACTATCGGGAAATTGCGCGCTGCAGACTAACGGCAGCGCCAAGGTGCCCGCGAGCACGGCGAACAATTCGACGAGCTTGATTCGTGTTCGGACTAAGCATCCAATTCGCATCGTAATCCCCCCGAAATGTTCGCGACCGACGAGCAATGCGGGTGTCGCCGGAACATTTGTTGTTGTGTTGCCATGTGGCGCGAACGCCGCTCGGCTGAGTAACCCGAAACGGTGGGCAGAGTGATCGCCCGGACCGCGGAAAGGTCGCTCGGAAAGGACTATCGGACCGCTATTCGCGGAAAAACCAGACCTTTCGGCATATGCCGCATCCTTTGCCTAGTCAGCCCACTTTGGGAGGCGTTTGCTAGCGCCAGCGAGCGGAAAAACGGGCCGGACGCGACTCGAATTTGGGCGTGAGCGCGAGCCGAAGCAGACGCCAGAACCCGGGGCGCGAGCATCTGTCGTGACATTTTGGCAAAAAACCCGCCAATTAGATTGACGGAAGGCGAATTTTGCGGAACCAGACAATGATTCGGAAGGTTTCAAATCTTCGTAACCAAATAATTTGACCCTTTTTCGCAACGCGTTTAGGATGGAAAGGTTGAAACGGCCGCAACGATAGCACCATTCGAAACGGATCGGCGGGAAGTTAGGGCCATTTGTCTGCTTGGACGCGCGACGGCCGAGTTGGATCAAGGGGGAGAGCGCGCACACCAAGTTGTTCAGGAAAGCGGACCACACAGCGTGTTTCCGTAAGACGGAGAAGTACCTCGTTCGGCGTAAGGCCCAAGCTCTATCGATCGGAACCGAGAGCGACGGCATCCCAGATGGGCATTAGCACGAGTTAAGTGAGAAGGGGTTTGTTGTGAAGAGACGCAGTCGGAAGAGTCGTCACCATT
Organism: uncultured Planctomycetota bacterium; assembly: GCA_963733705.1. Lineage (GTDB taxonomy): Bacteria > Planctomycetota > Planctomycetia > Pirellulales > Lacipirellulaceae > JABDGM01. Next base: position 676,070 of record CAVTEJ010000015.1, on the reverse strand, counting down.
TTGGATCGGCGCTACGCCAGCCGCTGGGGTTGCTGAATATCGGTAAGCAGCAAAAGCGAAAGCATTGGACGTTTGAAAAGCTGGAAGACCGATTGGTCTTTTCGACGACGTCGGCGTATCAGAACCCGGCCCTGCAACTGCAGACCGTGAGCTACGGGAACGATACTCCCGAAGGCGCGGCGATGACGTGGCTAGCAGAGCAAGAGTGGAACGCCGTGCAGGCCGCGGCCGCGGCTGGCTTGCCTGCGCCAGATTATGTTTTGCTCTCACTGCCGAATGATCCCTTGTTTCAGGATCAATGGAATCTCGTTAATACCGGGCAGGAAGTTGGTAACCCGGACCTTCAGCACCTCTACGGCGTGGCTGGCCAAGACATCAACGTAATCCCCGCTTGGAATATGGGGGTAACAGGCCAGGGCATTAAGGTCGCCGTAATCGACAGTGGCGTACAAATTACGCATCCCGATTTGATTGCGAATATTAGCCCGACTTTGCGGTACAACGCGGCAACGGGAACCAGTAGTGTTTCTCCGGACGTATTCTTTGACCCAGAGGCTGGGCACGGTACATCGGTCGCGGGGATTATTGGCGCGACGGATAACAACGGAATTGGTATATCAGGCATCGCGCCGGATGTGACGATTGTCCCAATTAAGCTCGATTTCACCCAGTTTGCGAGCATACCATTCGACGATCAGGTTGTTAACGCTTTTCAGTACGCTTTGCAGCATGGAATTGACATCACCAACAACAGCTACGGTCACGTTGACCGTCCGGGAAGCCAGGGGGCCATACCCCTGTCGGACGCCGAAGCTCAAATACTTCGTGACGCCGCTGTTTTTGGTCGCGATGGCTTAGGGATGATCAACGTATTTGCATCGGGCAATAGTGGCGGCCCGAATTTTGTCACTGGCTTCGCCAATACCATCGGGAACTACGCTAGCGCGAGCTATAACGGATTTGCAAATTCGCGCTTTGTAATCACGGTCGGGGGCGTCGATCACGACGGTGAATACGTAAACGCGGACGGTACATTTACGTCTTACGCGGAAATTGGACCGGACGTACTTGTGGTAGCGCCAACGGGGTCCAACGGTACCCTCGCGGTTGCGAACGATAACGGCTATGGCAGCGGCATTTGGACGACCGACCTCGTCGGCGATCAGGGGTTCAACGCGGCGCCGCTCCCGAACGGTTTCGACAACGACACCGATCCGTTGCCAGACCCGAACTATACTTCTCGGTTCAACGGCACTTCGGCTGCCGCGCCAGAAGTCTCTGCGGTGATTGCTTTAATGTTGCAGGCAAATCCGAACCTAACTTACCGCGACGTACAAGAGATTTTGGTGCGTCAGCGCGCGCAAAACGCGCAGTTCGAAACGCCGACCTCCGGCGCGGTGCAAGCCAACGAGACTACCTGGCAAGTCAATCAGATTGGTCCTTTCCGCGATCCGGACCCATGGAATGACCAGTTTCTTTATCCGTTGCCGATTACGGGGCAAGGGATTAATCCGACTCAGGCGGTTTTCGATCCATTGGCAAATCCCGGTTTGGAGTTTGGTGGTGGTTTTTTTGCAACCGATTCGAACGACGGCGACCGTCAGGCGAACAGCCGCTACGAATCCCAGCCTCCCCAGTACACGAACGGCTCAGGCTATACGGTTAGCCAGGGGTACGGCATTTACACTGAGCAAACCGGATATGCGCACGGTGTCATCGACGCGGGACTCGCTGTGGAAATGGCGAAACAGTGGACGACACTCGGTCAGAATATCGCGCCCAACACCGAGAAAACATTTACGACCAGCATCTTAAATACGGATTTGAATTTGCCGGCCGCCGAAAAAATGGACGTCAAAAATGGCGGCATGCTAGTACCGGGCGGTATTGGTGGCCGGGCGGGATTCATTGCGTACTGGAATGAGTTTTTCAAACCGGTAACCTTCGATGCGACCACTGGAGCCCCAGATCCGACGACGGGGCCGTTTTCGGAAGCTGTGCCCCCGGTCGACACGCGCGGCGATTCGTATTTGGATTTCAATGTTCCTCCGCCGCAGGAAATCAGTGTCGAGTGGGTCGAGATCAAGATCAGTATTGGTGGTCCAGCGAGCAATTTGGAACACTTGCGGATCATGTTGACGTCTCCCGAAGGGACGCAAAGCGATTTCACCGAGTATTGGGCTGATCCTTCATTCAGCCCCGCTTCGTTCCAGCCCGTCTCGGCACCAAACGCTTTGTTTTCGGGGAATGGGGTTTTAACTCTCTCGGCTAGCCCCTTTGTATGGACGTTTAGCTCCAATCGCGATTGGGGCGAGACGACCAACAACGCGGTAATTCTCGACCCGGTGAGTGGCGAACCAATTCTCGGTGCAGATGGACAGCCGATGTTCCGCAATTGGGAAGTGCACATCGAAAACTGGGGAGCGGCGGCAATGGCGCTGAACGGCCTTGAAGTCGTGTGGCACGGCAAGCCGATTAGCGGCGGAGTTTTGGATACCAATTATGGCTCGCAAGGCGTAGCCAGTGCTCAGCGGATTCAGGGTTTTGTCGGCATCGATACGAATGGCGACAACCAGTTCAACTATAGTCGTTACCTGCAGACGGTTTCGGACCCAGATCAAGATCCTTCTACTGTTCGATTGTTGGATGTAAACCGCACGCAGGATTTTAACGACAACAACAATAACGGCATTTACGACTTTGGCGACACGATCAACCAGGAGCCGTTCGCAGCGAATGTTGTGGTCGATGCTTATCGGGCTTGGGATGGCGTGGCGGAAGCCGCGCCTGTGGCTCGGTTCCTGACAGGTGCCGATGGCAACTACTACTTCGATCTCGACGTGCAAGGCGACCTCGCGCAAACAGGCTTCGGCAAGGCGCACGCTGGGCAGGCGCTGACCTACGTAATTAAGGCTACTGATCCACTTGGCCGCGCTGAGCTGGAGGACATCGATACCCCCGCGGAACAAACGTTGGACCCAAGCAGCGGGCTTACGTACTTGCCGCATTACAAACAGGTGTGGACGATCACGCCGGATTGGTTCTACGCTCCCGATCGGGATAACAGTCCGCTAACGTTGTCAAACAACCCGGGCGAGATTTTGTATGATCCTACGACCGGCGCTCCAGTTCCTTGGACCAATGACGGCCTAGTGCAGCGCGTGCCGATGGCAGTGAAGAATATCAACTTCCTGCTTAAGCAAGACGCGCCGGCGAACAACTTTGACGTCAACGGCACTGTTTATTCAGATGTGAACGGCAACGGCAAGTTTGATGGCACGGACGCTCCTGCTGCGGATATTTACGTCTATTGGGACCAAAACCGCAACGGTGTTTACGACTCGGGTGAAACGCGTGTTCTTACGGATGCGAATGGTCAGTACACGTTGAACATCGATTTATCGACGCTATCGCCGGTTCCAACTACCAACTCGACGTACCAAATCGGCGTCATAAAGCCAAACTCGAATTGGAACTTTACCGACCCCGGCAAGGACGGCGTCGAGACGATATTTGCGGGGCCGGGTTCGCCGGTGCAAACGGTGAATTTCTTCATTCAGCCGCCGAGCGATCCGTTCCCGAATGGCGGGGTTGGTCTGGGCTCGATCCAAGGTGTCGTTTTCAATGATCTGAATCACAATGGAGTTCAGGATCCGGGCGAAGCGGGAGTTCCCAATTTCCGCGTCTTTATCGACGCCAACCACGACGGTATCTACCAGAGCACCGAAACGTCGACACTCACTTCGAGCCTTGGCACGTACTTCTTCGCCAATGTTCAGCCGGGGGTTGTTCGGCTGGATGTCGTCATTCCGAACGAATTTACCGATAATGCCTCCTGGGCGCTGACCACGCCATCAATCGGCTATCGCGAAGTCTCGGTGGGTGCTGGTGGGGCTTTGACGAATGTGTTCTTCGGCCTAACCAATCGCGCCGACAAGGATTGGGGTGACCTGCCGGATTCCTATAAAACCACAGCTGCCGCGGGGGGCCCGTCGCACGTCGTTGTTCCTGGGTTCCAGCTTGGCCCCAGTATTGATGGCGAAGTGAACGGCGTTCCGACGTCCGATGCCTCTGGCGAAGGCCAGGTTGGCGACGACGATGATGGCGTCCACATTGTCAGCAACGGTGGAATCCTGATGAAGGGGACCAATACGCTGCAAGTGATGGTGCAGGGCGTTGGTGGTTTGCTCACCGGCTGGATGGATTTCAACGGGGATGGTCACTTTGATGAAAGTGAACGTTTGCAGTGGAGTCTCAACGGTACGAGCCTTGGTGGCGAAGCCGATATCAATCCAGGCACGTACAACCTGCAGATCACGATTCCCAGCTCGGCGATCAACGGCCCAATCGCGGCCCGCTTCCGCTGGGGTAATCAAGGTCTTTCTTTCAGTGGCCCGGCGGCAATTGGTGAAGTCGAGGATTATATCTTCGGACTCAACTACATTTATGGCGATTACGATCGCAATGGTGTGGTAGACCAAGGTGACTACAACGTTTGGCGATTCCAAAAGGGCACGACGGTCACGCCGTTCTCCGGTGCGGATGGCAACGGCGATGGCGTTGTTAACCAGGCCGACTACGACATCTGGCGAACTCACTTCGGCCAATCTCTGCCGAGTCCCGGAGCGGGCGCCTTGCTCGCTAAAGGTTCGGGTTCGGGCAGTACGCTTGTTGCCGGTGGGTCGGGTACGGGCCTCGGCTCGGGCGTGGCCCTTGGCGGTGGTTTCACCAGCTTGTCATCAGCGTCAGTTTCGACCGTCTCTAGTCTTCTACAACCGGCGACGATGGCCTCCGGGGCCTCGAATTCCAGCCTGCTGCTAATGGATTTGGCGTTGGGTGACATCGATACATCATCGTTCCACACTTCGGACGATTCGCTGTATGGTGAAGCGACGCATGTAGATGATCATCCGAGCGATCTCGCTTTGGCCTCGGTGCTGGGCGAAGATTCGAACTGGTGGAAGGTAAACTGACACACCAGATAATTTGAAGCGTAAGATAGGTGGCGCCTCGGTTGATTCCGCGGCCCCACTTTTTTTGTGGCGGAATCCCAATCGCTTACCTACGCGACGACTTTCGGTGCCGATTCAATGACGCGCATCGTGCGCCAGCGTCCTTGTCGAAAACGCAGCGCGTACGTTACCGCCGCGATCAAGCACCAGCACACGACGAGCGTCCAGCAGCCGAATATGTTGAGTTTCCAAACTTGCACGCTGAGCCAGCTAAAGCCAGCCAACAGCGCGGCTAGCACCATGCTCACCCGGAATAAAAACTGAGTGTCGCCGGCCCCTTTCAGCGCTCCGACGAAGATCATCTGCGTGGCGTCGAACAAGTTGTAGGCGGCGACAAATTGCAACAGCAGCGTGGCCATGTGTCGCACGGCCATCTGTTCGGGCTTGTGAGCGGTACTACTGGAAAAGAAGCCCCCGAGAAATATGTTGGGAGCGAAATAGTACAGCAGCGAAATCGTGAGCATATAGGCCCATGCTAGTTGCAAGGCCGTGTTTGTGGCCCGCGCTGCAAGGTCATCGCGATTCTCGCCGAGTCGTTCGCCTACGACCACACTTACGCCCAAGTGCAGGCCATAAATTGGCATATAGGCCAGGGTGCTGATGCTAAACGTCATGCTGGTGGCTTCTGCCTCGACCCCGCCGAGCCGATCGATGAGTAGGATGAAGACCGTGAAGCCGACGACATCGAGCAGCATTTGAAACCCGCTTGGGCCGCCGTAATGCAGAATTCGGCGGACCAATGCCGGGTCCCACTTCATGCCGCTGAGGGTGCCAAATCGCTCACGGTGTTGTCGCTGCAGCGGCAACAGCACATAGACGATTGCTTTCACCCACGTGCTCACCACCGTGGCCGTCGCGGCGCCCGCGACGCCCCATTCGGGAAATCCCCAGTGACCGAAGATTAAACAGTAGTCCAAAACCAGGTTGAGAAGCGCGGCAGACGAATCCACGACCATCACGACCCAGGTTTGCCCGCGGCCGCTGTAGAAGGCACCGCCTGCTTGGCCCAGCAGCATTGCCGGGCCGCAGAGGCACAGGATCTGAAAGAACAGAACTTCGTAACGATAGGACTCCGGACTATGCCCGGCGGCTGCGAATAGCGGCGGTGCTAAAGGAATTGCGGCGAGCACTAGCAGGCCGAATCCAAGCGCAACCCACACCGCTTGCCAAATGACGACGCCGACTCGCCGAGGTTGGTGGGCGCCATCGTACTGCGCCACAAACGTATTCGCGTACGCACAGACTCCTAGTGGAAAGCATAGCAGGGCAAACCAGGCGACCGACGCTGAAAAAGCCGCGGCCATCGCCGTGCCCGACTTCCAGTTCAGCATGATCCGGTCCATGAACGTCATGAGCGTCCACGACAGACTGGAGACTACCAAGGGCGCGGCGACGCGCAGCACTTCGCGTCCGCCGCCAGGCCGGGACCACCAGGTGGATGGTGCGGTACGATTCGTGGCGATGATGGAACTGTCGTGTGCCACGCGCCTATCCTCGTCCGTTGAGCGCACCCGCGGCGCGTCGCCGCCTGCTCTGTACTGTGAAAAATGCAAGCATCACATCGCAGACGATGCAGCTTGCGGAGACTGATCGTAACAAGACATGCCGTCGGCGGCGAGGGTTCGCCGCACGTGACCGAACCGGCGCAGAAGAAATGAAGAGAAGGAACGCCAAATACCGCTATCGCCCACGAATAAGTGAATATTAGTGGAGATCAGCGTTCCTGATTCGTTTTTTTTGGCCGCTTCGTTTAGCAGCCGATTGTGTCTTCGAACGTCTATTTGTCGATCAGCACGTCGGTCGACTTGATGATTGCGGTAACTTTGTCGCCCACTTTTAGGCCGAGCCGCTCTGCCGATGCACGCGTGATTGCAGATACGATTTCGATGTCGTCCACCGATATCACGACGTCTGCCATCACGCTCCCGAGCTTGATCTCTTTGATCGTTCCTGGGAATTGATTACGGGCAGAGAGCATGTCGTTACCTGTTTCGTGATCCGCAAAAGGTGCGAAAACGGTAGCGGTTGGGGAGGGATTCGAACCCCCGGTACCTTTTGGGTACGCCGGTTTTCAAGACCGGTGCCTTAAACCACTCGGCCACCCAACCGTGGTTGTGAACAGCCATGATAAGGTGCATCGTGGGAGCGGGCTAGTTCGCTCTGCGGGCCGAATTGAATCGCGTGTGCCAGGGGACGGCGCGTGCTAGATGCGTGAAATCGCGAGCTCCGAATGGTTGTGCGCAGGGTATCGCTGTCGCAAAGCCAGTGACTCTCAGCGGAGTCGAGGGGCTTGATTCCGGCTTCGGATGGTCGCTTGAATCGGTCGCACAGGCGAAACCGCAGGGGTCCGGTTATACCGGTTAAGACGGCGACACAATTTCCTCACAAAAAACGCATGCTATTTGTTCGATTGATGATTATGACACGATGTCACATAAAAATTCACAGAGGGCGGAACAGTGCGAAAGTTTTTCGGCTGGGCACTTTTAAACGCGTCAATTATTGGTTGGAGCGGGATGGCGTTTGCGGAAGAGAGTAACGCCCCGAGTTCTTCTGACTCCACGCCGGCATGCGAAAGCAGCCAGTGCGACAGCGGTCAGTGCAATTACTGCCGTATGGAGCAGTGCCAATGCGTGGGCGACTGGTACGATAATACAGTGGTCTTCGGCGGCGGCGACGTCTACAAGTCGATCGGCGACCGCATCACGAACATTAACGGTGGCACGGGCGCGTTGACGAGCAGCCCCGGCGTCGTGACCGGCTTCAATACGGGGTTCGGCCTCGGTGACTCAGGTATCCGCGGTCAATTCGGCGCGAGCTACGGTATGTATGACCCAGAGGGTCGTATCCGCCTGGTTCCCGAAACGAATGATACCGAAGATCAAGAATTCGTCACCGCCGGTGTCTACAAGCGGGGCGACTGCTGCGACCCGCTCAGCTACGGCGTGGTGTGCGACGCGTTCTTCGCCGATAATTGGGGCGTGAACGCGAATTCGGTCGAATTGGGTCAACTCCGCGGCATCGTGGGTTACGCACTCAACCCATGCACTGAGATTGGCGCCTTTGGTACGGCCGACTTGTGGCACGATCACGCGGCTGTAACCGTCGCGGGCGCGCCGGCGTGCAAACCGAGATTCGCGCCGCGAACCAACTCAACGGATACATCCGTCGCAATGCCGCCTTCGGCGGTTCGGTGATGGCCTACGCCGGCGCCTTCGATCGGGCCGACGTTCAAGCGTGGCAGCTCGGCTTAGCCGGCCAAGCACCGCTCAGCTGCAATTGGTCGCTGTACGGCGACTTTAACTACGCGGCTCCGGACGCGTCACCGGGTCCCAACGGCTCGGGCAAAGAGCAGTACAACATCCAGTTTGGCTTGGCGTACTACTTCGGCGGCAAGGCCGTCAGCCGGAGCGTCACCGGTCAGCAGGGCCTGCCTTTGCTAAACGTAGCGAGCAACAGCTCGTTCCTGATTACCGACTAGTTCGCGATCGTAAAACGATCTTGAGCTAGGTGTGGAATGATTTGAACGTGAAAAGCGGCTGCGGCGGCTTCTCGCGAGCGTGAATAACCCCGGTGAATTTGTGGCCTGTGGCGAAACCACAGGCCACAATGTTTTCCGGAGGATGTAAAACCGACGCACCGAGAGACATTTACGGCGGCGATCGGCGGCTTCTCTCAGTTTGCGAAACGCGGTACGTATCGCATCTCTCGCGACGTACTATTTTGCTGTTCGAAGCTTCTAGTCTGGTGTCTTAAACCATTCGGCCACCAACCGTTTTGGTCAACGGTGTAACGATAGAATGCTCGCGAGCGTTGCACTAGTTAGCTAAATAGCAGAATAACGGCGGCGATGCGGCTGAAAACGCTGCCGTTACGCAGACAAAATGGGTCGATCCGTTCATAATCTCCGGCGGGGTCGTTCGACCACTCGGAATACTTCTTGAGCGTTTGAATTCACAAGCTGGTGCGGCGCGGAACGTCGGAAATTAGGGATGAGCGAATCTGAATTCTTTGCGCGAGTGCACACGGAGTTTGTCGAGAGCTTGCTCAACAACTTCGGGAAGGAGAATTTCGACGAGCTGCGGTTTGGTGCTTATAAGACGCCGTCGCTGAAGTTGAGGCTGCGGCGGAAGGCGATCCCGGTTCAGGAACTGGAAGAGTGTAAGCACCGTTACGAGCATTTTGTGGCGAAGCGAGCGGACGATTGGAATTTCATTTACAAGAATTTGGAAGAGCCAAGTCGCGAGCTACTCGTCAAGCTTATAGCCTATCGAGCACTTGGTTATCGCCGCGTAAAGCAGCCGTTCAATAACGCTCAGTTTTGGGAGGCGCTCGAGCGAGTGAAGTGGCTGAAGAACACTCACGATAAGATCGATCCGCACTTTTTGCACTTTGTGCTCGAAAAGTTTGAGCTGCAGAAAATCGGCTACGACATCAAGCTGTATTTGACAGACTTGGGAGTTGCGGTCGACTTCGTCATCGAGCAGTACGCGTACAAGCGAGGGGCGTGCCGGTTGTTCAGGCGGAGGCGGGCGACACGGTGATTGATTGCGGTGCGTGCTGGGGGGATACCGCGCTGTATTTCGCGCACAAAGTGGGCGCGGCGGGAAGCTGGCGATCGCGATTTACCACAGCCTGGAGGACTTCGTAAACATTCCGAAATGGCTAATGGGGCTGGGCCTGGATTACAATTTTTTCCTGGGCCATTACACGATTCACTCGGAGGAGACGGTGCTTTTCGCCGCACCCAAATAGCCAAAGGGGCAAATGCCGAGTAGCCGATCTCCGGTTTTCACAGGGGCTGGGTACGTCGCGTTGACGCTTAAAGTGCGGAGTGATAAAAAGGAACGTTCGTAAATCAATGGGTCCTGTCGGACTCAACCTGGTATCCGTCCACACCCCGTTCCCGAACCTTTCATGGGCATTAGTAATCGCAAAAAAGAGATCCGCCGTCGCCGCAAACGGACTGAAACGCTCACGAAGTTGAAGAAGCGGCTGCCGAAAGCCACGAAGAGCGAGCAGGTGGAGATAGCTCGCAAGGTTCGTAATATGACGCCAGGTGCTGAGATTATTATCTCGAACTGGGGCCTTGCGCCGGTCGATCGGTAGAAGATAGTTGTTAGTTGATAGTAGTTAGTTGGAAGTATTTGCAACTACCAACTACCAACTATCTAATTGAATCGGCTGACACGATCTCGTCGCCGCGATTCTTGCTGCCTTTGCGCGGCGCTCCGTTTCCTCCACCCACCGCTGTGAATGTGAACTCGGCGACATCGTAATCGATGCGGATCGTGCTTCCTTCGGGGAACTCGCCCTTGAGCAGTTCCGACGCCAGCGGGTTTTGCAGCTCTTGTTGGAAGACTCGCTTGAGGGGGCGAGCACCGAACGAAGGGTCGTAGCCGCGGGCGGCGAGTTCGTCGCGGGCTTTGTCGGTAACTTCCAAGCCGAAGTCGCGCTGTTCGAGCAGCCGCGCCAAGTGTTGCACCTGCAGATCAACGATCTTGCGAATCTGTGACCGATCGAGCGGACGGAAGACGATAATCTCGTCAATGCGGTTGAGGAACTCGGGCAGGAATCGTGTTTGAAGCGATTCCATGACGCCACTGCGCATTTCTTCGTAGGAGCCGCCGGACTCGAACGATTCTTGAATCATTTGGCTGCCGACGTTCGACGTCATCACGATGATCGTGTTGGTGAAGTCGACGGTGTGGCCGTGGTTATCTGTGAGTCGGCCGTCGTCGAGAACTTGCAGCAGGATGTTGAATACGTCGCGGTGTGCTTTTTCGATTTCATCGAGTAGCACGACGGAGTAAGGGCGGCGGCGGACGGCTTCGGTGAGCTTGCCACCTTCTTCGTAGCCGACGTAGCCCGGGGGCGCGCCGATGAGGCGGCTCACGGTGTGTTTTTCCATGAACTCGCTCATGTCGATGCGGACCATTGCGTTTTGGTCGTCGAAGAGAACTTCGGCGAGTGCTTTGCAGAGTTCGGTTTTGCCGACGCCGGTGGGCCCGCAGAAGATGAACGAGCCGATCGGGCGGTTCGGGTCCTGCAAGCCGCTGCGGCTGCGGCGGACGGCGTTCGCGACGGCGCGGACGGCTTCGTCCTGACCAATGACGCGCTGGTGGAGGCGTTCTTCGAGGACGAGAAGTTTCGCGCGTTCTTTTTCGAGCATGCGGGAGACGGGAACGCCGGTCCATGCGCTCACGACTTCGGCGATTTCATCGGGGCCGACTTCCTGGCGGAGCAAGCGGTGGCCGCTGCTTTTGCCGGCACCGTTCGCGTTATCTGCATTCGCCTGTTTGGCGGCCGCTTCTTCTAAGTGTTTCGCGAGTTTTTTCTGCTCTTGGTCGAGTTCGTAGAGCTTTTGAAATGCGGTTTCGTCGACGTGACCGGCCGCCTGCTGCTCTTTGATTTTCGCGAGCTGCTGGTCGTAGCGCACGCGGGCGTCGTCCAAGCGGCGTTGCACACCCGCGACATCCCCGACGCCCATTTTTTCGGCTTCCCATTGCTCGCGGAGGCTGGCGAGCTTTTTGCGTAGCTCGTCCATTTCGTCTTTGATTTCGGCAAGGCGTTCTTTGGCGTGCTCTTCGGTTTCCTCTTCGAGCTGGCGGGCGGCGAGCTCGAGCTGCATGAGGCGGCGCTGGACCTCGTCGATCTCGGTTGGCACACTTTGTAGTTCCATCGCGAGCCGGCTGGTGGCTTCGTCCATGAGGTCGATGGCTTTATCCGGCAGGAAGCGATCGCTGATGTAGCGGTTGGCAAGCTCGGCCGCAGCGACGAGGGCGGAGTCCTTGATTCGCACGCCTTTGTGGTGGGCTTCGTAACGTGGCTTAAGGCCACGGAGGATTGCGATCGTGTCTTCGACACTGGGCTCGCCAACGAACACGGGTTGGAAGCGGCGTTCGAGGGCGGGGTCTTTTTCGATGTACTTACGGAACTCATCGAGCGTTGTGGCGCCAATGCACCGCAACTCGCCACGGGCGAGGGCGGGCTTTAGCAAGTTCGCGGCATCGTTACCACCCTCGGCAGCGCCGGCGCCGACGACGGTGTGGAGCTCATCGATAAATAGGATGACGTTGCCGGCATCGGTCACTTCTTTAATGAGGGCTTTGAGCCGCTCTTCGAATTCGCCGCGGAATTTTGTGCCGGCGATGAGGGCCCCCATATCGAGGGCGACGACGCGACGATTTTTAAGGCTCTCCGGCACGTCACCCTGGAAGATGCGGAGCGCGAGCCCTTCAACGATCGCTGTTTTGCCAACACCCGGCTCGCCGATCAGGACGGGATTGTTTTTTGTGCGACGAGAGAGAACCTGGATGACGCGGCGAATTTCCTGATCGCGGCCGATGACTGGATCGAGTTTGCCTTGCCGGGCTCGCTCGACGAGATCGATCCCATACTTTTCGAGTGCCTGAAATTTGCCCTCAGGCGACTGATCGGTCACGCGTTGCGAGCCGCGCACGGATTGCAGCGCGCCGAGCACTTTGTTTTTGTCGATCGCGTTTAGCTGCAGCACTTCCTGGGCTTTCGACTTGGTGCCGGTGAGCGCGAGTAGCAGGTGCTCGGTCGACACGAAGTCGTCCTTCATGTTGTCCGCTTCGGATTGAGCGGCGTCGAGCACTTTCGAAAGTTGATTGCTAAGGCTCGGGGGCGATCCGCCGGTCGAACGCGGCAAATGCTTTAACTCCGACTCGACGATCGATTCCAACTGGTTGACGTTCGCGCCGATCTTTTCAAGCACGGGGCGCACGATGCCGCTGTCCTCCTTCAAGAGCGCGGCCAACAAATGGACCGGCTCAATGTGGGGATTCCCCACCTCGGCGGCCAGCTCTTGCGAACGGGCCACGGCTTCTTGGGCTTTAATCGTCAGTTTTTCGAAACGGAATGGCATAGTAGAAAGTCGTTAGGCTTAAGAAATTAGGCGTAAGTGCGAGTCGCGAAGGCTCGTCACTTACGCCTTATGACTAAAGCCTAACGCCCGTCTTACTTCTTTACTTCGAACTCGGCGTCGATTGCGTCATCGTCGGCCGATTGACCGGCCGTGGCGCCCGCCGCCGCTCCATCACTCGGAGGAGCTTGAGCACCGGCACCCGCAGCGGCCGACTTGTAGAGCGCTTCGCTCATGGCGTGCGAAGCCGCTTCGAGCTCGGCGACAGCACTCTTGATGCGATCCGGATCTTCACCCTTGGCGGCTTCGCGAACTTTCGCGATGGCCGACTCGAGCGCTTGCTTATCGCTGTCTTTGAGCTTGTCGCCCTGCTGCTTGATGACCTTTTCGACTTGATAGGCACGCGACTCGGCTTCGTTGCGGGCTTCGACGATCGCACGCTTTTTCTTATCTTCGGCCGCGTGGGAGTCGGCGTCTTTCCGCATCTTATCGATTTCGGATTCGGACAAGCCGCTCGATTGCTCGACCTTTACGGTCTGCTCGACGCCAGTGCCGAGATCCTTTGCCGAAACGCTGAGGATGCCGTTCGCGTCGATGTCGAATTTCACTTCAATCTGAGGCACGCCGCGTGGCGCGGGCGGAATACCTTCCAAATTGAACTGCGCGAGGAGCCGATTGTCGGCCGCCATTTCGCGATCACCTTGGAAAACGCGCACCGTGACCGCGGTCTGGTTGTCATCGGCCGTGCTGAAGACCTGCTTCCGCTCGGCGGGGATTGTGGTGTTGCGTTCGACGAGCTTTGTCATGACGCCACCCAAAGTTTCGATGCCGAGGGAGAGCGGGGTGACGTCGAGCAAGAGGATGTCTTGCACTTCGCCGCTAAGGACGCCGCCTTGAATGGCCGCGCCAACGGCGACGACCTCGTCCGGGTTCACACCCTTGTGAGGCTCTTTGCCGCTAAACAGTTCTTTAACGACTTGCTGCACCTTCGGAATACGGGTCGAACCGCCGACAAGAACAACTTCGTTGATCTTGCTTGGGTCGAGTTTGGCGTCCTTAAGAGCCTGGATAACCGGACCTTTTACGCGGTCGATCAGGTGATCGACGAGCTTTTCGAATTCCGCACGCGTGATCGACATCTGCAAGTGCTTCGGGCCACTCGCATCGGCCGTGATGAACGGCAGATTGATGTCGGTGCTTTGGGCCGAGCTCAATTCCTTTTTGGCCTTTTCGCAGGCTTCCTGCAGACGCTGCAGCGCCATCTGATCTTTGCGGAGGTCGATGCCTTGCTCGCGCTGGAATTGCTGAGCGACATGGTTGATGAGGACTTCGTCGAAGTCATCGCCACCGAGGTGGGTATCGCCATTGGTTGAAATGACGCGGAACACGCCGTCGGCTACTTCGAGGACCGAGACGTCGAACGTACCGCCACCGAGGTCGAACACGCAGATGGTTTCTTCGCCCTTCCTATCGAGACCGTACGCGAGCGATGCGGCGGTCGGCTCGTTGATGATGCGGGCGACTTCAAGACCTGCGATTTGGCCGGCGTCTTTGGTCGCCTGGCGTTGGGCGTCGTTGAAGTAGGCCGGCACGGTGATGACGGCTTTGTTCACCTTGTGGCCCAAGTAAGCTTCAGCGGCTTCTTTGAGCTTGCGGAGAATCATCGCCGAGATTTCGGACGGCGTGTATTCTTTGTCACCGGCCTTAACCTTCACGTAGTCTTCGGCGCCGCCGACGACCTGGTATGGCACCATCTTTTCTTCCGACGCGACTTCGCTGTGCCGCCGACCCATGAACCGTTTGATTGAGTAGACGGTCCGAGTTGGGTTAGTGACCGCTTGCCGGCGCGCGGGTTCGCCGACGAGCACGTCGCCTTTGTCGGTGAACGCGACGACGCTTGGTGTGAGCCGATTGCCTTCGGCATTGGGAATGACCTTCGCTTCTTTACCTTCCATAACGGCGACGACCGAGTTGGTGGTACCCAAGTCGATGCCGATGATTTTTTCGCCTGCAGCCATGGTTCACGCTCCTTTAAAATCCCCGTCGAATGCGGATTATCTATTTATGTGTTAAAGTCTGAATTTGTCTAACTATTGTGGGCCGGGGAAGGCACTTTGCGGTAGAACCTGGAGGGCCGCGCAGCATCGACCGCGCGGCAGAACCCGAACCCGGGCCAGTGTACTAAGCAAAGACCGTGCCCTCTTTTAAGGTGGTTAGAATCAGGCGGAGCGATGGATCGTAAGCTATTGTAAGATAGTGATTTAGCGTGATCGCTCCACGGAATTGGGCGTGCGGCAGTTGGGAGCTGGATTACAAGGACGCTGCCAATTTGACTTGGCACGAATCACAATTGCCATCACGTCCCGCGCGGCGACTGTCATAGTGGCAGCGCAGGGAGTTAAGTTTCGGGGCGGCAATAGGTTCGAGTGAGAAGACCGAAATCGGATTTTGAACGTGGCGAAACGCAAGCGGATAACTTTGAAGACTCAAAAACGCTCGACCGCTGGAACGGCTGACGCTGCGCCGCCAACGTCGCATGTGGGCGCGTCCGAACGACCGTCACTCGCCAACTTGCGGCGCGAGCTCGACGCCGTAGATCGCGAGATTCTGGCCGCCATCAACCGCCGCGGCGAAATTGCTCAGCAGATTGGACACGCCAAGCGCGCGGATAATTCGCAGATCTACGATCCCAAGCGCGAAGCGGAAGTTTTGGAGAAAGCCGTCGGAAATAGTTCGGGCCCGCTTGCGCCGGATACGGTGCGATCGGTGTTTCGCGAATTAATCAGCGGCACCCGCGCTCTGCAGACGCCAATTCGCGTCGCCTACTTGGGACCGGAATTCACGTTCAGCCACTTGGCCGCCATCGAGCGGTATGGCCACTCGGCTGAGCTTGTTCCCGTCGGCACGATCGCGGCGGTGTTTGAGGAAGTCGAACGCGGGCAGTCGCGGTTTGGCGTGGTGCCGATGGAAAACTCCACCGACGGTCGCGTCAACGACACGCTGGAATGCTTCGCGCGATCGCCGGTCCGAATTAGCGGCGAGTTGCAGCTTCGCATCCATCACTGCTTGTTGGGCATCGGTTCGCGCGACGACATTCGCACGGTGTACAGCAAGCCGCAGCCGTTATCGCAATGCCGCAATTGGCTTGCCCGGCATCTGCCGAATGCGACGCTCTCGGAAGTCGGCAGCACGGCGGCGGCCGCGAAAGCTGCAAAGGGCCAGCAAAACGTGGCGGCAATTGCCAGCCATCAGGCGGGCTCGCATTACGAATTGCCGACGATTGTCGCCAATATTGAAGACAACGCGGATAACATCACGCGGTTTGCGATTATCAGCAGCGAGGCTGGGGCCAAGACGGGCCGCGATAAAACGGCGCTAATGTTCGAAATCGTTCACGAGCCCGGAGCCCTCGCCGATACGATGGCGATCTTCAAGCGTGCCCGGCTCAACATGACTTGGATCGAATCCTTTCCGATACCTGGCCACCGCGGCCGATATCTGTTCTTCGTGGAATTTGTCGGCCACTCTGTCGAGCCCCGCGCCAAGCGGGCCATCGCGACGCTGACGAAAAAGTCGCTTCGGCTCGAAGTGTTGGGCTCCTATGCGCAAGGCGAGCCTGTGGGTTAGATTAGGGAACCCGCCCAGCCAAGATGGCTGGGCTATATAGCCGAGGCATCTTGCCTCGGCGTCCCTTGCATCCCCGCGGCTCACCCATGCTTCGCAAACTTATCGCCGGCAACTGGAAAATGAATACTGACCGCGCATCCGCGGTCGCCTTGGCACAAGGCATCGTCAACGGCGTCGATAAATATAAGGCTGTCGATCTGCTGGTTTGTCCGCCGTCCGTTTATTTGGTGCCGGTTGCTGACGCGCTCAAGGGCAGTTCCGTGGCGCTCGGTGCCCAGAATATGTATCACGAGGCGAACGGAGCTTTCACGGGCGAATTGAGCGCCACGATGTTGAAGGATGTTGGCTGCACCTATGTCATTCTCGGCCACAGCGAGCGGCGGCACATTCTGAAAGAGACCGACGCGGACGTGAACAGAAAGACGCTCGCCGCTCTCGCCGCCGGGCTGATTCCGATCGTGTGTGTCGGCGAACTCCTCGCCGAGCGCGAGGCTGGTAAAACGGGTTCCGTTATTAAGACCCAATTCGATGGCTCGCTCGCGGGCGTTTCGGCCGAACAAATCGAGAAAACGGTCATCGCTTACGAGCCGGTTTGGGCGATTGGCACCGGAAAAGTCGCGACTCCCGAGCAGGCAGCCGAGGTGCATGCTGATCTTCGCAGGTTGCTCGTAGAGCGATACAATGATCGATCCGCCGCAAAGGTCAGAATCCTCTACGGCGGAAGCGTTAAAGCGAGCAACGCCGGCGAGTTGCTCGCTCAGCCGAATGTCGACGGAGCACTGGTCGGCGGTGCGAGTCTGATGGCCGATGAGTTCCTGGGCATCGCGGCTGGGGCGATTGGCTAAACGTTCATAAGAAATTACTTTTCACCACAAAGACACGAAGAGCACTAAGAAGAAAGCATGAAGCATTTAAATGCCGATTGTGCTTTGATTTCTTCGTGTCCTTCGTGGTTAAATCCTAATTGTAAAGATTGATGATATGGGTCCTGTCTTCGCAATCGTCTTGTCGCTGCTGGCAATTTTTCTAATCCTGCTTGTGCTTGTGCAACGCGGCCGGGGTGGCGGGTTGGCTGGCGCGCTTGGCGGCATGGGCGGTTCGAGTGCATTCGGCGCGAAAGCCGGTGACGTGTTCACTCGGATTACGATCATCACGGCCTCGATCTGGATTTTGTTCTGCTTGTTCGCCCTGGAGTGGGCCAAGCACCGTGGCGACGTGTTGAATACGTCTACGGCAACGTCATCGTCGAGTGGCGAAGCCCAGAGCGGTTTATTGCCTGCGAAAAAGGGTGATCAATCAACCGGTACGGCTCCTGCTGGCGGTACGACCGCGCCGGCGACCGGCGCTGCGGCTCCGGCGACACCGCCCGCCACAACTGCGGCTCCAAGTGGCACTAGCACACCCGCCGGACCTGCTGGCGATGCGACCAACAAAGAAGCGCCTCCGGGCAAGTAGTTCTCAGCTGGCCCCCAGTAATTGCGGAGTGACGTTCCTTGCTTATCAGTATGACCGGCTTTGGCGAAGCCCGTAGCCAAGCGGGCGGTTTGGCAGTCGCCGTTGAAGTCCGCACGATCAATAGCAAGCATCTGAAGTTCACGCTGCGATCGAGCGAAGGCTATTCGATGCTCGAGCCCGAGATCGAAGCGGCCACGCGCGATGTTATCCGTCGTGGTACCGTGCAATTGAATCTGCGCGTGGATCGCGGCGCATCGGCCGACGACTATCGCATTAACACGGATGTGCTTGAAAATTATCGCCGCCAAATCGAACACTATACGGGGCAGATTCCTGGTAACGATTCGTTGGCGATGCAAATGCTTCTTTCGTTGCCTGGCGCCGTCGATGAAAAAAAGCGAGGCGAATACGATCCTCGCGAAGACTGGCCGGTGATCGAACCTGTCATTCGTGAGGCCCTCACGGCTGTCGCCAAAATGCGAGCGGAAGAAGGCGTCGCGCTCGCCGCCGATTTGGCTCACAACGGTCGGCAAATCGCCGAACAGCTCGATGCGATCGCCAGCCGCGCGCCTGAAGTTGTGCAGTCGTATCAATCGCGACTCACAGGCCGCGTTCAACAGGCACTCTCCGAGCTCAACGTCACCGTCGAACCGGCTGACCTGCTGCGAGAAATCGCGCTGTTTGCCGATCGCAGCGATATCAGCGAGGAAATCGTCCGGCTCCGCAGCCATTTGCAGCAATATGAGGCTGCTTTGCTAATGTCGGAGAGCTCTGGCCGTAAGCTAGAATTTATTGCTCAGGAAATGGGGCGTGAGGTGAACACGATCGGCTCGAAGGCCAACGACGGCGAGATTTCGCGAATGGTCGTTGAGATTAAAACGGCACTTGAGCGGATCCGCGAGCAAATTCAAAACGTGGAGTAGGGTCGATTTCGGATTTCGGATTTCGGAATGCGGATTGGTAACTCGAATCCGCAATCCCAAATCCGCATTCCGCAATCAGATACGACGTGGTCCAGCAATCGCCCACTCCCAATCTGATCGTCCTTTCCGGCCCCTCGGGCGTCGGCAAATCGACCGTGCTCCGCAGCCTGCTGGCGCATTTTCCGGAGCAGCTTCGGCTCAGCGTTTCGGCTACAACACGGTTGCCCCGTCCCGGCGAAAAGCACGGCTACGACTACTACTTTCTCACCCCGGCGGAATTTGCCCAGTGTCGCGACGCTGGCGATTTCCTTGAAAGTTGCGAGGTATTTGGCCGTGGGCACTGGTATGGCACGCTCCGGAGCGAAGTCACGGCTAGCCGCGACGACCAAAAGTGGGTAATTTTAGATATAGATGTGGACGGTGCCGAAAAGGTCCGCGCTCAGTTTCCGAACGCGCCGACCATTTTTTTGCGGCCGAGCTCCGAAGAAGAGTTGGAACGCCGCCTGCGTGCCCGGGGCACCGAGTCGGAAGAAGCGATCAGCCGCCGCTTGGAAGTGGCGCGTTGCGAGTTGGCCCGGGCCGATCAGTATAAGTATCAAGTCGTCAATGACACCGTCGATCGAGCGGTGGAGCAGATCAGCGAAATTTTGAAGAAGTTAGGAATTGTGAAATGATCGAGGCGCTCAAAGAAGAAGCGATTGTGAACAAGGTCGGCGGACGGTTCAAGCTTTCGACGCTGATCCAGAAGCGGCTGGTCGCGCTGAACGCCGGAGCACGCCCACTGGTGGATGCCGGCAGCGACGACAAGCTCGAGATCATCGTGCAGGAAATCCTGCAGGACAAAATCTACCTCGATATGTCGAACGAACTGAAGACGGTGGACCTCGGCCCAATGTCGGCCGGCCCGCCAGAGTTCGACTTCGCCGCGCTGTAAGAGTGCCATGGGGCGTGAGCTTATCATCGGCGTCTCCGGTGGCATCGCAGCCTACAAAACGGCCGCGCTTGTTAGCTCACTTGTTCAACATGGCCACGGCGTAAGCGTTGTAATGACGCGGTCGGCCCGGCGGTTCATCGGTCCCGCGACATTTCGCGCGCTCACGGGTCGGCCCGTCGTCATGGACGGCTTCGATCGCCATTTTCCACTCGGCGCGCACATCGAACTGGCGGACAAAGCCGATTTGATGTGCATCGCGCCAGCGTCTGCCAACATCCTGGCCAAAGCCGCGTGTGGCTTAGCGGACGACCTCCTAAGCACAATGCTCCTTTCCTTCACCGGCCCAACGATTTTTGCGCCCGCGATGAACAGCGCGATGTGGGAGAAGCCCTCAGTCCAGCGAAACATCAAAACCCTTCGCGGCGATGGCTTCCACTTTGTCGACCCGCAAGCTGGTTGGCAAAGCTGCCGCCGCCAAGGAATCGGACGACTGGCCGATCCGGCAGATATCGAAGCAGCGATTGAAACGCTGCTCGAGAAGAAAAAAAGCTAACCACGGAGACACGGAGGACACTGAGAAAACCGATACGAGTTATAGAATCGCGATACTTCACAAATCGTTCTCCGTGTTCTCTGTGTCTCCGTGGCGAATTCTTTTGGCCCGAATCCTCATCACGTCCGGCCCCACACGACAATTCGTCGACCCGGTGCGTTACCTCACCAACGCATCAAGCGGTCGCATGGGTCGCGCGCTCGCTGAGGCGGCGTTAGCGCTTGGGCATGAAGTCGTCGTCGTAAGCGGTCCAGTCGAAGTCGAATACCCAATCGGCGTCCGTGTCGTGCCGATTGTTTCGACAGAAGATATGTTGGTCGCATCGACGCGAGAATTCAAATCATGCGACGGCCTCATTGGGGCCGCCGCGCCATGCGATTATCGGCCAGTGCGAGTCGAATCGCACAAAATCGCCAAGACCGGTCAGCCGATCGATCTGCATCTCATCGAGACAGACGACGTCGTCGCCACGCTAGGGGCAAGAAAAGGCCATCGTTGGGTCGTGGGCTTCGCGCTGGAAACCGAGGATCACCGCTTGCGCGCGCTCGCCAAACTCGAAAAGAAGTTCTGCGACCTGATGGTATCAAACGGCCAAGAGGCGATTAGTTCGCTCGACAATCAGGTAGAAATCCTCACTCCGACGGGAGACGTCGTCGCTGCCGTCGCTGGCACCAAAGAGGAGGTCGCTGCTCGCATTCTAGAGATTATCAGTACGCGTCTTATTCGCCCCTAGTAGCCCAGTTAGCATACCGGCTACTTTTTCGCGTGATTGCCATCCGTTATCTTCAACCACATGGCAACATTCGCCGTCATACTCCCTGCCGCGGGGCAGAGCCGCCGGTTTCACGACAAAGCGTATAAAAAGCCGTTCGCGCCGCTTGGCGGCCGGGCGGTGTGGCTTCACTCGGCAGAGCGATTTATGAATCGTGCCGACGTGAAGCAAGTGATCGTCTGCATTTCGCCCGAGGACCGCGAACTGTTCAACATGAAATTCGGCGCGAACATCGCCATCCTTGGTGTTGAGGTCGTCGAAGGTGGCGAACAGCGGACCGATACGGTGCAGCGGGCGCTGGAACGCGTGAAAAGCGATGTCGACTTTATCGCCGTACACGACGCAGCTCGGCCCTGCATTGTCGATCCTTGGATCGATGCGGTATTCGCCGCGGCAGAGCGAGACGGCGCAGCGATCCTAGCGGCACCTGTCCAAGCAACTCTAAAGCGTGCGGACGAAAAGAAACGCATCACAGCAACAATCGATCGCGCCGAGTTGTGGGAAGCTCAAACACCGCAGGTGTTTCGTCGCGAGTTGCTGATCGAAGCCTATGCCAAACGCGGGCGCGAGGCTGTGACGGACGATGCCCAATTGATTGAACGTCTGGGCAAACCAGTGACGGTCGTGCCTTGCTCGTCCCTGAACATCAAAATCACAACGCGCGATGACCTCAAGCTGGCCGAGCAAGTCCTGAAAGTGCTTCCCAAGCCAAAGCTCGACACCTTCCGAAACCCATTCGCCGACGATGATATGTGGCGTTAAAAGCCGATTTCGGATTTCAGATCGTGGCTTTCAAACGTATGATGACGGGCCCGTTCCAATCCGCAATCTGAATACTACAATCCGCAATGCAATTGCTTGACGATCTCCGCTGGCGAAACCTCGTTCATCAAATGACCGATGATGCGAATCTCTCGGCATGGCTAGCGGAAAAGCCGCGAGCGGTTTATGCCGGCTTTGATCCCTCGGCAGATAGTCTGCACGTCGGCAATCTCGTTTCGTTGCTTTTGTTACGGCGCTTTCAATTGGCTGGGCACAAGCCGATTGCCGTCGTTGGCGGCGCGACCGGCATGATTGGCGACCCCAGCGGAAAAAGCCAGGAGCGGAACTTGCTCTCGAAAGCCGATCTCGAGCACAACGTGTTGGCGATTCGAGAACAAATGCGAAAATTCTTGGATTTCGACGCCGACAAGAACGCAGCGCGCTTGGTCAACAACTTCGATTGGGTTGGTCCCTTTAGCTATTTGGAATTCCTGCGAGACGTTGGCAAGAACTTCCCCGTGAACGTGATGCTCGCGAAAGACTCAGTGAAAGGCCGGCTCAACAGCGACGCTGGCCTCAGCTACACCGAGTTCAGCTACATGCTGTTGCAAGCGTTCGATTTTGTGTATCTCTACGACAAATACAACTGCGAGATGCAAGTCGGCGGCAGCGACCAGTGGGGCAATATCACGGCTGGCATCGATCTTGGACGGCGGATGCGCGGTGCGCAACTGTGTGGCCTTACCACACCGCTGCTCACCAAGTCCGACGGAACGAAGATGGGCAAAACCGAATCGGGCACGCTGTGGCTATCTGCCGCGCGCACTAGTCCGTACCAGTTCTACCAATATTGGGTGCGCGTTGAAGATGGCGATGTCGGCAAGTGCCTGCGTATGTTGACTACGCTCTCGCATGAAGAAATCGAAGCCCTTGACGCTGCGCGCACCGGTGACGCCGCAAAGCGCGACAGCCAGCGCCGCTTGGCAGAGGAATTGACTAAACTCGTTCATGGCGATGGCGGCCTGACATCCGCGCGCCGCGCCACCGAAATCTTTTATGGAGCCGAAATCGCCGATCTCAACGACGCCCAGCTCGCCGAGATCTTTGCCGACGTCCCTAGCCAGCAGCTCGCCCGCAACGTGCTCGCCGATGACGGTGGCCTGCCAATCGTCGACGCCCTCGTCGCCGCCGGCCTCGCCAAAAGCAAAGGTGACGCCCGTCGCACTACCCAGCAAGGCGGCGCTTACGTCAACAATCGTCGAATCGACAGTGTCGACGCACGACTAACGGCCGCCGACCTGGCCAGCGAAACAGTCATGGTCCTTCGCAGCGGCAAGAAAAACTACGCACTCTTGCGTTTCGTCTAGTCCTGCTAGCGCAAACCCAATCGGGGCTCGCACTCAGGCTGCGCCAAATCCCCCAAAAGCTCGCCAGTGTGTAACTTGCGGCTCGCCCCAAACCCATTTATAGTGGTCGCTTAGGCCAACCGCGGCGGTCTACTAGTTTGTGACGAACGCACGAACCGGCCCACGACCGCTAGCGTACCGTATTTAGGGCATGGGCTTTGGCGGCTAACGAGGTATTGCATGGCGGGTGAGACAGTCATCGAAACGCGAGCGCTCTCCAAGACGTATCGCGATTTCTGGGGCCGGCCGAAAGTTCGGGCCCTCAAAGCGCTCGACTTGGAGATCAAACAGGGCGAAATCTTCGGCCTGCTCGGACCTAACGGTTCCGGCAAAACGACCACGATTAAGCTCCTGTTGGGCCTGCTATTCCCAACCGAAGGCCAGGCTCTGATCTTCGGCAAAGACGCCACCGACGTCAGCAAGAACCAACGTCTCGGCTATTTGCCAGAAGAGTCGTATCTCTACCGCTTCCTCAACGCCGAGGAAACGCTCGATTTCTACGGGCGGTTGTTTGATATTCCGCACGATGTGCTCCAACAACGCATCGATAATCTTATCAAAACCGTCGGTCTCGACCGGGCCCGCAAACGCCAATTGAAGGAATACTCCAAAGGCATGACGCGCCGCATCGGCCTCGCGCAAGCTCTGATCAATGAGCCGGAATTGATCTTGCTCGATGAGCCCACCAGCGGCCTCGACCCGATCGGTACACGCGAAATGAAGGACATGATCCTCCGTCTGCGCGACCAAGGCAAAACCGTCGTCATGTGCAGCCACTTGCTAGCAGACGTGCAGGACGTGTGCGACCGCATCGCGATTCTGCACCAAGGCGAGCTGAAAGAGCTCGGCCGGGTCGATAGTTTGCTAACGCAGGCCGATGTCACCCAGATTCGCGCGAAGACCCTTCCCGAAAATTGCATCGAAGAAATCCGACAGGTCATCGCCCGGCATCAAGGCGAAGTCATCAGCGTCGAACATCCCACGACTACCCTCGAGGAGCTCTTCCTCACGATTGTCCGAGATAGCGAAGCGCGGCCTGGCCGCCGCGCCGTACCCGACGAGCCGGTCGGGGCCCATTCATAAGCCGTTTTATTTGCACTTATCCGCCAGCCGGCATTTCATCCCTTTCTAACTGATCGATGGTTCTCGAACAGGAACTCCTTCCTTTTTTTAACTGGCTGCTCGGCTACCCTTGGACCGAGCCATACGCGTTTCTGCAAAGTGCGCTCGTTCGGTTTGCGCTGACCGGTTTGGTGCTCGCGATTCTGGCTCTCGTCTTCGGCTTTTTGGTCGCGCTCGTCCGTCACGGACCCCTCAAAGCCGGCGACATTACCTATCGGGTGGTCGTCAACGGTTTCTCCGAACTGTTCAAGACCTCGCCTCGTCGCGTGTGGGCAATTGCGCGGCTCGCCATCAAAGAAACGGTTCGCCGTCGCGTCGTTGTCGTGCTGGCAATCTACGTCATCATCCTGCTATTTGCCGGTTGGTTCTTGCAGACTGGTTACCGCGAACCCGGCAAATTGTTCTTCAGCTTCGTGCTGACGGCGACGACCTACCTCATTCTCTTAATCGCACTACTCGTCAGCGCGTTCAGCCTGCCGAACGATTTCAAATCAAAGACGATTTACACGATCGTCACCAAACCCGTTCGCTCGAGCGACATCGTCCTCGGCCGCATCCTGGGCTTCACGATTGTTGGCACCGTGCTGCTCGCAATCATGGCGCTCTGCAGCGGCATATTCGTGTGGCGGATGCTCGACCACACGCACGCAATCAATCTCGAAACGCTCGAAAATATTTACGACGCGAGCGGCAAGGTCGTCGGCAAAAAAGGCCGTACCACCACCGACATGCAGCACTCGCACGAAGTGGAAATCTACCCCGATGGCACCGGCGTCGCGCTCTCCACCAATGAGCACGAGCACACGATCACCAGTAAGCAGGTTGGCGGCGAAACTGTTTATGTCCTGAGCGGACCCAAAGGTTTGCTGCGTGCCCGCGTTCCCTACTATGGCAAATTGCGCTATCTCGATCGCAAAGGCGTCGATGTGGCCAAGGGCATCAGCGTTGGTAGCGAATGGACGTACCGCAGCTTTATTGAAGGGGGCACGCCGGCGGCCGCCATTTGGACGTTCGACGGAATCAAGAACAGTAGTTTTCGTAAGGACGACAATGGCGCTGAAATTCTGCCTCTCGAACTGATTGTCCGCGTCTTCCGAACCTACAAAGGCAACATCGATAAGGGAATTCAGGGCGTTGTTCAGCTTCGCAACCCGGACAATAAGGCAATTAAGAGCGAACCGTGGACGTTCACGGCGAAAGATAATTCGATCAACGCGTTCGATTGGGGCCGGAAACTCAACGATGCCGACCAAAAGCCGATCGATTTGCTTAAAGATCTCGTGAGCGAAGATGGCCGCATCGAAGTAGTTGTCCAGTGTCTCGACCGCGCCCAATATTACGGTTTCGCCCAGCCCGATTGCTACATCCGCCTGCCCGACGGCTCACCGTTATGGAACTTCGTTAAAGCCCAGGGCAGCATTTGGATCCAAATGGTGCTGGTGATCGCGATCGGCGTTACGTGCAGCACGCTCGTCAACGCGCCGGTTGCCATGATGTTCACTATTTCGTTCATCACGCTAGGATTCTTCCGGCAGTTCTTCGTCGATGTCGCGATCGGCAAACAGGTGGGTGGTGGTCCACTCGAAGCGCTGTACCGCCTTGTCACCCAAATGAATGAGGTTTCGCCGTTGCCCGTAGGGTTTGCCACCCACCTCATTCAGTCGATCGATGCCGTGCTGAAAGTCGCCATGCAAAGTCTCGCATTCGTACTACCCGACTTCCGCTCGTTCAGCACCGTATCGTACGTGGCATACGGCTACAACATTCCGATGAATCAGCTCAACCAGGATCTGCTCGTCTGCTTCGCGTATCTCCTTGGCATGTTCATTCTCGGCTACTTCTTCCTACGGACGCGTGAGGTGGCGAAATGACCGAACGCACATCCTTTTATCACAAGCTCGCTTACCTGGCGGGCATCGTGATTCTCGCGTTTCCCATCGTCTGGCTCAGCGTGCCGGCTACGTCTACCAAAAAAGGCGGAAAGCTCGCGCAGCTAAGGCATGATTACAAGCTTTCTCAAGTCAATCTTGGGGAAGTCGACCCGGCCAGCGAAACGATCAAGCTTGCCACGCTCGGCCTGCGCGGCGTCGCCGTAAATCTACTTTGGGAAAAAGCAAACTACTACAAAAAGACCGAAGACTGGACGAACCTCACCGCCACGCTCGAACAACTTGCCAAGCTGCAGCCAAACTTCATCACATTCTGGAAGTTCCAAGCCTGGAATCTCACCTACAACGTGTCCGTCGAGTTCGACGACTATAACGACCGCTACTACTATGTTCGCCGCGGCATTCAGTTCCTGCAGGAAGGCGAACATTACAACGCCAACAATCCACAATTGTTGTGGGATCTGGGTTGGTTCATCGGCCAGAAGATCGGCCGAGCCGATGAGTACGTGCAATATCGCCGACTCTTCAAGCATGATGATGAATTCCACGCGGATGCACCCGACCGTACGCCCGACGAACGCGACAATTGGCTGGTCGGCAAAGAGTGGTACTTAACCGCGATCGATGCCGTCGAAAACAAAGGCCAGAGCCTCGGCCGTAAAAGCCCTCGCGATTTTTATTCCAGTCCAGCCAAGTCGGAAATGAATTACGCCGAGGCCATTGAAGAGGAAGGTTACTTCGAAAAAGCGCGCCGCGCCTGGATCAAGTCGGCCGAAGAGTGGCGGCAGTTCGGCGAAAGGTTCATTGAGCATTCGACCGGCGTAAGACTGCAACTTGGATCGCAGGCTCGGTTGGAAAAAGAAGTCGCCGATCTTCGCGCAAAACTCGAAGCACTCGCACCCGGCACGCGCGATAAGTTGATCGCTGAAAAGCGAGCCTCTTTGTCGCCTGATGATCGCGAGGCTTTGGACACGCCGAAGGAAAAACTCAAACCCGAGCAGATGGATAAGCACTACCATGCCGAACAAAAAATCGCGGTAACTGACCGCGAAGTAGCAGATCGAATTGCTAAAGAAAAACCCGCTGATAAGAACCAAGCCGAGCAACTCGCAAGCGATCTTGAGCGTCAAGACAGGGTTCTGCAGTACACGATTAACTACAAGCGCGACGCGAACTACGACTATTGGAAAACGCGCGCCGATTTCGAACAGACGGCCAACGCGCTCGAAGCGCGAGAAAATGTTTGCTGCTCGAACGGCGTTCCGCGATGCCGATTTGCCGAAAGCGAAGCAACTGTATCAGGAAGGTTTCGCGAAGTGGCGGGCCGTAATCGATGAATTCCCGTCCACGATGGATGAAGAAGCCACCACGGGCGGCGATCTGGTCGATTTCATCAAGAAGTACCGCCAGGTCCTCGATCAATTGGATGAAAAACTCGGTGACGATTTCCCATTGTGGGACGTACTCGAAAAATTCGACCGCGAGAACGAGTTCAACGTCGAGTTGAAGGAATACCGCAAACGCCACGGCAAAGAGACTCCGGCCGATAAGGCCCAACAGGCGCCGGCTGGCCCGACTCCAGCGACGCCTACTCCAGCGCCCGATGAGGCTGGTAAACCAGCCGCTGCCCCCGCCGAGGCCAAGCCTGCCGAGCCGACCGAAGCCAAACCCGCCGAAAAATCAGAGGTAGCTCCCACGCCTGCAAAGCCAGCAGAAAAAAACTCGCCGCCAAAACCTGATAGCGGCAAGAAATAACTCGTTACCGCTCACCGCTTTCTCGCGTTGAGCAAACTGCCGCGCACGCTGCGAATTCCACTTCGGCGAAGCGGCCGGAATGGTCGATACATTCCGAAGAGGCGACCCTTCGCCTTCATTTTGCCCACTTTCCGAATCACGCGCGGCATCAACCATGATGCGCAGCGCTTCGGGTACTCATCAGCATGCGAGAGCAAGCGTGAGCGTAAAAACTTCGCAATCGATTTGTCTATTCGGTATCTGCTGCGCGGTTGTTGTCAGTTGGACAGCAATCGCCACTGCAGCCCAGCCATACATTATCAAGACATCTCGCGTCATTC
This sequence comes from uncultured Planctomycetota bacterium, assembly GCA_963733705.1. Taxonomy (GTDB): domain Bacteria; phylum Planctomycetota; class Planctomycetia; order Pirellulales; family Lacipirellulaceae; genus JABDGM01. The sequence continues at coordinate 647,652 of CAVTEJ010000015.1, read as the reverse complement.
AATGCGGCGCAGGTCTCAATGAGCGGCCCACGGTCGTCACCGGCGTCGCAATCACACCCGATGGTCACACGATCGCGGCCGCGACAGACGATCACCGCGTTTCGATTTGGGATGGGACGAACGGTGAATTGAAAACCGAACTGCAAGGGCATGACGACTGGGTTCACTCCGTCGTCCTTTCGCACGATGGTTCGCTGGTAGCGTCGGGCGCCGCCGACCATTCGCTCTGCCTTTGGAACATCGCTCAGCAAAAGCCTGAATTTGAGTTGCCATCGTGCAAAAACGCAATCGCCGCCATCAGTATGCACCCCAACAATCAGCAACTCGCGGTCGTTGGTTTCAGTGGCGAAATGGAAATCGTCAACGCCTCGACGGGGCAAGCAACACAAAAAATGGACGGTCCCTGCGTCGATATTCGCACGGTCGCGTTCGCGCCGAACGGCGAGCGGATGGCCGCTGCGGGGCGCAACGGCAAAATTCGTGTTTGGAACGTTAGCGACGCCAAGGTTCAGCACGATATCGCGACCGATGGCCGCCGCATTCGCACACTCGCGTTCTCGCCAGATAATAGCCGTATCGCGGCCGCCGGCGACGGCAAATCGATCGAAATATTTGACGCCGCGACGGGTGAAGCGATCATGAAGCTCGCCGCGCGCCCGGCGAAGATCTACTCGCTTGCTTTCCTCGATAGCCAACATCTGGCCACGGGAGGTAGCGATAACCGCGTCACAGTTTGGGATTTGGATAGCAAGGAAGCTGCCTCGGAGCTCGTCGGGCACACCGGCACCGTCGCCGCTTTGGCTTGCGATGCGACGGGAAAAGTCGTGGTTTCGGGCAGTTACGATACAACGTTGAGAATCTGGAATCTCGCCGAACGCCAAGGACCGGCGACGGCATGGCGCGCCGCCAAGGGTTCGTCGCGCTGATTCAGCGCGGCAACTTCGTTCGACGGCATGAGTGCACGGAGGCAGCTCGTGGGAATTTTTAACGCACTGCGCGATTTGTTCGGACCAACCGAAGTCCCCGCATATACCGCGCCGCGGTCTACCGCGCGGAGCAAAAAAGCTCGTCGCGGTATGCGGCGTTGTCAAGTCGAAGAGCTCGAGTCGCGACGACTCATGTCGGCCACTCCGAATAACCCGCACGTCGTATTGGGCTCCGTCTATTACGAAGAAGACTCGGGCAACGACAACCAGCCAGATACGATCGACGTCACGTTCAAAGGTGGCGCACCCGGCACTACGCTTGATACGCTCACCATCAACGGCGATAAACGCCTCGACGGCCTCACGGATGGCGATATCTTCTTTGACACTGCGCCCGGCGGTCTGGGTGCGTATCAGTCGCAACCGCTGCAGATTGTTAGCCACGACGGCTTCACCGTCACGAGCGCCACAGTCTCCGATGGCGGCACCCTCATCACGTTCCACTTCTCCGGCTTCAAAGCTGGCGACAAACTTCGTTTCACCGTCGATGCGGACGAAGCGCAATACGTCGACCAATCGGGCGTTGACACTAATTCCATCGTCGAAGGTGGTGAATTCCAGCGTTCGATCATGACCGGCCAATTCTCGGCCGACGGATTTGTCGATCTTACGCTGCAAGGTTTGTTTTGGGACGAATTTGATCCCAACTTTGCGGCAACTGCGAGCAGCACGGGCGTCACGCTCGATCTGCCCAACGACCAATATGATGCAACTCATGACTACACCGACCGCACCGCTGGTGCGATCGCCGATGCGGCCCAAATTCCGCTCGCCACAATTTCTGGTTGGGTTTACCACGATCAAGATAACAACGGCATCTTCGATCATGACAACGAGCACGCGATCGGCGGTGTCACGCTCGAGCTGCTCGATGCCAACGGCAACGGCACGGGAATCACCACGACGACGTCGACGGATCCCGCCACACTTGGCTTCTACGAATTCCGCAACTTGACGCCTGGCAAATATGGCGTTCGCGAAGTCCAACCAGCAGGTTGGCTCGATGGCAAAGACACGGCCGGCGATCATGGTGGCTTCGCCGACCCCGAAACTAGCGGCCGTGTCGACAAAATCACCGGCGCGATGCTCGATTACGGCGATCACGGGCTTAACTACAACTTTGGCGAGTTGCTCCCGGGTTCTATCAGCGGTCTCGTCGAGGCTCACTTCGACGCCGATTGTAATTTCGACGAACCGCCAGAAGTTACTCTTCAGGGCGTGCAAATCGATTTGCTCGATGCCAACGGCAACTTCCTGCGTAGCACGTTGACTGACGCGAACGGCCAATACACGTTCGACAATCTTTTCCCCGGCATCTATCAGGTGTTCGAGCACCAACCCGCGGACTACTACGAAGGCATGGAGCAGGTCGGCACGGCAGGCGGCACGCTGATTGCGCAGGATCATATCGTCGACATCCACATCGGTTCTGATGTCCACGGCCTTAATTACGACTTCTGCGAGCACATCGGCGTGATGCTCGCGGGTAACGTCTACCACGACCGCGATGACGACGGCAATTTCGACAAGCCGGGCGAAGAAGGCATCGGCGGAGTGCTGCTGAAATTGATCGACGGCAACGGCCACGACACGGGCCTCCGCGCTACGACGCTGCCCGATGGCTCCTACAAATTCAATAACCTCGCCGCGGGTACGTACTCGGTCGTCGAGGTTCAGCCCGCCGGTTGGCTCGACGGCAAAGATACGCCCGGTAACTCCGGCGGTGTGGCCGACGTTTCGCCGCCCGGTGATCGAATCAGCCAGATCACGCTCAACTGGGGCGTGAATGGCATCGAGTACAACTTCGGCGAATTGCTGCCAGGCTCGATCGCCGGCCAAGTCGTCATCTGTGACGACGACATTACCGGTGGTGAAAATATCCCGATCCCCAACGTACAGGTTGACCTGCTCGATTCGACCGGGAAGGTGATTGATTCGAAAATCACCGATAATCAAGGCAATTACCTGTTCACAGGTTTGCGACCGGGTCAGTACAGCGTGCATGAGCACGAAGCTGTGGGCTACTTTGACGATGAAGCCCACATTGGCAGCGGCGACGGTGTAATTGTTGACCCGAACGATGTAACGGGCATTCATGTTGGTTCCGACCAGCGCTTGATCGACTACGATTTTTGCGAGCTGCCGCCAGGTTCGATCAGTGGCCGCGTGCACGCCGACACGGGCCCGGATTGCGACTTCGATAATCCAGATATTCTGCTGCAAGGCGTCGTGATGGATTTGCTCGACGGTGACGGCACTCTCATCAAGAGCACGACGACCGACGTCAACGGCGAATACCATTTTACGGATTTGGCGCCTGGCACATATCAGGTGCGGGAGCACCAGCCGACCGAATACTACGACGGTGGCGAACGCGTGGGCACGGTCGGTGGCAATTCGTTCGACCAGTTGCCGCAGTTCAGTTTTATCGCGGGCATCAATCTGCCAGCCGGTGTGGACGCTACGCAGTACGACTTCTGCGAAAAGACTCCCGTCATGCTCGCGGGCAACGTGTACCACGACCGCAGCAACGACGGTATTTTCGACCGACCTGGCGAAGAGGGCATCGGCGGCGTTCTGCTCAAACTGCTGGATGGCAACGGCAACGACACGGGCAAGCGGGCCACTACCGACGCCAATGGTGCGTACAAATTCACCGGCCTCGCGGCGGGCAAGTACTCGATCATGGAAATCCAGCCGGCTGGTTGGCTCGATGGCATCGATACGCCGGGCAACCTTGGCGGTGTGGCCGCGGTTTCGCCGCCGGGTGACATGCTCAGCATGATCATGATCAACTGGGGCGACAGCGGCATCGAGTATAACTTCGGCGAATTGCTGCCTGGTTCGATCGCTGGTCGAGTTGTTGACTGCGCGAATGACACGGTGATCGCGAACGTGCAAGTCGACCTGCTCGACGGCCAAGGTCACGTCGTTGCTACTACGCATACCAACCAAAACGGCGCTTATATCTTCACCGATTTGCGGCCTGGTTCGTACAGCGTTCATGAACACCAACCGGTTGGTTACTTTGACCATGACGCGTATCTCGGCAGCGGCGATGGCACTGTGGCTGATCCGAATGATTTCGTCGGTGTCGACGTCGGTTCGGGTAAAAACTTGACCGACTACGTGTTCTGCGACCTGCCGCCGGCACAACTTTCGGGTTATGTGTTTGTCGATGGCGGTTTGATCGTTAGCCCGGAACCGCCGACACCGGATGAAATTGCGGCGATTCGCGACGGCAAACGTACGTCGGACGACACGCCGCTCGCGGGTGTTACGCTCGAACTGCGCGACGGTACGACTGGCGCACCGATCCTGATCGGCGAGGCGCTGCCGGGCACGTACGCGGGGAACACGAGCGATCCGATTCGAGTTGTGACGGATGCCAATGGTCATTATCACTTCGATGGTTTGCCGGCCGGGTTGTACGCCGTTACGGAAGTTCAACCCGACGGCGTGCTCGATAGTATGGATACGCCGGGCACGACGGGCGGCTTCGCGGCGAATATCATTCAACCGCCGGGCGTTCCGATTCCTTCGCTGAGCGATTTAGTGGTAGTCGTGCAATTCCAACTGCAGTACGGGACGGATGCGCTCGTTGAAATTCCGCTCGACTATGGCCAGCATTCGCAGGAAAACAACTTCAGCGAAGTGATCTGGCAACCGCCGCCGCCGATTAAACCGCCGCAGCCACCGGTCACCCCGCCACCGCCGCCGGAGCCGCCGAAGCCGCCGGTGTTAGCGCCGCCGGGGCTGGTCTTCCTGCCGAAGATCTACGCGTTCCCGCGCCCGAATCCGACGCTGCCGCCGGACAATGGGTTCACGGGCGATGTGGTCGACTACACGTGGCATCTAAGCGTGATCAACGCTGGTTGGCCGCGGAATGTGACGCCGGCTGAGGTGAAGTACCAACTCACGTCGAGCGAAATGGACGTCGCGAGCTGGCAGAGCCTGCCGATGGACCAGGCGCGGTGGCAACTGGGCCTGCTCGAAGGCGACAAAGTCTCCATCGTGCGTGATGCGCTGTTCGGCACGTCGAATTCGATTCCGATCACGGGCGATTTCAACGGCGACGGCATCACGGACATCGCTGTGTACATCGACGGCCAATGGTTCGTCGATCTCAACGGCGATGGCAAGTGGGACTCGGGCGACCTGTGGGCTCAGCTCGGTACCGAAAATGACTTGCCGGTCACGGGCGACTGGGACGCGGACGGCAAGACCGACATCGGCATCTACGGCCCGGCGTGGTCGCGTGATCCGTGGGCGATTTCGCGCGAGCCGGGTCTGCCGGATGCGGACAACTCGCCGACGCGGCCACTGCACATGATGAAGAACATGCCGCCGACCGCGGAGGATGCGACGAGCGGGGCGCGCATTTTGAAGCGGACCGCTAAGGGACCGAAGCGGTCGGATTTGATCGACCACGTGTTTCATTACGGCGAGACTTCGGATACGCCAGTCACCGGCGACTGGAACGGCGACGGCGTGCGGCAGATCGGCGTGTTCCACGACGGAGAGTGGATCATCGACAGCGATGGCGATGGCCGACTGACCGACAAGGACGAACATTTTACGTTCGGCCAGGCGGGCGACATTCCGGTCGTGGGCGATTTCACGGGCGAGGGCGTCGACCAAGTCGGCGTGTTCCGCGCTGGGAAGTGGATCCTCGATACGAACCACAACCATCGGATCGACGCGCAGGACCGGGTGTTCGAACTCGGCGCCGCGGGCGACAAGCCTGTGGTCGGCGACTGGAACGACGACGGCATTGCTGATCCGGGTGTGTTTACGCCGGGGCAGGCGAAGCTGCAGCCGATTGCGCAACCGACGGTCGCTCCGCGCAAAGCGGGCTAGACATCCTCTTGAGTTGATCGCCGGTGTAGCTGGACTCGCTAAGAGTCCGGACCGCACCAGTATGGCCGGATTCTTGCGAATCCAGCTACGATCATTTTGTGCGCAGTGCGCTGAACACGATTTTTTAATACAAAAATCGGTGTTTGGGCGACGCGTCAAAACTTGCAAAGCGTTGCCCTATAACGGCTTGCTGTTTCAGCGAGCGCGCTGCTATCCCTGATTATTGGGTAAAAGCGCGCGGCGCAAGGACATTAATCGCGCACTACGCCCGTCGAACGTGCAGGGGCGCGCCACTCAACCGTTTGCGCATACCTTGAGCGCAGGCCGCGTGATCGGTCGCGGCGTTTTTGCCGTGTGCTGAATTGCCAAAGAGCGTAGAGGCCGCATGGAGCGACCGACGCGGCTCAACCTAGCACAGGTCGTGGCACAATTTCTACAACGATTTTTGGCCGCGCGCGATTTTGTTGAGGGGCGGCTTGGAGGCGTGTCGATCGCGGATTAAACCGAGCAGGGCCAGCGGGGATCTTGAAAACTCATTTGTCCGCAGATGGTGCAGATGAAGGCAGATTGACGAGAAGCAAGTCAGATTGCCAAAGATGCTTTGTTCTTCATCTGCGAAAATCTGCGCCATCTGCGGACTAAACGGATGTGGAGTTCATCGAAGGAGAAGGGGTCCAGTAACCCGCGGCTGCTAGAGCTTGGCTAGCGCGATGAATGGCTGTTGCCAATGAAGCGGAAGTGCAGGCCGATGGGTCGTCCAGCCAACCGCGCAGGAGCGCCATTTGGGACTCGGCTATTTGGCGAGCGATTAATCGGGTGGGCACAATGGGCGCGGCGTGGTGGGCTGTGTTTGGGGATGGAAGTCTGGCCTCGATGAGTTTGGCAAGTTCGATCGTTATTGCTGCGCCGGCTGGTCCTGTGAGTATTGGTCGGGCCATGGCGCGTAGGTCCGAGATGTGATCGAGTACCGTGCGAATTCGGTGAGGGGAGCCGAGGTCGGTCACGGCATCGGCTATAGCGGACAAAATCCACTCGGCGGAATGGAGGAGGACGGCGTCTTTGTTTCGAAAGTGTTCGTAGAACGTGGAGCGGCCGACGCCGGCGCGTTTGATGATGTTGTCGGTACGTAGATCGGCGTAACTTCGTTTGAAGATCAGCTCGTTAAAAGCCTGGACGATCCAGGCACGCGTTCGTTGGAGTCGTTTGTCTTGCTGTTGCTTGATCACGGCGTTGCCTTGATTTCCGGACAGTTGAATTGGTTTGTCCGCCAGCGGTCGAATTGGGGCTGAATTCGCTGGACCTGTGCCTACGAATGTCTATATTCGGGGCAAATCATTCGGAGGTCTACTGGTGGAACAAGAAAATGCCGCGACTTCTCCCGCTAATCAGTCCAGCGGGCGCATCGCCGGAATCGTGATTGCCCTGGCCACCGTGGTGATGATCCTGTTTATGGCCCACCACCCGTTGCCATCACCGGGCGACACGAACCATTTTATCCGAGAGATGGTAAAGCAGGGGACGGCAAGCGCTGTTGTCCACGGGGTGTTGATCGGCGCGATCAGTCTGTTGATGTTGGGTTTCACTGGATTAGGAGACCAGCTCGGTTGGAACTATTTGAGCGTGCGGGCAGGCGCAATGGCTTACGCGATTGGTTGCGCGGGCATGACGACTGCGGCGCTCATCGATGGATTTGTGTTGCCCGAGTTGGCAGCACGCTACGCCAGTAGCCAAGGTAACGACCTAGAAACATTCCACACTGTGATGCTGCTACTCTCGCTGGCGATTAGCGCAGTGGCCCGCTTGGGAGTATTCGGCCTCGCGCTGGCTGTGATGCTTTGGTCGCTGGCGTTGGTGTGGCGGGCAGAAGGAAAATCTGCGGTTGGAGCGCTGGGGTTGGTCGCCGGTGTGGTTCCGTTCGTGTTGCTATTAACGGGACGTCTTTCGATTCAGTTTCACGATATGATGGCCTTTATTGTATCGCAGGCGACGTGGTATTTGGCAGTCGCGGTGCAGCTGATTCGAAACAGGTTGTAGTGCGGCGCTAAGCAGTAAGCGACTCGGAAATGAAATTCGCAGTTACTTCATCCGTAGAGATTATGCAATGAAAATGAATCGGCTCATCCCGATGCTGCCGGTGAAGCACACACCGACGAGCATCGAGTTCTTTCAGAAGCTGGGATTCAGCGTCGAGCAACGGAACGACGACTGGGGTTGGGCTATGCTCGCGTGTGGCGAATGCCGCGTGATGTTGGATCAATCGATTAACGGGCATGGGGGAGGGCCTCGGCAATCGGTGCTATATCTTTATCCTGATGATATCGTGGAGTATCACAGGCAGGTGCTAAAGAGCGGGCTTGCGGTTCCCGATTTGGAAATTACGTTCTACGGAATGACGGAGTTTCGGATTAATGATCCGGATGGCAATCGGTTGTGGATCGGGCAGAATAAATCGGCAGGGGGCTAAATTTCGCGGTTGCTTTAGACCAAGAGGCTGGCTGCGGTTTTTCAACGCGAGTTGCGGGCGGTGCGGGCGGCCATGTCTTTGAAGGCGGTCCAAAAATTGTCGGCAGGTGGGCCGACGAGTCGAGTCTTCGAGCCTCCGACAAAGTCGACTTCAACTTCGGTGAATTCTGCTTCGCCGGGGTCTTTATGTTCCTTGACTCGGAACATGCAAATCAAGTCAGCGTTCACGAAGGCTTTGTATTGATCGTCCTGAACAATGATGAATTTAGCCATGAAGACTTTCGTCGCTTTGCGCGACGGTACGCGGAGCTGCCCCTTGAAGTATTTATAGGGGATAGCATAGCAGATTGGGGGCTGGCGACGATTCGGTTTGAGCGGGGGGGAGAGCGGGGCGGTTGAGCTAAACCGCAAGCGGGGCGGAGCGGGAGGGAAGCTTAGAGCGTACGCGCTCGGCCGCAATCGGAGTGGGGGCGCGGAGCTTCGATGCGGAATTATTTTCTGCTGCAGAAGAATGAACCGATGGAACCGGCATCGAGGACGGTTCGAATTTCTTCGGCGGACATTCCGCGGTCGAGCATGTCGGCTTTTAGTTTTGCCGTGGTGGTGGCTTTGTGAGCGCGGAGCCACAATTCGCCGGCGACTGAAAACGTGACGAAGAGGAGGCCGCCCACGATGGAGATGAGGGCGATGAATTCCTGAGTGCTAAAGCGTGATAAGAATTCGGACATGGTTGCGCCCTCTGACATAGTTGCGCCTCCTTAAGAAAGGTGCTGGTGGGTTGGTCAGGAAGTCCTATTTGGGATTATTCGCTTGGGATGTCTTATTATTGGCAATAGATTTTGGATTTTGCCAGGTGAGCTAAACCGTAAGCGATGTGAGGGAGCTGCTGTGGGCTTACGGGTTTTGCGCGGTGGGAGGCTGGTTGGTGCGAGTTTCGGAGAAACTCGCCTACGTATTTTTTAGTTTTTCGACTTCGGCTTTGGCGGCGGCGAGGTCGGCTTCGAGTTGGCGGACTTCGCCGGGGTCATCCATTTGTTTGCGTGCGCCGGCGAGGCGTTGCTGGATGTCTTTCATCTTCTTGTTGAGGAGGTCGATTCGTTTTTGAGCTTTTTTGTCCATGGAATGAGGATTTGGGATGCAGGATGCGGGGGGCAGGGTAGGAATGAACTATTTGCTGGTTTCGTTGGCGGGGGCGATGAGTTGGGGAGCGGCGTTTTCTATTTTTAGGGTGCGGGGGTAGGTACGGAGGAAGCTGCCGAGGATGACGGTGAGGATTGCGATGGCGAGACAAGTGCTGAGCCAGAATCGCCAGTTTTGGCGGAGGGATTCGGCGAGCGAGGTGCGGCCGGCGAGGAGGGCGGCGAGCAGGAACACGATTATCGCGGCGAGCATTTTTATGCCGGCGATCATGTGATATGAGGCGGCCATGTGTTCGTGCTGCTTGACGATCATGATGTAGTTGAACAGGCCGGTGATGAGCAGCAGGGCGGTTGCGATGCCGACCCACTTGGCCCAAGCGGCGCGGGGGCCGCCGAAGTATTGATCGACGGGGGTAGTGCCGGGGGGCGCGGCGGCGGGTGAGATGATCGTGCGGATGTAGAAGAGGCCGCCGACGAGGATGATCGCGCCGAGGATGTGACAGATGCGCGAGACGAATAGGAGCCAGAAGAGGCCGTTGAAGGCGGGCATGGTGGCTTGTTGGGCGAGTAGGGGGAAGGCGAAGTGCATGAGATTCCTTTCGGGCCGAATTCGAGTGGCGCAGGAGGCGTCGTTCGGCTTTATGGTAGCGTTTTGGGCGGGTCGAGCAACCGGTCGACGTAGGTGAGCGCTTCCTCGCGAGTGGCGATTTCGCCGTTGAGTTGGGCGTCGCGCGTTTGTTCTAGGAACGCGGAAAACGTTGGGCCGGGGGCGAGGCCGTGTTGGATGAGATCGGAGCCGTCGAGGAGGGGTGGTGGATTCAGGCGCTCTGGCGGCCAGGCTAGGCGTTCGCGGCAGAAGGCGAGGTTGATGTCGCTTGGGCCGGCGATGGCTTCGCGGAGGGCGATGAGTTCGGCGGCGCCTTCGTGAGTGAGGAGTCGTTGCAGGCGCGGCCAGGGGAGGCTGGGGGCGTTATCGAGCAGCGGGAGGCTGGTGAGGAGCCAGGTGGTGCGGTCGATTTCTTTGTTGGTGTAGCGGAGTCGGCGGCCCAGCGAGGATGCAGGATGCGGGGGGCAGGATGCGGGGGCGGAAGCGAGAGTGAGAAGTGCTGCGAGGGCGACGGGGAGTGTGGGGTGATTGAGTGTGGCGACTATTTGCAACGTTTTGTTGAAGTCGGATTGAGTGAGCGCGGCCACTTCGGGGAGGACGTGAGGGAGCAGGCCTGTTTCGTTAAGAAGAGTGAGTGCGCGGGCTCGGTTTTCATCGATGAGCATGCGGCGGATTTCTGTGCCGATGCGTTCGGCGCTGACGGTCGTAATTTCGGCGGCCATGCTTTGGATGGCGGCGAGAGTTGCCGGCTCGATTTCGAAATTGAAGGCAGCGGCGAAGCGGACAGCGCGTAGCATGCGGAGTTTGTCTTCGCTAATTCGGAGGCGGGGGTCGCCGATGGCGCGGATGATTCGGAGTTCGAGGTCGTGCTGGCCACTGACGTAGTCGACGACTTTGTCGGCGACGGGGTCGTAGAACAGGCCGTTGATGGTGAAATCGCGGCGCTCGGCATCGTGCTCGGCGGTGGTGAAGTGGACGGCGTCGGGGTGGCGGCCGTCGGAGTAAGCGGCGTCGGTGCGGAACGTGGCGACTTCGATTTGGCCGGCGGGGCGGGGGCCGAGGACCGTGATGACGCCAAATGACGCGCCAATGGCGAGCGTGCGGCGGTGGCCGAAGAGTTCGCGGATTTGGTCGGGGGTGGCATTCGTGGCGACGTCGTAATCTTTTGGCGTGATGCCGAGGAGTTGGTCGCGGACGCAGCCGCCAGCCCAGAGGGATTCGAAACCCGCGCCGCGCAGTTTTTGCGCGACTTCGAGGGCGAATTCGCGTTGGCGGGCGGTGTTGGGCATGGGTGGGTTGAGGGTCGAAAGTGGAGGGTTGAGAGTTAGAGAGTGATTGCTATGGTGGAGCACGGATTAACGATCGCGGCCTCAAGCATGTCGTTCACCATGCTGATTGTTCGACGGCGAGTGGAGTCGTTCCATGGCATGACGTGTTCAATGCCGGGGCGGAGGAGTTCGAGGACTAGTTCCTTTGGCGGTGTGCCGAGCGCTTGTTCGGCGGCTAGGGCGTATACGTAGAGCTGCAGTTCGTAACGCTTGGTGATGTGAGCGGTATCGGCGGAGGAAACGTCGTTGGTTTTGTAGTCTACGATCCGCCAAGTGCCGGCGGCGTCTTGGTAGAGGCAGTCGATGTAGCCGCGGAAGTATTGGCCGGTGCTTTCGCCGAGCGGCCAGGGGAGCAGGAATTCGATTTCGCGTTGGAGCTGCTTTGCGGTGGCGAGTTGTTGGCCGCGTGGGGATGTGACGAAGCGCGCGATCATGGAGCTGGCGAGTGCGGCTGCCGCGGGTGTATTTTTAATGACAAATTGCGGGGCGAGGTGTTCGCACAATTCGGCGATTTGATTGTCTTTCGTTGCGGTGTTGAAATCGAGGCGGGCGAGGACGTCGTGGGTGAGGGAGCCGAGGGAGCGGGCATCGATCGACCAGTTGCCAGATGATTCAGCCAAAAATAGTGCGGCGGAGGGATCGGAATTAGACAGAGTCGCGACGTCTAAACCCCCGGCATAGCCGGGGGCTGCCAGGGTTATCGTGTCGGCGTCACCTGATGTGTGATGGAGTTTTCCGGTGAGGCGGGAAAAGGAGAATTGCCGACGGGCGGCGCGGTTGGCGGGGATGTCGGCAATGAGCGGGGGGATGAGGCCGGCGCCTTCGGCGGCGAGGTTGTGAGCGTCTTCTAACATGCGAAGGAGGTCGGGGCCGCGCGGGCGAGTGAGTGACTGCTTTGCGGTGGGAGGCGGGGCGATGTGGACGCGCGGGCGAGCGAAGCTGGATGGGAGGTCGCCGAGAAAATCGCCGGTTTGAAGGTCGAAATGTGCGGCGATGAGTTTGGTCCAGTCGCCTTTTGGGGCGTCGAGCGATTCGATGCTGCTGGAGAGGAGTAAGTAGTCTGCGGCGCGGGTGCAAGCGACGTAGAGCAGGCGTTTGCGCTCGGCGAGCTCTTCGCCGCGTTCGCGGGCGGCGAAGAGTGTCATGCCGGTGGTGTATTCCTCTTGGCTGTCGTCTTTGGGAATCCGCAGAAGTGGGCCGAGATTGTCGTCGAGCGCGGCGTCGGGGCCATCAAGGCGTGGCGGGCGATCGAGATCGGGGACGACGACGAATGGGAATTCGAGTCCCTTCGCCCGGTGGATCGTCATTAGGCGAATGACGTCGGCGGATTCTGCGCTCGTGGATGCGAGTGGTTCTTTGGGCGGTTGGGCGATGAATTCGGCGAGCTGCGAAATGTATTCGTTGAGGTCGTTGTTGTTGCGGTCGGCGGTGCGGGCGTGCTCGATGAGTTTCTGCAAATTGGCGAGTTTGCGTTCGCCGAGGAATTCGGTGAGGAGGACGGCGTCGTAGCCGGTGAGGTCGAGGGCGGTGTTTAAGAGTTGAGCGACCGGGACGGTGTTTTTGATTGCGCGGAGTTGGGCGAGTGCGTGGTGGGCGGCGATGACTTTAGCTTGTTCTTCGCCGGAGAGTTCGTTGGGTGGTTCGGCGGCGAGGAGGCCGGAGTTTAGGCTGCCGTTACCGAGTTCGGCGAGCCAGAAGAGAGATTCATCGGTTAAGGCGAAGAACGGGCTGCGAAGTATTCCGGCGAGGCTGATTTCGTCGGCCGTGCTGGCGACGGCGCGGAGGAGATTCAGGACGTCGAAGATTTCCTGCTGGGCGTAGAAGGCATGGCCGCCGACAAGGTAGTAGTCGAGTCCTTTTTCGCGGAGGGCTTCTTCGTAGAGGCGGACGTCGCTGAGGGCGCGGAAGAGGATGGCGACGTCGCCGGCTTTGAGGCGTCGTGCTTCGCCTGTTTCGTAATCAACGACGGGGGTTTCGGTGGAGTCGCCGTCGATCAATTGACGGAGGCGGCGGGCGATGGCGACGGCTTCTTGGCGGCGCGCTTCCTCCACGCTGCCTTTGGTGCGGGACTGGTTATGTTGGGGAATTGACCACAGGAACTCGACGGCTGGGGCTTCGTGCGCTGGCTCACGGTGGGCGGCCAGGGGCTCGTATGCATCGAACTCTTTGTGGAAGAGTGCGTTGACGAACTCGAGTACTCCCGGCTGGCTGCGAAAGTTAACGGTGAGATCAAGTTGGCCGAGCTCCGGGACTTCGCTGCGGAGTTTTAGGAACTCGGGCGGAACGGCGCCGCGGAAGCGGTAGATCGATTGCTTGAAGTCGCCGACGAAGAAGAGGCGGCCTTCGTCGAAGCCGGAGCCGCAGATGTTCTTGATTAGCTCGACTTGTAGGGGGTCGGTGTCTTGGAACTCGTCGACCAGCAGCAGTCGGAGGTCGGCGGAGAGGGCGTTGCGGACGGCGGCTTGGTCGGGATTAGTCAGCAGCCCGTGGGCTAGCGAAAGTTGGTCGTCGAAGTCGAGCACCGAAAGTTGCAGCTTGCGCGACTGGTAGGCGTCGGCGACATCGGCGGCGAGGTAGAGTAGTTTGAGGCCGAGCGTGGCGGCGTTGAGGGCGGCTTCGTCGTTCCAGGGTGGCAAGCTGCCTTTGGCGACGACGTCGCGGATTTTGGTGCAGGCCTTTTTGTAGGCTTCGAAGTCGTCGGGCGAGGGCCAATCGTCTTTCTTGCAAACGGATTGCACTCGGGCGTTTTGAGTGAGCGCTTCTAAGTCGGCGTCGGTGAACTTGCCTGTTGAGTTTTGCAGTCGTGTGATGATTTCTTGGAGCGTGGCAATGCAGGCGGGGAATTTCTTGTTGGCGGCGAGGGGCGTGGCGATTGCGAGCAGCCGCTCGAATTCGGCGAGGGGCGCTTTTTCGCGGATGGATTGGACAGCGAAACCAACGGCGTCGGCGTCGTAGCGAACTCGCCAAGCAGACACCATTTGCAATGCGAGTTTGGGCTCGTCGCCCTTCGCGCATTGCCAGCGGCGGAAGGTGGGGCGATGGCGTTGGTCGACCAGCAGCGTTACGCATTGCTTGAGTTGCGATAGTGTGCCGAATTCCGCAGCAAGATCGAGCGTGTCGGCATCGCTGGCGGAAAGGCGGCGGCGGAGTACGTCGTCGAGTGCGTCATTCAAGAGCACTTCGGCTTCGCCTTGTTCGAGGACGCCGAAGGTGGGATCGATGCCGGCTTCGGCGGCGTGCGAGCGGAGAAGCGCAGTGCAGAATGCGTGGATCGTGCTGACGCGGGCGGTGTCGATTTCGCGGAGAAGACGTTGCCAGGCGGCGCGGTCTTCGACGGAAAGTGACTGGTTGTCAAGTCGTTCGTAACAGGCAGTGCGAATGCGGCTGCGCATTTCGCGGGCGGCGGCGTCGGTGAACGTGATGGCGATGAGTTGGCGGAGGTCGACGGGCGGTGCGCCGCTTGTGCCGGTTGGATCAAGATGGGATAGGAAGCGCGAAGTAAGAACGTGGGTTTTGCCGCAGCCTGCCCCGGCCGAAAGTGAGACGGAAACGTCGCGGCGGTCGATTGCGAGCGATTGTTCCGGCGTTAGGGTGGCGGGAGGCATGTTGCGAAGGGGGAAGGGGGAGTGTGGAAGGGGGAAGGATGAGACTATAGAACGTCGGCGTCGGGGGAGGTTAGTACTTTGCCGATGCTGCGGGCTTGGGCGATGCGGCAGATGGTTTTGTAGTCGCAGTAGGTGGTGCAATGGGGGTCGCGGCTGGCGATTGGGAAATCGCCGCGGCGGGCGGCGTGGACGATTTCGGCGATGCGGGCGATGACGTTTTGCTTTAGGTCTTGCCAGCCTGGCCGACCGGATTCGGCTTCGACCGTGCAGTGGAGCGAGTAGCGTTTGTCGGTGGTGACGCCACCTTTCATCGACCAGTAGCCGGTCCATAGGGGTTGGGCATTGTCTTCGCCGAAGACGAGGGCTTGGGCGGCCATGACGTACAGCGCGGGTTGAATGCTCTCGCCGGATTCGATTTTTTCGGTCGACAAAGAGGGCCGGCGCCCCGATTTGTAGTCGATGACATTGAAGACGGTTTCGCCGCCATGTTGGCCGACGTCGATGCGATCTATTCGGCCGGCGACGTCGATGTGTTCGCCGCCGATATCCAGTTGAAAGGCTTTGTCGACGGAGCGCGTGTCTTCGTCGGTTTCTTCGCCGGGGTGTTTGCGGCCGAAGCGTAGCTCGAAGTGCGCGGGGCGGGGAGGCTCGTCGTAGTTCTCCCAAGTCTTGTCGTATTTTGCGTGCTGACCACGATATTGGTCGGTCCACTTGCCGATTTGTCGGCGATCGAGTTCGGCGAGGGCGGCTGCGATGCCTTCGTGCGGCGTGGCATCGACGGCGGACTGCAGGGCTTGTTGCAACTCGGCCATGAAGCGATCTTCGTCGCGCTGCAGTGCGCTCCAGTCGGCGGCGGACTCGCCAAATTTGCGGTGGAATGTGGCGAGAACGTGGTGGAGTAAGCTGCCGCGGCGGGCGTAATCGGTTTCGAGGACGAGATCGCCAAGTGGTTCGAGGCGGAGCACATCGCGGAGGAAAAACTTGTAGGGGCACGAGGCGTATGTTTCGAATTGGCTGGGGCTCCAAGAGTGCTTCGCGCCGAAGCGTTGGGCGAGGCGGGCGGAGACGGCGGGGCTGATGAGGACGCCTTCGGCCGGGCCGAATGTTTCGCCGTGAGCGCGGGAGTGGACGATGCGGACGCCGGCGTCGATGGCCTGGCCGAGCGGACGCGTTCGATCAAAAGAGAAAAGGCCAGCGAGGTAGCGGCGGTTGCCCTCGGCTTGATTGGCTTCGGCGAGCGCGGCGATTCGCCAATCTGAAACGCTGGAGATTGAATCAACATGAGGGACGGGCGAGAGTTGCGGCGACTCGATCGGGATCGGAGTTTCGCTGGAGCGAAACATGCGCTGGAGCTCGATGACGTAGGGGCTGGGCGGTAGTTTCTGCGCTTTGTCATCGAGCGCGGGGTAGCTGATGGTCAGCGACACTTGGGCACGGCTGATCACCTCGTAGAAAAGGAGCATTTCATCTTGAGCGTGACTGGCGGTCGTTGGTCCTGCTTGTGCGGTGCTGACTTCGCGCTGGTGGGCGGCGCTCGCGAGAAAGCGGTAGTCGGCATCGTGGGCCAAGCCGCCGGAGCGGGCGCTCGCGGGGAAGGCTTGTTCGGACATGCCTGCGAGAAACACGTGGCGTGCCGACACGGAGCGTGCCGAGTGGGCGGACAAGACGCGGACGCGGCCGGCGTCATCGCGTTGTTGTGGTAAAGGTTCGTGCGAGCCGAAATCGATGAGCAGGGCAAGGAGATCACGGCGGTCGAGCTTATGGGATGGCGCGGCGAGCCAGTCGTTGAGGCGTTCTATGTCTGCCAAGCGTGCGACGATCATGGATAAAGCGACGGGTTGATTGGCGGCGCCGGCTGGGGCGATGCCAAGTTGCTCGGTGAATACTTCGAGGGCGGCGGCCCATTCGGTCGGCGTTGCTTCGCGCGGTAGCTGGTCGAACGCTGCGGCCAGTTGTTGGAGGAGGGGCAGCGCTTCGGCCGCGGCGGCGACGCGTCGCCGATGCGATTCACTTAGCTCCTGCGCGTTCGGTTGTTGCGAGGCGAGTTTGGCGACCGCTTCCAACAGCGAATCGCGGCCGCTGGCGTGTTGTAAATCGCGGACGAGCCAATCGGCGGAGCGGCGGGCTGAGCCGGGAATCGACGTGAGTAAATTATTTGTGATGATGCCGACGACTTGGCGGAAGGGCCAATCGTCGGTGTCGAGTTGCAACACGGCGAGGATAGTTCGAAAGACGGAGTCGCTTGCGAGGCGCGGTCGGGCTTCGATGCTGAAGGGGATGCCGAAGCGGCTGAAGACTTCTTCGATGCGCGGGGCGATTTCGGGAAGGGAGCGGAAGACAAGTAGGATGTCGTCGGGAGTGGTTGAAGATGCAGAACCCTCCCCCGGCCCCTCCCTAAAAGGGAGGGGAGATAAGAGGCGTTTGATTTGGCGGGCTAGTTGGACGATTTCGTCTTGGGCGCCGGCGGCTTCGATGATTTTTAAGGGCGCGATTTTGAGCGGCGCGAGGGCGGGTGGCGGAAATGAGGGAGGCTGCGGCTGTGGGTAGCGAAAGATGTGTTGCGTGATGTAAGCGAGGACGGGCGCTTCCGTTGGTCGCTCCGGCAGGCGGTGTTTTTCGAGGCGAGGAAACAGCTCCTTCAATTCGACGAGTGTGGCTGCTGGTTTGGCGAACAGGTCGTCGCGGCCTGCGGCATTCTCGGCATCCGTTGGAAGTGATACGCACAATTGTTCGGCACGATTGGCGAGCTGCTCGAGAAGCTGCAGTTCGATGCGGGTGAAGTCAGTGAAGCCATCGGCGACGATAAGTTTTAAGTGGTCGAAGCGGCGGCACGCTTTGCTGGCAAGGGCGTCGCGGGCGATTACGTACAGACTGTCGTTATCGCAGAGGCTGTGTTCGGTGAGCTGGCGGTCGTACTCGGCAAAGAGGAGGGCGAGTTCACGGCGGGCAGTCGATTGCCCCTTGGTGCTGACGACGCGTTGGTAAGTGTCGGCGCGGATATCGTGTTGGCGGAGCTCGCTGAAGTGTTCGGCGAGCATGTCGATGAAGCCGTTGCGCGTTGCGGCTTTGGCAAAAAAGTTCAGCCGCTGGTTTGTCAGCGCGGTAGCAATCGTGCGGCGAAGCAGCTCGCGCTGGGCGGCGGGCGAGATTGGTCGAAGTTTGAGATTCGCGGCGAAGATGATTTGCTTCGAGAGATCGGCGAAAGTCGTGATGCCGGGCGAAAGGTGAGTCGCGCCGTGCGCTGCGAGTGACTCTCGGATTTGAGCGGCTGATCGCGAGCTGGGAGCGATCCACAGATGGTAGTCGAACTTGCGTCGGTCGGCGGTTTTCAGCGATTCGACATAGCGGTCGACGAGGCGATGCGTCTTCCCCGAACGGGCGGGTCCGAAAACGACATCGACGTGAACACTCACAACGCGGGCCTGGTTGAAGGAGGAGCGGGCGGCCGCTGACATTTGGGGTCGGGGCGGCGAAGGGCTGCAATTAGGAATTCTGGCGGGTCGTGGCGCTGCGTCAAGCTGTGTCGGTCAGTGGAGGGAGCGCCGGTTGGACGCGGACCAGTCGGCCGTGGCATTTCGTAGCCCGGAGTGGCCAAATCGCCGTCCTCATTTGTTGACAGCATGGGCTGCCGGAGCTTAGACTCTGGGTATAAAGTAGCCCATTCTCTAAGCGCTGGGGGCTAGTGTGGGCGAGGCTGGGGATTCGCAAGAGGGCGGCTTCTTCGGATGCCGATTGAAGGAACGGCGGCTTTTCGCGCGTCCCCTTATGTTAGGTCATTCAATTTCTAGTAGGTGACGAGAGAAGAGACGGCGGCCGAATCCGGTCGGCGATTTTTCTGTTTTATCCTCATTTTTGTTTCATTTTTCAAAGGAGATCGGTTATGGAAGCGAATCGCAGAAGGCGAGGTTTTACCCTCGTCGAGCTGCTGGTGGTCATCGCGATCATCGGCATCTTGGTAGCGTTATTGCTGCCAGCAATTCAGGCCGCGCGTGAAGCGGCGAGGCGCAATCAGTGCTTGAATAACTTCAAGCAGTTGTTGATCGCGTTGCAGAATCATCACGACACGCGTTTGGCGTTGCCGTTGGCTTCGACGGCACCGCTGTTTGTGGGCGGTTCAAGTACGGCCTCGGTTGCGCAGTACGGTGCGGTCGCTGCCGGTAGCCCTGCTAGCCCACCCTACACCAACTGGTCGCCTGGCCAAGCTGGTGATGGTTACAGCTGGATCGTTCAGATCTTGCCGTTTATGGAAGAATCGGTGATCTATGACAAAATCACCCAGGGAGTCGGTACGACTCGGTTGGGTAAATTGCAGGATGCTGCTTTCGAAAAGGATGCCAAAGGGGCTACACAAAACCCAGGCACGGCGGCATCGACAACCAATCCTTACATCTACTCAACGAAGATACCGGGGCTCGTTTGCCCAAGCTTCCCCGGTGAAGACGATGTACCGATCACGAATTTGATTACAAGTGGTGCGCCGACAACTCCTCCCGGTATTAAATTGGGCACCGGCAATTACGTGGCCCTCGCGGCAACGCATTACCTTGCGGCACCGGCAAACAATCTGGCGAGCGGGTTGCCCTCTACGGCGGGAAATGCCGCGACAACGGCTTGTACGGGCGCTTACTGCGGAAACGGTGGTTTGCCATTCCCGGGACTGGTTGGCGGTAAGATTCAATCGAAGGGTTTGGGATTCCAAAGCCTTTCGGATGGAACGTCCAAAACTGCTCTGATTACCGAATCGCGTGACGAGACCAAAACCTCTTGGTATAGCGGTTTTGCCTCGTACGTGGTGGGTGCTTGGCCGCAAGGCACGGCTCCAGTCGGCAGCAGCATTGTTAACCAGACGACCATCACCTGGACATGCGGCACGGGTTGCGACAGCGCGCTTAATAAAGGTGACACCAAAGGCGTGACAACCAAGTACTACAAGGCGACCGACCAACATGGCGGCGTGGCCAACCGTATTTGGGGTCCGAGCAGTCGGCACCCGAGTATTGTGATCCAAGGCTACGCCGATGGTCACTCTCAAGCCCTCAATGATAACGTATCGCCAGATGTGTACTTGCACCTGATCACGCGCAATGGGCGTGAAGTCGATTCGACGCAATGAGCGTTTTGTAACTATTGTTGAAAAACGGCCGCCGCGGTGGAGTGAATCTGCCGCGGCGGTTTTTCATTTCGATAGTAGATAGTGGTTCGTGGATAGTTGATTTCTGATGCAGAGACCAACAATCTACTATCCACTAACAACTATCAACGATCGTTCGGCAGCCGCTTGGCGAGGCGGACCCCACGGTGTTAGAATTGCCCTTTCGAGCCGCTGTGGCGGAATTGGCAGACGCGCATGGTTCAGGTCCATGTTCACGCAAGTGAGTGGGGGTTCAACTCCCTCCAGCGGCAGTTAGCGGGATTTCGGATTGGTGATTGCGGATTAAGTAAACGAGAGGGTTGCAAATGCCTTGGTTAATCCGCAATCCGAAATCCGCAATCCGAAATCTCCTCTATTTCCTGGTCGCCGTTCTGTGTTCGGCATCAGCGTCGATTCTCGCTGCCGAGCGGCCCAACATTCTGTTCATCATGAGCGACGATCATGCCTTTCAGGCGATCAGCGCGTACGACGGCAGCCGGAACCAGACGCCGAATATCGATCGCATTGCTCATGAGGGGATGCGATTCGACCGGTGTTATGTGACGAACTCACTGTGCGGCCCCAGCCGGGCCTGCATTTTGACGGGTAAATACAGTCACAAGAACGGGTTTTACGATAACACGTCGCACAAACCGTTCGACGGTACTCAGGAGACGTTCCCCAAGTTGTTGCAGAAGGCGGGGTATCAGACGGCGATCGTCGGCAAGTGGCATTTGGAGAGTGATCCGACGGGCTTCGATTTTTGGGAGATTTTGCCGGGGCAGGGGCAGTACTATCGGCCCGATTTGATAACCGCCGACGGCAAGCGATCGGTGCCGGGGTACGTTACGGAAATTATCACGAACGAGGGGCTCGACTGGTTAAAAAACAAACGGGACTCGCAGCGCCCGTTTGCATTGATGGTGCAGCACAAAGCGCCTCATCGGCCGTGGCAGCCGGCGCCGAAAAGCTGGGAGATCGCGAAGGGGAGAAGATCTCCGAACCGCCGACGCTGTTTGACGATTACGCGACGCGAGGTACGGCGGCGCACAAGGCGGATATGCGAATCGGTCAGATGCACCCCCAGGTTGATCTCAAGCTGTGGGATAAATCGGATGCGGCCCGGCGAGTGCTGTTCAATCGCATGAGCGATTCCGACAAGGCCGAGTGGGAGAAGCTGGTTGACCCGCGATCGGAGAAGTTTAAGGAGGCGGATCCGCAGGGGAAAGATCGCACCAAATGGTTTTACCAGTTGTACATGAAGGATTATTTGCGGTGCATTGAATCGGTGGACGATAGCGTTGGCCAGCTGTTGAAGTATTTAGACGAAAGCGGCTTGGCGAAGAATACGATCGTCGTTTACACGAGCGATCAAGGTTTCTACATGGGCGAGCATGGCTGGTTCGATAAGCGGTTCATGTACGAGGAATCGCTGCGGACGCCGCTTCTGGTACGGTGGCCAGGGCAGGTCAAGGCCGGCGCCGTCGATGGTGATATGGTTTCCAACATTGATTTTGCACCGACTTTTTTGGAGGCCGCGGGTGTTGATGTTCCGAAAGAGATTCAAGGTCACAGCATCGTACCGATTTTAAAAGGCAAAGCGCCCGAGAATTGGCGGAAGTCGTTTTACTACCATTTTTACGAAGACAAGGACGCCGATCATCATGTCGCGAAGCACGAAGGCGTGACGACGGGGCACGCGAAGCTGATTCATTTCTACACGCTCAAGGAATGGGAGCTTTACGATTTGGATAAAGACCCGCATGAGCTGAAGAACGTGTATGGCAAGCCGGAGTACGCGAAATTGCAGGCGGAACTAACGACGGAACTGGAGCGTTTGCGGAATGATCTTCAGGTGCCGCCGAACAAGCCGTGAACTAGAATGGAGAAATGGCTTCTTCGTACCCTGCGAAAAACGGCAAGCGCGCGCTAGTAACCGGTATTACCGGGCAGGATGGCTCGTATTTGGCCGAATTGCTACTCGCGAAAGGGTACGAGGTTTACGGCATGGTGCGGCGCTCTTCGTCGTTCAACACGAGTCGCCTCGACCATATCTACCAGGACCCCCACGATGATGACGTGCGGCTGCGGCTCGTCTATGGCGACTTGGCCGATGGGTCGTCGCTCGATCAGTTGGTGAAAACGATTCGGCCGGACGAGATTTACAATCTCGGGGCTCAGTCGCACGTGCGCGTGAGCTTCGATATTCCGGAGTACACTTCCGAAATCACGGGACTGGGGTGCATTCGGATATTGGAGGCGATTCGCGAAAGCGATTTGAAATGCCGGTTTTATCAGGCGTCGTCTTCCGAGATGTACGGCAAGGCGGTTGAGACGCCGCAGAACGAGCAGACGCCTTTCTACCCGCGAAGTCCCTACGCATGCGCGAAGGCGTTCGCGTTCGCGGCGACTCGCAACTACCGCGAGTCTTACGGCATGTTCGCGGTGAATGGGATCATGTTCAACCACGAATCGCCGCGGCGAGGTGAGACGTTTGTGACGCGGAAGATTACGCGGGCGGTCGCGCGAATTAAGGCTGGGCTGCAGGAGAGTTTGTATCTTGGCAATCTAGCAGCCCGGCGCGATTGGGGTTTCGCGGGGGATTACGTGCAGGCCATGTGGCAAATGCTGCAGGCAAAGGCCGCGGATGACTATGTGATTGCGACGGGCGAATCGCACTCGGTGCGTGAATTTTGCGAGTTGGCGTTCAAGTTGGTGGGAATGCCGATTACGTGGCGTGGTGAAGGATTGAAGGAAGTGGGCGTTGATGCCAACGGAAATGAGCGGGTGCGGATCGACGCGCGCTATTTTCGCCCGGCCGAAGTCGATTTGATGCAGGGCGATTCGACGTACGCCCGCGAGAAGCTCGGATGGAAACCGACGGTGGATTTTGCCGAGCTGGTACGCATCATGGTCGAAGCGGATGTTGAACTCGTGCAAAACGGTGACCGCGGGTAGCCTCTATCGATCGATTTCGCCCATCACGATGTCGAGCGAACCGACGATTGCCGGCACATCGGCGATGAGGCAGCCGCGGCAGAGGGCGTTGGTGACCGACAGGTTGCAGAAGCTGCTGCTGCGGGCCCGCACTCGCCAGGGTATGGAGTCGCCGGAGCTGACAAGGTAGAAGCCCATCTGGCCTTTGGGAGCCTCGGTTTCCAGGTAACACTCGCCCTTTGGCAGTTTTGCGGTGAGCTTCATAGGCTCGCCGTGGCTGCCGCTTGACGTGCTATACCGGTCGATTGCCTGGCGGCACAGGTCGACACTCTGCACAACTTCGAGCATGCGGACGTAGAAGCGGTGCCAACAGTCGCCGAGGACGGCTTCGTGGGGGACGTTTGGATAGGCATGATCGCGCGGATAATGTCCGTCGCGTTCGCACACGACTTCGAACGCGTAGCCTTCGTACATCGACGTGTAGATTTCTTCGCCGTCGCGACGCATATCGTGATCGATGCCGCTGCCGCGGAGGACGGGGCCGCTGGTGCCGAAGTCGATCGCCATCTCGGGCGTTAGGATGCCGATGGCGGCGGTGCGCTTCACAAAGATCGAGTTCGTCGTCAGCAGCGCGTGGTACTCATCGATAATCGGCATGAATTGGTCGAGGAAGTCTTCACACTTCTTAACCCAGCCGCGGGGCAGGTCGGCGGTGGCGCCGCCCGGAGTCAGGTAGCTGTAGGTCAGGCGGGCGCCGCACGCTTCCTCAAACAAATCGAGGATTCGCTCGCGCTCCCGAAATGCGTACAAGAACGGGCTAAAGGTGCCTAGATCGAGCCCGTAGGCACCCATGCCGACCAAGTGGCTGGCGATACGATTCAGCTCCGAAATGAGCACGCGTAAATGCCGCCCGCGCTCAGGCACTCGGTAGCCCACAAGTTTCTCGACGGCGAGGGCCCAGCCGAGATTCATGTTCATGCCGGCCAGGTAGTCCATGCGGTCTGTGTAGGGGATCCACTGCCGGGGCGTTAGATTCTCGCCAATCTTCTCGGCGCAGCGATGCAAGTATCCGATGTGCGGCACAACTTCGGAGACGATTTCGCCGTCGGTGCGAAGCACCAGCCGGAGCACGCCGTGGGTGCTCGGGTGCTGGGGGCCCATGTTGACGAGCATTTCGTCCGTGCGGACGTCGAACTCGATGATTCGTGGATCTTCAACGAGGGAAGACATGTTAGTTGATAGTTGATCGTGGTTAGTTGTTAGTGGAGGAGCTCGATTTAGCCGGGCGAGTATGGCGAATCGATCTCAGGTAAGCATTTAATCTTGGCGCTAATTCTTCGATCAACGGTTTCAGCTCATCAATCTCGTTCTGGGACAGTAGTTCGCGAGTGTATGCGCGCCTTAGCCAATGCTTGGTTTCGTACAATGATCCGCGAGCGAAGTGTATGAAATGGCAGTTGTCGCGGTATGTTCCTCTCCCCGCGCCCTCTGCGATATTTGCTCCGACACTATCTACCGAGCGGACGAGTTGTTTGCCGATCGTATCTCGCTCAAAGATTTTCCAGGCCCCAACGATTTTCCAAATGCGATCGGACAAAGTTTCGGCCAAACGATAAACGTCCAAATTCTCAAAATTCGAACGCGACACACCAACCTCGTGCAAGCGTTGTAAATATCGTAAGTTTCCGTCAACTAACAACAATCCACTATCAACTATCTAACGCCCCCGAATTCCGTGGTACTCGAGCGGCATTTGGTAGTCTTTTCGCAGGGGGTGGCCGACCCAATCTTCGGGGCACAGGATGCGGCGTAGATTCGGGTGATCAATGAAGTACACGCCCGATAGGTCGTAGACTTCACGTTCGTGCCAATCGGCGGTGCTCCACAAGCCAGAGACGCTAGGAAGTTCAGGCAGCTCGCCGGGCTCATTGTTTCGCCAGCGGGGCAGAATCACTTTGAGCACCAGGCTGTGCTTATGCCGCATGCTGTAGAGGTGGTACACGACCTCGGTGTGGGGTTGCCACTCGCTTTTGGCGGCTTTCTTTTCGTCGGTATGGAGATAATCAACGCCCGAGATGCAGCATAAATAATCGAAGGCGAGCGTCGGCTCATCGCGCAAGTAACGGCACACTTCGAGAAGGCCGGTTGGGGCGACTTCAATCCAGGGGTCGATATTTTCCAAATTCGAACCGGCGATTTTATCGCCAAATTTGGATTTAAGTTGTTCGACGAAAGCTGGACCGGCCATAGGTTGATTCGCACCAGTGATTGGCGCGTCGCACGCGGCGACGGCAGTTATGCGGACAAAATAGATTGACTTGGCTCGAGCGCGCGCGGTGGCGGTGGACGATGGAGTGGCTGCGGTTTTTCGCGTGTGAGCGCCCGCACCCAATCGAGGTCACCCCGCTTCCACACATACGCAAATCCAACTAGCAAGACGCCGAAGAAGACGAGGATGTCGGCGAACGAGGTCAGCGCCAGGTCTCGGGCCGCTTGGCGAAGCGCGGGGGTATCGGCGGAATTGGCAGCGGTAACCCCGCGCAGGCCGAGCTCATTCAAACGGTCTGCAGTAATCGTAGCGACAGAGTCTGTGGCGACGGCTGGAGGCGGTCCCGCGGAGAGTTGTGTTGTCTTTCCGAAGACGGTTGCCCAGGGGAAGAAGAACGCGACTTCGACGTCGAAAATGATGAACAGTAGTGCGACGACGTAAAATCGCAGGTCGAACTGCACGAAGCTGGAGCCGATCGTCGGCTCGCCACATTCGTACACTTCTAACTTTTCGACGTTAGGAAGCCGCGGCCGAAACAGCCAGCCGAGGACGAGATTCGAAAACAAAAATACGAACCCGACCAGCGCGAACAGCGCGACGTAGGCAGCGATGGCGATTGGACTCGACATGACAGTTCTTACTGGTTTGGCCCACCGTGGACGGGATCGGTGATTACCTTGGAATCGGCCACTGCCGTGGGATTCAATGTCGCGCGACCCCAGGCGACGTCGAGCGGCATCCGCGAAAAATCGACGATGCAGCCATCGCGGCTATAGCAACTCAAGTCATGGGTAGCGCCCATGAAGATGCAATCGACCGGGCACGGCTCAACGCACAGCGCACAGAACATGCACTTGGTATAGTCAATCGTGTAGCCGGTGATTTTGAAGCCCTTGCCATTTTCGACGCGCTCCTTGCCGATGTAAATGCAATCGACCGGGCAGGCTTTTGCGCATTGATCGCAGGAGATGCACGTCGTCAAATCGAAGCGATGAAAGCCGCGGTAACGGGCGGCGACGGGTACCGGCAATTCCGGATATTCGAAGTGCTCCGTGAACGTTTTACGTTCTGGCCGATACGTTTTGATCCCTGTTCGAAGCGTGATCCACATGCCGTGGGCGACGGTGTAAACCGCTTCCACGACGTTGCCCATCCAGGGCCAAACAGCCTTCATTTCGTTGATCATTGGGCCGCAGATTTCCTGACAGTATCGGCAAACGGGTAGGCCAACGTCGCAACACATTGGCGCACAACAGAGCAGCCTGTTCGCCGCACTTCGCGCGATCGCGCGTTATGCGTGCGCTTCGCGTTCGATTATATGAGGAGTATTGTGGGAACCGCAACCGGCAAAACAAAGTCACGATCGATCAATTCTTTCACAGTCGCGCGTGCGAGTGAGTCGTTCGCGATTGTAAGGAGAGAAGAGGTCGCGCGACGCAGATCCATCGAATAATCGCGCGCGGAAAGCGTCGAACGTTTTCGCTACTACGCATTTGAGCTTGGTAATCGAATAGGGGTCGCGCCATCAAAAACACGGTCCGCTTTAGCGCAGTTTGCCCGCGAGATTGGCAACGTGCTGAAAGCGACCCCTTTGAGCCAAATTGTCGTGTTTCTCAGTGCTATACGCTAAGTTTTTGCAGAATCGGAGGTTGAGCTCGTGCCATTATCGCGAATTCAAATATTGAGTGGGTTGCCTGCACAAAGCCACATATTCGGTGCGACATAACTCGCGATATAGAAAGGCTTTATGCCGTGTACCACATTAATCGGGACAACTGTTACACCGGTTTTATGCGGTTAGCGATCCTGCTCACTGCTCCAAATCTCATGCCAAATGCCAGCAATGACGGCTAAAAACAGGCGATTTAGGGATGGCGTTTGCTTGACTAGCGCCCGGGACCACGTAGAGTGGATTGAAGGGTCGTCTAAGAGACGGGTGGGCCACATCCCTAGATTTTGACGGGCCGCGGGCCTCGGGGTGTCTACCTACCCGGCACTGGCGAACGAAGATTTCGGTTGTACGGACGCACCCTGGAAGGAATCGCGCATGTTAGTTCTATCACGGAAAAAGAACGAGAGTATCATCATCAATGATGATATAACGATCGTCGTCGTAGAAATTCGCGGCGACAAGGTCCGGCTTGGCGTGGAAGCGCCCAAGGAAGTGCCCGTACATCGTAACGAAGTTTACGAGGCAATACGCCGCAATCAGCAGAAGCCAGACGAATCGTCACTCGCGCCGAACGATGGTTCGAACGCGACTGGTTAGTGCTAAGTCGCGTTGAGACGCGGACTTAATTGCGCTTCGTTCACTTCTTTTTGCCATCCGAAAATATCTGCTAGCATTTCCGCTCATGGGGCCCATCGAACTGGTGAACAGTTCGCATTCTAATTGCGCTGGGTGAACGTCGAACGCCCGGTGAAATCCAAATTCTTATTGGATTGTCTCGCCCCGGTTGGCTTGACGTTGCGGCGCTGTAACCATATACAGCTAAATCAGCTTGATGCATGTGCCGCGTTAGTTTCCGATGGATTCGAATCAGCGGCATCGAGCAACCGACGACGGTCCGCGGAAAAACGCTGCAGGCCGGATTGTTGACGTTGCGCGCTGGCCCCATCGTCTAGCGGTCTAGGACACCGGCCTTTCACGCCGGTAACACGGGTTCGAGTCCCGTTGGGGTCATTCTCATTTTACGCCGACGGCTCAGAGCCGCGGGTCGACAGGCTCGCTTTCGAGCGCGAGGACGCCGAAGACGCATTCGTGAACGCGTCGCAATGGTTCGCGGCGGATGAATCGCTCCAGGCCTTCCACGCCGAGAGCAAATTCACGCAGCGCGAGCGAACGCTTTGCAGCCAAGCCGCGATTTCGCAATCGCGCGAGATTGGCAGGCGTGGTGTAATCGGCACCATAAATAATTCGCAGGTACTCGCGACCGCGGCATTTTACCGCGGGTTGAATCAGCCCCTTGTTGCCTTGGGCGATAAAGTAAAGCGGCTTTACGACCATACCCTCGCCTCCGCGCTTGGTGAGTTCGTTCCACCAAGCAATGGCTTGTGCGACCTCGTCAAGATTTGTGGCATCGACCACCCGGTACGGCGTCGCCAAGAGCAACTGCGGGTCGGCCTCGCATAAACGGGCGAGCGTCTCCATGTGCCAGCGATGGTTTTGCTGCACATGCACGTTGCCCTCAGTTGCGAGCAGGTGGAAGGGAGCGAGTTTGTAGTCATCGATCGACTCGACCGGCCAACAATAATGGCGGTAGGCTTCGACAAACCGCTGGGCCGATTGCTGGCGTTGTTCGAAGTCGCCCAGCAATTCGGTTAACTTCTGCGAATCATTGCTTTGCAACCGCGAAGCACTTGTTCGAATTGTGTCGAGCACCGCTGGCAGCGCGGCGTTTGCCGCGGCGCCGACGGCAGCATATTGCGTGCGCAACAGCTCTTGGGCCTTGGCTGACCAAGGCATTAGCTCGCAATCGAGAAGCGCCCAATCGGTGGCGAACTCATCCCAAAATATGGCGGTTGTTAACGCTGCGCGTACCCGGTCGAGCAAAGCAGTTTCCAGAGCTGCGTCGTTGAAGAATTTGCGGCCAGTGCGAGTGACAATGGCGCCGGCCTCGTCCTCGACGCCAAAACGGGCGCGCGCCGTCGCTGAATCGCGACAGACGACAACCACCGCCCGCGAGCCCATGTGCTTTTGCTCGCACACGACGTGCTGTATGCCCTGGCTGCGAAAGTAACCGAATGCTTCTTCGGGATATTCGAGGTATCCCTCGCAGTTCGACGTTTCGGAAGGCGACATCGTCGGTGGCAGGTACACGAGCCACTTGGGGTTCGCCGCGAACCGACTCATTACTTCGAGGGCTGCGGTGGCGTTCTCCTCGCGGATCGTAACGTTGTGACGTAGTCGAGTCGAAATAATTCGCTTGCCGGTGACGTCGGCAAGATCAAGTAGGTCATCCAGCTCATGTTGCGAGGAAATCGCGGGCGGCTTTTGCTCGTCGAGCAAAAACGGCCGGGCTGGCTCGCAATACGTACGCTTGGCTTTTACAGAGACGAATTCCTGCTCGGGGTACCGCAGCGCCGTGAGCGCGCCGCCGAACACGCAGCCGGTATCGATGTTTACGGTTTTGTTGAGCCAGTCGGGCTGCGGCACGGGCGTGTGACCGTAAACGACCATGGCGTTGCCGCGATACTCGGCGGCCCAGTTGTGGCGCACAGGCAGGCCGAACTCGTCAGTCTCGCCGGTCGTTTCGCCGTAAAGCGCGAACTCGCGAACCTTGCCCGAGCCGCGGCCTTGCATCGACTCCTCCATGCCGGCGTGCGCGACAACGACGCGGCCGCCATCCAGCACGTAGTGGCTTACGAGGCCGTTGATGAACTTAGCGGCTTCCTTGCAAAAGTTTTGGCGCCCTTCCTCGGGAAGAGCGTCGATTTCGGCAAGCGTCTCGGCCAAGCCGTGGCTGACTCGCACATTCTTGCCGCTCAACTTCTTGTGCAGCTTCATGTCGTGGTTGCCGGGCACGCACAAAGCGGAATCGGCGGCCATCATATTTCGCACGATGCTTAGCGTATCGAGCACGCGCGGCCCGCGATCTACGAGGTCGCCAACGAACACAGCCTTCCGGCCGGCGGGGTGACTGTAACTGATGTCGCTCCATCCCGCACACGGGCTGACAGCTTCGCTCCGCTGATAGCCGAGCTTCGTGAGGAGCTCTTCCAGTTCTTCTCCGCAGCCGTGGACGTCCCCGATAAAATCGAATGGCCCGCGCTCGTGCCGCCGATCGTTCCAGAGCGGCGTCCGCTCAATGGTGACGGCGTCGACCTCTTCCGGTGATTCGAGTATGAACACATAACGAAAGCCTTCACGCTTGAGGGCCCGCAACGACCGCCGCAACTGCGACCGCTGTTGACGAATCACATGCTCGCCGAAGCTACGGCCCGGTCGGTCGCGGTTTCGCTGGTGGCAAATGTCTTCGCGGAGATCGAAGACGATCGCCACTGGCAGCATGTGGTACTCGCGCACAGCACCACCAGCGGCCGGCGGGACTCGGGCTGCACGTTCGTCGCATCCACAACGGTCAGCCGTCCTGCGGCAAGTCGCTTGGCCGCGATGAAGTGCAGCGCTTCGAACGCGTCTTTCGTTGCGACCTGACTGTTTTCATCGTCGCATACCAGACCGCGGCAGTAGTCGCTGGACAACACCTCCGTTGGCAAGAAATGCTTGCGCCGAATGTGCTCTTGCCGGAGCCGCTGGAGCCGACGAGGACCACGAATGACAGGTTGGGGATTGAGAGCGTGGTCATTTAGTAGGGGCTGCAAGCTCGAATATTCCCATTTGCGATGGTGCTCCGACCGCGTCATCTGCCGGACCAACGGCCAAGAATCGCACCGAATATCCATATTGCTCAGCGACTCGGCTCGCCCACGTTTGGAATTCGGTCCGTGTCCATTCGAAGCGATGGTCGCCGTGGCGCATTTCGCCGGCGGGGAGCGTTTCCCACATGACGTTGTATTCGCGGTTCGGTGTGGTGAGCACGATCGTGCGCGGGCGGGCGTGCTGGAAGACGACGCGTTCGAATGCTGATAACCGCGCCGGATCGAGGTGCTCGATTACTTCGACGATTGCCGCGGCATCGAAGCCGGCCAGTTTTGCATCGCGGTAGGTGAGGGCGCCGTGGTGAAGTGTAATTCGTTCGCGTTGCTTCGGTGACATCCAGTCGAATTTGAGCCGACGGGCCGCGATTTCCAGTGCGCGAATCGAAACGTCTACACCTAAAATGTTTGTAAACTGGCGGTCGGCGAGGAGGTGCCGCAACAATCGTCCTTCGCCGCAGCCGAGGTCGACGACTGTGTGTGCGCCAGACGCGCAAAGCGCCGCCAACACGGTCCCTAGCCGTTGTTCGTGGAGCGAGAGCTCGCGCTCGGGCATTTCTCCGTCCGCTGGCGGATCACCGGCATCATCGTCAAGCTTGCGCGGTTCATCTTCGGCCAGCAACCGAGCCAGTGCTTGTCGCGCCAGCCCGTGTTGCCGGCCGAGGTAACGGCGGGTGATCAATTCACGGTCGGGATGGTCAGCCAGCCAACCGCCGGCCTTGGCAAACAGTTTTTCGACTTCCTCCTGGCCGATAAAGTAATGCTTCCGCTGATCGAAAACAGGAATCAGCACGTACAAATGTTGTAGGAGCTCGGCGACGGTTGTCGTCTGTTGTAATTCAACCGTGAAGAACGGACTTTCGCCCCATTCTTTAAATTGATCATCGAGCGGGTGCCTCTTTGCGGCGATAGCGTAGCCTAGCGGCTCGAAAATGCGCTTCAACAAATCCTCGCCGCCGCGGACGGGCAGCACATCGATGCGGACTGTGAGCGGGATCGGCACTTCAACTAATGCGGCGCGTTCCTTCGACCGGCCGCCCAGGGCAGTGCCGAACACCTGTGCGATCGCCACACTCATGAACGACGACGCTACGTAGGAGCGGTCGTTGACATACTGGTCGAGCATGCCGCCACGCCAATCGCCGCGGCCGCGGACTAGCCGGACAGGGTCGACATCGAGCAACAGGCAAGCGGTGCAGCGGTCGGCATTCGCTTCCGGATAGAAAACGTGCGCCTGCCCGAAGCTCAAATCGAATGATTGGCAGCGTTCGGGGTGCTTATGGAGCAAATGCCCGAGGTCAGTTGCCGGTCGGTGCGTCGTTGAAATTGAGAGCAGCATTCGCAGCACCGAACCTAGAATTGCAAAAGAAAGTCGAGCATTTGGAATGAGCGCGGGCCGGCCCCCGGAGATCGCCGGCCCGCAGCTTACGGTTCTTTATGGTTCTCTAAAAGTAGTGGCCGCGATTCGTGCCTTCAAAAACGGCCCGATCGCAAGCAGCAACGTTTGAAGCGCAGGCCACTGCCGCAAGGGCAGAGGTCGTTGCGGCCGAGCTTTTCTTCGAGCAGTTTGTTGCCGTGAACGACGCGGACGCCACGCTTCACCCGCGTTTCAGAGGGATAACCGCGGCGACGTTTGCTCATCGGTTCGAAAGCAGGATTCTTCGTTGGTTTGATCGCACATGGGACACCTCCATCGTAGAAAATAAGTCCGTTTATGTCGCGGTCGAGACACCGTAGAATGAAGGAGGTTCGCCGGAGCGATCGATTTCACTTTGCCTATAAGAAGTTTTTGGAAGGTTGTGCGATGAGACACCGAATTCCGCAATTTAGTCTGCTTCTGAGTGCGATTGTCGCCCTGACGGTTGTGGGCAATCTGCTGGCGAAGGAGCCGCCCAGTTCGGCCACGACGCCGGCGGTTAAGCCGGGCGCGAATTTCCTAAAGCAGCACGAGGCGATCAACAAACGGGTTGCGGAAGGGAATGTTGACCTGATTTTTGTGGGCGATTCGATTACCGCTCGCTGGGCGGGTGATGGTAAAGGTGTGTGGGAGAAGTATTACGCCAAGCGTAATGCGGCAAATTTGGGAATTGGCGGCGATCGAACGCAGCACGTGCTGTGGCGACTTGAGCACGGCAATATCGACGGCATCCATCCGAAGCTCGCGGTCGTCATGATCGGGACGAATAACTCGAAAGACAACACGGCCGAAGAAATCGGGGATGGCATCAAAGCGATTGTGGAAAAGCTCGAAGAAAAGCTGCCCGATACGAAGATCCTGCTGCTCGCGATTTTTCCGCGGGCCGAGAAGCCCGATGCGCCACAGCGCGAGACGAATGCGAAGGCGAGCAAATTGGCGTCGAGTCTGGGGGATGACAAGAAGGTGTTTTACCTCGACATCGGCGATAAGTTTTTGTCGGCGGACGGCACGTTGTCGCGCGACATCATGCCGGATTTGCTTCACCCGAACGCAAAAGGTTACGAGATTTGGGCCGAGGCAATCGAACCGACCGTTGCGAAGTTGATGGGTGAGACCAAGCCGTAGTGCAAGGCGAAGAACGATTCGAAGTTACCAGGATGAGCGGTTTCGCCTGCCGATAGAAGTTAATTCATGCCGGACGCCTACGATGCTTTGCTCGTCGTTTCTTTTGGCGGTCCCGATAAGACCGACGACGTGCTGCCGTTTTTGGAAAACGTGTTGCGTGGCCGAAACGTGCCGCGGGAACGAATGCTGGAAGTTGCCGAGCACTATTATCACTGCGGTGGTCGTAGCCCGATCAACGACCAGAATCGCGCGTTAATTGCTGCGCTCGAAAAAGAATTGGCGGCGCACGGCCCGCACTTGCCAATCTATTGGGGCAATCGCAATTGGCATCCGATGCTGGCCGACACGCTACGGCAGATGGCGAACGACAGTGTGCGGCGAGCGCTGGCTTTCTTTACGAGCGCTTACAGTTCTTACTCCGGTTGCCGGCAGTATCGCGAGAACATTGCGGCGGCGCAGGCGGAAGTTGGGCCAGCGGCACCGGCGATCGATAAGCTCCGTGTGTTCTTCAATCATCCTGGTTTTATCGAGCCAATGATCGAGCATACGAGGACTGCTTTAGATCAGATCCCCATTGAAAGGCGTGATGCGGCGAAGCTCATTTTTACGGCCCACAGCATTCCGCAAGGGATGGCGGACGGGTGCCGGTATGTGGAGCAATTGTGCGAGTCTAGCCGGCTAGTAGCGGAAGGATTAGGACGGCAAGAATGGGAACTCGTTTATCAAAGTCGTAGTGGGCCACCGCAGCAGCCGTGGCTTGAGCCAGATATTTGCGAGTATATTCGCACGCTCAAGGAATCGGATCGCGATTTGGCAGACGTCGCGATCATTCCGATCGGGTTTATCTCCGACCACCTCGAAGTGGTTTACGATCTGGATACCGAGGCCCAGCAGCTATGCGGCGATCTTGGCATTAGCATGGTTCGCGCCGCGACGGTGGGCACGCATCCGCGATTCGTGCGCATGATTCGTGAGCTAATCGAAGAGCGAATTATGGCGACGCCCGATCGACTCGCTCTCGGGCGGCTTGGCCCAAGCCACGATGTATGTCCGGTCGATTGTTGCCAGTACACGCCGTCGCGCCCAAATCGGTAGGTGAAGCGTCATGTCTTTCTGTCGTGAAACAGGACTTCGGCCGCTTGGTAAATCGGGGTTGTATGTGTCGCCCGTTTCGCTCGGCTGTTGGCCGATTGCCGGAGTTACGACACTCGATACGAACGATGCGGACAGCATCGCGACGATTCGCAAGTGTTTCGAGGTGGGAATCAACCATCTGGATACGGCACATGTGTATGGGCCGAACGGCGAGAGTGAAAACTTGATTCGCCGCGCGACCGAAGGGCGGCGCGACGAGCTGGTGATCGCTACGAAATGCGGCATTCACTATGAAGGCAGCGAAATGGTGACTGATGGCCGGCCGGCAACACTGCGGGCGGAGTGCGAAGAATCGCTGCGGCGATTGGGCACGGATCGCGTTGAGCTGCTTTATTTGCACACGCCCGATGAGAGTGTGCCGCTCGCCGACTCGGCGGGAATGCTGCGCGAGTTAATGGAGGCAGGAAAGACGCGGACCATCGGGGTCTCGAATTTCACGGTCGAACAACTGCAGGAGTTTGCGGCTGTGTGCCCGATTACCGCGGTTCAGCCGCCGTACAACATGTTGCTGCGCGGGATTGAGCAGCGAACGATTCCTTGGTGCCGGGAGCACAGTGCTGCGGTCATGGTGTACTGGCCGCTGATGAAGGGGATCCTGGCCGGGAAAATCACGCGGGCGATTGGACTCGACCCACGCGATGGTCGCCGCAAGTACCCCGGCTACACGGGCGACGAGTGGGAGCGCAATCAGGCGTTTATCGATCGCTTGCGCGAAGCTGCGGCGCTAAGCGGGCATACGGTCGCACAGGTGGTGGTAAATTGGACGTTCAGTCAGCCCGGCATTACGAGCGCGCTATGTGGTGCGAAACGGCCGCATCAAATAGAGGAGACAGCCGGGGCGATGGGTTGGGAGTTGAGCCCGCAACAGATTTCCATGATTGATTCGGCCATTGTCGAACGCGGCCCCGCGGCAGCGAAACGGCACTTTTTGTAAGCGATTCATTGCGCTGCGTTTTTGCTTTCCCCCGCTGTTTGGGGGAGCTATACTCGACTCTTTCGGGCATTTTCTCAGATTTCCAATATCGGCGGGAACAATGCGGGAACGGTCAGCGAAAAACTTAAAGGCCGGACCGCGCGCTCGTAGCGATCGCCTGCGTGCGCTGCGTGGCCGCAATTTGCGATTCGAGGGGCTCGAAGAGCGACGGCTGTTGGCGATCACCGTGACGACGCTCGTTGATCAGAACAACGGCGTGAACGTCGGCGGGATTTCGCTGCGTGAAGCGATCGCGGTCGCGGCGCCTTCCGATACGATCATTTTCGCTCCGTCGCTGTTCAATGGCGGCCCTGCCACGACGCAGCTGCTGCTAGGCTCGCTCGTGATCGACAAGCCGCTAACAATTACTGGCCCCGGTCAAGACTTGCTCACGATCGATTCCAGCCAAAACTTCCTGACTGCGGACGACGTGGGCGGAATCTTTCGGATTACAAGCGGCGATAGCTCGGATGTGTTCGATGTCGGCATTAGCGGCATTAGCATGTTCAATAGCCACACCGCTTATTTTGGCGGCGCGATATTCAACGTTGAACATCTGACCTTAACGGGTTGCTCGATTACGTCCTGTTCCTCAGGTAGCGGCGGTGCGATCGATAGCCTAGGCGATTTGAACATCGTCAATTGCAACATCACGGGAAATCTTGCGAACTACGAGGGGGGTGGAATCTCGGTGAGCGGCAAATTGGTCGTTCAAAACAGCGAGATCTCCGGCAATACCACCACGGGCGGTTTTGGCGGCGGAATCGCTTCCTATTACGATATGACGATCACTTCCAGCGTGATCAGCAATAATTTTGCGAGCACTACCGGCGGCGGAATTAGCATTTCGCGTGGGAATCTCGTCATTTCGAACAGCACGCTTAGCGGTAACACGGCAGGAACGATCGGCGGGGGACTGTATGACAAGGGCATATTATTTCCGGTGGCGAGCACGGTAACGATCCAAAACAGCGCGATCACATCGAACACGGCGGGAACGGCAGGGGGGCTGAGCGTTGCTTATAGCTCGTTATCGTTGTCGCAAGTAACAATCGGCGATAATCGGGCGGCGACCGCTGCCGGCCTGGAAACTTTCCAATCGGCCGCAACGGTTCGATATAGCACGATTGCGAATAATGAGGCGTCGCAATTTGGCGGTGGCGTGATGGTCGTCGCGGGATCGCTGCTGCTCGATGGCTCGATTGTCGCCAAAAATACGGGAACGCTTGCGCCAGATATTGCGCCGCTGTTCAATCCCACATTAACGCTCACGTACGATTTGATTGGCAGCAATCAGAACAGTGGTCTCCCGGCGTCGCCTGGGCTTATTCCAGATGCCAGCGGCAACTTCATCGGAAACTATCTGCTCGGCGGAATTGATCCACTGTTTGGCCAACTCGCGACGCACGGCGGCACGACGGCGAACTATTCGCTACTGCCGGGAAGCATGGCGATAAATCAGGGAAATGCGTCTGCAGTGGCCGGTGTGGGGACTGTGCTCCAAACCGACCAGCGCGGCACGCAGTACGTACGTGTAGCTGGCGGTCGCATTGATATCGGATCGTACGAAAGCCAAACGCTTACGCCGTTGAGCCTCGTCGTTGATACGCTAGTCGACGAAGACGATGGCAATTATGCGGCGGGCGATCTTTCGCTGCGCGAAGCGATTCGCCTGGCGAACGAGCGGCAGAATTCCGTGGATACGATCTCATTCGCGCCTGCACTGACCGCCGGTCCGCCAGTCAAAATCGTACTTGCGCAGGGCCAGCTGACGATCACAGATTCGGTGATCATTAACGGCCCCGGGTCAAACAAACTCACGATCGACGCTTCGGGGAACGACCTGACGCCGAACATTCGCGATGGTCAGGGCACTCGGATCGTGCTGATGTCGCCGAATGACGTGTTGCTGGGTATGTCGGAAACGATTCACGGACTAACGCTAACCGGCGGCGATGATCCGTTTACAAATGGGGGCGGCGCAATTGCCGGAGTTGGCGATCTTACGATTGATAGTTCGGTGCTAACAAATAACCACGCGCTCGGGGCCGGCGGTGCAATCTCGCTTTCGAGTGGAAACCTCAACGTCTCGTCGAGCACGCTCTCGGGGAACTTTTCCGATAGCAATGGTGGGGCGATTTATCTTCTCGGCAATGCGACCGTTGCCAATAGTACGGTTTCCGGGAATTCGGCCACGAACCAGGGCGGGGCGATCTACGTCACGAAATCGATCGATAGCGATAGCGAACTCGATCTGATCTCCACCACGATCGAAGGAAATACGGCAGCCATCGGCGGCGGAATTGCCGCGTCCGGCGGCGGCGGGTTTTTCTCACTGCATATTTTGACGCTAAATGTTGTGCAAAGCACCATCAGTGGCAATAACACGAACGGCGCGGGTTTTGGCACGGGCGGTGGAATCTATACGCAGTGGGCGACTACCGCGATCGACAACTCCACAATCAGCGGCAACACCTCGGCTTCCGCCGGCGCCGGCATGACATTCTATAACAGTGGCGTGACGATTCGAAATTCGACAATCACGAAAAACTCGGCCCAATCTGGGGTCAGCGGTATTCATACCAATACGAGCACCGACAGCCATATTCAAATTCAGTCCAGCATCATTGCGGGCAACGTTGGCGTGAACAGTGACCTGGATGCCAGTAGCCCGAGTTCATTCGTGTCGCTGGGATATAATCTCATTGGCCCGGGCCTAACGTCGCCATTCAATGCGCCCGGCGATCATGTGTCGACTGACGCGAAACTCGGTCCGCTCACTAACAACGGCGGGCCGACGAAAACGCATGCCCTGCTCGCAGGCAGCCCGGCAATCGATATGGGCGATCCCGCCGCCGTTGCGGGGCTGAATGGTATCCCGGCGAACGATCAGCGCGGCGCGCCGTATACCAGAGTTTTTGATGGGGACGGTATCGGCGGCGCGCGGATTGATATCGGCGCGTTCGAATTGCAAACAGCAGCGACGGCAGCCTCCGGCGATTACAACCACAACGGCCGAGTCGATGCGGCCGACTACGTGCTGTGGCGCAACACGAAGGGCACGAGCGTGCCGGCATCCACGGGCGCTGATGGTGACGGCGACGGCACGATCGGGCAGGGCGACTACACAGTTTGGCGCTTCCACTTTGGCAACGTTACGGCTGGTTCCGGAGCGGGAGAAGCACGTGGTACGGTGCTCGCAGCTTCTGAAGCTTTGTTGGCTATTGAGGAGTCCGCCGACATTTATGTGCTATTGCCCGAAAGCAGCGCAATACAATCGGCGGCGCGGTCGCTATTCTTGCCCGGTCAATCTGTGCGGCCAAAAACGATCTTAGAAGAGCCTTTAAAGAGAATCAGCATTAAATCGCGTGACGATGCACTACTGGCATGGCTTTTGGCGCGCTCCGGAGATGGAACTGGGAGTTTCGCGCCATTCGAGGACGTACCGTCGCACAGAGAGAGTGCCGCGAACTCTGCCGCTGCCGAAACTGAAATGCTCTTCGCCGGAGTGAGCGATCCGTTCGGTAGGTAGCCGGATTGGCGATCGGACGAAGCGGCGACCGAGCTCAAGCGATCGTCGCGGGCGAAACCACTTTCAATTGGGGCGATTTCACACGCTCTGCGAAAACGATCGTGTAGCCGTCGGGGTCGCGAATTGCGAACTCGCGGATATCGAAGTCGGTATCTTCCGGTCCCCAGGCGAAAGTAACTTTGCCGCGCAACTCGTCGGCGACGCGATCGATTCCCTCAGGAAAAATATAAAGAGCGCCGCTGAAACTTGGGGCCTCATCTCGTGCGCGGACAGGTTCCGTGTAAAGGATTATCGCAACGTCATCGCGCCGAACCTCGGTGCGAATGGGCTCGCTCTCGATCGGATAATAACCCGTCTGAGTAAAGTTTAGAGTCTCTAAGTAGAATTCGAGCGATCGCCGCATGTCGGTGACCAGCAGGCATGGCAATACGCGGTTTCCAAAATGTGTTGACATAAACCCAGCCTCGGGAACGAACGGTCGTTGTTCAAAAGCCCATAGCGGCCAATGCGTCGGCCACCTTGCCGACGGACGCGGACAATTGCGGATGATCGGCTTCGAAACGCAGAAGCAAATCCTTTAACCCATGTGGGTCATCTTCCGACGTTTCTGCTGACGCAATCGGTTCCTCGGGCGACTGCCGAATTTCGTCCGTCAATCGTCGCAGCTCCGCGAGCATTTGCGGATCAACTTGTTGCGATTGTGCTACTTCCGCACGCAGCGCATCCAGCGATTCGAGTAGACGCTTCTTTTCCATATAGGCAGCGTAGCTTGGGGTTCATCCGGCAGCAAGAGAGTGGCGCAATCATTGCCAACGGAGAGTTCGATTCAACTGAAAGTGTTACGCCAACACGGTACCTGCTTGCAGAGTCAGCCGATCGTGAATGTCGAGGATGGGCTGTACTTCGTCGTCGACCCGCGCGGCCCCGAAATCCCCAACGATTTCACAGGTAGCATAAAGATTT
The DNA here is from genome assembly GCA_963733705.1 of uncultured Planctomycetota bacterium. Classification (GTDB taxonomy): domain Bacteria; phylum Planctomycetota; class Planctomycetia; order Pirellulales; family Lacipirellulaceae; genus JABDGM01. The sequence goes on along the minus strand of CAVTEJ010000015.1, from coordinate 607,786 downwards.
GCTCGACGGTGATAGTATTCCTCCCACTTTCGATACTTCGCCTCATCAATCGCGTTGGCCCAAGGATACCGTGACGGTGGCCGGCGCGATCGACAGCGCCAAAATTTCGCCGAGAGCCGGGCACGAAAGCATTCTTGCGATTGGCAGAGTCGCACATACAGTGGATCACTCCCGAACGCCACAAGCAGGTCGCGCACTTCGATCGACGTTGGATCATACGTTGCACTCGTGACCAGCAAGCGAAAACCGCCAAATGTCCGGTATAAGCGGAATCCAAGATTAGGAAGCGAGGCTCCTACCAAATTGATGCGATTGATGATTGGTTCATCCGCCAGACGTGGACTGAGGTTTGGCTTCCGAAGCAGTCGATTCCAAAACTCACGGAGCGTGGGCCGAGGAAGGGATTCGATGGGTAAATCGATGTCGACAAACATCACTCGCTCGGTATTGATAACGAGTGCGCCATAGGAATTTCGGGTGATGACGGCCGCAACCGATTCTCCGTTCCGAATCTCTTGAACGATTTCCTCGCGCACCGGTCGGTCATCGTAGCCATAATCGCCAAATTGACCTTCGCGCTCAATCGCATCGGCCATGCGCCGCGCTTTGGCGTCGGCTCGCTGGGCCGCATCTTCCAGCGACTTGTTTGAGCCGTCGTAGGCACAGAGAGTCCAGGGACGCTTGGTCCTTTCAACCTTTGCCACGCCCTTCGACCAGTACGTGTAGAACTTCATGCTCGAAGCTTCCGAAACCTTTTGTAACGCCGCGAAAAAAGCCCGCCGACACGAGAGGCGTGCCAGCGGGCTCAATAAAACTATTCGCCCTCGATACAGCAAGTACTGATGCTTGGGGACAGGCGAGTTCGGTTCGAGTTCGGCTTACCAGCGTTTTCCGCCGCCGCCGCCTCGATCGCCGCCGCGGCCACCACCACCGCCGCCGCGGTAACCGCCGCCACCGCCACCACCACCGCCGCGATAACCACCGCCACCGCCACCACCGCCATTGCTCTTCGGACGAGCTTCATTAACGGTGATCGTCCGGCCGTCGATCTCGGTGCCGTTGAGCGCTTCGATCGCGGCTCGTCCATCGTTATCGTTTGCCATGGATACAAAAGCGAATCCGCGTGGGCGGCCGGTGTCACGGTCCGTGATCACTGCCACTTCTTCTACCTGGCCGTGGGCCGCAAATTCGGCCTGCAACGTTTCCTCGGTCGTCGAAAAGGAAAGGTTGCCAACATACAGCTTCATCGTGCGCAACTCCAAAACACTAGAACCGGTTCAAAACCAGCACGCCGGCTTTTAACGGTAGACCCGTGCCCCCCGGTGAAAAGAGTTTTGAACTCGGTTGCAACTACTTCCACGATCGTTTTGGAGTCCTACAAGGCCACCAAACCACATCGGGAAAAAGGGCAATCCGAGGGCTAAGTATAACGAGTGCTGGCATAAAGGTCTAACTTATCTTGGCAAAAATGCCGTAGGTTTCCAGCGGCTTTTTTTGCATACCATGCGCCGTGCTCGACTCTTAACGCGGCAGCAGCATCTACGATCATTTCAAAGTGGGAAAAATGTAGCGCTTATAGAAATTCAGCAGCCTGCAGTGGACTGCTCTTTGCATCACCAGGCGGAGTTTATGATCCGCCAATGAGGGTGCGGAATAACTGAGGCGACAGTTCGCGAAGACTATCTACGACTAATTTTGCCTCGCTCAACTGCTCGCGGGTCGCCGTCCCGACGAGCGCCACGCTCTTCATTTCTGCGCGGTTCGCTGCTTGGATTCCATGTACCGCGTCCTCAACCACTACGCAGTGTTCGGGCTCGACTCCCAGCCGGCTGGACGCCATTTGGAACACTTGTGGGTCCGGCTTCCCGCGTTGCACATCTTTGCCGGTCACGATCGCGCCAATCGCGCCGCCGTGGCCGAGTTTCTCGAGGCACAGCTCGATGTTCTCGGGCGGTGCTGATGATCCGACCGCAATCCGAAATCCGTCGCTCGCCAGCGCGTCAATCAGTTCACGGGCGCCGTCCATCGCGGTGAAGTGCGCACGCAACGAATCGCGGAACAACGCTTCCTTGCGATCATCTAACTCGCGAATCCGAGCATCGGCGAGTTTGTCGCCGAAGCGTCGAAAGAGGATATCGCGACTCGTGCGGCCAAAATCGGCGGCGAAATCCTCTTCCGTGTAGTCCATCTCAAGTTCGCGGTACATGCGCGACCAACCCGCGAAGTGTGCCTCGTACGAATCGATCAGCACACCGTCCATATCAAAGATGACAGCCGGCGTAGACATGCTGGGCTATCGTAGCGGAATGACCGGCGACCCAAAATAGCCGGTAGCTGAATTCGCAAGAATTCGGGTTCCTGGCGCCGCTCCGAATTCTTGCAAATTTAGCTACAAATACGATAATCGAGCCGTGATCTACCGGAACAATGATCCTTCCGGCAATCGACGGCCGAGTCGGTCCTTCGAAAGTCGCTCTTCAGATGAACCATCGACTGCGATCGTACGAAGCTGAGTGTTGGTTGCCGCGATTCGCGACTTCCAGCGGTTTTGCAACTCCGACATCTGCCGTTCGACGACGGTCAACTGTTCGTCGCCCCGTTGACCTGCTTGCACCATTAGCGACCGCGTGTGCTGTCCGCCGGCATGCTGTACTGCGTGTTCCATCGCTTCGGCAACTGCCGGGCCGAGGTTTGACCACAACGTGCATTTCGGCTCGGCCAGCGTGCCGCCAATCGTAATACGTGTCGCCAGTGCATCGATATGGCCCAGCGAGTCTTCGAGGGTTGTCGCCAGCGCGGCGTCTGCAAACGTCCCGCCAAGGGCCGGTTGAATGTGCACATTACGCTGAACCAATTGGACTTCACCGGTGAGTTTGTCGCCGTCGGCCGTCACGCTGAACGAAAGCGAACCGGTCGAAGGCCCCAGCGTCATCGCGACTTGATCGGTCCGTCCCAAAGCCAGTGCCGGGATCAAGACACTTTGGCAGTCGACGACCACGGCATCGCGGAGGACGCCGCCAGTGCGGTCGATCGTCGCTTGGGCTTCGACCGGCATCGGACCAATCGCTTGCAATCGTAGGCGGATCGGCTCGGAGTGCAGGGCAGGGGTGGTGGAATAATTCGTGAGCGCTCCGCGAAACCCGACCGGGCGATTCGCAACCCACGCCGTGCCCTGCAAATCGAGAGCCCGAATCAAAACGCTCGGCTGCGGCTGGCAGCCAGCGAACAAAATGTTCTCGCCCCGGCCTTCAGCACGCCGCTGGGCTTGATCAGCGGGCACCATTTCCCGAACCGAGCGCATCAGTGTCAATAAATCACCCACCGGCTTGGCGGCCGCATCGCGCAAAAGATAATCGCTGATCGCGTCGGTCTCAACCGTTTCGCCCTTGGTGCGCGTAGCGGTTAGTTGTTCATCCCGCCGACGAGCGGCAACAATCGCACGGCGTTCCGTTTCGAGTTGATCGGGTAGTTTGTCCAAGTCGGCACTTAGCGCTTCGAAGCGTTTTTGCAGCGCCGCGATCTTCTCTGGCAGCGTCGAGAGAAACGTGCCGCCGCGGAGCGGATTTGCCTGTGCTGCTTCGAACGCGGCCTGCAGTTTCGCCGCCTCCTGGTTCAAGTCGCTTCCCCGCGCATCGAACGCGGCCGATTGTTCTGACCAATTCGTGCAGAACGAGTTCGTTTGCTTGACCGATTCGAACTGGCTGGAATTATCCTGCGTGAGCCGCTGCGCAAGCTGCGAGAACCACGCGGTTGCGACCGCGTCCGCGTTGTCCTGAAACAGGCTCGCAGTGCTGGTTGCATTGTTCCCATCGCCAGCTTGCGTCGCGTCGTCGTTGAAGATTTTGAACTTCAATCCGGTGACTGCGCCGCGGCTAACGACCGCTTGCTTGAACAATAGCGGTCGCGTGGTGAGATGAAGCTCACAGCGATCGGCGGCCAACACGGTTGTCGCCGGATCATGTGAGTCGGCGATCTGCAAATCGTTCAGCGTAACTTCATGCCGCATGAGCGACACGCTCGAATTGCCCGCAGTTACCTGCGTTCCCAAAAACGTTTTGCCAGCGCGAATGGCGTACGCTCGAATCGCCAGGTCTAATCCGAATTGGGCGGCCAATACGAGTATCCCCGCCAGGAGCAATCGCGTAACCCAGGTTTGCCAGCGCAGTTGATTTCTCATGCAGCGGCCCCCAATCGTACTTCGGGCTCAGCCTCGGGCTGCGTTTCAACATGCGGAGTAAACAGCGATCGGGTGATCGAAAAGAAGAGCCGGGATAGCCAAAACGCCGGGTAAGCGACGTACAACCCGAGCAAAAATGTGCCGGCCACCACGGTGTTGTTAAAACCCAGCCATGGCCCAAGTGGCCAATTGAGCACCGAGGCATACGTCCCTTGCAGCGAATGAATGCTAAGTACAACCAGCCCCAACCGGTGCGCAAACGGGTCGAGCGAAGGACCAACAAATGAAAACGCCACCGCCGCAATGAGCCCGAGCGCCTTATTGCAACGCAGTGAAAAGAGCACGACGCACAACGAAAGCGCGATCAAATTGGTTTTCGGCATGACGCCGATGATCATGCCGATCGTAAAACCGACCGCGAGTTCGCTGGGCGACAAATAGCCGATGAACGCCTGCACGAGGCGGCGCAATGCACGAAAGAGATCAGAAATCATCCGGAATCCTTTCCGGTAGGCGGGATCGAAATAGGCGGGACGACCAGCGTCGCGATCCTTCGTGCGCAACGGTCTATAGCGCTCATCGACTAGCCGGGCGCGCCGCCTAAAGATCGCCGCCGCCAGCCCGCAAACCGAACGCTATCGCCGGCAGCAGTGATGGCAGTTATGTCTTCGGCGGCCCTGCTTTTGCCGCCTCTTTTGCCTTTTGCGTATCCAGCAGGCGAATAAGGATTTGTTTCGCCCGCGGGTCGTCGCGATTCATATCGTGCAGCATTTTGAGCGATTGGGCGGCCGCCTCGAATTGCTTTTCATCATTCGTTGCATCATAGCGCTTTTCCTGCAGCAGCGCGAGGGCCATTCGATATTCGTAGTTCCGCGGCGCTTTTTCGCAAGCTTTTTGAAATGCCACGTCCGCTTTTTCCCACTCGCCGAGTGTGTAACGCAGCAGGCCGAGATGATAGAAGATATCTGCATTGTCCGGCGCGAGCGTGGAATCGCGGTCCATCAAGTCGGCTTCTTCGGCCCGCAGGCGAACGATTTGTTTCTCGTCGGCATGATGTTCCTGCATCAGCGATGCCAGCTCCGACCGCGGGCCTGCGAGATACGGCTCGAGTTTGATCGCTGCTGTCAAATGCTCGATGGCGTCCTGAATTCGTCCCTGGTAGCGATCGAGCGACGCCAGCGTCAAATGGGCGCCTGCATGATCGAGCGACAGGTTTTCGCTTTCGCGAAATTCGACCATTGCCTTTTCGAAGGCTTGGCGTTGGACATCCGATAGCATATCGACCGGCAAATGCGCCAGCCTCGCAACGGCCATGATGCGGACGGATCGCGATGAATCGATAAGCATGCTGGCGAGATCGGCAGTGAGAAGCTCCGTGTTATCGCCAGGCAAGACGCGTACCGCGGTGAGGCGCACGAGCGTATCTGGGTCTTTCAGCGCCGCACGCCGCGCTGCAACACTTGCCGGCGACGGATAATTCGCCAGCAAGTCAATCGCAGTCGCTCGCACCACCGCCGGCGTTGTGTTGTGACTGAGTAGCCCGAGCAGTAGCGATTCGCCTTCCGCCGTTTCAGCCCGGCCCGCCTTAAACGCGACTCCCCAGTGAACCGCCTCCGTCGATTTTCGCTCGCCGTACCATTTCTTGACGGCGTCCGCCGCCCATTGAAACGTTTCGTCCGCGCGGGTATGGCAATTGTTGCACGCGTTGGTCGTACCAATCGCCACCGATAAATCCGGCCGTGGAATGCGGAAGCTGTGATCGCGCCGCTCGTCGATCACCATATACATCCGCGTCGCCATGTGGCAATTGATGCACTGCGCCCCGGCCGTGCCTTCCTTGTGATGGTGATGCGCTTCCGTATCGAACTTCGCCGGGTCGTGGCATTGGGCGCACAGCCGATTGCCTTCAAATTTCAACTTAAGCGAATGCGGATCGTGACAGTTTGAGCACTGCACGTGATTTGCGTGCATCTTGCTCTGCAGAAACGAATCGTACTCGTATACTTCGTCCAGAATTTGTCCATCTGCCTGATATAAACCGGCCTGCAACACCACCGGCTCGTAATAATCGAAGAACGGTTTGCCCGAACGAAAATTCTCATGAATCTGATAGCGCCGCGCATGGCACTTCGCGCACGTTTCGAGCTGCGTCGTCAAATTCTTATCTTTTAGATTCGGCAACCCATAGCCGAATTTGCGGTCCCAAAACGGCGACTTCCTTCGCGCGAGATCGACGTGCACGCTCCCTGGTCCATGGCATTCCTCGCACCCCACGTTGATTTCCTGCCATGAAGTGTGATACGTGTTTTTCTGCGGGTCGTAATTCTTGTGAACGTCCGTTGAGTGGCAATCGGCACACGTCGTATTCCAATTCTGCCCAATTCCCGTCCAGTGCAGCGGGTCGCCCGGCAGGATTCGCTCGTTCGTCACATCGGGCGGCGTTACGTAGAACCATTTCTTATTCTTCACATCCCACGACTCGCGCAGCACCTGCACCCGGCCGTCTGGGAACTCGACCATATACTGCTGCAGCGGGTGGATGCCGAACGTGTACTTGATCTCGAAGTCCTGGTATTTGCCATCCGGGCCTTCGGTATTGACCATGAACTTGTCGCCCTTACGAAAAAAGTGCGACTTCACGCCTTGGTATTCAAAAGTCGTGTCGTTGAAGTCGGCTTCGACCGTTTTGTCGGTCGCATAGTCCATCGCCCGCTCGTGGTCCGAGCCCAGCCACTTGTGATACTCGGCCTGGTGGCACTGAGCACAGGTGTCGCGGCCAACATACGTGGGATTAGCCGCCACCTCCGCCGGCACCGTTTGATACCAGTCGTAAGCCAGCACCGACGTCGCCACCACTGCGCCGAGGGCCAATGCCGAGAGAATCGTCGAACGAGCGGCCAGGCGGGGCATGAATTAGTCGGCAGCAAAAGAAAAGCGCGGTCAAGTCGAAGTCACAATTGAATTGTGCGCTCCGAGTGCCGCGCTGTCTACTTATTGAATGACGACGAAGCTCAATTGCCGTTACGTCTTACTCGGCTTTTCTTGCTCCGCATCATCCGCTTCCGGCTTGGGCGCCTTTTCGCCGTACTTCGCCTCGTACAGCGAGGCAAATTCTGCTTCTTTTTCAGGATGGCAAATAAAGCACTGGGAATCGGGGCGATTGTGTTTCTCGCACCAATCACCCTTCGCTTTGAAACCAGCCACTAGCTTGGTATCGCATTGTGCACACACCTCTTCCGGTACACCGTGCTCCTTGCACCACCAACCTTCATGGCTATGACCCGCAGCAGCAACTTTCGTATCGGCAGCGGCAGTTGTAGCCGTCGCCTTATCTCCTGACTTGCTGCAAGCCACGAATGTAACGCCAACGGCAGCGAGCGCCACCGCAGCAAGGATTTTTTGAATAGACATCAACTCAAACTCCTTTCCAACAAAAATCTCGCGCTAGGCGCGAAAAACTACAACAATCAATGCATTTCACCACCAAGGCACAAAGGACACGAAGATACTCTAAGAGTTCTCCTTTTCTTCCTTCGTGTTCTTCGTGCCTTCGTGGTAAATCCTCTTTCTTGCCTGTCCGCGCCTTTGCGCGAAAAAAACTAATACGCCCCAACTTCAACTAGCTGCGGCGTATCCACAAACCCTATCTTCGGCGGACCATTTTTCACGGGCGATTTGAACAGTACATACAGCACGCGGAGAACCAGGAGCGACATTACCATCGCCCCAATCACGCCACCGATCACCACCGTCGCCAGCGGCCGCTGAACTTCGGCGCCCATGCCAGTGCTGAACGCCATCGGCAAAAAGCCAAGGCTTGCGACAAGGGTCGTCATCAACACGGGCCGCAGACGCTTCGTCGCCGCTTCGGTCACGGCCTCATCCAATGGCATGCCCTTATTTCTCAACTGCCGCACGTACGAAACGAGAATCATGTCATCGAGCACGGCCACGCCCGAAAGAGCGATGAATCCAATCGCTGCCGAAATTGAAAACGGCATGTCGCGCAGCCACAGGGCGAAGATGCCGCCGACCCAGCCAAACGGAACGCCAGTGAACACGCGGAAGGCATCGATTAAGTTTTGATACGTTGCGTACAGTAAAGCGAAAATCAGCACGGCTGCCAGTGGCACGACGAACATCAGCCGCGTACGCGCCCGTTCAAGGTGCTCAAATTGCCCGCCGATTTCGTAAAAGTAGCGGCCCGGCGGCAGTTGTAGCTTATCTTTCAATCGCTGCTTGACGTCGGCCACAAAGCTTCCAATATCGCGACCGCGAACATTCGCCGAAACCGCGATTCTTCGCTGGCCCCACTCCCGCTCAATCGTCGCTGGGCCTTCTTCCATTTTGATGTCTGCCAGCCGTGACAGTGGCAATCGCTCACCCTTGGCAGTCGGAATCAAAATTGCCCCGATCGCTTCCGCACCGTTGCGCTTGTCATCCGGCAAGCGAGCGACCAGTGGGAATCGCAGCTGGCCTTCAATTACTTCTCCGACTGGCATGCCGCCGATTGATTCAATGACGTCCGAGACCACCTTCGCCGGTATACCGTGGCGAGCCAACTCGTCCTGCTTCAACTTGATCTTGAGCACCGGTTGGCCAGTCACTTGATCGGCGCTTACGTCGGCGGCCCCCGGAATCTCTTTCAGAATCCCTTCGATCTCGCCGCCCGACTTTACGAGGGTGTCGAGATCATCGCCGTACAACTTTACCGCGATATCGGTCCGCAGGCCGGAAGTCATTTCGTTGAGCCGCATTTCGATCGGCTGCAAGTACGCCAGCTTCTGCCCCGGCATATCGCGCAAATAATGCTGTATCTGCTCCGTTAGCTCCGCTTGATTCGTCGCCTTCTTCCATTGCTTCCGCGGTTTGAGCGCCAGGAAAATATCGGTGAGCTCGATCCCCATCGGATCCGTCGCGATTTCGGCGCTGCCGATTCGGCTCCAGATATGGGCCACCTCATCGGGAAATTGTTCGAGCACTCGCTGCTCGATGATCGTGTTGTACTTTATCGATTCGTCGAGCGGCGTGCCCGTGAGCCGCACCACGCTGATCGCGATCGCTCCCTCCGAGAGTCGCGGGATAAACTCCGAGCCAAGGTTCGGCGCGATTAATCCAAACGCGACGAACATCACAGCGGCCGCGCACGACATCACTAACATTTTGTGGTTCATCGAAAACCGCAGCAGCGGCGTGTTGATTCGATGTGCCAGACGCATCATTAGCGGCTCGCGCTCTTCAATGTGCCGCGGCAAAATCAAGCTGGCGAGCACTGGCATCAGTGTCAGCGACAAAATCATCGAACCAATCAGCGCGAAGATAACCGTGAGCGCCATCGGTCGGAACATTTTTCCTTCGACGCCTTCGAGCGTTAGGATTGGCAAGTACACGATCATGATGATCAGCTCGCCAAACATCGTCGGTTTGCGCACTTCAACGGCCGCTTCGCGAACAATATCAATCTTCGAGCGATTGCGGTTGCTGGGATCGGCTATATGCCGAACGCAGTTCTCGACCATCACCACCGAGCTGTCCACAATCATGCCGAAGTCGATTGCTCCCAAGCTTAGGAGGCTGGCGGCAATGCCGAACCGCAGCATTCCCGCGAATGCGAATAGCATCGACAGCGGAATCGCCAGCGCCACGATCAACGCTGCCCGCAGATTGCCGAGAAATAGGAACAGCACGGCGATTACGAACAGCCCGCCTTCAAACAAGTTGTTCTTAACTGTTTGAATGACCGCGTCGACAAGCTCCGTACGGTCGTACAGGTTCTCCACTTTGATATTCGCTGGCAGCGTTGCTTTAATCTCTTCCAAACGGTCTTTCATTGCCCACGTGACATGGTGCGTGTTCTCACCCATCAACATGAAGCCGAGACCCATCACAACTTCGCCCTTGCCATCAGCCGTTACCGCCCCGCGACGAATTTCCGATCCGATCACCACATCAGCCACGTCGTTGACGCGAATCGGTACGCCATCTCGAGCCGTAATCACGATCCCTTTGATTTGTTCGACGTTCGTCGTGCGGCCCTGGCCTTGTACCAACACGGACCGGCTGCCTTCTCCCACATTGCCACCGCCCACGTTGCGATTATTCTGCTCCACCGCCTGCACGACCTGATCGAATGTGAGATTGAATTTGATCAGCAGGTCAGGGTTGATCCGCACTTGGTATTGCTTGACATATCCGCCCCAACTGTTGACTTCTGCCACGCCTTTTCCGGTGCGCAGCTTGGGTTTGATGATCCAATCCTGCACCGTTCGCAAATCAGAAACATCGTTCCCGGCGCCTGTCACCGCGTAATGCAGCACCTCACCAAGCCCGGTGGAAACGGGGCCCATTTTCGGCCGCTCGATATCGCTGCTCAATTCGACCGTCGACAGCCGCTCATTCACGAGCTGCCGCGCGAAGTAGATGTCCGTCCCGTCTTTGAACGTAACCACAACTTGCGAAAAGCCAAACTTCGAGACACTCCGCATGTTCTCGAGGCCCGGCAAGCCGCCGATTACCTGTTCGATCGGAAATGTGATTAATTGCTCCACGTCTTCTGGCCCAAGCGATGGCGCTACGGTGTTGATTTGCACCTGTATCGGAGTCGAATCTGGAAACGCATCGATATCCAAATAGCGCAGCGATACCCCACCTACTGTGGCTAGAACGAGAACGCTCACTATCACAAGCAGTCTGTGCCGCAGCGAAAAATCAATAACCCAGTTCAACATGTGGTGTCCCTTGCATTGCCGCGGAAGGCGAAGCTCTGGCCGAGCTGAATGTTATTACTTTCCTGCGCAACACGCGCATCCAGCGCCCATGCTGCTCTTCAGCAATTGAGCCTCGAGCACGACACTGTTTTTGCTGGCGATTACTTCGCCTGGCAAAACACCAGCGATGATCTCCGTATTGTCGCCATCCTTGACGCCTAGCCGGACGCTGCGGACATAAAACACTTTGGGTGCGTCTGGCTTGAAGAAGTTTTTGTCGCGCACAAACACCACATTGCACTTTCCGTCCCAATGGATCGCTTCGCTCGGCACCACGATCGATTTCGGTTCATCGCGAAGAACGATTCTGCCGGTTCCGAACGTGTTCGCTCGCAATTTACCATCGGAATTCTGAAGGTCGACACGAACCTTGACTGTCCGCGTCGCATCATCGGCTGCTGTGCTAATCCAACCGATCTTTCCCTCGTCGTCCGGCTGATTACTCGTGCCGCTGGCGCGAAATAAAACCTTCTGGCCGAGCGAGACGTAGCCAGCATCTTCCTGTCGCACGTCGAGGTTGAGCCACAGCTTCGACGTATCCGCTACGTCAAACAGTAGGCTCTTGTTGTCCACCAATTCGCCGTCGACAGCCTTGCGCTCGACAACCACCCCATCGATTGACGAGCGTAGCGGCAGCAAGTTTGAGGTTGCGCCCTGCGCTTCGCACTCTTCCGCCAGTTGAGGCGGCAGACCGAGAAATCGAATTCGCTGCGTAATCTGATCCGCACTCAACTTCTCGAACTCGTCGGCAGCTACGGGCAGCCCCAAATTCACCAACGCCTGCTGTGTGCGATTGAGTTGAATACGTGCCGCATCAGCCGCCGTTTGAACTTCTAGAAACTCTCGCGCAGGAATCGCGTTTCCCGCGAGCGGCCGCAACCGCTCCACGTTGTCGTGCGCCAGCCGATACTGCGAAACGCCTTGCAGAAATTCGCTCTTTAGCCGACCGACATCGGCCGCGTCCACGATGGCAAGCACGTCACCTACCCTCACATGATCGCCAACCCGCTTCTGCACTCGCCATAGGACACCTGGCAGCCGGCTCGAAAAGTGAGCCATTCGCGTTTCGTCGTACACGATTTCGCCGTTAGCATTCACCGTTTCAGTGATTGGCTTTTCCTCCACAATCGCGATATCGACGCCCACTTTTTCGAGGGCAGCAGTCGACGCAAATTGAATTCGATTGTGATGCAGCGTGCAGCGGCTATTGTTCTCAACTCGCGGCCGAAGTGAGATCGCTCGTTCCGCACGCTCCAACATCGCGGGAGTCACCGAGACTGGAGTCTTCGTTTGCGCCAGTTCTGGGTGCTCGAATGGGCACTGCATAACGCCATGCACACGGCACCAGCCAAAGTCTGGCTCGGGCGCGAGTAGCTTTGGGTTGCATTCCACGCAAATCGACTCCGGTACGTTGTGCTCGTCGCACCAGTCCGGCTCCTCAGTCTTCTGCCCACCGATGAGCGCGGAGAATTTCGGGAGCGTCCAGTCTGTTTCGTGCCCCCATACCGCTAGACAGGCAATCAGCGTGATCACGCCAAACGTTGGTACCGTGTCGAGTAGCCAACGCCAAAACCCTCGCCGGTCGACCGGCGCCGGCTCGCTGGTTTCCGCCAAAGCCACCTGAGGGGGCGCGACCGGTTTGCTGACGCGTTGTGAGCTGGTAGACATCGTAAAGCTCCAAAAACGGAGTATCAGACGCAAGGCACAATGAATTGCTAGGAAGCAAACGTCGAACGCACTTCAAGTAGCGGCGGAATGTGCGCAGCACAAACCGCGACCTTAGATCTATTGAGCGCGAAATCAAATCAGCAAAAGTTGCTGAAACAGATGGAGCCGCACCGGCGGTGCTGCGGCCGATTCGTACGTCCGATCCGCATGGAGGAGCGCCACGACGTGCACATCGCAAGTAGCGGGCACGACCGCCGCGAAATCGAGCGGCGTGTGCGGGATGAGCGGATCGACCTGGGCCTTTTGAACCGGCAGGTAATGGCACGTGCCGTGGCAATGATCTTTGCACGGCCCGTGCGAATGATCGCCTTGCTCACCGTGGTGATGGCCATCCGCATCCACCGGCTGTTCGAGTTGCGAATCGTCGCAGCAAATTTCCACATGCGTGTGATGCCAGCAGCAACCGATCGCTGCGTGGATCAGCAGCGACGTGGCGACCAAACTGGAAAACAAAGTACGCATGAGAATGAACGTCAGATGAGAATTAGCTGAATCATTGAGCCAATCGGTTCGCCGTGCGGCAAAACTTTGGCTATTCCTGCGCTTCGTGGCGGCCACTGCCCATAAGGTAAAACGCTAGTATCTGCGGTCGAACGTATTTTCGGGGTTCTGGGCGGTCCGGTCAATTGAATCTGGCGAGATGTCACCTACCAAAAACCCGTCAATTTCCGCCCAGCGCTGCCAGGCAGTTGCTAAATCCTGCAAGTATGACAGGTTTTTATTCGCGTAAATCTGCTGCACGTTGTACACCTGCACGTATTCGAGCTGGCCCTGTTGGTAGCCAGCCGTGATCAGATCCAGCGTTTCCTTGGCCGCGGGGAGAATCTTTTCGTTGTATTTGGCCACTCGCTCGCGGGCCGTCGTGTAATCGCGCATCGCGATCGTGAGTCGCTCCTGGATGGCAAGTTGTCGTGCCTCGAGAGCGGCCTGAGTTGCCGCCAGATCGCCGCACGATTGCATGATTTCGCCTTGATTGCGATCGTGGACCGGTATCGGCACGCTGAATTGCACATTGGCGATCGTATCGTTTGTTGCATTGTCAAATTGCACGCCGGCCTGCATGTTGAGGTTTGGAGTTCGGCCTGCGTTGGCTCGTTCGACTGCCCACCGCGCGCGGTCGACGGCGAAATGCAACTCCGCAAGTTCTGGGCTGTCTTGCATCAACCGACTCTGAACGGTTGCGAGATCCAACTCGGGCAGGGGGCGGGCAAAAACGTCTTCGAGCTTGGCAATTTTTTGGTCGGGGTTGCCTAGCACCGTCGCTAAACGAGTGCGGGCAGCAGTCACGCGTTGGGTGGCTTGTTGTTCGAGAAGGGCCGCCGACTCGCTTTCGATTTGGCTTTGCAGCAGCGAAGTTTTTGGAACGTCCATCGCCTTTAAGCGGCGTTCGGAAATGCTCGTTGATTGTGCTGCGATATCGTTCAGTTGGTGGGCAAGTACAACAGCTCGCTCGGCCGCAAGTGCTTCGAAATAGGCCTTTCGGGCCGTCGTCAAAACTTGCCAGCGGGTGAGTTCGACTCGCTGCTCGGCGACCGCCTGTTCGCGTGCGGCAACCGCACGGTTTAAATCCAGTTTGCCGGCCGTCACTAGCTCCTGACTGATGAACGCACCCTGTTGGCCACCGCGGCCGTCGTTGCCGATTTCCGAGCCCTGATAGCCAATCTCGGGATTCGGTTTCAGGCCGACCTGCACCCAATTGCCGTGGGCAGCTTGCACTCGGGCGCCGGCAGCCCGAAGCGCGGGGTGGAAGGAGATTGCCATCGCTTCCGCTTCTGACAAAGTGAGCGTTTCGTCTTTCGACGGTTTGGCGTTCGGCGGCGCGGGCATCGCCTCGGAATGGGCGGTGGACGCGTCGGCGGGCGGTTTTGGTGGCGCCGGTGGGTGGTCGGCGCGGGCCGCGGACACGGCCGACGCTGCCAGCATCGACCCGGTCCCGATCACGCGTAGTGCCAGCAATCTCAAGGTTAAATCCCTCAGCCCGTGCCCCTGTGTCCATTAAAACGTATCGGCTATAACGATTTTCAGGGGCCAGTATGCTTTGTATCGATCTCCAAATGCTGCCGCCGCTTGCGGCGACAGTTGTGTGCTCTCCTAGTGATTGCGGAGTTAGCGCATCTGTCATTGCCGTCAGCGCCAGTGAATAATTTGGTTCCTTATTGAGGATTCCGCATTTCGTAACCGTGTCGCTCGCAATGCATTTAATAGTTTCATGATGAAAAATCCTATCTCACTCAGGTGGCGACTCGTCCCGTTCGTATTCCTGTTGTTTGCAACCGGCTGTCAAGAAGCAACTGTTCCCAATTTCGAAAGTAAAGCCATGGCCGCTGAACCTCGCACTGATACCCCGAAAGTTTCTACTTCTGCTTCGACTAATGACAAACTCGCGATCGCTACGTTTGGTGAGGGCTGCTTCTGGTGTAGCGAAGCAGTGTTTCAAAATCTCAAGGGTGTAAAGTCGGTCGCCTCGGGTTATAGCGGCGGGGCGGTTGAGAATCCGACCTATGAGGATGTGTGCACCGGCCGGACCGGTCACGCGGAAGTGATCCAAGTGACGTATGACCCGGCGGTCATTTCGTTCGAGGATCTTTTGAAAGTGTTCTGGCAGACGCACGACCCGACGACGCTGAACCGCCAGGGGCACGACAGCGGCACGCAGTACCGGTCGGCGATCTTTTATCACACCGATGAGCAGCGTCGGATTGCCGAGCAGTACAAACAGCAGCTGGAGGCGTCGAAAACGTTTAAGGATCCGATCGTGACCGAGATCACGGCCTTCAAGAACTTCTTCCCGGCGGAGAAGTACCACCAGAACTACTTCAATCTGAATCCGTCGCAGCAATACTGCCAGTTCGTGATTCGGCCGAAGGTCGAGAAATTCAATAAGGAATTCAAGGCGATGCTGAAAGACCCGGCCGAGAAGAAAGACGCGGTCGCCAAGTAGTTTTGCACGGTAATTGTTGTGATCGTCGTAATTTCAGCTATGATAGTGGGGTAAGGTGAATGACCTCTGGTTTCGTGAGCAAGCACTAATGAATTAATGCGATGGCCGCTTCCGGCTGCGTCGGAAGTAATGGGATGACGCGATCCCGAGTTAAATGTCCGCATTTCGTTCATTAGCCGTTCACCACATAAACCAGTAGAGTCCACATCGATGATTCGTTCCCGCCTGCTTCGAGCCGTTTGCTGCTCGGCCCTCTTTGCTATTGCTTCGCAATCGTTTGCCGCCAATCCCGTCGTGTGGGATGAGTCCGTTAACGGTGACGTTTCTGACGATCCGACCGCGCCGACGCAAATGAATCTGGTGGTTGGTACGAATTCATTCATTGCTACGATGCCTGGCGCTGATCTTGATTTCTTTACTGTCCACGTGCCGGCCGGTTCGGTGATGAGTGCCATTTATAATTCCGCATACGACAGCCTCGATCAGGTTTCGTTTATGGCGATCGGCCCTGGTACTTCGATGCCGGCGGCTGTGCTCGACTACGATCCGACGGGCCTGTTGGGGTACACGCATTTCGGTCCGGGAGTGTACGACCCGGGCACCGACTTGTTGCCGTATTTGGGTGTGGCGACTTTCTACACGTCTGGCTTCTCTCCGCCGCTGCCGGCGGGGGCGTATACGTTTTGGTTGCAGCAGGAGAGTTCGGTCGACACGGGCTACCAATTAGATTTCGTGGTGGATGCTGTTCCGGAACCGGCGAGTGCCGGGTTGATTTTGGTTGGCGGAATTGGTGCAGTGCTTTGTCGCGGTAAGCGCCGCTAGGCGTACGTCGGAGCGAGGTCGCGGCCAGAGCGACGAGTAGCGTCACGAAAAGGGTTTGCTCGGGAACGGCGTTGCTTGTAGCGCTGCCGAGGCCGCTGCCAATCGCGTCGCCGAAGTGGGCGCGCCACACGTCGTAATCTGCCTGCAAATACGTGGTGCCCAGTCCCTTGCGCCACGCTACATAATCGGCCGCGTCGACGCGGCCATCGGTGTTGAAATCGCCCGGCAGAAACGTGACGCGATAATCGGCGACAACGGGCAAGTGATCGCTGCCGACGAATTGATTGTTGTTGCCGGAGTAGGGCTCCATCAAATCGTTGAGAATCGTCGCGCGATTGGGCAAGTCGGCTAACGCCGTATTGGCGGGATCGTTTACGTGGCCGCTGAGCGGTGCGGTGCCGTTGTTGCCAAAGATCTCGTACGCGTATTGGTATTTGGACGACGGGAAGTTGCCGTCGAACGGGTCAGCAGTATCGGGCGCGAGCTGCACGCCTGGCTGATTTAGCATGGCGCCGGTGATGAGTTCAAAATCGTAGCGGCGCGAGAGCGAAGTACTGGATTCGCTGTAAATGTATTTCAAATTGCTGCTGCTATTGACCCAGGCTCCGGTGCCGGTTGGGTCGAGAGCCTGGCCGTTGCCGGCAGCGGTGAGTGTGGCCCAGGCGGGTTCGCTGCTGCCGCCGACGAGGTTGAAGTCGCCGGAATAAATGATGTGAGCGGTGGGGCCGAGGGCGTCGGCGTTCTGGCGTATTTCGGTCGCTTCGAAGTTGCGGCGAGTTTCGAACCCGGCCGACGCTTTGTAATGGCTGACATACATATAGAAATCGGATGCCGCGGAATAGCCGATGGGCCGGAGCTGGAATCGCAGCGGAGCGCGGGCGGCCCCGCTGCCGCTAGCGGTGCCGATGACGGTCGCGGCCACGACTTGGACCGTCGAAGGTCTGTAAATCAGCCCGTCGGTGCCAGCGCCGGTCGTCGGATCGGTGATGGGGTAGTACGCGTAGGTGCCGGCGCCGTAGATACCGTTGAGGGCGTTGACCAGGTTCGGCAGGGTAGTGGGGTTTAGTTCTTCGACGCCGAGTACATCGATTGGTTGAACGTTCGTGCCGATGTGGTGTTGACCGATCGCTTGCAGCACGGAGGGCAGGCCGGCGTAGGGAGCCGTGATGTTGTTATCGTTCCCCTGATCGGCGTCGTCGATGTTGTAGGACACAATGCGCAGATTAGCTCGCGCGGAAAATGTGCACATTAGCACGCATAAGGTTGCGAGCAGCGCAGGTTGGACGTATGCGACTAATTCGGAACGCTTCATTCTTGCCTCAGTGAGGGGCGGTAATGCCAATCCGTGAAACTAGTTACTAGATTAATCGGATTCGACAACGTTGTCATGCTGCGCGCGACGCGTCCGAGGCCGCGGCGAGTTACGGTTCGGTGGGCGATTCGATAATCTGTGCGAAAACACCGAAGTCGATTTTTTAATACAATATTCAGCGATATTGGAACTCTGCGCGCAGCCAAAGGCTGGAAATGCGGGCGTTTGTGCGCGCTCGGCGTCCCAAAACTGGTCGATTATTGAGTACGATGATGGTCATTTGTGTTCGCACTTGGTCCAATAATCGAGAAGAGGATTAACCACGGAGGCACGGAGGGCACGGAGAAGAAAAAGGAACTATGTAGGGGTCGCATTGTGCAGGGTCGGTTTGCCGCATCGACGGTTTTATCAAGTATATGTACGGATGTCCACAAGTATTTTTGGCCGCTCAGGTTCGCCGATTGGGGCGCGTTTTCTCGAGCTGGTTTCACAGGCTGGTAGCTGAATTCGCAAGACTTCGGATTTGACCGGATTCTTGCGAATCCAGCTACGGCCAATACGATTTCGAAACTCGTGCGTAGAATCTGTTGGGGCAGGCCGACTCAGGAAGTGGGGCGTCGCCATGAATGGTCGCCGTTATTTGCGGGTTCTGTGGTATGTGTGGGTGTGCTTGTGTTTTCTGCCGTGTGTGGCGGTTACGGCGCAGTGGGTACGGAGTCATTGGTGGAGTGATCTGGCGCGAGTTGATATTGCCAGTTGGCCGATTGAGATCGTCTCGGGAGATGGACGGATCAAGCTGACTCGCGTCGATGTCTCTGCCGGGCAATTCGCGAGCTTTGCAGCGAGCTTTGCCACGTACTCATGGAATCAGTCGCAGGCCAATACGATTGATTCGCATTTGTGGAGCTTTCCGAGCGCGCTGGGCCTGGGTTTGGTGCGGCGGCACAATGTGGCGATTCTGTTGCCGTATTGGTTCTTGTCGGCCAGTTGTTTTGCGATCGGGATAGTGCTGACACGGCGGCGGTGGAGTGCGCGGTTCAGCCTGCGTTCGCTGCTGATGTGGACAACGCTCGTGGCGGTCGCGTTAGGTTTTTTTGAGTGGTTGTGGTGACGGTGAATAAGTACCTGGGAAAATTGCGAATCGCGATTAGTGTCTGTGGTGGCGTTGCGGCTGTGCTGCTCGTTGCTTTGTGGGTGCGGAGTTATTGGCGGTGGGATTCAGTGGGCTACAGCCGCGTTGGCGCGGGATCGGGGCAGGGGACGCTCGTTTTGGCATTCGATTCGCGCGGACAGGACGGTTGGTCGTGGACTAGCTCGTCGTATGAGAACGACATCGAGGAGTCGGCGCGGCCTCTTTCGACGCGTGCGTTGGAGTGGAAGTCGGAGGCGGGCTCTTTTGCGGTGTTTATTGCGCACTGGGTGTTGCTGGTGCCGGTTGTCGTTCTGACTGTGGCGCCGTGGATGAGGTGGCGATTCAGTGTGCGGACGTTGCTGGTTTTGATTACATTTGCCGCGCTGTTGTGTGCGTTGGCGAGATTAGCTTATTCATGAAAGTAGTTGCCGTTCCATTTCGAGTCGTCTGGACTGGATGCTGCATTGCGGCGATCGTGACGCTTGCCGGCATGTGGGCGCATAGTTACCACCATCAAGTTTCGGCAGCAGGTTGGTTGGGGAACCAGGGAATCATTGACGCCTCGTACTGGCGAGGCTGGATTGAGATGCGTTTCGCACAGAACACGCCGTACACCGACATGTCTGCAGTACGAACTGGAGAGAGAGTGGTTTATTTAGACGGAGCACCGCCTGGAACTTACCCAATTCCAGGATGGGCGTGGCACAACTCCAGCGAACCTGCGCAAAGGTATTACATTTATGTGCAGGTACCGTTTTGGTTTCTGATCGGTGTCGCGCTCGCGATCGGCGGGATGTCATGGTTGAAATGGCGATTTAGCCTGCGGACACTGCTCATCGGGATGACGCTTGTGGCGGTGTTGTTGGGGCTGGTGATGTGGGCGATTCGATCGTGATGCGTGTTAGAAAACCGCGAGAAGAAACAACGACAATGGAAGGTGGATTCTACGAATCAGTTACGCTCACGGACGAGCAAATCGAGACGGAAGCGTATAAGCAATATTTGGGAGGAGGCGCTGAACACTGGAATCGGCGCGGCGAATTCCAACTGCATTTTTTGCAGGCAATGGGGCTGCAGAGGGCGTCCAAGTTGTTGGACGTTGGGTGCGGGCCGCTCAGAGCCGGTGTGCATTTGATCGAGTTTCTCGACGATCGACGGTATGTCGGCGTGGACTACAACCGAGATTTCGTGAAAGCGGCGAACAGGATCGTGGAATCGAGTAATCTCGGTTTGAAGCATCCCACGATAGAACTCGTGAATAACTTTGACTTCAGTCGGCTCGACCGTAGTTTTGACTTCGCGCTCGTGTTTTCGGTTCTCAATCATTGTGACGAGGGGCAAAGAGCGAAGTTTTTTGCTGGCATTTCCCAGCCGTTGAAGTCTGGTGGGCGGATTTATATTTCACACGGAAAATGGTTGGCGATGTCCTATCTGTCGGGCAGCAAGCTGAGTTTAACCAACGAGTTTCCGCAAAGTAGTTTTGATCTTCGTGACTACGGTTGGAATGACCATGAGGCCGAGGACGTATTTCCGATTCTCGAATTGGCGATCTGACGATTAGAGACAGAAGATGCGCCGTCTTCCCCAACTTGTCCTCGTCGTCTCGACACTCACTGTCTCTTGGCTGGGGATGCAGGTCGTCCACGAATTCGGGCATGTTCTTGGGGCGTTGATGACTGGTGGCAGCCTGCGGCTAGTTGCGCTCAACCCATTTTCGATTTCGCGAACGGAGCTGGCGGATAATCCTCGCCCGCTTGTTGTTGTGTGGGCGGGACCGATCGTCGGCGTGGCGCTGCCTCTGTTGCTTTGGGCGATTGCAAAAATAGTGCGGCTTAGTGGAAGCTTCGTGCTGCGATTCTTTGCCGGCTTTTGCCTGGTTGCGAATGGGTTGTATATCGGAATCGGGTCGTTTAATCGCATTGGCGATTGCGGTGAGATGCTGCGGCATGGATCGCAGCTGTGGCAATTGTGGTTGTTCGGTTTGTTGACCGCTCCGATCGGTGTTTGGTTGTGGCATGGGCAAGGACGGAGCTTTGGACTCGGCTCCGCCGGCGGCGAAGTGAATCGAGGAGTTGCGTATTCAACGTTGACGGTTGCAATCGTCGTCTTCGTAGCGATGATCATTGTAGGTGGAAAGTGATCGTAATGGCCGCGCGGCGTCGGCCGTCCCGACCGCCTCAGTCAATCTGCGATGAATTGGGTAGTCGATAAATTCATTGCCTTGATTCATAGTTGAAGCGAGCCAACGGAGATTGAATATGCCCTCCAATAACAGCAGCGACGTTGTTACCACGATCCTTGTTTGTTCGTGCCTTTTATGTGCGATCTGGGGCGGCTACGTAGCGGGCGTCTGTAAACGCGGGACGTTAGAAGGTGTGCTGCATGGTTTCTTCCTCGGACCGTTCGGGCTGATCCTACTCGCCCTCTATCCTCGCGAAGAAATGTTTGCGAAACCTCCGGATAAGGCGGACCGATCGGAGCAAATTTTGGCCACGATCCATGCCGAACTCAAATGGCAACGTGAGCAAAAAGAAAAAGAGATTGTGCGAGCTAAGGCTGCGCAATCGCAAAAGCGCGATCAACCGGTTGACGGAAACCGGTAGTGGAACAGTTTAACTTGATCGACTATCGTGGATCGGGACCCCTTTACGACGTGGGATGTGATTCGGATAATTGAAAATTCGTCGGCTGCGTGCGGCCTGCGGCGGAGTAGCTCAGTTGGTTAGAGCAGCGGAATCATAAGGCAAAAGAGCCATTTTCTTGGATGCCCTCAAAACATCGATTTAAAGCTCGTTTTGTAGGTTGAAATGGGTTTTTTGCCACTTCTCAAAAGAGTGCACAAAGGTTCAAAAACAGCCCTTCGCGGGTGTACGTACACCCGCTGACTCAGCTCTCCCCAGTCGCCCGCTGACATCCTTTTGGGCCAAATGACGATCGTGTCTTACGACGCCCCGACCCCTACCCAGCATCCCAACCTCGCCGCCCGCATCCAACACATCAGCGAGATCATGCCCCACGTCCTCGACCGCTACGGCTTGTCGCTCGAAAACGAGCCCGTTTCGGAGCGGCCAGCGATGGCGAGCGATGCAGCCGACTTAATGGATGTCATGATTGCGTGCCTCGAGTCGGCCACCGCAGACTTACACCCAGCATATTGTGGGGAGCTACGCGGACCACGCGGACGCGGGCAAGCGAGCAGCTCGGCTAACACCATGCGTAAATCAGCAGGCGGTGTGAGTCACATTTTCGAT
The DNA here is from genome assembly GCA_963733705.1 of uncultured Planctomycetota bacterium. Classification (GTDB taxonomy): domain Bacteria; phylum Planctomycetota; class Planctomycetia; order Pirellulales; family Lacipirellulaceae; genus JABDGM01. The sequence continues at coordinate 585,656 of CAVTEJ010000015.1, read as the reverse complement.
CTTTTCGCCTGAGTAAGAAACAGCTGAAGGAAGCGATGCCAGCCAGAGCCACGCTGCTTGGCTCAGGAATGACATAGGTTGCCAAGATGATCGCAGATGTAGGCCCATCGCCCTGAAGCAAGACCAGAGAATTCTTGTCGCCATCCGTAACTTGGGCAGACGCGTCAGCGAAGGGGAGCCGGCTTATATTCTTGCCGTCGAACGTGAAGACGCCGCCGTCAGGACCTGCGGCGTTCCAAGCCACAAACGAATCTGTCACGCTTACCCCAGGTCGGATACCCGATTGCGTGAGTTGCACGGGAGTTCCTTGCGAGTCCAGAGCGAAAAGCTGGTACACTCCGTCAACGTCAGTGTCGGTTAACCACGCCATCTGATTGCCCGCTATAGAAGGCGTGCCCGAGAAGCCAATCGTGGAAAATTTATCCAAGCGACCGGTGGCGATGTTATACTTCCTCGCAACCTCGGACGTGGAGCAGCCACATGCCAGATCCTTGGCGATTTCTTTCATCCGCTTGGTGAGTGTTGCGAACCAAGCCCGAACATCCATTTTCGCCGCGACCTGATCGACGACTGAAGCTCGTTTGTCCTCGGCGAGCGTGTCAATCCACTCACCGTTCTCCCGTGCAAAGCGGTTTCCGCTGCCGACCTGGGCGTACCGCGAAAGCGGGTCCTTGCTATTCATGCGCCCAACTGCTGGTCGGCCTCGTCTAACTTGCCGCGAGGCATACCAAGCCAGACTCGAGGCGTTAGCGACTTCCGTTCGACCTTGCTCGTGCAAACGCACGTAGGCCAATAAGCAGTGGGCAATGCCTTCTGCCATGGCATCCTCGCGGGCCTCGGCGGCCAAGCGACAAAACGCAACGCGGAGCCATCGCTTGATCTCGGGAAGCATTTCGACGAACGCTGATTGCCAATCGGATGCAGTGTTCTGAGACTCGGTGTTGAACGCGATCATGGGACGATCTCCTGAGTTGAGACCGCCCACGACCGGGGCGGTCGTGTGTGGGGAAAAACACAACCGCCCGCAAGGTGCGGGAAGCCGATGCCTGCGACGAGTCCGGCCAACTCGGCGAGTTACTGCGGCGTGAGGGACTCTATTCATCGCACTTGAGTACCTGGCGACAGCAACGCGAGCAAGGAACCCTCCATGCCTTGTCGCCGAAAAAGCGTGGTCGCAAGCCACGCGACAACGATCCGCTGATCGAGGAGAATCGTCGCCTGCAGTGCGTGAACCAGCGGCTAGTCGAGCGGCTGCGGCAAGCTGAAGTGATTATCGACGTTCAAAAAAAAGTTGCCGAGATCCTGGGCATTCCCCTGCCTCCCACCCGAAACACGACTCATGAATGCCGCCAGCCAATTAGCCCGCGAAGTCGGCACGGCTCCGGCCTGCCGGCGGTCGGTGTGGCGCGGGCCACGTTCTACCGTCATCAGCGGGTCACGGACTGGACTTGCCAGAAGCAGCCACGGCCCACGCCGCCGCGAGCCCTTTCGGCCGAGGAGCGGCAGGTCGTGCTCGGCGCGCTGCACTCCGAGCGGTTCGTCGATCAGGCGCCCGCCGAGGTTTACGCCACGCTGCTCGACGAAGACTGTTATCTATGCTCGATTCGCACGATGTACCGCTTGCTGAGCGACTCGCAAGAAGTCCGCGAGCGGCGCGATCAACTCAGGCATCCTCAGTACCGCAAACCCGAGTTGTTGGCCACCGGGCCGAACCAAGTCTGGTCCTGGGACATCACCAAGTTGCTGGGGCCGGCCAAGTGGTCGTACTTTTACCTGTACGTCATCATGGACATCTTCAGCCGCTACGTGGTGGGCTGGACGTTGGCCGAGCGGGAAAGCGGCCAACTGGCTCAGCGGTTGATTCGCGAGACGTGCGTGAAAGAGAATATCGAGGAGCGGCAACTCACAATCCACGCCGATCGCGGAACGTCGATGACGTCGCAAACCGTGGCCCAGTTGCTGGCCACCTTGGGTGTCGTCAAGTCGCACAGCCGACCGCAGGTGTCCAACGATAATCCGTTCTCAGAGAGCCAGTTCAAGACGCTCAAGTACCAGCCAGAGTTCCCGCAGCGGTTCGCGTCGCACGAACATGGACTAACATTCTGCCGCGAGTTCTTCCCCTGGTACAACAACGAGCATCACCACTGGGGGCTTGGGCTGATGACTCCAGCGACCGTTCACACAGGCCGTGCCAACGAGGTTTTAGCCGCCCGGCAAGTCACGCTCTCCGCGGCGTACTTGGCTCATCCGCAGCGCTTCGTCCAGCGAGAACCCCGTCCGCAACAACCACCCGAGGCCGTCTGGATCAACCCGCCAGCTGCCGCCCAAAAACAGGATACTCCGCTACTCACGCTACACTAAATTCGAACAGCTAGTGTCTCAAAGTCATTGACACGTTCCGCTGAGGCCGCAGCCGAAAAAGCGAAGGCCACGGGCGAAGCCCCCCCGGCAAAACCTTAGGGAGCCGGCGAGAAAGTGCGAAAAGGCAAAGCAAGCCGTTTGCGGCCAATCGTCACTCCCATTGGTGATCGATCAAGGAGGCTGAAATGTGCCGCCCAATGCGGAAACGGATTTCCCTTATCCTAGAAATCGTCCACGCTCGGCAGCGGCGAGACATAAAGAGCAACGCAGGGAGATCAGTGATGAATACGAAACAGATACGTCGACAGTTCCTGCGAACTGTAGGTCTGGTTGCTTGGTTCGCTCTTCTCACATCCAGAGTGAACGCCAACGAGCGACCGGACATCACTCAGGACCTGAAAAGTGGCCATCTGTCTTCCGCCGAAGAATCCTTAACCAAATTCTTGTCCACGAATCCGAAGGACGACTTGGCTCGTTTTCAACTCGGCAGCGTCGAGTTCTTTGCGGCCATCCAAGGCCTCGCTCAAGATTCCTATCGCTACGGTCTCAAGCGGAACGTCGGTGCCATTCCGTTCTTGAGGACTCCTGTCAAACAGAATCCAGAACCGAAGCCGGTCACTTATGACGACGTTCGCAAAATGATCAGCACATTTGTGGAAAGAGTAGAAAGTGCTGAAGCCACGCTGCAGCCAGTCACTGATCCAAATCTCACCTGGAACTTAGACATCACGGACGTGCGGTTGGACATGGATGGAGATGGTACGGCCGATCAAGACGAGACACTCTGGAGCGTATTTGCCGGCATCACCCATGTGCGAATCTTCGCAGCACAAGAACCGGTAAAGCCTCCTGGCAGTTTTGTCATTGGCTTCGACTCCGGGGACGTGCATTGGCTAAAAGGCTATTGCCACCTGCTCGCAGCTCTTGGCGATATGATCCTGGCCTACGACCAGCAGCGGCTCTTTGATCGCACAGCTCAGTTGTTTTTTGAGAAGCCTGAAACACCGTTTGCATCGGTTCTCATTCGCAAAGATCCGCAACCCAATCGAGGCCTCGCCTGGGATGCGGAGATCACCGACTACATCGCATTTATCCATTTGGCTAGCTTTCCTCTAAAGGAGCCTGAGCGTCTTGCAAAGGCCCGCGAACATCTCCTGGGAATGATCCAAGCGAGCCGCAAGAGCTGGGAGCTCATCGAAACGGAAACCGACAATGACCGCGAGTGGATCCCTGGCCCCAATCAAACTAGTGTTGTGGCAGGTGCGTCGATTACGAAGGAGCGAGTAGCCGCCTGGCGACATTTTCTGGACGAGGCGGATGACTTGCTCAATGGCAAGAAACTAATCCCGTTTTGGCGAGGTAGTTCAGGCAAAGGTGTTAACTTAATGAAGGTCTTCACGGAACCCAAAGACTTCGATGTGGTGCTGTGGGTGCAAGGCACCGATGCGGTGCCGTACTTGGAAAAGGGTGAAGTTACGAGCCGAGAAACCTGGACCGAATTCCAGCGTGTGTTTCAGGGAAATTTCATCGGTATGGCGATCTGGATCAATTAGCACCGTCTCGCCAACCATCATGCACTTCTTCTATACGAATGTGATTCGCACTGTATGCAATGCTTCGAACCAAGTCTCGCTGTCCATCCATCCGCATTAAATGGCCAACGGCACATGCCGTCCCCACTTTATCGACGAAATACGGCACCATTTGGCCCGGGAAGTCAGTGTTCAACGGAAATGTCCCGGCCGCAGAGTAGTCATGAAGGCGAGCGATATGAAGCGATCGGTGGGCCGAAAGCGTTCGGTACGTTTTCTCAAGCGAGCCCAGCCCGGTCTCACAAATAGGCCACGGTTGATGGGTCGCAATCGGCTGCGTCAATGGACCGTTTGTCGAGGGCAACAGTCCGAACGCGAATAGCCCGAGCATGGAGCAAAGACGCAGTAGAACTTGATGTGGATAAGCCATAATTCGATCAACTCCGTTCGCGACCGACCGTGGACAACTAGAGCAGTTGTGCCCCAGACCAAGATTAACACAGCTTCCACGGCGGCAACTAGTTCTTTGTGCTCGCACAGCACAAATCATCGCACAATGCTTTGACGGCGAGTCTAGGCGGCCTCGACCGTCGTTCGAATGCACCCTATTCACGGGTTGCCGATTTATGGCGAAGTCCCTGGTGAGTGATTCTGAAAAAGATTCGAGGTACGAGACAAAAACAAAACAATGGCAAGCCACCGCAACGTTAGCTATGGTTTACTTTGAATTGATACCCACCGCTGGAGAACATCGACCGTGCCTTGGACTCAGATTTACGATCCAACGGGCTCTCCAGTGTTATCCACGATCTTGGCGGCCACCCCGCTGGTCGTACTCCTCGGTACGTTGGGATTGCTAGGATGGTCTGCTCCAAAAGCTGCTGCTTCCGGCCTTGTCACCGCACTTGCCGTGTCCATCGGCGTTTACGGTATGCCGTGGCAGTCTGCAGTTGCAGCAGCAAGTTACGGAGCATGCTTCGGTCTCTTTCCGATTGGCTGGATCGTTTTTGGAGCCGTGTTTCTATATTTGCTGACGGTCGAATCGGGCCAGTTCGAGATAGTTAAAAGCTCGGTCGTTGCACTCTCGCCCGATCATCGCATCCAAGCATTGCTCATTGCATTTTGCTTTGGAGCGTTTGTGGAAGGAGCCGCTGGGTTCGGAACACCCGTGGCGATTTCAGGAGCCCTGCTGATGGGTGCCGGTTTTCCACCGCTCGAAGCAGCTGGCCTAACGCTGATTGCTAACACGGCACCCGTGGCTTTTGGAGCACTCGGCACACCGATTGTGACCTTGGCGAAGGTTACCGGACTGCCCGAAATGCAGCTGTCCGCGATGGCGGGCCGACAGTTACCGCTGTTTGCGTTTCTCATCCCAGGCTGGCTCGTCGTCACGATGTCAGGCTGGAAAGGCCTCCGAGGTGTATGGCCAGCCGTGCTGGTAAGTGGCGGCACCTTTGCAGTCGTTCAATTTTTCATTTCAAACTATTTGGGGCCCGCCCTCACGGACGTCGCAGCTGGGTTAACTTCAATGCTCGTCTTGGCACTACTGCTCACCGTGTGGCGACCCCGCGAGCTATGGCAATACGCACGCTCAAGCGATCGCCGATCCGACGCCGGAGCCCGATGCACTAAGTACCGCCGACCGCAATCGCCGAGACCTTCACACAGTCCGCACACTTTCCACCCAAGCCGCTGCAGGCGACGAGTCCGCCGTCAATGAGATCCGAGTCATCCTCGACTCGAACGAAGATCTCTGGCGATACCTCGGCGACGTCGAACAAACGACACTCGACTATCTAATCCAGGTCCTCTTGGATGCACCGCACATTAAGGAATCCACTCGCCGCACAGTGGCGGAGCTCAAGCTTTCGCTGCAAAGTCCGAACCCCACCTCGCTCGAAGAGCTCGCCGTAGGCCGAGTCATGGCGTGCTGGCTGTTCGCACATATCGTTGATCGCCGCGTTGCTCACGCGATTAACGATGGCCGCCAGCTTACAGGTCTGCCGAAACTGCTGGAGGCCAGCGAGAAGCGGCTGCAGACCGCGATCAAGTCGCTGAAGTTGGTGCAAAGGATGGCACCGGCACCCAGATAGCAAGTGAACGAAAACGCCATGAAGTCGCAAGGAGGCGACAAAGATGAGACGACGGATAGATGAGCGTGATCAAGACATACATCTGAAAGATTTAGACGTCGAACGAGAGGTCCTAGAGTCCTTCTCCGCCGAATTTCAAAAGGGCGTCGATGCTATAGACTGGGGCAGTTTTGGCCTGCCACCGCTGCGAGACCGACCTATCGGCGGCGCCCTTTGTCATTAATGTAGTTGCCTGAACCCCGATCCATACTGGCCGATACCTTCGCCATGGCACGGCAAGACGAATCAGTCTCAACGCCATCACTGGTGTTTAACTGGCAACCACTACCGGTTGCAACGATCTGGTCCAGCTGGCAACTGTTGGTCTCCAGCCAATCGAAGTTGGTTAACTTCACTCGCAGCAGTCGCAACGTAGTTGATCGATTCTCTCCAATCAGACAGGTCGACAACTTGGCAGTGTACTCACGAGTTCGACAAATGCGACGTAGGTGCACTGGTGGGGGCCGATTTGTTGGACAGTCCCTGGCAGCCGGGTTAGGGACGCTTGCCCAAGCCTTCGCACCAGGTACGATTGATTGAGTTCAACCATGGAAGTTCCAGCCCACAGGAGGTTCTATTATGCGAGTTAAACTGGCGGCAAACGAGGTCGATCACAACGACCGGGTCGAGAATGCAATTGCAGAGCAACTGAAGGAAGGACATTCTGCCGAGATAACCATGCCTTCAATCGAGGCCTACCAAGTTTTAGACATGGAAGATGGCGTTGAAATTAAGCCAGCGACCACCGAAGACCGTCTGAATCAAATCATTGCTGTTCTTCGCGAACGTTTTGATCTACATGAACTTGAGTATCAGATCGCCGGTGACGACGTGCAGTTCCGCCAACGTCGCCGGCCTCGTTAGTCAGCGCTGGATGTGTTGACTCATCCAGTCGAACACCGACTTCAAGATCTGCGACAGCAAAGTGGTGTTGATTGCTGATGCTAAAACCGAAGATCATCGGCTCCAGAATCCTTTTCGACAAGTGCTAGTGCTCGCTTGAGATCCTCAATTGGGGCTGGCTTCGGCAGGAAAACATCGAAGCCACACTTCCTCGCTCTCTCTGCGATGTCCGTCTTGCAATAAGACGAGTTAGCAATCATTAGTGGCTTGTTAGGCACGCTATTGCGAATTCGATGCGCGAGTTCGAATCCATTGAGTCCGGCAAGCTCGATCCCTCCGTGCCAACATGACTGAGACACTGGCCCCCCTGTTTATTACAGTAGAGGGACTGGAAGGACACAGTCATGGGAAAGACGACGAACAACCACCTGCTCCCGGCGGGCACCGGCCCGGAGCAAGCGCCAATTTTACAAGCGAGTGCAGGGCCGGTGCCCGCCGTGGAAAAAACTTCCCCGGGGGTTCGAGGTGGTGATCGCCGCGATCCAGAGGTGCCGGAGCGACCAGTGCGGCGGCGGTTTTTGGCTGAGTACAAACTGCAAATCCTCCGCCAAGCCGATGCCTGCGACGAGTCCGGCCAACTCGGCGAGTTACTGCGGCGTGAGGGACTCTATTCATCGCACTTGAGTACCTGGCGACAGCAACGCGAGCAAGGAACCCTCCATGCCTTGTCGCCGAAAAAGCGTGGTCGCAAGCCACGCGACAACGATCCGCTGATCGAGGAGAATCGTCGCCTGCAGTGCGTGAACCAGCGGCTAGTCGAGCGGCTGCGGCAAGCTGAAGTGATTATCGACGTTCAAAAAAAAGTTGCCGAGATCCTGGGCATTCCCCTGCCGAGTCCCGAGCCCGGAGAACACGACTCATGAATGCCGCCAGCCAATTAGCCCGCGAAGTCGGCACGGCTCCGGCCTGCGCGGCGGTCGGTGTGGCGCGGGCCACGTTCTACCGTCATCAGCGGGTCACGGACTGGACTTGCCAGAAGCAGCCACGGCCCACGCCGCCGCGAGCCCTTTCGGCCGAGGAGCGGCAGGTCGTGCTCGGCGCGCTGCACTCCGAGCGGTTCGTCGATCAGGCGCCCGCCGAGGTTTACGCCACGCTGCTCGACGAAGACTGTTATCTATGCTCGATTCGCACGATGTACCGCTTGCTGAGCGACTCGCAAGAAGTCCGCGAGCGGCGCGATCAACTCAGGCATCCTCAGTACCGCAAACCCGAGTTGTTGGCCACCGGGCCGAACCAAGTCTGGTCCTGGGACATCACCAAGTTGCTGGGGCCGGCCAAGTGGTCGTACTTTTACCTGTACGTCATCATGGACATCTTCAGCCGCTACGTGGTGGGCTGGACGTTGGCCGAGCGGGAAAGCGGCCAACTGGCTCAGCGGTTGATTCGCGAGACGTGCGTGAAAGAGAATATCGAGGAGCGGCAACTCACAATCCACGCCGATCGCGGAACGTCGATGACGTCGCAAACCGTGGCCCAGTTGCTGGCCACCTTGGGTGTCGTCAAGTCGCACAGCCGACCGCAGGTGTCCAACGATAATCCGTTCTCAGAGAGCCAGTTCAAGACGCTCAAGTACCAGCCAGAGTTCCCGCAGCGGTTCGCGTCGCACGAACATGGACTAACATTCTGCCGCGAGTTCTTCCCCTGGTACAACAACGAGCATCACCACTGGGGGCTTGGGCTGATGACTCCAGCGACCGTTCACACAGGCCGTGCCAACGAGGTTTTAGCCGCCCGGCAAGTCACGCTCTCCGCGGCGTACTTGGCTCATCCGCAGCGCTTCGTCCAGCGAGAACCCCGTCCGCAACAACCACCCGAGGCCGTCTGGATCAACCCGCCAGCTGCCGCCCAAAAACAGGATACTCCGCTACTCACGCTACACTAAATTCGAACAGCTAGTGTCTCAAAGTCATTGACACGTTCCGGATTGCCGAGATCACTATGTCTGGCTGCATTGAGATTACGAGCTCAAGCGCAGCTTGGCCCTCAGTTGCTATTTCAGCGGTGTACCCGAGCATTTCCAAAATGCGTTTTAGCATGATTGCAAGGTCAAAGCTCGCCATCACAACGACGACGCGATAACGAGCGGCAACATCTCTTGAATCGTGATCTGAAGCGTCGATGGCACTCACTGCCGGATCTTTGCCTGAAAAGCTTCAAAGAGGGATGGCCATGTCACTTGATCAGTAACCGCTTAACCGAACGGCCGCTAATATAGCTTGGACGCTCGTAAGCGGCATCTTAACGCGTGTTATCTTTAACGTCATGGTTGATCCACTTTAGTCGCTACTATGTGCGAGCAGTTGGTGCCCGAGGCAGAATATTCCAAAGCTCGACCACCGGCAGTTGATGGCCCAGCTAGGTCGGCCGTGGAGGTTGGGCTGCGGTTGAAATGCCTCTGGGCAGCAACATCACACGCCGGCCACACGTCCAATTACTTCGCCGGCATCGGTGCGCCGACTTTTCCAAATTTCCAGATATTCAAGAATTTCGAGTTCGCCGCTTCGGCGTGTGCTGTCCCTCCCTGGCTCGGGCTGCCGCAGCCACAACCCACTCCGTCATCTCGCGGTCATCATCTGCAAATTGATGTTACGGAATTCGATCGGTGTGCTTTCCGATTGTAGCGCGATGGCGCCCTTGGATTGGCTCAATTTGGTGGCGTGATTCACGAGCTTGCCGTTCACTTTCACCAGCACTTCGTCGCCTCGGCACGTAATCTCCATATTGTTCCACTCGCCAAGCGACTTTTCATCGCCCTCCGTGAGCTTCTTGTGACGGCGGCCTTCGATACGACCAGACGGATTGTCAATTTCCAGGGTGGTGCCGATGACCCACAAGTCGCCCGCTGCGCCACTTTGAAGCTGCACTTCGAGGCACTTCGGCCAAACGCCCAGGGCACCTGGCTCGGTAACGTGAATTAATACGCCGTTGTTGCCGCCCTTTCCCGGCCATCGCCACTCGACCGAGAGAACATAATTTTCGAAATCGTTCTTCTTCGTGACGAGATAGCCCGTTGGTTGGCCCTCACAATGAAGTATGCCATCCTTCACCGACCATACATCCTCCATCCGGACATCCGGCTTATCGAAGTGATAAGTCCAGCCGGAAAGGTCTCGACCATTGAAGAGGGCGATCGTCTTGTCGGCGGCGACGGCACGATTCGATACCGCCAAGAGGAAGACACCCACCAAAATCACTTTCATGCGCGTTGTCACCGCCGAACTCCTCTGAGACACAGCATTCGAGCAAAGTAGGATTGTAGCACGACGATGGGTGACGCCGTTGACTGATGGGAATTGCAGTTCCCCGCACATTCGATTGCTAATCTTGCAGTCAAGTCGTCGTCGTTCACGAGCTCGCGCCGAGGCGGAAACCGCCCGCGAATTCACGACCGAATGATAGAGACCATCAATGCCACGGCACTTACTCGGCTGGCCGATAAGCAGGACGAACTAATCAACAGCGTTCCGAATCCATATACAGATGCCAGGTCCCCACCCGTAACCAGCCCCTGCCGCTCCAGCCATCGCCAGGCTCGCCCATACTGGCGGCAATCGTACCTCGGCCTGCTGGGCGGAGACTTATATACTGGGCGCCACGCCGGGGACATTTTCCAGGCATGCCTGGAAATGCCCGGCAGCCGGCACAAATAACCACCGTGCGAGATGAGAGGTATCGACTACACCGCTCTTAAGGGCACTGCTGGCCTCCTAGCCGTCACAACTTCTTTCTCCCGCACCACCGTTACGGCATCGCACCCCGTAACGTAGATTTTCGCAGGTCCACAGGCCGCCATGCCGCCGGCCGGGGCCCTTTAAACGAACGCGGCATCGGTCACTCGAGGTACGAGGTTAGACATGAAGATCAAAGCATTGGTCGCTGACAGCTCAGCCAAGGCGCGGAAAAACATCATCCGCTCGCTGAAAGAGATCGGCGTACGAAACGTCGCCGAAGCGAGCGATGGTGACGAGGCCCTGCAGCTCCTCGAGATGGGCACCTATGATGTGGTCATTGCCGAATGGAACACCCAGATTGACGGCGGTGAAGAGTTAGTCACAGCGTTTCGCAAGCTCAACGCGAGCGTGCCGATCATCGTGACGGCCCCGCCGTCCAAGACGCCGGCCGACCTGCAAAAGTCGTGTCCCAATGCGTCGAATTACCTGACGTTGCCGTTCACGACCGAACAGCTGCGAAAGACGGTCTCGGAGTACGTGCCATCGATTGCCGGTTAAGCTTCTGGTTGATGAATGCGATTGGCCACCCGCGCCCTTTTGGTGCAGGTGGCCTTTCTCGTTGGGTCGCCCGAGTGCGCAGTTTGACTGCCACAATTCAGAGGTGTGTGTGGAGTGAGTAATTGACATCCTGCGGGGAGCCCGGCATCATCACGGCTCCGGCCGGCGCCGACAGGCACCAAGTAGCACGATGGCGTTTGGGATCGACACCGCGATGGACCGCCGCCGGCCGGCTTTTGGCTTTCCCGAGAAGCTAATTTTCGATAAGTAGTCGGTGCTTTGATTGATGCTATGAGATTAGGAACTTTCACGGCGTAAGTTCTGTCCGTCTCCAATCTTCCGGTGCGGTGTGCCGGCAACCCAACCTTTTTGACACGCCTTTTTGACGCACAAGCTTCCCGCGTCGGAACTCTGAAGGTTACGGTGTCCAGCCGCCACACCTGGCAAAGCAGCATCTCTGTCGGCCGCCCAAACGCCATCGGCAGAGGGCTTCCCAATTCAACGTCCGCAGGCCATATATTTGAGGTTGCCCGCCAAAAGCTTCCGATTTGTCAGAAATGGCCGGACAAACTCTTGACGTGTGTCAAAGTACTTGTAAATTACAGTCGTCTCAAGTTGCAAACCTTTCACTGAGACTTCTCCATCGAGCAACGCTAATGCGTCCTCTAACTGGCATTTGTATTCGCCTCTAGCACGAATACGTCGGTCGGCAGATTTGTTGTGAGCCGGCCAAGTTCTCCGCCAAGTCTTCATCCACCAGGGAGTGAGATCGCATGAGTTTAACGCGCGCCAGTTGTTACTTCTTTGCGTTCGTCTATACGCTCGGAGTACACGCCATTTCATCATCTGCGACTCCATTAAGCCTCTTGATCAGTAGCAAGGGCACGATCACGGCCAACGACAAAGTCTTCAGTAATTTTGCCCTCGTCAGCTCCACGGTTACTAATGGCGGAGCAGCCAATACCGGACTCATCGACGTAACGCCACTGACCAACGACCCGTCCGATCCAGGCCTAGATTTCTCGGCCCCTCTCGATGCCCTTGGTACGCCATTCGGCCACCAGGGCCCGTCCTCGGCGTTTCTGTCATTTTCATTTGACGTGCAGACGATCGATCAAAGACCATTGATCAAAGATAACACGCTACGGCTCACTGGCTTCACTTTTGATGCAGGTCCAGCAGCATTTATCTTGGTGTCCGAAGATTTGACGAATGCTGGAGGCACTTCGATCGGACATAAGCTAACCTTTGCCCAACCGGGTCAAACGCCGGGCAGTAGTACGAATCACTTTGACACGGCGAATTTTACCCCGACCAATTTCGTGCACGTCGTTAAGACGATTAGCATTCAAGGCCCTGGCGACAACGACGGCGCCTTCTTAACGGGCTTCCAGCAGCGGTTTTCTCAAGTAGTACCGGAGCCGAGCAGTTTGGCGCTCGGTGTGCTCGCTCTTGGCGGAGTGGTGCTCGTCTCACGCAAGCGATAGCCATGATCGCGACAGATAGCATCAAGCGTAAATCGTCGTACCCGGCAATGTCAAACGGCACTTGCATGGTAGGCCTGCAAACTTATCGACTGGTGAGACGACGGGCCAGGACCGGTCTTCGTTACGGCGGAGAATGTGGCAAATAGAGACCTCAAGTTGGGAGTCCAGCCATGCCAAGTATTGCACTGATCGCGCGACAAACAGTTTTTCAGTTAACAGTTTTGGCGGCGCTGCTTGTGACCACGGTTCCGAGCCTGGCTCAGTTCTCCGTCACGAACTTGGTGACCGATGATCAATCGGTAAACACAGCCAATATCACCGACCCCCATTTACAGAACGCGTGGGGCATCTCATCGAGCGCGTCTAGCCCGTTTTGGGTATCGGCAAATGCCACGGGACTGGCGAATCTCTACAACGTGAATCCTGGCACGGATGCGACGACCAAGGTGGCTTTGGAAGTTACGATCCCGGGCGACGGCAGCGTGACAGGGCAAACATTTAGCAACATCGCAGGCAACTTCAACGGCGATACATTCCTGTTTGTGAACGAGGATGGGACAGTTTCTGGCTGGCGCAGTGCGCTGGGCACGACCGCCGAAACGTTACAAGTAGCGAGCCCTAACAACGTCTACAAGGGTGCCACTCTCTTCAACAATGGCGGCAACGTTTATCTGTATGCGGCCAACTTCCGGGCCGGCTCGATCGACGTCCTCAAGGGAAATGCGGGCGCTCCCAATCTCACAGGTTCGTTTACCGATCCGGGCCTTCCCGCCGGTTACGCTCCTTTCAACATTCAAAACCTGGGTGGCAAACTCTATGTAACCTATGCCCTGCAGGACGCAACCAAGCACGACGATGTCGCGGGAGCAAACCACGGCTTTGTGGATGCCTTCGACACTAGCGGGAACTTCCTGGCGCGAATAGCTAGTCAAGGCGTGCTAAATTCGCCCTGGGGGCTAACGATTGCGCCGTCGAGTTTTGGGTCCATCGCTGGCGATTTGCTGGTTGGCAACTTTGGCGACGGTACGATCAACGCTTTTAATCTCACGACCACGTCCGGAGACGGACCACTCAAGGACGCGAGCAACGCACCCATCGTGATTGATGGCTTGTGGGGGCTCTCCATCGGCAACAACGGATCGGGCGGTAGCAACGCGAAGGTCTATTTCATGCAGGGCCGGGCGATGAAGTGCATGGGCTCTTTGGCGTCTTGACTAGCGTCCCTGAACCGACAACCTGGATGTTGCTGACGATCGGGTTTGTCGGCGTTTGGGTCCATCGCGTGCGGCACCGCCGTTAAGCCAAAGCTGCGGCGATTGACGGTCTGACAATTAAAACGTAACGTCGCCAGTCGGTTTATACTTTCGCTTTTCGGTGGTTCGCCCGCACGATGGTATCGGAAAACCACCGTTTAGACACGGTTTCGATGACTGGGATCGGACCGACTCCGGCGACTTCGACTGACGCATTCGCCGGGCATCTCTAAACTCATCGATGCGGTAGCTTTTCGGGACAGATTTTCCGTGCCGAGAACTCGTCGCCGCGGTCGGTCTGACATTCGGGCGATCATTTTAATCGCAAGGACGAGTCATCTAACCAAGGGATGTGGTACTTCTCGCATAGCGCCGGTCCATGCGGTGACCGGCGCTTGCTGTAGGTCGGGCTTTGTCTGTCAGAATTAGACCTGGGCACCCACGCAGGGCCTTTAACCTACTGCAGCGCTTCGAGTAAATCATCGATATTGACTAAGGCGATGCTTGTGGCCATGTCGCTCATTGCATAAGGAAGCACAAGGTTATTCTCATGGATCATTCCGCCGCACGAATAAACGACATTTGGGACGTAGCCGAATCGCTCCTCGCCAGTGGGAACGAGGAGAGGTTCCCTTGTTTGGCCGATCACTCGACATGGGTCTTCCAGATCCAACAGAGTGGCGCCAATACAGTACTGGCGCATTGGGCCCACTCCGTGCGTCAGAAGTAGCCATCCGGCTTCGGTTTCAAGCGGCGATCCACAATTGCCTATTTGGATTACTTCCCAAGGGAACTTTGGCTTCTGGAGGACCTGGGCTCTCTCCCACGTCAACACGTTTTCCGATTCCATATAGTAGAGATTCTCGTTATCGAGTCGCGCGACCATCGCGTACTTGCCTCGTATTTTCCGCGGAAAAAGGGCCATGCCCTTGTTCTTCGCGCTGCTGCCCGTGAGCATGCAAATTTTGACGTTTTCATTTGGACGATAGCGAAGTAGTTGGGGAAAAACTCGGGATCCGTTGTAAGCAGTGTAGGTGCCGAAGTATTCGTAGGACCCATCTTCGGCGACGAAGCGCACGAGCCGCATATCCTCGATGCCATTTCTTTCGTTGTCGGCGAATGGAAAAATCACGACCTCGGAAATATCCGTGCCCTGAGGAGCTTGCAGTTCGTAGAAAGTTCGTGTCAGCGCCAGTAAGTCGTCAAAAGACCCCTCCGATTTTCCGCTGACAGACGCATTCGCGCGAAGTTCGTGTATTGCATCCGATAGTTGCGCCCGCGTGAAACTTGCGCCCAGCAAATCTGTAACGGCTTGGGTACAGTCGTTCCAAGCTCCCAGTTTGCGGAGCTCGCGAATGAAGCCATCTTTTTGGAACTCGTCAGGCAGAATGGGAGTCAGTGGTCGGCTATACAGCCCTGGGGCGTCCACGCGGACTTGGCCGGTTTCATCGATCACACCGCTGCGAAAAACGATAGAAGAAATGTGTCCCTCACCGGTGGCGCGTAGGCTCATGGCAAACCTCACGGACCCCGGCTTCAAACCCGTCTGGTCAACCGAGGGCACCATGGATGGATTGAAAAGTGCCGCCGACTCGACCGCGTATTCCATCGTGAAGTAGGCACCAATAAGCCGCCGCAACGGGGTGTCGGCTCGATTTGCACGCGGAAGAAAATCCTCGACAGCTTCAAAGTGCTTTAGAAACACATCTTCAATGTCTGGGTGCAAAGCCTGGAAGCTTCTTTGAAGCTGAGCCAGCATCGTTTCCACTTCACCCGTAGAAAACGCGCATACTCGCTCAATGATATCGCGAATGCGATTTTGATCTCCCGGCAGGAACAAACGAGTAATAACCCGCTTCGGATTTCGCTCAAGCTGGATGGGCAATCGAGTTATCATAGCGGACATGGTGGAGGTCGCCTTTCGTGCCGGATGAAGGACTCCGAATTATTCTTTTCGATCGTTAACTGGCCGGCATTAGAAACTCCGAGCTAGATTCAAAAGTTCCGCCCGGCATGTAGGATTGTCATGTTTTGCGTGCCTTCTTCCAGCTATGCTGCATCCGCGTCATCTAACTCAAGTTCATGCAGCAGCGACGCGGTCTCGCTATCCAGGCCCACTTTGACGATGTCGGGCTGCAACAGCAGGCCGAACGTCCAGTCAATCATTATGCGCAGTCGACGACTCCAACCAGGCATCTGCAGCAGGTAATAAATACGGCGCGCGAACCACGCCGGGAAACCATGTAACTGGACTTTCAGAAACTGCCCGAAACCCGAATTGTGACCCAGCGAGCCCATCATTCCGAGTGTGTCATGGATGAATCGCTCCGGCGACCGGCCGTTCAGGACCCGATGAATGTTCTTGGCGAGGACGTTCGCCTCGCGTATGGCATGCTGCGCGAGGGCCGGATAAGGCTTGCCGTCAGGCCCAGGGATTGATGCACAATCGCCAAGTGCCCACACTTCCGCATGGCTCGGGCAGCGCATCGTCGACTCGACCAACATACATCCGTGCTTGTCCTTCTCAACGGGCAAGCCAGCAACCACTGGGTTCGGAACAACCCCCACGGCGAGGACGATCGTGTCAGCGGCGATGGTTTCATTTACCATGTGAACCTTGTTGGGCTCGATAGCCTGCACTCGAACATTGGTCCGCACTTCTACTCCGCGTCGTGCGGCGAGCATCCGGGTTCCATACTCGGCGAGCGCCGGGTCGATTTCCGGCATTATACGGTCAGCACCTTGAAGTAGGATGAGGCGGACTTCGTCGCGAGCCACGTGTTTGTAGAGAGGAACGATACCATCAACAAAGGCTGACAGCTCGCCGAGCAGCTCCACCCCTACCAACCCGCCGCCGATGATTACGAACGTGAGAAGTTGTGCTTTGCGATATGGATTGGTCTCCACATCGGCGCGTTCGAATCGCTCAATGACATAGTTGCGAAGCAACAGGGCGTCGGCCAGGGTCTTGAACGTGAAGGCGTGCTCCGCACCAGGGATCATTGCGCGATTGGTCTTCGATCCCAAGGCGATGACCATTTGATCGTATGCCAGTTCACAGTCGCCTGCAGGCGCTGCCAAGCGCGCGACTCGCTTATCGAGGTCAATGCTTTGCACAGTGGCCTCGATGAACCTAGCGCTGCGCAGAAATGCTCGGATTGGGACTGTGCAAGACTTCAAGTCGAGAGTGCCAGAAAAGACCTCAAACAACAGCGGGGTCATTACCACGAAATTGTCCCGGCTCACCAGAACGATTTCGACGTTCGGCTGCCGACGACAGAGCTTTTCGAGGCGGCGGGCAGTCGCGACTCCGCCAAAACCGCCGCCGAGAATCAAGATGCACTTTTTGGATGCCGTAGAACACATTGTTACTCTCTTCAAGGTATCTGCGACCGTCGTGTGATCCCGGGTCAGGTACTACTTCATTGGTCTGGTGCGTCGTGTTCCCGGACGCCTCAACTTTGGTGGACGGCAACGCGCTGTTGAAACTCGCGGAGTGTTGATTCGTCGATAAAGCATAACGTCTTGCCTTTATGTTCTAGCGTTGCCGCTGCCGCGAAGCTCGGGAACCGTACCTTGGCGATCGGGTCCTCGACCATCTTTTCCTTCAGATAGTATTCGTTCTCGTGCACCGCCAGATAGGTGTGCACAAAATCCACGATTCGATCATCGAGCCATTGAGCGAGTTGCGCCTTGTCGACGGCATCAAGCGGAAGTTCCAGTTCTCTGTGCGAATCGAACTTCATCAGAACTGGCAGGATTTCAACATCGTAACTTACGACAAGTTTTCCCCCGTCGACGTCCGGCGAGACTGCGAATCGCAATAGGATGTGCGCGAGGTTCGACCGAAACTCCATGCTCACAGCTCGTCGTCCTCGTTCCTGTGTGGGCAGTACGTCCATGTTTTTGCCAAATCTTTTGGCAAGCGCTTCGAGCCGCGGCTCCCAGAGCTCGCGCAGGCCTTCTACGATTCGTTCGAAGCTTTCAAGCCTCTGTTGTCGAACCTGATACGCTTCAAGTTGTTTGACGCGCAGCAGGTCCCATCGTTGTTCTGCGGCCGAGAATTCGGCATCAATACGTTCGATCAAATTGTTGGTCGTTTCCATCTTGCACCTCCGTTCATAAGTTTTACGTCATGTCAATAAAAACCTGATAACACCAATGCCGAACTGTAACGCCAGCGATTGATTATCCTATTCCGAACTTATGCGCTCACCTTTCTCTGCCACCGAGCGCTTCATGAAAAACACCAACACCACGAGCGCCAATGACACGGCGGAGCACAGAAAGAACACGTCAAAGTACGAGAGCGACCATGCCTGTTGTTGACGCAGGTCGTCGAGGGACAGCAAGCTGGCCTGCTGCGACCACGCCGCATCGCCCGAGGACTGCAATAAATACGCCTGTCCTTGTTCTAGATAGGAACGTACGTCGTGGTTGAATGTGCTTATGCCGTCGCCGATGCGGGAAAGGTGCAACTGCACGCGCCGGTCTTCTATGATCTTCGCCGCGGAAGTGCCGACGCTGCCCCCTTCGGTACGGAGCAGGCTGAGTAAGCCGACGGCCGCCCCGCGCAGATGGACCGGGATGTACTTGTAAGCAGCCACGCTGATCGGGGCGAAGACCAGTCCAATGCCGAGCATGACGAGCGCGTGGGGCCAGATTACTTGCCACGGGCCGATCTCAAGATTCATTTGCGAGCGGGCGTAGCTCGCGACGGCCATGATTGCCAGTCCGCTCCCGACCAACCAGCGGGCATCGACTTGCCGACCCAAGAGCGCCCCGGCGACGATCATCGCCACCATCGACGACACGCCGGAGGGCGACATCATCATTCCCGAGCGAAGTGCGTCGTAGCCGAACAGTGACTGAAGCAGCGAAGGCAACGCGATGCACGAGCAGTACACTACGCCAAACGCACAGAACATGACAATGCAGGACAGGGAGAGGTTGCGGTCGCGAAGGACGCGGAAGTTGATGATCGGGCTCGCGGACCGCATTTCCTGGTAGATTAGCAATCCCAGTCCCAGCACGAAGATGGTTCCCAGCGTTTGCACCCGGCCGAACGGATCGCCGAGCCAATCCCATTCCTGTCCCTTGCTGAGCATGATCTCCCACGCGGACATGACCAAGACCAGCAGACTCAGGCCGATGTAGTCGAAGTTGAGGGGCTGGCTGCGGAGCTCGGTCCGCTCTTTTGTGAGGTAGTCGGGATCCTCGACCAGGAAATACGCAGCGATCAACGAAACCACGCCAATGGGGACGTTGATCAGAAAGATGTATCGCCAGTCGTAGTTAACGCAGAGCCAGCCGCCGAGCGTTGGGCCGACGATCGGCCCGAGAATGGCGGCAACGCCGAAGAGCGTCATGGCCGCACCTTGCTTCTCCTCGGGGAAGGAGTCGAGCAGAACTCCCTGGCTGCACGGTTGCAGTCCGCCGCCGGCAAGTCCTTGGATGATCCGGAAGACAATGATCTGCGAGAGACTGGTGGCGAAGCCGCACAGTGCCGAGGCGAGCGAGAAGAAAGCAATGCAGATCAGGAAGTAGTTGCGTCGACCGAGGTGCGCCGCGAGCCAGCCGGTGATGGGCAGGACAATGGCATTGGCAGCCAAATAGCTGGTGATGACCCACTCTGAATCGCTCTGAGCGGCCGACAGACCACCAGAGATGTACCGCAGCGCCACATTCGCGATCGTCGTGTCGAGGATCTCCATGAACGTGGGCACGACAACCACGACGGCAACGATCCAGGGATTTACTGCCGCTGTGCGGGCAAGGGGGCGGCTTAATGCGAAGCTACTCATGATAAATCCTCCTACACTCACTCGCCTTTGAGCCGTCGGCACTTTTAGTTCGTCGCTGCGTTGCTGCGAGTCTTTGAAACTGAGGCCAGTGGTTGCAAGACTTTGCCCGCGTGCGGGCCCGTAGGCACCTCCTTGTAATACACACGGGCCTCCACCGAGAGCCCGGCGAACAAAGGCACCTTTTCCGGGTCGTAGTCAATTAGCTCGATCCGGACCGGCAGCCGCTGGACAATTTTGACGAAATTCCCCGTAGCATTCTGCGGTGGCAGGAGCGAGAGCGTCTGGCCGGTTCCCATCGTGAACCCCGTGATCCGGCCCTCCAACTCATGACGACTGCCATACATATCCACATCGCAGCTCACGCGCTGGCCGATACGCAGTTTCGCGAGCTGTGTTTCTTTGAAATTGGCGTCAATCCAGATTTCACTTACGGAGCGAAGCGCAATAATGCTTTGTCCCGCGACCACGTTGTTGCCCGGGTTTACGCTCTTGCGGGTGACGGCGCCGTCGATCTCCGCGTACACCTTGCAGTAGCGGAGATTCAATTTCGCCTGGTCGAGATTGCGCTCCGCTTGTGCCAGCTTCGTCTCCGCTCGTTTGATGTCTGGTGCATCCTTGAGAAGCTTGGCGAAGATCTGGTCGATGTCTTGATGGGGATAGCGGCTGAAAAAATCCTTCTCCATCTCGTCGGGCAACTTATTAAACGGCCCGCTTATGCCCAACGCCGCAGCCGCTTGCATCAATTTGCCCTGTACTTCGCGAACGCCACTGAAGGTTTGATCCAGGTCGGCCGGCACTTGGGCGAGATCGTCGCCGGACGGCGGTGTGGCAGGCAGTCCCAGGCTTACGCGGATTTGGCGAACATGTTCGAGCGACTCGGTGATTTGCGCCGACGCCACACGATAGGCCTCTTGATATTTATCGATATCCTGGCGGCTGATCGCGCCGGCGTTGGCGCTCTGCAACGACAACGCTCGCTGATAATCCGCCGTCGCCCGCGCCTGCTTAGCCTTTGCGGTTTCAAGCTCCGCTACAGTGGCACGTAGTTCCGCGACTTTGTTATGCACGTCCTCGATTGCGTGCTGCATATTGAATTGGTAACTGCGGACCTGGGCTTGCAGGCCGTTGACCTGCGCTTTAGTGGCAACGAGTTCCGCCTGGGCCGCGTTAACAGCCGCCTGAGCGATGTTCATCTGGACCTGATACGGCTCGCTATCCAGCTCGATTAGCAAATCACCCTTGCGAACAATGTTGTTCTCGTCAACGAAAACATTCGCGACTTGTCCACTGATGCGCGGAGCCACGTACGTGACATTACCATTCACGTATGCATCATCCGTGGAAATGGTGTTCATCATCTCACGGACCCAAGGGACCGCGACGATACACATGCCGACAGCGGCAAGTAAGCCGACGATCCAGAGCCACTTGCGTTTGTGAGCTGATGGCGAAGGCATGCTTTTTATTGCCGACTCGGTTTCAGTTTGTGAAGCCGGTAGACCATTTCGTTGCGGTGTCACTTCTTTAGCCGCGGGCTCAGTTTTTGTTAATGTGATGGCCATTTGAGTTTGTCCTCTGCGATGGGTTGGATTAGTGCTTTCTGGAGCTGCTAGTTTTCGTGAAAAAGCCATCTGCTAATTCAGTTTTGCAAGTCATCATTGCTTGATTCGACTCTGCCGTTTTGCTTCGAATGGCCATTGTTCGACACCGGATTGCGCGTTATCTCGTCGACAGTGGACTTTGTCTCACAGTCGGCAGTAACAAACTCGGCTCCTCGGCGGTGCATGACCTTCAGATATGCCTTGCCGGCGTTATCGACGAAAGTCAGCCCGGTCAAATCCACTCGGATCGTTCGTGTGCCATCCCTTGGCAGCGTCTGCCGCCAGCACTCGGCCAGCTCTTCCAACCAAGGGGCTGTTAACCTTCCTTCAAGCTGAAGGGTAACGGGCTCGGAACTGTTGTGGACCGTGATGCGTAACATGGGTCACGACCTTGCTGGATACTTTTCCCTCTGCGATTTCCGGTTCTGCTTAAAGCAACAGCCGAGCCAATGTTGAAGTTATCCGCAACATTGCAGCCGAAACTGTGTGGCTGATAGAACTTGCTGCTTCCATCAAGCAAGGAAACGCTCGCCGACTAAGCGCGAACGTCGGCAATAAATGCCCGCGGGCCGCCGCCGGTGCCAATGGGCGGGCACTACTCGGCTTTTGAGATGCCAAGCCGTTTCATCTTCCATTGCAACGTCGAGCGTTTCATCCCCAGGCGGGCGGCCGCTCCTTTGGGTCCGCCAAGTACCCAGCCCGTTTTCTCCAGGGCGCTGAGAATGTGCTCTCGTTCCGCATCGGCAAGCGTAACTACGGGAATACTTGGTTCCGAAGGTCGCACGGGCAAGGGAAGGTCGCTAAGGGGAACCTGCAGCGATGTGCCGGGAGAGAGAATAACTGCTCGTTCGATCACGTTTTGCAGCTCGCGCACGTTGCCTGGCCAAGGATAGCGCGCCAAGGCGTCCATGGTCGCAGAAGGAATGCTCTCGATTCGCCGGCCCATTCGTCGCGCAAACCGCTGAGTGAAGTGAAGTACCAATCTCGGAATGTCGTCCGGACGCTCCCGCAGTGGCGGCAATCCTAACGGGAAAACATTGAGACGGTAGTACAAATCGCCACGAAACCGGTCATCAGTAACCATCTGACTCAGATCCCGATTCGTCGCCGCGATCAGCCGCACATCGACGCGGTGCGTACGGGTACTGCCAAGGCGCTCGAATTCCTGCTCTTGCAACACTCGCAGCAACTTAGGTTGCAGCTCCAGTGGAATATCGCCGACCTCGTCAAGGAAAAGAGTTCCTTCATTTGCCAGTTCGAAGCGGCCGATTTTTTGCGAGATGGCTCCAGTGAAGGCTCCCTTCTCGTGACCAAACAGTTCGCTCTCCAACAAGCCCATCGGTATAGCTGCGCAGTTCAGATTCACAAATGTGCGGCCGCTGCGCGGGCTTAAATCGTGCAATGCGCGCGCAATCAGTTCTTTTCCCGTGCCGGTTTCCCCGCAGATCAGTACCGTCGATCCGGTCGGGGCAACGGTCTCAACCTTCTTGAGGACCGCGCGCAACACGACGCTCTCCCCGACGATGTCACCGAAGCGCTCGGCGCGGACCTCCTCTTCCAAATAAACCTTCTCCTGTTTCAGCTTTACGTTGAGCGCTTCGATTTCCTCGAATGCAAAGGCGTTCTCGACCGCTACGGCCACTTGGTTGGCGACCTGTTGCAGGAACGGTAGGTCTGCCGCGTCATAGTTGGACGGCAGCTTGGAAGTGAACACTAGCGCGCCGAGCCGCCGCCGAGCAGTTGTGAGCGGCAGCCAGCAGAAACTTTCGACGCTATGCGGTTGCACTCGTTCCAGCAATCGCGGCCAGCGCCTTAGCTCATCCACACTCGAAGTGATGAGCGGCTCCTGGGTCTGCCACACCAACCCGGCGGGGTCCTCTTCAGGTTGGAGAACGATCACGGTCCCAGCTGGGATGGATTCGGAAGTCTCCAGGAGGTGCAGCCGCATCGTGTTGCTCGCGGCCTCGTGCATCACTAAAGAAAGGTAATCAAACCGTGCCACTCGACGGAGTTGGTCGGCCAAGTCATGGAAAAGCAATGACAAATCGCGGTGCGACACGATCGCTTCTGAGATTGCCAAAAGCGCTTGGAAGCGGTCACCGGCTGCTGCCTGTCCGTCGACGTGAGCGTTCTTCATAGCGAAGCGCCTTCGGTGTCCCGAGAGTTAAAACGTCCGCAGCAAACCCAGCGTTTGACGGTCCCGGTGTTTGACGAGCAGGTGGAGGCCGAATCTAGCCGGTTTTGGCGGTGCGGACAAAACTGTAGTGTCGATGCAAAAAGCCAAATCCGAATTGCTATTTCGGGTGCGCGCTTCGTACACTCACCGATGCAAACGAGCGCGGCGTTGCCCGAGTGACCGTCAAGAGCCAGCTTCACGCCATAAGTGTAACAATACTCATCAAATAATGAGACACTAGTCAACAATCCAGTACGCCGTGAAAGTCGGCGATCTCCAGTGGGTGCGAATCCCACCCGGCCAATTGGTCGCTCGGCCGGCAGCAATCAGGGAGATGAAGGACCAGGCAGCGAGTATCCAAACTCATCAACGCGTGACACACGTCAAGAATGGACCGTTTAGAAACGGTTCCGATGACTGCGATCCGACCAACTCCGGCCACCGCGACTGACGCCTTCGCCGGGCATCTCAAAACCCGTCGAAGCCGTAGCTTTTCGGGACCGCGTCGGCGTTGCGTAAACTCATCGCCGCTGCAGGCGTGACACTCGGCGGCAATTTTTACCGCAAAAGTGACCCGTCAAACGAAGGGTTTTGGCTCCATATCCATTTATCGGCCGATTGGGATTACCGCCAGCTGAATCTGCAATGAGACGAATCGCTATAATGAGTATCCATGGACCACGTCACGCAGATCCCTTCGCGGATCGAATCTGGCGATCCCTCTGCGGCTGAACAGCTGTTGCCGCTGGTCTAAGACGAGCTGCTACCGAGGCCATGTGGCGGATCGAACTGAATGGACAACCAAGTATGGCTCTCGCTCGTAGTCCTTCATGAGCAGCCGAAACAGAATGAAGCTTCGCCGTTTGATAATTTTGGCTGCGGCTATCACGGCAGGGTCGTCGAGTGCGCTGGCGACCGATCTGCATTTCGATTACGTGCCGCAGAATAACGCGGGCATGCCCGGCACTGACCCGCATTTTGGTCTGGCGCAGCTCGCGGCGCTCAATTACCCGAGCATCAACGGCAATTACATGGCGGTCACCGGAACTTTGACCGCCACACAGATCTCGCAAGCCGGCAACACATCGGTCATCTGGTACGATTCGTTTAACAAGAACGAATACCCCGCCTTCAACGCCGCCGACGAAGCCGCCAAAATTGACAGCTACGCCAAGTCGAAAAACGGCAACGTCCGCCCCGGATGGGTCGTCCTCAACGAATTATCATCGCTGATGCGAGATACGACTTCGAACGGAGATTCGTATCGCCGATGGACGGTCGATGTGATGTCGCTGCTGCACAACACGTACAATTACGATATTGTCCTGCTAAATCAAAAAGGCACGCTCGACTCGAGTCTGGACGGCCCGTACAAATCGACCTGGCAGTCGCTGGCCAGCAATGCCTACATTGGCATCGAGGAGTATCTCGGCGCCCCATCAATCATCAACGGCCACCCGGATTACACCTCGCGCTTCAACTTTGCCAAGAACGCCTATCAAAGCAGCAAGAACAGCTACATCAATGTCGGGGGAATCAGCGCCGATCGTCTCGTGCTGACCGAGCACTTCGGCAACACCAGCGGCGATCCTAGTGTCTGGTATGGCCGACATGGACTCACGCCCGCATCCGACTGGGATGCGGCGATTCAGGTGCGTCAGGACGCGATCTACGCCGTCGGCTTTGCCGGGTTCCTCGCCTATTCCTGGGGCGGCAATGCCATGGGAATCACCGAAGCCGAGCAGGTCCAGCACGAACTCTATTACCGCACGCGGCTGGTGCTGCCCGGACAGCAGCCGCAGTGGCTGCCGGACGACGCCTACACCATCGGTGATGCCGCGACGCCAGTCCCGTTAAGCTGGAATCAGCCGCTCAATTGGCTCGGCTCAGGCGTGGTCAACGGTGTGCCCAATAGTGTTCCCAATTCGCCCGGCGCGGTCGCGAATTTCTTCCGCACAAACACCGCGGCTCGAACAATCACGCTCGACGGGAATAAGACGATCGGGACGCTCACGTTCAACAGCCCCAACAGCTACACGATAAGCCCAGGGACGGGCGGCAGCCTGACCTTCAATAACTCGGGCAGCACGGCCACTTTGACTTCTAACCAAGGCAGCCACACGATCGGCGTCGGTATGCAGCTCACAAGCAGTCTCAGCGCAGCCATCAATTCCGGCACATTCACCTTTAGCGGCTCGGTGTCCGGCGCCGGCGGCCTCACCAAAATTGGTGCCGGCACACTCGCGCTCACCGCTGTCAACTCATATACCGGCGACACCACCGTGCAGGTAGGAACGTTGAGAATCACGAACCGTTGCCTGGCTGACACGGCGAACGTTCTGCTCTCGAGCGGTGCGACGCTCGATTTGCAATTCTCTGACAGCGCGGACATGATCCACTCGCTGCTCATCAATGGCGCGATGCAAGTGTTTGGTCTGTGGGGAGCGGTCGGGAACCAGAGCGCCAGCTACCATACGTCGCTAATCACGGGCACGGGCTTGCTGCAAATCACGGCAGGACCGGTGGTTGGCGATTACAACAACGACGGCAGGGTTGACGCTTCCGACTATGTCACGTGGCGCCGCCAGATCGGAGGTACTTCGATCACGAATCGCGATCCAAACAACGCCGGCATGGTCAGCCAAGCGGATTATAATTCATGGCGTACTCACTTCGGCCAAACTGCCGGCGGCGGCGCGGCTGCCATTGTAAATGCCGACGTCGCCGAGCCGTCAACGCTTGTGCTGCTGATGTTCGCGGTGACTGGCTGGTGTCTTCGGAGAGCCCAGCCCGTATAGAAAAGTTCCAACAACTCGTTGACGTGAGACACTCTTCATCAAAAGTGGACCGATTTAGAATCCGTTCCGAGGGCGAGGATCCGGCCTGTTCGGCGACGCCGAATGACGGCCTCGCCCGGCATCTCAAAACCCGTCGAAGCCGTAGCTTTTCGGGACCGCGTCGGCGTTGCGTAAACTCATCGCCGCGGCAGGCGTGACACTCGACGGCAATTGTGACCGCAAAAGTGCCCCGACAAGCCAACCATTTTGATACTACTTCTGTGGATCTCCATTTCGCAGCCAATGACGGTTCGTCCGGTGCGCAATAGCATTCATCGCGACGCGGGTACGCGTGCCAAAAAACGGTTGGTTCTCGGTATGTCTCGCTGAAAACAAGTTCTAACGGGTAGATGTCTTGCCGAAAAAGACTGATTGCAAGGCACTCGCACGATATATTGCGACTCTCCTCAACCGCTTGGCTGTTCAGGCAGCCAGCGGCGTATGTGAAAAGGATTTGCGCGAAGTTGTGGCCACCGCAATGTGCGTTTGGCCGTCTCGATCGTACGTGAGGGATCGACAACCACTGTGGCAGTTTACGAATCAGTCCGGCTTGGTTGAGCAGGAACCTGCGTCGAATTAACGCACCCAAAATGCGGGGAGGACGTGCGACGTGAGCCGTTGTTGCGGTGCCGAGCCAACAACGCGCGGCAACATGGCAGCATGGTGGCTTTTGCATCAGATGACCGATCAGAGGGACTGTTCTCTACCAGTAATGCCGAACTGCTATGCAGCTGACACACGAGGAGGCGCCTTGTGGTCCCATAGTTTTCACAACTGCGGGTGGGAACTCGCTTTGCTGGAGCCACGCATCGATTGATAAGCAGTGATCAGCAAGACGGATGGGCATCAGCCAATTTTCTGACGCCAGAGGCGTCGGAAGATTGCGCGAAATCTGAGTCTTCATCTCTGAGACAACTTCTTCGTCTTCGTGCGCCTGCCGTCAAATGGCCTGACGTCGCCCCGTAAGTGCTATTTAGACCATGATTTGGGGGCATTGGAACGCTTGAACTTGGAAGCGAACGGATTTTCAAGATTGGTGGTCTCTCTTTCGGCAAACCGTAGTTCTCAAAAGCTGTGGAGGTGCGCTATGTATCGGTCAGGAAAGTCGGTATTCATCGCAATCGTCGCTTTGTTGCTCGTAGCTGCTGGGGTTTTGTATTGGCTGACACAGGCCGAGGCAGCGCCGGCCGAGGAGAAATCACCAGTCGAGTTCACAGCCGAAGGCAAGCTGAAACAGCCCGAGGGCTATCGCCAGTGGGTCTACGTTGGCACGCCGTTGACACCTAACGAGCTGAACGGTGGCAAAGCGCCATTTCCTGATTTCCATGCCGTTTATATTGATCCCGAAAGTTACGCCGAGTACCAGAAGACCGGGAAGTTCCGCGACGGCACCGTCATGATCAAGGAACTCGTCGCCATTGGTTCCAAGGAGGCGAGCAGTGGAAAAGGGTACTTCATGGGTAATTTCATCGGCCTGGAAACTTCGATTAAAGACTCCAAGCGCTTCAAAGACGAGCCCGGGCATTGGGCCTATTTCTCGTTCGGCCACAAGTACCCGCTACAAAAGGAAGCAGAGAAAGAGTCGCCCACTAGTTGCAACGCCTGTCACGCGGCGACTGCGGCAGAAGACGATGTGTTCACGCAGTATTACCCCGTTCTGCGCAGCTGCAGAACATTCGAAATAGGATCGCTTGGTCCTCCGCAGAATCTCACGGAGTATGACTATGATTACTAAGTTTTTGTGCCGGTTTTCCGTTACCGGTTTAGCTACGCTTGCGTCGATCGTCGTGGTCGTGGCAATAGTTGCGACCGAATGTTTGCAGCCGGCCCGGTCGGAAGATACTCCGGCGAACACCGGTGAGTTTTCTCCCTATGTCGCGAACGACGGCGCCATATCGCTGCCGAAAGATTACCGGGAATCGTTCATTCACCTTGGCACCTGGGCCGTGGCAAAAGACAAAGACAAGCCGATTATTGAAATGCACAATGTATACACCAAGCCTGAGGTAATTGAGGCGTATCGGCGCGACGGCAAGTTTCCCGATGGGGCAGTGCTGGTCAAAGAAATTACCAATGCCGATGCGGCGAAACTCACCACGGGGGAATCGAGCTGGTCGACAGACATGAAAGTTTGGTTCGTGATGATCAAGGATTCCAAAGGACGCTTCCCCGGCAACCATCTCTGGGGCGATGGTTGGGGTTGGGCTCTATTCAAAGCAGACGACTCAAAGAAGAACGTTGCCACCGATTACAAAACCGATTGCATAACCTGTCACATTCCCGCGAAGCAGGACGACTGGATCTACACGCGTGGTTATCCAATTCTCAAGAAGACGGCCGCTGTCTCTCAGTGAAGGAGTATCTCCATGTCACCGACGGCTCGGAAACGAGTGACTTTGTTTTGCTTGATCTTGATTGGCACCGTCGCACTGTCGATCGTTATGGCAGCGCCGCCGACCCCCGAACCGGGAATTGAATTCACTTCTGAAGGCAAGCTCAAGCTGCCGAAAGATTATCGCCATTGGATTTATGTCGGCGCATCAGTCACTCCAAACGATCTCAACGGTGGAGCAGCACTATTTCCCGAATTCCATTCGGTGTACATCGACCCGGAAAGTTTCGCTCAATACGAGAAAACGGGGAAGTATCGGGACGGCACCGTCGTGGTTAAGGAACTTGCGAGCGTCGGCGGTAAGAAGGAGCCCAGCGGGAAGGGTTACTTTATGGGCGATTTCAACAGTCTGGAAGTCGCGATAAAGGACTCCAATCGTTACAAGGACGAGCCCGGGCATTGGGCCTATTTCAGCTTCGAGTATAAGCCAACCGTTGAAAAGGAAGCTGCTCCGCACGCCACCGTTGCCTGCAATAAGTGTCACCAGGATTTCGCGGCAGAGGACTTCGTCTTCAGTCAGGATTATCCGGTCTTGCGCGCGGCGAAACCGCAATCGAAGTGACATCGCCGATTAGCGCATCAAATAAACCAGCCATGCACATGCCGGCCGGCCAACCACGGACCGGTGAACGGCGATCTGCCATTTGCATTTTTGAGGACTTTCAAGGTGGCAGCCGAGAATTATGAAAACCTTGTGATTGGCTGCGGCGTTTGCGGAAGGCACCTCGCATTTACTCTGGCAAAGAAAGGCCAGAAAACGGTCGTCGTCGAGCGAGCGATGGTCGGCGGCTCGTGCGTACAGGTCGCATGCCTGCCCAGTAAGAATGTGATTTACAGCGCGAAAGCTGTATCGCTCGTCGATCCCAAAGCGGGTCTCGGTGTCACGACGGGGCAGGTTGGCGTCGACATGATCGGTGTCGCTCGTCGAAAACGGCGAATGGTGCAGGAAGTCGTCGAACTGCACCTCGCCAGTTTCAGAGCGAGTGGCGCCGAGCTGGTAATGGGCGAGGCGCGCTTTACAGAGCCGAAAACGATCGAAATCACGCTCAATGACGGCGGCAAGCGGAATTTGCGCGGCGAACGCGTTTTCTTAGCTCTTGGCTCGCGCAAGTATCCCCGACGTTCCAGGCCTCGCAGCGGCCAAACCAATGACGCATGTTGAAGCCCTTGATCTCGAACGGTCGCCCGATCACCTCATAGTTGTTGGCGGCGGTTACGTTGGACTGGAGTTAGCTCAGGCAATGCGCCGCTTCGGTAGTCGCGTCACGATTATTCAGAACGGGAAGCAATTGCTTGAACGCGAAGATGCCGATATTGCCGCAGCGGTCAAAGAACTGATGCGTGACGAAGGTGTCGACGTCCTATTGCAGTCCGAGCTCGTGGACGTGAACGGCCGGTCGGGCGACCGCGTTGAAGTTCGGGTGCGCGATAGTGCTTCGGAAAGAACTGTGGACGGCTCCGACATTCTCGTGGCCGCCGGGCGAACACCCAATACGGATCGAATCGATCTTGGCAAGGCAGGAGTTGACGTAGACGCCCGCGGTTACATTCGAGTCGACGAGCGACTTCAGACGAGCGCCGCGAATGTGTGGGCAGTGGGAGACTGCGCAGGCAGTCCGCAATTCACGCATGTCGGGGCGGATGACGCGAGCGTTGTGCTCAGCAATCTCGATGGTGGCAATCGCACGACCCGCAGTCGGCTAATTCCCTATTGCTTGTTTATTGACCCGGAATTGGCTCACGTGGGAATGAGCGAAGCTGAGGCAAAAAGGCAGGGCATCTCGTATCGTCTAGCCAAACAGCCAATGTCGTTCGTCCTGCGCGCCCGGACCCTTTCTGAAACGCGGGGTTTTGCGAAGGCTCTGATCGGGACCGATGATCGTATTCTTGGTTTCACGGTATTTGGCGCAGAAGCGAGCGAAATGATGACCGTCGTCGAGATCGCGATGCTCGGCCGGTTGCCGTATACCGCACTGCGCGATGCGATCATTGCACACCCGATCGCAGCCGAAGGTTTAATCGGCCTGTTTGCGGGTCCGTTGATCGACCCTGAGCGGAAGGTGACTAAGGCACCGGCATTCGCACGACAATCGACCTCGCGGCAGGAGCTTTAGTTTGCATGATTCGACGTAGCTTGCGCCAACTGCCTACGCTGAATTGGACTAACGAGGTACGCATGAGGAGGTAAACATGGCTCAACCGAAACTATACGAAGACCGGCCAACACGTGCATCGAGGCAGGGCATGAAAGCAATTTGTCTACGCGTCCGCAGTGGTCCCGAGGCGTTTGCCTACGAGGAGACGCCGCAGCCGCGTCCTACGGAAGGCGAAGTGCTCGTGCGTGTCCACGCCGCTGGCGTTATGCACACAGAACTGGGCTGGGATCAGACCTGGACTACAAATACGGGAGCGCCGCGCCCGTGGCCGGTTATTCTCGGTCATGAATTTTCGGGTGTGATCGCCGCCCTGGGGACCGGCGTTAAGAACGTGGGCGTGGGAGACTTGGTGTACGGACTCAATGACTGGTCTTCTAACGGCGCCTACGCCGAATACTGTGCGGCGCCCGTGGCAGATCTTGCCCACAAGCCGGCTAACGTCGATCACGTTCACGCCGCCGCCACACCAATCGCCGCTCTGACGGCATGGCAGGGGTTGTTCGAGCGTGCTGGTCTCACTGCAGGTCAGCGTGTGCTAATTCACGGCGCGGCCGGTGGCGTCGGCACCTTTGCCGTACAGCTCGCCCGCTGGCGCGGCGCGCGGGTCGCAGCCACCGCTTCAACAGCCAACCTCGACTTCGTGCACGGCCTCGGGGCCGACGAGGTGATTGACTACCGGGCTCAGCGCTTCGAGGACGTGGTCAAAGGTGTGGACGTGGTCTTCGACACGGTCGGCGGCCCGATATTGGATAGATCCTGGGGCGTACTCAAGCCCGGTGGCAGGCTGGTCACCGTCGCCGATCCAGGGGAGACGAGCGATGAGCGCAGCCGCGCCGCATACTTCATCGTGGAGCCGAACCGTGTGCAGTTGGAAGAGATCGCACGGCTGATCGAGACTGGTGCGCTCCGCCCAGTCGTCGGCGCTGTGTTCCCACTCGCCGAGGCGCGGCAGGCGTATCAGCACAAACCTAACCACGGCAAGGTTGTGCTACGTGTGATTGACGATGCGACTGCGACGTAGTCCGGCGAGCGTGAGGCGTTAAAAACCAGGAGTTTCACAATGACAGGAAGGATGTTGATGCCCGCCGTTGGGGTTGCCATCGACTATGTGGTTGCCGCACTCATCCTGATCAAGGGGATCAAGGGAAAGACCATCATCTGAGTTCATCTGTGAGGACAAAGCCGCATGAGCTATTGAAAGGAAACCTCCGATGCCACTTCGAAAAGACGTGAAAGGGTTTGGAATGCCTTGGGAGGACCAGTACGGCTATGCCCAGGCCGTGAGGGTCGATGACATGATTTACGTTTCCGGGCAACTAAGCCACGATAGACAGGGGAATATGGTCGGCGCTGCCCCCCTTGATGACAGCGGCAAAATCCGCGACCACTCGAACATGGAAATCCAGATGCGCCAAACCTATGCGAATGCAAAGGAGATTCTCGGTGAGTTCGGCGCGACCTTGGATGACGTTGTGGAGGAGGTCCTTTACGTCACAGACATGGATACAGCTTTCGCCGTTGCTGGGCCAGTTCGGAAGGAAGCGTATGGGTCACAACGGCCCGAAGTGGCAAGTACGATTCTCGTGACGCCTCGATTGGCGCTTCCAACACAGCTACTTGAGATCAAATTCACCGCGAAGGTGCGATAGCTACAAAACACAGCACGAAGATAATACAGATGAATAAGAAAATAAAAGCCGTAGTCATTGGCGACACCGGGGTTATCGAGAAAAAGGTCGTGATGAACCTTGGTCAGCGCGGCCACGAGGTAGTGGCCGCATCCCCGTCATCGGGAGTCAACATCGTCACGGGCGAGGGGCTGGCCAAAGCCACGGCACAACCGGGAAGTTTCACAATGACTAGAACGATGTTGACGCTCGCCGTCGGGGCAGCCATAGGAATGGGTGGACTCACGCTGGCCCAGACTGAGCACGGCCATAGGACGGGCCCGACGGTCAAAACGCTCTCTGCCGTCGATGTAAACGAGCAGTTGAACGGCAAGCCGACTCGAGCGACGACTCAGGAGGTCACGTTCGAACCAGGTGTGGCGAGTGCTCCTCACCGGCACCCTGGTCCGGTCTTCGGCTATGTGTTGGAGGGCGAATTGGAATTTCAGGCCGGAGACGCACCAGCACAGACATTGAAGGCCGGCGACACTTTTTACGAGCCGGCAGGCGTGTTGCACGCCGTCGCCCGAAACCCGAGCGATAAAGCCCGCTCGCGGATACTGGCGGTCATGCTGCATCCGCGGAATGCCAAGGAGCTCGTCGTCCCCGAATCGGCGAAGGAGGAAAAGTAGAGTTGTTTCATAGCGCCCGGTCAACGGCTCTAGCGGCCGCCTTCCTGCGAATTGCACTTGCTGCCGGTTTCCTGTCGGCAGTGGCGGACCGGTTCGGCCTGTGGGGGCAGGCCGGCGCGCCAGGGGTGGCATGGGGCGCGTTCGCACCGTTTCTCGACTACACCGGCAAGCTCCTCTGGTTTCTGCCTGTCAGCCTGGTGCCGGCGGCTGGGTGGGTGTCGACCGCGCTGGAGGTCGCGCTCGGCGTCGGCCTCCTCATAGGTGTCTGGCTGCGGGCGGTCGCCCTCGCCGCCGGGGCACTCTTGTTGGTGTTCGCCGTCACGATGACGTTCGCTCTTGGACCCGAGGCGCCGCTGTCGTACTCGGTGTGGTCGGCTGCGGCCGGGGCGTTCCTGCTGGCCTCGCTCCGGCCGGCCCCGGGCGATGTCGGCGCAGGGGCTTGCTGTCCGAGCGGTTCACCGACGGGGAATAATGCTGTGCTGTCCGTCGGGCAGACTTCAAAGACGTGCAGCGACTGAACTAGTGTGTCGATCGGACCTACATTCGGAGTCACTTGTGGGAAGGAACATCGAACAGGTCACGTCCGAGGAGAAGAAAATGCGAAAGTTTACCAAAAGCGACGAAGCGATCCAAAAGCTCTCGCCGGAGCAGTATCGCGTAACGCAGCAAAATGAGACGGAGCGTCCCGGAACTGGAGAATATCTAGATCACAAGGAACCGGGTATCTATGTCGATATTGTGTCGGGCGAGCCCCTATTCGCTTCGTCCGACAAATTCGAATCGGGATGCGGCTGGCCTAGCTTCACGAAGCCGATAGAACCTGCCAATGTCAACAAACTGCGGGACACTTCGCGGGATTGCCGACGACACAATTGCCGACGTAAATGCATCTGGCCTGTGGCCCGACAAGGTTGTGACCGAAGTGGTATCGGCAGGCGAGTTCTGGGAAGCCGAACCGGAACATCAGAATTACCTCGAACGATACCCTGGCGGCTACACGTGCCACTTCGTCCGGCCTAACTGGAGATTGCCGAGTCGCACCGATAAGTCCCTACCTCAACAGAAAGTTCACCAATGAAGATGATCGTTGTGATGTACCGGACGATGGTCGCATTTGCCGTCCGCGATATCGACAGCGGTGGGACAACTTTGGCCCACCACACCTCTCTTGGACGTAGCATCAAGCCAAAAGCCGGCTCGTCAGCCCAAGCCGTTGGCAACAGAGATAATTGAAGGAGGAAGGCGATGGTCTTATCGACTCGCAGCGTCGTAGTAATGTCATTATTCGTGCTGAGTTTCTGTGCTTCCGACGCGGAGTCAGATGCGCAGGGTCTTGTCGGTCACCTCTACATGCAGTCGAACGGAATCGAGAACGAAATTTTCCACTTCGGCCGGCGTGGTGACGGTTCGCTGGAACTGCTCGACAAGCATCCTACTCACGGCCAAGGATGCGGCACCTATAAGCCATTGACCGGGCAAGATCCAGCCCCCAACGCTTTCGAAGGGGCCGGTTCGGTAATCATCACCGGTGATCGGCAGTTCCTATTCACCACCAACGGTGGAGACAACTCGGTTTCCAGCTTTCGCATCGAGCCCGACGGGCACCTGACGCTGGTGGACGTACAGCCTACCGGCGAACTAGTGGAGGGCCGCTCGGGGACCGCCAAGTCTCTTGCGTACTCCGACAAGCACAAGACGCTTTACGTCCTGCATGCGTTCGGGCCGAATCACCTCCGCATCTACGATGTCAACCACGGCAAGCTTTCGCTTCGCCCGCAGAAGCGCACCTGCAACACGGCTACCAAGGACGACCGCCTCACGACTCAGGTGGTGCTAACATCCGACCAGAAGTTCCTGCTCGTCGACGTTTTGTTTGACGCCCATCCGGCGATGAACCCGGATGGTTCACCCAAGCTTGTTGTCGCAAACACGACCGACAAAGATGGCTTGGTCGTCTTCCCGGTGCAAGATGACGGAAGCCTTGGCGAACCAATGTTCCAGGACGCTGGCGGCGCCGGTCCTTTCTTTATTCTGTTCCTGAACAAGAAGCCTGACACGTTCCTTAACGGTTACGCCGTGTCTGACGGCGTCTCGATGGGCCGTATCGACGAACAGGGCCGCGTCAACCACGACCCCGTTGTCGCGATCGATGCCGATGCCGGCAAGCCGTCCGAGTTGTGCTGGCTCGCGATATCGTCTGACGATCGCATTGTCCTTGCCACCAACTTCGGCTTTAGCAACGTCTCCAGCTACATCATCGAAGGCGGCAAGCCGAAGCTGGCAAAAGACCCCGCCTGTCCGTCGGTTCCGGGCGATGGAAAATTTCGCGCGGTGAACAATCTTGTGAGCAGTGGACCGAATGACAGTTGGCTCTCTCCGGACGACAAATGCTTCTACCAGTTGTACCCGAACGCGTCGGTGCTTGTTGGCTATCGTCTGAATCCCGACGCAAGCCTGACCGAAATTGACCGTACGCCGATACCGTATACTTCGCCGCAGGGCCTGGCAGGATTCTGAGACCGTTGCAGGTGTCGCCGCCCCTGACAGGAATAAGCCATGAACTTTCTAGGACCTCATCTTCCGAAAGCTAGGAAGCAACATGCTTCGACTGAACGGAGCAAGCGTGACCGCGTGGATCGCGGTGGTGGCGGTGATCGCAGGATTGTCGTACGTGCTGATCGGGGCTGCGGTACGGCCCGCCTCGGCACAGCGAATGCGCCGGCGCCGCGGGTCGAGTTCACTGCCGACGGCAAACTCAAACAGCCCTTCGTATATCGCAATTGGATGTACATTGGCACGCCGTTAGTGCCGTGTCCACTAAAGGAGAAGAATTGTGAAACTTTCTGGCAACACCATTCTCATTACCGGCGGCGGCACGGGCATAGGCAGAGGACTGGCGGAGGAATTCCACAAGCGCGGCAATAAGGTGATCATCAGCGGCAGAAGACGCAAACCGTTAGACGAAGTAGTCGCAGCGAATCCCCACATGGACGCAGTGGAGCTCGATATCACCGACGCCACGAGCATCACCCGTGTTGCCAAGCAGCTAATCGGCAAGTATCCCGAACTAAATGTGTTGTTCAACAACGCCGGCATCATGCTACCGGATCAGGCAAGCGCCGTGATCGACGATGAACTGCTTCTCAAGACAGTCGGTACTAATCTGATCGGCTCCATTCGTATGACCTCGGCTCTCATCGAGCATCTCAAAACAAAAGACAACGCCGTCATAGCGTATACCAGCTCTACTCTTGCCTTCGTGCCTATGGCGCCAACGGCGATTTATTCAGCCACTAAAGCAGCGCTACATTCCTACGCCCTGTCGCAGAGGTTCTTGCTCCGGAACAGCAAAGTGCGCGTACTTGAAATCGCACCTCCTTGGGTTCGTACCGACTTGATGAATAGCCGTGAGGCTAAAGAAGCGATGCCACTCGACCAGTTTATTGAAGAGACTATGACTCTGTTAGGTACTGATGCCGACGAAATCGTGGTCCAGGGAGCGAGAACTTTCCGAGAAAATGCGGGCCCAGACGAACACGCATTTGTCAACGACTTTAACGCTCATGCCATCGAACTGTTTGGTGGGCATTAAACTTGGCCCATAGGCGACCGAATAAAGTAGCGTGTCACCACAATGAAAGGGCTGAATATGGCACAGCAACAGGCATTCCTGGACAGCGATGTCCTTACAGCGGAACCGGAAACGTGGCCGCTTCCCCAAGAGGTAGCGGGCATCAAGCTTCCTGACAGCACGCTTGCCCGAGAAGCGACAGACTTCACCCGCGCGCTGTCGGCACCGGTCGTGTTTAACCACGTCCTGCGCAGCTACCTGTTCGGGGAACTCTTGGGCCGCGCGAAGGGGCTGGAGTTCGACCATGAGTTGTTCTACCTCGGGACGGTTTTGCACGACCTCGGCCTGACGGAACGGTTCATGGGCCAGGAGCGCTTCGAGGTGGAAGGGGCGGATGCGGCGGCCGAGTTCCTCAAAGACAAAGGCGCGCCCAAGGAATGGGTGGAGGTGGTCTGGGACGCGGTCGCGCTATCCACCTCGCGCGGTATCGTCGGGCGCAAGCGGCCGGAAATCGCCCTGGTCAGCGCGGGGGCCGTGGTGGACGTTTTCGGCTTCGGAGTTGACCAACTCCCCAAGGAAGCGGTCGCCCGGGTGATCGAGGCGTTCCCGCGCATGGGGTTCAAGAAGGACTATCAGAAGGTGTTGGCCGAGGTCGTCGCCCGGAAGCGGAATTTGGAGACAACGTCCTTCACCTTTATGGCGGACATCGGTGAGCGGCACGTGCCGGGTTACCACGCTCCCAATTTTTGCGACCTGATGAACGTGGCTCCGTTCGCGGATTGACTGTATTCCATCTGCTGGGATAATCGGCAACCCCATCATCGGCATCGAGCGACTCAATACGTGGACGTGTGGCACGCTCGAAAAGCGCTGACGCCGGCGGAAGTCGAGCAACTCGTGGAATCGGCCCGCATGTGCCGGCAGTGAGTTCAGGGGGATCTCGGGCGAGCCGCAGGCAAGAATTGATCTGCCGTCCTACATGACACCGCTGCGAGAAAAAGAGCTCAGTAGCTTATCGAAGACACACGTAGCGACGGCTAACATCGCAGCGTGTAACTGCCAATTGAGGACGTGACATTTGTCAGACGACCGCATTGTGGGGCTGCCGCACGAGTATGATATTTCATCAACCCGTAAGAATTCATTTACGAAGAGACACACCAACAATCCACCGATAAAGAAACGGTATCCGCTCGGCTCCGGCGACCGCGACGGACGCCTTCGCCGGGCGTTTCTAAACTCATTGATGCGTTAGCTTTCTGGCACACCGACGCCGCCCCGAAAACTCATCTCCGCGGTTAGTCTGCGATTCGGCGGTGGTTCCCGGCCAAGAAACGCTCCGGCAAACGAACGATTTCTCAGACGCGTCTTTCGCCATTCACTACGCGCAAGCGGTCCCGAATTTCAAATGCTACTGAGTTTTTGAGAAATCGCTGTCTTAGCGGCGAAGCTAGAAAGCGCTACTCGGATCTCAGGTCGGATTACGATACTTGGTCGCTTCACACGCAGAAGTGTAACGGCCTCCTCTACCGACTCAGTGCGTCCAGTATGGAGCAGCCAAGCTACCACAACGGCTGCGCTGCGCGTAACCGATTTTGCAGTGAACGTACACCGTTCCCGATTTGGAATGAATGTCGATAAAGTTTGCGGCTTCGGATAGTTGCGATGCGGTGGGCGCTGTCAGGTCGAGTACGGGCATGTGAAGGTATTTGAGCGCGATAAATGGCATGGATTCGGAGAATGCGTCGGAGAGATCGAGAACGGCAGTGACTCCGGCGGTTACTGCATCGCGTGCTTCGGCATCACTCAATCGCCGGCCGATCCACACGTTGCGTGTGACTTCATCCCAAGGTCGGCAGTGGCGCTTGTAGTGGAGCCACGATACGTACTGGCCGAGAAGGACGGGCGCGAGCACGATTTTTGCACTAACGGGCAAGCGGCCGTACGTTTTACGGAAGATGCCGGGCCCGGTATGGAAATAACCGGCAGTGACTATTGCGACGGAGATGATCGGCCAGAGAAGAATCGCGCCCCACGGCCAAGTGAGCCAGCACAGAACGGCAAGGCACGCGCAGAGTGCGGCGTATTGCCAACCGATACGTGAGTTGCGGACCATCGGCAGGCGCAGCGGCACATCGTTGATCACATAGAAGCAGATGGCGGCCACGATGAAGCCGCCGATCACGTCGACGACATGGTGCTGGTGCATCAACAGCGTGGAGAAGCCGATGAGGCTGAACCAGAAACTGGATGCGAGTCGCCACAGGCCGCGTGTGTGGCGGGCATACGTATCGGCCAGGATGGTGCGGAGCGTAATGTGGAGTGAGGGCAGAAGGTTGAACGGTCGGTCCATGCCGATGAACCACTTCCACATCGCGCCCAGCCAGCCGCCGATATCGGGGCGCTCGGTGGCAAGCTTGAGCGGGTAAATCATGAAGCAGGCTCCAGCGATGAGAATTCCGAGCACGATCCGTTTAGAAAAGATCTGCAGCTCGCGCTTGTCGCTGCAGAGGAACGGAGCGGCTGCAAAGAAGAGATCGATCGACATGTAGGGAATAATCATGATCGGCACGAAGGGAATGAAACGTTCCCAAGCGTAATACCAGGTGCCGACATCGGTGCGGAGCGACGTGATCCAACTGGCTCCGCCATAGACGACCATGAACAGCAGCGAGAGGGCGACCGAGTGGGCGAGGGCTTGGCGCCACGGGACCGATTTTTCGGGCGAATTTGTAGTCAAGATGATTGACAATTGCAACGGGCCGACACACGTTATGTTGTCTGTACGTAGTAAGGGAAATCGTTCCAGGAACGGGAGCGTTGATCGCGGTGGCCAGTATATACGACCTCAAGCCGCGTTTTCAGTCTTTGTTGCGGCCAATTACGAATTGGCTGGCAGCGCGAGGCGTAACGGCGAATCAGGTGACGCTGGCCGCGGCCGTGGTTTCGCTGCTGACGGGAGCGCTTGTTGCGGCGAAGCCGGAGTCGCGGCCTATCTTGTTGTTGGTGCCGGTCGTGCTATTCGTTCGAATGGCGCTCAACGCGATCGACGGCATGCTCGCGCGCGAGCACGATATGAAATCGCGGCGGGGGGCCGTGCTCAATGAGTTGGGGGACGTAGTTTCTGATGCGGGGCTTTATTTGCCGTTGGCGCTCGTGCCCGGTATTCCCGCACCGCTGGTCGTGGTGCTGGTGGTGTTGGGCGTGATTAGCGAGATGGCGGGTGTGGTGGCGGTGCAAATTGGCGCGGAACGTCGTTACGACGGGCCACTCGGTAAGAGCGATCGTGCGTTTGCGTTTGGATTGATTGCGTTTCTGCTCGGGTGTGGTGTGCCGCCCGGGAAGTGGCTTGTGTATTTGATCAGTGTGCTGGTAGTGATGGCAATCGTCACGATTGTTCGGCGGGCGCGGCGAGCGCGCATCTTGGCGGATAGCACGCAGGCTTTGGGAACGAACGAGAATTGAAGAGGAACCAGCCATGAGCGAAGGGACTGTGGTGGAACGGCAGGCGAACTCACGAGCCGCGACGGAACATACGTTTCGCACGAGCGACGGCGTCAATCTGTTCTATCAAGCGTGGCAGCCCGCTACTGAAATGCAGCGGGCCGTTGTGCTGTTTCATCGTGGCCACGAACACTCGGCTCGCTGGCAAGATTTCATCGAGCGGACGGGACTCAACGACACATGGTTCTTTGCATGGGACGCTCGCGGTCACGGGCGATCACCGGGTGAGCGGGGCTATGCACCCAGCTTCGGTCGAATGGTGCAGGATGCGGACGAGTTCATTCGACATCTGTCAACACAGTTCAAGTTGCCGATTGAGGGTATGGCCGTGGTGGCGCAAAGTGTGGGGGCGGTGCTTGCGACGACATGGGTTCACGACTACGCGCCGCCGATTAGCGCGCTCGTCATTGCGACGCCGGCGCTGCGGGTGAAGCTCTACGTTCCGCTGGCGATACCGGGGCTGCGCGTGTTGCGGAAGTTTAGGCCGAAGTCGTTCATTCACAGTTATGTGAAGCCCAAGATGCTGACGCACGACTTTGAGCAGGCGCGGCTGTACGCGGATGATGACCTGATCTCACCGCAGATCGCGGTGAATATCTTGCTCGATTTGTACGATACATCGACGCGAATCATTCGAGATGCGGGCGCGATCCAGACACCGACGCTGCTGCTCATGTCTGGCAATGACTGGGTGGTCGAGAAACTGCCGCAGCATCGGCTGTTTGCCAATTTGTCGTCGTCGGTAAAGGAGAAGGTTGTTTATCCGACCTTTTTCCATTCCACGTTTTGGGAAAAGGATCGGCAGCAACCAATTGATCAGGCGCGGCAGTTTGTGATTTCTGCGTTCGAAAAGGCTGAGGTGGCGCCATCGCTGTTGGACGGCGATCGCGCTGGGTTCACGCGGCGGACGTTTGATCAGCTGCAATGCCCGCTGCGAGTCGGCTCGTGGCGATGGCTGAAGTTTAAAGTGCAACGGCTGATGCTGAACACTTTGGGGCGACTAAGTAAAGGGGTTCAGGTCGGCTGGTCGGCCGGATTTGATTCGGGGCAGTCGCTTGACCACGTGTATCGCAACTCGCCAGAAGGTTTTACGTTTCTCGGGCGCTGGATTGACCGCGGGTATTTGAATTCGCCAGGGTGGCGCGGCATCCGGCAGCGCAAGGTGCACTTGCAGCAGCTGCTCGATGATGGCATCGAGGTGCTGCGGAGCCAGGGCCGGCCGATTCGGATTCTTGATATCGCGGCAGGGCCGGGGCGATATGTGCTGGATACGATCGTGCGGCAGCGCGAGCGAGGTGTGGAAGTTTCTGCGACGCTGTGCGATCGAGACTTCGGCGGCCTGACGGCGGGGCGCAAGTTGGCCGACACAATGGGTGTGACATCGGTCGTATACCGGCAGAGTGACGCGTTCAGTGCGGAGGCGATTTCGGCGATTGAACCGAAGCCG
Source organism: uncultured Planctomycetota bacterium (assembly GCA_963733705.1). Taxonomy (GTDB): domain Bacteria; phylum Planctomycetota; class Planctomycetia; order Pirellulales; family Lacipirellulaceae; genus JABDGM01. Next base: position 543,972 of record CAVTEJ010000015.1, on the reverse strand, counting down.
ACGATTGCGATCGTCTCGGGTCTGTACGAACTGTTTCCCAGCAACGAGCCTGTGCGCGAGTCGCTTGGCGGCGGCGGTTGAACCGGGTGGGCTGCTGTTGTATACCGACCAACCGTGGCATCCGCAGCAAGAGATGATTGCCCGAGTGTTGCCGAACCGGGATGGCGAGCCGTGGGTCATGCGGTGCCGCAGTCAGGTAGAGATGGATCAGCTCGTAGCCGCGGCCGGCTTCGAGAAAGTTCGCATACTAGTCGACGACGACGGGATATTTAGCGTGTCGATGGCGGTGAAGCGTTAGGCCCTAAGTTTTTTTCGCATTTGACTGCCGTCGTACAGTGGGTGCTTCTGACCGTCGTGATTGCGCTAATCGTGGCGACCGCGATTGTGATGGTCATGATTCGCCGGCAGCCGGAGTGCAACTTTCGCGAGTTGTGGCTACGGTTGCGCACCTGGTGGATCATCGTCGGGTTGTTCATTCTGGCGGTGCTATTGAATCGCGATGGTGTGCTGGTTTTTTTTGCGGTGGTGAGTGCGCTGGCTTTGCGCGAGTATCTGACTCTTGTTCCGCCGCGGGCGGCCGATTGGCGGGTTCTGTCGCTCGTTTATGCGAGCATTCCATTCCAATATTTGTGGATCTACATGGAGTGGTATGGAATGTTCATCATTTTCATTCCTGTCTATTTGTTCCTGCTGATACCGACGCGGCTGGTAACGATGGGTGTGACCGACGGCTTCCTGCAATCGACCAGTGCGCTCCATTGGGGGCTGATGACAACGGTATTCAGCATCTCGCACGCGGCTTATTTGTTGGTACTGAGGCCGGGGGCAGCGCCGCGGTGGCCCGTTCAGGGCCCGGTCGAGACTGAGTCCGTTTCGGTGGGAGCAGGGCTGTTGCTTTTTTTGGTTCTGCTGACGGAACTCAACGACATCTTTCAGTACCTATGGGGTAAGAGCCTGGGGCACCATCGTGTAGCGCCACACATCAGTCCAGGTAAAACATGGGCTGGATTCTTAGGAGGTGTCGGAAGCACGACCTTGCTGGGCGCGATTGTTGGGCCGTGGCTCACGTTCATGGACTGGCAGCACTCGCTGCTGGCAGGGCTGTTGATTGGCGTTGCGGGGTTTGCGGGCGACCTGTCGATCTCGGCGATCAAGCGCGACTTAGGTGTGAAAGACTCTGGTACCGCACTTCCTGGCCACGGCGGGATACTCGATCGGATTGACAGCCTTACTTATACGGCGCCGATCTTTTTTCACTTTGTTTGGTACGGATACGGGTGAGTTTCGCCAGGCGCATTTCACCATGCGTCGTGAACGGATCGCAACGGAGCGCGCAACCGTCAGCTCACTTCGTGCTAAGGGGAGACACTTCGAAGTGAGTTCCTACACCAACGAACGACGATAGTCACAGACGCATATGTTCCATCAAGCCGTTGCGATAGCCTTGAAGTGAGACGCGCCAAGAAACAACCGATTTAGAAACGGCTAATGGCATTCGCCCCGGGATGCGATCTAAAACTCATCGACCCGCTATTTTCCGACGCATATATATCATGTCGAGAACTCATCTGTTTTCTTGGCTTGAGACGTAGGCCGTTCGATCGCAACGAAATGCCAAGCGAACGTTAATTGGACGTGTTTAGCGCGCTGCAGCGGCACTATTTACACTTTCATACCAGAAATAAACGCGCTCGCGGGGCTCACGGAGCCGCGATCGCATCTTGAACGGCGCGTGAAAGCAACGGGTTATTCGTCAATGGAAAATAGCACTCAGAGGGACTTCGATGGTTCGGGTGAGATTCATCGATTTCGTTGACCTCCGCCTGGGGGGTGCTTAAAATGGAACTCAACTGGCATGGGCGGTCATTTCGGAACAGGGGCTTGTCTCTTCTGCGAAGTTCATCATGCGGGGATTTTGTTTTCTTAAGGCGCTAGCTGCAGTACGAAAAAGTGCAGCGGGTGCTCATCCCTGGCGTCATCTGCGCTTCGGTAATCAGTTCTCGTTCGAGCGGCTCGAGCCTCGGTTGGTCTTCGCGGCGCAGCTGGATATTGGCCCGGTGCCGGACGTCGTACCGGTTTCTCCCGCGCAGCAGGCCGGCCAATTTAGCGTTTCGACCGGGCCCGAATTAAGCACCAACTCGAGCTCCGCCACGGCGCTGACTTTCGCCGGACAAACGCTCTATCAGACGGCCGGCGCAAACATCGAGGTTCAGTCGGACAACTTTGTACCGGTCGATGTCACGAAGACATACGCGCTGACCGGCTGGGCGCGATCGGGCGATGAGTTCGGGCTGCGGTACCAGCAGAACAATCTGCAGTCATTTGGGTTTGCTTCGTACGACAAAGATCAGTTGCAGATTCTGCCTCAGAATGTTCTCCGGTTTACGGGCGCGACGGACACCACGTTGTCGGCCCCGCTCAACCCTGGCGACACAACAATTCATTTGACGAACGCCACGGGCTGGAGCAATGCTGCAGGAGCGTCGGCGCTGACGCGAGGGCTCGCCTGGTACGGCTACCATGACAGCAGCGGCACGCTCTATGCGGACTATATCTATACGCGCAACGTTGCGATGGGCGGCGCCGGGGGATTGTGGTCGCCAGGCGGTGTCAACGGAAACGTAATTACGCTGGCCTCGCCTTGGAGCGGGCCTGCTCTACTTGCCGGCACCAAGGTGCGTGACCCGGGCAGTGGCGACGATGAGACCTACGGCGCGCTCGACTCGCAGCCGGTTCCCGGCGGGTGGACATGGACGGAATATGCCGCGATCTTCGGCGGCCAGGTGCTGCAATCGGGCAACAATTCGGTCAGCCCGTTCCGGCCAGGGACGGCGTTCATCAAACCGGTCATTATTTCCAACGAGCAAGGTGGCACGGCGAATTTCGTCGGATGGTCTAACGTGACGGTTTCACAGGTCGTCGCGGGAACCAACGTCGCCGATGTGGGACCGACCGTGGTCGATCTGTCGGTAGTTACGGGTGGCGATCAGCGTTACGCGGTGCCGCAGGGGTCGCTCTATTCGGAAACAAGCCTGGTGAAAGTGAACACCAGTCAAAGCTACACGATTTCTGGGAAAGCGCTGAATGTTTCAGACACCGAGGAGCGGCCGTTCGGTTTTGTTTCGTTTGACGTCGACCGGCAGTTGATCCATCCGCTCGATGTCACCAAATATGCGACGGCTATCGATACCACTCTTGCTGCTGCACTACACGCTGGCGATACCTCGCTGTTGATTACGAATGCATCGGGCTGGAGCAATGATGCATGGGAGTCGGCCGACACGCGTCACTGGCCTGGTATGGGTACTCCGATTCAACGGGACACATCTACGCGGATTATTCGTACACGCGCAATATCGCCTTCGATTTCGACAACGGCCTTTGGCAGCCTGGCACGATTCACTACGATTCCGCGGCCGGCGCTTACCGCATTAATTTGATCAAGCCATGGAGCGGGCCAACGTTGGCCGCCGGCGCGGCGATTCGAAATGCGGCATCCGGTGAGACGATGAACGCACTGCGCGTGACACCGGGGCCCGATACTCGGCAGGAGTGGGTCGACTACGCGGCGACTGTCGGTGGCGGGGTGTGGCAGAACGGGCTCCGCAGCGAAGAAGCGTTTCGACCCGGCACGGTTTACATCGAACCATTGTTTATCAGTACTACGCCAGAGGGTGACATTGTTGTGGCCCCCGCCGCGAATACGGCTGCGAGCGAGAATGCAACGACGCCGGCCGATCATCATGTAGATCTCGATCTGGACGTATTGGCCAAAAATGCCCTCGCCGGAGCGGGAGCGACATTTAACGGCGACTTCAATAAGAACGGGATTGTTGACTTAAGCGACTACGTGCTGTGGCGCAACAACGTAGGCGCCGCGGGTCTCACGCCGTTTAGCTCCGCCGATGGAAACGGCGATGGAAAAGTCGATCAAAGCGACTATGAACTTTGGCCGAATGGCTTCGGTGGGGTCGGATCGGTGGTTATCGACTCCGTAACCGCGCCGCTGTATGGTACGGCGACCGTTGTTGCCGGGCCAAACGGCCATAATATCATTCACTATAAGTCGAATGCTTGGTTCGTTGGCAGCGATGTCGTTACCTATACACTCCGCAACACGACAACGAATAAAACCTTCACGACATCCGTGACTGTTCAAGTTGTCGGAGGAAATATCGAGCAGAATTCGACTCTGGTCGCTACGTTGACTGCCCAGGCTCAAGCGGCCGGCAACATGGCGCCGAAGGCAATCGACGACAACATCTACGAGACAGTGACTGGCCAAACCGTGCTTGCTGACGGCTCGCACTCGATAACGCTACTCGAAAATGATACGGACGCGGGTAATACTCTCGCGACACGCTTGCTGTCGGCTCCAGCGCATGGCACGCTCAGCCTGAAGTACGATGGCACGTTCATCTACACGCCGAACGCCGGCTTTGTGGGGCTTGATTCGTTCCGTTACGAAGCATTTGACGGCCAATTCGCCGAACCTGCCGTGGCGACCATCAAAGTGGTCGGCACGGCTGAGAATCTGACACTCGATAACCTTAAAAACATCGGCCTTTCACTGCAGACTTACGCCACTGTAAAACTCCGTTATCCCATTACGAATACGGCAAGTAACTTTGACGTCAACGGGAATCCCTATCTCAGTTGGCGCGTATTCGTGTTGCCGTATCTCGGCTATCAATCGCTCTACAACCAGTTTCACCTCAACGAACCGTGGAACAGCGTCAATAATCTACCGCTCGCGAGTAAGATGCCGGACTTCTTCCGCGAGCCGGACGATCCAGCCAACTCCACGACCACTCAATTTCAAATCCTCAGTGCCGAGGGAGCGCCTTACTACTTCCGTCGCTCCTCGGGACTGTTGATTGGTCCTACGAACTCGAATTTCACGGATGGGGCAGCAAATTCATTTCTCGTTGTCGAGACCGGGGCCAATAAAGCGGTCGGCTGGACGATGCCGGATCAGACTTCGTTCGATCCGAGTAATCCGCTCGCGTCATTGGGCACGCTCCCGTCGGGCAAGTTTCACGCGTTGATGGCCGATGGATCGAGAATCACGTTGCCGACCTCGATCAATCCGACGGTCTTTAAGAGCTTGGTTACGATTTCTGGTGGCGAAGACATAGATGCCGCTACGTTGGCTCGCCAGTATTCGCAAGCTCATGGCGGCGCATCGCTCCCGCCCAGTGCCATCACGAACAACCTGAAGACACTCATGCTGGGAATGCTGAACTACGACGCGGCAAAAAATGTCTTCCCTGTTGCTGCGACAGCCAGTTATTTTGATGTCAACGGCAACCCTCTTTTGAGTTGGCGTGTTCACATTCTGCCGTACATCGGCGAAACTGCACTTTACAACAAGTTCCACTTGGACGAGCCGTGGAACAGTGTCAACAATCTTCCCCTTTTGGCGGAAATGCCAGATGTGTTCCGCAGCATTGGTGACGCCGCGAATAGCACTACCACGCGGATGGAGACGTTTACCGGTCCCGACGCGCCGTTCCTGTTCAGGTCTAGTGGCAATCAATCTGGCCCGGCCGTCACGCTAATCACGGACGGCACATCGAACACGATCGCTATCGCTGAAGTCGGGGCCGATAAGGCTGTTGCCTGGACAAAGCCAGATGACTCGCCGTTCGACAAAAACAATCCGCTCGCCGCCCTTGGCAATCTTTCCGCAGGGTCCTTTACCGCGGCATTTTTCGACGGTCGTGTCAGCACATTCAGCTCGGATATCGATCCAGCAATCTTCTCGGCGCTAGTAACATGCGCCGGCGGCGAGGTTGTGGACCCCGGCACTGTCGCCGGACGAGAAGTTGCTCGAAACGGCATTCCCGAAACGAGCGCTGCGACGTCGACAAATTTCAAAAACGTCGTCTTGGCAATGCAAGATTTTAACAGCACTCGGGCGAGCTATCCGAGCGGAGGTAACTTTGACGCGAATGGGTTCCCGTATCTCAGTTGGCGGGTGCAAATACTTCCGTACCTGGGCTACCAAGCACTCTATAGTAAGTTTCACCTAAACGAGCCGTGGGATAGCCCGAACAATCTGCCGCTGCTCGATCTGATGCCGGATGTGTTCCGCAGTGCTGGCGACCCGTGGGATAGTGCCACGACCCGAATAGAAGAGTTCACTGGGACGGGTGCGCCGTTTTTAAATAAAGCAAGTGGAAATCAAACGGGCCCGACAAATAGTCAAATTACTGACGGAACTTCCCGCACTATTATCTTCACCGAGGTTGGCGCTGCTGAGGCCGTGCCGTGGACGAAGCCGGCTGATGTCCCGTACTACGCGAATAATCCGCTCAGTCCCCTCGGCGATGAAGGCGTGAACTTTCTCACTGCGTTCTTCGACGGTCACCTAGCGACCCAACCATCCTCGATCTCGCCGAGTTTGCTCAAAGCGTATATCACCTACAACGGCGGTGAAGATACGACCAATCCTCCGGCGATTCCAACCGTGCCCGGTTTCTACATCTTGCAAACTGGCGGCAATACAGTTTCTACTGAATTTGGGGCCGACGTATTTGACGTCGTACTGGATAAGGCCCCGAGTTCGAACGTGGTGCTCGGTCTGAACTCAAGCGATACAAACGTCGCGGCGCTCGACAAGTCCTCGCTCACGTTCACCCCCGCGAATTGGAGTTTGCCGCAGCGAGTTGTCTTCCGCGGTGTCGACAACCACGCAATCAATCCAGACCAGGTCGTCAACATAAGCGTCGCGGTCGTGGCGGCCCTTTCGGACGACAATTACGATCCGGTTGCGGCCCATGTTTTCACCGCGACAGTCCGCAACGACGATTTTGCCGTTGCTGACTATGACCACAACGGCCTCGTTGAACAGGCCGATTACAATACATGGCGCGCAAACTTCGGTGGTACGGCCAACAGAGCACTGGCCGCCGATGGCAACGGCAACGGCTCGGTCGACGCGGCGGACTATGTTCTCTGGCGCCAGAAAATGAGTACTCCTGCAGCGGGAGCCGCGGTTGAAGTTGCAGTTTCCACGTCAAACATTTTGGCCACTTCGGTAATTAGTGAAACGCAGCGCGTGGCAAACGCCGCCTCTGACGAAGCTTTCGCCGGTTTTTCCGTTGAACGTTTAGAGTATGCGACAGCAGTCCCAGATGCGGCAAACCGAAAGATAGTCGCTTTCGCCGACGGATCATTCGTCGTCGCCGACACGTCACTCGAATTGCTCTTAGCGGATAGTCATTGGACATCTGATCGGTTAGAAAGTGCATCGCGCGCCACGTCAAATGACTCTGCCGAGCTAACGGAGGACCGAGAACTCGCGACGATCCTAGCCACAGATTGGCCGTCCGCAGGTGGCTTTAATTAACCCCGGAGAAAGGCGAAACGGCGACCGCTATGGCGGTGTTAGAGATCCGTGTGGCAATCTATGGTGACCGGCCTTCACCAATGCGCACTAATTGGAACTGGGACTTGGAGCGTAATAGCGAATTCCGTGTCCGAATCGATCACTTATCGCTGGCAACTCACCATCGTGTGAGACTTGTCAAGAATGGACCCGTTTAGAAACGGTGCCGATGACTGCGATCCGACCTGCTCCGGCCACCGCGACTGACGCCTTCACCCGGCATCTCAAAACCCGTCGATGCCGTAGCTTTTCGGGACCGCGTCGGCGTGCCGCAAACTCGTCGCCGCTGCAGGCGTGACACTCGGCGGCAATTTTTACCGCAAGAACGCGTCATCAAAGGAACCTTTCTTCACCGTTTTGGCACTTCTTCCTTCTTTCGGCCTAACAGCGCCAGCATGAGCACCTCGGCACAGGCGAAGGCCATGGCCATTAGGGCGAGGGTCTTCCACGTTATCGGATGAGGGTGTCGTTCGTGGTCCACGACCGCAATCCAATCGAGCAAACGCCAGTTCATAATGATCAACGTCACTAGGCCAACGATGGGCACGTAAAGGATCGTAAAAACTCGGGCGACGACGGCGCTCGCATACCGCCAGCAGTATACGGCACAAACCGTCAGGGCGATCGCCAGGGCCGATAGGACGGCGACGGAAAATGTGTCGCGGGCTCTCCAGGCTAGGTCGAACATCCATGCCATGCTGCTCAATACGATGCCGACGATCAGCCACAAAGGCATTCTCGCCCGTGCGCAGGAGGCGGGAGCCGGAGATTCTGCGCCCCGAGGTTCGCTTTGTCGAATCGCATTCCATTTGCGTCGTCCGAGCACGATGAGGACTGTTGCTGTGATTGTGAAGACGAGCATCGTCCACATCATCTCGAAGCCATGAACGCCATGCCCGGGAGAAACCTTCGGTAGCACAATAAACATGACAAACGGCGCGGCCGTCAAAAGGCCGAACAGAACAGCGGACCACAGTATGAATCGTCGCTCGCGCCGGGATTGGGCCGACCGTAATCCGTTGCGAATGGCCAGCAACCCGCCAGAGAACGCGACCAGCGGACCGAACAGTGTGGCGACCCAGGAGATCGCGCTACTGCCGCCGAGGGAGGCCGATCCCTTGGCGGCGGCGCCCAGCGTCGCCGCCTTGGCCACTTCGGGCATCAATGCGGGCAACGCCGCGAGGACGACGGAGGCAAACGCCGGTCCCGGCGCCGAGTGAACCAGGTTTCGTTCCAAGATTTGGGTCAGCTCATCTCGCAACATCTCCCGCCCGCGCGCTAGCCGCTGCCGAACTGCGTCCTCGTTCACGCCCATCGCACGTGCGACAGCGGCCGTGGACTGCTCCTGTCGGTAATACAGCACCATCGTCTCGCGATAGGGCTGAGGCAATTCAGACAAAACTCGCCACAATAGGGCTCGCTCTTCGGACGCAAAGACCTCTTCCGACGGCGAAGCAGGCGCGGGGGCAGGTTGGACGTGGAACAAATTCGTTAAACGATGCTTTTCCCGAACGCTGACGCGCAGAGAATCGAGCGCCTTGTGACGTGCAATCTGGCACAGCCAGGGAGAGAGTTTTTCCGCATCGTTCATTGCAGAGAGACTTTTCCAGGCGGAAATGAAAGTCTCCTGCGCCAGATCTTCGCTGCGGTGAAAGTCGCCGCAGAACGAATAGATCACGCCGGTGACCATGCCCTGATAGCGCCGCACGATTTGGCCGAAAGCCTCACGGTTTCCCCGGCGACTTTCAGCCACCAATTTCGCGTCAGGGGAAATCCCATGCTGGGTCAGAGTCCCGTTCATGGCGATCCTTTCGATAAATGTGTCTACCATACTGACGACGGCGAAAGTCCAAGTGTGACAATAAATTGGCGGAGCCCCCATCTTGCGGTCGTAGCAACCCAACACACACCGTACCATCGCGCGCCCTGGCGCGCTAGTTTGGCACGCTCGGTCAGCGGCTCTACCCGTGACTTGCTCAAGAATCTGGAATTCGCAGAGAAAAAGGCAAGAATCATGCCGGCGTGGTCTTTTGATTCGCAACAAAGAAACTACCCTTGCGAATAGCCGTGGTCTGTTGGGACAAGTGGGCACCGATTTGGAATGCGTCACGAATGGCATTACCGAAAATGCTGCCGACTACCTCGTGTGGCGGAACACTGATGGCTCATTGGCCGGCTACGAGGTGCGGCGCGCACTTCGGCTAAACCGCGGGCAGCGGATCGGCGCTGGCCTCCGCCGAATCGCTGTCGGCCGCCGTGTCGGAACGAGCTACCTTAATACTGATGATCCTGGCGGCGGCTGGCTCAAGTCTCCGGCGAGGCCGGGCCGCTAGAAAGTGCCAGCAATTCGTCAATGCGATAAATACACCAACAACTCACCGTTGAGAAACGATCAGCCGGCGGCGATCCGATCTTCTCCAGCCACCTCGACTGACGCCTTCGCTCGTCGTCTCTAAACTCATCGATGCGGTAGCTTTCTAGCAAAGCCAGGGCGTCTCGAAAACTCATCTCAGCCGCCGGTCTGACACGCAGTGGTCATCCTGACCACAAAAATGCGTCATCAACCCAATGTTTCTGACCCGAGCTCACCGAAAGTGTAATGGGGCCGTTTTGCTGTTCCCGCGACCCCGTGCGGTTAGCCCAGCGCTCTGGCTTCGCAGCTGCTACAATCGTGGATATTATCGGTTTTCTCTTGGCGGGACGGCGACGACCAACGTTTCACAGATCCTCTCGAGGATAGGAATCTGGTGATCCGACTCCCGGCGAGCAGCTACTTCCACTGGTGTATGAGGAGCTACTTGAGGGCGACCAGCCGTTATATACGCTCGCGCATCTCCAGCTGGAATTCGGAGACTCGCAACTTGAGTGACCTTCCCCTTTTCCGCTTTTCTTTCGTGCTTGAAACAGGAACGAAGAGAATACAAAAAGATGAATAAGCGGCTAAAAACTATATTTGTTGCGATCGCGTGCGTACTCGCGCTTCCGGCGATTGCATGGGCGCAGTTCCCTTCGCCGACCTACGGATGGAATCTCGGCAATACGCTGGAGGCGCCCTGCGGCGAGGGCTGCTGGAGCCCGGCAGCAACCCAGGCGATGATCAATTCGGTCGCCGCGGCGGGGTTCAATACTATTCGCATTCCCGTCGCGTGGGATAGCCACGCCAACCAAACGGCGCCATACACGATCGATGGCTCTTGGTTGAATCGGGTCAAGCAGGTCGTTGACTGGTCGCTGGCCGCCAACTTAACCGTCGTGATCAACGCTCACTGGGATGGTGGTTGGTTCGAAAGCAACATTGGAACCACTGTAAATCCAACCATCAACGCGAAAATGAACTCCTACTGGACTCAGATCGCCAACACCTTTGCCGGCTACGACGATCGGCTGTTGTTTGCCGCTGCGAATGAACCGAATATTAGAGATGATAATCTTAACAATGTCGCTCAAATGTCCACGTTGACGGCTTACTATCAGACATTTGTCAATGCGGTCCGCAGCACGGGCGGGAGCAACACGTCCCGCTGGTTGGTTGTCCAGGGGCCGAACACGGACATCGATATGACCGATTCGTTAATGAACACGTTGCCGGCCGACCCGACGACCGGCCGCCTGGCCGTTGAAGTCCACTATTACGACCCCTTTCAGTTTACCTTGATGTCGAACGATGAGTGGTGGGGTAACCAATTCTATTTTTGGGGCGACGATTATAATTCGGCCACGCTGCCCACTCGCAACGCGTCCCACAGCGAGGAGGACCATCTTGTAGCGCAACTGCAAAAGATGAACACCAAGTTCGTCAGCCAGGGAGTGCCCGTGATCCTCGGTGAATTCGGCGCCATGAATCGCACGGGCAATCCAGAGCTGACGGGCGCCAACCTGGACTTGCACCTTGCTTCCAGGCTGTATTATCACAAGCTGATTGTCGATACGGCAAACAGCTTGGGGATCTCGCCCTTCTACTGGGACAATGGTTGGACTGGCCTGAACGGGACAGGGATCTTCAACCGCGATAACGCTACGGTCTTCGACCAGGACACGGTGGACGCGTTAACGGCGGTGCTTGCGGGCGATTACAACAACGACGGTAAAGTGGACTCAGCCGACTACGTTGCCTGGCGCAACAATCCCGGCGGCTTCCCCGCTAACGCCTACGCTACTTGGCGGTCGAACTTCGGCCAGACAGCCGGCAGCGGATCGGACGTCAACGCAAATACCGCCATCCCCGAACCGGCGACGTCGGTGCTGCTAATGTATGCGATGACTGCCTGGTGTCTCCGGCGATGCCGTGCCGATTGAAACCTCCGACTAGTCATCAACGCGTGACACGCCTCACCAACTCACCGTTTCCTGGGGGTTTGCTGTTGCTGCGCTTTTCGTTCACTATGACCATTCGTTCTCGTGCAGTGGGCGAGTTGCGTTCGAGTTCGTAACGACCGAGGCCGAAGTTAATCGTGCTTTGTGGGTACGCAAGTCCGGCGCCAGGCTGGCAATCACCGCCGTCAGGTCAAGAAGCGACGCTTTCTGCCGCTTTCTGTTATAATGCATGCTTTCTAATTAAAATCGCGTTCGGCTTTCCACCGGCTTCTGAAAACTCGACTCACGACTTTGAAGGTTTTAGAGCGATGGATCATCTTGGCTTCCGCCCCTGGATATGCACCCCTTGCCTCGTGATCGGGCTGGTCATCGCAACGCTGGCACCGCGACTTCAGGCCCAAGGCCTGTCGAAGGGCTATCAGATCTTGCTGAGTCGCGGGTTCCAGATCCAGGGGCTCGTTACGAAGGATAATGGCTTTCACCTTGAGCCGGAATTGCTTTCGGATAGTACATATACCGGCGGGTATTTCGATATCGGCTACAACACGGTGAACTGGGTTTTTGCCGGATCTGGAAACAGTCCAAATTCGAACGTAACGGCGCTGGCGCTGCGCCTGGAATCCCCTGGGCCCGATGGGTCGATCAAGAATCCGACATGCCACCACTGGGAAGCGAGGCGGCTTACATGAGCAACCTCGTGGGACTTGCGATGGCGGATGAGCAGGATCTCAACAACCCATCGGTTCGGGACGCGGCAGTGACGTGGTTTAATGATGCGAACGCCAATCCCGTATACGCCCACACCTTGTTGTACACCAACAGCTACGGCGGGCAGGTGGCGGACGCTCCGCTCGTGGATTTCGTCTCGCGGGCCCATCCGGACATGATGAGCTTCGATGCGTATCCCTTTAAATCTCAGTACGTCTCGAACGGTACAGGGAATCCCGCCGATTACACGGCGCTGCCCACCTGGCAAACGATGACACCTTTTTATAGTGAGCTGCGGCGTTACCGCGACATCTCCAAAAGTTTTGGCATCCCCTACTCAGCCTACATGCAAACGTTCAGTGCCGTGCAGGATTATGACGGTACGGTGTATCGCAACCCTTCGCCTTCTGAGCTGCACCTGAATAACTTTGCAGCCGTCACGTTCGGCGCAAAACAGCTCGTCGCGTTCACGTACAACACCGGCGCATCGAGCTTCTACGTGAATGATCACCACGGTGGTGGAGACAAGGTCCGCACGCCCCTGTATGACGAGCAGAAGATCGTCAACAACAAGCTGAAGAACTGGGGCAACACTCTCGTACGCCTTACGCCTGTGAACGATTGGTCAACCGACGGCACCACCACGAACACGCTGATGCTCCGCGGCAAGCATTACGATTCGGCAACTGGCAGCGACCTGCTCAACCCCATCCCGGTAAACTTCACGTACAATGGCGGGAACTCCAACTCTGCTTTTACTACCTGGCAATCCAACAAGTACGATCCTTACCTGCGCGGTTGGACGGTTACGAACCTTGGAACGAAGAACATCGATCCCGGAACCGGCGCGAAGTTGCCGGGCGATGTATTTCTCAGTTGGTTCAAGCCCTTGGACGAATCTCTCGATGGGCCGAACTTCACGGATGAGCGATATATGATCCTGCTCAACGCGTTAGCAGATCCGACGGGCTCGGTTGCGGACTGCACACAAAAGATCCGGCTAAACTTTCTCAGTACAATGCCTGGCATTCAGGTACTGGACCCGGATACAGGAATCGTGGAGAACGTGAATGTGCCGGTCGATCCAGCGACCGGGCGAAAGCTGTGGGATGTGACGCTCGGCGGCGGCGACGCTATTTTGTTCAAGTTCAATGATGGCGCACCGTTCATCGTCCCGGAACCGGAGACGCTGCTATTGCTTGGACTATTTGCGGTAAGCGCTTTTGGCTGGGCTCGAAGCAAATAGGGCGTCCGGAATCAACTTTAACGGCGCAATCTTAGACGGCTACCTTGCACAGGAGGGCGTGACATTTGTCAGATAGGCGCATTGCGGGGCTTGCCGCGAAAGCCTGATATATCATCAACTCGTTTGCCTTCGTTCTCGGAGACACTCCAAAAACCACCGTTTTTTGGTCCACCGCCTAGCCGTGCATTGTGCTTGCTTGCCCATCCGTAAGTAACCATATGGTGAGGCCGTCGTTGCAACGGATTCGCACTCGCTCTGGCCGAATGATCAGCCTTTTCTAGAGCGGATCGACGTGCTGACCATCAGCGCGATTCCCGACCAATTGCCAGATCTTCGGGTCAATGTTCTCGCTGATCGAGTGCACTGACCCGTCCGCAAACGCTGCTTCAACGATGCCCGGATGGTGGCTTCCAAAACCCCCAACAAAGAGCGAGTCAGTAACGTTCGGCTTTCCCGCCTCAGCTTCACCGGGTGCCGGCTGGGCGAATTGAGGTTGCGGGACAACAATCTTACTGGTGTTCCGCAAGGTTGATCGCGTGCCCGATACCCAACCCAGGTCGTTCTCTTCTCCTAGCTTCTCGGCGAGAAGCAGAGTGTGCGAGCTACCATCGTAGATTTCGTCGTAACGCACGTGACTGTTAAGAAACATCAACCCATGGTTGTCGGAATTAATTGGCGCTTCTACGTCATGGTAGCATCCAGCGTATGTGGAAATGGCAATTGTGCCCTCTTTAATTGCGTCCTCACCTGGATAGGAGGGACATACCAAGCCAGCCATGCGCACCGCGCGAACCGGCGCGTTTACTGCAGCGTATGCGCCGGCTGACTGATCAAACTTTCGATATAGGACCATCTCCTCGTAATAGGGCAAAATACTGACGATCCAACTGACGTGTAGTCCTTGTGCTTCATTACGTATTGGCCCCTTATCGTCCGTGACACCTGTAGGAAGCGTTTCGAAACTGAATTCGTAATTATGGCACGCAAGGCTCAATTGCATGACATTGTTCGCACAACTGCTACGCCGAGCCGCTTCACGCGCAGCCTGAATTGCGGGAAGCAGTAGCGCGACCAAAATACCAATAATTGCGATCACGACTAAGAGCTCGACTAGTGTGAATCCGCCTATTCGGCGTAGACGCGTGCGATAAATGAGCAAGTTCGAATGAGAAGTCAAACGCATGGCAGTATCTCCTTTCAACGAGGCTGAGAACACTTAAATGTGTGAGAACATCGAACGGGAAAATTCCGCCCTATCGGGTATTCGGCTACAACCTGCAGAATTCGACTATCGCTACCGCGCGTGATTGAAGTCGTTACCTTTGCTGATCCATTGTCGACGATTTCCTTTGCAGGTATCTCCCATACGTCACCCGGGAAGGCATCGTCGGTATCCATTTTAAATCGGGCTCTCGCCGCGCCCGCTTCCATAAGTAATTCAGCCTGGCGGTGATCGCGATCGATGAGTAATTCGCGTCGAGCGCGCATCGATGACTGCAGCATGTGGAATACCATCGCAACAATGACGAGTAAGCAGGTCAGAGTAGCTATGGCCATGAAGCCATGCCGGCCACGTCGCGGCCGAGCGATATTATCTGCAGCGCTGCTGAGGCTACCGATCGTGTCAATGGGCATCACTAGTTGCTCCAATCGCCTCGTTCAGGCCAATGCACGCTTCTAAATTTACACTGACTCGCACGCCTACTTTGGCGCCGATCTTGTCATGTGCCGGTGAGGTGATAATCGATGGGTTGGTTATCGTGAGCTGTAAACGCTGTGGCGCACTCAATCGTTGAAAATACGCTTCGATGGCATCACCGAGCATATAGTCTTCTCGCCATTCGGGCTGGTCATTCCCGACTTCGACTCGTTTTAGCCCGTGCTCTACATGCGCGTACGTAACGTCACGACCATTGCTTAAACGAATTCGCAAAGCCTCATGGTGTGAGCCTTCATCCACAGGTAAGTCGACGCGAGTTGCGTCATGAATGTCGGCGCGAAACTGCGTAGATAGCCGTAACGACTGGCACTCCGTGCCCGCAAACTCTTCGCTGCGCAGCTCGCTCAGCATTACGCGATGAAGCAGCACACCGATGAGCGTCAGCATTACTGTCAATGCGGACATTGCCACGAGTAATTCAATCAGTGTTACGGCACGGCGTGCAATCACTTCTTTTCACTTTCCACTTTGCCACTGGCTGAGTCATTGGTTGGATTGAGTAGCCAACTCATTAGCGATACCTGAGTGGTCGTTGAGTTCGATTCTCGCCACTTGAGTGTAAGAACTAATCTGTTCCCAAAGTCGGACTTCTGAATGTTGCCACTTAGCTCTGGGGCTGCGAGCCGTTCGGCTACCGCCTTTGAGGGGAGAATCGTTTGCAGCGCTATTTCCACGTTGCGCTGTGGCAAGCCAGTAAGCGCCTCGAGTTGATTCGAAACCTCATCAAGAGCAATTCGATAGTTCCTCTGCGACTTTTGCAGCTGGCTGTTGCGCACCAACAGCGGTGTTGCGATCGATATCGTTGCAAGTAACAGTGTGAGAGATACGAATACGTCCAACATGGCCGTGCCCTTCCGACCACAACGTTGGCTACGATTCGTGCTCATCAGGTTACATTCCTACGCGATTGCGGGTTGGTTAAAGCAGAGAGTAAATAATGCTCACCATCGATTGAAACATTGCCAGCGATTGGAGCAGCACGAATGCCCCAAAAACCAAAATTACTAACGGGAGCGCAAGCTCACCAAGCGCCGCGAGCCGGCTTCGAACTCTGCGTTCTTTCAATGATGCGAGCTCGTGCAAAACCCATGGGCAGTTATTCAATGACTCGGACGCGTCAAGTGCTCTAATCTCAGGCGGCGTCAGCAGATCCACTGCGCCCATGCTCGCCCAAATACCGGCGCCATGCTCCAACTCGTTGCGAACGAAAAGTAGCTGGTGTCGCAGGACGGGATCGAAGTGGTACCTAGCCAATGTCGACACGACGCCGGCCATCGGCCGGCCAGCTTGCTTCGCTACGCCAAGTTTGTGTAAGACATCCGCGATTCGTAATTGGCGTATGGGCTGCATAAGCCGGCTTGAAAGTTGACGGCGAATTTTTCGCCCGGGCGTTGGCGAAAACAGTAGAAGCCATAAGATCAGGAATGTGAGTGGAATTAAGTACCAAAGACTGGCGAGTGAGTTCACGAGCAAAACGGAAACTTTTAGTGGGCCAGGTGGCTTCAAATTGAATTCTTGAAAGATATCGATAAGTGCTGGGACGATTCTGATCTGCCAAAACGTAGTAACTATCAGCGCCAGCACCGTGACAAAGATTAGATAGGGAACGAGCTGACGAATGTTTGACGATCGATAACCGAGTGCAAGTTCTGAACGATGCACCCGGTCGATTATCGCGGCGTCCAGGATACCGGTTTGCGTACCAAAACGGACAGTCAAAGCGTCTTGATCGGTCAAGGCCCCGTGCACTTCTTCGACTGCGTTTGCAAGTGGCATTCCCGAGTCCAGCAACCTGGCTAATCTAAGTAGCCGTGTTTTGTGAGGCTCTGACTCGTCCTTTGCCCGTGCTTCGACTAGCGGTCCCAGGGCGATGTTCTGTTCTATTGCCGTCGAAATAAGTCGCATTAACGCTCGCGACCTCAATCCTGAATTGCTCCAACCAAAACTTCGCGGCAGAAACAGATCACCGCTGAACAGCCGTCGAAATGTGGGGAAGTGAGATTGCATTGCAGCAAGCCGTTACTTCGTGAGTCCTTCACACAACTTCATTAATGGTATAAACAGACCTAAAACAGTCAGTGCGACCGCTCCGCCGATCAAGCAAATAGCGATTGGTTCAATGAGACCTGTCCGCCAATTCAAGCTGGACCGTATCTGATCTTCATGACTACTGCTGATTGTGCGCAGTAAGTGAGGGCGAGCTGTCGAAGATACGTTGGAAGAAAGCGCCTGGGTGATGGAGGCGCTCAGCGGGCCTTGATACTTCGTTTGAGAGAAACATCCCGTCGATTCCAGATCATTGGCCAACTCCCAAGAGACATGCTTCACTTTCGGTTGTGTGGCGGTATAAGCGGCAATGCGTATCGCTTTGGGCAGATCTTCGCCCGAGGTAAGTAGATCGGCAGTAAATCGCGACAATCTAGCCAATGACGTCCGACGCCGCAGTGGAAACGGGAGCTTTTCAAAAGCTCGCGAAACGATCGACGCTGGCAGGACGCGGTTCGCTCGGAGAAAAATCAGAATGGGCACGATGCCAAGTGCACCAAGTACCCACGCTCCCCATTTGGATAGAATCACAGACGTATCAAGGACGGCCTTCGTGAGCCATGGCAACTGCAGATCAAACTCTGCGAAAATGCTTTTGAACGCGGGTATTATAAAAATACTAAGCAACGTTAGAATGGCTAATGTCACGGCCGCCAAAATGAATGGATAAGCAAGTACTAACCACCACTTGTGGCGTACCTCCTCTGTAAGTCGCACTTCGCTTAAGAAGTCCTGCAAGCTATCACCAGCTGTGCGCGAATTTGCTGTGGCGGCGAGCAATGGAATCCAATATTCGGGCAGCTCGATTAAGGCGGCAACCGCTTCATCGGGCTTTCCGCGCTCCACCACGTTGCATATCTCTAGTAGTTGACGGCGCCTAGTACTAGGTGGCAGCTCGTCGATGCATGCGCATAGCGCCGGTGTAAATATTTTGCCGCGCTCAAGAATGACGGATACGTGGCTTCGAAGTGCTTGTTGCTCAGGGCTGCTCACTTCAACGTGATTGGCCGCTGTACTGCTCTGAGGCCTTTTGCCTGTCGGTGGTTGTTTTGAAGTCAATGATATTGACTGTAAGGTGAGGCCCTGTTCTTGAAGTTTAGATACGGCTTGTTGGACATCGTCTGCGTCAATTCCGGCACGAATTGTAAGTCCGTCGCGATCCACCGCTTGATATGAAAAATGCTGCATATGCTTAACTGTGGTCGGGACGTCGCGTTATCTCGGACCGCTTTGGGTCGCGAGAGTTCTCAGTAGTTCGGTAACAGGTAGAAACAGTGTCAAGCCATAGAACAACGTTACGGTACCGCCGATCAGTACAATCGCAGCAATTGGCATCAGAGTTCGGAATCGCTCGCGTCGAAATCTCGCGGCATCGCGATAAGTGCGAACCGCAATATTCAATGCGGCTGACCATCCGACCGTGGCCTCGCCGTGCCAAACTGCCCATCTCAAAAGCGGCGGAAACGCCATAGCGAGAGGGGCATCCGCGGCGATTGCGGTTCCACTATGCCATGACGCCGCAAGTTGCTTTGCGCTCGAATTGAGCTTGGTATCGCCACACAGGCCACCTGCTATTCGAAGCGCCTCTGGTATTGGTGTTTGCTTTTCGAGCAAAGTGTCTAGAGATGCTGCGAACAAAGCGCACCGTTCTTGGTACGCGGCACGTCCTGTAGCGAACGTCCATCGCCTCGACGTGGCAGATTGATGGGCAGAGCACACTGAACGCCTTGTACGCCACCAGAACACCATTCCGGCCGCAATGAGCGGCAATCCTATTCCCCAATACGCCATCGAACGTCGCACGACTAACAACGCTTGCAAGCTTCGACTTGGAGGCAGTTCGAGGCTCCGGTATACGCTATCGAGTGTCGGCACCAGAAAAAAGCAAAAGGTAACTAAACCGACAAACGCGAATCCAACTAAGATGAGCGGGTAAATGAGCGCGGAGTCGCGCATGAACTGCGATTCGCGGACAGAATTAGCCACTCGGCTCAAGCCACTCAGGGCGTTGCTCAGTTTTCCACTTTGAATTCCGAACTCGAGCGTAGCGCGGTACTCCGCCGGCAACTCTTCGTCACCCTCGACGGCGCCACCCAGTGACTCGCCTCGATTCATCCGCCGTGCGATCACCGAATTAATATGCTTCAATTCCGCCCGCGAAATGCCATTCTGATGTCGACCACATAACTCGAAGGTGAGACCAGCGTCCGTCAGCGCAGAGAGTTGATCATTGAACGCGTACAGATCGTTGAGTTCGAACGTTTCCATACGGCGTGGCAATGGACGTCTTGAGAAGAAATCCGACCTGACAAGTCACCGCGCTCAATAGCGGCTTCTACTAGGAACATGCGCGCCGCAGCAGAATTTGTTTAAGCCAGCACTAAAATTCTCACGACAACTAGATCTCATCGCGAATAAGTTGTGCTTGCCGATGGCGTAACTTGAGAAGATTCTCGATCACTCGCCAATCGATTTCCTCGCTCGGCATGGCGCACGCGGGAAATACGGCGTTGCCATCGCCAAAGCGGCTAATTGCCTCCGCTCCAGCTGAAGGACGAAGGCGGGGGCCAGCTGTTAATTCAATCGCTATGAGACCGCTGCATGCCAGGAAGAACATTATTCGACGGAGAAAAGCATTTGACGCCCGCTCACTTTTCACGTCGCGTGCCGCTTCCAATACGCGCGGTCTTAGATCGATGGAGGCGCCCACAAAACCCCCAGCCCCTCTCACCAATCGCTCAATATCCGCAGGATCGTTCTCTGCAACTTGCCAGTTATCCACGGCGCACCTCGACTAGCTCACGGCCTAACCTCTTCGAGAGTTTAGTGATTGCGTACTGGTAGCGACTGGCAACAGTATTGGCCGAAATTTCAAGAATTTGTGATATCTCGTTAAAAGTCAAACCCTCCCAAATTTTTAGGACGACAACTTCCGCCTGTTCGGTGGGAAGCGACCTAAGAGCCGCCCACACCTGCCGGTGCGTGTCCTCCAGCTCGAGTTCGTCAACATTCCGGCGGGTAACTAGGTCGATGATGCCGCTGCAAACGCGCCTTGCTCGGCGCCGACGTCCCACGAGCAGGGCTTCATTGCGAACCATGCGCAGCAGGTAAGGCCAAGGAGAGAGAGTGGATGTTATTAGGGCAGGGCGGTGCACAATACGAACAAGAATTGTTTGAACGCAATCCTCAGCATCGTGCTGGTTGCGAGTGATCGCAACAGCCAGTCTCACCAGCCGGTCTGATGTCAAGTCAAATAGCGATCCGAGCGCGTCGACTCCATGAAGCGCGAGCCGAGACGTGCATTCACAAACGCGATTTGTGAAGTTTTGATCGCTGGCCATCTAACACTGAAGATGCGCGATTGCGGGAGATTTGTCTAATTGTTATGGCGATTTCCCCAAGAATTCTGGTTTGCGCCCTCAACCAGTCGTTTTGAACGCCCGAAAAGATAGTAATTGGTCGAGGGGACCAGATACATCCGCTGATTCATCCGGGCGAAGCCATTTGGCAAAGTTCTTCTCCGCAAGTATCACCGGCATCCGGTCGTGGATCGGTTCCATGACCTGGTTCGGGCCCGTAGTGATGATCGTGCAAGATTCAAGATCGTTCCATCGCTCCCAAGCAAGGGAAGCACAGCCGCAGTCGCACACCCTGCCGCAAGCAGCCAATAGGACAGCCAAATCGCTATATAACCGGTATGGTAATCCCAAACGAGCGGGAATGAATGCTTGCTCGCTAAGCCGTTTTCTGAGTTATTGAATCGAATGCTATTTAGATACCATGCCGGTTTTGAAAGAACTGAGTCATGCACAAAACACACGGTCCCAAGCTTGGACCATCCACCTACGACGCTAATGTGAAAGCCGTCGTAGACCCAATAACTTCGCACCCAAAGCGCGATCAGAAGCACCGCCGTTGCTCCCCACGCCACCGACCACGCAATTCGCAGCGCTCGCACGAGTTTGGGGTTCATATTCTTAATGCAACGACCAAACGACGATTCCCAGCACTACGGCGATGAGCGTCGTCGCGATTAGAAGAGTGCGGAGAGAGAATCGCCAGCGTATCCAGGGTGCAACGGCGAGTAGAGGCGTTACTAACACCAGTGACCAATACGGAATCACTGGACCAGTGCCCGCAAGCGGGATTAGTTTAACGTTCCGAACTTGGGTCGTCGTTAACTTTCCGTCAAAATGCTGGTAGGTTTCAACCGTAGCCCCTTTTTCGTCTATCGGAAAAAGATTTACCTTCGGGGCAAGATACAGGTTTCCTTGTGCCGACATAGCCGAGCCAATGTCGTCGAAGTGGTCCCGGCTCCGCACCCAAAGCACGCATAGCAGAACAGCAGCAAGACTCCACGCCACCGACCACGCGATTCGCAGCTTGCGGTATTTCATCGCGTTACCTCGTGAGCCAAACGATCAGCCCCAGCCCCACGGCAACGAGCGTCGTGGCGATTAGAAGAGTGCGGAGGGAGAATCGCTTAGACCACGACGTAAGCCATGGCGAGATAGCAAGCGATACCGCTACAGTCGCTATTAGCCAGAACGGAGTAACTATGCCGTATCCAAATTCGGGATCGTTCCAAATAGCGTGAGGTAGCCAGAGCGAGCGAAGGCTTTTGTGTGGCTTGTCAGAAAAATTCCATGTCGTTCGCGGCCGTAGTGTGGCAAACGAGACGCCGCCGCTAAATACACCGCCGCTTTCCAGAGAGAGCGTAATGAGTGTCTGCTGATCCTGCACCTCGAATGATGTGATGAACCGATAACTTCGCACCCACAACGCGATCAGCAGCAACGCCATCACACCCCACGCCACGGTCCACGCGATTCGCAGTTTGCGGTGTTTCATACTAGTTGCTTACGTCGAACTGTTTCCGAACGTGCCCCATCCATCGGTACGACCGCCAAACGGACTGCTGAGCGACGCAAGCTCATCTTGAATCGCAATCACACCATCGTAGGTTGCCAGCATGCGCGTAGAGCACTCGCATTCCCACGCTTCCTCTTCGCTGTAAATCCTAACGTGGTATCCGAGCTTCTGCGCCGCAATCGCAAACTGGTTTGCGGACTGCTCATTCGGCAATACGACCTGAAATTCAATTGCCATTGGTTTGCTCATATCCGCATGGCAGGAAACCCTTCGCAGCGCATCGCCATCCGCGTCATCGGGATACTCATTCTTTGACATAAATCCAACTCGGGTTTACCTCGTTAGCCACACGCTCAGCCCCAGCCCAACGGCAACGAGCGTTATCGCGAATAGGAGCGTGCGGGTATCAAAACGCGCGCGTCTGTCGCGTTCCCGCCAGCGGATAAACAATTCGACCACCACCCCGCATATTGCCCCGGCCACTGAGGCGCAAATATCCTCTTTCGCAGCGCGTATAACTTGGTCCACCCGGACCATTGCTGATGGCATAAGAAAGAGGGCCACCACTATGCCGCCAAGCATCAGTGAAACGAGCCGGGCAAGCCGTATAGGCACTGGCGCGCCACGCAACCGACCATACGATTCGCAGCTTGCCGTAACTCATTGGCGTGACCGGCCTATATACGATTCGCGAACCACAATTGACAGAATTGGCATTTAGTGGGTCCAACTGCATCAAACTACACCACAGCCCGGGTCTTCATCGTTTTCGGCACAGATGTCGAGACAAGCATGTGACGCTGAAGGCCGTCAACGCCAGGAAGATTGTCGTCGGCTCGGGTACAGAAGCTGTAAGGATATCGACTCTCGTGGACAGAGAGATCGAACTCGACGCCGATCCTCCAGCGAATAGAGCAAGATTGCCTAACGACGTTGCCGCCAAATCAAACCGGGCCTGTGAAAGCGAACTAGTTGTCCAAGCTCCGCTCACCGAATCGTAAATGTCCACAACGGAACTAGGATTATTAAGATCCCATCCGCCCGCAAAAATTGCTTTTGTTCCGACAGTCGTAGCTGCCAGCTCAAGTCGCGGCGCTGAGAGGTGGGCGACCGACCACGCGCCTGTCGCGTAGTTGTAGATGTCGACTACGTTGCTCGCTGTTCCGTTTAATATACCGCCTGCGAACAATGCCTTTGTGCCAACGGTCGTGGCGGTGAGCCAATATCGCGGTTGTGAAAGCGACGCTTGGGACCATGTATCAGATGCCGAATCGTAGATGTCGACGGAACTAAGTGGAGTGCCGCCGTCCGCACCCCCTGCAAAAAGGGCTTTAGTACCGACCGAAGTCGCAGCGAGCGCTTCGCGGTTGGTTGGGAGTGCGTGGGTTATCCAGGAATTAGTATCGACGTTGTATAGCTCGGCAATATTGGTGCTACCACTTATTGTGTCGCCTCCTACTACAACGATCTTATTTCCCACAGCGGCCACCGAATCCTTGTTGCGGGCAACCTGCAAATTCGTCGTCGACCAAGTTCCGCCGATTGAGTCATAAATATCGACGCGCAAACTCGGGCCGCTATTCCAACCGCCAACGAAATATGCTTTGCTACCGAGCGAAGTTGCTTCCACATAGTCTCGCGATTGGGAAAGATGCGTGGTCGTCCAACTTCCGGTGAGGGCATTGTATACATCCACGACATCGGTACCCACGATGCTGGAATTATTAATGTGATCGGTTTGCGTGAATCCTCCTGCGAAGAACGCTAGATTGCCGACTGACGTAGCTCCGACCCGGAGCCGCGGCTGTGAGAGATTTGCTTGGGTCCAAGTATCACCCGGCTGCAAAGCGACGGTCGTCTCGGACGTGAGCAGCAAACAGGAAGTGAAAACTCCGATAGCTATGCGCCGATTCATTAGCATTCCCTCAACTGTGGTTAAATTAAGATAACGAATGCCATCGGAAAAGGAAAGTTTTCAATCCTTGTCTGCCCACCCGCTTCGCTGACCACGCGATTCGCAGTTTGCGGTGTTTCATGGGGCCAAGTAATGAGCCGGCGGGAAACTGTTTCCCCTTTGGCGTCCGCGCGTCAGGGGAATACATGACATCCCGATCCAATCCGCCCCTGTAACGCTTATCCTATTCGCAAAAAGCGACTGGCTGGTCAGAAGTATTTACAAATTAGTTTTGATTTCTCACCCATTTTCTCACGACAAATCGTGCGGCGCAATTATCGCCGATTTTGCAATAAAAACGCGTTTCAGCGTGCGACGCAAAATGGGCGCATCGCGTTTTCTTCCCTATTGCGAAGATTTTTCCGCGGCCGGCTGCTGCGTTGAGCTTTCATTTTCGTGGTCTGGTCGCGACGTTTTATGCTGATCGCACAGATACTTGCCGGCAAGCGTCGCGCTGTAGCGATCGAACGGACCATGCGTAACGCACTCGTTCCAATATTCCTCGGCCTTGTCTTTGTCGCCCGCCAGGTCGTAGGCCCGGCCGAGAAAATACTCATAGTTACAGCGGCTGTTCTTGTTGATGTCTTTTTCGAGCTGCTTGTCGAATTTCTGCAAGGTCGCATCCGACAATTCATTGCCATCCAAAACATCGCAGACGTCGATGTTCGCATCGCTGAAGGCCGGGTGCTTCTGGCGAAACGCTTCGCTCAGCCGGCGAGTTTCCTTGATCGCCGTGGCCGCATCGTCGTCCTTTTTCAGCTCCTTGGCAACCAAGGCGAGGCACAGCTCTTCGTAAACCAGATCGTCATCCGCGGTTTTCTTGGCCTTGGCCAATTCGAGGGCGCGCTGAGAATCGACGAACGCGGATTCCAAATCGTTTTCCAAGATGTGGAAAGTCGCGAGCTTGAGCTGACCGTCGAGCGAGGTTTTAATCCAGCCAGCCTGGATGTAGTTCTCCATCAGCTTGCGGGCCGAACTCAAGTCGCCACGACCGGTGCGGCGGCACCAGAAGTACCATTCGTCGCCGCTGCCGGTGGGATAACTGGTTGAAGTCTCCCGGGCCCATTTTTCTGAATCCTCCCAGTGGCCCAAGCCTTCGCAAACTCGGCTGGCGAGCAGCATTCCCCAGGCCGACCAGGTCTCGGCGGCCGCGACGGCGTGCGGTTCCGCTTCGGCCCATTTGCCCTTATCGAGAAAATCGTTGGCGATGGTGCTGTGGACCGAGGCGTGCTCCAGGCCGAGGTCCTCGACTTTGAAGAAGCGTTCAAGTGTCGGCAGCCACATATCTTCCTCGCCTGCCGCGCGGTAGGAGTCGGCCAAGTCGACATACGCGTCCTTGGTCGGACTGAGGGCGATCGATCGCTCGTAACATCGCTCCGCATCTTCGTATTTTTCGAGATTGAAGTACATCGCCCCCAGCCGGTAAAAAATAGTGGGATCTTCGCCGGCTTGCGATTCCCATTCGGCGACCTGCTCGAACGTCGGGTTCTCCACCAGGCCCGATTCGATCCGCAACGGCTGGGGCGAGTGGGGCGAGATCGCGCGATAGTCGGCCGCCCAAAGCTTCCGCATTTGTGGACCCAACTTATCCCACCAAGTGTTCGAGACCGTTTTCGTCACTTCCAACATGCCGGTGTAGGTAAGGCTGCGATCGTAGAACGCATCCCGCGAAGCATCGCAACCCCGGGCGTTGCCGGCGGGCCCGTCCGGCGCGTACCAGACGCGCGACATCAGTGAGAGCATGTTTCCCCGCGCATCGAGGATCGGCATGTCGCCGATTATCTCAAAAAAACGCTTCGGCTCGCGCGAACTGTTCACCGAGAAGCTTTCGATGTACCGTGCGTAGCGGTGGCCTTTGATGGCTGGCAATATGGCCGCGACTTCCTCAGCGTGCGACGACTCGGTCGCATTGAGCGAGATATGCAAGTAGTTAGCCGCTTGAACGAATTGTTCTTCGAAGATGAGCTCGCCAAGCGCCGACCAGGAGGGCTCGCCTTTATCATCGGCAGTGCGAGAGGCGGCACGCAATGCCTCGACAATGGGGCTGGTGGCGGCTGCATATTGACCGGCCGATTTGGCGGCGGCATTAGCGGGCTTGTCGTCTTTTTTTGCGGAGTCGTCGAGTTTTGTGGTTTCTTCGGCGTCGTTGTTGGGAAGTCCGTTGGCGGCATCGCGAACGCCCTTGGGCATTTCCTCAAGCGCGGCGATTCGGGCCGGCAGATAATGTGCGAGGGCGGCCGGCGCGTAGTAGCGCCGTGCGCCCGGCGGATAGCGAGGCATTGCCGACCGTCAGCGCGGCATAGACACCGTACTCTTCGGGGCAGATGGCAAGCGTTCGCTTCGCGGAATCGAACAACCAGCGTTCATCGCCGAAAGCGCGGGCCTGTTCGAACGAAAGTCGCGGCGCAAGTTGCCGCAGACTCGGGTGTCGCTGGCCAACGGCTTGTACAGGCTCGCGCTCAAACATGCAGTAGGGCTCGACCAGCTCAAGCCAAACGGGCTTCAGCGATGTGTCAGACTGTTGCTTGCGCAGTTCATCGACCTGCTTTAGCTCATTAAAGGCGGCGCCGTGCAGGCCGACGATCGCGCGAACGTACGCCCGGGCGGCATGCGCTTGCCAATCGTTCGGATTCGCCGCGACCATTCGTTCGGCATAGAGCAATGCGCGAGCGGCGAACGCCTCGGTGTCGCTCTTCCAGTGGTGCTCGGTCATGAGCGAAAGATGTGCATAACCGCGGGCCAAGACGGCGAGCCACGCTCGCGATTCGCCTTTTTCGGCAATCGCCGCGTGAGCGGCCCGAACCGCGGCGAACGCAGATACAAAATTCATCTCCAGAAGCTGGCCTTCGATCGAATCGGGCGGCAAGTTCTTTTCGTTCGCGGGTTTCGCATTTCCCTCAAAACCTAGGGCTCGCAGCTTGTCCGCCAGATCGCCACCGATCATAGGCTGGAGCTTTTCGACTTCATCTAGAATGACTTGTGCATCGTGCGGCTTTTCCTTTTTTGCAGGCAGCAGTTCTCCGGGTTTGGCAGCCAGCCAAAGCTGGTATCGTACGCTGCCATCGAATTGGCATCGTACGGAGACAAAAACGTCCGTCTTGTCGTGTTTTACCGATTCCGGAAATATTTCGCCGAG
The DNA here is from genome assembly GCA_963733705.1 of uncultured Planctomycetota bacterium. GTDB lineage: Bacteria > Planctomycetota > Planctomycetia > Pirellulales > Lacipirellulaceae > JABDGM01. The sequence continues at coordinate 516,583 of CAVTEJ010000015.1, read as the reverse complement.
CGTTTCATCGCGCGTGTTCAGGGCGAGTTCTTCGCGGGCGGCGATCAATAATGCCTGTCGGCCAAGTTCGCGCAGAAGCCGCCAGTTGGGAACGGAACTGTTCTGGATCGGGAGGTACTCGGTGTGCAGGCAAAGGAGAGGAGGCAATTTGCCGGCCGAGGATGGCGGGGGATTGTCGTCGGCGCGTGACGCGGTCGGGAGGAAGAATGTCGTCCCAACGGCGATGGCAAAAAAAGCACTTATTTCAAGTATGCGCTGTCGTAGATTATGTTTTGGCATCGATTTCCCGTACCCGTCATATCGATTCAGAATGAGAGCCAAGAAAAGACTCGAACGCAGACATTTTAGCGTGCGAATTGCGACGCCGCGAGCAGTTTTTAGCGATCGACTGCGCGTGGTCACGTCGGCTTAAGTTTGACGATCTCTGCCTTGGCGGCCGCGAGGTTTTTTCGAGCTGCTGTACTTCGCCAGGGTCGTCGTCCATTTGTATGCGGGCGACGGCCAGGCGCCGCTGGATACGCTCCGGATCCACGGCGCAATCAGCAACAGGTCAGCACTTCCCATATCACCGACCACGCGATTCGCAGCTTGCGGTGTTTCATTGCGTCACCCGTGTGTGCTCCACACGATCAGCCCCAGCCCAACGGCAATCAGCGTCGTGGCGATAAGCAAGGTAACTTCACTCCACGTTCATCGTTGGGTTAGCTCGCGGGATGATCTCCGATAGCTTCAACCAGACGGCTAAAACTTGCTTTGATTTGCTGGTAGACCTCCGCAAGTTCGGCATCGACAAGACGAGGGCTGTCAGGAATCCTTTGTAGCAACTCGCGGACATGTTGTTCCTGCTGTTCTAGAAATATGCGGTGGGATTGCATTGAGGACAGCAAGAGTTGGCCGAGAAGCTCCAGCACCATTTTTTCATCGACGGTCTCTTTCGTGGACTGATCGATTAGTTGAACTGGCAGGCTATCGAATTCAACCGTTTCACGGACTATATCACGCTCAGTGGCTTTAACTGATGACACGGCAGAGCCCTCGATGAACGAAAAGGGGAATCGATCACCGACCGTGGCTGTCCGAACCAAGCGTGCCTTCGCATTAGGTGTATGTCTGGTGGTAGCACACCCCCCCGCAAGAATCAATCAAATACTGCCCCCCCCATGATGAATAATCTGAAATAGCCTCTGGATCTTGAAAACTTCGAGATCCCCAGAATCCGGTAACTGGCTCACCGAATTTCAAAAAAACGTGTTCTACCCCAGAGTGGGAGTAGGTTCAAAATCCCACGTCACCGCCGATCACGCGCTTTGCAGCTTGCGATGTTTCATGGAGGACTCACCTTCAGATCGATGCCGTTCGAGTACGTGCCGCGACCAAATCCGTCCGACAGATTCGCACCCGCGAATAAATCGACGTCACCAATGATGAAGGGCCGGCTAACCGCAGCGAAACTGAATCGAAGCATCGGAGCTATCTCTATTGAGATTAGGCATTAAGAATCTGAGCTGAAACAGGGCGGTTTAGCAGCCTCTCCAAACGTAGGAGGCCCGCGGGCATACGCGTCTCGTCGAATGGATAGAAGCGGGCAAACCTAGCGGCGATGTCTAATCACTGGGAGGTTGGGACTTCGGCGGAATTCTGGACAACTGCGTTCTCAGCGAAACGAATTTATTTCGTCGCGCGTACTTCTCGACAGCCTTCCAACTGATCGAACGATATTTTTTGAGTAACCTTCGTCGCCGTCCCGGATTTACCCAGCTTACAAACCTCACTCGGCCTAAGATTTGACTCCGTGTGAAATATGGGCCGTCGAAGCCTTCATTCCGGCTCAATCGGCCCGCATCTTCCAGCTGCCGATTTAGCTCAATCAGATATTCTCGGCGAACATCAAGATGGCCGCGCAGTTCGCGAAGTGACGTTACAGTTAAGTCATCCGACATCTGACCATACAAATGCTTTTTGGGGTTCGCCGTAAAACCGTCTTCTCTAAGTATGCGTTCGACTAGCTTTGCAAATCCCGCTTTCTCAAGATTGAAAGGACCGGAGATAGTGATGTCATCGACGAAGCGCGTATAAACTAGGCCCGAGTTTTCACAAGCGCCCCCAATTCGTCGATCCACACGACTCAATACTTGATCGGCGAGAATGGGGCTTGTGATCAAGCCCAGCGCCAAGTGATGTTTGTAGGTGCAAATCTGGGTGCAAAATCGCGCTACATCCGGCGAGCATTCAAATCGTTTTAAAAAGAGCTGGTACACGCGGGTTCGATGCACGCTCGGATAGAAACTTTTGATGTCCGTTTTGAATACGTACCCCCTTCCCAGATGCGGCTCGGCGTTGGTTTTAATGCTTCGGCCTTTGATGCCCCCGTGGCTGTGGACGGATGGCTGTAGCTTTGGCAAAAGTATTCGCCTGTAGAGGCGAGACTGCAGCGCACGCATCTCACCGACGACGTTAATCACAATGCGAGGTTTGTCCGGTTTCGCCGGATCGCGCAGAAGAAGCTCTTCGTAAAACTGCTCTGGCGATTTTAAGATGTCTGTAAGTTTGTCGGCTGCGACCTCAAGCGCGCTAAGAAGATGTTTAGTTTGACGGATTTGAAGCATTAACCGCGAGCCTTTGCCTCTTGCTGATCCGCCACCGCGTCCACGTGACACTGCCATATCTTTTGAAGGTCAGACGCAGCCTTTCGCAACGGTTTCGGAAGTTGCGATACATTGCCCTTTCGGCACCAAGCCATTACATGGAGATCAACACCCCAGAGCTGTCGGTACCTATCGACCAATGCCTGAGACGGAATAGCGCGGTTCTTCTCCACGTTGCACAAGTGCACGAAAGAGATATCAAGCGCGCGGGCGGCAGCCCGCTGCGTTAGACCTAGTGACTCCCGCAATTCGCGGGCTGTTTCGCCGAGATATATTGCCAAGGTTTAAACCTGTTGTCGTATGGTTTTGGGAAGTGTTAGAGGTACTCATTTCCGGCAATCAAGTGGAAGGCTTTGGCAGTAAGTGAGTGCGCCCGAGCTAGGTCGGGAGGACTTTGCTGTAAACATTCCGTGTATTGCTGATAGATTCCTACTAACACCTCCCAGGTTGTTGCGCCCGTGTCGCAGGTTTCGTTGACCTCATTCCAAAACTGATTCAAGTTCTCAATTTCGGATTCGTCAGCGTCAACCGGCGCATGCGGGGGCAACCCATGCGTCTGAGTCATTGCTCCTCCTTCGCTAATCGCAACAAGAGTTCCGCTCCCCTTCTGCGACTAGCAGAAGGACGGTTCCCGTTAAACCATCTGGACTACCAACGCGGTGTGTAGCACGCATGGTGCTGCCGAGCGGCAGGTCAGTCCATCCAGCAAGGGCCGGATTAGGTGTCGACGCCAATGGCGCCGTTTCAGGCCTTCGTCATCGACTCGCGATGATTCCGGCAATGGGTGACAACACCCTAGCACGAAGGAAATGGGTTGCCAGTGGCGTTTATCTCAGAGTTTAACGTTTGTGTCAATCATGTCTTCAAAGATTTCGTCTAGTTGGTTAAAATTCGGGCGCTCATTAACCGAAAGGAGCTTCAGCTATGGCTGACGCAGATGTATTTAAAGCAGGCGATGTCGTGACGTTGCGATCAGGCGGCCCGAAGATGACCGTCGAGCACGCAGATGCGGCTCAAGCTTGGTGCGTGTGGATTGACAAAGGAAAGCAACAGCGCGGCGAATTCTCACATACGACTCTGATGAAACCCCCGGCGCCAGGCATTCCAAAAGTGATTGGACCGCGATAGCCGATGAGTTAATCCGGAGGCACGTCTTGCGCCTTGCAAAAGCAGGACGGCGTAGCAGCAGCCAATAAATGAACGCCGACTGATTAGAGTGGGGTGCAGTGAGGCCGCTCGTCGGAACTAATGCCGTTTACGCCGCTCGACGACGTCGCCAACAACTAGCGGCAAGCGTGAAGAAAGCGAGCGTGACAGACGACGGTTCGGGTACTACGTCCACATATGTCTTAACAACCTGGTCAGTGGTACGTTTCACTTACCATTGCCAGTGTCGGGCGCGATTATCTTCAAGAGGTCTTTCTTATATTGCTCCGCGCGCGCCAACTCACTTTGAATTTGGGCAGCGAATTTTGGTTCGAATTGGACGTATATGCGGATCAGTCTCTGTCGCTTCTCCGCCGGTGCCGCGCTGATTATCTCATACTGGCGAGCTTTCGTTTCGTCATCCCATACGTCGTTCTTGTCAACGGCGGCAAGTATCTCCTTCTTGCGTTGGGACGTCGCGAGCGTGGAGTCCGGCCCTTTTGAGGCTTTTTCAAGGGCATCATCGATTGCCTTGAGCATACGGAGCCTAAGTGTGAGTCAACCTCGAAAGTAGTACCGTTGGGGAAATGGCCGCAACACTGGTCACAAGTGTTTGGACAGCTCTGCACCCACAGAGCGATAAGCAGCACCGCCGCGATACCCCACGCGACCGACCACGCCATTCGCAGCTTGCGGTGTTTCATCGGTCCTATTAGTGCGCTGATGGGGAATTAGTTTCTGGCCGCCAAAACCGCGAACCCCAATGCGGCGGCAACCACCGCTGTGACGATGAGCAGCGTGCGGAGCCGATATTGAGGCGGGGATTGCCGCAAATCAGCAACCCCTTTCAATACGCACCCAATGCCGAAAACGAAAGAAAATAACATTCCCGTAGTCGGCGAGTCAAAAGGTTGGTCTTGCGCATTCGAGATCGTGAGAACGTCCATAATACTGTTTACGCCGATGAATATCGCCACTAGAGGCAGAAGCATCAACACAACACCAGCCGTCACCAATACAACGTTACCCCACGGCGACGGTTCTTCCTCGTCTTTAGAGGATCGATTATCGGTACGGTGATCCGTGGGCATGCTCTGATTCTACCGCGCACGACAAAACCTGCCATGATGGTTCAGCCGCAGCGTTTCCCAGGGCAGACAAAGGCAGCCGATGTACTCGCCCGCCAGCGGTGGCCAGCGGATTGAGTGACCACGTATGGACGATCAAAGAAATGATCGAAAGGGCGTCGCAATGAAAAAAGAGTTCATTGAAAAGGTGAAAGTGGTGATCGCGCCCATAAAGCTACAACTAGACGAAGCTCAAAAGGTTGTGTTTAGCGCCGATGGCCAAGCCGACCTTGATGGTGTGGAACTACTAAATCGATTCAGCGCGCTCCAAAACGCATGGCACGCCGTGGATAACTACCTAATTGTTAAGGGTCGAACCTATTGACCAGGAAAAGTTTTCCCCACTACTTAACCGACCAGCGCCCGGCCGCTCTGCGCCATGGGGTCGAACATGATCCGGCTGCGACGTTTCCCAGGGCGGAAAATAGAAGCCACTACCCTCGCGATAACCACACGATCAGCCCCAGCCCAACGGCAACGAGCGTTGTGGCGATTAGCAGAGTGCGAGTTGTGAATCGTCTAGACCAGTGCAGCCAAGGGGCTGTGGCGATCATCCCTGTTAATAATAGAAGACTCCAATTCGGAGCGATCACGCACCGTTCTTGGGCCCACGTTGGAAGCCAAGGAAGTGCAGCAAATTCGGGTGGCACGTCACCGGTCCATTCAGAGGCGATGGCCCACGGGCCGCCGTCAGCTAGACTTCTCATTCGTTGACCGACGAGACCTACGCCGATGTGTCCCTTATCAGACCATACATAGAACGATCGAGTTGCTCCGAGTGGACCGACTAGGTCGTCACACCACCAATAACTTCGCACCCACAACGCGATCAGCAGCACCGCCACGATTCCCCACGCTACCGACCACGCGATTTGTAGCTTGCGGTGTTTCATATCCGACTCAAGTTGTCGCCCACACGATCATGCCCCAGCCCAACCGCAACGATCGTCGTGACGATTAGCAGAGTGCGGGAAGAATTATTATTCTGGCGGCCGTTCATCGTAGATATAAATGCCAATGAGGCCCGCAATCGAGGCAAGCAGAAGTGCGCCGAGCGCGTGAATCGTTTCAGCCATTGCAGTGCCTTGCGGTGTGGCAGGTTGAAAAAATAAGTTGGTTGTCCAGTAAAAGTTGGGTATAGGCCATTCTGGCGATTGGTAATAGACGCCGCATCCCATCGGAACAATCACGATAGAAAAACCCAACCAGAAGGCTCGTCGCGTCCTATTGCTGCAATAAGTAGCCAAAATCGAAGCGGCGAGAACGAGTAGTACCAGCGTTCGTCGAACATCGCTGGCCGCAGCATACCCCGTGATAGTTGAACACCACAACGCGACAGCGGCGAACAGTATCAGGATTGTTTTCAATCTGAATCTGGGCATGGCGGCCCCTCATTGTTGCGTTGGAAATCATCTTTGGATCGAATACGTGATCAGCCCCAGCACAACGGCAACGAGCGTCATGGCGATGAGCAGAGTGCGGAGGGAGAAACGATTTGTAACCGACGAAACCCCTAAACCACCGCCGCGATTCCCTCATGTCACTCGCGAGTTCTGTGTCCGTGGCATGCGAAGCAGGCGATTGCTGCAATCGAGAATAAGATGGCTGACGCAGGCTCAGGCACGTTCGGAGACAATAGAAAGGCACTTTCGGTCCCGTTGAATCTGCCAACACCCACAATTTCACCCGCCGTATTGATCGCATACGCCTTTTCAAGCACCCAATCACTTCTGCCGGCGAGATCTGTTAAGTCGTGCATCGCACCTTTGTCATAGAAAAACGCTCGGGGATCACCCTCGGAGCTCGTATTCGCTTCGCCCACAATCTGCCCGATCTCATTTATCCCATATGCCCAAGTGAGGTTGTGGCCGGTGATGCTCCCGAGATCGGTTACTCCGGCGCCGTCCCATAACATGGCACGATTGGTGTTGTACAGATTGTCGCTGACCGAACCGACGATTTCACCTGTTTCGTTAATATCTGAAGCAGCTCCGCGCGTGTATCCGCTAGGAATCGGCAATTGCTGAACCGTTCCGTTCACCCATTTCACTGGATTGCTGGCCGACATTCCGACAATGACATCAGAGTTGTTAATGGCCATCGCAATTTCCGGATTCCCATTGTAAGCTCCGACGCCTTCGTATCTGGGAAGAAGGTTCACGTTCGTTCCATCCCAAAAGAAAGCGCGAGGCTGTTGGGAACTTCCTACAACGTGGTCGAGATCATTTAAGTTCCATCCCGCGAACGTATTGGGGAGGATGCTAACTGAAGTCCCGTTCCAATAGGCTGCGTTGAGATTCAGTGTCCAGGTCATGTGAGCAAGATCATTTATGGCAAACGTCGTGTTGTTGTTTTGAACGCCTCCGCCCGGGAACAAGACACCATGGTCGTACACGTACGCGGTGCCATTGAGGTTTAGCGCAATCTGACCGGTCTCGTTTATGTCCTTTGCGCCACCGCCCGTAATTGTGACTCTACCAAGGTTTATGACCTGGTAGGCCGGCGGTTGGGCAGCCGCTACGACTCCCACCATTGGCGAGCAAGAGACGCAGGCGACAGTCATGAAGATTAAATTGCACTGGAGGCGTTCGATGGTCATTAGCCGCTACCTTATTACCTGGCACTGCGGTTTGAATAAGCACTTGTCATGGTAGATGTGCGCCCTTTCAGGAGCAAATAAGTCGGACCATTTAGCCTGCCTAACCCGCTCCTTTTCTTTGCCGGCGATTCTACCACGCACGAAAAAGCCCGCCACGAGGGCAGCGGATACCCGGACTATAATAGAAGTGTGGCCGTCTCGGTTGTTCGCTTGCTGGCACTCCCCCCGTCCCGGCGGCTTCGACCGGGCGGCCCGTTTGTAAGTGGATCACACCCCGAAATTGCTTGTCAGAGCGAGGCGGCTCGGCGATCAACGCATTGACGGCCAGTTGGGCACATTCCAAACAGATTTTAACCTGGCGATTCTGAACCTGACGGTCCGCCTTCACCAGCATTTTGCCGGCCTCGTCGTTGCTGCGACCGCAGAACGAACAATAAATGTGTTCACCTCTATCGCCCATAGCCATCCAACTCCGCAATTTCCCCGTCACCAGATTCCATAACCGTGTACGCCTTGCTGCCCGTCGCCGTGAGCTTTGGCAATCCATTGGCGGTCAACTTAACGAACTTGAATTCGATCAGCTTGGCGATGACTGTCGGCGAGAGTTTGCTGGCTGTGCCATCCTCGCTTCCGATGGACTGAATGCCGCCCCAAAGATCTTCCGACGTGAGTTTGGTCATAGACGCATCGTAGCAGCGGACGCGGGAGTATCGAGCGGAGGCCTCGGCCCTCGTTGGACGCGATTGTGTGAGGTCGGTCTGCGGCGACAGGCGCTCATATAACCCGTCAAGCCTAGCACACATAACCAAGTCGTAGACGGCTCGGGAATTGCCAGGACATATGTTCTAAACATTTCGTCGATGCTGTACTGCTGCCATGCAGCATTTTTGATGGACCCCCCGTAGGCTCGCCCAAATGCTGCGCCACTCGCATATCCTCCCTGCACATTACCTCGCCACCAGTAGTGGTGGAAAGTTGCTGGATTCGTGATAGTGCTGAGGGTTATCGCCAGCGTGTCTCCTGCCGTAATGTTTATCAGAAGAGTATCAATATCGACATGAAGAAATGTCGGCAGCACTTCGTTTGAACTCGTTCCAAGTGGAACGGAATCCGCAGCAATGCTTCCGCTCACTAGAATATTTGGACCGGTGTCTGGCTCAGTTGGTTTGCCTGCCTTAGTAGTTCGGATATCAAAGAAGAGTGGCTGTGTCACGTCCGCGTCGCGCTCGACCCATACATCGAATCCCGTAAAGCGACCGCTCATACCAGCTGTAAAAACCTGAGACCATTCATCTCCCCACGGTATAGTAGGCGAAGCCGCAACGATATCGGTCCAGTTGTCTGAGGTTGGCGGCACATACTGCTGATCTATTTGGCCAACGGCGCCAAATGCTGTTCCACATTGCAGAATGGCTATGAAAATTGTAGTTCGGAAATTCATTACCCACCCTCGATAGAAGATGCGTTCCCTTGCCCATCTGAATTGTAATGGAAGGGCATCTTACGTAAACGGCCGCGTGACCGTTCAGCGCCGCCGACGCCAGCCGCACCCCAGCATCCCGAGCAGTAGCAGCGTGGCGGTGGTGGGCTCGGGGACTAGCGATGCGTTAAAGGTCACGAAAGTTAGGGCATCGTTCAACACTAATGCACCGCCGCTCGTAGGAACGGTAACGGTAAACGATCCGCCAATCGTGTCCCATTGCGTTATGCTTCCGAACCCAGTGATTGGGCCAATCGAGGTTGTCATCGTCCAGCTAGAAAATTCAGCGCTGCTCGGCCCGTCCAATAGGTCGAAGCCAATCGCTGGCCCACGACTAAGGCCGACTATCGGCAAGCCTACGCTACCAACTTCGGGTGGTGCCGGATTGAGAAACTCTCGTAGTGGCAACAACAACGTAAAAGTGCCGAGACCCTGAATATCAACTACTGCCGAGTCGAGAGCGAGGCTGTACGCATCCCCATCGAAGATGCGGTTTAAGGTGTCACCAAATCCGGAAATCGTTACTTGGAGGCTAGGAAACGGCGTGCCATCAAGGCTACCAGACGCCTCGACGGTATGAGTGAACATGATCGGCGCGCACCAACCGGTCGAGACACTGGCTAGCAGAAAGACAAGGCTGGCGATTTTTGACAAGATCATTAGGCTCTCCACAGATCATTTTAGTCGGGTGATCATCTAGCCACTATTGGAAGGGCCGAACTGCACGCGATGCGCCACAGATTTTGCCGAGACTGCCCTAAGCCGGCTCGCCCCCCCGCGATTACAAAGTGAGCGCAGCGGTCGGAAGAGCTCTGGTAAGATGTGGCTGATTGATGGGATGTGACCCTGTTCCTCAAAACGCCTTAGGCACGACATGACACGCCTTCCAATTTTGAACTCACCCACTGAAGGCCGCACTATCGCCGTTGTCGGTGATGTATACCGCTTCCTCGCAACAGGCGACAACACCCACGGCACGTACGCCATCTGGGAAGCCATCGTGCCACCTGGCGGCGGGCCACCGCCTCATATGCACAGCCGCGAAGAGGAGGGCTTTTATATTCTCGAAGGCGAGGTCACGATCCAAGCTGGTGATCAGTGGATCGTCGCCACGGCGGGGATGTTCGCCAACATGCCCATCGGTACGCCGCATTCGTTCAAGAATGAAAGTAACAAGCTCGCCAAGATGCCGATCATGGCCGCTCCCGCTGGGCTCGAACAGATGTTCTTCGAATGTGGCGTGCCACTGCCTGACGGATCAACGGTTGCCTTGCCGCCGACTCAAGCGGAGATCGAAAAGATGGTGGAGGTGGCACCGAAGTATGGGATCGAGATACTGATGTCGCCTCCGTGATTCGGTATTCACCCTCGCGACCGACTCAGCCGTTTGATCGACGGATGGTCGGCGACTTACCAATCGTCTGTTCTCGGACGTCGCAATAGCCGACGCCCGACATATACCGTCGCTGGCCGGAGACTATATACTTCGACGGTAGAAGGAAGGGCTCCATGAAATCCAAGAACAGTCTTCAGCGAATTTGTGCGATCTGTGGCAAGCCATGTTCTTCCCATAGCGTTATTTCTGGCGAAATGGTCCGTTCAGAAATAGCGGCTGAAATTCTGAAATCACATCCGGACTGGTCGCCTGACAAATTCATTTGTCGGAACGACCTGAGCACGTTTCGAGGGAATTACGTTCATTCCTTGCTCGAATCTGAAAAGGGCGAGCTAACTTCTCTTGAGCACGAGGTCGTTCGCAGCCTTCGGGAACACGAACTTCTTTCGGCGGACGTGGAATCGGAATTTCAGCAGAAGTGGTCCTTGGGCGAACGCCTGGCAGATAAGATTGCGACTTTTGGTGGAAGCTGGGCGTTTCTGATTTGCTTCGGCTTGTTCCTCGTCATATGGATTGGAATGAACTCGCTCGTGCTACTCATGCGTCCAATTGATCCGTACCCGTTTATATTCCTTAACCTAATGCTCTCCTGCCTGGCCGCCATCCAGGCACCCGTCATCATGATGAGTCAGAATCGCCAGGAAGCAAAGGACCGAATTCGCTCGCAGCACGACTATAAAATAAACCTCAAGGCGGAACTGGAGATTCGGCATCTGCATGAAAAACTTGATCATCTGCTTTCGCACCAGTGGGATCGTCTTGTGCAAATCCAAGAGCTGCAACTCGAACTGCTGTCGGATCTGGGTGCCAAGAAGTGACGACGGACTCGCCCGTTCGAGCACACTCGGCGAAGTGCCAATAACGCAGCGGGCCAGACGCCAGTTCGGCCAAGGGGCGTAACCAGCGGCGACGTCGTCGAGCCCACTAACCGACCCAGCTATTCACATAGTTTTCGTCCGGCACAATCCAGCACATTGCGGACATCATACCGCTGGTGCTAGCGAAATACTCAATTTTACGAGACGCAACGCCGAGATGCCCCCCGAGAGCCGGATACAGGCCCTCGCACATAATGCCTTCCCGCTACGTTTCGACTTGAGAAAGAGGCTCGCTGCTCACTGGGCAGCGGGCCATTTTGCATGCCTACGATTCCAGGTGAGTTTTATGGCTAAGAGGAAGATCCCTTCGCGGAAGTTCCCGAAAACCAAAAGGAAGATTCCCTCGAGTAAGTTCCCCAAGGTAAAAAGAAAAATCCCGTCCCGGAAGTTCTCTCAAGGGACCGTCAAGCTTCAGTCCCGTCCATTTCCCAAGGCACCGGTAGCGGCAGATAAACAGCCAGATCCCCAGCGGCTCCCTTTGGTCGTCCAACCAATGACGAGGAGCGTCGGGAGAGGCTAGCAGCCTTGGCGGGCCAAGTGCAATCGTTGCGGTCTGCGAGCGATATTTAGAGGCAGTTTTACTTCAGGAATTGTGTTCCATCGTATTTGCCGTTGAGTAAATCGCCTGAAGGCCAATCAGCTGCAAGTGTGACCGCTGCGCTAAGAAGGCTAGCCGAGTTGATCAGAGCTAGGGACTTGGTTGCGTTTTGCCCGGATGCGGAGGTACAACTAAAGACTGACTGGCTTCGATCCGCGACTTCAATCGGAGGCTCCGAGTCATGCGTATGACAAGAACGTCAATTATTGTGGCTATTCTTACCGCCTGCATTTGCACCTCCCAACGCGTTCGTGCTGATGGAGGCGAACTGTCGCCGGCAACAAGCGAGAAGCCAGCTGCTCGGGCGACGGACCCGCAGTCCAACCTGGAGACAGCCACCCTGGGTCTGGGCTGTTACTCATGTGCGGAGGCGATGTTTAAACGCCTCAAAGGGGTTCAGTCTGTTGAGGTCGGGTACAGTGGCGGCGACGTCAAGTATCCAAACGATGAACAGATCAGCTCCAGACGCAGCGGTCACGCCGAGGTTGTGCAAATCACCTACGACCCGACAATCCTAACGTATGCCGACCTGCTAGAAGTCTTCTGGAAAATTCACGACCCGACGACGCTTAATCGTCAGGGTAAAAACGTCGGCCCCCAATACCGCTCGGTGATCTTCTATCACACGGACAAACAACACGAGCTGGCCGAACATTACAAAGAGAAGCTCAGCACATCGAAGGCGTTCGCAGACCCAATCGTGACGGAAATACTCCCGTTTAAAGTGTTCTATCCCGCCGCCAAGAGCCACCGGGACTTTTTTCACTTGAATCCCAAGGACCAATACTGCACGTTGGTTATCCAGCCCAAGGTGGAGGCGTTTGAAAAAGCGTTTGCTGATCGAATACAGCCAGAGCCACCGGCCAAGGATAAGCAGCCATAGCTACCGAACGTAGAATCTAATCTGACTTCGCTCTCGCACCTAATCATGAAAGGGATCTGACCATGGGAGACAAAGGCGGCAAGAAGGATAAGGACAAGAGCAAGAAGCAACAAACTGCCAAGCAGGACCAAAAGGTGAAAGGGTCGCAGGAGAAGAATCGAACGAAGGGCTAGCAGGACGCCGAAAGTTGTCCATGCACTTCCTTAGTGGGATAAAACAAGGTCGATCCCCGCATCTCGTCGCGAAATTCACCTCTGACCAGCAGCTACTTGCCTAGGTGCGTTGGTCAACGCTGCAAAGTCATGGGCCAAGGCTAGATAAGTTTGAGCAAGGCAGTGCATTGGCGAGCTGCGGTGGATGGGAATCTTCCATCGAACCGTTTGCATACGTAAACCCAGGCGGCATCGCGCTTGAGCGTTTCAGTTTTGATCTTCGCATTTACGGTATGCGACAGCAGTTAGCGAACCTTCTCGAAAAAGGAATATGGCGTTGCGGCGGCAAAGTTTTGCGGCGCTCTGCGTTTTGTTTTTCGCCAGTCAGCTTGCGGCCGAAATGCCGTTGGAGTTGCGACTGGGCCGCGCCGGGCATGCGTTCGATCATCTCGGCGACATCGGCGAACAAGCCGAAGTGGCTGCTGCCAGCGGAGCGTCAATCATTTACACCGTGGGCCTTGGCGAGGCGGGCTATCATGGTTTGCCGCCGCAAAATGAGTTCAACGCACTGCGTGAGAGGGTCAGCAAGTACAATCGACGCGCAAAACAGAATGGCATCGAGCTCACGATCGGCTACCTCTGCGCGACGTCGATCGTCACACTAGACACTTTCGACCAAAACTGGACCGACGTATTTCGATCGCAGTTCCAAACACGGCCGGCTGAATGGCGGCAGCAGGATCGGCAAGGCAAGCCGCTCCCCTCCTGGTACGGTGGCGATTATCAGCCCGCCTGCATGAATAACCCGGATTGTGCGCGTACCAGCGCGCGATGGTCCGATATCAGCTGGAAACCGGCCACGACGGTGTGTTCTTCGACAATCCCACCGTGCACCCGCAAGGCTGTTACTGCCAGTACTGCATGGAAGGTTTTGCGAAGTTCTTGGAAGAACGAAGTCCTCGCGTTCCGCGGGAAGCAATCTTCCCGCAACGTGGGAAGACTACAACGGCCGATCGCATCGAATCGATCCGCAAGTTCGTTGACGCACACCCAAACAAGTTTATGCAATTCAGATCGACCATCGCGCGCGACTTTCTGGCCGATATGAGCACTTTCGCTCGCACCATCAATCCGCATGCACTCATCACGTGCAATAACAGCCTCAACGCGCCCAGCGTGCTTTACTCGCAGTGCCGCAGGTATGGCTACAACATCGAGGAGCTGAGCAAAGCAGAAGACTTTGTCGTGGTGGAAGATCAGGCCACGCAACCGCGCAGGGAAGCGAACGGCCAGACTCTCGAATACGGCCCAACCTACAAACAGCTCCACGCCATCAGCCATGGGAAGCCGATCGTCGCCGTCACAATTGCAAACGTAGATTATCACACACCGCCGAATTTGATGCGCCTGGCGATGGCCGAAGCGGCAGCCAATAACGCTTCGTATTTGTCGTGGCCAACGTGGCCGGAGGATCAGCGCAAGCGAATGATTGCAGCCGTGCGCCCGCAAGCCGATTTTATGCGCCGCAACGAAGATCTGCTGAACGATGCGCCGTTCCGCGCCGATGTAGCACTGCTTCTACCATTTCAACATTGGGTCAAGTCGGACCAATGTGCGGCAAGCGCACTGGCAACCACGCTTACCAAGGAGAACTTTCAATATCAAGTCGTTTGCGAAGACGATTTGGACTTGTTAGCAAAACAGAAACTCCGGCCTGTGCTGCTGGTCGAATCGCGATCTTTACTCACTCCAAGGCAACAGTCGGCGGTTGCGATATTTGATAAGCAAGGACCGGGCGTCGTTGCGGCAGATCAGCCGGATTGGCTACAGCAACTTCGGCTGAAGATTATTAAAACGTCGATCCACGTAAAAGGCGCGCCGAACGTTCGCGTTGTTGTGCACGACCAGCCAGGCCGCACGATCGTTCATCTCTACAATTTGAATGTCCAGCGGCTTTCCTCATTTGAAGACAAGGTCACGCCCGCGACGGATCTAGATCTCGTCGTAGTAACGTCCATTGAGCCGGGCACGGTCACCATTCGCACCGCCGATAAAACGACGACGTCCGGCCCGCTGAAATTCCAATCGTTCGGTAACGGTGGGGGCGGCACGTTAGTTTCAACTACCGTCCCGCGTCTGGAAATTAGCGCAATGATCGTCATCGAACAATAACGCCAATTGGATTGCCGCGCGCGGCCAACTTCCGCTGACCGCTTCGTGGCGCCCCCGCAGCAATCGGTCGCCTAACTATCGTTGTACGCCAGGCTAGTTCAGTCTCGCTCCCTGCCTCGTCAAAACCCAGTAAGCCGTGCAAGTCGGCGATCTCCAGCGGGTTCGAATCCCATCCAGCCAATCGGTCGCTCGGCCGAAGGCGGGTTTGGTCCTGATGTTGACGCGGGGCGATCACTGCAGACACCATTTGTAGGCAACGCATGGTGCCGACAATGCCAATCGAGCATTCATCGCACACAATGTCTGGTAGGTAAAAGAAAGCACGAAGTCGAATCGCTAATAGCTAAGCACACCGCAGACGAAATCGCCGGCCACAATTGACCACTGACTCCGCCTGCAGTGAACAAGAGCCAGTGGTCGCAATCAGCATCACGCCACCGCCTCCCGCTGAAACGCTGTCCACGACTCTTCCAATGTCCGCCTCAGTTGCGAGATTCGACCCGCCGTGACGCCATACTTTCTCGCAACCTCTGCCGTCGAACAGCCGCACGCCAAATCCTTGGCGATTTCTTTCGTTCGCTTCGTGAGTGTTGCGAACCAAGCTCGCACATCCAGCTTCGCCGCGACCTGATCAGGGACGGACGCTCGTTTGTCCTCCGCCAGCTTGTCGATCCATTCGCCGTTCTTCCTTTCCAATCGGTTTCCGCTGCCGACCTGGGCGTACCGAGAAAGTGGCTCCTTGCTATTCATGCGACCCACCGCTGGTCGCCCACGCCTAACTTGACGCGAGCTATACCAAGCCAGACTTGAGGCAGTGGCCACTTCCGTTCGGCCTTGCTCGTGCAAACGCACGTAAGCCAAAAGGCAGTGGGCGATGCCTTCTGCAATGGCATCCTCGCGGGCCTCAGTGGCCAGACGACAAAAGGCAACGCGGAGCCATTTCTTGATCTCGGGCAGCATGTCGACGAACGCTGTTTGCCAATCGGATGCACTCTTCTGGGCTTCGGTGTTGAACGCGATCATGGGACGATCTCCTGAGTAGAGACCGCCCACAACCGGGGCGGTCGTGTGGGGGGAAAACACAAACCGCCCGCGAGGTGCGGGAGGTGGATCGATGTTGGCTGCTGGGGCAGCGCAATAGAAAAGCCCGGTCGTTGGAACATGTCCAATGATCGGGCAGATGCAATTCGCTCTGATCAGATCAGGCCACTATGGCCAGACGCAGCACCCTATATATATGACGCAGAACCGGTTCGAATTGAGCGGGGCTGATCCCCGCCATTAATGAACAGCAGAGCCGTTACTTTCTGCGTGACAGAAGCCCGCGTTCAACCTGGACAATTAATTCGGAGGCATTCAACTACATTTCATCCTCGTCAAGCAGCCATTCTTTAGCCTGCTCGATTAGAAGAAGGTCCGTAGCACTATGGCGGAGCTCAAGCTGGCGTTCTAACTCGGCCTCCTCGGGATCGTCGTAATCTTCTGGATCGAAAGGCTCAGTCTGACGGGCCGTCTCCAGATACTCAGCCAATTGCCACCGCTCGAAGATCCGTTTCACCTCGGCCACAAAGGCCGGGATCTCCGCTCTCATGGCAGCATCTTCGTCGGCTGCTTCGAGGAAGTTCAGGAACTTCTCCCCGATCAGGTAGGCGAGGGCCTTGTCGGTGCCGAACTCATCTTCGATGCTGCGGGCAGCTTCGCATTGCTCGATCCAGATTTTTTGGGGAATCATTAATTGGCGTACCTCTACTGTAAACTCCGCACCCAGAAGGCGTTCACCAATAAACAAGTGGCGACTCTGGCCACGAATACAGCAATTGGCAGATAGCTGGAAATCGAACGCGGGTCAGTTTGATTCTGGCAGCTGGAAGGTTTGGCACTGTCCTGCTAGTGGGTTGCCGGAAACAATTTCTCAACAAGCTTATCGAAATCATTTATCGTCGCCTCAACAGCGTGTTGAACCATTTCTTGCTCGGTCTGGATGAACTGACCAGTTTCGCCTTTCCGAATCAAATGCCAAATTGCACCTGCCACCGCTAAATTGGAAGCCACGATAAGTTTTGTTTCAGGTGAAAACGTTGGCTTACTTGCTGCAGCCATAAAAGTTTCCTTTCAGTTAAAACCCTACGCCGCCGTCTCAGCGTCTTAAATTGACAGGTGATGATCCCCAACACCGCATCCAGCGTCATCGCAACGAACTGCCGGCTACCGTGGCGGGGGCGGCATCACCTGAACCCGGATCCCGCACTTGTTGCAGTTGATCTCGCAGTTTATTTCCTTCACGCGAGGTGGCGTGAAAGCAGTGTCTGACGGCGAGGGGGCTTCATAGACTGGCTCCCAGCCTTCGACGGGGGACAGCCGTCCGCACTGATCGCACTTGGCCACTCTAGGTGTCGTGTCTTTCATAGATGATCAGCATACCAGAATCGCGCGGAGGAGCTCGCTTATGCATATTGTTGACGGCGTTCCAAAGCGGCGGCGCCGGGGGAATGTCGCGGCGGTCCAATTTGGCGGCGCACAAGCGAGCGTCCCTGGAAGTCGAGAAGATGGAGGCTTTAGCCTCTTTCTTTCCCAGCTTCACAGGGAGGCCCAGGAGTGCGATCCGACATGGAGTTTTGGAAAGAGGTTCGTCGGCTGGTGCTGACGAACGAGTTGAGCAAGCGTGGCGCCTGTGAGAAGTACGGTCTTGGCTGGCATACGCTCACGAAGATCCTGGCGCACGATGAGCCGCCGGGCTACCGCAAGTCTCAGCCGCGAGCGAAGCCCAAGATCGACGAGTTCTTGCCGGTCATTCACCAGATTCTGATAGACGACCGGCAGGCTCCGAAGAAGCAACGCCACACGGCGTGGCGAATCTTCGAGCGCCTGCGGGATGAGCACCAATTCAGCGGCAAGTACACGATCGTCAAGGACGCCGTGCGGGCCTGGAAGCAATCGCACCAAGAGGTCTTTCTGCCGCTGTCGCATCCCCCGGGCGAAGCCCAGGTGGACTTCGGCGAAGCGACGATCCGCCTGTCCGGTCAGGAGACGAAGGTCGCGCTGTTCGTGATGACACTCCCCTACTCGGGAGCGATCTTCATCCAGGCGTTTCCTCGGGAATGCACCGAGACGTTTCTGGAGGGACATCGCCGCGCCTTTGAATACCTCGGCGGCGTACCGCGGCGGATCAGCTACGACAACTCGGCCATCGCCGTGATCGAAGTCCTCAAGGGCCGTGAGCGCGAAGCTGACCAAAGAATTCTTGCGGTTGCAAAGCCATTATTTGTTTCAGGAGCATTTCTGCCTGGTGCGGCGGCCCAATGAGAAGGGACACGTCGAGCGACTCTTGGGCTTCGCTCGGCACAGCTTCCTGGTGCCAGTGCCTCAGGTCGATTCGCTCGAAGCGCTCAACAGGCAACTCCGCGAGGGCTGCCAGTCCGATCTCCAGCAGCGGACGCGCGGCAAGCCGGCCCCCAAGGGCGAGCTGCTTGTGAAAGACCAAGCCGCCTTTCTGCCGCTACCCAAGCAGCCCTTCGAGGCCCGGTGTGTTGACGACGGAACGGCCGACTCGCAGTCGCTGGTTCGGTTCGATACCAACGATTACTCCGTTCCCGTGAAGTACGCCCATCGCAAGCTGATGGTAGTGGCCACGGTCGAAGAGGTCCGGCTAGTCTATGAGGACCGGCTCGTGGCTCGGCACCCCAGGTGCTGGCAGCGCGAGCGGACACTCTTTGAGCCGATCCACTATCTGGCGCTGTTGGAACGCAAGCCGGGCGGCTTCGATTACGCGCGGCCCCTGGAACACTGGCAATTGCCCGTGTGCTTTGAGCTCCTCAGACGCCGGCTCGAAGCGACTGATCCGCGTTACGGCACGCGATCCTACATCCGAGTGCTGCGGCAGTTGGAGCGATTCTCGCTCGCGCAACTGACCGGAGCGGTCGAGTATGCCCTGGACATCGACGTCATCGATCCCGACAGCATCCGCACGATCGTCGAGCATCGGGCCGAGCAGCCAGTGACGTTGTTCTCGCTCGACGGCCGCCCGCACCTGGCTCACGTGCGGGTCGAAACGACTGATGTGGCAGCCTACGGAGCGCTGCTCACGGAGGTGTCACCATGAGCAAGACGGAGACCAAGAGCACCGTGCTGCTGAAGCACCATCTGAAGGCGCTCAAGCTGCCGACCGTGCACGCGGAGTGCGAGAGAATCGCCGAGCGCGCTGCGCCGCGGACAACGCCGATCATTTGGCCTTTCTGCTGCAGCTCTGCGAGTTGGAACTGATCGAACGAGAACGCAAAGCAGCCGAAAGGAGATTGAAGATGGCCCGTTTCCCCGCCCACAAGCTGCTCGATGAGTTCGACTTCCAAGCCCGACCCAGCGTCAATAAGCCCCTGTTTCTGCAACTCGTCAAAGGCGAGTATCTCGACAAGCGAGAGAACATCCTGCTCGTCGGTCCCAGCGGTACGGGCAAGTCTCACCTGGCCACGGCACTGGGAATGGCCGCTTGCGCTCAAGGGCGCAAGGTCCGCTTCTTTCGCGTCACCGAGCTGATCACCTTGCTTTTGGAAGCCAAAGAAGAGCGGCAGCTCTTGCGGCTGCGACAGCAATTGGGCAAGCTCGATCTCTTGATCCTCGACGAACTGGGCTACGTTCCCGCTAGCAAGGCCGGGGCGGAGCTGCTGTTCGACGTGATCGCAACGGCCTACGAACGCAACAGCCTGGTCCTGACCACCAACCTGCCGTTCGAGAACTGGACCGAAGTACTCGGCAGCGAGCGACTCACGGGAGCGGCGTTAGATCGCCTGACCCACCGTTGCCACATCCTGGAGACCAAGGGCGAGAGCTACCGACTCCAGGACGCCAAACGTCGAAGAAGGACCAGCTGACCTGACTGCTCCCATCGCTTTGAACTTTTCCGCGACAAAACCTCAGTAACTTTGGAGACTATCAACAACCCAGCGCCACCAAATTCGGCCGCCCGGCGCCGCCACTTTGGAACGCCGTCAACACTCGCGGCTGTGACACGATAGTGAGCGCGTCCCTACTTACCCGTGGTTATCAGTGCCGAAAGGGTGTGTGGAGACGAACAAAACAGGAGGTCCAGGTATGACCAGAACTATATCAAGTAGCTATCAAAGCAGCCTTGGCTGGCCACCCGAAGGCGACCCTTTCGATGATGACATCGATGAGAATGGGGACTGGATCGCCGTTCCGGAAGTAGAGGTCAGCCTGGCAGCGAAGGACCAAGACAGCGACGATCAGGAGTGGGTGAGACCGAGGCTTTATAGGCTTGGACCTACGCCGAAGCACGGTATCACTGCGGCTGGTTCTGCTCCAGTCGCTACGTATGTCCCCTCGCCCAACGACGATCAAGTGCTCGTTATGGAAGGGGATGAGCTCACTAAAATACCGGCTGCCGGCGAACCCGTCAGTCTTCCGGGCGCCCGCGAGACTGTGTTCGCCGAACTCACCGGCACCGCGATTGAGTCACATCAGCTCGCCGATCCGACGCCGCAGTGCGATGCACTAAGTACCGCCGACCGCAATCGCCGAGACCTTCAAACCGTTCGCACCCTCTCTATACGAGCTGCTGCCGGAGACGAGCCCGCCCTCAATGAGATCCGCACGATCCTCGACTCAAACGAAGACCTCTGGCGATACCTCGGCAACGTCGAGCAAACCACACTCGACTATCTAATCCACGTGCTCTTAGAAGCACCGCACATTAAGGAATCCACTCGCCGCACAGTGGCGGAGCTCAAGGTTTCGCTGTTAAGCCCGGATCCGACCCCGCTCGAAAAGCTCGCCACAGGCCGAGTCATGGCGTGCTGGCTGTTCGCACATATCGTTGATCGCCGCGTTGCACATGCGATTAACGATGGCCGCCAGCTTACAGGTCTGCCGAAGCTGCTGGAGGCCGGCGAAAAGCGGCTGCAGACGGCAATCAAGTCGCTGATGTTGGTGCAAAGTATAGTGCCCCGATAGCGCGTGAGGGCTAGCAGCCTGGGGAAGTAAGTCGTTTTTGAGGTCGGTGATTTACGCGACCGCAGCCGAGAATTCGGAGCGTGTTGCGTGGTATGAGATTCGTGAGGTGGGAAGGAGATCGCGGAGCAGTGTCGTCACAAGCTGCGCAAGCGCGATAAAACTACCCAGGTCCTGCAAGGTCCTGGGTTTGCCGACTCCGAACAGCTTTCGCATGATCCGGCCCAAGTTGTGCGCCGCGGCGGCGATCAGGTAGCGCTTGCTGACATCGAGGACTCCTTTTAGCCAACTCCGCCGCATGCCCCCCGTATCGCAGACGTGGGCGAACGAGCGCTCGACGCGTTCGCTGCGAAGCCTTTGCAGCTTTCGGCTCTTGCCGCGCTTCAAGCGCCGCCGATTGGCATACACGGCCTGTTGAAATTCAGGCGGCTTGTCGGTCCACCGCGCACGATGAGGACGCTTCGGCTCGGGAATATACGTGCGAAAGTTGAGGTCCTCAGCTAACTCGATCGTCTCCGCCCCATGGTATCCCTTGTCGGCCACGATCTCTTCGATCTCGATTTCGCTGTCCGCTTGTTTCACATTCTCGACTGCCTCCAACACGCTATCGAGCAGCGTCTGCGTGTCACCGTGATCAGCCGGGTAAATCTCGGCCGCCAGGATCAGGTCGCTCTTCAAGTCGACCACGTGCTCGGCCTTGTAGGCCAAGTGCGTGCGACCGTCTTTCAGCTTGGCAATGCGGCTTTCCGGATCGTCGGGCGAAACCCACTCGTCGTTCGAGACCTTCTTATTCGTCCGTTTCTTATCGAAGCGGCGGACCTCTTCATCCGTCGGTTCGTGATCTTTCGCGATCGCACCCTCTTCGCGCATCAACCGTGTGACGTACTGCTGCCAGTCCTCGCCCGTACCTTCTCACTGCTTCGACGGCGCGGCCTTTATGGTAATCTTTTTCAAACAGCGGTACGACGATGCGGCAACAACGTGCGAGCCGCTGGCGATCATCGCAGTCAGTGCGACACGCTTCTAACATCTTGTTGACCGCTTCAACAATATCGGGGTCATTTTCGTCATACGAATCCCAGTCTTCTTCGTCATCAATATCGGAATCAGTTTTGTCATACCGGTCCCCATTTTCCTCGTCGTCATTGCTACCGGTTATTTCCGCCGTGGCCTCATTCCGCTGATTCACTGATTTCGCTTCCTCGAGATCCGGCTCGGCCTCTCGATTATGCCCAGTTGCCTGCGAATCGCCGGCTCGAGGCCGTGTCTCTGACAATAGCTGAGAACCATCCGCTTCATTTTCCTGCAGACATTGAGCATGTGAATCAACGATACTGTCAATTTCTTCCGTGGTGCTGTCCTCTTGCATCTCCGGCGTCCACTCGTCATGTTGCTCAAATTCATGCCATACCGAATCCGGCTCGTCCGGCTGAATGGACTCTTCGACCTCATCTTCGTCTTCGCGAGACCTAACCAAATCGACGGTCGGTCGGTTGCGATATCTGGGCAACCCACTGCGGTTGGAATCAAATCGGGACATTGTCATTTCCTTTTTAAAAAGTTGGAGTTGTGAGCTAGTTGCGAATGGCTGCCGACGTGCCGTTCAACAGTACTGCAGCAGAGATTTCTCAGGCAGTTATCGACGAACAGTTGAGAACACCCTCGGGGGGCGCGTGTCTGAACGATCGGTCTAAATGAAGCACGCCGTCGACCACGTCACTAAACAACGTCGGCGCGATTCCAATGCGACTAAAAGAACTGCTTTACGCTCGTCGAACCGCGCCGTCGCAATTTGCGCGGCTTGAGCCGTCCAGAATCAGCTACCACTTGGCGACTTCTGAGAAACTCCTGAAGGTCGTCGAGCCTAATTCCGTACCGCGGTCGTCCGCCGGCTTTTGTTGCGAGATTGAATGCTGGCAGCTCGCCACTCTTAATCCAGTCGGTGACTTTGCCGGTGGAAATTCCTAATCCATCGGCCACTGTCGGAACCGATGTCGTGGCGATTTTCGGAATCGATTTTGTTCGCTTTTTTCTATGCACGGTGCGCCCGCTCACTTCCGTTGGACGCCCGGTCAGCGAGCATCTTTTCGACACTCGGCGGATGGAACAGATATCGTTTTCCCGCTTTTAAGTGAGGGATTTTGCCGGCGTCCGCTTGCTCGCGCAGCCACGCTTGTGTGGTGCCGATACGGCGCGCCATGCGGCGAAGAGAAAGGACTTCATTCATCGTGCTCACCCGCAATTGGGTGTGTGGTTTTGCCGGCCGAATTGGTCAGCGTCACGAGAATGATAGAGACTGGAAGGCGCAGTTCCCGCGCTGCCACTGGGTATTTGGAGCGCAGCAGGTTTTCTAGAGGGGCTTCGTTAAACGGCGAGTACCCTTTGTGTTGCCGGAGATAATCATGGTGTTCCACGCATCGCAGCCGCGGAAAACATCGCGAAGCCTGTCAGGGGGGTTATTAGGGTCGATTGCGTCTAGAAGGGTTTCGTCGCCTACATCAGGGGTTCCTTTTTGGAAGTGTTTCCAGAGGAGTGCAACAACCGGTGCCTGAGTTTGCGTAAATGAGTACTCCCTGCCGTACCAACGTACTGATCGAAAGTCATCAGCATGATCGAATTCCCTGCGAGTGACCTGGGTGCCGCCCGCGAGACCGTTTGAACCGGGTGCAGTACACGCCGATACATTCGGCGCCGCTCTGTCCCGATTGCCTGGCGCTTCGTTGCCGCTGTCAGTTAGTGGAGCCGAATGCGGAGCATTGGTTGCCTTAGTCGATTCGCTTTCGCATGACTCAAGGTACTTCCGGATGCCGCGATCAAGCACTTCCAGCAATTGTGGCATGGTGCTCAACTGGTCCTTCTGTTCTTTGAACTGCCACGCCGTCAGTGATGTTTCGTAAGTCGCGGTGGGCACGCCGACTTTCGCCAGGAGTTCATTCAGCATGTGTGGCCATGCCGTGTCTGGTGGGAGTTCGCCGACCTTAATTGAGCTGATCGCCAGACCACTTTCGCCCCAATCCGGTCGGCTGCCTCGCCGTTTGCGTGTGTAATATCCGGAGAGTATGGACCTATTTCCTTGTACGAATCGAAAAAGATCCGGCCGCCGAACTCCCTGATCAAGAACTCGGCCTAACTCCAGGGTCCACTCTTCCGGCTCGGAAAAATTTACTAGCTTTTGCTGCAACTTATCAATTAAGGGGTAGACACGGTTGTTGACCACATCTTGTCGCCGGACCTCGGAAGTTTCCTCAAAACATTCTGACACTTCATCAACTGCTGCCTCGCAGCATAAACTGCCCAACGCGTCATCACGCATTTCATTGATGAAGTCCTGGATATGCTCCGGAGGCTTGGTCATAAACTTGTAGGCGATGGCGATTAATCGACATAAGATTTCATCCATCGTCTTTCGACCGTCGGAGGAACACATGAACAGGACCTGCTGCGCAGACCACCCGAACCAATTTAGAAGCCGGCCGATATGGAATTCGGCCGTCAGGCGATTGGGAATCGGCGCATTGCGCCACGACTCCTCCCGATGGTGGCTTGCGTGCTCTGACTCCAGCTCAGTGCTATTTCCCGGCTCGTGATGGCCGCCAAGTGGCGGTTCTTCTGACATCGCAGCATCCTCTGTGTCGGGCCGATCAGCCGGCGATCGTGGCGGATGCTGCATGCCACAAGACGCCGGCCAATCGTAAACGGGGATCAGCCGTGAACCCGACTTAAACTATTATTTTGCCCTCTTCTTTGCGAACAGCCAAGTACGGACATGATTCGTCACCGCCAGCAACCGTTCGTCGCTGATACGCTCGCGGTATACTCCGGCCATGCTCGCGTCGGCGTGGCCCATGATGTGACTGACCGCAACTTGGTCTCGCGATTCGCCGCCAATTGTCTCAAACGTGTGACGCAGAGCGTAGAAGCCTAGGCCGGGCCGGTGGAGCTTGAGCGTATCGAGCAGCTTGCGAAATTCTTGGCTAACAGGATTAGTGCTTGAATCCTTCGACCACGGTTGCCCGTACTTTGTCACGAATACTAGCTCATCATCCTCCGGCGCTTTCGCTTTGGGCCGCTGGTTGATCGCTTCGGTGATCGCAGGAATTGTCTCGGGCCACAGCGGGCAACGTCGCTCGATCGCTGTTTTCGGACGCGGGAAACACACCGCGCCAGCTTTTAGGTTTACCGCACTTTTGGGCAGCGTACCGCAATCGTTGTTACCGAATCCGCAGTTGATGCCGAGTAGGATCATCGCCTTGAGCGGTTGATCGGCCTTGTCGATGATCGCTCTCAGTTCCGCCGCCTCGAACATTCGCGCGCCGGTTTTTTGCCGGTGGGCGCGCATGATGCGAGTCGCTGGTTTCTTGAACATCGGGCCATACCGCACCGGCTTCTCAATCAGTCCGGCGTCGATGCCGTACTTGAAGATCATCCTTGTTAGCTGAATTTCTTTCGTAAGCTTGTGGACGCCGTAGAGCTTGGCCAGCTTGGCCCGTAGCGCTTGAAAGTCATCGGCCGCAAGATCATCGACGCGTCGATTTTTGCCGAACGATCCGACCACGAATTTGCACGTGGCGAAGTATTCAGCGAATGAGCGCCCTCGAATTTCCCCGGCGTCGCGCTGCTGCTCTTTTGCGGTCAGGTAAGCATTGCACAGAGCAGCCACGGTCAGGCCGTCGCCGGGTGTACTGCGAGGTGTACGGCCCGCCAAAAGATCGTCCCGCTGGTCGATCCACAATTGCAGGGCGGCTTCGCCTTTGCGGTCAGTCGCAACCTTGCCGAAGTAGCAGAGCTTGCCCCGAACTTTCTTTGCCCAGTAGCCCCTGGCATGGGGGAAAAGCGGGAAGTCTTTGCGGGGTTTCTTAGGCTTGGATTGCTGTATAGAATGGGCGGCCACGGCGCTACCTCCTAGTCATTGGGTCAGGTGGTGCCACGACGCCCGGTAGTCACAAGCTGCCGGGTGTCACCTTTATGCCATTGGATTGTATTGGGTGTACAATCGGGTGTACAGTAGCATTGAAGCAACAAAGTAAACAACAAAAAATAACTTGTTTTAAGTGTTCGGCGGAGTAGCTCAGTTGGTTAGAGCAGCGGAATCATAATCCGCGAGTCGGGGGTTCGAGTCCCTCCTCCGCTACTGCCAAAAAGGCCCGGAAATACTTTGTATTCAAGCGTTTTCGGGCCTTTTGCCAAATTTGCCGGACGTTGTTCGCAACGCGGCAGCGGTAGCAAGTTGGTCAGGCAACGCGACAGGCGACAGCTTCAACGGCAGCGTTTCCCAATCGACTTCAGCTAATAGGCCGACACTCATTACGAACGGCTTGAATAGCCGCGCCGTTGTTTCATTCGACGGCGACGACTCGCTCGCGTCGTCCACTGCAAACTCGTTGCCAAGCTCCGGAAACGGAATCACGGTCATTGCCGTCGCCACACATGACGAATCGGGCAATGCTGCTCAGCGACTCGGCCAGTTGGGTAGCCACAGCGGAGCGGCCGGCAAGACCGTGGGCTTCGACGCATCCGAGACGCTTACGAGCACGAGTAATGGTGGCGCAGGTTTCCGCTTCAATAATGGGGCTTCGCTGTATGACACGTCCGTGGCAAGTGGCGGATTTCACATCGTCACGTGGCAGATTGGCGACGGCCAGACGTATACGAATGCCAAGCTATATGTCGACGGCACGACCGCTGCCGATACGTTCACCGGCTCAAGTACGAATACTACAAGCATGGCGACATTCAGCGGAAGCGATTTAGAACTGCTACTTGGCACGGGTCGCAGCGCTGCCGGCGCGCTCCTCACCGGCGACTATTACAATGGTCAACTTGCCGAATTCCTCGTCTTCAACCAACAGCTCTCGATCGGCCAGATCAATCTCGTAGCGAATTACTTAAGCACCGAATATGGGCTGCCGTTCGCATATGAAACGAATGTACTACTCCCAGAATCGGCGCTCATTGGCGATTACACCCACGACGGTGTTGTCGATCTGGCTGACTACGTCGTGTGGCGGAATACGGGTATCAACGGCCCGCAGGGGTACAACGACTGGCGCGCTCACTTCGGCGAGTCCACGCCCGGTTTCGCAATGTCATCACAAGCTGGTGGCGCCCTATCCGTAGTGCCGGAACCAGCGGCTTTAAGCATACTAGCTATTGGAGCGGCTATTATTTGCTTCGGTGGAAGAAGATGCGCTAAAGAGGACCGATCGTGTTCGAAACAGTACAAATGATTGAACGGACGAGACTTCGAAAAACTGTTACAACGCTGCCTTTCGTCGTCGTGGTATTGTTAGCCGCGCGCATGCTTCACGCGGAAGTGATGCTTAGCGAGATCATGTACGATCCGCAAAACGCCGACACCAATCGTGAATGGATCGAGTTGTACAACTCCGGCAGCTCGGCCATAAGCCTCAGCGGGTGGCAATTTGGACTGCCCACGAATAATCTTTGGACGGCCGCGCTTCCCGCGAGCGCATCAATCGCAGCCGGCCAAGCGCTCGTGCTCACGCCCAGCGCCGCGACGCTCGATTCCGACTGGGGCAGCGGCATTAACCGCATCCAGGTCAGCAACTTCCCGTCGCTAACGAACGACCCGAACAATAACGCGACAGCTGCGACACTCGCGATACGTAATGCGCCCGGTGTCATTCAGGATCAGATTACGTACAAGGATGGTGCCGGGTGGCCGACGACGAGCGGCAACGATGGAAATAGCATTTACGTTCTTCCACAAGCTCTCACCAGCTCGCTGAACGACTCCGGCGCGAATTGGAAGCCGTCGTCGCAAGGAGTTTACGGCGCTGTATGGAAAAGCGCCGGCGGCGCCAGCGAGAACCACGCGTCGCCCGGTTACGTTGCCACCACAGTACAGGCTCCATTCGAACCCTCGCCGGATGCCGCCTGGTCGATCGTCTATTTGCCCGACGTTCAGAATTACAACTCTAGCGACGGCAATTTCGTCCGAGAAGTCGGCCAGATGAACTGGATCCTCAACAACAAATCTGCCTTCAATATCCAGGCGGTGATTCAAGGCGGCGACCTCGTAAATCAGAACCAATCCGATGCGCAGTGGCAGCGCGCTCAAGACGCCTTTCACATGCTCGATGGCCAAGTACCGTATATCCTGGCGGCGGGCAACCACGATTTCGGAACGACGAACTTTCAAAACCGAAACACGCAGTACAATAATTACTTCAAAATAACGGACAACCCACTTAACAACCCGGCGACCGGCGGCATCATCAAGGGAACGTTTGAGGCGAATAAGCTGGAGAACTCTTACTCCACATTCACGGCTCCGGATGGCCGCAAGATGCTTATCTTCAATCTCGAATACTATCCGCGGCAAGCCGTGGTCGATTGGGCCGACTCAATTGCCGGGCAGGCTCAATATGCAGACTATACGGCCGTCCTATTGACGCATTCTTTCATTGGATCGGGCAATACGCGTTGGAATGTAGCGCCGAATGAGTATCCCGGGATCGAAGGGAACGACGGCACCGACATGTGGAACGAGTTGGTGAAAGTGAACGGTAACTTCGAAATGACTTTCAACGGCCATCTGGGTGGCGACGGAACCGGGTACCGCGTCGACCCCAACAATGCGGGAGTGGACGTTCAGCAGATGTTCTTCAACACTCAGTTTGAAACCAATGGCGGCAACGGGTGGTTGCGTGTCGTTGAGTTCCTAAAAGACGGGCAGGGAGTGAGGGTCCGAACCTACTCGCCCCATTTCGATCTCTACCGCACCAATGCCGCCAGTAACTTGGACTTTGCAATTACCCATCTCAATTCGCCGCTAATTTGGAACACCGGCGCCGACTCGTTTTCCAACGGCTTTGCGCGCGGCAATGGAAGCCAGGGCGCCGGCGTCACCAATTGCGATCCCTACGGTGCCAACGGAAAAGAGGATCTTATCGTCGGCTTCAATGGTTCGGCGACGATCAGTGGCTCTGCTAGCCGCACCGTTGCATCCCTTCGCGTCGGCACCAACGCGGCGAACGCCTACATTAGTGGGCGCAACGGCAACGGCGCCGTAACCGTCGGCAACTCGACCAATCTCACGCTAAGCAGCAGCACTGGTACCGGTGATCTCACTGTTGGCGAAGGCGGCTACACCGGCACGATGAATTGGAACAGCACCGGCACGTTCGACGTGCAAGGCAAACTGCGCATTGGACAAGGTGGTAGCGGAGTTTTAAACCAAAACGGCGGGATCATTGTGGCCGGAAATACTTCAGGTTCGATCAAGTTTGCCGGCATTGGAATTAATGCAGGCAGCATGGGCACATACAACATCAACAGTGGAACGTTTCGGCCGGGCGGCGGCATCCCTGGCAACCAGGATCGACAAGTGATTGTCGGTGACGCCGGTGGAACTGGAACTCTAAACATTGGCGACGGCGTCGGCAGCGCCGCGACCGCGCTAGTGGAAACCGACGATGACATCATTCTCGGCCGGGACGGCGGCACCGCGCTCGTCACGATTAAATCCGACGGCAAACTAACGATGGCCAGCAACGGCGGCAATCTTACTGTTGGCAGCGGAAGTGGCGGTTTTGCAACAGTCGTCCAGACCGGCGGACAAGTAACTATTGACGGCGAAGTGCAGATCGGTGCTACAGTCGGCGCAGCAGGAAGCTATAACATTAGCGGCGGCACCTTCACCAGCGCCAACGACGGTGCCAGTCCACTTATCATTGGCCGCTCGGGCGGTAGCGGCACGCTACGAGTCTCCGCTACCGGAAGTGTCGTTCATAAGGCCGAGCTGTATCTCGGTGAGCTCACAAATTCTGGCTCCAGCGCGCGACTGGAAATCGTCGGCAGCTCTGCGAGTGTCTCCATTGGACAACTGGAAAATGTCGCAGGCGGTGCTGCCGGCGTGAACGAAACGATGTTTTGGCAGGCTGACTCTGCTGGTGTTACGCCGCTCGTAATCACCGGTATCGGACCGCTCGCATCAAATCGTGCGCAGCTTCAGAATCAATCAGAAGTTCTCGCTAACGCCGGCACGAACGGAAGTGGAAATCTCACCGGTGACGGCACAGCGCTCGAACTCAACCTTTCTGCCATGACTGCTGGCGGTATCATCACGCTCATCGACAATCAAACGGCGGATCCAATTACGGGGTTCTTTGAGCGGGGCACAACGCACGACTTGTACGAGGAGGCCGAAATCGTCTTGAACGCGGGCTACGACGGCACGGTGACCATCTCCTACGTTGGAGGCACCGGAAATGACGTGATCTTGAATTTGGTGCCTCTACTTGGCGATTTCAATACCGATGGCATAGTCGACGCGAAGGACTACGTGGTCTGGCGGAACACGGGCGTCAACGGCCAGCAGGGTTACACGGATTGGCGGGCCAACTTTGGCAAATCTGCGCCAAGCTTTGGTCTCCCCGCATCCGGCGTGCTACTCAATCAAGTACCCGAGCCCGCTAGCGAACTTACTCTCCTTTGCATTGTTTCTGCTGCCGCGTACGTCCGCCGACGCAGCCGATTATCCAAATCCACTTGCTAAAGCAATCCTTGCTATGACACTACGCACCGCTTGTTATCTTGCGACCTTGCTGGTTCTCGCGCACTGCTCTTCGCTTTTCGCTGCTGAGCCGTCGAACACTCATCCCAATATCATTTTTGTTCTGGTCGACGATATGGGTTGGGGCGACTTCTCCTGCTTCGGCAATAAGGAGATTGAAACCACGAACATCGATCGTCTCGCAGCCGAGGGAATTCGCTTCGAGCAGTTCTACGTTAACTCGCCAATCTGCTCGCCGTCCCGCGTCGCGCTTACCACTGGCCAATATCCAACGCGCTGGCGCATCACCTCGTACCTGGACAATCGTGCTCAGAACGAGCGTCGCGGAATGGCCCAATGGCTCGATCCCAGCGCGCCAACTCTTGCCCGCACATTGCATGACGCCGGGTACGCGACCGGCCATTTTGGCAAGTGGCATATGGGCGGCCAGCGAGACGTCGCCGATGCACCGCTAATTACTGCCTACGGCTTTGATTCGTCGCTCACTAACTTTGAAGGTCTTGGCCCGCGAATGCTGCCGCTGCTCGACGCCTACGATGGGAATCCGCCACAAAAGTACGCACTTGGCTCGGACACATTGGGGCACGGCGAAATCCATTGGGAAAAACGGGACCAAATCACGGCCTCTTACACCGAGGCCGCAATCGACTTTATCAACAAGGCGGAATCGCGCAAGCAGACGTTCTACGTTAATCTTTGGCCGGACGATGTCCATTCCCCGTTCTTCCCGCCTAAGATGCGCCGTGGCGACGGCACCAAGCGAGCTCGGTATTTGGGCGTGCTTAAAACAATGGACGAGCAGCTAGGCAAGATTTTCGATCGCGTGCGCAACGATCCAGTATTGCGTGAGAATACATTCATTCTCGTGTGTTCCGACAATGGCCCTGAAGACGGAGCCGGCTCTGCGGGCATTTTCCGAGGAAAAAAGGGAATGCTGTACGAAGGAGGCATTCGCTTACCACTGATCGCCTGGAGCCCCTCGCGCATTGCGAAGGAAAATACCGCCAAGACGAATGCGACTTCGATTCTGGCAGCGATCGACGTCGCACCCTCGCTGCTGAAGATTGCTCATGTGCCGGCGCCGCAAAATGTTACCTACGATGGTGAGGCGTTGGATGATGTACTACTCGGCACTTCCGAGCGCTCTCGCACAGAACCACTGTTCTTCCGCCGCCCGCCTGATCGGCCGACTCACCCTGCCGAGGGCAATTTGCCTGACCTCGCTGTTCGCAGCGGCAATTGGAAGCTGCTTTGCGAATACGATGGCTCTATTCCCCAACTTTACGATCTGGCGAGCGATCCCAGCGAAACTACGAACGTAGCCGACGGCCACTCGGAAATCGTACAGCATCTAACCGCTGCCGTTGTCCACTGGCACCGCTCGATGCCGGCTGATAAGGGGGCAACTTACACCGCGCTTAGCAAACAGAGCAATAGAGTTGGAAAAGCGAACCGTCAGCGGAATTGATGCGTAACGCGGATTTAATACGCTTTCTAATGTAAAGTAGCGCGTTTGGCTGTGGCCTGAGCGATGATGATGCGGATGAGATTGTAGGCCAGGATGTGCGTCCAGATTTCTTTCCGCACGAGTTCGGGCGTCTTGCAACGCAAGATGTCCATCCGCATGGTTTGCTTGAGTGACCGCAGATCGAGCTCGGCGTTCCAGTGGGCGCGGTAAAGATCCGCCAGATCATGGGCAGTTACCTGCTCGGCATCCAATAGCATGGTGACGGTGATCATGTTCCGGCTGCGGAATCCAGGTTGCCGAATCAGTACTCGTGTTTTACGAACGGTGAGGGACTCTGGTAGTTGTTTTTGAGCAAGCCAGTTGAGCGATCGGATGTAAGGCCTGGGCCAGTACATCATATGATCCCCTTTCCCCAGACGCTTACGCACCTTAGGACATTCACAAGATCGACCGGCATCATCCGAACTTTGGACTCAAATTTAGGTGTCATGCGGCGACCAACTCAATCTCAGTTGGCGACAGCGATTGGCTAGCACGTCGCTCACAATTCGGCGATGAATATGACGGCAAATTATGGCAAAAAGGTCTTTATCACTTCGCCTAGTCTCTGGGTCGAATTCGTCTCCGAAGACCTTAATTCAAAAGTGCTATTCTTTTCGCGTGGTTATAGGTTAGCCAGATCGACGACCCGTTTGATCGATACGGACAATTCCAAGAATGGCGTTGCGGGCAATATCAGTGAGCATTGGCCAGGCGTCGATTAATCGAACGAGCAAGGGATCAGCGGTTGACGCGGTGCCAACTGCGCCGC
The DNA here is from genome assembly GCA_963733705.1 of uncultured Planctomycetota bacterium. Classification (GTDB taxonomy): domain Bacteria; phylum Planctomycetota; class Planctomycetia; order Pirellulales; family Lacipirellulaceae; genus JABDGM01. The sequence goes on along the minus strand of CAVTEJ010000015.1, from coordinate 483,729 downwards.
TTTTTGCGACGCCTCTTGCAGAATCATCAGTTTTCTCCGATGATTTTGAGGGAGGGTCGAGTACCTCCTCCGCTATTTTCGATTCGAGCCGGTTTGAAAACTGGGAAGGGCAAGGCTCCTGCCGAGCCGTTCGTTGGAAGTTGCGGATCAGCGGGAGCTTCGCCCTCCCGAATCTCGCGATTCTTCTATGACCGACCAGTGGTTCTTCGAAATTGGCGATGGCCAGACTTATGGGCCATTTACGATGGAGAAGCTGCGTAAGTGGGCGGCGGCCGGGAATTTGATGCCGACGCATCGCGTGCGGCGGGCCGATTCGACCGAGTGGACCATTGCGGCGTATGTGCCGGGGCTCGAGCTGACGACGGCGGATACGACCGTTAAGCCCGTGGCGGATGATGACGAGGAGGAAGCGCGCGGCAAATTGGGGTCGCTGGTCGCGGCGATCACGCGCAAGAAGGGGAAGGTTACCGAGCATCAGGAAGATATTGTCGCGCTGTGCGATGAGGTGATGGAGATTGCGTTCGAGCGGAACGCTTCTGATATTCACATCGACCCTGAAGAGAACATTGTTCTGATTCAGCTGCGGGTCGATGGCGTGCTTGAGACACTGCGGAAGCTGCCGAAGGCGGTACATAACGCGATCATCAGTCGGTATAAGGTGCTCGCGCACATGGATATTGCCGAGCGGCGGATGGCTCAAGATGGGCGATTCTTTCAATGCTTGGGGCCGCAGCAACGGCGGATTCATCTTCGCGCGGCGACTTTGCCAACGACGCATGGCGAGCGGATCACTCTGCGGTTGCTTGCCGTAGAGACTGAGCAACTCACGCTTAATAGGCTGGGCATGAGTGAGCTCGCGACGCGGACGTTTGCGCAGTACACGGCGCAGAAGCAGGGGATGATTTTACTGTCGGGGCCGACGGGGGCGGGGAAGTCGACGACGCTGTATGCCGCGCTGCGGCATCGGATGGCGAATCATCCGGGACGGTTCATCACCGTTGAAGACCCGGTTGAGTATGACATTGTGGGCGTTGCCCAGATTGAAGTCGATTCGGCGGACAAGGTGAGCTTCGATACGGTGCTGCGGAATATTTTGCGGAGTGATCCGGATGTGATCATGATTGGCGAGATTCGCGATGCGACGTCGGCCGATGTGGCGATTAAGGCGGCGCTGACGGGGCACCTGGTGTTCAGTTCTATTCACACGAACTCGGCGGCGGGAGTGATTACGCGGCTGATTGATATGGGGTTGGAGCCGTTTCAGGTGGCTGCGACGGTGCGGTTGTGCATCGCGCAGCGGCTGGCGCGGAAGTTGTGCCCGGAGTGTCGGAAGCCGCGGCGGCTGACGGGGGCGGAAGCGGCGGCGGTTGGTCGGCCGGATGCGGCGAATGCGACGGTGTATGAGCCGAAGGGGTGCCCGAAGTGTAATGGGCGGGGGTATAAGGGGCGCGTGGGGTTGTTTGAGTTGCTGCCGATTGATGAGGACTTGGCGCGGAAGATTGTGGAGACGGGAAACGAGGGGGATATTTCGCGGCTTGCGCGGGAGAAGAAGATTCCTGGGCTGCGCGATGATGCGGCGGCGAAATTGCTTAGTGGAATGACTAGCTTTGATGAGATAATTGCGGTTTCGGCTTGGTAAGACGCATCCGCTAACCCCCGGCAGAGCCGGGGGCTGACGAGCTGATGCGGGCGTCAAAACTGGTGCGGCTATCGGTGGAAGAGGAAGAAGACGAAGCCGATTACGAAGGGGACGGTGAGGGCCAGGCCGACGATGACGCCCGGGGATTGGTTGATTAGTCGTTCTTCGCGGCGGCGGCGGCTTTGGGAGTCGCGGTATTGTTTGGCGGTATTCTTCCAGCGTTCGACGTTGTCATCGAACTGATCGCAGGCGCGGGCGAGCTCGGCGGCGCCGACATCGGCTTGCGTTTCGATTTGGCGGGCGGCGGTCAGAATTTTGCGGGCTTGCGACATCTTGAAGCGGCGGACGGCGATTTCTTTCGCGGCACCGACATCGGCGAGGGTGATGCCGTGCTCGGGGTTGAAGCGGAAGCCGGGCTCGATTTCGCGGCGCCACTGCATGAGCTCCATCTGCATTTCGCCGTCGATGCCGGGGATGCCGTACATGCGGAGTTGTTCGATGTCGTTGGCGGATTCGACGCCGAACGATTCGAGCATCGTGACGTGGGACGCTGTGAGATTGGGGATTTTTTGGTATGAATCGCGGATGGAGAAGCCGCGGAGGTAGTCGGCTTTCTGCATTTCACGCTGGTTGACGATCGAGTCTTGCAGACTGGCCTCGGCGTGACTGTAGGTGTGGATTTCGTTCTTCAGGTTGTCGTTCGAGGCGTCGAAGGCGGCTTCGCGATTGGCGTGCTGTTTCTTGATAGCGTCGGCAAGGTTTTCGAGTTGTTGCGCGCCTTTGCTGAGCCACTCGCTGAAGTCGTTGGCAGATTTGCGGCGGGCGTGTGCTTCTTTTCCGAAGATGAGCGGAAGTGAGAGGAGGAGCGAGAGTGCCCAGTTGGTGATGAACGTGATGAGGCCGATTTGGCCGGCGATAAAGATGCTCGCGAAGCAGACGACCCAGGTGGCGACCATGAGGGCCGAGATCCATTCGGGCCATGTGCGGCGGCCTGTGGCTTTGGTTGCGCGGATGGCCGGCATCTCGGGGATGGAGAGGCGGCCGGAGGGGAGTTCGGTGAAGCGAACATCTTTGAGCTCGAGGATTTGATCGTCGAGGGCGGAGAGGCGGTCGGCAGTGACGCCAGTAACGCCGCCGGCGGGGACAAAGAATGCGGGGCCGCCGGTGTCTTCGATGCGGCACCAGGGGCAATCGGTGAGGTGTGCGGGATAGATGTGGATCGGATCGAAGCGGCAGGCCTTGCGGAACTTCATCAGGGCTTCGAGCTCTTGGACCCATTGCAGCGGCGTGGGGCGGGCGTTGTCCTGGCCGTTGCTGCGGAACGCGGCTTCGAAGAGCGCGCCGATGTTGGATGGGAGGTCGTCCAGCAAAATCGAGGCTGGTGGTGGATCGACGAGCGTTTCGCTGCGGTTTTTCGAGAAGGCGAAGCGGCGCTCAGCGATGGCTTTTTCGATGGAGAGGTCGCCTGGGCCGCGGTAACGGCCGGCGAATGGGTGGCGGCCGACGAATAGCAGGTGGAAGATCAGAATCGCGAGGCCGAAGCGATCGTGATTGGGGGAGCGGAGGACGTCGCGTAGTTTCTGCGACTGGAGTTCAGGCGGCGTGAAGTGGGGTGTGCCGACGGGACAAGCGAAGGTTCGGCCGTTCGCGGCGATTTGGAACGAGTCGCAGTCGATCATGCGGACGCACATCCGTTTGTCGACGAGCAGGTTACCTTGGTTGACGTCGCCGACGACGATGTTGGCGGCGTGGAGCGTTTGGAATGCAGCGGCGGCGTTGCGGGCGGCGAGGACCATGTGATGCCAGCCGACTTCGGGGAAGTGGCGGCGGCGGTTGGTGGTGCCGTAGAGCTCGTGGAGCTGTTTGGCATCATCCATTCGGATCATCAGGATGCCGCAGGGCTTGCGGCTGGTCGGATCGTAGAGAATCGATCGCGGCCAAGCGGCGATTGTTTCGAGTGGGCTCGACCAGACGGAAACCATCGCTTGGAGTTTGGCGACTTGGTGTTCGTCGAGCGGGGCTTGTGGTAGACCTTGGCTACCAGCGTTGGATCACCTTGGACTTCGTAGACGGCACCCTCGCCTCCTCTTCCGATCAAGTTGCCGATTGGCACCGATCGACAGATCGAGTCAAGAAGCACTGTCGGCGCACCGAGTTGCGAGGACGAGTGTTTTGTCATCGTCTGTTCTGTTGTGGATCGAGTCGGAACCAAGGAAACTACGCAGGCCTGTGTTGAGGCCATCTATATCGTTCGTGCTTTGAAGAGCGCGGAACAGGGGATCGAAAAACGGGGTGTGAGGGATTTGGGTATCGAAGCGGAGGGCGAGGCGTTCGAGGCCATCGCTGAGTAGGGCGACTTTTGTGTAGCGGCTGGTCGTGGTGATGAACTCGATTTGCTCGTGGTACTGGTCGCCGGTGAGGAAATTCGTGGAGTTGGCATATTCACCTTCTTGTGGCCAAAAGACGACGCCGTAGAGCACGTCGTTGCCGAGGATGATTGCGCCGTCGCCAATTTGGAAGAAGACAGAGAGGTCGGGCGAAAGGATCGCGGTCAGCAGGGTGGTTGCAAATTCGCGCGTGGTGCAGCCGCGTTCTTCGGCTTGGGCGGTAATGCGTTTGCGGACTTCGTCGCACCAGACGAGGGCGTCTTCCATCTGCATGTCGGCCAGGTTGTTCGATTCCAAGTAGCGCGCGGCGTGCTCGAGAATCGTTTGGCAGGCGATGGATGAGCCGATTTCGCTGTGCTTGGCGCTGCCCGCGCCATCGGCGACGCAGGCGATGAGCGTGCGGCTCTGGCCGTGGCCGAGAAGCTCTACGGCGTGCGTGTCCTGGCACGGGATGTTGCCGTCCAGGTGGCTAGGGCCTTGCAGGCTTTGGGCAATGTGTCGCCACACGGGTCGGCACCTATACTGCGGCCCAGCCTGTTGGCCCGCTGGTTGGATCTTCGAGCGGCACTTCGTCGCCCGGCGAAGAACGAGATACGGCTTGCTGCGAGTTGGAGAGCCAGCTGAACAGCTCGCGGAATTTCATGCCTTGAAGCCACAGCGGCTTGCGGACGCAGATTTCGTCGAGGACTTTCATGTCGGCCCCTTCGACTCCGACGGCGAAGAAGCAGAATGACTTGTTCTTTTCGCCGGTGTGAACGCGCGTGACGATTGGCTTCCAATGGTCGTTTGGTTCGCCATCAGTGATAAGGAAAGCCCAGGGACGGTAGTACGCGATGCCGTGCTCGCGGTAGCTGGCTTTGCGCTCTTCGATCATATCGAGCGCGGTGCTGATGGCTTCGCCCATCGGAGTTCCGCCAATGGCTTGGAGCGCGGGGGGCTCGAAGGTGGTGGCGGTTGTGAACTCTACTAGACGCGTGACGCGACCGCCGAATGTGACGATGGCAACTTCCACTCGCTTCGAAGCGAGGGGATCGGCCAGCAATTCTTGCTTGTACGATTGCAGGCCTTTGTTGAGCTCATCAATGCGCGGACCTTGCATTGAGGTGGAGGTATCCACGATCAGCACGCAGGGTACGCGGGGTTCCGGGTTCTCGGCGAATTCGACTGCCGCGAAGGCGTTATCGGCGGAAAGTTGTTCCATAGATTGGTCGAGGATCGGGACGAAACCGGCGCCTGAAACGGGTGGAAAAATACCAAGACGAGATACTTTTGTTGTACCAGCCGGGGGGGCGGTTGGCAATTCGCGACAAATTTGGCGGGGTTGGAAATACGTGTGGGAAGGTGAGTGGCGGCAGTGCACGTAGTGGTATCAATTGCTGGCTGGCAGGCGGCGCGACACAATCAAATTGCCTAACCGGATTAATTTGGAATTTGTACTTGCTGGTGTTTTTATGACGTTGAAGCGATTCACAGTGACATACCAGAGGCCGCTCGGCCGTTGCCTGCTGGCGATCTTTGTATGTTGTTCGGCGGCGGCGAGCCGTTCTTGCGTGCATGCCGAGGATCAGACGCAAGGCGTAAACAAAGAGTTCCCGCCGGAGCTTGTAAATTGGGCGCCGTATTCGAAAAACCCGATTTTTACGGCGGAGGGGCCAGGGCACTGGGATGTGAGGATTCGCGAGCGTGGCTGGATATTGCACGAGGGGGAGACGTATCGGCTGTGGTTCACTGGCTACGACGGCGAGAAGGAAGATCGCAAGTTCTTGGGATATGCGACGTCGACCGATGGGCTGCATTGGTCAGTGTGGCCGACGAACCCGCTGGTGTATGAGCACTGGGTGGAAGATGTGAATGTTGTGAAGCAAGGCGACCTGTATTACATGTTCGCGGAGGGGGAGCACGACAATCACTCGGAGCTGCTGACTTCAAAGGACGGAATCAAATGGGATTGGCATGGTGAGCTGGAAGTGCGCGCGGCGGATGGCAAGCAACCCGCGAAGAAACCTTGTGGTACGCCGACGGTTTGGTTTGAGAACGGCACTTGGTATTTGTTTTACGAATGGCTCGATCGTGGTGATTGGCTGGCCAAGACGAACGATCCGCTATCTGGTGTATGGACCAACGTGCAGGACGAGCCGGTGTTGAGTATGGGGCCGAGTGCTTACGACAAAGACATGATCGCGATTGACCAGGTATTCAAGTACAAGGACGCGTACTTTGCGATCTATCATGGGAGCGGCAGCGGCGAGGCAATGCCACGTACCTGGAATACGGACATCGCGAAATCGACGGACCTTATCCATTGGACCAAGTACGCCAAGAACCCGCTCGTGAAGGACAATAAATCAAGCGGTGAACTGGTGCCGGTGGGTAGTCGTTTTCGGCTGTACACGATGCATGACCGGGTGGATGCGTTTGAGCCGAGCGGGAAATGAGGCAGCGGCATCGGAGTTGCAGTTGAGTAGCCGACGTACGAGAAGGAATGGCCGCAAAGAGGCGCAAAAAATCACAAAAAGAAAAAACGAAATCCTTTTCGTGCCTTTTTGCGCATTTTCGTGGCTATAAAGTTATTTCGCTTCGAGTGAAGGCTCAGTGATGATTGAGTCACAGGCAAAGCGGTGGGGCTGACGAGCCCAATCGCAACTTGCATTTTCAAATATTTTCATGCCTGCGCGTCGATTGAAAATGCCGTTGTTGCCAATGGAGGCGACGACCGTTGATGAGATTCCGGTCGGGCGCGAGTGGCAATACGAGCCGAAATGGGATGGGTTTCGGTGTTTGGCGTTTCGACGGGGCCGCAAGATCGTGCTGCAGTCGAAATCGGGCAAACCGCTGACGCGGTATTTTCCCGAGGTGGCCGCCGAACTTTTGAAGCTGAAAGCGGCTGAATTCGTGCTCGACGGCGAGCTGGTGATTGCAGTCGGCAAGCACCTTTCGTTCAACGATTTGCTGATGCGGATTCATCCGGCGGCGAGCCGCGTTCGGAAGTTGGCGGAGGAAACGCCGGCGATGTATATCGTGTTCGATTTGCTCGAAGACGCTTCTGGCGTGCTCGCTCAAGAAACGCTGGAGGTGCGGCGACCGCGGCTGGAGGCATTTGCGAAGAAGGAATTCGCGCGGGCGAAGCGCATCGAATTGTCGCCGGCAACACGCGACGCGAAGGTCGCAAGAAAATGGTTCGAGTCGGCGGGGAAGGCGCTTGATGGCATCATCGCGAAGCACGCAGATGTCGAATATCGGTCGGATGATCGTTCGGGGATGCAGAAGATTAAGAAACAGCGGACGGTGGACTGCGTGGTCGGCGGTTTTCGTTACGGAACGAACACGAAAACAGTGGGATCGCTGCTGTTGGGTCTTTATGATGAAGAAGGGCGGCTGAATCATGTTGGGTTCACGTCGGGAATCGCGCGAATCGAGAAGGCTGCCCTTACGAAGAAGCTGGAGCAGCTCATTGCACGACCGGGATTCACGGGAAAGGCACCGGGCGGGCCGAGTCGGTGGAGTACCGAGCGATCGGCCAAGTGGGAGCCGCTGAAACCGAAGTTGGTGGTCGAGGTGGGAGTCACTTCACCGGCGGCCGATTTCGACATGGAACGAAGTTACTGCGGTGGCGTCCGGATAAGGCGCCGCGGCAGTGCCGCATGACGCAAGTTTCGCAAGCAGGAGCGAGGGCCAGTTTTTAGAATTTGCGGAGAAAGTAATGAGACGTGCTACGATTGTCGCACTGTTGGCGATCGCCATTTTGATCTTGCCTGTTACGGCGTTTTCTCGGACTTGGACCGACAAAACGGGCAAATACAAAATCGATGCGGCTCTGATCGCGTTTAATGATAAGTCGGTCGTGCTACAACGCGCAGATCACGAGCTGGGAATGGTGCCGATTGATGCGCTCTCGCAAGCGGACCAGGAATATCTAAAAAGCAAGGCGGCCGCCGAGGAATCGCAGAAGATAGTCGGTAAACAACAGACGTGGAACCTCGCGAACGGCATGCAGTTGGTGGGGCGCGTCGTCGGTTACGCGCAGAAACAAATTACGCTGCAGCGGGAACGTGGCAAGATTTATGTGAACGATCGGGTGTTTGAAAATTTGCCGCCGATCTATCAATTGGTGGTGCCGAAGATCGTGGCCAATGTCGAACATCTGGCGCAAGACGATCGAGCGGCGGTTGAAGATTGGTTGGTGTCGCAAAAAGGACGTCCGCAAATAGTGGCATTTAATGGCGTGATGATGGAACTAGAGAACGGCGATGAGTACTGCGTTCCGCTGTTTCTGTTTTCACCGGAAGACCAACAAGTGCTGAAGCCGGGGTGGGATGCTTGGGCTGCCGCGGCCGAGAATGATCAGCAGAAATACGACCGCCAATCGCAGCAGTCGTTCATGGTGCAGTCGCTGATGGCGGCACGGCAGCGCGATGCGCAGATACAGCGGCAGATCGCACAGGTGCAACTTAACCAAGCGGTGTTGGCGGGCGTAACTTCGGTGTGGGAAGTGACACTTTATCCGCAGGGGGCAGGGCGGCCGATTTGGGTGACGGAAGCCGGCGTGAATAGTGGCGAGGCTGTGGCGGCGGCTCGGCAGCAGTATCCGGGATATACGGTGGGTCCGGTGCGGAAGGTTGCGGGGTACTAAACGTACCACTCGACGATGCGGCGGCTTTTGGCGTCGATCGCGTTGAGGTCGGGGATGTGGTAGCGCGTGCCGTGGGCGTCGACGATTACGATTTGGCTTTCACCGATGCGGCGGACATCATCTTCGCTCTCGAGGACGAAGCTCGTTGAGCCGCGGTCGGTGTCGACGGTCCACTCGGAGGGCTCCATCTGGCCTGAGACGCGGACGATTCGTTCGATGACGGGGACGAACTCGCGGCGGGCGAGTTCATCTTGCAGCAGGGTGCGGGCGTCGGGCGAGAGCGAGTTGGGGTTTTCGACACACGCCAATTCGATGCCATCCTCACCGCGGAGCGAGATCCACTTTTCCGGTTCGGAAATTGGGAATAGCGGAGTTGGGGTGACCACGGCCGGATTTTGTTGGGCCGGTGTCGTAAGGACCAAATGGCCCCATTCGTCGCGGGCCAATGATATCTCTGCGGCTAAGGGTGCTGCTGGTTGTTCCGAGGGCGTGAATACGCGTGGCTCGATCGGACTTTTGCCATTGCTCGTCATGCGCCGATCCTTTCGGCGAGCTGCTGATTGGCGCTGTTGAGGCGGGCGTAGGTGTCGGACGTTTCCACAAGTTCTTCGTGCCCGCCGATGGCGGTCACGGAGCCTTGTTCGAGGACAACAAGCTTATCTGCCCGCCGCAAGGTGCTGAGGCGGTGGGCGATCGCGATTGTGGTGCGGCCTTCGATCAGGTTTTGAAGTGCCTCTTGGATTTCGCGTTCGGTTTCGGTGTCGACGGAGGAGGTAGCTTCGTCGAGGATTAGGATGCGCGGGTCGGTAAGGATTGCGCGGGCGATTGAAATGCGTTGGCGTTCGCCGCCGGAGAGGGATTGGCCGCGCTCGCCGACGAGGGAGTCGTAGCCGTCCGGCAAGTGGAGAATGAATTCGTGAGCGCGGGCGGCGCGGGCGGCGGCGACGATTTCGGCATTTGTGGCGTCTGGGCGGCCGTAGGCGATGTTTTCGGCAATCGTACCGTAGAACAGGAACGGTTCCTGGAGCACGATGCCGATGTTGCGGCGGTATTCTTCGACTGGGAAGGAGCGGATGTCGTTGCCATCGACGAGGATCGAGCCGGTGGCGACATCGTAAAAGCGACAAATCAGATTCACGAGCGTGCTTTTGCCGGCGCCGCTGGGGCCGACCAGACCGATCATTTGTCCGGGCTCGATCGCAAGGCTGACATCGCGGATGACGGTACGCGTGCCGTATTTGAAAGAGATGTTGCGGAGTTCGATTTTGCCACTCAGGCGGCCAGGGTGGATCGCTCGCACCGGTTCGGCGACATTTGCGCGGCGATCCAAGATTTCAAAAATGCGATGGGTGGACGCGGCGGCCCGTTGCGAGGCGGCCAAGAACTTGCTCATCGATTCGAGCCGCAGGTACAGGCGGGCCATGCACTGCGTGAACATGATGAGCGTGCCGACTTTGAATTCGGATCCGTAGACGACGAGCCAAGCGCCGTAGCCCCAGATCACCAGCATTCCTAAGTCGGTCAGCAAGCGTGACGGTCGGACCGAAGAACGACCATAAGACGTTCACTCGATTATTCGCGGCCAGCACGTGTTGATTGCGCTTCGCGAAGCGGTCGATTTCGCGCCGTTCCTGGGCGAATGCCTTAACCACGCGAATCCCTGGGATCGTGTCAGCGAGCACATTGACCATTTCGGCCCAAGCAGCGCCGGCCCGCACGAATCCGTGTCGCAATCGAACGCGCACTTTTTGCGTCAGCCAGGCGATCAGAGGGAATGGAAGCAGTGCGTACATGGCCATGCGATGGTCGATCGACCACAGCACGATCGCCGTCATTCCGATCAGTACCACATCAGTGATGAAATCGAGCAGATTCAACGATAAGAAACTGCAGATGCGGTCGGTATCGCTGCCGACGCGAGAAATCAAATCGCCGGTACGCTTGCCACCAAAAAACTCCAGCGATAGTCGCTGCAAATGGGCATACGTATCGTTGCGAAGATCGGCGCTGATCTGCTCGCTCGCGGCGGAGAGCGAATAGGTTTTAGCCCAGTTCAGCATCCAAGCGAGGACCGCGGAGCCGACCAATCCAGCCAAGTACCATTTTACAAGATTGAAATCTACGGGCAGGCCTTGCTCATGTGGCGTGAGGACGTTGTTGATCAACAGCATCGTGATGTAAGGAACCACGAGCGTCGCTGCGGTGCTGGCGAGTGTAAGGATTAGCCCGAGCGTGATCATCGCCGCGCGTGGTCGGGCGAAGCGGATGAGTCGCCATAAGGAGCGGACCGGGGGCGGCGAGGCAGTCGGTGTACATGCCTCGCAGACAGTACTTGGTGGTTCGATCGTCGCGCCGCACGACGGGCAAATTGAAATTGCGACTGCGGGAATGGTCGATTTCGATTTCTTGCTGGTCGAGGCGATCGAGCGCTGGAAGACTTGGACGAATTGCGTGGCCGCGGCGGATTTTGCGGCTGTGTAATGCCAAATCGCTTCGAGAGAATTCGGGCCTAGCAGCTCGAGAGCGCCAAACCGCCCGATTCGCGGTTGCGCAAGTCGGCCATATCGCGCAGAAACCAAATCTGCCAGTGGGGGCGAGATTCGGAAGGCGAGTTTGGGGGTGGGGCCTGGTCAACGGAAAGTGAAAGCAGCCGACGATCGGTCAAGACAACGAGTCCGGGAGCGAATTCCAGACGGTTATTCAGGTCGGGCTCAAAACAGCCCAATGGCCGTTCGCCAGGCATGAGTTGCGTGCGGACCTGATCCCGCCAAAGTGGCGGAAGGGGGTCGCTATCGATTATTCCGTTTGAAACAGGCACGTTATAGCGAGTTTTTTAGGGCTAGGAGGTGTGGATGTCTCAATTTGGGACTAGCGGCAACACTTGAAACAGTCGAGGTATTTATAATTATAAGGGGCTGGTTATTGCCATGGCGGTGTTTAGTCGAAAATCATTGCTCAATGGCTCTTTGCGTTCTCGGCAGCTACCATAGCTTCCTCTGCCTGCACAAATTACCCAAAGAACCTTAAAATAGTTGATTGCGTATAAGCGGGTGAGGGCAGTCTCCGATCGCTGGTGTGGGGGGGCAATCTCTAACTAATATCGCCAGCAGCCAATCACGCGCTTTTGCGTGATCTTTGACGGATCAAGAGTTGAGGTAACGCTCGGTTTATGCAAATTCAAAAGGTCTTGAAGTTAAGAGGCCCGAACATCTGGGCGAACTTTCCTTGTTTAGAGGTCTGGATCGACCTGGAGGAGTTTAAGGACACCTCGAGCGAAATGATCCCCGGCTTCAACGAGCGATTGATGGGCTGGTTGCCATCAATGATCGAGCATCGTTGCAGCATTGGCGAGCGCGGTGGGTTCTTTGAGCGGCTGCGTCGTGGTACGTACATGGGCCACATCCTCGAGCATACTACGCTCGAATTGCAGTCGCTGGCTGGAACGGTAGTCGGTTTTGGCCGTGCGCGCGAGACGACCGTCGAAGGCACCTACAAGGTAGCGATTGAATACACAGACGAGCAAGTCGCGATTGCTTCGCTGAATACGGCGTTCGAGATGATTCTGGCGGCGATTCACAATCGACCGTTCGATGTGGACGCTGAAGTCGAGAAACTGCAGTCGATTGCGCACAACGTTTGCTTGGGACCGAGCACGTCCGCGATTGTGACCGCCGCACAGGCGCGCAACATCCCGTGCATTCGTCTCGATAGCGAGAGCCTGGTGCAGTTGGGTTACGGTTCGCGGCAGCGACGCATTAACGCTGCTGAAACTGACCGCTCGGGCGCGGTGGCAGAAGCAATTGCTTCGGATAAAGATCTGACTCGCCAGCTTTTGAAAACGGTTGGCGTGCCGGTGGCCGATGGCCGGCCGGTGACCGATGCTGACGATGCGTGGGAAGCCGCTCAAGAGTTGGGCGGTGCGGTGGTTGTTAAGCCGCTGGATGGCAATCATGGCCGCGGCGTGGCCACGAATTTGATCACGCGGGAACAAGTCGTCGCTGCCTACGAAGAAGCGAAGGGCGAGGGTTCTGGCGTTGTTGTCGAGCAATACATTCCGGGCGATGACTATCGCATGCTCGTGGTGGGTTACCAATTGGTGGCCGCGGCGCGCCGCGAGCCGGCGCAGGTGATCGGCGACGGTCAATCAACAGTTTGCCAACTTGTAGAGGAAGTTAATCGCGATCCGCTGCGTAGCGATGGCCACGCGACCGTGCTTAGCAAGATGCGGTTGGATGCGAATTCGTTGGCCGTCCTTGGTGAGCAAGGTTATACGACTGAGTCGGTAGTGCCGGCGGGCGTCAAAGTGTTGATTCGCCGCAATGCGAATTTGAGCACGGGTGGCACTGCGACGGACGTCACCGATGAGGTCCATCCAGATATCGCCCGCCGTGCTGTGGACGCAGTGCGGATGGTCGGATTGGATATTGCCGGTGTCGACGTGGTGGCTCGCGATATCACACGCCCGCTACGTGAGCAGGGCGGGGCGGTGATTGAAGTCAACGCTGGCCCGGGTTTGCGGATGCACCTGCGGCCGTCGCACGGTTCGGCGCGGCCGGTTGGTCGGGCGATCGTCGACATGATGTTTCCCGAGATGCAGACGGGTCGGATTCCGATCGTCGCAGTGACCGGCGTGAATGGCAAAACAACTACCACGCGGCTGATCGCGCACATCGTTGGCACGACCGGCAAGCGAGTGGGCATGACGTGCACGGACGGCATTTATGTGGGTGGCGATCGTATTGAAGAAGGCGATTGCAGCGGCCCAGCGAGTGCAAAAGCCGTGCTGATGAATCCGCTGGTCGATGCGGCCGTGTTGGAAACAGCTCGCGGCGGCATTTTGCGAGCCGGCCTGGGATTCGATAAGTGCGATATCGCCGTCGTGACGAACATCGGCGAAGGCGATCATCTCGGCTTGTCGGATATTCAGACGACCGAGAATCTCGCCAAGGTGAAGCGGTGCATCGTCGAGGCGCTCGCGCCGACCGGTGCAGCTGTGCTGAATGCCGAAGATCCGCTGGTCGCCGAAATGGCGAAGCATTGCAAAGGCACGAGCGTGTTTTTTGCCAAAAGTGGCAGCCATCCGTTGATCGTGCAACGCCGCGAGGAGAATGCTCGGGTGGCGTTCGTGCGAGATCACGCGATCGCGCTGGCCGAAGGCGAGTACGAGTTCACACTGCTTTCGCTCGATCGAATTCCGCTCACGTACAACGGTCGAATCGGCTTTCAGGTCGAGAACGTTTTGGCGGCCGCCGCGGCTTGCTGGGCGTTGGGCCTGCCGGCGGAGCAAATTCGGCACGGGTTGGAGTCGTTCTCGGCGCAAATGGACAAAGTGCCGGCCCGCTTCAATGTGTTTGAAGTCGCCGGAGCGACGGTGATCGTGGATTACGGCCACAATCCTTCGTCGCTGGCCGCAATTCTCTCTGCGATTGAACCGTTCCCACAACAGATGCGGTCGGCGGTTTACTCGGTGGCGGGTGATCGCCGTGATTCGGATATCATTCGCCAGGGCGAACTGCTGGGCGGAGCGTTCGATCGCGTGCTGCTGTACGAAGATCAGTATCTCCGCGGTCGGCCGCAGGGTGAGATCATCGGGTTGCTACGTGCCGGATTGTCGGGCGCTCGTCGCACGAAAGAGATGCAGGCGTTTAGCACCTGGGGCAGCGCTGCAGACGCAGCGTTGCGGCTAGTGCGTCCAGGCGAGTTGCTGCTGTTGCAGGCCGACTCGGTCGATGTGGCTGTGAATCACTTGAAATCGGTGCTGACAGCTCAAGCGGCCGTAAATGGATCGGCGTCTCTGGACGCGAACGGCTCGCTGAAAGCGAGCGTTCTGCACATCGCGGGCTAGCGGATACTTTCAACTTGAAATCAACAGGCCTTCGCCGTCATGCGGCGGAGGCCTGTTTTTTTGTCGCACTCAATCGGTGCGTTTCGATTCCCAGATGCCGACGACAGCGGGCTGATACGTTCTGACGTCCCAGGCGTCAGCGTCATTCTTTGGATCCTCGGCGTCTTGGAGCACGCTGAAATCGAAGGGCACTTCGGCTTCGACGACCAGAATACTTTCGGGCGGGGCCGAGGTTCGAATTCGTGCGATCACATCGAACATTTCGTCCTGGCGATCGTTATAAAAAGAATAGGGCGGACTGCAGAAGACTAGCCATGGATGCTCGGCCTTCGCCGCGGCCGTTTCTAAATCGCGCTTCGCCCACAGGAAAGCGCTGGTGACGAGCACTTTCGTTCGTCCCTCGACGCCGAGAATTCGGGTATTTTCCTGGATGATTTGCGCCGTGGGAACGTGCCGTTCGATGAATGTCGCTGATATGGAGCCGCGGCTGAGGGCCTCGAGGCCGAGTGCCCCGGTGCCGGCGAACAAGTCGATCGCATGTCGGCCACCGCAGCCGATGCCGATTAGGTTGAAAATGGCTTCGCGGGTGCGATGCTTCATTGGCCGAACGAGCGGATCGCCGTGATAGTTCAAACGTCGCCCGCGAAACTCGCCGCCGATGATGCGAATGTCGACCTCGCGATCAGCTGAAAAATCGGAGGACTTGTTGGTGGGATTGTGTTTTTTGGACATCGGAGAGAGCTTCGATCGAAGTGGCGGCGCTGGCTGAATGCGGGAACCATGTGTTATCGTGTGTGCATGGTATCCCGTCTAGCAGGTTTGAATTACGGATTACGACATGATTTACAGATATTGCGTATTGGCGGTCGTCTCGATTTCGATCGTGGGAATCACTGGCACAACTGCGTTAGCGGAGAAAAAGGCGGCTGCGGCGCCGTCTGAGGCCGAGCAGACCAGGGCCACGTTTGATGCCAAGTTCGCTGAGTATAAGGCGGCTATTCGCGAAATCGAGAAAATGCAGGCTGACTTTCAGACGGCCGACAGCGAGACACGCAAAAAGCTCAATGAGCAAATCACCGGACATATCGCTCAGACACAGACGGTGGTGAACGCAATGGTTGAGGCCGCGGAGGCGGCCTATCGTGCGGCACCGAACAAGGATGCGGACATTACGGCGGTGCTGACGGCCGTGGCAAGGCACTATGTCGTCGGCAGACAAGTGGGACCTGGACAGCCATCGCACTCCGATCCGAGCGATGTCTACTACCCAATGGATGGCGGCGACCAATACGAGCGCGGGCTGCCGATTGTGAAACTGCTGCTCGACGGCAAAGACCCGAATACGGAACTCTACGTGTGGGGTTTCTTGTGCGCTTTCATGACCAATGACTATGACTTGGCAGAAACGTATTTGAATAAGGCGAAAGAAACGGGCGCGATCGACGCGCTGGATTTGGCATCTACGCACGACGATCGCAAGGACCCGCAGGCGGGCATGAGTAAGAATTTGTACCAACTGGTTCGCACCTGCGTGCAGAATTTTGACGACTATCGCATTCTGTGGAAGAAGGAGGCGGAGATTCGTACGGCAGAGGCAAAGGCCGATGATTTGCCGCGCGTGAAGTTGACGACCACGAAGGGCGAGATCGTGGTTGAGTTGTTTGAGAACGAGGCACCACAGACGGTGGCCAATTTTCTGACGCTGGTGAAGCAAGGATATTATTCGGGGAGCCCATTTCACCGTGTGTTGCCGATGTTCATGGCCCAGGCGGGTGCGAAAACGGACGAAGGGCAGGGCGGGCCTGGTTACACGATTCACGATGAGTGCAATAAACCCGATTTCCGGAGACATTTCCGCGGAACGTTGAGTATGGCGAAGACGGCACAGCCGGATTCGGGCAGCTCGCAATTCTTTCTGACGTTTGTGCCGACGCCCCATCTCAATGGGCGACACACGGCCTTCGGGCGTGTGATTGAGGGCATGGAGGTATTGGGCGATCTACAGCGACGCTCGACAATGCATGAGACGGATCCGCCGAAGGCGGACAAAATCATCAAGGCAGAAGTCGTGCGGGAGCGTCCGCACGAATACACGTTCGAAAAGCTGCCGGAAAAGTAAGGCGTTACGGCGCCCCGGTAAAGAATTCGGACTTTTCTTTCGACGACGCGCATCGGCTGACCAAGCGCGATTTCTCGTCGTTTTCGCTGAATCGATCTCTCTCGGCGGAATTTCCAAGTTTTATTGACAGGGACGCTTGTCTAAATAGCTCAGATGTTTTAGCATCCGTTTATTGATTTTGAATCTCAATAGCAACATGGTTTTTCTTGCATCCGGAGTCGCCTCATGAAATCGAATTGGTTTGTTCGTTCGGCATTTACCACGGGCATTATCATTTCCTTCCTTCAGCAGGCGCACGCAACCGTGCCATTCACAGAGAATTTTACATCGAGCGTTTCGAACTGGGCGGATGCCACGGGCCAAGCCTTGGCGACATTCGTTCCCAGCGGTGGCCCGGACAGCAGCAGCTACGCATCGTCAACCTTTAACGTTTCCGGCTCAGCCGACGACGACGGGATAATCGTTTTTCGTGGTCAGGACGAGTTCAATTCCAGCAACCACGCCTTTGAGGGTAACTGGCTTGCAGGCGGCATCAATCATTTCAGCGCGTACGTGAAGAGCAACGCACCGGTTCCGGTAACATTTTTTGCTCGATTTGCGACGGCCAGCAATTTTCCGGGAGTGGCGGCAGACAACGGAACCGTCGCCCAACCGAACACCTGGACTTTGTTGAGTTTTGATATCAACCCCTCGGAAATCAACGCGACCTTGTTTCCGGAAGGGCCTTTGTCTTTTTACGACACCGTATTTACCGGCTTAGGTCACGTGCAAATTGGCTACGACGTGCCGGTGGGGTACGGCATGACGAACAACACGTTCACGTTCGGTTTAGACAAAGTTTCGATCAACACGCCCGAGCCGACCAGCTGCCTGCTGGCGTTGGGTTTCGCTTCGCTTGTTTTTATCCGGCGGCGGTCGCGCATTGCGTGATTTGACGTACTGAGATTGGCATCATGATGATGGATCGCATTTTTTCGACCGTCGCTGGAATTGCGTGTTGCCTGACGACGCTTGGCGCTGGTCAAGCTTCGCTGGGTGACACTGCGACTTGGACAACATCGGACTTGGATACGTGGGTTTATACGAACGCCGTGTCGCCGGGCAGCCATGCTCTGGCGCCGTCATTTTTTGGTGGCGTTACCGTTAATCAGAGCACTGGGCGGTTCAATCCCAGCACGGCAGCCGATCCGGCCAGGCTGGGGATGGTGTTATACGCCTTCAATACGGTTAATAAGATTACGGCGGGGCTGCCTGCTGCGCGTTATCAAATCAACTCAGTGACCTTTAAGGCGACCTGGACATACGACTCGGACCCGAATTCACTCTTCTACACCGACACGCCGGTGAGCCAGCAGCAAATTCTGGCTGAAGTCTCGAGCGGCAGCGTGAGTCGACAGAAGCCGATGGAGTTGTACGGGGCCGGATTACGCGATGGATATACAGGCTACAACTTTGGTGGCGGAGGCGCCGGCCCTCCGTTGTTCAACGAAGGGACACATCCGTACAACGCCTCGGACGGCGGGTCGTTGATCTATCCGATTGTCGGCAGCGCTACGCAGCCGGGTTCGTACGTGGATGTATCGAATAGCGTGACTGGCGGATTTAGCGCGACAGATCCCAGCCAGACGACGGCACCATTCACGCCGGCGCCGTGGGCGATTGGTAAGACCAATTTGTCAGTGGGGGCTGCGATTCCTGATAACACCACGTTTACTTTTTCGTTGGATCTGAGCGTTCCTGGCGTTCAATCGTACTTGCAGCAATCGCTCGCGAGCGGCGCGCTTGGATTGATGTTGTCATCGCTGACATCGACGGGCGAATTCGGGGGCGGTGGCGGCTACCCACGCTGGTACACCAAGGAATCTGCCGGTTTTCCTTACTTCGAGCCCGCACCGCGGCTGCCGCAGCTGGAAATCAACTATACGATTTTGCCTGGCGGAGTGCCTGGAGACTACAACGGCAACGGCGTGGTCGACATTGCCGACTACGTGCTGTGGCGAAACGGCGGACCACTTCAAAATGAGGTCGACTCGCCTGACACGGTGAACGCTGGGGACTATACCGTTTGGCGTTCACTGTTTGGAACTACGGCGAGCAGCGGAAGTTTGTCGGGCACGAGTAGTTCTGTGCCAGAGCCATGCTCAATCGCTTTGTTCTGCATGGCTATTCTGTGGGGCGGGTTCACACGAGCCAGAAGGAATCGCAGATGTGTGAAATGACGCTCCGTGACCAGCGAAACTCCTGCTCGTTCGCTCGAGTCGCGGTGGGGCGTGATGGTTTTACGCTCGTCGAATTACTGGTTGTTATTGCCGTCGTCGGAATTCTGATCGCGCTGTTATTGCCGGCGATTCAGAGCGCGCGTGAGGCGGCGCGGCGAGCATCATGCCAAAACAATCTTAAGCAGATTGGAATCGCAGTGCAGAATTATCATGACACAATGCATCACCTGCCGCCGCCAAAGGCGCTGGTTACAGGTACGGTGCTGCCGTATGATCTGATGCGACAAAACACGGTGAGCTTCTTCGCGATAATTTTGCCGTACATGGAGGAAGCGGATCGCTACGCCAAGTTCGATTTGAACAAACTAGTGACGGAATCGGGCAACGACGAAATCGCCGCGACTCGGCTTGAGGTTTACATTTGTCCTTCGATGCGTTTACCACGCGGAGTTCCAGAATCAGCTTGTGGTGAGAAATTGGCACCTGGGAGTTACATCACTTCCACCAGAACGCAGTACAACTTCATCAACGCGGCGAAATTCGATGGCGCATTTACCTGGCCAGCCGCCAGCGCGAATGGCGGTAACTACACAGTGCCAGCGTACACGCTTTCGATGAAGCAGATTACGGATGGGCTTTCGAAAACGTTGTTGGCGGGTGAAACGAATTATGGGCTACAGTCATTCAAGTGGGACGACTGCCCAGCGGCCAACGGAAGTTCGCGGTGGGGACGGTTTTTTTGGGCCCAGGGCTACCCGGTCGAGAGTTGGGGGCACATGACCGGCGAATTCCCCGCCTTATACAATGACTCGGAAGACTTCGTTAGTCCGAACAGTTTGACAACTTTTCGCAGCGATCATCCCGGCGGCGTGCAATTTGTCCTATTGGACGGATCGGTCCGCTACCTTGGCAATGAGTCAGCACCCGAAATCCGTGTAGTGCTTGTGACCCGGTGCGGTGGCGACTCGGTTGCCGAATGAGCGCGGCGATCATTTAATCGATTTGGTTCGAGAAACTTGAATTGGGGAAAACGATGAGTTTTGTGAATTGTCGCCGGATTTTTGCAACTGCGTTCGCAATCGCCGGGATGACGGTTGCGACCACGTGCCAGGCACATTTTTTGTGGATCAAGACGGTAACGGTTGATGGCAAGCCGCAAGCGCTGTTGTTCTTCGGCGAGAGCCCGACCGACGAGTCGTATCATTTTCCCGACAAGCTGGCAAAGACGAAGCTGTGGAGTCGGGCTGCGGATGGCAAACAGGCTGAAATTGAAACCACGAAGATCGATACGGAGGACCGTGTTGGTTATTTAGGCGCGCTCAAAGATGAAAAGTCGCCCGTACTGCAAACCACGCAGCAATATGGCATCTATGGCACCGCGCTGTTGGTGTATCACCCGAAGCACATTCGCGGCACTACCGCGGAAGAAATCAACGCGGCAGGCGCTTCTAAGGATCAGCAACTTGAGATCGTGCCGCACGTCGATGGCGCCGATGTGAAACTGACGATTCTGTGGAATGGCAAGGCGCTGCCGGACGCCGACGTGTCGATCTTGCAGGGCGATAAGGAACCAGTGGAGCAGAAGGCCGACAAAGAAGGCCACGTGGAAGTTAAGTCCGCCGCCGGCGGCCTGGTCGGCGTGCTGACCAACACGATGGAAAAAGACAAGTCGGGCGAGCTGGATGGCAAACCTTACAAGGGTGTCATGCACTACGCGACGCTGACGTTCAAAATGCCGGGGCACTTTGAAGCTGCTGCAAAAGAGAAACCGACCGAGAAGGCAACGCCGGCATCGAGTTCGGACGCATCGTCACTTCCGAATTTGCCAGAACCCGTGGCCAGTTTCGGCGGCGTGGTTTCGGATGGCTGGTTGTACGTATACGGCGGTCACACGGGCGAAGAACACGAGCACTCGGCCGCGAATTTATCCAAGCACTTTCGTCGAATTCAGCTCAGAGGCGGCAAGGAATGGCAAGAATTGCCGATGCGAACGCCGCTGCAAGGTTTGCCGTTGGTGGCCCACGGCGGGAAAATTTATCGCGTCGGCGGGTTGAGTATCCTCAACCCAACTACGAAGAAAAAGGAAGATTTGCACTCGACGGCAGAGTTCAGCGAGTTCGACCCGGCGACGAATAAGTGGACGGAGCTCACGCCGTTGCCGGCCGCGCGGTCGTCGCACAACGCCACCGTGATCGGTGACAAGTTGTATGTGGTTGGCGGTTGGCGGCTCGACGGAAAGTCGCCCGGCGAGTGGGAGCCCGATGCATTGGTTTACGACTTCACCAAGCCGGGTGATGGATGGCAGAAACTGCCGCTGTCAGGCTTCAAGCGCCGCGCATTAGGCATTGGCAATTGGCACGGAAAGGTATTCGTGCTCGGCGGCATGGACGAGAATGCCAACGTATCTATGGATGTGTTCGTGTTTGACCCGACCACGGCGAAGTGGGAAAGCGGCCCCAAGCTGCCCGGAGCTGGCATAGCTGGGTTTGGTGTCTCGGCTTGGAATCTCGACGGCAATCTTTTCGAATGCGGCATTCGGGGAGTTCTGTACCGGCTCAATGACGCCGGGTCGGCATGGGATGAGGCCGGTCATGTGAAAACCCCCAGGTTTTTTCACCAGTTAGTACCGGCGTGGGGCGGGGGCCTTTTGGTTGTAGGCGGCGCGTCGACGAATGGCCATTTGGCAACTATCGAGCGGGTTGAAATGTGAGTCGATAGGTGCGCACCCGACATTGGGCCCTAACTCTTTGGGAAAAGATTTCCCCCGAACTGGTTGTTACTAGGGTTGCAGTAGGCCGAATTGCGGCTTATTTTCTTGTTCTGATTATGAGTCTCATTAGCATATTTTCTGTAGCCGTCATGAATTGGCGTTTTTTCAGGACCAGAAATGCCCCTTCCCGTTCGCACCAAAATTGACGGATTCACGCTCGTTGAGCTGCTCGTTGTCATTGCGATTATTGGTATCTTGGTCGCGCTTTTGTTGCCAGCGATCCAAGTGGCTCGCGAGGCCGCCAGGCGGTCGCAGTGTTCGAACAACTTGCGCCAAATCGGTTTTGCGATGCACAATCATCTGTCCGCGTTGAAATTTGTACCGCCATCGTTGGATTGGACGAAATCGACCGCCTCGGGTTGGTCGGTGCTCGCTCGGTTGACGCCCTATGCTGAGGAAGAAAGCCTTCATAGCTTGATCGATTTTCGCTACAACTACAGCGATTTGACGCACGCTCCGCAGCACGCGCAAGTGACGGCGATGCGAATTTCGATGTACACGTGCCCCAGCGAGCAGGTGTTGGATCCGAAAGTCAGTGCGACGCAAACGATGATTCCGCCGAATTACGGCGCGAATCAAGGGATCTGGTTCACGTTTGATCCCGTGAGTACGAATGTTGGCAACGGAGCGTTCGTCGTCAACAAAAAGCTGGGCGACAAGTCCTATACAGACGGGCTCAGTAAAACGCTCGCTTTCTCAGAAGTGAAAGCCTACACGGCAAAGTTGGCGAATAGCAGCAACCCGGCAACCCTCGACGCGGCGGTTCCCGATACCATGGCCGCTGTAGTGGGATACGGGGGTACTTTTGGCACCACGGGCCACACCGAATGGGTCGACGGCAAGATTTTTGAAACGGGGTTCACGGCTACGTTTCCGCCGAACACCTATGTGCAGTACAACGATGGCTCGACGCCCTGTGACGTTGACTTTATTTCCAAGACAGAAAGCGCGACTGGAGCTGTACCGACGTTCGCGGCGATCACATCGCGCAGTTACCATGCCGGCGTCGTAAATTCGGCGATGATGGATGGCTCGGTGCGGACCGTAGCCAACAATATCGACTCAGCAGTTTGGCGTGCCGCGTCGACTCGCAACGGTGGCGAAACCACGGACGTGCCGTAGTTTGATCGGCTTTGTGGAATAAACCGCGGGCTAATCGGCGGCTTTATTGGCCGATTCTTTAGTTCGTCGCATTCGATTTGAAACTACGCTCCAGGCGAACGGTATCAGCGAGATGAATACGATGCCGACGATCACGAGTTCAAAGTGCTGCTTGACAGCGGGGAAGTTACCGAACGCATAGCCTGCTCCCATGCAGATACCGACCCACAGCACGGCCGCCGTCACGTTGAAAAACGCAAACTGGCGATAGCTCATCGCTCCGCAGCCGGCCACGAAAGGCACGAAGGTGCGAATGATGGGCAGAAATTGGCCCAGCACGACTGCCTTCCCGCCATGGTGTTCATAGAACGCGTGAGCCTCGTTCAGATGGTCGCGGTTTAGTAGGCGGTGCCAAAAACTCTGGCGATCGTGGGCGGTGAAAATACGCGGGCCCACGAAATGGCCGACTGCGTAATTGACGGTGTCGCCCGCGATTGCTGCCCCGGCCAGCAGCGGGGCGATGATTCGGATATCTAACACCCCGGTAGCCGCGAGCGCGCCGGTTGTGAAAAGCAGGGAATCGCCAGGGAGGAATGGCGTCACCACGAAGCCAGTTTCCGCAAAGATGATCGCGAATAGGAGACCATAAACCCACGGGCCGTAATGAGCGACGAAGGCCTGCAGGTGGGAATCGAGATGAAATAGAAGGTCGAAAAGATAGTGCATGCGTGGCCCTGAGCACTTTGTGTCGCTGTGATTCTAGCTGTCAAAGCAGGTTTTGGCTGCCCAGTTTCGGTCTCTTTAAATAACGCTCAAATGGCACAGCGGTAAGGATTTCGGCCGTATTGCGGCTATTTGTTGGCATCTCATGAGCTCGTTGACAGCATTAGCAACGCTAGCTAACCTACTATTCTTATTTTTAATCTTAGGTCTTTCCGATATTCGGTTTGTTGATAAAATAGCGACTTAGCTTTTCGGTCTAAAGGTACGGCGGTATCGCGCCTGTTAAGGCGATGAATGGCCGCGCCTATGGCCTCAGCGAGTTCAGTCACGTCTCGCGCAAGTATTTCTTGGTTGGTTTCGGCATACGTCTATGCACTTACGGTTTTTGAAAATCTACTGCGACATCGTCGACATGGGCAGTTTTTCGCGGGCTGCCAAATCGAATGGCGTTTCGCAATCGAACGCAAGCCAGGTAGTTCATCAGTTGGAAGAGCGCATGGGCGTGAAGCTGATCGATCGCTCGAAGCGCCCGTTCGTGCTGACCGCAGAAGGGAAGCGGTTCCATGAGGGGGCCAGGGTTATTGTGCAGCGGTATGACGATTTGGAGCGCGAGGTTCGTGCGTTACACGAAGCGGCGGTCGCGCGGCTGACGATTGCGTCAATTTATTCAGTCGGGCTCGCGCACATGAGCGGCTGTATGCGCGAGTTTTTGGCCGCTCACCCAAAGGCGGATGTGCGCTTGGAGTATGTGCATCCCCATCGCGTGTATGAAGAAGTAGATCAAGGGCAGGCCGATCTGGGTTTGGTGAGTTACCCCGAGGAATCGGCGAGTCTTGCGGCGATGCCCTGGCGTACGGAACAGATGGTGCTCGTTTGCCATCCGCAGCATTCGTTGACGCTGCGTCGCACGACGCCGCTCAGCGCGATCAACGGTGAGCCGTTCGTGGCGTTTCAATCAGGCCTCAAAATTCGCGAGGAAATTGACCGGGCGCTCGCATTACAAAAAGTGCGCGTGCGAGTTGCGCTCGAATTCGACAATATCGAAACGATCAAGCGTGCGATAGAAATTGGAGCTGGCGTAAGTTTGTTGCCGGAGCCGACGATCGCTCGAGAAATCGAATCGGGTTCCTTGGTCCAGATTCCGCTCGAAGGCGTGGCGCTCGAGCGAACTTTGGGGATCATTCATCGTCGCGATCGGAAGCTTAACGAAACGGCCCAGCTGTTTATCAAGTTGCTGCAGTCGCAGAATTCATCCGTGGAGTCGGAAAATAAGCTTGCGGACACGGCCGGAATCGACGGAAGCGACTATTCGTCGAAGGCGCGGCACAATCTGGCTGCGGTCGCACAGCTGTAATCGGCGCGACCTTTGAAGGGTGCCAAAGCAGGGCGGAAATCGAGATGGAAGAAAACAGCAACAAACAAGTCAGCTTCGGCCTACCGCCCAAGCAAGGATTATACGACCCCGCGTTCGAACATGATTCGTGCGGTGTAGGATTCGTTGCGCACATCAAGGGGAAACGGAGCCACCAGATTTTAATCGATGCGGAGGAAGTGCTCCGTAATATGGATCACCGTGGCGCTTGCGGTTGCGAGCCGAACACGGGCGACGGAGCTGGCATTCTAACTGCTTTGCCGCACGAGTTTTTACAGCGGGTTGTGAAGCAGGAGTTGAAAGCGACGTTGCCGCCGCCGGGTCAGTTTGCGGCGGGCATTGTGTTTTTACCCCGGGACTCGGCGGAGCGCGAGAAGTGCAAGAAGGTTGTCGGCGAGATCGTCGCTGGGCAAGGGCAGCAGCTTGTTGGTTGGCGGTTGGTGCCAACGCAAACGGAAAAGGCCGATATCGGACCCACAGCGAAGGCCGGCGAGCCGCACATCGAGCAGTTGGTGATCGCGGCCGGCAAAAAGCTGGCGGGCGATGCGTTTGAGCGGCAGCTGTACTTGATTCGCAAGCAGGCCAGTCATCGGTTGCGAAGCGATGCGTCGCTCAAGCAGGCCAAGATGTTTTACATCTGCTCGCTGTCCACGAAAGTCATTATCTACAAGGGGATGCTCACGACCGAGCAACTCTTCCGGTATTTTCCCGACCTTGCTGCGCCGGATTACACGAGCCACCTCGCGATGGTCCATTCGCGGTTCTCGACGAACACATTTCCATCGTGGGATCGCGCCCAGCCACTACGGTTCATGAGCCACAACGGCGAAATTAACACGCTGCGCGGAAACATGAATTGGATGCTGGCGCGGCAAGGGGTGGCAAACAGCAAACTGTTCGGCAAAGAATTGCCCAAGCTATTCCCGGTGGCCGAACCCGATTGCAGCGACTCTGGCACGTTCGACAACGTGCTCGAATTCTTGCTGATGAATGGCCGCACGCTGCAAGAGTCGGTCATGATGATGGTGCCCGAGGCGTGGCAAAATCACGAGTCGATGGCGGACGATAAGCGCGCGTTCTATGAGTATCACTCGTGCTTCATGGAGCCGTGGGATGGGCCGGCGTCGATCGCGTTCACGGATGGCAAGTACATCGGCGCGATTCTCGATCGGAACGGACTGCGGCCTTCGCGGTATTACATCACACACGACGACCGCGTGATCATGGCCAGCGAAGTTGGCGTGCTGCGAATTGAGCCACAAAACATCAAAGTCAAAGGTCGTTTGCAGCCGGGCCGCATGTTCCTGATCGACTTCGAACAGGGACGCCTGATTCCGGATGATGAGCTGAAACGGGATTTCGCGAGCCGCCGGCCGTACGCGGAGTGGCTTTCGAAACAGCGGATCGAACTGAGTGAACTTGGGTCCGACAAGGAGCCC
Source organism: uncultured Planctomycetota bacterium (assembly GCA_963733705.1). Taxonomy (GTDB): domain Bacteria; phylum Planctomycetota; class Planctomycetia; order Pirellulales; family Lacipirellulaceae; genus JABDGM01. Next base: position 457,485 of record CAVTEJ010000015.1, on the reverse strand, counting down.
CACGGGTTCGAGCCGAAAACGCTGATCGAACGGATGCAGGCGTTTGGTTACACGATCGAAACGATGCAGTTCATGCTGCTGCCGCTCGTACGTGAGCTCCGCGATCCCGTGGGTTCGATGGGCAACGATTCAGCGTTGGCGTGCCTCTCGGACAAGCCGCGGATGTTGTACGACTATTTCAAACAGCTCTTTGCGCAGGTCACGAACCCCTCGATTGATTCGATTCGAGAAGAAGTGATCATGTCGCTCGAGTGCTACATCGGCCCTGAGCAGAATCTCCTTGAGACCACCGAAGAGCATGCGCACCGGCTGCGGATTCCGCATCCAATTCTTTCGAACGAGCAATTGGCGGCGCTCACGCACATGAGTCACCGTGGCTGGCGCACTAAAACGATCGATATCACATGGTCGCGTGGCGAAGGCCACAGCGGTTTGACGGATGCGCTCGATCGGGTGTGCCGTGAGGCTGAGGCCGCTATCGACGAAGGTTACGCGTTAGTGGTGCTTTCCGATCGCGCGATCATCCGCGACCGGGTCCCGCTTAGCTCGCTGCTTGCCGTTGGTGCCGTGCATCACCATTTAGTGCGCAAGGCGAAGCGGACGCGGATTGGAATCGTTGTCGAAACGGGCGAAGCGCGCGAAGTGCATCACCATTGTCTACTCGTTGGCTTTGGGGCTGACGCGATCAATCCGTATCTTGCGTTCGAATCGTTGTGGCATGCACGCCGGGAAGGGCTACTGCAACGACCCGAGGGTTCGGATCGAACGGAGCACACTGGGGAAGGGAAGGCTCATCCGGTGATCGATGCTGTTGCGAACGGCGAAGATTATGATCCGGTTACCAAGGAGGATCACGACCTCGTGGCTGCTTATCGCAAGGGTGTTGCCAAGGGCATGCTCAAGGTGATGGCCAAAATGGGCATCTCTACGCTGCAGAGTTACAAAGGCGCCCAGATTTTCGAGGCGGTTGGGCTCAAGAGCGACGTGATCGACCGTTGCTTCGCGGGCACGGCCAGCCGAATCCAGGGTGTTGATTTTCGCGTGCTCGCCGAAGAAGCATTGCGACGACATGGGCTCGGGTATCCGGAACAAGCGGGCGATACTTCGACTGTTCTCCCGAATCCGGGCGAATTCCATTGGCGTGCCGATGGCGAGCGCCACATGTGGGATCCGTCGGCGATCTCCGATCTGCAAGTCGCCGCACGCAATAACAGCGTCGACGCGTACCGTCGGTTCGCCGAACACGCGAATCGCGACGCACAAACTCGCTGCGCGTTGCGAGGTTTGCTTCAATTAAAGCCAGGCGGGAATGGCGGGCCGATTCCGCTCGAAGAAGTGATGTCTGCCAAGGACATCGTGAAGCGGTTCTGCACCGGCGCGATGAGTTTTGGTTCGATTTCCGCAGAAGCGCACGAAACGCTGGCGATTGCGATGAATCGGCTGGGCGGCAAGAGCAACACCGGCGAAGGTGGCGAGGATCCCGAGCGTTTTAAGCCGATGCCGAATGGCGATTCTAAACGTTCGGCGATCAAGCAGGTGGCATCGGGTCGGTTTGGCGTGACGATTTGGTATCTGGCCAACGCCGATGAGCTGCAGATCAAGATTTCGCAGGGCGCGAAGCCGGGCGAAGGTGGTGAACTGCCGGGCCGCAAGGTCGATGCGAATATCGCGCGCATTCGCTACTCGACGCCCGGTGTGGGGCTTATTAGCCCGCCGCCGCATCACGATATTTATTCGATCGAGGACCTCAAGCAGTTGATCCACGATTTGAAGAACAGCAATCCTTCGGCTCGCGTGAGCGTGAAGCTGGTTTCCGAAGTGGGTGTCGGCACGATCGCCGCCGGTGTGGCAAAGGGGTTCGCGGACCACATCCTCATTTCCGGCGATACGGGCGGGACTGGCGCGTCGCCGCTCACCAGTATCAAGCACGCTGGCTTGCCGTGGGAGCTGGGAATCGCCGAGACGCACCAAACGCTGGTACTCAACGATTTGCGAAGCCGCGTGGTGTTGCAGACGGATGGTGGCCTGAAAACGGGCCGCGACGTAGTAATGGCAGCAATCCTTGGGGCCGAGGAATTCGGCTTCGCGACGGCCCCGCTCATCACGCTCGGTTGCATCATGATGCGCAAATGCCACCTCAACACTTGCCCCGTCGGCGTCGCGACTCAGGACCCGGTGTTGCGGAAGAAATTTGCGGGCAAGCCTGAGCACGTCGTCAATTACCTCTTTATGGTAGCGGAAGACGCGCGACAGCACATGGCCGACTTGGGGTTCCGTACGATCGAGGAGATGGTCGGGCGCGTCGATTGCCTGGAAACGAACGCGGCGATTCAACATTGGAAAGCGGATGGGCTCGATCTGACCGGCCTGCTATCACCGATCAAGAAACCGCATGAAGGTGTCGGCACGTATTGTCAGAAAGGCCAGGATCACGGGCTTGATTTGTCGCTAGATCGCACGAAACTGCTCGGTCTGGCGAAGCCGGCGCTCGAAGAAGGTCAGCCTGTTCGTGCGGAACTGGACATTATCAACACGAACCGCACCGTGGGCACGATCCTCAGCCACGAGATCGCTAAGCGGTGGGGTGAGCAGTGTTTGCCGGACGGCACGATTCACTTCAAATTCACAGGTTCTGCGGGGCAAAGTTTCGGCGCGTTTTTGGCGACTGGCGTCACGCTGGAGTTAGTTGGCGATGCCAACGACTATGTCGGCAAGGGCTTATCTGGCGGCCGAGTCATCATTTATCCGCCGGTCGATTCGAGCTTTGTGGCCGAAAATAACATTATCATTGGCAACGTCGCCTTATATGGCGCCACCAGCGGCGAGGCGTTCTTCCGCGGTCGAGCAGCAGAGCGTTTTGGCGTCCGCAATAGCGGCGCGCATGCCGTGATCGAAGGCATTGGCGATCATGGCTGTGAGTACATGACTGGCGGCCGCGTGGTAATTTTAGGCCCCACGGGCCGCAACTTTGCCGCCGGCATGAGCGGCGGCATTGCGTACGTTTGGGATCCGGGAGAGGCCCTTCTCGCGAATTGCAATTTGGGGATGGTCGAGCTTGAAAAAGTTGAGGCTGATGAGGACATCGTCGAACTGCGAAACCTTATCGAGAAGCATCGCGACTACACGGGCTCGGCGATTGCGATTGAGATTCTTAGTCGCTGGGAGCGGTCGCTGCCTCACTTTGTGAAAGTCATGCCGACGGACTACAAGCGCGTGCTCGAAGAACAAAAAGTCACACAATTGCGGCAAGTCGTTGCCGTTTGATTGCAAATCTAGAGATTTCTCATGCAAAGGCGCGAAGGCGCAAGAAAGATTAAGAAGCTAGTGTTCGTCGGCATCAATCAATTTAAGGATTTCACAACACCACATTAGGAACTACTTTTTCGGGCGGATTTACTTTGCGTCTTTGCGCCATGGCGTGAGACGCCTTCCGCGATCGGAATCAGGCGTAATGGGTAAACCCACTGGTTTTAAAGAATTTGAGCGGCAGGCGGTACCGTATCGCGATCCGCTGGAGCGTGTGCAGGATTTCTTGGAAATCTACACTGTGCCGGCAGAAGTCCATCTGCGCACGCAAGGCGCGCGGTGCATGGATTGCGGCGTGCCGTTTTGCCAAAGCGATTCGGGTTGCCCGATCGACAACTTGATTCCTGAATGGAACGATCTTGTCTACCAAGGCCGCTGGAAAGACGCGCTTGAGCGGCTCCATAAGACGAACAATTTCCCCGAGTTTACAGGCCGCACGTGTCCCGCACCGTGCGAAGGGGCCTGCGTCCTCGGCATCATCGAGCCGCCCGTCACGATCAAAAATATCGAGAACGCGATCATCGACCGCGGTTTTGCGGAAGGTTGGATCACGCCGCAGCCCCCGGTCACGCGAACGGGCAAGCGGGTGGCCATCGTCGGCAGCGGGCCGGCAGGGTTAGCGGCCGCCGCACAGCTCAACAAAGTTGGCCACCAAGTGACTGTGTACGAGCGGGCAGATCGTGTAGGCGGACTGTTGATGTACGGCATTCCGAACATGAAGCTCGATAAGGGCGTAGTGCAGCGGCGCGTCGATTTGTTAACGGCCGAAGGTGTGAACTTTGTGACGTGCGCGCACGTGGGTCGGCAAGAAGATTTTCCCAGCGGCCACATGTCGCAAATCATGCATGAACGAGGCTGCCCGCTCAAGTTCATCGACCCCCAGCAGCTTGTCAATGAAAACGACGCGGTGCTGCTTGCAACGGGGGCGACGAAATCGTTCGATCCTACGGGGCGGTGCCCAGGGCGCGAGATGAAAGGTATCCATTTGGCCATGGATTTCCTGACTCGCAATACGAAGAGTTTGCTCGACAATTCGCTAACGAACGGCCATTACATTTCGGCGAAGGGGCTCGATGTGATCGTGATCGGCGGCGGTGATACAGGTGCCGATTGCATCGGCACGTCGCTACGCCACGGTTGTAAAAGCGTTGTCAATTTCGAGTTATTGGATCAGCCACCAGAGGGAAGGGCGTCTAACAATCCCTGGCCTGAATGGCCGCGGATTTATCGTATCGACTACTCGCATTCGGAAGCAAAATCAAAATTCGGTGCCGATCCGCGGGCGTACAATATTCTCACGAAGGAGTTCGTGGGCAACGGCGATGGCCGAGTGACGGGCATCAAAACGGCTTTGGTAGATTGGTCGAAGCCGGGCGAAAAAGCGCCGTTCACGGAGGTGGATGGGACCGAAAAGATCTGGCCGGCCGATCTTGTGTTGCTGGCCACGGGATTTCTTGGGCCGGAATTAGCGGTCGGCGAAATGCTGGGAGTCGAGTCGCAACGACCACGTGGCAATTGGGAGACGTTTAAGGCAGAGCATGGCAAATTCGCAACGAATGTAGCCGGCGTGTTCGCGGCCGGCGATTGCCGCCGCGGTCAATCTCTGGTCGTGTGGGCAATCAACGAAGGGCGCGGCGCGGCGCGGGCGATCGATGAATTCTTGATGGGTTCCAGTATGCTGCCTGCTCCCGGAATAACGCAGGGCATGCTCGCCAGCGTTTGACGGCCGACAAACATGCCCTGCGATTGGCGTAAGCCGCGAACGGCTTAGTATCAAAAGGCGGGCCTATCGGCCCAGCATCTTGGCGACGATGAAAATCAAAATTGCGCCGCCGAGTCCGCCGCCCATCAACAAATAGAGCAACGAATAGCCGGCGGCAGCAAACAACATCGGGGCGACAAGCATTGCAGACATGACTAACTCCTTGAAAAGGTGATGGCCAGGAGTTACCCAGCCGATTTAGGCGGACCCTCAATATGGCGTCCGCGGTGTCTTAAAATCTCAATGGGATAAAAAGCAAACTGCGTGCCACGATTTAAGCAGCTGGAAATGGCATACAAATAGGCGGGAATTGGCAGCACTTGCGGCAATTCCGTCGGTACGCAGCTGGGAACTGGTCGATTTGAAACCAGGATATCTGATCGTCGACGATCATGAGCCGATCATCGCGCGGACCGAGGCGGTACAACTCGGAACTTATTGCAATGGCAATGCCGGGCACCACTCCCGGCAGCGGAGTGCGTGCTGCGGTTGTCGTGGACGAGCAGGCCACTGGATCCGACGAAGTAGGTGTTGAACTCCGCGACCACCAGGTTGTACGCCTCTGCGTCATCGGTCGCGGCGATTGATCGAACTCGATTCGGCCCCTCAAGCAGTGCAAAACCGCATCGTCGCCCAACTCCTTCGTCATCCGCCAACCTTGGCCAGTAACCCAGAACGGGTGCCCGATCGTCGCGTTTAGTTCGCAAGATCCAGTGGTCAGCTTCATCATTTTGCCAATCGGGCGTAGCGTACGGACTAACACGGGCTCAAACTTAGTTCGCCGGTCTCCGTGTCTTGCGACAATAATAAATCACCCATTCAAAGTTTCTATCGGCCGTGCCAGTTTTGGTCCACACTGGCGTTCCCTTGCCGAAGCAAGAATGTTGAACGGAGTACTGTTTGCTGCGGATGTCCGTAGTATGATCGTCGGTACTGGGAAAGCCATAGTAGTAGTTGTTGCGCTCGCTATGTAGTGCTGGTCGACGGGATGGTCTACGGCATAGTACTCGTTGGTATCTTGTCCACTAATCCCACCATTGCTTTGGATTGTCTCGAAATTCTTGCCAGTGTATCGGTCAACACCGGCACGACGCGGGAATTAATTCGTCGGCCGCCTCATTCGTCTTGGCGGCGACCTTCGCTTCGATTTGTCGCGGTCGCCGTTCGGCTTTCAGAAGCGACGCGACGTGAGCCTCTTTGCTGCCGCTGACGACTCGTGATTCCGGCGTTGGTCCTACGTCTGCACTTTTCCCGTGTTGCGGTTCGACGCGGTAGTCTTTGCCGTCGAATATGTACTGATTTGTGAAGAAATTCGAATTCGAACGATCGGTCCGAGTTTGGACCTTCGCGGTAGAGCGAGTGAGCGTAATGAACGCTACCGTCTGGGGTTGTCTCGACACGATACGTCGATTCGATTGGCATTCGCAAATTGCTCAAGAGCATTGGCATGTAGTCTCGCTTGTTTGCGTGTTTTGAGCTCGCTCGTGCGCCACGCCCGGGCTTTGTTGCCCGGCGACAACACGGCGTGCCGGGCGATCGATTCTGTTGCGGGCTGATTCGGCAGGTCGTGCAAGCGCTCGAAGAAGGCAAGGGTAATCTGCAAGCAGGGCTCAGCCAATTTCACGTCATTCGCATCGTCGCCCAAGCGTCACTTTTTCGAACGATGGAATAGCATCCGATTGTCTCGCACCTGCCGGATTTCTGCGAGCGCTGCGTCGTGATCTTGAACATCCCGTCCGGAAACAGCATCCTAGCCATTTGGCGATGATCGGATCCCAGTGCTGAGCGGCTAGTCTTTGGCTTCCTGAGCCCGCTGTTTTCTGTCCGCCAGGTCCTCGCGAGAGATCAGCTGCCCATTTTTCAAGATCATGTCGATGGCATGTTGTGCGCTTCTTTGTTCGTCGGCTCGAGGGCCAGGACGACATTCCAATGAAGGCGCGCCTCGTCGACCAGCTTGTTGTCGCGGCACCAGCGTGCGAGCTCGAGTTGATCGGCGACGTTACTGGCGGCCGAGGTCTCCGCCGCTTCAAATACTCGGCTTCGAGAGGATTCGATGCAGCTTCTCGCTGAAGCATCGTCCACAGAGATCCACTTGCCGTTTCTTTGGATTTGCCCGAGCTGCCAATGAACGAGATCTTTGTCTGGGCTTGCTTTTGCGGCTTCTTCCAAAAGTGACACAGTACTTTGACGAGTCTCCAGCAACTTCGGCCTGACAGCGGCAGCAATCAGAGGTTCTGCTGTTTTGCCGGACACGCTATCCGCACGTGCGATGGTCGGCGGACTGCAATTAACAGTGCCACTCCCACGCAGACGATAGAACACAGGTTCTGACCGAGCATCGTACATTTCCGGGTTTACATCGCATGGCCAGACCCCTGTTCTTGGTTTTCTGAAAGCCGAACCCTCCGTGAACGATGCTTATGCATTCTCCGCCTGGACGGTCTCCAGATTCAAGTGGTTTTGAGCAAGACTTGAGAGCCAGCGGTCTGGGGACGGAATGACCGACGGGATTATGTACGAAAACGGTGAACACGATTTTTTAATACAAAATTCGGGGGTTTTGGAACGTTGGCGTGCGAGTTCGCTCGGCAAACGTAGGGGGTTTTCGAAACAGGGAGTGCCAAAATGCATGGATTATTGAGTACGAGTAGTGTGCTGGGCGGCCGGTTCGTTACAAAAAGGCGGAGGTGTGTTTGGTGATGTTCAGCGAAGCTGGGGCCGTCTGAATTTTTGCGGATTCAGCCACGCGCAGCGGCAGACGCTCCTGCTGTTAAGGTTTAGACGGCGTCAGATCGATTAGGGAACGGATGTTCAGTTATGCACGATAGACGGTAACATTGTGCGCGGTCAAAAACAACTAAAAAGTTTAGTGTCGAGATAAGATGCCGTGGGCAGTTTAGCGGCGTATAGTTTCACGCTGGCGGCAGCTTCCATCGCACTAGGCTTTGCACGCGGAAGAATTGTTCGCATGAAAAACCGCAAGCTGCGAATCGTGTGGTCGGTGGCGTGGGGAATCGTGGCGGTGCTGCTAGTCGTATTGTGGGTGCGGAGTTATTGGTCGTAGATGGAATTACGGTTTTCGAAACTTCCGGTCGGACCCATGTAATCGCAGAAGGCCGCATAAGTTTTAACCAAATTGAAAATGTGTTATCGCCGACGTATGGCTTCCTCCAGCATGCAAATGCCACCTCGCTACCGATTGTGAAAGCATCCCAAGTTTTTCTTGGATGGAAACTGGCAATCACCGGGATTTGAAAATGCCACATTGGTTTTTGCGGCTGTAGGTGATGGTAGCTTCTCTTCCGGCGTTCTCGGGATGGAATTGTGGGAGGGCAGTTCGCGTTGTGTGAATAACGAATTCCGTAACACTAAGTCATTTTCCACTTTCAATAGAGGACATAATGAACCTCCGGAAACCTTCGAACTGCGTGGTCGGCGGCGTGCAATAAGTACTACCCGAAACCAATCGTCGGTATGCAGTCGCGGGTTGAGCAGCACTTCGATTAGTATAATGATCCGCGTGGCTGACCGGGTGTAGTTGATCAAAGACCTGATTGAGAAAGCGACGCAGCATGAACGCTGAGGCTTGGCTCTTGGTCGCAGTAATTCTTTGCACGCTCATATACGCGACTACTATCTTTGTGCTTCTTTGGAGTAATCCCAAAAGTCGAGCAGCATGGACGATCGCGTCCAGCGCGCTATTTTTGTGGCCGTTCCTTCCCTTTGTGTGGGGATGGCAGCTTTTCGTGGCAATTCCACTGCTAATAAAGTTTGGCATAGACGGACGCGATATTTCCAAGCCCCTATCAAAGAAGGCGATTTTTTGGGGGCTTGGAGGAAGCGTCGCGCTTATGGTTTTTGCGATTATTGCTGGGATGCTTTCGGGCTAATCACGAATTCAGGGCGAACCACAAATAATTTGTCCATACACAAATCCAATACGTAAAGCTGCGATGTCCTGACTCGGAATTTCACGATGGCCAAACCGCCGGCAAATGCAGACCCTGAAAATTTATCTTCGGCAGGGGCAATTACGTAATCTGCCCACGGCCCGCTCAGTGTTTGAGAACGGCGTGTTTCGCTTCTATCCTGGCCCCTGCCGATTCGTTCGATAATCGTTCTGAAATTAATCTTCGTCAGCTTCTTCGCTGGCTTTAGCTACTTACTGAAAGTGGTTGCTGATCATGGGCCATTGATAACCTACGGTGTCCCGGCAGGAATCGGTTTTCTAACATGTGCGCTCTTCACCGGGGCAACGTACTACCGATTTAGCCGAGATTTGCGGTCGGGTCCGTGGCTCGCATACGATACGAAGGCGAGACGGATCGAATTGCCGCGTGAGGGGGAAATCTTTGATCGGGACGAAGTCGTGCAGCTTGAATATATCACGACGAAACGATTGGATTGGGGCGGTGTCATCAACAACGAACGGCTTTCAGAATTAAACCTCATTACTTGCCGTGATGGCATTCGCAACGATGGCCGCTCTTACGCTTGAAGCAATGTCCGAGCCTTGGGCCTACTTGCCCGCTGCTGCGTAAACTGATCTTCCGGTGGTTCGAGTTGAGGATGAATGGCTTGGATGGAAAGTCACTGAGCGGCCCTATCGTAGTCTGATATGAAATACCGCAAGCTGCGAATCGTGTGGTCGGTTGCGTGGGGCACAGCGGCGGTCCTACTAATCGCGTTGTGGGTGCGGAGCTATTGGTGGTATGACACGTTTGAGGCTGATTTCCCGGCATTGCCGAGACATTTTCTCGTTGATTCGACCCACGGCAGGATTGGTATTTTTACCACCACCTACCTGAGAGGCTCTCCACTTTGGCTCTGGACTCATGACCCAGTAATTGATTGGATAATCGAGCCGCACCAAGGCCGCACATTCGATATCGCGTCCGATGCGACGTCTTATGGCATATTTGCACCCGATTGGTTTGCTGTGTTGCTATTTGGATCGCTGGCCTTCGCACCATGGACACGCTGGAGATTCAGCCTCCGCACTCTCCTACTCGCCACGACGCTCGTTGCCGTTGGGCTGGGGTACTGATTCGGTTGGGCCACGAAATGAATTTAGGTTCAGACCTCCGAGTTTAAGTGCAAGTCGCAATTTCGCGACAGCTTAGGTCCAATGCCATCGGTTAGGGCACACATAGGCGGGGACATAGTGCGCCGCCAAAAACAAGAAAAAGCGAGCGTCGAGATAAGGATGCCGCGGGCAGGATTAGCGGCGTAAACTTGGGCACGTGAATTTGATTATCGCTGGGTGCGGCATGGGGCACTAAGCTATTCGATGCGTTACGGGGGCGTTGCCCCAGGCACCCTGAGCGGGAATCGCGTATCGCCGCGGGCGTGCTGGCGGCGGCTTCCCATCGCAATCGCAAACCCCCGGCAGAGCCGGGGGCTGACGAGCGTCATCACTTCGCCAACGCCCGCGGTTGTAATAGGAACGCTTTAAGGACCGGGCACGCCACAGCGTGCGGCCGTGATTCAGAATTGCTTTGCGAGGCCTGGCACGATAAATGGCGTGGGACCGCGGGGTGTGATGTCGTGCACGAGGACGCCTTCGTGGCCGACGAAATACGTGCTCGTTTCGGCAACGACCAAATTGTAAGCCTCGCCATCGGTCGTCTGCTGAATCGAGCTTACGTGCACCGGGTGTTGCAAGCCGTGCAAGATAGCGTCATCGCCGAGTTCCTTAGTCATTCGCCAACCGGTGCCCGGCACCCAAAACGGATGGCCGGTTGTGGCGACCAGCTCTTCGCCGTCGGTTGTTAATTTCATCAGCTTGCCACTCGGCCGAAATGTGCGGAGGAGAACTGGTTCGTACTTTAGCTCCCCGGTTTCGATGTCTTGGGAAAGAACTAACTCGCCTGGCTCGATTTTGTCGATCGCTTTCTGACCGGTTTTCGTCCAAACGAGCGTTCCCTTGGCAAAGCAAGAATGATGTGCTGAAGGTGGCGGAGGTGGGGCCGTGCTGTACGTCAGAGTCTGCGGGGCTCCATAGTAATAGTTTCGCCACTCAGTGTCGTAGTGCTGATCAACTGGGTGTTCGCTGGATAAGTATTCGTTTTCGGTACTCCACCAACTCCACCATGCTTTCGGGTTATCGCCGAAATCTTTACCTGTTGTCGAAACGAGGGCCGGGAAGATACGCGCATTCAATTCCTCGGCACCCTCATTTGCTCGGGCGACGTTCGACTCGGTAGTGGCGATGTTACTCCCATAATGTTGCTCGGCTTGCGACGAAACCTGAGCAATTTTTGCGGTTTTGCGTGCATCCGCCACCGTTCCAACTTGCATTTCTTTTGTATAGGTATCGAAAAGCGTGATTTTGCTGCCGAAGTCCGTTTGGCTTGTTGTCTTGTTTAGGTTGTACGACCAGTCGGCGTCAGCACCTTCACGATACAGCGCGTGGGAGTAGTGAACGTTTCCATTTACATCCGTTGCAACGTGAAATGAAGATTCGATTGGCATCGCCAAACCGGCAAGCAGCATGGGGACATAACTATTTTGCTCGCGTGGTTTGAGCTCTTCGATTGCGAGAGCCCGCGCTTTATTGCCGGGCGAAAATACTGCGTGCCGTACGAGTGAATCAGTCGCTGCCTGGTCTGCCATTTTGTTAAGGGCTTCGATAAATGCCATCGAGATTTGAAGGCATTCTTCGGCATGCTTGATGTCATTTGCGTCGCGGCCGAGCGTCACACTTTCGAGGGAGGGGATCGCATCCAAGTCTTTAATGGCGCGAATTTCTGCGAGTGCCGCGTCATGTGCTGGTACATCGTGGCCCGAAACTGCTCGCCGCCATTTCGCGATGATCGGCTCCCAATGTTTGGCCGCGTTCTTAGCGTCTTGAGCGTGCTGTTTCTGCTCGGGCTTTTCGGTCCGGCTTACAAGCCGCCCGTTTTTCCACATCATGTCAACAGCCTTCAAAGCCTCCTTGTTGGTCGGGTCGAGGGACAATACGACGGCCCAATGAAGCTGCGATTCATCGTTGAGTTTGTTGTCGCGGCACCAGCGCGCGAGGGCTAACTGCTGTTGGAAGCCGCGGCCGGTTGCCATCCGCCGCTGTTGGTACTCAGTCTGTAAGGGGTCGGCTGCTGCGCGGCGCTGCACTTCATCGGCTGCGATCCACTTGCCGTCGACTTGCATCTGGCCAAGCTGCCAATGGGCGAGTCGGTCATCTGGATCTGCTTTGATTGCGTTCTGCAACAGGACCCGCGCGGGAATGGTCGCCAGACGTTTCGGCAGAGGCGGCGGCACTGATGAGACGCTCTGCTTCGGCCTTCGAGCCACTGGAAGCGTGGCAATTTGCGGGGTTGTTTGCCGCGGCGAATGCCAGGCAAGCGACAAAACCGCTGATAATTCCGATCGAGTTTCGCATCCCTATGTTCGTTAAAGACCTCGATTGCATGGCATGCTCCTCTGGCTTGAAGGCCTAGTGCGAGCCGCACGGGCGTGTAGCGTCTGCCGTGTCGTCCTTTTTAGCCTCAACCGACGAAAAAACCACTACGGTTACGTGAAACGCGTAATAATTCCGTCCCGTCGCACCTCTGTTCTGCATTCTCCGCCTGAACTATTCCCGAATTCAAGTGGTTATGTACGCGGCTTTTCCACCGCCGATCTTCTCTTGACGCTGCGTGGCCAATTGGAGTGGAATGGTAGCAATGGAAGGCAACTAGGCGTCAAATTTGCATGTCGGCTTGCGGCCGGCATCCTGGAGGATCGATGAACACCACCTCAACCGTTATTTCCGAGGACGAAATCGCTCGTCGAGCCTACGCCATTTGGCAGGAGCGGGGCTGCCCACCCGGAGATGGTTCGGATCATTGGCGAACCGCCGAGGCGGAACTCATGGCCAGTCGCATTTCGCGGAATGGCTCAACGCAGCAAAGGATGCAAACGTGGTGGCAGCGGATGCGCGAGAAGATCGTCGGGAACGATCTCAAGCATCTCGACTAATAGGAATCGGCATTTCTCTGCTCGCATTCCGCTTACCGCAACGAACGCGAGCGTTCGGCCACGCGGTTGGTCGACTCGGGGCCGATGGCGATGCCAATCCAGCCGTCTTCCAGCACGAGTTGGGTGATCATCAGCCCGTCCAAATGCATTTCTGGCTGGTCGCCTAGGTGGATTAGCGTTAACTTTCGATCGGGCGGCAGCACTTGCTGGAAAATATTGTGCAGGCGGGCTCGTTCGGTGCCGCTGATTTGGCCTTCGATTCCGAGGGCGCCATCGCGGGTAAGCTCAGCATTTAAACCATCCACCGACGGCGTGTAGTACGCGTGCACAATCACATTCGGCATGTCTTCGCCGTCGAGTTGCACGTTGTCGAAGGCGACGGCGAGTTCAAATCGCCCGTCTTTGATGTGGATTTGCACCGAATTCTTCGGCGCGAATTGAAAGACTGTGTCGCGATGGACATCCTGCGCGTCCTTCAATACAACTTTTGGAAACTCTTCTCGCATCTTTTGCTGCAGCTCAGCGCCAGTCAGCCGTTGGCCGTCGAGGCCCAGCGTGACGGCGCTGTTGGTCAGTGCTGTTTCGTGAAGTTGCAGGCTGCCGAGGCTATCTGAAAGTGCCCTAGGACGAGGGGTATGCGAGGCGAGTTGGTCGTCGCTCGCGACCCGCAACCGGGCGACGAGCCGTTCGGGAGTCGACTTCATTTCGATCGTAGTGAGTTTGACGCCGTACTGGTCGAATCGCTCGGTGAAGCGGCCGTATATGTTTTTGCGAGCTCGCTCCATGGCCTCATGTGTTTCGCGATCGAGCGTGTCGCTAGCCTCGGCAGAGACGCGGCACTCCATTTCGGTGCGCACGCGGTTTTGCCGAGCCTGGTATTCTTGCATTGCCCGATCTCGGGCGTAGCCGCCGAACAGTGGCACCCAATCGTAATCCGTCGTGACGCCCAGCAGACGATTGTGGGCGTTGGCATCCACGCCGCTTTCCTGCATGTGTACACCGTCTGCCCGCACGACTACCGATTTGCTGCCGGAAAAATCGGTTTGACCACGGCTGCGCAAGCGTACTGGTCCGGAGTTGGCCAGCGTGTTGGATTCGACCACACCGTTTGTCTCAACTTGCAGTTTCCATTCGTTGTCGGCCGGGCGTAGCGCTACGCGGCTCTGGGAAAATATCTCCGATTGGCCGTGGACGAACGCGCCAGCGATCACGTCGCGAACCGGTCGAGATTCGGATCGCTGCGATTTCATCGTCCGATTGATCATCTGGGCCGCAATGGCAATGCGGACGTTGGCGTTGCGATAGTGTTGCTCGACCGCTTCGGCGAGAGCCCGATCAAACGAGGCGGGCGATTTTTCTAAGACTTTTTGCTGCGCAAGAACTTGAGCGGCAAGCCGCGGATCGCACGTCTTTTCGTACGCTTCCAAGTCCTTGCTCAACGCAACGACATCGGCAGGCGTCGGCGAGTCGCTTGGGGGGCTGCTGAAGTACGGGCTCAACTCGCCACGGGCGGCCACGCGATTTTGCACGCGAAACGCCACGTGTTCTTCATGCATCGCGCTCCAGCAATCGAGCCGACGGGCGAGCGCCAATGCGCTCGCAGCAGTTCGACGCGGAGCCGCTCATCGTTGGTGTTGTCGGCAAGCCGGTACGCTTCCTCCGCCGCATCGCTGAGATCTGCAAGAATCGATTGGACGTCGTCGCCCGCCAACTGGTCGCGTTCAGTGAGTGCATGTAGTTGGTTGCTAACGTGACTCGCCCATTCCGCAGTTGTAGCATTATCTGTCAAGCGTTCAAGCTGCTCGAACAGTACGACAGGTACACACCACGACGTCGCTCGAGGCGGCGCCGGGCGCATCGCCAATCGATCACTGGGATCCGTGAGTCGCAGTGGTTGGCTCGGCCACGGCTCGGAAGTTTCGATCGGCGTGACCGCTACACTCGCAATCGCATGATCGGGCACGGCATTCATCACAAATGCAACGAATCGCTGTGGTAAATTTCCGGGTGAGTATTCGGCGAACACTTCTCCGGCGAACCATAGTGCATCGGCAATTTCGGGGGAGGACGGAAGCCATGCGGCGACGTCATCCGCCGCCAGCGCATTGTCCGAGACGCGTGGCACGGTGATGATCGCCTGCGGCGACTGCCATTCGTTCACGCCGAGCCCAAAGCCATCTGCAACGGGTGTGATACTTCGTGCGGCGATTAATTGTTCAATTGTTGGCGGTGCCCACAAGCTCAGCAGGTCTGCATTGGGCGACGCTTCTGAACAGTTCGCACCGCCATAATTTGCATTCGGAGTCGACCAGTTCACAGCTGGTGGCGTCGCTGTGTTCCGCCGGCCATCAACGATAGTCACGCCTTGCTTCGTTTGTTGGTGGCCGCTCTGAGTGCTCCGGATTGCCGACGATGGGGAGTCTTGTTCCCAGTAGCTTGGCGCTACCAAACAAAATAAAAGCAGGCCGACGAGCATTACGACGCAGGGCCAGGGGCTCGGCTGTTTGCTGACCTGCATTGAATGAACTCCTTCCGGCGTGCGCTGCCTTAAACGATTTCCGTGGCTATATTCGTTCTTGGGCATGAGGGAGGTCCATCTCCACAGCGACGGCAAAACGCGGCAATTTGGCAGGCATCGCCTGTTTGGCCGAGAACACGGCCAAATCCTCTACGGCGAAGGTTTATGAGGGCCAGATTAGGATTAAAGAATCCGGCCCTTCAACTAAGATCGGTAATAGGCATCAGGCCAATAAAACGAGAATTGCGCTTTAATCACGCAACTGCTAGCGGTTTGGCTGCTCGGTGGGAGCTTGTGACGGTCGAGGAGAGTTGATGAAAACCGAAAGTGAAGCTGTGCGGTTGCGAGTGTACGTGAACGAGAGCGACCGAATCGACGGGCGTCCGGTGTACGAAGCTATAATTCGTGCCGCAAAACAGAAGGGTCTGCAGGGCGCTACCGCCTTACGGGGGATCGAAGGGTTCGGAGTTTCCGGCCGCGTGCATTCCGTTAAAGTTTTGCATCTTTCGGACGATGTGCCGATTGTCGTCGAAATCGTCGATTCCGAAGAACGCATTGCAACGCTCATGCCCGTGCTCGATGCAATTGTCGCAGAGGGGGCAATGACACTCGAGCGTGTGCGCTTTGCTGTGTACCGCCGTGATACGGAACCTGTGGCCGAAATCCTGGCGGAAAATGAGATTCAGCTCGAATCGGACTCGTCTCCCCAGATTGCGCCGGCTCCGGATGCCGGCGTCGAGTTTACCGAGCAGGCTCATAAGGTGATCGTGGCGGCGGGCGAATCGGCAGCAGAATCTCGGCGAGTGTACGTGGACAGCGTAGATGTGCTGTTGGCAATGCTGTGCGAAGCGAAGGGAATTGCCACGAAAGCGTTGAAAAAGCTTGGCGTTGATTGCAAAGCTGTCGAACGCACGCTTCGCGAAACGGTGAGTCGTGACGAGAGCGCTGCCAAGTTTTTGCGAAAGCTGGAAGCAAAAGGCATGAACGCCGCGCGGTGGCTCGAAGACGACTACACTGGCACCGAGCACTTATTATTAGCGTTGTGCCAAATTCGCCCAACTGCGGCGACAGATATTCTCACGCGGCTCGGCGCAACCGCGCGATATTTGCGAGGAAGTGCTGAATATCATCGGCCACGAAGGAGATTGGCAGCACTGGCTGGCCGATCATCCCGAGCTGTGACGCCGCACCGGAGTCTATGCAGCGCGGCGGGCAACGCGTGCCAGGGCTGCTTCGATGCGAGGCGTTTGCGAATCGGCACTGAAGTGAGTGCGGACGCGAATCATACCCGCCTCGGCGAGCCTTGAACGCAGGCCCATATCTGTTGCGACTTGGAGCAGGGCGTCGGCAAGTGCATTAGTATCACGCGGAGGTACGAGCAGACCAGTTTCGCCGTCGATTACGCATTCAGGCAATCCGCCTGCGGTCGTTGTAACGAGCGGCAGGCCGGCAGCCATTGCCTCGAGCGTGCTAAGTGGGAAGCTCTCTTCGATCGACGCGAGCGTGTAGATATCGAGGGCCGCCAAAACGTTGCGGATGTCACTACGGTGACCCCAAAGTTTGACAGCATGAGCGATACCCAGACGTTCGGCTTCGGCGCAGCATTCGTCCATGTACTTGGGATCGCCGCCGCCAACTAACAGGAGCCGAGCGTCGGGAACGTGATCGATTAGCTGGTGCATCGCGCGAACTAGATATAGTTGACCCTTGCGTGCGGTCACATCGCCAACGCTGCCGATTGCTAAATCCTGTGGCTTAAGCCCGAGCTCCACGCGCGTCTTCTGCCGGTCATTAGTGGAGACGCGCGAAAAACGGTGATCATCAATGAAGTTGTAAACGACTTCTATTTTCCGGCCAGGCACAAAATTGACCCGGCGGTGAAAGCGGGCGGTGGCTTCGGACACCGCAATGACGCGGTCGTTGAACGCCCAATGAACCTGCAGGCTCCGGCAATGGGCCGTGGCGACGCATGGCACCTTGCCGATCCAACGGAGCAGAACGCCAAAGAAATGGGCGCTGCTCATGTGAGTCTGCACGACGTCGATTTCCCGTTTACGGGCCTCGTTGGCAATGCGGCGAAGCTCGGTCAGCGGCCAGCGTTGCAAGGTGGACGTCAGGACCTCAACGCCGGCGAGTTCTTGCCGAGCGATCCAAGCTCCAGGCCGACAGACCAGAGTAATGGTATGGCCCCGGGCAGCGAGCGCCCGGGCCAACAGCATGCAATGTACGACCGCTCCATTCACTTCGCGGCCAGAGACAATTTGCATGATTCGCATGACCGTCGACCACGCGTTTTTAGGGCGATTGAATGGGAAAGATCCGCAAATCGCAGCGAGTCGCGCGGCGGATTTCCCATGATCGAAGTAAATGTTTCTCTGGTCACTAAAGTCGGCCAGCGAAGCATCGAGTTTGAGCGCATCTTGGGATGCGGGCAGAAATTCGGGGGGCTTGATAGCAGTGAAGTGCTGGCGCAAGCATGCCCACCAATCGCAAAACTACTTCCACACGGGCGGCCGCTTTTCAACGAAGGCTGTGAGGCCTTCTTGAGCCGCTTCGGTGGTGCGGGCAGTGGCGCTCATCGCGGCTCCGACCGTAAGCTGGGTTGCGAGCTGTTCACCAACCGTTTCGTACAGCAGCCGTTTCGTCAGTTGCACCGACTCTGGCGCGCCGGCCGCGCATTCTTCGCCGAGTTGGGCGCAGCGGGCCCAAAGGCGCGGTTCGTCGATGAGCTCATGATAAATCCCGAGACGATATGCCTCATCGGCCGGGTAGAGTATTGAAGAGACAAGTAGCCGCGCAGCGGCCCCCCCGCCCACACGAAAGGCGAGCAGCGGACCGACGACGCCGGCAACCAATCCGCGGCGTGGTTCAGTCAGCCCAAATTGGGCCACGGGCGTAGCGACAACTATATCCGATGCGAGCACGAGTCCAGCGCCGCCGGCAACGGCGGGGCCGTTTACCGAAGCGATGATTGGCTTAGGGAGTTGGATCATTTGCGTGACGAGCTCGCAATAAGCTTCCGCCGTGTCGCCCCAATCTTGCCGTTTTTCTTCCTCCGGAAGTGTGGCGGCGTGCTGCATTTCATGCACGTCCATTCCGGCACAGAAAGCGGTACCAGCGCCCGTGAGCACGATTGCCCGAACCCGCTTTTCTAAATGCAGATCGCTCAAAGCCTCCGCGAGTTGGGCGAGCATCGCCCGAGTGAGAGCGTTCCGCCGCTGCGGACGGTTGAGCACGATCGTGCCAATGGTGCCCGTGACTTTGATATCGATGGCGTTGCTGGTCATGAACACTAGTTGGATTTTCTCACGCAAAGGGGCGAAGGCGCACAGAAAACAAAAACAGCATTCTGTTGAGTTTTGTGCCTCTGCGCCTTTGCGTGCGGTTCCTGTGCGGATTGTAGACATGAACATTTTGACGTGTACAGAACGTATCGATTGTAGGAGTTCGGGCGCGAAGCGACGAGGCAGCGTTGTTGCAATGAAGCAACAGATCGACAACGGAATTGATGCGGTAAGGCAACGCACAATGCGGCGGCAGCCGGGAAAGTCGTTCGAGCTCGTACTCCAAAGCGTGTCGGCGAAAACACTTACGTCGCAAGGCGAGCTTGCGGCACCGAACCTTGGCATTGGGGCTGCATTCAACGATCGGCGTCAAGACGTTTGTTCGATCCGACCACCGTGAGGAATCGCCTGTGCGACGCGCCCGCCCAAATAGCCCGCTGAATGGAAAGCTGAACGGCAAGGTAAATGGCAAGTCGTCGCACAGCGGCGTCGCAAAAGCCAACGGTACTTCGAATGGAAAGACTAACGGCAAGAGCAATCATCATAGCGATTCGCTTGGCGATGATGAATTCGCTTTGAACGACGACGAGCATCCCGATGAAACGCTCAGCGCAGTCGTCGAGCACGATGACGAGCTCGAGCACCTTCCCGAAGAAGGCAGCCTTGAGTCGCATATCGACGACCCCATTCGCATGTACCTGATGCAAATGGGCGAAATCCCAATGCTCAATCGGGCGGACGAGATTTCCTCGGCTCGCAGCATCGAGGAAACCCGCAAGCGCTTTCGGTACTTGCTACTCGGCAACGATTTCATGTTGCAGGGAGCCGTCGAATTGTTGGAGAAGGTTCAGAGCGGCGAATTGCGATTGGACCGCACGATCGAAATCTCGGTAACGAACACATCCGAGAAAAAACGCACGCTGAAACGACTAGCACCAAACCTGGCAACCGTTCGGCATCTGATGCGGCTCAATCAGATGGACTTCCGTATTGCCATCGATAAGCGTCGTCCGAAGGTCGAAAAACGTGCCGCTTGGCGCCGGATTGTAATCCGCCGCGGCAAAACCGTCCGGCTCGTCGAAGAGCTCAATCTGCGTCTCGGTAAGCTCATGCCAATGATGCAGCAGCTGCATAAGATCGGCGAGCGGATGGTCACAATCAAGCAGCAACTCGCAGAACCGGAAAAGCTGATCAGCGAGAAGCAGCATTCCGAGCTCTTGCAGGAGCTTCGCTACCTGATGCGAATCACACTCGAATCGCCCGCCACGCTTGCTCACCTGGCCGCCCGCACGCTCGAAGAACGTAACAAGTACGATGAAGCGAAGCGTGTTTTGTCGGCCGCCAACTTGCGGCTCGTGGTCTCGATCGCCAAACGATATCGCAATCGTGGTTTGAGTTTCTTGGACCTCATCCAGGAAGGCAACACCGGATTGATGCGGGCGGTCGACAAATTTGAATACCAACGCGGTTACAAATTCTCGACCTACGCTACGTGGTGGATTCGCCAGGCGATTACGCGAGCCATCGCCGATCAAAGCCGGACGATTCGCCTACCGGTGCACATGATCGACACGATGGGCCGGGTTCGTGCGGTAACCGCTGCTTTTGTGCAGGAAGTGGGCCGCGAGCCGAATCCGGAGGAAGTTGCCGAGCGGGCGGGGCTCTCCATAGACGATGCCCGCGTCATTATCAAAATGTGCCGTCAGCCGCTATCGCTGGACCAACCGGTGGGCGACCACGAAGACAATTTCTTCGGCGAGTTTCTACAAGAAAATCGGGACGACGATCCCCTCCGCGATACCAACAGCGAAATGCTCAAGCAGCGGCTCAACGACGTGATGCACGATTTGACGTATCGCGAGCGGGAAATCATCCGCTTGCGGTACGGTTTGGCCGACGGCTATACCTACACGCTCGAAGAGGTCGGCAAGATTTTCCAAGTCACCCGCGAGCGTGTCCGACAGATCGAATCGAAGGCCGTTCGCAAACTGCAGCAGCCGTATCGGACGCGAGCCCTGGCCGGATTTTTGGATGGCGTCGAAGTGCCGTTGGAATCGTAATTCGAATCGAACCCGTTGGAATTCCTCAAGCCTCCCTCCTGTTTCTCCCACCTCCCGCCGCCCAAGTGCCACCTGTCTCGTCCCCACCTTACGGGACAGGTGGCACGCCTTTTTTGAACGTTGCTCGGGCCTTCTTGGTCGCCTCGCGACACGCGGCAGTTCGGATGATATGATTGCTCGAGTATGCTTCGCTCGCGATTTCCGGTGAGCGAACCCAGATGCACGCTCGAACAAATTTCCGACCGCGGGAGAAAATATCATGGCCGACAAAAGCTCGAAGGTGACTCGCGAAGAAATGATCAAGCTTCTTAACGAGGATTTGGAGCGCGAGTATCAGGCAGTCATTTCGTATGTCGTGTATTCACAGGTGCTCAAGGGCGCTCAGTACATGGCCATCGCAGACGAACTAGCGGTGCACGCCACCGAAGAACTTCAACACGCGATCACGCTTGCCAACCAGATCGACTATCTGGGCGGCATGCCGGCGACGAAGCCGAAGCCGGTGAAGACCTCGGAAAAAGCCACCGATATGCTGCAGTTCGATCTCGACAATGAGAACGACACGATCCGCAACTATCGGATTCGGGTGCGACAGTGTGAGGAGCTGGGTGAATATGCTATGGCCGAGCAAATTCGCGATATTCTCGTGCAGGAACAAGATCACCAAATTGCACTGGCGACGGCGCTCGGGAAAGATGTGCCGGACGTAACGACGCCGGACGAGCGCGCTTAGTAGAACTCGCCGCGTAACGCGTGTTGATACTGGTGCAGGTCCAGCAGGCATCTATAATTGATGCTTTGTGCTGGTGCGTTCATTGCCAGCGCGCATTTTTTGGGGACGTCACGAGCGGATTGTGTCTACGATCGAGGCCAGTTTATTATCTAGCGCCCTGCGTCGGATTGTCGGCGCGGGTCACGTGCTCGATGCGCATTCGGATTTGGCCGTCTACGAGTGTGACGCTTTCGTTATCGAGAAACATTGCCCGAATGTGGCGGTCTTTCCGCAGAACACGGCGGAAGTGGCGGCCATCGTAAAGCTTTGCAACGAGCTCGGCGTGCCGTTCGTACCGCGCGGTGCAGGGACCAGCCTTTCCGGCGGCGGGCTACCGGTGGGCGGCGGAGTGATGATCGTCCTCACGCGTATGCGAGAGATCAGCGAGGTGAACCTCCGCGATCGTTATGCGGTGGTCGAGCCTGGCGTTGTGAACGCACATCTTAATCGGCGGCTCGCTGGCACCGGTTTCCATTACGCACCTGATCCATCGAGCCAGGGCGCGTGCACGATCGGTGGCAATGTTTCAACGAATGCCGGTGGCCCGCATACGCTGAAGTATGGCGTCACGGTGAATCACGTACTGGGCCTCGAATTGGTGACGTCCGATGGCGAGATCATGCAAATCGGCGGGCCCGTCGATTCGGTGCCGGGACCTGACTTGGTCGGTGCGATCGTCGGTGGCGAAGGTACGCTCGGCGTGGTGACGAAAATCTGGGTGAGGCTAACTCGCAACCCTGAAAACGTACGCACGATGCTCGGTGTGTTCGATTCGGTTGACGATGCCACTCAAGCGATTAGCGAGATCATTGGCGTGGGGATCATTCCCGCGGCTCTTGAGATGATGGACCAAGGGATTTTGGTCGCTGTCGAAGAGGCATTTCACTTCGGTTTCCCACTCGACGCCGGGGCCGTACTCCTAATCGAAGTCGATGGCCTTGAAGTCGGCCTCGATGCGCAGCGCGACCGCGTCGCCGAGATTTGCACACAACATCGCGCGCGAGAGGTTCGATTTGCCGCCGATGCAAAGGAACGGCTGCAGCTTTGGAAAGCCCGCAAGCAGGCGTTTGGGGCTATCGGGCGGCTGAGCCCTAGCTACTGTACGCAGGATGGCGTCGTGCCACGTTCGAAGCTGCCCCATATTCTACAGCGAATTCGCGCGATCGGCGAAAAGTACAATATCCGCATCGTGAATGTGTTTCACGCCGGCGATGGAAATTTGCATCCGATTTTGTTGTTCGACGAGCGGAATTCCGACGAGATCGAGCGAGTACTCGCTGCAAGTGGTGAGATTCTCACCGAGTGTTTAGATTGCGGCGGCAGCGTAACGGGTGAGCATGGTATCGGGCTCGAAAAAATCAGTTTCATGAATCGTATGTTCACCGAGGGTGATCTCGATGTGATGGAACGCTTCCGCGATGCGCTCAACCCTGGCGGCCTATTGAGCCCTGGCAAATTGCTGCCGACCGCGGGCGCGTGCGGCATGGAGCAGATACATCCAGGTCGACGGGCGGCGCTTTAGAATTTCGTGAAAGAAGAATTCACCACGGAGGCACGGAGAACACGGAGATAAGAAACGCTTTGTTTGCATTTGCTTTCTTCTCTGTGCCCTCCGTGTCTCCGTGGTTAAAGAAATAAATGACAACAGTCGTTCAACCAACGCCGTCGCAAAACGCGTCACTGCCGAACAACCCGGCAAGTGTCGCTGAGTTCGTGCGCGCTGCGTTCGAAGCCGGGGAAGCGGTGCTGCCGGTGGGTGGTGGGACGGCGCTCGACTACGGCAACCCGCCGAATGGCTCCGGTCGACAACTGGAACTGAGCGGTTTATCGAAGATTGTGGATTACACTCCGCGCGACATGACCATTCTGGTCGAAGCGGGTGTACGGATGGCGGACCTCGCCGTGGCGCTTGCTGGAGAAGGGCAGCAGTTGCCGATCGATGTTTCGCGTGCCACGGAGGCCACACTTGGTGGTGTCATCGCCACGAATTGGAATGGGCCGCGACGATGCGGACACGGGACAATTCGCGACTACGTTATTGGTATTCACGCCGTCGACGGTCGCGGTGTCGCATTTAAAGGGGGCGGCCGAGTTGTTAAAAACGTCGCTGGCTATGATTTCTGCAAATTGCTCACCGGGTCGCTTGGCACGTTGGGTGTGATCACGCAAGTCGCGCTCAAAGTGAAACCGCAAACCGAATGTGCAGGTGTGATTGTCGCAGATTGCGAAACATTAGCGGTGGCGGAAGATGCATTGACGCGGCTTGCTATGCTCGAAACTTCACCAGTGGCGATTGATTTGCTGGTGGGTCGCGCTTGGGATGAGGCACTCGGCAGTTCCAGTCGTATCGCGGTGCGCGTTGAAGGGACTGAAATCGAAGTCAATTGGCTGGTCAATCGAGTGACGGACGAATTGGTGGCGGCCGGCGCCACTGATCCCGGACGCCTGGACGTTGAATTGGCGAAGTCATTGTGGGAGCGCCAAGTTGAGTTTTCTGACCGAGGGGCGGGTTCAGCCGATGACAGATCGCCGCTAGTATTACAATTCGCAGTGCCGCCGAGCGCAGTGGTGGGGATGATCGCGAAGCTGATTGCCTTCGATGCCAATTGTGCAATCCAGGCCCATGCGGCGAGCGGAATCATGGTTGCCAGGCTCTCAAAATTCACTCACAGCGATTTGACGACAACGTTAGCGGGAAAACTGCGCCCCGCCGCGACGCAGGTCGGCGGGAATGCGACCATCGTGCGAAGTGGTCTAGAGGGGCTGACGTCGCACCTTGTTTGGGGCGGACGCTCTGATTCGGTGGTGCTACTCGAACGAGTGAAGCAAAAGTTTGACCCCAAGAATATCCTCAATCCGGGCAAATACGTTTACTGATCGCTTGGTAGCAAATAGTAATGACTGACATTTCCCGCAACTCGACGCAATCGAATCCCGGCAATGCGCTCGATTACGACTTGTTGCTCGATTGCGTGCACTGCGGATTGTGTACCTCGGCATGTCCAACCTACGTCGAGACGGGTGACGAAAATGAGAGCCCGCGCGGGCGCATTTATTTGATGCGCGCTGTGACTGACGGGAAGCTCGAATTGAATGACCGCGTGCGCGGCCATTTGGAATTGTGCCTGGATTGCCGCGCCTGCGAGACGGCGTGCCCGTCGGGCGTGCAGTATGGCAAATTGATTGAGCCGTTCCGCGTCGCGATGGACAATGTTTCCAACGAATCGCCGCGAAACGACTGGTTTCATCGCTACATTCTGTTCGGTCTATTTCCTTATGCGTCGAAACTGCGACGGGCGCTGCTGCCCGCTCGCATCGCCCAACGGACGGGGCTCCTCAATCTGCTCCAAGCGACACGACTCACGTATCTGCTTCCTCCGCAATTGCGGCGAATGGTGGAAATGTTGCCGCCACCTCATCGGAACGAAGGGCCCTTGCCGGAGTTTTTGCCGGCGATTGGCCGACGACGAGCCACGGTCGCGCTGTTCACCGGCTGCATTGGCGATGCGATGTTCCGCCACGTCAATTGGGCTACTGCTCGTGTGTTGCAGCAAAACGGCTGCGACGTGCACGTGCCGCAGACGCAAGTCTGTTGCGGAGCGATCCATTATCATGCGGGTTCGAGTGAGCCGGCGCAAAAATTCGCCGACGACAATCTAGCCGCGTTCCCGATCGAGCGATTTGATGCGATTATCAACAACATTGCGGGCTGCGGCTCGATGCTCAAGGATTACGGCCATCACTGGCACGATGGTCGGCAGGGCGACCGGGCGGCCTGGTCGGCCAAAGTGCGCGATGTGAATGAATTCCTCGACCAACTCGGTCCAGTTCGACCCGAGGGGCAAATCCGCGCCGTCGCCACATACCATGATGCGTGTCATCTATTGCACGCCCAGAAAGTGCACGATGCGCCGCGACGATTGCTGGCGCAGGTGCCAGGGCTAGAGCTTCACGATCTGCCGGAGTCAGAGATTTGCTGCGGAGCTGCCGGGACCTATAACCTTACGCAGCCCGAGATGTCCGCAAGGCTGAGCAAACGCAAGATGGAGAACATCAAGCTCACGGGCGCCGGGTTGCGATCACATCGAATGCTGGCTGCGCGCTGCAAATCGCCCGCGAAGCGCGAGCGCAAGGTGAGCGACTCGCTGTGGTGCATCCGATGGAAGTGCTCGACTGGAGCTATCGCGGCGTAGAGCCCAGCTGGTCTTAAGTTGTGCTGTTCAATCTCGCGAGTCGGAAGCATCGCGAAATCGAATTGTGACTACAGCAGTGCGAAGCTCTTAATTTCAAGCCGTACCAATCGCGTCGCTAGCTCGCGAGCAGAAGCCGGTCGGCGTAATGGGTCCTTTGCGAGCAAGCCGTGAACGAGATCGGCCACAGAGTCCGGCGTATCCGGCCGCAACACGCGAATGTCTGTCGGCTTGGCTTCCCGATGTAACGTGGCGAGCTCGGCGGGATCGTCGGTTTCCCACGGCCGATGGCCGGTAAGCATTTCGTAAAGCGTTACCCCCAAACTGTACAAGTCGCTGCGTGGACCGCCAGCGAGCGTCGACGTCACCAACTCCGGCGCAATGTAAGCCAGCGTGCCGGCCAACGGGCGAGAGGCCCAATGGCTGGCCTCAGCGGGGGTTTGCACAAATCCAAAGTCAATGAGTGTCGTGTGGCCACTGGGTGCCACAAAGATGTTCGCTGGTTTGACATCAGTGTGAATTACGCCGGCAGCTTCGAACAGCGCGGTGAGCGCTTCGGCCGTTTGGCGAGCGATCCACAAGGCGAGCGGCACCGGCAGAGATTGCCGCTCCGCGATGATTTGCGACAGAGTCACGCCATCGAGCCGCGGGCTGACAATATAAAATGGCGGCTCTTGCACACTCGTTGCGAGAACGGGCAATAGGTTCGGGTGCGAAACCTTGTTGCCAACCCACGCTTCGCGGCGTTGCATTTCAATTGCCTGTGAGTCACGCCACCATTCCTTCCGCAGTACTTTGATGACGTACGAAGCCGGTTGGTTCGGCGGCCCGTCTTCGGGGCGAGCGGAATAGACGCGGGTGTAATTGCCTTCGCCGAGCGGTCGCACGAGTTGCCAGCGGCCAAGTCGGCCGATTAGTTGGGGAGGAGCCGCTGCCGACGATTCTGTGCGCGGCGTCGCTTGCGCTGTTTCAACAGTAGCCATGCGTGTGGAGGAGCGCCCTTCGCGCACGAACGCAGCGGTTCGTGGCTTGGGGCACTTTAAAGAAAAGCGCCTCGCGGCGTGCGGGAACGCCGCGAGACGAAGAAACTGGGTCTGCGAATGACATCGGGAATGCCGGTCGCGAAAATGAAAACGCGAATGCCGGCGCGGCATAGGTTGCCAAGTCATGTGAAGTTAGGGGAAGGCCGCGAGCTATGCGGCGCAGCACTCGGCAAGTGCTTGCTGTAGAGCGGCACGCACTTGTCGTAGGAAACTTGTGGGTGCGAGTTTCGAAGAAACTAGACTACGGCGGAGACGCTATCATGCACCGAGGTAGCGTGCTTGCACGCTTCGTGCTACCGTGACCTCGTTGGTTCCAGCCACGATCGTGCGACCATCGGGAAAGACGGTTAGTAAGTAGTCGCTGACGTGCAGCCGCAACAAGAACGCATTGCGTTCAATCTTGCCTACACCCGCTAGGCGTGTTGCCAATTCTTCGATCGAGACTATGGTTCCCGCAGGCGCGCTAAGCTGCACGGCATTGCGGCCGCATAACACGGCCGAAGCATCTCCGCGTTCGCCGCTGAGCCAAACAAACTCGCGATGCTTGCAAACCCGGCAGTCGCCGTTCTGCCGCAGCTTCGTCAGGTCAACGTGGCGAAGTTGATTGTCCCACAGGTCGATGATCGCAAGTCGCCGGCTGATAGCATCGCGATTGCCGCTCAGAATCTTGAGAGCTTCCGCCGCCTCAATCGAAGCTACCACATTCACGATCGGCGCGATGATGCCCGCGGTGTCGCACGTCGGCGTGGTGCCGGGCGGCGGGACATCGGCCATCAAACACGCCAGGCACGCAGTTTCATCAGGCACGATTGTCATCGTCTGACCTTCGGCACCGATACACCCCCCGTAAATCCACGGCTTGTCGTGTTTTACTGCAAAATCGTTGACGAGAAACCGCGTTGCAAAGTTATCTGTGCCGTCAACAATGACGTCGACATCGCCAGCCAATTGCGAAATGTTGGCGAACGTAACATCGGCCACCACCGGCTCAATTTCAATTTCAGAATTGATTTTGCGCAGTTTATTTGCGGCCGCAATTGCTTTCGGCAAATTGTCGGCCACGTCCTGTTCATCGTAGAGCACCTGACGTTGCAGGTTGTTTAGCTCGACGAAATCGCGATCGACGATCCGCACAAATCCAACGCCCGCGCGGACGAGAATCTCTGCAACTACTGAACCCAGCGCGCCGCAGCCGCAAACCAGCACTCGCCCAGACTGCAAGTTTTGTTGCCCTTCCTCCCCGATCGGTGCGAAGCGGGCCTGGCGATCGTATCGAGTTGGTGCGGTATCGCTCATGGGGATCAGCCAGTTCCAGGCGCGAAATCGACCGGCCGCCGTGGCGCTAATCGTTGCAGGCCGATTTCTCCATGATACTCTGCCGCGATTCGCCCAGCCGCCTCGGCCCTAATATCAACACGGTATAACTGCGGCATCTCGCGCGACCACAGGCAAGGCTCCGTGACAAGTGCTTCCACCACGTTCGTGGTCGATCCGCTCGTTTTGTGAAACGCAAAGTCAGCCGGCAGCGTGCGCGCGATCTCACAAAACGGTCCGCGCAGCGTGCCAGCCAGCTCCACAAATTCGGAGCCGACATATCGTGCAAATATGTGGGCCTCCATGTCGGTCACGTCGCCGAGCGAGATTTCAATTTCATTCGCCATGTGTTGTAACTCAAGCAACTGCGCGAAGGCGTAAAAGTTATTCGTGACTACCGTTGCGCCTTTGCGCCTTTGCGACAGGTTCTTCTGTTGCCTCATCTTCAAACGAAGATTTCTCGCGTGCAAATTCAGCCGACAGAATTCGTCCCGTCGCCGATTCCGCGCACTCCGCCACTTCCTCCGGCGTGCCGGTGACAATAACCCGGCCGCCAGCATCCGCCGCCGCCGGCCCAATGTCAATCAGCCAATCAGCGGCTTTCATCAATTGCAGGTTGTGCTCGACAATCACCAGCGAATGTCCGACGTCGAGCAGCGCATCGAAACAGTCCATCAATTGTACGACATCGACAAAGTGCAGACCCGTAGTCGGCTCATCGAGCAAAAAGAGCGTGCGACCGTGTCGCTTGGTCGCCAGGTGCGATGCCAATTTGAGCCGCTGTGCTTCGCCGCCGCTGAGCGTCGTCGCCGGCTGGCCCAGTCGCAAATAATCGAGGCCAACATCCAACAAAAACTTGAGCTTGGTCTGGACCTTCCGCTGGCTCCGGAAGAACATGAAAGCCTCGCGGGCTGTCATGTCGAGCACGTCCGCGATATTCATTCCGCGGTACCGTACCTCGAGCACCTGATGCCGAAACCGTTTGCCACCGCATTCTGGGCATTTCATGTAAACGTTGGCCATGAATTGCATGTCGATGGCGAGATAGCCATCGCCGTTGCAAGTTTCACAACGGCCGCCTTCGACGTTGAAACTGAAACTGCTCGCCGTCAGCCCGTGCGTGCGGGCGTCGAGCTGCTCGGCGAACAACGTGCGAATCGGATCGAGCGCTTTGATATACGTGGCGGGGTTCGAGCGCGGTGAGCGGCCAATTGGCGATTGGTCAATGTGAATCACGTCTTCAATCTGCCCCGTACCGAGCACATCGTCGTACTCAAGCGGTGGTGGAACTTCGCTCGCGTCCTCTTCTTTCCGAAGCCGTCGAGCCAGGGCAGGGTAGAGCGTTTTGTCGACCAGCGTACTTTTCCCGGCGCCACTAACTCCCGTCACGAGGCAAAGAACACCCAATGGAAATTCGACGGTCACATTCTGCAGATTGTTGCCTCGCGCTCCGCGAAGCTTAACCCAGCCTTGCGAAGTCGCACGGCGGGCCGCGCCGCTCCGAAATCCGCTCCGCCCTGAGATCCAATTGCCCGTGCGGCTCTCTTTTGAGCGTGCCAACTGTTTCGGCGTGCCGTGAAAAGTGATGCGGCCCCCTTCGCTTCCGGCGCCGGGTCCGAATTCGACCACATGGTTAGCACGGCGAATGATCTCGTCTTCATGCTCGACGACGATCACCGTATTCCCGCGAGCGTGCAATTGCTCGATCGCAGTTGCCAACGGGCCAACGTCGACCGGATGCAAGCCAACCGATGGTTCATCGAGCACGTAGAGCATATCCACAAGGTTCGAGCCGAGCGTCGTTGTCAGCGCCACGCGTTGGGCTTCGCCGGAACTGAGTGTCCTCAGCGGTCGATCGATCGCCAAATATCCGACGCCGACATCCGCTAGATAGGACAGCCGCGAGCGCACGTCCGCGACGAGGGGTCGCGCGATCGTTTGCTGCCAATCCGGAAGCTTTACATCGTCGAAAAACGTGAGCGCATCCTGAATCTTCAGCCGGCACACTTCGGCGAAATTATAGCCAGCAACACGCACCGCCAGCGCCTCTGGCCGCAGCCGTGATCCGCCGCACGCCGGACACAATCGGTACGATCGCCAACGGCTAAGATACACCCGCAGATGCATCTTGTACTTCCGCCGTTCGAGCCAATTGAAGAATCCGTTCAGGCCGCCGAAGTTTCGTTCGGGAACGCCTTCCACAATGAGTCGCCGCTGTTCGTCATTCAATTCGGCGTACGGAATATCGACCGGCAGTTTGTAATCGCTGGAAAGCGCCAGCAACTCCTCAAGTTCATGCGTGTATGAAGGAGCATTCCAAGGAGCGATCGCGCCCTCTCGAATTGACTTTTGTGGATCCGGCACAACCCGGTCCATGTCGGTCACCACGATGTTGCCGAACCCCTCGCACTCGGGACAAGCACCCAGCGGCCGATTGAAGTTGAACAACTGCGGTTCTGGATCCGGATATTCGATACCGCAAGTTTCGCAGCGCAGCTCAGTGCTATAGTTGGAACGCTGCCACGCACGGTCATCGATGCGTATAGCGGTGGAATCGTGAATATCGTCTTGCTTGCTTAGCTCACCGAATACAACGCAAGCGCCACCGCCCGCTGTGAACGCCGCTTCGATGGAATCGCGCAACCGCGTTGTTGTCTCTGCACCAAGTGTTACTCGATCGAGCACCACAGTCAGTCGATCGCCTGTAGCTAGATTGCCAGTCAGTGAAGGTTCTATCGTCGCCGTGTGCTCGCCAATGATCGCCCGCACGTAACCCTGGCTTACCAGATCAGCGATCCATTGGTCGACAGGTTCGTCATCCGGCACTTCCGTTTCGAAGCCAACCATAGCGCGCGTACCGGCGGGTGCATCGGCAAATTGCAACGCCGCACTTTCCGGCGTATCTCGCTGCACCGGCCGACCGCATTGGTAACAAATAACTTCGCCAACCCTAGCAAACAGCAGGCTGAGATATTCGTTGACCTCGGTCGTCGTGCCTACCGTCGCCCGATTCGATCGGCTCGGATTCTTGTGTGTCACCGCGATTGCCGGCGGAATTCCGTCGATCCGATCGGCCTGCGGCTTATCGAGCTGCTCCAAAAACTGCCGCGTGTAGGCCGAAAAACTTTCGATATATCGCCGCTGTCCCTCGGCATACAGCGTATCGAGCGCCATGCTCGTTTTGCCGCTGCCCGAGACGCCGCAAAACACGATCAGCTCCCCGTGCGGCAGATCGAGATCGACCTTCCGCAGGTTGTTCACCGCCACGCCGCGCAGCTCAATCGCTTTTTGGCTCACGCCCAAGCTCCCACGTCGCAATAAATAGTAGCAACGAATCCTTCATCGTAAGGGGCTGGTGGACTCCCGTCGACGGCCCGCGCGCTGCTATAATTTCATTACCACGATGTAGGTGCCGTTTTGCAACGCTCCCAGAAATTCGCCAACCCATTTTATGGGCTGCTGTTGGTCGCAGGAATTACATTTGCGCTGACAGCGGTGTGTTACGGCATGATGGCATTTCACGAAGTGAGGCCAGTCGTTGCCGACGACGCCGTTGCGGCCGCGCAGGATAATCATCCACTGTTCGTGTGGATGCGTCACCACGGCGAGACGGCATTGATGATCGAACTCGGTTTCCTCGCAGCTTTCACGCTTGGTGCAATCGGCACAGATGATTACTGGCAACGGCGTGCGAAACGGGGTTAAGCGAGATCAAAGGACGCAAACATGCAAATCAAAAAGCTCGATCAAGTTCCCGCGAACGAAGTCACTATGGAAGGGGCCGCCGGTTGCAAGGTGCGTTGGTTGATCGGCGAGGGCGACAAAGCTCCTACATTCGCGATGCGGGAGTTCGAGGTCGAGCCGGGCGGCCACACGCCGAAGCATTTTCACGACTACGAGCACGAAGTCTACGTCATCGCAGGCAAAGGTACGATCGTCGATGGCGATCATGAACGCCCACTCGCCGCGGGTGACGTTATCTTCGTCGCTCCCAACGATGTCCACCAGTTCCGCAACACCGGCAGCTCGCCGATGCGATTCCTGTGCCTGATTCCTAACTCAGCAACAGGCAAAAATGTGAGCGTTGTTCCCGAGTGTGGCCTGGAACTCAAGTCGGTATAGCGCCGTGGCGAAAAAGTCGATCGCCGATCAAATCGAAACGCTCCGCCAAGAAATCCGCGAGCATGATCGTCGTTATCACGTCGAAAATGCGCCAACGATTTCTGATCTTGAGTACGATAAACTCGTAATTGCTCTCAAAAAACTAGAAGAGACTCATCCCGATCTCATCACGCCAGATAGCCCGACGCAGCGTGTCGGCGGCGAACCGCTCGCAGGCTTCCGCAAAGTCACACATTCCCAGCGAATGTGGTCAATCGACAACGTTTATGAGTCTTCAAAACTGCGCGCTTGGGCGGCTCGTGTATTTGCCGACGTTGATCCAGGTCTGGCAGAAATTGATAGTTCGCTGACGAAGGTGGAAGAAGAACAACGTGAACTTAAGGGACGACGAGACGAAGATGCTGTCCAGCGACGTAAAAAACTCACGAATGATAAGAAAGTCTTAACACTCGACTACGAAGCAAAAAATGCGAGGGCGGGCACCGCCGGTTTACCCATACCTGGCGGTTACGTTGTTGACCCTAAAGTAGACGGCGTAGCGATTAGCCTACGGTATGAAGTCGGCGAATTGAAATTAGCGGTTACGCGTGGGGACGGCGAAGTTGGGGATGATGTCACAGGAAATGTCAACGCTATTAGTGCTATTCCCAAAACGTTGAAACAGAGTGCGGGTCGCCGAATTCCAGCCGTTTTGGAGGTGCGCGGCGAAGTTTATATGCCTACTGAGGCATTCGAGCATTTGAATAAGAGCGTAATTGAAAACAAAGGTGAATCATTTGCAAATCCGAGGAACGCCACCGCCGGGACTTTAAAACAACTTGATCCCGCTGTTGTGGAAGAGCGTCATCTTGAATTCTTTCCCCACGGTCGCGGCGTAATTTCGGATGACGCGTTTTCGACGCATAGCGATTTTCTTAAGGCGATCGAGTCGTGGGGACTCCACACTAACTCGCTTACCAAAAAATGCGCAACTATCGATGAGGCGTGGAATTTCATTCAGGAATTCGACGTGTCGCGAACTACCCTTAAGTATGCCGTCGATGGTGTGGTCGTTCGTGTCGACCGATTCGATTTGCAAGAGCGATTAGGTTACACCAGTAAAGCTCCTCGTTGGTGCATCGCTTACAAATACGCAGCAGAACAAGCAGTTACAAAGTTGCTAAAAGTAGATTGGCAAGTTGGAAAAACCGGCAAGCTCACTCCACGCGCGACGATGGAACCGGTGTTCCTTGCCGGTACGACCGTTACCCATGCAACACTACACAATCTTGGTGAGATTCGCCGCAAAGACATTCGCGTCGGCGACTGCGTCGTAATTGAAAAAGCAGGCGAAATAATTCCACAAGTCGTCCGAGTCCTGAAAGAAAAGCGGGTCGGTGATATACCTGAGATCGAACCCCCAGCAACTTGCATAGAATGTGATGGGGAAGTTGAGATAGACTTAGCATCGCGCGATGGAAATGAAGTCGAGACAGCGCGATACTGTATCAACCCTGAATGCCCTGCGCAGTTTCGAGAAAGGCTAATCTATTTCACAGGGCGAAAGCAGATGGATATTCGGGGGCTCGGGGAAGAAGTTATTGATCAAATTCTAAATGCCCGCCTAGTATCTCATTTCTCGGATCTTTACTTGCTAAAAGCAGAAATGCTTGCTGACCTCAAGCATAAAAGCGTAACGCGCGTAGGAAAAGAAGTTCAAGTAAGACTAGGCGAGAAAAAAGCCAACCAGATTGTTGATTCTATCAAGGAGTCTAAATACCGGGGGCTAGCGCGCGTTCTTGCTTCACTCGGAATTCGACATATCGGCACGCAGACAGCTCGGATTGTGGCTTCACGTTTTCAAAGCATGTCTGATCTAATGGAAGCCAGCGAAGAAGAAGTGCGGAATTCCGTATCCAATGTTGGTACCATCTCTAAGTTGAGTAAAATTAAGCAAATCGCCCGCGCCTTTCACGGATCGTTACATTCTGACAATGGGCGGATTCTAGTAACCGAAGCGCGCGAAAAAGCAGCATTGGAATCTCGTCCCGAACTTGAGATCTTCTTGGAGACTATGCCCGAAGGACGTGCCTGGGGAAATATGAAATGGGGAACCTCGGGCAGCGGGAGAAAGAACGATCTGCTCGAGAGTTTTCAGACTTTGGATGACCTGCTCGCGGCGGGAGTTGACGATTTTGTTCGGATCTTTGATGGGGAAGTCGTTGGCAAGTCGCTCTATGACTTTATCTATTCGCCCGAAGGAAAAGAAACCATTAAAAGTTTGGATCGCGTTGGCGTGGAGATGAAGAGCCAACGACAAACGCATTCATTTCAAAACGCCGAGTTAGCCGGCAAGACGTTTGTTCTCACCGGAACGTTAAGTAAGTTCAGCCGAGATAGCGCGACCGAACTTATTGAGTCGCGAGGAGCAAAAGTCACTTCAAGTGTATCCCGCTCGACAGATTTTCTCATCGTCGGAGAAAACCCCGGCAGTAAGTTTCAGAAAGCGAAAGAATATGGCGTGAAAATTCTCGATGAAACGGAGTTTTCTAAACTTATGGGCATAACGTAGCCCGCCGTGCCACTTCCGAATTTGTCGAAAAAAGCTTTCGGATTTTAGGTCCTGAAGCGATAATAACTCGCTGTAAGCAGAGTTCTGCTTTTCCGAGACGTCCTTCGTCGTATCGAACTGGATTCGCAGACGATAATCGACAGGCCACTCGTGTGGGATTCCCATGCGCAAATAGATCAAGATGATTGCAGTGAACACGACGAATACTTTCAGTTCACCGGAAGGGCTAGACTCTCTCGAGATATGCATATCCTTGAGGGATACATCCAAGGAATTGCGGCTGATTCAAAGATACTGGACGCAGAGCTAAAGCAACTTATTCGATGGTTGTCAGAGCACAAAGAATTCGCAAATCGCCACCCATTCTGTGAGGTCATTCCGAGAATTCAAAAGATTATTTCCAAAGGTATCGCCGATGAAGGAGAACGTGCCGACATACTTTGGCTTTCGAACAAATTCACGACCAACGACGAGTACTACGACGACCTAACGTCGGATTTGCAGCGTCTCCAAGGCATGCTTGCCGGCATTCTCTCCGATGGGCGGATTACCGAGGAAGAGTTGGTAACGCTTGATCGCTGGATATCGGAACGGTCTCATCTTCGACACTGTTGGCCTTACGATCACTTGGCGGGCATCGTTGAATTGGTAATGCGCGACGGCCGAATTGATGCGCAGGAGCACGAAGCCCTTCTGCAACTCTTCGGAGAGTTTGTCCAAGATACCGAGCGAAGAGCGGTGGGCGCATTGGAGCCAGGCGTCACGGTGAGTGGCGTCTGTTGCATGTCGCCTTGCATCACCTTTGGCGCACGATGCTTTTGCTTTACTGGCAAATCCAAGCGAGCGACGAAAGATCAACTAAAAGAGATCGTTGTGCAACTTGGTGGAAGCTTCCACAAGGAGGTGAGAAATGATACGAACTATTTAATCGTTGGTGCTGTCGGCAACCCATGCTGGGCTTTCGCATGCTATGGGCGGAAGATCGAAGACGCTGTTAGTCGACGTCGCGATGGGCAAGACATCTCCGTGGTTCAAGAAATCGACTTTTGGCAGGCAGTGGAAAAGAATCCGTCCGGTGTCGCCCGTATAGAAGATGCAAAAAGCGCAAACAGAAACGTGAATCATCCAAGCCCTCCGAACGATTCGAGCGAGTTCCAGTCAAACGCCCTTGTAGGCCGAAAGGCAATCAACTAGCCGGCAAAATCCTTGTCGTCACCGGCACGCTCGGCAAATACACACGAGAAGAAATCGAAGCGCTGATCACACAGCATGGGGGCCGCGCGGGGAGCAGCATTTCCAAAAAAACCGATTATCTCGTCGCCGGCGACAAAGCAGGCAGTAAGCTTGATAAGGCGAACAAGCTCGGCGTAACTGTAATCTCTGAAGCAGATTTCGATCGCCTGCTTGGAAACGCTTAGGCCGACTTGGTCGCAGATCGGTCGAATGCTTCTCGGCCGTCGAATTCTTTTTTCAGGCGCGCGTAATTACGCCCCATAACGTTCCGTTGTCGCACCCATTCAGCGTTTCACGGCGTGCGACAAATTGCCATCGCTCGTCGGCATGTCGCGGCATGCGAAATGCTACCGTTCGTGGCGTGACATATTGCGAAGTGTGAACGAATTTCTATTGGGAGGGTTTAGCGATGAGACGTGCATTTTACTTTTCCGTAGCTGCAGCCGCAGTGATCGGATTTGCAACGAGCGGTTGGGCGCAAACGGGCGGTGCCGGCGGAGCGTCAGGGAGCGCTGGTGCCGGTGCATCCGGAAGTGTCGGCGCGGGAGCGTCGGGCACTGCCGCCGCGGGGACATCAGGTACTGGAGCAGCGGGGACAGCAGATACGGTGGGGGCCGCAGGTGCAGCGGGGACGGCCGGCGTTCCCGGCGCTACGAACGGCGTGGGCGCATCGAACGGCCTTGGTGCGAACAACGGCGTCAACACGCGCAACAACGCCGTGAATACAGGTGCCACCTCCCGTAGCGCCTTCGGCAACACGGGTGGCATTCGCTCGAATTTAAATTCGAACGCCGGATTCAATGCCTTCAATGGCGGAATAAGTCCAAATCCGTTTTTTAATAACGCTGCGGTCCGGCAGCAATTGAATTTGAACGATAGCCAGTTCAATACACTGAATCGCGCCTACCAGGAAGCGTACACAAACTACAAAAACGGCGTGAACGGCTTGGGGAATAACCTCACTCCTGACCAACGCTATCAACAAATGGAGTTGCTTCAGAACCAATTCAATGACCGGTTCAATCGAACGTTGGACAGCACATTGAGCGATTCGCGTTACCGTAATCGCTACGATCAGTTGAATCGCCAGTATATGGGTCTGAGTAATTTCAACAATCCGGCGATCCAAAAGCAATTGAATCTCACGCCGCAGCAGTTGAATCAGATTCGCCAGTTGTCGACGAGCATGCGTAGCCAGGAGTCAAACCTCAACCCGAACGGCAATCAGGCTCAGTTTTATTCGCAGTACTGGGACCAGTTGAATTCCATTTTGACTCCCCAGCAGCAGCAAGCGTGGTCGCAACTGACCGGCGAACGATTCGACTTCGGTGTCGCTAACACGAACGGTGCCGCACGGGGCACGACTGGTGCTGGCTTTCCCGGTACAGGAGGTACGGCGAATGGCAATGCGAATGGGACCCGTTCGCCAGATCCTAATAACAACTTGACGGCTCCTCGGAGCGGAAACATCGTACCGTTTGGGACGGCCCCCAGCACGAATGGAACGGGAACGAATCCCGGTGCCACGAGTGGAAGTAACGGCAACACGACGGGCGGAACCGGCTCAACCGGGACTTCGGGTTCGACCAGTGGGGCCGGGACTGCTGCCGGCGGAAATAGCGGTACGACGACGGGTGCCAATTCGTCGTCGAAATAACGTCTTCACTCTCCCGCGGAGCCGCGACAACAAGCGAAGCGGCGGCCCTATTTCGGGAGAGTTGGGAGGGTGGTGGGCGGCGTTCCCGGGAATCGGGAACGCCGTCTTTTTTGCGCACACATACCAACGACACGCTATCATGTGAGGACTTAAGCAATCCGCTCAAGTTCAACGGAAATGCAACAGCAATTAAACAAGGATTGGTAAATGGCGAAGCGAAAAAAGTCCACGAAAAAGCCGGCCGGCACTGGCTCTCAAAACGTTCCTGTCTCAAAGCAGACAGCGGGCGCGGTAACGGGCGCTGTCCTTGGTGGAGTGGTCGGCGGCCCCCTTGGAGCGTTAGCTGGTGGCGCCGTTGGCGCGATGGTCGGCGATTCGTCCGCTAAAGGAAAGAAGCCAATCAAGCGGGCGGTGGACACCGTTCGCGACGAAATCACGAGCGGCCACGCGAAAGAAGTGCTGAAGAAGGTTGGTAAGCGTTTAAAGGCGCTTCGACCGACAAAAAAGAAGAAAGCCGCCGCGAAAAAATTGGTGAAGTCCGTCGCGCCACCGAAGAAGAAGGCCAAGACTTCGAAAACGGCCAAATCGAAAAAGGCTGCGAAGTCGACGCCCAAAAAGAAAGCCAAGAAGAAGGCTTAACTCCTCGTGGCCGAGTTTTACTATTCTCTCAACACGAGCACGATCCGCGGGCAAAAGCTCTCGCTGATCGAAGAGATCGATATCGCGGCCCAAGCCGGCTACCACGCGATCGAACCTTGGATCGCGGAGATTCAGGCGTACGTCGATCGCGGCGGTTCGTTGCCGGATCTGAGGAAGCGGATTGCCGACTGCGGCTTGACCGTCGAAAGCGCGATCGGGTTCGCCGAGTGGATCGTGGACGACGAAGCTCGGCGGACGAAGGGCTTGGAACAGTCGCGGCATGATATGGAACTGGTGCAGCAAATCGGCGGCAAACGCATCGCCGCTCCAGCGGCAGGCGCGAAGGACGTCGAACTCGACTATCTGAAAGTCGCCGAGCGATACCGTGCGCTACTCGTACTCGGCGAACACTTCGGTGTCGTGCCGCAGGTCGAAGTTTGGGGCTTCTCGAAGACGCTCACTCGCCTTGGCCAGGCCGCGATGGTGGCCATCGAGTGCGATCATCCGTACGCCTGCGTGTTGCCCGATGTATATCATCTCTACAAAGGCGGCTCCAACTTCAACGGGTTGGGTCTACTCAGTTCGGCCGCCGTCCATGTGATGCACGTCAACGATTACCCCGCGAATCCGCCGCGTGAGGCGATCAAAGATAGCGATCGGGTTTATCCGGGCGACGGGATCGCTCCGCTTGTCGAGACTTTTCGCACGCTACGCGTCATCGGTTTCAATGGTCATCTGTCGGTCGAACTGTTCAATCCCAGTTATTGGCAGCAGGACCCGTTAAAGGTTGCACGAACCGCGCTCGATAAGCTCAAAAGCCTTGTCGAACAGGCAAAGTAGCCAATTATTGGTATTTAACGAGATACCAGTTGTCACCCACAGCCGTTGCTCGTTCGAGAACGAACTTTTGATCGAGCCCACTCACGAAATCACTTGGCGCATCGTGTGGATGCCATTCGAGCCACGTGCCGGTCTCAGCGCCCCCTAGTTGAAATCGAAGCGCGCCGTTTTCGGAGCGATTGATTGCGGAAATCGGCGCCGTGGCGCCTGGCAGTCTCTGCTGTGAAAATAGGAGCAGCATCTTGGGTTTCGCGATTGGGTACGCTTGAAAAGGTCCGAGCTCGGGCGTTTCGCCGTCGATCGTTGGCCACGATTGTTCTAGCGAAGTCACCAACTCAGAAAAGGTTTCGACATTCGGCCGAGCACGATGGACCTGGCCACGCCATCGCAAATCTCGCCAACCCAATCCCAGCATTAACCAAATCGCAACTAACCCGGTAAGTGCCAACCATGACCTCAGGCCACGTTGCCGAGTATCGCTAAAGAACAGGCCCAGGAATATTCCGAAACCGCTAATGCTGGCGACGAGGAGAACGATATCCAGCGACACCAAGCGGTTAAAAAATTGCGGATCTGACATCTCAGGTCCCAGACTGATAAGCGCCCGCAAGTGGTCTGGAAATAGACGCACGGTGCCTGCAAACAAGCCATCGCTGAAAATCCACACACACAAACCACCGAGCGCCGTGACGTTCGCGACCCAGTAGCACCAGACGGCGCTGGATGACATCAGCGTTCGACGCAACCAGTTGGTGTGCGTGATCGCACCTGGCTCGGGTTGTGATGCACCGATAGGTAATGTCGTATCGCCAAACATCCCGCAGCGCTCAAGACCGTGAATAATCGATCGCTACACGCGATGCGGAAACCGATTCCGCCACGGCAGTAACTGAATCATTACGGCGGCAACCTCTTCCGGCAATCTCGGCTCGTAAAAAGTGCTTCCGAATGTGCCGCTGAATAGGCTGAATAGACCGACAGATTGTCGATCAAACCGACATCACCGATGTAGGTAGGCGAGATCGATTGCCACTGCGACCGAGGCCTGATTATTTGTCGTGATTGTGTAAGCTCAGGCGGTGGCCATCGACTTCATAGTCGCGCACGGCAACACCAACCAGATTCAAAGTGCGCGCTGACCAAGCTGGCCAAGGCGACCAGACTGAGCGCCGCGAGGCGTCGGGATTCACCGGCAACCAGGCGAGGCTGCATACTAATGCGCCGATTGTCACCATCGCGGCAGTTCGCCGCACACTGGCAGATTGAGCGGACGTTTCGCGAAATTCCCCTAGCTTTTGAGCACGCTGACTAAGTAGAGAAGCGTCGCCCACGAAACCTACACCAGCCGGCAACCGACCGGGAGGATGAACTTTGCGTTCGATCAATCGCAGCAGGCTGCGCAAGTAATGAGCCACTTCAGTCTTTGACCGTACTGAATCGCGATCGCAACGAAACTCTCGCGCCGCCGCAGCTTGCCGCGAGGCCCACCAAACCAGTGGATGATACCAATGCAGCGCTTCTACCAATCGTTGCAGAAATAAATGCAGTGGGTGTTGCGCTTCGATATGAGCGCGTTCGTGACGCAATATCGCGGCTTGTTCCGCTGCGGGAAAATCGCAGACAAGGTCCGGAACGACAATCACTGGCCGGTGAAGTTGCCAACAAAATGGGCTGACATCGTCACTCAAAACGCGGGTTTCGATATTCTCCGGAGCTGTGCGCGCTGGCTCGTGCGGCATCAATCCGCCAAATCGAGAATCGACCGTGGCGCGACGTACCAGCATCGTTGCACGATACATTCCCAATACGCAAACGCCGACAAATACGGCCGTTCCGGTCAGCCAGACCCACGCGCACACTTGACCGATGCTCGTCGCCAGCATGTCCAAAACCGGGTGTCCCTCGCTCGGCTGCACTTCCGCCAGCGTGATTAGTCGAACGTGAGGCAACAAGAACGCAGCCGCCGTCAGCAGCAAAATGCAAACGTGCGCCATCGACCAGCACGTGTCTGCGCTCGTACGGAATGGAGGCGACTTTACGATCCACGTGGTAAGAACAATTAATAGCGCAATTTGCACTGACAGCGATAGGAATACTTCCAGCAGTACCAGTGGGCTCACACTTCACCGTCCGTTTCGACTTTGTGGATCGCGGCCTTTAGTGCCTCGACATCTGCCTGCGAGAATCTGCCATCTTCAAGCAAGCCTAACACGAGCATCGGCACCTGGTCGGCAAATAACACGTCGCGCAGATCGCTCAGCACCGCGCGGCTTACTTCGTCGCGCAAATCAGCGGCTGATAAACGTGCGCACGTCCGCGCTTCACGCGTTTCAGCACTTTCTTTTTGCTGTGCAACAAACCGAGCGTCGTCATCACGGTCGTGTAAGCCAAAGGGCGCGTTAGTTGATCGCACACTTCTTGCACCGTCGCTTCACCTTTTTGCCACAGCACGTCCATCAATTCCAATTCGCAACGCGTAAGGCGAGGAAACTTCATACTGTTATCTGAAGAATGATAATCGGTACCCAGCCGCGATTCGCTACGACGACCGAGCGCAGCCGACGGCTTTTGACCCTCCACAATGGTGCCTCGGCGTTGGCCGGGCGTCAATTGCGGTGTAACGGCGTTATTAATCGATTGGGTCATTTCGAAACAGACTTCAGCGGATACTACTCCGCCACATTTGCCCTTCCGGAAAGCCGATCGCGCCGCTCCCCGATTAGTGATATTCGGCCTCTGCCGTGTAAATAGCGCGGTCAACGTCATTTTGCATCGCAGCCGTGTGGCCATCCGTCCAAACGAAATTCGAATGGCCGGGGTGCCGGCTATCAAACTCACATTCGTCGGCGTCGTCCCGATTCGGCCCGAGATCGGCATAACCGACGACCCTGCCTGCCGCATCCTCCCCGTCCACGGCGAAACCCAGCCAACTCGACGGGATTTTTCGCGTCGTCCGCTCGCCAACCATCAATACATGGCTGGCTCCCCGCACCATTTCCGCAATTCGCCGCCCGCGGGTCTGCACGAAGACTCCTGTGCCAGTCTCTCCAGGCACATCGTCCGGGTCCGTAGTGCCGAATACGCCGACATAATTCGCACGCGGCAACCTGATGAGCACATCTTCCGATTCTTGGGCGTGCGTCCCATGCCCCCCGATTTCGGCGAACATAGGAAATACCGGGTCGCCCGTATCCGACGGACACAAAAAGAGCATCGGTGTCGTGCATCGCACAGCGGAATTCAATTGATCCATCGGACGAGTGCGGTCCGCTTGGGATTGCAGACTCGGTTCTTCAATCTGGCTCAAAAGACTAGTGCCCCAGCCGTACGCCCAGCGGTTTGAGGGGTCGAGCTGCCAACCCGCCGGCAGTGTCCGGTGCGCGTCGTGATGTGCATGGAGTGCGACGCCGAGTTGGCGAAGGTGGTTGCAACATTCCAAATTGCGAGCACTTTCCCGCGCCGATTGCACGGCCGGCAACAAAATCGCTGTCAAAAGCGTGATCGATGACATCACGACCAATAATTCGAGAATCGTAACGCCGCGCAGTACCGGACGCCTGCGCGAGTCAAGGTTCCGGATAGACGGGCGAAATTTGACCAACAATATAATCACCGCTCGCAAACGAACAACAGTGCCGACCGGATCTCTTTTACTGCCGGATCGGATTTTAACCCACCAGGCGTCTGCGCCGATGCGCGAATATTCTTCAGCTAGCAAATCGCGCAGGAATTAGAAGAACGGAACGACGAACCCGAGCCGCCGTTAGGCGGAAGAAGGGTGGTT
This sequence comes from uncultured Planctomycetota bacterium, assembly GCA_963733705.1. Lineage (GTDB taxonomy): Bacteria > Planctomycetota > Planctomycetia > Pirellulales > Lacipirellulaceae > JABDGM01. The sequence goes on along the minus strand of CAVTEJ010000015.1, from coordinate 414,451 downwards.
CGCCACTCTCAAATCGTGCCCATCAGCCAAGATGCGCACAGCAAAGCACGACGCCGCACGCGATCATTGCAGCGCCCGAATACCGGGATATCCACGGCGCCTGCGCCTTGTTTGCGAAAACTCCCAAGCCGATTCCGCAACTGTGAAGAAGGATCGTCGATACCACAAAGCCAAAGCCGTAGGCAATTCCGGCGGCAGTCTCTGGCATTTCCGCACCATGCGCATGCCCGTGGAGCAACGCGAACACGCCCACCACGCAAGCGCTCGCCGCGAGTGGCAAACGCGTCGCGGTGGCTACTAGCAGCCCGATAATTAAGACCGAGGCAATGATTCCGGGTTCCACGAATGGCACGAACACCCGCGCCATGCCCAGCAATCCGCCAACCATCATTACCAACACAAACGCCAACGGCACCAGCCAGATAGCGCGTCCGCCGCGCTGCGACGCCCAAAGGCCGACACCCACCATCGCGCAAATATGGTCAATCCCGCTGAACGGATGAGCGACGCCATCAATAAAACCGGTCGTCGAGCCGATGCCAACGTGGGCATGTGCTACAGTTGGCAGCAACAATAAGGACGCAATCGATAAAAAACACAGCGTTTGGCGTTGTAAATTGCTCATATCACCTTCCGGCTCCACAAGATTTTTGCGTGTTTCCACCTACGCCGCCGCTATTGTACGGCGGCTCAGAACTATTAGCCCACTGATTATAACGTCTCGCGCACCATCCGCCGACTCACCGCTAAACCCCATATCTGATGTCGTCGCGATCAACTCGCTCGCTTCCCGGCCACATCGGCAACCATCTTATTCGAATAACAATTGCGACCCCCCTGGAATTTTTCGCCGCAACACGCCAATCTGTTGTTTGTTGGAATGTGCTTTGGACCAACAGGCCAGCCCGTGTCGCAATCGTTGCGCTATTCTAAGGCATTGTCGACGTGCCGCAAATCTTTCATCGCAGTTTTAATACACTCTCCAAAGTCAGCATTATTGGCGGGCTGACTTGCTTGATCGTATTGAGCCTCGCGCTGTACGTCGTGGGTTGGTCGCCCTACGTGACGCAGGAAAAAGTCGCCCGCGTTCAGCCTGTGCAGTTCAGTCACGCCCATCACGTTGGCCAACTTGGCATCGATTGCCGCTACTGCCACACTTCTGTGGAATCGACGGCGTTCGCGGGCATTCCGCCCACCAAGACCTGCATGAACTGCCATCAGGAGATTTGGGTCGGCGCCTCGGCACTAGAGCCTGTCCGCGCTAGCTACCGCACAGGCGCACCGATCGCATGGGAACGCGTTCACAATCTCGCCCAGTTCGCGTACTTCAATCACAGCATCCACGTCAACAAAGGAGTTGGTTGCGTCGAGTGTCACGGCCGCGTCGATGAAATGCCGTTCACGTACCAAGACAAGCCGTTGCTGATGGGCTGGTGTCTCGACTGCCATCGCAATCCGAAGCCTCATCTTCGGCCGCGCGAGGAAGTGTTCAACATGGCCTGGCAACCGCCAGCAGATGCCGCGGGCCTGGCCGACCAGCTCTACACCGAATATCACATTCGTTCGAATCAAGAATTAACAAGTTGCTCCACATGCCACCGATGAAGGACTGTCATTCCAGCTCGATCGCGACGCGATCCCCAGGATCGGACACGCCAATCGGCAAAAAGCAGTGGCGCGCGCTGGAAGAATTGGCGAATACTCCCGAGTTTCAAGAACTGTTGGAGCGTGAGTTCCCTCGCGGCGCAAGTGAGTGGACCGATCCGGTAACGCGCCGCAAATTCTTGATACTCATGGGCGCTTCGCTCGCGCTTTCGGGAATCACCGGCTGTTCTCCGCAAGCGCCCGTCGGCCAGATTCTTCCATACGCCAAGCAGCCCGAGCAAATGATCCCGGGCAAGCTGCTACAATTTGCGACTGCCTTCACATTGCGCGGCTACGCGACGGGCATCCTCGTCAAAAGCCACGAAGGTCGGCCAACGAAGGTCGAAGGCAACCCCGATCACCCCGCCAGCTTGGGAGCAACGGATTCATTCGCACAAGCCGCAATCCTCGGTCTGTACGACCCTGATCGCTCACAGGCGGTAACGTATCGCGGCCAGCCGCGCAGTTGGAGCGACGCCCAAATCGAGCTGCGCAGGTCCCTCGAGCCATTGAAACTGAACCAGGGCAGGGGACTCGCGATACTAACCGATACGGTCACTTCGCCGACGCTGGCCGACCAGTTGGCGGGCGACGCCAGCCCCATCCGAAAAGACTTTCCCGCCGTTCGTTGGTATCAATACGAACCCGCATCTAGCAGAAATGCGCACGAAGGCGCACGCCTCGCATTCGGCGAGGCGGTTGATGTGATCTACGATTTCTCCGTCGCCGAAGTCGTTGTCGCACTCGATGCCGACTTTATGGGCAGCGGTCCGGCCCACTTGCGTTACACACGCCAGTTCATGTCCAAACGCCGCGCAACCATCGAATCGCGCGAAGGAACCATGAATCGGCTCTATGCCGTCGAAAGCTGCCCAACGGTTACTGGCTCCGTCGCCGATCATCGCCTCGCAATTCGTTCGCGCGACGTCGCGCACTTCGCAGCCGCGCTCGCGACAGAGCTCCAAGTCGAGGGTGCATCGCCGGGACCAAACAATTTCGTGCGCTGGATCGCGGCAATCACAAAAGACCTGAATGCCCACCGCGGTCAAAGCATTGTCATTGCGGGAGACAATCAGCCGCCCGTCGTACACGCGCTCGCCCACGCCATCAATGACAAACTAGGAAACGTCGGCCGCACCGTGAAGTACATCGCGCCGGTCGAGCCGTATCCGACCAATCAGCTCGCCGATCTGCAGGCGCTCGTCGCGGATATGTCAGCCGGCCGCATTGAAATGCTGATCGTCCTCGGCGGAAATCCCGCGTACGACGCCCCGGCCGATCTCGAGTTTGAAAACAACTTGGGTCGTGTCCCGCAGCGAGTTCACTTGGGGCTGTATTCTGACGAAACGGCCGCGCTTTGCGATTGGCATCTACCTCAATCGCATTTTCTCGAAACGTGGGGCGACGCGCGTGCCTTCGATGGCACCGCCTCGATCCAGCAGCCTCTCATCGCACCGCTTTACAACGGCTTGAGTTCGCTGGAAGTTCTTTCGGCAATCTTCGAGCCTGCCCAGCGGCAGGGTCACGAAATGATTCGCGACTATTGGCGTCGCAATTTGCCGGGGGCCACCAATGCCGCCGATTTTGATACGGCCTGGAATCGAGCCTTGCACGACGGCCTGATCGCCGGCACGGCATCGACACCGCTTGCCGATCGCCGACTGAAGCCGAATTGGTTCTCCGATGTTTCGCTTCCGATGGAAACGTCGACCGCATTGGAAATCGCATTTCAAACCGACCCCACGATTTTCGACGGTCGATTCGCTAACAACGGTTGGCTCCAAGAGCTTCCGAAACCAGTCACGAAGCTGACATGGGACAATGCCGCCTTAATGAGCCCGAGCCTTGCCAAAGCGCTCGGCGTAACACAAGCCGTTGGCATCAACGGCGGGGAACATGGCCAGGGCATCACCCATCTCATCGAACTCGAACTCGCGGGTCGCAAGCTAACCGCTGCCGCTTGGATCGTTCCTGGCCATGTGGACGGTTCCATCACCTTGCATCTCGGCTACGGCCGCACGGCCGCAGGTCACGTCGGGAACGGCGCCGGTTTCAACGCGAATGTTCTACGCACTACTGCGGCGCCTTGGTTCGCTGAAGGCGCGAAGGTGCGGAAACTGGATCAGCGTTACACGCTCGCTTGCACGCAAGTCCATCATTCGATGGAAGGACGCGATCCGGTCCACGCCTTTGAGTTCGACGACTTTGCCAAGAACCCGCACATATTGATGGATTCGTTGAGCGAGGAACACCGCACATTTCAAGAACAACTCGTGCCCGCGTCGCCGAACGTGGCCGAAGCAAAACCTGCAGAAGGCGATCCGCGGCTCCAGCCGCTCACGCTTTACCCGGGATACGATTACGCAGCCCCCAAAAATCGCTGGGGCATGGCGATTGATCTCTCGGCCTGTACTGGCTGCAACGGATGCGTCGTTGCCTGCCAGGCGGAAAACAATATTCCGGTCGTTGGCAAAACCGAAGTCACGCGCGGCCGCGAAATGCACTGGCTTCGCATCGATCGCTACTATGAAGGCGGTACCGACAACCCGACGACCTACTTCCAACCTGTCCCGTGCATGCACTGCGAAAACGCGCCGTGCGAACTGGTCTGCCCCGTCGGCGCAACTGTCCATTCGGCCGACGGCCTCAACGACATGGTCTACAACCGTTGCGTCGGCACGCGGTACTGCTCGAACAATTGCCCCTACAAAGTCCGCCGTTTCAATTTTCTCGAATATTCCGATTTCAACACCGAGAGCCTTAAGCTCGGCCGTAATCCGAACGTCACGGTTCGCAGCCGCGGTGTGATGGAGAAATGCACCTACTGCGTGCAGCGAATTCGGGCGGCCCAAATCGATTCAGAAATCGCCGGCAAACCCATTCAAGATGGCGGCGTCGTGACCGCTTGCCAGGCCGCGTGCCCGTCGCAGGCGATCATATTCGGCGATATGAACGACCCGAACAGCTTGGTTTCAAAATTGAAAGCCGCGCCGCTCAACTACGGTCTGCTCGCTGAGCTGAACACCCGCCCGCGCACCACCTATCTTGCCGCGATTCGAAATCGTAATCCGGAACTCGTCGATTGATGGCCAACACATCCTCCCACCCGCCGAATCATGCAGCCGAGCTTGAACCGGCCATCATCGGTCCAGGGCATACGTTTGCCTCGGTCACTGATAAGATCAGCGCGATCGTTTTGACTCGTCCGGCCTCGCGAGGTTGGTGGCTCGGGTTGGCCGTGTCGTTCGCGCTCGTGATGATGCTCCTCACGGCAATCACGTATTTGCTAGTTGTGGGGGTTGGCGTATGGGGCATTAATATTCCCATTGCCTGGGGGTTCGCGATCGTCAATTTCGTGTGGTGGATCGGCATCGGCCACGCTGGCACGCTCATCTCGGCGATCTTGCTCCTACTCCACCAAGAGTGGCGCACGTCGATCAACCGGTTTGCCGAAGCCATGACGCTATTCGCCGTCGCCTGTGCTGGCCTGTTTCCTTTGCTCCACATGGGGCGACCGTGGTTCTTCTATTGGCTATTGCCGTACCCAAACACGATGAAAGTCTGGCCGCAATTTCGCAGCCCGCTCGTTTGGGATGCGTTCGCCGTCTCCACTTACTTCACAGTTTCGTTGTTGTTCTGGTACATCGGCCTGGTGCCAGATATGGCCACGCTCCGCGACAACTCGCGCAACCGTTTTGCGCGAATCGTATACGGTTTCTTTGCAATGGGTTGGCGCGGCTCGGCCCGCCATTGGCGACGGCACGAAGTGGCGTACCTCATCATGGCGGGGCTCGCAACGCCTCTGGTGGTCTCCGTCCACACCGTGGTGAGCTTTGATTTCTGCGTCGCGAACCTTCCCGGTTGGCACACCACGATCTTCCCCCCCTACTTCGTCGCCGGCGCCATTTACTCCGGCTTTGCGATGGTGCTCGTCCTCGCGATTCCTTTGCGGTACTTCTACGGCCTCCAGGACTTCATCACCGATCAGCATTTGCAGAATATGGCCAAGATTACACTCGCCACCTGCCTGATTGTGGGCTATGGCTACGGCCTTGAGGCTTTCATGTCGTGGTACAGCGACAACGCGTACGAAGCGTACGTTCAGCACAACCGCATGTTTGGCGCTTACGCTTGGAGCTACTGGCTGCTTCTCACGTGCAACGTTTTCATTCCTCAATTACTTTGGTCGCACCGCGTTCGCAGCAGTGTGCCGCTCCTATTCGCCATTGCCATGGTCGTCCTGATCGGTATGTGGCTGGAGCGATTTGTGATTGTCGTCACCAGCTTGCAACGCGATTTCCTGCCTTCGTCGTGGGGAATGTATTCGCCCACGTTTTGGGACTTGGCCACGCTTTTCGGTTCAATCGGCTTATTCTCCTGTTTGCTTTTCTTGTTCGTGCGCGTGCTGCCGGCGATTTCCATGTCCGAAATGCGCGAGCTCGTCGAGGAAGTGGAAGGACCGGATGCTGCCACTTAATGCGCTATAACGCCCCAAGCTTTCAATGACGTATCCGCAACCTTTTTACGGTCTGCTTGCTGAATTTGAGGATCCCGAAGAGATCCTTAAAGCGGCCGAAGCTGCGCGCGGCGCCGGCTACGAAAAAATGGACGCTTACACTCCCTTTCCCGTAGAAGGCCTGGCAGCCGCGATCGGTTTTCATCGAACCCGCTTGCCGTTTGTGATTCTTATCGGTGGACTGCTTGGTTGCGGCGGCGGCTTTCTGATGCAGTACTGGTGCAACGCCGTGAATTACCCGATCAACGTCGGCGGCCGCCCGTTCAATAGCTGGCCAATGTTCATCCCCGTCACGTTCGAAATGACGATCCTCTCGGCAGCGGTCGCGGCGATCGTGGGCCTTTTCGCGCTCAACGGTTTGCCGATGCCTTACCATCCCGTATTCAACGTGCCGCAGTTCGCGCTCGCCAGTCGCAATCGGTTTTTCCTTTGCATCCAAGCAAACGATCCCAAGTTCGATGCAGGCGACACGCGCAAGTTTCTGACTGACCTCAATCCGCGTGCCGTCTATGAGGTCCAGCTATGAGCGCGCGAACGGCTGGCAAAATGATCGAATTCGGCCACCAGCAAGTTGCTGCCGCGCTCTCGCTGTTGATCATCGGAGCCAGTATCGGTTGCCAGCAGAAAATGGCAGAGCAACCCAGCTATCGGCCGCTGGAGCCAAGCCGGTTCTTTGCCGACGGCCGCGCCTCGCGCCCACTCGTCGCGGGGACCGTCTCGCGCAGTGACATCGAAAACGATGCTGCGATCACATCCGGCCGCAAACCCGCGGTAATTACTGCTGCTGCCAACGAGCCGAACGTTCCCGGCATCCGCCCCGATGAGTTCGTCACCGAATTTCCATTCCCGATCACAAGTGAAATATTAGCCCGCGGCCGCCAACGCTTCACCATCTACTGCGCGATCTGCCACGATGCAGCCGGCACCGGCAACGGCAAAATCGTGCAGCGCGGCTTCACAAAACCGCCGTCCTATCTAACCGATAACTCCCGCCAATTCGCCCACAGCGGTTATCAAATCACGCTCCGCGATGTCCCCGTCGGCTACTTGTTCGATGTGCCGACAAAAGGCTATGGCGCGATGGCCGATTACGCCACGCAAGTTTCGCCCCGCGATCGCTGGGCAATTGTCGCCTATATTCGCACGTTGCAGTTAAGCCAGAGTGTCCCGCTCGATTCGTTGCCGCCTGCCTTGCGTGACGAAGCCGAACACGGCCTGGAGGCCACGCCATGAGCGGGACACCAACAACCGTGACGACCTTCGACTGGACCGCAATCCAGCGCCGTGCGCTTCTCGTCAGTGCGGCGGGTGTGGTTGTTTGCGCAATCGGTGCGGTTTTTTTTAGCTGGCAACACTTCCTGCGCGGTTGGCTTGTCGCCTGGACGTTCTGGAATGGCATCTCGCTCGGCGCTCTCGCGCTGCTGATGATCCAATACATTACCGGCGGCGCTTGGGGCCTGTTGCTCCGCCGAATTCTCGAGGTCGCCGCCTGTAACATCGCGCTTATGGCCGCATTGTTTCTCGTCCTGCTAACCGGCTTGCCTGCCATCTACGAATGGGCTAACCCAGCCGCGGTTGCCGCTTCGCCCGCCCTGCAGCATAAAGAAATCTACCTCAATCAACACGCCTTCATCGTTCGCGCCGCTATTTACCTGGCGTTGTGGACGATAATAGCCTGGCTGCTCAAATCGTGGTCGAAAAAGCAAGATCGAATTGCCTCGACAGGCTCGCTCTCCGATCGTTGCCGTACGCTTAGTGGTCCCGGCCTGGCAATTTACGGCGCAACGGTTACCTTCGCATCAATCGATTGGGTCATGTCTCTCGAGCCCGATTGGTATTCAACCATCTTTCCGCCGTTGTATGCAATTGGGCAAATCCTGTCAGCGTTGGCGTTTTCAATTGCCGTCTTTATGTTGCTCGCCGATCGGCCGCCGTTCGTCCACATACTGACATCTCAGCAGCGTCGCGATCTCGGAAATCTGCTTCTCACATTCGTAATGCTCTGGGCATACTTGTCCTTCTCGCAGTTCATGATCATTTGGAGTGAAAACCTGCCCGAAGAAACAACTTGGTACATGCACCGTTTGCGCGGCGGTTGGCAATACCTCGCGCTGCTGCTTATCGTGTTCGAGTTCGCATTGCCGTTTCTCCTGCTCCTGGCGCGGGAAACAAAAACACGTGGCCATCGCCTGGCCACTGTTGCCTGCCTCGTGCTCGCGCTGCGTTTCGCGGATATCTACTGGTGGGTCGAAGCGGCTTATCTCGAACCCATGTCGTTCTATTGGATTCTCGATCTCGCCGCTCTTGCAGCCATAGGAGGGGTCTGGACATGGCTATTCGCTTGGCAGATCCAACGTGCGTCGCTCGTCCCAGTCGCCGATCCGTACTTGTCCGAATACTTGCCGGAGATGGTCGGATGAAGAAAAAACCCGTCATCGCGGCGAAACGCACGCTTGCCCAAGCACTCGGGCACGAATCGTCCGATGTTAACGTGTGGCCCACGATTATCTCCACGGCCAGCGTTGCCGCTACGATCGTCGTTTCCTGCATCGTCAGCCGCTGGGTCTTTGACTTCCTCGCAAAACCGTCGAACCAACGCAGCGCGACCCCACTCTACGGCGAAGGTCTGGTTTTGCCGCCGTCGCCGCGGTTGGAGGGAGTCGACATGCTCAGCGGTATTGAAAACAACGAGTCAGCGGCGGCTGCCACGCAATTGCATTCCTACGGCTGGACCGACCGCGACAAACGCCTCGTGCGCGTTCCGATCGATCGGGCAATGCAACTCGCAATCGAGCTCAATTGGCTGCCAAGTTCCGCGCCGAAACCAGTTTCCGGCCAGGCGAAATCGCCGCCAAGCGGCTCAGTGAACTCCGAACGGAAGGCGGCGCAGTAATGACACTTCTGCTATCAACGCGAGTCCTCCTCGCCACGTTGCTCGCGGCAGTCTCGTTGCCCTCGGCGGAGAACGGCGCTCCGATCGACGTGCTCCGCGACGTCGGCATCGATCAGCGTCTCGATAACCAAGTGCCGCTCGACCTCACGTTCCGCGATGAATCCGGCGCCGCCGTACACCTCGGCGATTACTTCGATGGCCAGCCCGTCGTACTCGTCTTGGCCTACTACCGCTGCCCCATGCTCTGCACGCAAGTTCTGAACGGCCTGGTAGATAGTTTGCGCGGCATGGATTTCGAAATCGGCAAACAGTTTCGTGTCGTCACTGTTAGTTTCGATCCTCGTGAAGGACCCGACATCGCCGCTCGCAAGAAAGAAAACTACGCCACGGTTTATGGTCGCGCCGGTGCTGAATCAGGCTGGCATTTCCTCACCGGCGACCAGGATGCAATTGCCCGACTGACGAAAGCCGTCGGTTTCCGTTACGCTTTCGATGCCGCGCTCAACCAATTCGCCCACGCCAGCGGCATCATGGTGCTTACGCCCCAGGGCGCCTTTCGCATTACTTTCTGGGAATCAACTTTCCCTCACGCGATGTTCGCTTGGCGCTGGTTGAAGCCTCCCACGGTCGAATCGGTTCGCCCGTCGATCGCTTGCTGTTGTTGTGCTACCACTACGACCCCGCGACCGGCAAATATTACGGCGCGACGATGACCTTCGTGCGCATCGCCGGCATCGTTACCGTGTTGCTCATTGCCGTCCCAATCACGCGTGCTTGGTTGCGCAATTGGCGTAATCCCCGACCCGCAATCGTCAACTGATCATGCTCGCACAACTCGAAATATTTCCCGAGCGAGCCTCCGAAATCGCGTACCACGTGGATGCGCTCTTCTTTTTCCTCGTTGCCGTGACAGGCATCGTCGCGCTTGGCGTATTTACCTTACTGATTGTGTTCTCTGTTCGCTATCGAAAACGAACACCGCCGCGCCCCACGCCACGCATCACGGAATGGAACAAACTCGAGTTGTTCTGGACCATCACGCCATTCCTGATCTTCCTCGTCATGTTCTGGTGGGGCGCCAATATCTATCTATCGATGGCCCAGCCGCCGGCGGGCGCGATCGATCTCTACGTCGTGGGCAAGCAATGGATGTGGAAAATCCAGCACCCGCAAGGCCAGCGCGAAATCAACGACATCCACATCCCGCTCGGTCAGCCGGTCAAGCTCACCCTCACGTCGGAAGACGTGATCCACGATTTATTCGTGCCCGCGTTCCGCACAAAAATCGATGTCATCCCCGGCCGCTATGTGTACGAATGGTTCACGCCAACCGAAATCGGAACCTACCACTTCTTCTGCTCGCAATACTGCGGCACGAGCCACGCTAACATGCGCGGTGAAGTCCACGTCATGGACCCTGCCGATTATCAGGCGTGGCTCAACCTGCGGGCCGAAGGATCGCTCGCGCTGGAAGGCCGCAAGCTGTTTCTGAAACTGCAGTGCATTACGTGCCACGTCGCCGGCCCGCGCGCCCGTGCCCCGATTCTGGAAAATCTCTACGGTGCGACCGTTCCTCTCCGCGGCGGTGGCAGCGTCTATGCGGACGACAACTACATCCGCGAATCCATTTTGAACCCCCAGGCCAAAGTCGTCCTCGGCTGGGAACCAATCATGCCGACTTTCGAGGGGCAAGTGAACGAAGAGGACCTCATCAAACTGATCGCTTACCTCAAGTCGCTAGGTCCCGGCCAAACGCCGCAACGCAACGAAGAAGCAACGCCTCCACCGCCCCCCGCAATTAACGCAACCAAGTCCGCAACTCCATGAGCACGATCACCGCTCCATTTCGGCCCCAATCTCCGGTCCGGCAAACGCCGGTCGCCGGATCAAACTATTTGAACGCCGCCTACGGCGCGCGGTCCTGGCTGCTCACGACCGATCACAAACGCATCGCGTTGCTCTATCTCATCTCTGTCAGCGGCATGTTCGTTATCGGCGGACTCGCCGCAACGCTGATTCGTCTGAATCTGCTTACACCCAACGGCGCGTTCATGTCCGCGGATACCTACAACAAAACGTTCACCGCCCACGGCATCATCATGGTGTTCTACTTTCTAGTGCCGGTGATCCCCTCGGTGTTAGGCAACTTTTGCCTTCCGCTGATGATCGGCGCCCGCGACCTCGCGTTTCCTCGCCTGAATCTCGCCAGTTGGTACGTTTACATGACCGGCGCGGCGATGATTCTATGGGTGATTTTCAGCGGTGGCATCGATACCGGCTGGACGTTTTACACGCCCTTCAGCAGCAAAGCGAGTCACACCGACGTCATCCCCGCCATGATCGCCGTCGCGATCGCCGGCTTCTCCTCAATTTTCACTGGTCTGAACTTTATCGTTACCGTTCACTACCTGCGCGCCCCGGCATGACCTGGTTCCGCTTGCCCCTCTTCGTGTGGACACTCTACGCCACGAGCCTCATCCTGCTCCTCGCCACGCCTGTGCTTACCGTCGCCCTCCTTCTCGTCGGTGTCGAACGAGTTTTCGGCATCGGCATCTTTGACCCCGCCCTCGGCGGCGATCCGGTGCTCTTCCAGCATCTGTTTTGGTTCTACTCGCACCCGGCTGTTTACATCATGGTGCTGCCTGCGATGGGAATCGTGAGCGAAGTCATCACGTGTTTTTCACGCAAGAATATTTTTGGCTATCGGTTTGTCGTATTTGCCAGTCTCGGTATTGCCGTCGTCGGATTCCTGGTTTGGGCTCACCACATGTTCGTCGCCGGACAGTCCGTCTATGCTTCACTCGTGTTTTCGCTGCTGAGCTACTGCGTTGCCATTCCCTCCGCGATCAAAGTTTTCAACTGGACGGCCACGCTCTACCGTGGTTCGATTACCTTTCGCACGCCAATGTTATATGTGCTCGGCTTCATCGGCCTGTTTACGCTCGGCGGCCTCACCGGTCTGTTCCTCGCTGCCCTGGGCTTAAATGTCCACGTTCACGATACGTACTTCGTCATCGCTCACTTCCATTTCATCATGGTGGGCGGAACCGTGATGGCCTACATGGGAGGCCTCCACTACTGGTGGCCAAAAATCACCGGGCGCCTGTATCCCGAAAGTTGGGGACGGATGTCGGCGATCCTCATATTCTTCGGCTTCCTACTTACGTTCCTACCGCAGTTCGTGCTCGGTTACCTTGGCATGCCGCGCCGTTACTACGCCTATCCACCCGAGTTCCAGGTGCTCAACGTCCTTTCAACCGCCGGCGCTTCGATCCTTGCTGTCGGCTATGCCTTGCCGCTCACGTATCTCATCTGGTCGCTGCGCTACGGCGCCATCGCCGGCTCGAACCCATGGGAAGCGACCGGCCTCGAATGGCAAACAGCGTCGCCGCCGCCTACGCACAATTTTGCCGAAGTTCCCGTCGTCGATTGCGGGCCGTACGAATATTCGAGCGAGGAGGCGCCACTCCATGGCGACTGACCACACCGCCACTCACTGGCATCATTTCGATAGCCTTGAACACCAGCAGCAAACCACGCTGTTCGGAATGTGGGCGTTCCTCGCGACCGAAATCCTGATTTTCGGCGGCATATTCACGGCTTATACCATCTTCCGCGTGCAATACGGGCCTGCCTTTGAAGCCGCCAGCCGGCATCTCAACCTCTGGATCGGCGGCATCAACACGCTGGTGCTCTTAACGAGCAGTCTGACGATGGTCCTCGCCGTACATGCTGCCAAGCTAGGCCAGCGACGCAGTACTACCATCCAGCTATTGCTGACCGCGGCGCTCGGCACAACATTCCTCGCCCTGAAAGCCGTCGAATATTATCTCGATTATCGCGACAACCTTGTGCCGCTCTACGCGTTCAATCCCAGCGAGTGGACCGCCTTAAACCTGCGGCCGCAACATGTCGAACTGTTTCTCGTTTTTTATTACTGCCTCACCGGATTGCACGCGATTCATTTGGTCATCGGCATCTCCGTCGTACTCGTCCTCGCCTGGTTCGCCTCGCGGAATTATTTCACCGGCGGCTTTCATTCGCCGATCGAAGCGTGGGGCCTGTATTGGCATTTTATCGATGTCGTGTGGGTCTTTTTACTACCAATTCTGTATCTGATCGGATCGCGCAAACTGAGTCCAACTCAGCACACATACCAATGAAACCCTCTCACCACAAATCCGCAAATTCGGCCGAGCTCCACGCGAATCATTCGACGGGGGCGTATTACGTCATCTACGTCGCGCTCGTCGTGCTCACGCTGCTGACCTGCAGCCTGTCATTCCTCCCCCATTTCGCCTGGCATACTTCGCTCGGTCTCGCGATCGCTTCCGCAAAAGTCACCTTAATTCTGCTGTTTTTCATGCACTTGTTGCACAGCAGTCGCATAACCTGGCTCGCGCTCAGCGCAGGCTTACTGTGGCTCGCTCTACTAATCGGGTTAACGATGACCGACTACCTCACCCGCGCCGTGCTTAGCTTCTGAGAAACGGCGATGACACGGGACGATGTAGTCCAATCTCAATCGACATACACATCGCGGGCTCAGTGGGCCTTATGATGATTTCTTACGGCCGCTCTTCTTACGCTCACCCTTTTTTGCCGCGCGCTTCTTCGCAGTTTTCTTGCCGCCCTTTTTGCCGCCTTTCACGAAAGGCGCCTTTTTTGTTTTTTTGCCGCGGCCGCTGCCCGATTTCTTCCCGCCGCCACTTGCTTTGTTGACCGTCGCCCAAGCACGCCGCTTGGCTTCCTTTTTATCGGTGCCGCGCTTTTCGTAGCCCTCTTCAATATGCTCCTCCTGCCGCTTCTGTTTGTCGGTGTACTTTTTCTTTGACCCTTTAGCCATGATGCACTCCTAGTAAATGGAGATTGGGACGGATTAACCCACTCGCAGCTGGCGAATTGCAAACCACGTGCCTCTTTTTGCCTGGTTTCCGGCCCCAAACTGCCATCGACGCGCAACTCCTAGAAAGCTAATATTTCGCCCACTCTGGTCGTCGCGGGTCCGCCGCGTTGGACCCTCTCGCCCACAGCAATTTCGACCCTTCGTGTATGAATTTCCCGCTGTCACGCTTGTGTGTGTTCACGGTGGTCGTCTGCGCCGTGGCAATGTACGTCTATCCGCTTGCGCTCCCCACGCCGCTAATGGATCCCGATGAAGGCATCCATGCGGATATCGCCCAGGAAATGGTTCGCAGTGGCAATTACTTAGTTCCGCATTTTCGGGGCGAAGTCTTTCGCGATAAGCCATTCCTTTATTCAGCTGCTCAAGCGCTGTCGCTGCGTGCTTTCGGAATGAATGAAGCCGCAGCTCGCATCCCAGGACTAGCGTTCGCGCTGCTTGGCGCGGTCACGACGGTACTTCTCGCACGCCGCATGTTCGATGCGGAAACAAGCCTTTACGCAGCGCTCGCATCACTGACTCTGCTCGTGCCAGCCGTTCTTGCACAGTCACCGGCCCATGATGTCGCGCTCGTACCGTGGACGAACTTAGTCGTCCTCGCCTTCTGGGAGCAGGAACAGAATCACACCGCTAGCAAACAGTGGCGCTGGGTCGCTGTCATGGCCGGCTGCATCGCCCTCGCATTTCTCACCAAAGGTTTAATCGGCGTCGCTGTGATCGGCGCTGGCTTACTACTTTACGCGGCCGCCATGCGTCGCATATCGACGTCACTGATTGGTCGGATGTCAGTTGCCTTGCTCGTCGGCGCGATTCTCGCGAGCCCGTGGTACTTGCTGATGGAACACGCCAGCCCCGGCTACTTGCATTACTACTTTTTCGATCGTCACGTACTCGGCTATCTGACCGAGGGGCAGGAGCACGGCCAAACACATTGGTACTACTACGTCGGCCCCGTGCTGGGCGGCTCGATGCCTTGGCTGATGTTCGCCGCAGCCGCTGTTTGGCAGTTGCGATATGACACGGCAAAACCACGCAACCACGCCGTGTTGCTACTGGCGTGCTGGCTCGTCGGCGGATTTGTGTTTCTCACAGTCGCCGGCTCGCGCTTGCTCACCTATTCGCTACCGCTTTTTCCACCGATCGCAATTCTCGCGGGCGTCGGTTTCAAGCGTTATTTCAACGACGAATTCGCTGCTTCTCCGCGCCGGTTTTTCACAAACAGTTTTCGCCTCGCCTCCACGTTCGGCGTCATAGCGCCGATTCCCACTTTATTGGTTCTGAGGCGATTTTTCGGGTCCGACACGCCGTTTCCGGCATACTTCGTGGCAATCCTCGCTTCACTTGCGATGGCCGCCGGGTTCGTGCTCTTCGAACGCAAACGTGCTCAAGCCGCACTGGCAATCGGAATGCTTTGGTTTCCGCTAATCTTTGTGTGTCTGATGACTTGGCCGGTGCAGAAGATTGCCGAATGTCATTCGGAGCGCGCTTTGGCGCGGTTGCTGATCGCTTCAGACACC
The DNA here is from genome assembly GCA_963733705.1 of uncultured Planctomycetota bacterium. Taxonomy (GTDB): domain Bacteria; phylum Planctomycetota; class Planctomycetia; order Pirellulales; family Lacipirellulaceae; genus JABDGM01. The sequence continues at coordinate 398,978 of CAVTEJ010000015.1, read as the reverse complement.
GCGCCCGATCAAATTCGATTGCTCGGTGAACGCGTCGGATCGTTGCTCTTCTATTTACCGCCAAAGTTGCGAGCTCAATACAATGCTTCCGAAATCCGCGAGGTGCAGCCTCACGAACTCGCGGAACTGCTTCCACCGCTCCCCGGCGTGCTCTTGGCAGTCACCAACAAAGAACTGAAACGCGCCAACGCGACCGCGGCGGTGCGCAAATTGAATCCTGCTAGCGCCGGACCGTTCAACGTCATCCAAGGTGAGTCGGCCGAAGTACAAGTCGCCTCACAACCCAAGAGCGGCTCCCAATGACATTCCCAGTCGAAGTCTCCATCGTCATTCCGACATTGCGTGAGCGTGCAAGTCTATCGGTATTGTTACCACGCTTGTTCCACGTTTTGGACGCCGCGAATCTATCCGCCGAAGTCATTATCGTTGACGATGACAGCCGTGATGGCTCCCAAGAATTGTGTGAAACGCTTGCTCAAACCCACAACCTGCGAATCGTCACGCGCCGCGGCGAACGTGGCTTGGCCACCGCCGTGATCAAGGGTTTGTATGAATCAGCCGGCGAAATCTGTGTCGTCATGGACGCCGACGGCTCCCATCCACCGGAAGCAGTACCCGCACTGGTCGACGCCGCCCGGTCGCCTTTTTGCGATGTTGCGATCGGCAGCCGCTACATTCGCGGCGGTTCTGCCGACGAAAAGTGGAGCCTCGGCCGCCGCATTAACTCACTCGGGGCAACGCTACTCGCGCGCGGCCTGACCCGCGCCGCCGACCCAATGGCCGGTTTCTTCGCGATTCGAAAAGCAAAAATCACCCAAGCCCCGACACTTCGGCCGCTCGGCTATAAGATTTTGCTCGAGCTCATCGTCCGCTGCGATTGCCGCCGCATCGTCGAAGTTCCAATCCATTTCCAGGACCGCGCATTGGGCCAAAGCAAACTTTCAACCGCCCAGATGTGGCTTTATCTCCGGCACCTTTCGCGACTCTACGCCGCTCGTTATCTGCCGGCGCGAATCAGCCGCTCTCGGCCCGCCGCTCCCCAACCCCCCCGCGAATTCCCGCAACGCAAATCAGCGTGATTTGCCGGGCAATTTTATCGGTTCCTTGCGACGATAAAAAAATCGTGCGCGGCCAAAAATAGTTGTGGAATGGCACGTCGGTTTTTGTTAACCTCGCACCTGAAATGACCGTCAGGGCGTTGGCCGCGAAGAGAGCTCTCGCCGACGCCGCCGATATCCTTCAGCCCCCCATGCATAGGTTTGCAACCTTCCTCATGCGCGAGGCAGCACTACGGCGGCAATCCGGTGCCATGGCGCGGACATCGCGCCCCGACGGGTGTGGTTGGAACGAGCGTCGTTGCCATCGGCTACGCGGCCGGTCATGCGCGCCAGCTCATAACATCCAGCCCAATGGGCCCATCATTTTTTTATTTACGCGAAGCATTTTAAGAAAAGCCAACTTGGAAAGGAGTTTATCGACGGTAGCGCAGCAAAAAGCCCACGACTTCTGTTGAACTCGCGGGCAGAAATTGCAGCAAGCATTTTCCTGTCAGGGCAAATCATTTCCATCGTTTTGTTGCTGGTCATCCGACGCAGCTTGTTGCGACGCCTCGAGCCGCTCCAGTCGCACCAGGTGCCACACCTCGGTATCGTCCTGATTGGGGCCGTAATGCACCATCATCGTGCAACTATCCTTCGTCAAATTGTTAATCGAAGTTTCGAAAACCAACTTCGGACGCTCACCATCCGCAAACGCCCAGGCCGCGCGTTGGGTGCGCTCGTCAACCATTCCGGTAATCGGGTGAACTCCCCCATTCTCGGAATTGTAGAACGTGCCAGTCAGCACGCCTTCCTTATTAACAGCAAGCTGGATTGTCCGTTGTTGGTCCTCGTTCTGTTGAGTATCGCGAGCGACCGCAAAGACTCCCAATGGCGCCCAATCCATATCCTTTGCTTGTTCTTCGCTGATCTTCGGAACCGAATGGGCCAGATCGTAGATCTGCTGATAGTAGTCGGCAACCGGCTCGTACCGATCGCCGTCGTAGTAAACGTAGCCATCCTGGCAATAAATATTTGCACCGGGTCCATACGACCAATAGCGAGGCCGGTCCCAACCGAATGCCAACCAACTCGTTAAACGGCCAACCGGAGTCCAACCCCACCAGTAGTAGGGGCGATCGCGCCAACGGGAATAAGCGAATGGACTATAGAGCGGCCAGCGATCATTGCGGTAATTATTCCACCAACCATAACGGAAAGGCAGATCGCCGCGATCACGACGACTCCAATCGCTACGAACGCGATCCGAGAAGAGCGACCAGTTATTGTCGCCATTCCGATTCCTATCGTTACGGTTATTAAAAACACCGCTAAAGTTGCGGTCGTGGTTATTGTCGCGGCCATTCCTATCGTTGTCGATGTTGTCTGGTGAGCCGCGGAAGAAGGATTGGTGCGCCTCATGTGTATTCTTGTCGCCGTCTCGTGAGCCAGATGAGCGGTTCGAGCTGCGGTCCACATGGGATTGAATGGATGCGTTGCTGTGGCTGGATCCACCATCATGTCCGCCTGAAAAGTGCGCTGCCCCGCCGTCTCCTCCTCCGCCATGTCCGCCGCGTTCTGCGAACGCCGAAGTGCTGGACCACGTCGCCAATGCCAGCACGGCCAATCCAAGTGTAATAGGTTTGACGATTCTCATAATAAACCTCTCAATGCGACAAAACAGGAACACAAAACTCGCTTAAAGAATGCAAATGCCGCGCCGGATGCCGCCGACAATTGTTCGCAGATCGCGACAATTTGCGCCAAAACAAGCCCGCGGATTCGGTGGCCTGGCTGATGGGAACAAGGCCGCGCGAAGAAGCGCCAAGATTGTGATCACTCAACGTCGCGTAAGTGATAATCACCAGCGCGACATACATCCGATCCGTGATTAGACCTGCGGGTTCGAACGCCAGCCGCGTTCAGTACAAACATTCGACAGAAATCGTAAAGGGGTGGCAACAACTGCAGGATTGCTGTGCCGGGGTAGCCAGAAATACTCAAGATACACGCAAAAATGCGCTCGCAAACGGGCGTACCAACTGTCCATAGATTTCAAACCGCCATATCCTGAACGCCCATTCTAGCAAATAATAGAACGTGCAGTGCTCGAGGGGGCAACCGCTAACTGCTTTGAGAAGAGAACGAGATGATTCGACGAACGTTGTCGGCCTCGGCATGTGTATTCATTTGCCTGATCAGTTTCTGTGGCGGATGTGCCAAAAAACCAGTCAACGTAGCTCCCGCCGCCCCGCCCGCGATCCCGGTTAGCAAACCGGTGACTCGCGAAGTTACCGACTACATCGACTTCACGGGTCGGACCGAGGCCAAGAACTCGGTCAACATCGTTCCGCGGGTGACGGGCTACTTAGTGAGCATGCCCTTTCGCGAAGGGGCCGATGTGAAGGCCGGCGACGTGCTGTTCGAAATCGATCCTCGTCCGTATCAGGCCCAGTACGATCAAGCGTCGGGGCAGGTGTTGCTGAACGAAGCGCGCGTTAAGGAAGCGCACGCCGACAACTTGCGCGAAAGAGTTAGCGAAAACGCCCGGAGCGATCAGTGCGCAAGATATCGATCGCTATCAGGCTGCCGAGGAAGAAGCGATTGCAGCCGTTCAAGCGGCGAAGGCCAGCCTCGAAATCTACAAACTCAATTTGGGATTTTGCAGCGTGCAATCGCCGATCGATGGACAGGTTAGCCGGTATTATCTAACGCTCGGCAACTTGGTGAATCAGGATCAAACGCAACTCACCACCGTGGTCTCGGTCGATCCGATGTATGTTTACTTCGACGTCGACGAAACCACGTTGCTGCGCGTGCGCAAGGCGATCAATGAGGGATCAATCACGCGTTACCAACAAGGTGAGATTCCGGTTTTTATTAGCCTGGAGGGCGAAGTCAGTTTTCCCCACCAAGGCACGATCAATTTCGTGAACAATCGTGTGAACTCGGGAACGGGCAGCATCACCGTACGTGGCGTTATTCAGAATCCTAAGCCTGACGATGGAGTTCGATTGCTGACGCCGGGAATGTTCGTGCGCGTGCGGCTGCCGATTGGTAAACCCCATGAGGCGCTGTTGGTGATCGATCGCGCGATCGGCTCCGATCAAGGCCTCAAATTCCTATACGTGGTAGATGCCGACAACCACGTGCAACAGCGGCGGATTGAAACGGGTCCGCTTCAAGAAGACGGCTTGCGGGTGATTACTTCCGGCCTCAAGCCAGAAGATGTGGTCGTCATCGGCGGCATTCAACAAGTGCGACCACGTATGCAAATCGTGCGCGACGTGCAACCGATGCCCACACTGGGAGGGTCGACACAAGCAGCACAGGACGGGAGCGAGTTTGGCGGTAAGGGCAGGGCGGAAACTCCGGCGGGCGAATCCGAACAAAAAGCCAAGCCAGATGAATCTAACGCTGCGCCACCCGGCAAAGCCGGCACCGCGCCAACCAAAGGGGAACCAACCGGCAGCAGCGGGCAATAAGGAGCGGCTGCCATGATATCGCGGTTCTTCATCAATCGGCCGATCTTTGCCTCGGTGGTTTCGATCGTGATCACGCTCATCGGCGCGATTGCGCTGTTCTATTTGCCGATCGCGCAGTATCCGCGCATCACCCCGCCGGGTGTTTCAATCTCGATTAACTATCCCGGCGCGAGCGCGAAGGTGGTCGCGGATACGGTCGCCGCGCCGATCGAGCAGCAAGTCAATGGCGTGCCCGGCATGTTGTACATGTCATCGGAAATGGGAAACGACGGCGCTTACACCCTGACGGTCACCTTCGACACGGATATCGACTTGAACACCGCGCTTGTGATGGTGCAAAACCGGGTCACGCTGGCGATGCCACAACTTCCGACCGAAGTGCAGAAACAGGGCATTACAATTCGGAAGCGAACCCCCGACATTTTATTGGTCGTGAATTTCTATTCGCCCGACAATCGCTACGACAGCCTTTATCTGAGCAACTACGCGACCGTGTTTGTGAAAGATGAACTGTTGCGCGTGCGCGGTGTGTCGGATATATCCTACCACGGCCAGCGCGACTACAGCATTCGGGCTTGGCTCGATCCGCAAAAAATGGCGGCCCGCAGCATCACCGCGCTCGACGTCTCGAACGCGATTCGCAGTCAAAATCTCGATGCACCGGCCGGTCAACTCGGCCAGTCGCCCGCACCGAAGGGCCAAACGTTTCAGTTGCCGCTCGATACGTTGGGCCGACTTTCGGATCCCGAAGAATTCGGAAATATCATCATCAAGGTTGCGGCATCGTCGCAACCCCCGACACCGACCGGTTCGCGGCGCACCATTGCAACGGCGGCCGGCGCAACCATCCCTGGTAGTTCTTTGATTCCGGGTGCAGCATCGTTGCCGACATCCACGCAATCGTCGCCCAGCAGCGCGAGTGGCGGCGCATCAACGAGCGGTACAAGTGCCGCCACCGCGCTTAACCGGCGTGGCGCGGGACTATTGCTCGTTGCGCCGCAAGCATCGGCCGCCGTTTCGAGTGGCGGCGCTGCGGCGAGTAGCGGAGCAACAGTGACGGCGGCGTTTGGCGTAAGCACCGTCGGCGGTGCGAGTGCCGAAGGAGGTGGGACCACCGGCGGCGGCAGTATGACGAACAGCGGCGGCACTTCAACCGGCAGCAATACAACTCCATCCGCAAGTACGGCGAGTGCCATGGGCGGCGATATGAACATTACCGGAATGCCCATGGGAACCGGATTTTCGCGGCAAGGTCCGGGGCAACCATCGGTCGCGATTGTGCGCCTCAAAGATGTGGCCCGTGTGCAAGTAGGCGCTCAGAACTACAACCAGTCATGCCTGTTCGACGGCAAACCCACAGTTGGTCTAGCCGTGTTTCAGCTACCAGGTACGAACGCGCTCGAAGTTGCGGAAAATGTTCGGGCGAAGATGGCCGAATTGAAAACGCACTTTCCAGATGGGCTCGACTACGCCATTGCATACGATACCACCCCATTCATCCGCGAATCAGTTTCCGACGTAGCAAACGCGCTCTTTCAAGCCGTCGCACTGGTGGGCGTCGTGGTGTTGGTGTTTTTGCAAAATTGGCGGTCCGTCATCATTCCGCTCATCGCGGTGCCGATCGCGATCATCAGCACGTTCGCCGTCATGGCCGCGCTTGGTTTCAGTTTGAACAACATCTCGCTGTTCGGCCTCGTGCTCGCGATTGGGATTGTGGTGGATGACGCGATCGTGGTCGTGGAAAACGTCGAGCGGTGGATGGAGCACGGATTGCCGGCCCGCGAAGCGACGGAGCGCGCGATGGATGAAGTCACTGGCCCGATCATTGCGGTCGCACTCGTGTTATGCGCAGTGTTCGTGCCGTGCGCGTTCGTGGGCGGCATCACCGGACAATTCTTCAGGCAGTTTGCGGTCACCATTTCCGCATCAACCATTTTTTCAACGATTAGCTCGCTCACACTTGCACCCGCGCTGGCCGCAATCCTGATCAAGCCGCGCGAGCATCGGCAGGACTATTTCACGCGAATCTTTGAATTCATTCTGGGCTGGTTCTTCAATCTGTTTAATAAAACGTTCGGCGCCAGTACGACCGCGTACGTGTGGATCATCAAACACTTCTTGCGTATTAGCGTGATCGTGCTCGCCGGGTACGCAATGATGGTCCTCGCAACCTATTTCGTATTTAAAAATGCGCCCTCTGGCTTTGTGCCACGGCAAGATCAAGGTCGGCTGTTGGTCAGCATTCAACTCCCCGACTCGGCATCGCTAACACGCACGCAAGAGGTTGTTGAACAAGCGACCGATATCGCTCGCCACACGCCCGGTATAGCTCACACCGTGGGCATCGCGGGTATGTCGTTCGTATTACATACGACAAGTCCCAACTTCGCTTCAATGTTTATCGTGTTGGACCCGTTCGAAAAAAGGCAAGCACCGGGCCTGCGCGATACCGCGATCATGGCGAAGTTGCGAGCGGAGTGGGGCAACAAGATAAAGGATGCGATGGTCACAGTTTACGGCGCTTCGCCAGTGCCGGGCCTGGGAGTGGCCGGTGGATTCAAGGTGATGGTCGAAGATCGTGGCGATCTTGGGTTTGACGCGCTGCAAAAACAAACGGATGAGCTTGTGCAAAAGTTGCAAGCCGGCGTGCCCGGTTTGATTGGAGTGAGCAGCGTATTTCGTTCGAAAGCGCCGCAGTTGTTCATGGATATCAATCGAATCAAGGCCGCGACGCTCGGCGTGTCATTGCAGGATGTAAATCAAACGCTCGATATATTTCTCGGTTCGCAGTACGTCAACAGCTTCAATAAATTCGGCCGGCATTGGCAAGTCGTAGTGCAAGCCGAAGGCGACTTTCGCAACCACTTGGAGGATGTGAACCTATTTCAGGTGCGCAATAATCGAGGCGAAATGGTGCCGCTGGGGACGCTATGCAGCTTGAAAGAAATCAATGGGCCGAGCAGTGTGACGCGGTATAACTTGTACGCCGCGGCCGCAATTACCGGCAGTCTGCAGCCGGGCATGAGCTCCGGGGATGCGATTGCGGCCGTCGAGAAAATTGCCGCCCAGTCGCTGCCGTTGAGTATGAAGGCCGACTGGACCGAGTTAATGTTCATGCAAAAGCGGGCCGGCAACACGTCGATCTACGTGTTCTTTTTGTCGGTCGCTTGTGTGTTCTTGGCCTTGGCGGCACTCTACGAAAGCTGGACGCTTCCGCTCGCCGTTATTCTCGTCGTGCCACTGTGCATTTTATGGTCGGTGACCGGCGTGCTCGCGACTCAACGCGACGTAAACATTTTCGTGCAAATTGGCATGATTGTGCTCGTAGCGCTCGCGTGTAAAAACGCGATTCTTGTCGTCGAGTTTGCGCGGCAACTTCATGAGAAGGAAGGGCACTCGCGATCGGATGCCACGCTCGAAGCTTCGCGATTGCGCTTGCGGCCCATTCTTATGACATCCTTTGCATTCATTTTTGGCGTGCTGCCGTTGGCCACTGCCTCTGGCGCTGGCGCCGAAATGCGGCGTTCGCTAGGCATTTCAGTTTTCAGCGGCATGCTCGGTGTTACCATCTTGGGAATTTTTCTGACCCCCGTTTTTTTCTATGTGATCGAAGGCCTGAGCGAATCCGAGTTCTTCGGTCGCAGAAGTGTAAAGCGAGTAGGGTCATTGATCGCGGCGGCGGCGTTGGGTGCGGTCGTAGGTTTTTTACTCGGATCGCTGGGCTTCGCTCGATCCGATTTGGCGGCTGCAGTGGGTGCGACTGCCGGCGGCGTCGTAATGTTGGGTTTGTTGCAACTGCACAAGTTGCGCGAAGCCAATGGTTCGTCCTCTCGCGGTAAGGAGACGCCACGTGGTTGAGTTTTTTGTCGACCGCCCGGTGTTCTCAACGGTGATCTCCGTGGTTATCGTGCTCGCGGGCAGCATCGCCGTTTTCACGCTGCCCGTGGCGCAGTACCCCGAGGTAACGCCACCGACCGTGCAAGTGACCGCGCTGTACCCCGGCGCGAATGCACAAACTGTGCGCGATACCGTGGCCGCGCCAATCGAAGAGCAGGTGAGTGGCGTCGAAGGCATGCTCTACATGTCGAGTCAATCGACGAACGACGGCGCCTACAAGCTGACGGTTACGTTTCGTTCGGATATGGACTCCGACATGGCGCAGGTGCTGGTGCAAAATCGCGTTTCGCTTGCGCTTCCCGTAATTCCGGCACTGGTACAAAACGAGGGCATCAACGTCAAAAAGATTTCCCCCAACACGATGATGATCGTGAATCTCATTTCGCCCGATAAGCGATATGACGACATCTTTCTGAGTAACTACGCGACGATTTACATTCGCGACGAGCTCGGCCGTTTGCCTGGCGTCGCGGGGATTACATACTTTGGCCAGCGCGATTACAGCTTGCGGGCATGGCTCGATCCAGACAAGCTCGCCACGTTAGGCATCAGCGCGGCCGACGTCGTGGCGGCGGTCAGCCAACAAAATATTCAGGTCGCGGCCGGCCAAATCGGTCAGCAGCCGGTGCCGAAGGGGCAGCAATTTCAACTGACGATCAACACGCTGGGTCGATTGACCGACCCTTCGCAGTTCGCCGACATCATCATCAAAGCGTCGACCGGCGGAGCGAATAGTTCGGCCATGGGGACTCAATCGTCGGATCAGTCGACATCGGATGGAAGTCCCGATAGCGGCGCCGGAAGCAGCGGGACGGCCTCGAGTAGCACGGCTAGCACGACTTCCCCTTCGACCGGCATCGTGCGGTTGCGCGACGTAGTCACTCGAACGTCCGACGGGCAACCGCGCATCGAACTTGGATCGCAACAATACGAGCAATCGTGCACGCTCGATGGCCAACCCTCGGTCGCGCTCTCAATTTACCAGTTGCCTGGCTCGAACGCTTTGGATACGGCTGCTGGCGTGTACGCCAAAATGGAGGATCTCAAAACACGCTTTCCGGAAGGGCTTGACTACAAAATCGCTTACGACACCACGCCGTTCATTCGCCAATCGGTGAACGAAGTGTTTTATACGCTCCGCGATGCCGTGGTGCTGGTCGCGATCGTGGTCTTGCTCTTCTTGCAAGACTGGCGGGCCATGATCCTGCCGATGATCGATGTACCGGTGTCGCTCATCGGCACGTTCGCGATCATGGCGGCGATGGGATTCACGATCAACAACTTGACGCTTTTCGGGTTGGTGCTCGCGATCGGCATCGTCGTCGATGATGCGATTGTGGTGCTCGAAAATATCGAGCGGCAGATGGCGACGGGACTCGATGCGCGCTCGGCCACGATCAAAGCAATGCACGAAATCACGGGGCCGATTATGGCGATCACGCTCGTTTTGAGCGCCGTGTTCGTGCCATGCTGTTTCCTGGGCGGTGTAACGGGGCAATTCTTCCGGCAATTCGCGGTGACGATTGCGGTGTCGACAATCATTTCCGCGATCAACGCGATCACGATGACGCCATCTCGCGCCGCAATGATTTTCAAAACCGAGGAAGACGCAGGTGGCCATAAGCTGCAGAAAGAAGCGCTGCCGTGGTGGCTGTTCGGAATTCTTGGTGGCGTCCTTACGATTTGGTTGGGCCAACACTTTTTGGCGCAACGGTTGTTTCCAGCGAAAGGGCCCGCGCTTGAAGGGGTGGCTTCGACGCCATGGGCCGCGGATGCACTGTACTTTATTCCGGCGCGCTCCTCGGCGGCGTCGTGGGGTGGTTCATCATCGGATGGGTGAACGCGGCGCTCGCGGTGTTTTTCCGATGGTTCAACGCGTTTTTCGACGGGCTGGTGGCGGTTTACGGTCGCGTGGTCGGCGGGTTATTGCGGATCACCGTGTTAGCGATGATTGTGTATGGCGGCTTGCTGGGCGTTACGTATTGGCAATTTGATCGAGCGCCGACGGGCTTCATCCCGCAGCAAGATAAAGGTTATTTGCTGCTGAATGTGCAACTGCCCGATTCGGCATCTGTCGAGCGGACCACCGCCGTGATGAATCGCATCGAGAAGATTGCGCATGAATCGCCGGGGGTTGAACACACGGTGGGCATCACGGGGCAGTCACTGATTTTGAACGCGAATGCGCCAAACCTCGGTTCGATGTACGTCATGCTCAAGAATTTCGACCAACGGCATAGCGCTGAACTGAGTGCCGACGCGATTGGCGCCGATTTGCAAGATCGTTGCCGCCGTGAATCACTGGAGGCGACCGTGACCGCATTTGGCGCGCCGCCTGTCGATGGGCTCGGCAGCACCGGCGGCTTCCGGATGGTCATCGAAGATCGCGGCAATACCGGCCTGGGACAACTGCAGCGCGTGTGCGAGCAAATTGTATCGCGCGGCAATCGTACGGAAGGACTGAAGGATCTTTTTAACAGTTCAGGCGCGAACACACCGTGGCTGTACCTTGATATCGACCGCACAAAATGTGAAACGCTTGGCGTACCGGTAAGCGAACTGTTCAACACATTGCAAGTGTATTTGGGCTCGTATTATGTGAACAACTTCAACGAGTTTGGGCGCACGTGGCAAGTGAATCTTCAGGCCGATCCGGAATTTCGCCGCAAAGTTCCGGACGTCCGCGAACTGCAAGTGCGAAACACCCGGGGACAAATGGTTCGCATTGGCACATTGCTAGATGTTCGCGATACGACGGGTCCCGTGATGGTGATGCGCTACAATTTATATTCGGCGGCCACGGTGACGGGCAACGCCGCGCCCGGCGGCAGCTCGGGCACGGCGATGCAACTCATGGAAACGATCGCCCAGAAGGAGCTGCCGTCGTCGATGGCTTACGAATGGACCGATCTCGCGTATATGCAAAGTCAGGCAGGCAACGCGGCCATGTGGTTCTTTGCACTTGCCGTCGCGTTCGTGTTTTTAGTGCTGGCGGCGCAGTATGAAAGCTGGTCGTTGCCGCTCGCCGTCATTTTGGTAGTGCCGATGTGTTTGCTATGTTCGGTGACGGGCGTACTTCTCTCTCACAACGATGTAAACATCTTCACGCAAATTGGCTTCGTGGTGCTGGTTGGCCTCGCGAGCAAGAACGCGATTCTAATCGTCGAATTCGCCAAGCAGCAGCACGATTCGGGCGTCGAGCCGCGGAAAGCCACGTTGGAAGCGGTGCGCTTGCGGCTCCGGCCAATTCTCATGACTTCGTTCGCGTTCATCTTGGGCGTTGTGCCGCTCGTTATCGCGCATGGCGCGGGCGCCGAAATGCGGCGCACTCTGGGCGCGGCGGTATTTGGCGGGATGTTAGGCGTCACCATCTTTGGCGTTTTTCTTACGCCGCTGTTTTACTACGCAATTCAGTCGTTCAACGATCGCCGCTCAAAGCGCAAGCATGGCAGCACGCACGAAGTGCGCCAGCAAACTTTGCCGCTGCACGATGCACCGCCCCATGCTGGCAGCTGACCAGCACCGTAAAGTGGGAAGAATAACGAAGCTGATGCCAGCGGAACTATATTGGTGGGACCGGTCGTGCTCAAGGTGTCGAATAGTCTGATTGTGCCGCCCCGCAACGGCATCTCGCTTATCAGACCCAATTCTCACCGCGTGGCTGACTCTCGGATGTTTGTCTTTATCACTCGCTCGTTGCAGCGTCGCGTGCGGCAAGTCTTGCGCACGGGAGTGCTCTACCTGACTGCAATTGTTGTCGTTTCTGCAACCACCGGTTGTACCACCGTGCGCGAATACGTGCACAACGGCTGCAAGGTTGGCCCGAATTACTGTAAGCCGGCGGCGCCTGTCGCCGAGCAGTGGATCGACGCGAATGACAAGCGCGTCAACACCGGCTGCGATGACCTGTGCGCATGGTGGAAAGTGTTTAGCGATCCGTCGCTCGATGCGCTGATATGCACCGCGTACCATCAAAACTTGACGCTCCGCGAAGCGGGTTTCCGCATTCTGCAAGCGCGTGCTCAACTGGGAATTGCCAAGGGCGAAATCTTTCCGCAAAACCAGAATTTCAGCGGCGACTATCAGCGAATCGCGCGTAGCAATCAAACCGCAACCGGCGGATTGTTCGGCCCGCGGTTCTTCAACCAGTGGGACTACGGCTTCAATCTCGATTGGGAACTCGATTTCTGGGGCCGCTTCCGCCGCGCCGTAGCTTCGCAGGCAGATACGCTCAACGCCTCGGTTGAGGATTATGATGCGGCACTCGTCACGTTGCTGGGAGACGTCGCCACGAATTACACGCAAATGCGAACGTTCCAACAGCGCATTGCTTACGCACAGCAGAACGTGAAAATCCAGCAGGATACGCTCGATATCGTCGAAGCGCGTTTCAAGGCCAGCACCATCAGCGAACTCGACGTTGACCAGGCGCGTAGTACGCTCAACGCCACTCAGGCGGCTGTTTCGGAACTCCAAATCGGACTTCGACAGTCGACCAACCAGCTTTGCATCTTGATGGGCATGCCGCCTGAGGATTTGCAATTACGCATCGGGACGGCTCCGATTCCCACAGCGCCGCCCGATGTCGTGGTGGGAATTCCCGCGGATTTGCTCCGTCGGCGGCCGGATGTTCGAGCTGCCGAACGTCGTGTCGCCGCCCAATGCGAGCAAATTGGCATTGCGAAAACCGATTGGTATCCGCACGTTTCAATCGACGGCACACTCGGAGGTTCGGCCGAAAAGTTTAGTCACCTCTTTGAGCCGGGTGCATTCAACGCCAACATCAGCCCATCGTTCCGATGGGATATTTTGAATTACTTCCGAATCCTAAATAACGTCCGCGTTCAAGACGCACGTTTTCAGGAACTTGTGGCAACGTATCAGAACGCCGTGCTGACTGCGAACCAAGACGTTGAAAACGGTTTGGTCGTGTTTTTACGCGGGCAAGAACGGACGAAGTTCCAGCAGCAAAGCGTAAGCGATGCCGAAGCCGCAGTGAATGTAGCGCTGTTGCAATACAAGGCGGGCTCGACGGATTTCACCACTGTCACTCAAGTCGAGCAGATCCAAGTCTTGCAGCAAGACACGCTCGCGCAGGCAAAAGGCGAGATCGTGGCCGGCTTGATTCAGGTCTACCGCGCGCTCGGCGGAGGCTGGCAGATTCGCTTGCAAAATTGTGCGGAATTGCTACCGCTTCCCGGCAGTGCGCCGGAGGCGCCGCAGCAGCCGAATGGGGAGCAGCTGCCACCCGGAGGCACTCCCGCGACGGGTGTTACGCCAATGACCCCGCCGCAAACGCCGGTCGTCCCCGAAGCTCCAGCGGCTACGCCGCTGCCGCCCGCCACTCCGCTTGAGCCGATTTCGCCTCCCGCCGTTCCAGATACGCAACGAGCGCCGTCGATAACGCCCGTGCCACCGCCAGCGTCGTAAAGCGCGTCGCCGAATCAATTCCCATCACTTGAACGCGGTGCGTCCTATTCGAGGGGCGCATCGGGGTTTTATTTTTTGTCTGCCTCTGGGATCGCGGCCGCACATTTTTTTTCAGCGCTGCAAGCAGTGCGATCATGGGTTTGAGAATCTCGGCGCTCTGTTACGGTCGCGGCATGTCTAGCTGCTATACGCGATGTGCTGCACGAAGCGATTACACGGCGTCGAAACTCTTAGTACACCCGCGATCTTCTCTTCTTGCGGCGGGGTGGACCGTGCCGCACTGGCTGTTCTCGCCATGCTTAGTTTACTCAACATGCTTTGTTGGCGCCGCGCGGCGTTCATGTTGGTACTTGTCTGCACGCCCGGTTGTACCGGCGTGCGCGAGTACTTTCATAACGATTGCAAAGTCGGTCCCGACTACTGCCCGCCCAGCGCCCCGGTGGCCAACAATTGGATCGATGCCGCGGACAAGCATGTCCACGGCGAGTGCGATGATCTCGCCGGCTGGTGGACAGTGTTCGACGATTCATTGCTCAATGAACTCGTTTGCCGTGCGTATCACCAAAACCTAACGCTACGCGAGGCGGGCTATCGCGTGCTGGCGGCCCGAGCGCAGCTGGGTATTGCCCGCGGCGAATACTTCCCGCAAACGCAAAACGCAACGGGTTCGTACCGGCGAATTGCCTCGGGAGGGAACTTTTTCGACTCCTGGAACTTTGGTTTCAATCTTGCTTGGGAACTCGATTTCTGGGGCCGGTTCCGCCGCGCGATTATGTCGGCTGGCGACACGCTCGATGCTTCCGTGTTCGATTACGACGCGGCGACCGTCACGCTGGTCTCCGATACTGCAGCCGATTACGTGACGGTGCGAACGGCGCAGGAGCGGATTCGGCTGTTGGATGTCGTAATTCGCGTGCAAGAAGACGTGCTGTCGTTCATTGAAGAGCGGTTGAAGCTTGGCAAGGGCGCAACTGAAATCGACCGCGCCCAAGCGCGGAGCAACTTGGAGCAGAGCAGGGCACAGCGTGACCAGTTTGTGCTCGACCTGCGAACGGCCGAAAACCAGCTTTGTATTTTGTTGGGCATGCCAGCCGTCGATTTGACGGAAATCCTGGCAAAGGGACCGAGAACTGGAATTCCCACCGCACCGGAATATGTCGTTGTGGGAATGCCCGCCGATTTGTTGCGGCGTCGGCCCGATGTGCGTCGAGCCGAGCGACTCGCGGCAGCACAAGCGGAGCAAATCGGCATCGCGGAGGCGGACTGGTATCCGGCGATCACAATCAACGGCACGCTAGGGTGGCAGGCTCAACACTTATCGCAACTATTCCGGCCATCGTCGCTCAACAGTTCTGTGGGGCCATCGTTTCAATGGGACCTCTTGAACTACGGGCGGATCAAGAACAATGTGCGGCTGCAAGACGCCCAATTCCAGGAACTCGTCGCGACTTACCAAGACACAGTGCTGCAGGGAGACTTGGAAGTTGAGAATGGCATCGTGACATTTGTGCAAGCCCACCAGCGCGCTCGCGATTTGCGGGTGAGCGTCGACGAAGCATGGATTGCGCTCGAAGTGCTTGTCGCGCAGTATCGCGCGGGTCTGAGCGGCATCGACTTCAATCGCTACGCTACCATTCAGCAAACTCTAATCACACAGCAAGATTCATGGGCCCAAGCGCGCGGGCAAATCAGCCTAGGTTTGATTCAGGTTTACCGTGGCCTTGGCGGCGGATGGCAAATTAAGTGCGATCAAGTGCCAGACAAGCGTGGCGTCCTATCTCCGCCGCCAGGGCAGGCTGATGCGAATGGGGCATTGAATGGTTCGACCGACGCGAACGGAGCCGCACCCGAAGCTCTTCCCGCACCGGCCAACCCGGCGACAGCGCCAGTTCCCATACCGCCTCAAACGACGCCACCGGCTACAACTCCCGCCGCAGCTCCGGCGCCCCCAGCGAACGCCGCTGGGAGCTCCGAGGCACCGGCTACTGCAACGACTCCCGCAAGCGACCAGCCCGTCGGCGAACAGGGGAAAGTTCCGGTCAAAGAGTTGGGACCGGACTTGCTTCCGCCTCCCGAGTCGCCAAAACCATGACGAGCGTCGGGGTTCAAATCGCTGCCGAACCAGGTTTTTTCTCGCATCTTGCAGTTTTTCCCCGGAACGTTCGCCCTTGCTTGTGGTTAGTTTACCTGTATAAATTATTTACAGCAGGTAACTTCTAAGGCCTGTCCACGGCTCGCAATAGAAGCTCGACCACAGTGCGAACTTCCCCCCCTCTCTCAGTAGCTCGTTCGGAACTAACTGCGCAAGCCCAAGCGGTCCAGGCCGTGTTGCGCGGGATCGGACGAAATCTGCTTACGATCGATGACCCGACGATGGATCTGCCGGTGCGTCAGTTAAAGGTTTGCCTGGCTCTGCTGCGAAATAGTTGTTCGATGTCGGAGATTGGCCGCGAGATTGGAATGTCGCCTAGTGCGGTGACTCAAGTTTCCGATCGATTGGAACGGCGCGGGCTGGTGGAGCGGGCTTTGGAAGAAGGGGATCGGCGCGTGCGCAGGCTGCAGCTCACCGCCAAGGGCTTGAGATTGATGCGAAGACATGAAGAAAAGCAGTTGCATAAAATTGCTGGAGCATTGGATCGCCTGACGGAGCGGGAACTTGAGCAATTGAAGCTGGGATTGGAAATTCTTACGCGGAGTTGCAGCCGCGGCACCAATGGGTCGTCATAACGAGAGGCGCATGATCGCTTGATTTGCAGGCGGATCGCGCGATGGTTGGATTAACATGTTTCGATTCGGCGTATTGGTTTTGTTGATAGCCTCTGTGGTGGGCGGCGGCGTTTACTATCGGCATCGCCTGGAAGCGCAGGCGGAGCAGCACCGATTTCGTCTAGAAAAAGTCGAGCGGGGCGATTTGCACATTACGGTCGACGCCACGGGCACGATCGAACCCGAGGAAGTCGTCGACGTTGGCGCACAAGTGACTGGACGCATCGCCGAACTGGCGAAAGATCCGCGCGCGAAACCGATCCCGCATTTGCTGACAAATCGGTCGACTATCGATCACCGGTCAAAAAGGGAATGCTCCTCGCTCAAATCGACAAGTCAGTCTACTCGGCGCAATATGACCAGGCGCGTGCGGCATTGGCGCAGGCGCAAGCACACGTGCTGCAAACGAAGGCGATGATGGCGCAAGCTCAAGCGGAGTGGGAACGGGCCCAAAAACTAAAAGAGTTGAAGATTCCGAGCCGTTCGCCGACCGGAGATGCAAGCTTGGGAGGCGGGTTGCCGATTGTCGGCATTTCGGATTCAGACTATGTGCTCGCGCAAGCGAATGCCGAAGGGACAAAAGCCGATGTGACTGCGGCGGAGGCCACGGTGCAACAGCAGGAGGCGAATTTGAAATTGGCAAAAACCAATTTAGACTACACCACAATCAATTCGCCGATCGACGGCACAATTATCGATCGGCGGGTGAACATCGGGCAAACCGTCGTTTCGAATTTGAATGCCTCGAGTTTGTTTTTGATTGCCCGCGACTTGCGGCGCATGCAAGTTTGGGCGTCGGTCAACGAGGCGGATATCGCGCGATTGAAGCCTGGCACCAAAGTCCATTTTTCCGTCGATGCGTTCCCGAGCGATACGTTTTACGGAACGGTTTTTCAGATTCGCCTAAACGCGATTATGACGCAAAACGTGGTGACATACACCGTCGTAATCACGGTCGACAATTCAGACTTGCGATTGTTGCCGTACCTGACGGCGAACGTCAAGTTCGAAGTCGACGAGCGAAAAGACGTATTGCTCGTTTCCAACACTGCGCTTCGTTTTCGCCCGAACACCGATCAAATCGAAGGCGAAGGTGATGACGACGAATCCGAAGACTCTGGCAGCGCCGAGTCGGAGAAATCGGAAAAAGCGACGAAGACCGCCGACACCTCGAAGGAAGCCGGCGCGCCGAATGGTCGTGGCGAGCACGCGGAACACCGCGGACGATCCCGGGCGGACGAGAATCGGGGATCATTGTGGGTCGAGGTTCCTGATTCCGCGAAGCTGCGAAGGATCGAAGTTCAAATTGGAGCGAGTGACGGGGCGTTCACCGAAATCACTGGCGGCGAGATCAAAGAGGGAGATGAAGTCGTCACGGGCGAGGAGCAAACTGCGGCGGCGGCCGGCGGCGACGTGAATCCGTTCGCACCGAAGTTCGGACGAGGACGGCGGCAGCAACAGAATAAGAAGAATTCATCGAAATGATTTGCAGCCATGGAACTCATTCACGTCGAGAATCTCTGTAAAACGTACCATCTTGGCGAGGTGGACGTCCCCGTATTGAAAGGGGTGTCATTCTCGATCCATCGTGGCGAATTGGTTGCGCTCATGGGCGCTTCGGGATCGGGCAAAAGCACGCTGATGAACATTCTCGGCTGCTTGGATCGCCCGACTTCGGGCGAATATTGGTTGGACGGCCGGGAGGTCGGCCAACTTTCGCCGAACGAGCGAGCAATCGTGCGTACCTCCAAATTGGGCTTCGTCTTCCAAAGCTTTAATCTGTTGGGGCGAACAAGCGCTATTAACAACGTGGCGATGCCGCTCGACTATTCGCTCTCGCCTCCGCCGGTAGCAAAGGCGATCGAACGTGCGAGTGAATTGCTAACGAGGGTCGGTCTCGGCCATCGGCTCGACCACTTGTCGTCGCAGATGTCGGGTGGTCAACAGCAACGCGTCGCGATTGCCCGTTCGCTGATCAATCAGCCATCGTTGCTGCTCGCAGATGAGCCGACCGGAAACTTGGATTCGCATACCAGCGTCGAAATTCTCGACATGTTTCGCGAGCTCAACGCCACGGGCATTACAGTGTTGCTCGTAACGCACGATCCAGATGTGGCGACGTTCGCCGATCGCACGATTCATATCGTGGATGGATTGATTGACAGCGATACTCGCAACAGCGGTGCGCCGCCACACATGGCGCACTACGGCGACGAAAATCACAATGGCTTAAGCGACGGCCATGGAAATGGCAGCGGGAACGGTAATGGCAATGGAAACGGTCGTGTGCATGTGATACCGGCCGTTGCGGCGACTGCGGCCGCGGGCGTACACGCGAAGAGCGCCCATGGAATCGCCGGCGTGCTCGAAGCGCCCAGTGCAGTCGGAACTGCCGCACAGGGCGCAAATATACACGAAGCAAAATCAGCCGGCCCGTTTGCTCCGGAGCGCAAGGTGCGTGTGCCGCGCATTAGACACATGGCCGCTTCGTTCTTTCCGCCGACGTTGCGGACGGCGGTCAATGCGCTGCGGCGAAATAAGATGCGTTCCGCGCTAACGACCATCGGCATCATCATTGGCGTGGCCGCGGTGATCGCGATGGTTGAAATTAGCAACGGATCGAAGACCGCGCTCATGCAGTCGATGTCGAGCATGGGAGCGAACAACTTGCTAATTCAATCGGGCGCCGCGGCCAGCGGTGGCGTGAGTTGGGGGCTGGGAAGCGCGAAAACGCTCACGCCGCAAGACGCGACAGAAATCGGCGCCCAATGCGAAAATGTGGCGGCCGTCGCGCCGATTGTACAGGTGCGGGGCCAAGTCGTGCGCGGCAATAAGAATTGGACGCCAATGTCGGTGTACGGCACGACGCCCGATTACCTCATCGTGCGCGATTGGACGAACATGGATTCAGGTCACATGTTCTCCGATCAAGACGTGCGCGGCAGTGTGAAAACATGCGTCATCGGGCTGACGATCGCCCGCGAGCTGTTTGAAGGGGAGTCACCCCTCGGCCAAGATATTCGCGTTCAAAACGTGGCTTTGCGCGTCGTCGGTGTGCTCGGTCGCAAAGGGGCAAGCATGTTTGGCTCGGACCAGGACGATATCGTGTTGGCGCCTTGGACGACGATTAAATACCGCGTCTCCGGCAATAACATGGGCGGCGCCAGCGGCGGCACAACGGCAAATTCGAACACGGCCGCAACGGCGACTAAGTCACTAAATGATCTATACCCCGGTACGTCGGCACTCTATCCGCAACAATCGACCACGCAACTGACGAACAATCCCCAACGAATCATGTTTACGAACGTGGATTCGATGATGGCGAAGGCCACGTCTGCGGCGACAATTCCCACGGCAATTTCCGAGATTACCGCGCTACTTCACGAGCGGCACCACATTCGTTCGGACGAACCGGACGACTTCACGATTCGCGATATGACGGAAATCCTCAAAACGCTGGGTTCGATGTCGCAAATGATGGGTATGCTGCTGATGATCGTGGCCATGATCTCGCTGGTCGTTGGCGGCGTCGGCATCATGAACATTATGCTCGTGTCAGTGACCGAGCGGACGAAGGAAATCGGTTTGCGGATGGCTGTGGGCGCACGCGGCCATCAGATATTGCGACAGTTTCTGATCGAGGCCGTCGTCCTGTGTTTGATGGGCGGCGCGGTGGGGATTGTTTTGGGACGCACGACGGCCCTATTGGTGCGGTATTTTATGCACTGGCCGGTGACAGTTTCGTACCCGGCGATTATTGGTGCCGTCGTTGTTTCCGCGACAATTGGGATCGCGTTCGGATTCTATCCGGCGTGGAAAGCCTCACGGCTCGATCCAATCGATGCGCTTCGATACGAATAGTTTCGCTAAGTCTATGCCGAATTCACTTATTTCGGCGGCGGCATAACGTCCGCTTGCGGCGTGACTGATTTGATATTCGGCGTGGTGTCTGCCTGCGCATCGCCAACGGCCCAAGTGATTCCGCCGATGATGAGATCTTGAAACTCGGGACTCGTCCACACATCTTCGCGATGGCCCATTGAGGTGTAAAACACGCGCCCGTCGCCAAATTTGCGAATCCATGTGGCAGGGTAGGCGGGCCGCTCGTAGGGCTTGTCGTGCATGCCTTTGGTTTCGTTGACCAGGATCACGTGGAGGTCATCGGCGAAGTTCTTAAGTGAGTACCATTCCTCTTTTTTGGTGAAGGATGAACCTAGCTTGTCGGCGCCAGGGAAGTGAGGATCGGTCACTTTCATGGTTGCATCTTGTTGCGAGCCGTGAATGATGAACTCGCCGCCGATCATGTTGATGTATGGGTCGCGTTTGTCGACGGGCTGGTTCTCGTATTTTTCGCCGTCGCTGTGAAACGTATCCGATGCGCAGTGGAAGCCGACGAAGCCTTTACCCTTGTGAATCGCATCGAGGAAGGCTTGCTTCCCTTCCTTGCTCATCGGCTTATTGTTAATCGGGTCCGACTTTGGTGGAGCTGGCCCGGTCAAATCGCCGGTGGTATAGAAGAGGAAGGCATCAAACTTTGCGATGTTCACCGGCGTAAAAATGCCGCCGTCCTTCGTGCTTACTAATTCCCAGTTATGCTTTTCGCAAATCGGGCGGAGGATCGTTTCAGCATAGCAGGGCTTGCCGTCTTTAACCTGCACGACGGAATGTTCAAAGCCGGCGGAGCGATTGAAGAACAGCAACCGGTGTTGGTGGGAGTCTTCGGCTTGAGAGTTGGAAACGCTCAGGCTGAGCCAGGTGATACTCAATGCAAACAGAACACGGAAGTTTAGCCAAGAAGATTGCATGTTAATTTCGCCTGTAGACGGTTGCGGTAGATTCCCGGAATTTACTGACTCGGTGCATTTTACTTTCGGCAATTGGACACCGATAGCGGGTGGATCGAATCGCGGCGCACGGCGTGATAAAATTAGTTTTTCGGCAGCACTTTTAAATCGCGGGCCCAATCCACGAACCGTTCGTTCCAAGTGCCGAAGGGAATTCCGCCGCGAGAGCTGATTCCGCCGCCGTGGCCGCCGTGGCTATAAATGTGGAGCTCGGCCGGAATTCCCGCTTCAAATAGTGCGTTGTAGAACTGTACGGTTTGGCGAGCGTGAAAGGCATCGTCCGCTCCGGCGCTTGTTAAAAATGTGGGCGGAGCATCTTTGGGAACGTTGCTCATGTCCATGTTCTTCCAACCGGCATAAACCATGACGACAAAATCTGGCCGGCTGCTGGTTTGATCGACGATATCGGCAGCGTTCACATCGCCACGATCGAATTTAAGCGTGATCCACGCCGCCTGCTCGCCGCCGGCGGAAAAGCCCATCACGCCGATGCGATTGGGATCGACGCCCCACTCTTTGGCGTGTGCGCGCACGGTGCGGACGGCCCGCGCGGTATCGGCAAGGCCTTCGACCGCCGAATCATACGGTTGAATGCGGTAGCGCAAGATGAACGCCGAGATGCCGAGTTCATTCAGCTTGGCGGCCGCATCGATTCCCTCAGAGCCGACCACCACTGTGCGATTGCCGCCGCCGGGGATGAGGATGATGGCGGTGCCGTTGCGTTTTTCAGGCGCCGCTAGTCGCAGCTCGATGGATGGGTTGTGAATGTTGACGACGCTTTGCACACGGCCATTTTTCGAGCGTGTGAAGACTTCGGCGCCGACGTCTCCTTTTGTTGTCAGTTTATCGGCAGGCCAGAGTGTGACCACCGTTTTTCCGGCTTCGAGCGGTTCAGGCTCGGGAATAGCGGCGGCCGGCGACTCGGCAATCACAGCGCGGGAAACCACGGTCCAAACGAAACCGACCGCCACGATACGCCGGAGTTTTGCCATATTGTCCCGCCTTATTCGCTTTTAAAAGTGCCGGCTTCGGCTGTCACGAGCTTATCGGGATTAAGACGCTTTTGAATCACGCGGTTGACTTGATCGAGTGTAAGCGCCTGAACTTTTTTCGGATATTCATCAATCCAATTCAAATCGAGCCCGCGCTCCACCGTGCCCAGAATGACCTCGGCCAAGTCTCCGCTCGTTGATAGTTTGACACGGTGACCGCCGACAAGCGAATCTTTTCGGTATTCGAGCTCGGCAGCCGTGATTCCCTTGTGATACCACTTCGCAAGCTCGCGATGCGTAGACGCCAAACCTTGCTTCAATAACGAAGGCGCAAAGGAGCCGTAGACAAGCCAGGTCCGGTCGAGCTTACCGGTGCCCATAAGTTCTGCTTGCATGCTGTAAGTTAGCCCCTCAGTATCTCGAACGGTGGAGAGCAGTCGGCTAGTGAAGCCATAGCCGAGGACGTTCGTTGCCACGGAGAGAGGCAGATAATCTGGGTCGGCATAGTGCAGTCCGGTCGGCTCGCCAAAAAATACAATCACACTTTCCTTGCCGGGAATGCTCACCTGCAAGTTTTCCGGCTTCGTGATGTCTTTAACGGGTGGTAGCTCGGGCAGCGGCTGGCCACCCTTCCAACCGCTAAACGCGCTCTTAACCTGTTTTTCGATCGATGCCGGCTGGATGTCACCGACGACGACCATTGTGCAATAATCTGGGCCGAAATATTTTTTGTGAAAGGCTTTGACGTCGTCGATGTTTGCCTTCTCGAACGCGGCAATGCGTTCGTCGTCCGTGAGGCGATATTGCGGATGCCCAGGCTGAAAGATCGTCCGGCGGAGTGCGATTATTGCTTGGGCAGTGGGATCATCTTTCAGCTGTTGCGACTCGGCAATCTTTTGTTTCCGGAGCTTTTCGAATTCGTCATTGGGGAAGTTCGGCTCGCGGAGCTGCTCGGCCAACAGATCGATGACTTGCGAGCTGTCTTTTTTCAGGCAGTGTGCCGCGAATTTGATCGTGCCGGAATCGCTGGCGAAATCGATTTTTGCTCCGATTTTATCGAGCAGGGTGGCGATCGCTTCGGCGTCATGCTTCTCGGTGCCGCGCTCCAGCATTTCTGCCGCGAGTTCGCCGAGGATCGGGTTTTTGGGATCGTAGGCTAGGAACGTGCCTTTGATCGTGACGACATCTTTCACACCCGTGGGGCAAACCAACAAATCGATGCCATCGGTGCGGGACCGTTTAATTCGGGGCGCGATTTGAGCAACGGATGATGATGGGTGACGGGGCTCACCTTTTGAGATCGGCGCCTTGGGCTCGATTGTTTTCTTATCCGCTCTGGCCGCCGATTTCGGCTCGCTCTCAGACGTTTGTTTTTCATCACCGGCGGCTGATGACTCGGTCTTGCCCGCGGGTTTGTCTGCGTCGGATGCTGGGGACTGTTCGTCGCGCGGAATGTACCAACCGGTAGAACGTTCGTTTTCGCCAAAGTACTTCTTGGCGACGCGTTGGACGTCGGCCGGCGTCACTTTCTTTACGGCCTCGTCCAGCGAGTAGTACAGTGACCAGTCCCCGGCCGCGATGCACTCGTTGATTGCCGAGGCTGTCGCAAACGAGCCGTCGCGTTGGTATGCGGTATCGGCAACGTACTTGGCAACTGCCGCGGCCACCTCGTCGGGCTTTACGCCATCGTTCTGGACACGTTTGATTTCGCCGAGAATGCGATTTTCGACATCCTCGTGCGTCGCGCCCGGCGCGAGCTCAGCCGAGATGAAGAAGAGCGACGGGTCGCGATTGAATTCGGGATCGGCGCTCACACTGGTCGTGAGATTTTTATCCGTAAGAGCCTGATAAAGCCGACTATTCCGGCCATCGGAAAGAATCATTCCGAGCACGTGGAGTGGGGCATAGTCTTTGTCTTTGGCCCGCGGAATCTTTTGGGCGATCATTACAACGCCCAACTCGCCCGGTCGTTGGACCTCGACGCGGCGCGGGCCAGTTTGCGGCGGCTCGACCGTGTAGACCTCGGGAATGGGGTGGGGCGAGCGGGGAATCGCGCCGTAATATTTCTTGACGAGCGCCAACGCCGCGGAAGTGTCAATATCGCCGATGATCGTGACGGTGGCATTATTCGGCCAATAATACGTGTCGTAGAAAGCGCGCAGCTTTTCGATTGGCACCTTTTCGAAATCGCTGCGCCAGCCGATCGTGCTGTGATGGTACGGATGGGCTAGATACGCGACGGCCCACATTTCCTTTTCGAGCGCCTCGGATGGATTGTTCTCGCCGAGCTCGTACTCGTTGCGAACGACCGTCATTTCAGGGCGCCGATCGTCTTCGCGAAGCCGCAAGTTTCGCATGCGGTCGGCCTCGAGTTGAATCGCCAGCTCAAGATCCTGTGAGCCGACCGTTTCGTAGTAATTCGTGCGGTCCTGCGAAGTCGTGGCGTTCGTGATCGCGCCGGTGCGCTCGAGCAATTGATCGAAGCCGGTGCCGGCTTCGCGATTGTGATCGCTTGTGCCTTTGAACATGAGGTGTTCGAGTAGATGAGTCGAGCCGGTGGTGCCGTAGGATTCATTCCGCGAGCCAACGCGATACGTGACCATCATCGTGACGGCGGGAGCTGAATGGTCGGGTAAGAGAAGGACCGTGAGGCCATTGGCGTCGAGCCGGTATTCTGAAATCTCGCCTTCCGTTCGCACGTGGGTGAATCCAGAAGGCGTTGTTGGTGTGGCAGCAACTACGGGCAAGCAGATCAGCGTTAGCGCTACGAAAACGAAGCACGACGATGGGCGATGGTGATTCATGGGGAGGCCTGAGAATACGATTGGTGCGCAGTGTCCGAGTACGTACTTCTGTATACGAATCGTGTGGCGGAAAGTGCGTGAGGCGATGGCGGATGGGCCGCCGGAAATGGCGGTACGCCAATCGTATCGGAGTCGAGACGAGGGTGCCAGCGGGCAGAATTCGACCGCTCGACAGGGCGGGCTGCGTGCGGAAGCCGGCCGTCGGTTGAGGTAACTAAGAGATTACCGTGGTTGCGTGGAAAGTCGCTGTCGCTACTTTGGTTTTCGAGTGCGACCACGACCGGGTTTAGCACCGACAGAAGATAGGTCCGCGACTTTCGCTTGCGCTTCACGCTTACCCAAACCACGTAACGAAATGAGGGCTTGGAATTGTCCGTTGCGCGGGCGTGATTTGTTGTGCTCCCAATTATAGATGGTCAGCGGCGACACGCCGACAAGTTTGGCGTAGTCGGCTGCCGACAGGCCAGTGCGGCGGCGTTGGGCGCGCACGGAGCGTGAGGAAAAACGACGTTCGTCGCCTGGTTCAGCTTCGGCTTCGATGGCAGGTTGCGCAGGCGCGCATTCGTGGAGAGGTACGCAAGTTGCTTTTCAAGGTCTCGGTGCTGGCGCTTGAGTCGGGCAATTTCGCGACGGTATTGTGCGACCGCCCGCGCTTGCTTGCTAGTTTGAGCCTTGATTTCTTTGCGAGCAAGGCGGCGAATTTCGTCTTTTAACACGATAGCCAAAGTTGTCATCAACCACTCCGAGAGATTACTTATTGCAATGATTCGAGGGCGCGAACCCTATAACTAAGCCATCATGTTAATTGCATGCCAACTGCGACGCGAGCGGCCCATGTGAGGGGATAGATCGCTTTCGTGGTGAACCGCCTGTCGTTTTCGCCGCAAGCCGTCAGTCCACTTCGGCGGCGATGTTTCCGAGATCGCGACCTCGCGTTTCGGGCAGTGTCCATACCCAAAGGGCAGTGGCGATTGCCAGAACTAGCGGTACAGTGAGTGCGCCTGAAAGACCATAAGCCGACGCAAAATAGCCAACGACAATCGGCGCCAAAAACTGTACTCCGCGGGCAGTGTTGTAGACCGTACCCATCGCGAAGTTTCGTATCTGCGTGGGGAATAATTCGGCCAACAGCGCGCCGAAACCGGCCGTGCAACCCGAGCCCAGCCCGAGACAAAACAGATCAGCCCAGAACCAGTTGGGGTGCTGAATCAGCTCTTTCCAGTAAAATGCCAGTGGGTATAGAGCGGCTGCAGTCAGCAAAGAGTAGACGGTAAAGGCGAGGCGTCTACCGAATCGGTCAGCGGCATAACCGAATGCCAACATTCCGAGTAACTGTCCGAGTTGGGCGGTTAAGATCCACAGGGCGGAGCGGTCAACCGGCTGGTGTAGTTCGTTCTGCAGGATCTTTGGTAACCAGATGTAACAAGTCCAGTACGTGCCGAGTTTGAAGACGCCCAGGAGCCAACCTTTGAGCATTGTTCCCCACAATCGATATTGATTGACGATGCGAAACAGGGCGACTGGAGAAAGTCGTTGCGCCCGCTGCGTTTCCCAAGCGGTTGACTCAGGCAAATAAAACCGGGCAAAAATTGCGATGCCGGCCGAAATCGACGAAAGCAAGAAGACCATCCGCCAGCCAACGATGGGTGTAAGCAGCAGTCCGATGACGGCTGCCAATGCAACGCCAAGCGGTTCGCCCGCTTGCAACAAGGCGGATGCGCGTCCGCGAAAATGATTGGGTGTAGCTTCGGCGAGCAGGGCATGGCCGATCGCCCATTCGCCGCCAATGCCGAGTCCCGTGATGAGGCGAAACAGAAAAAGTGTGAGCGGGCCGGTAGAACAAGCTGTAAGTGCCGTGCCGAACGAATACAGGCAGACAGTCCACATGAGTGCTCGACGTCGGCCGTACAGGTCGGAAATATATCCGAACAGGATGCCGCCGATGCCTGATGCACCCAGAGCAGTGCCGAGGAGAACTGCTTGTTGGCCGTCGGTGAGATGTAAATCGTGACTGATGGGGACGAGCAGAAATGAGAAAAGAACTAAGTCGTAGAAGTCGAACATCCAGCCCGTGAAGGCAATTAACCAAGTTCCAAAGGGGAAACGCTCGACGCTCGGGGTTGCCGTAATACTCGAAGATTGGCTGGGTTCCGGTGAATGCATTGGGCAATTATTACCGAACGTGCGATATTTTGCGCGGGCGCGTCGTTTGCATTACACCGATTTTATCCGGACCCACAAAAGCCGGTTTTGAACGGAGTGAGAACAGAACGTGACGAACCGATTTACCGCCTTTTATTGGCATTTGCGGTCAGTCCTATTTGCGAAGATGATCGTCGCTTAGAGATTTGACTGAAGTACCTGGGAAAATGGAGTCGAACGAACATCGAAAACGTTCAAAGTCGAGTGAGGTAGTGGCGGCGGATAAGAAGGACGGATCGCTGAAAGAGTTTGCAGCAGCGTTCGTCCAACGGTAGCGAAGCGCGGCCACCTGCTGCGTGCGCCTGTGTTTTTTGTTGCCACCTGTACGGGATAGCGACGATCGCTGATGAGGCCGTTTTTGCAGCTTTTTTGGCAAAAAAAGCGGCTGTGCTTATCACGCCGTTGTCGCGTTTACAAAGCTATAGTTTCGGTGCGGGGAATCTCCCCGAATCTCACCAGGTGCGACGAGGGATGTTACCCCGATTGCGTAGGGTGATCCCCCTCAGGATGTTAGTTCTATTGTTCAATAAATGTGAACTATTGGACAATGTGAAGTGTCCTCGTTATGATAGATTCGATGCGGCCACTCTACCATCCACATCCCGACGAAATTACGGTGCAAGGCGTTTTGTACGCGTTATCGGATCCCGTGCGCGTCCAAATATTCATGCAACTATTGAGCGCCGATTGCACCAAGAATTGCGTAACATTTTTGAATGTGGCCGAGACGCCTTTGCCGAAATCGACGCTGTCACAGCATTTCAAGATATTGCGAGAGGCAGGGCTAATTCGGAGCGAACGCCGCGGGGTCGAACTGCAAAATCGTGTGCGATGTGATGATATTGCGAAGAAGTGCGGCGCGATGGTGAAAGCAATTTTGGAAGCCTACCAGAAGGAACATAAGGCTTCGGCACGGATGCTCCGAAAAAAATCGGTTGGCAATAGGCGCGGTACTTCAGCTTCCCTTCAACTGACTCCGGGTGGACGGTAGGGCGGCAACTGAGGCATTAAGACACCAACCGAACAATATTCAGGGACGAAATCGCGCCATGCATACGCTTCGGCGTTTGCTTTGAAACGGATCGGGCCGGCGCGGCGTTATTAGGGTACAGAGTTGAAGGCCATCGAGCAAAGATGACAGATCCATTTCAAATAAGCGGAAGCCGGGAACGTTGGCTGTCGCGGATTGCCTTTTTAGCTGCGGTCGCGGCTGTCGGTTTGGTCGGCTGCCATGCGAAGGTCCCAGCACCGAGCGCTCCGCCGCCACCCGATGTAAGTGTGGCCCACCCGGTTGAAAAAGACGTTGTTGAATGGGACACGTACACCGGTTACTTGCAGGCTCCGGAGGTGGCGAGAGTGGCGGCTCGCGTCAGCGGGCTAATCATGGAAATGCCGTTCGAAGAAGGTTCGATTGTGAAGCGGGGTGACCTGCTCGCAATGATCGATGACCGGCCATATAAGGCGGATTTAGAATTGAAAGAAGCCGACGCGCAGAAAGCGGAGGCTATGCTCTCGATCGCGAAAGTGACTTACGAACGTTTGGCAAACTTGAAGAAAACCAGCGCGGGCGCGGTTTCGCAGCAAGATCTAGATAACGACGCAGCAATTGTTCAGCAAAATGAAGCGGCACTCGCCGCGGCGAAAGCTGCAGTGGAATTGAGCCGTTTGAATTTGGAATGGTGCCGCGTGTTGTCGCCCATTGACGGACGAGTCAGCAACAAGTTTGTGACGGTGGGAAATCTTGTCACGGGCGGCGCCGGTCAGTCGACGTTGCTGACGGCTGTACAATCGGTATCGCCGATTTATTGCTATGTCGACGTTGATGAGAAATCGGTCCTGAAATACCAGAAGCTCGCCAGGGAGAGGTCGCTGCTGAGCGCTCGCGACGGCAGAGTGCCGTGTTTCGTGCAGCTGGCCAACGAAACTGGTTTTCCACACAAAGGGGTGATCGATTTTGTGGATAACCACGTTGATACGACGACTGGCACGCAGCGTATTCGCGGCGTGTTGGAAAACGAATCCGGTGCCCTTATCCCAGGGCTTTTTGCGCGGCTGACGATTCCTGGAAGCGGCCGCTATCACGCAGTGTTGGTGCCGGATAATGCCATCGGCAATGATCAAAGTCAGCGAGACTTGCTGGTCGTTGATAAGGATAACAAAGTAACCATTCGGCCGGTGGTTTTAGGCGCGCTGTTTGGTGGGTTGCGGTCGATCGTATCGGGCATTAGTCCCGAGGATCGAGTCGTGGTCAACGGCCAAATGCATGCGCGGCCGGGATCGGTCGTAAAGCCGATCGATGTTCAAATCAAAGTGGATGAGTCGGACTTTTCAGATCCAGGGCCAGAGGTAGCCGGCGAGGTATCCCCGAAAGAATCGCCGACTCCTGACTCGAAATCTAGCGCGCTTGCGCAGCCCGCCACCCCGGCCCATTCGGCGACCGCCACTCGATAATGAAATTCGCGTTCTTCTTCATCGACCGACCGGTCTTCGCGGCCGTGCTCTCAATCGTCACGGTGATCGTGGGCGCGATTTCTATTCTTACGCTGCCGATTGCGCAGTACCCGGATATTGCGCCTCCCACGGTAACGGTGAGCTGCAACTATCCGGGCGCCAATGCCAAGACAGTTGCCGAGACGGTGGCCACGCCGATCGAGGAGCAGGTCAACGGCGTTGAAGGCATGATTTACATGTCGAGCCAAAGCACGAATGACGGCGGTATGATTTTGACCGTCACGTTCAAGCTGGGGACCGATCTGGATATCGCTCAAGTGCAAGTGCAGAACCGCGTGGCGATTGCGCAACCACTGTTGCCGCAGGACGTGCAACGTGCCGGCATTGTGGTGAAGAAGGCTTCTCCGAACATCACGTTGGGAATTGCCGTTTATTCACCCGACCAAAGCCGCGAGCCGCTGTACCTAAGTAACTACGTTACGCTGCAAATCAAGGATGAATTGGCGCGGTTGCCAGGCGTTGGCGACATGACGATCTTTGGGGCCCGCGATTATTCGATGCGGCTGTGGTTGAATCCCGAGCAAATGGCCTCGCGGAATATCATCGCGGGGGACGTGATCGCGGCAGTGCAGGAGCAGAACGTGCAGGTGGCGGCCGGCATCGTCGGCGGGCCGCCGCTACCGCAAGGCAAAGTGCCTTTTCAATACACAATTAACGCGCAGGGCCGATTGGTCGATCCGCAACAGTTTGCGGAGATCGTGATTAAGACGGGCGCGGATGGCAGCGTCACCCGATTGAAAGATGTTGCCCGGATCGATTTGGGCGCGGCTGCCTACACGACCAGCACGCATTTTAATGGTTTGCCAGCGGTGGGGATTGGCGTCTTTCAATTGCCGGGCTCAAACTCGATCGCCACGGCAAACGCGATTTACAAAAAGCTGGAAGAACTGAAGGCAAGCTTTCCGACGGGCGTCGACTACGCGATTCCGTACGATACAACGACGTTCGTCCGCGACAGTATTCGGGATGTCGTAAAGACTTTGCTCGAGGCAATTGGGTTGGTGGCACTTGTCGTGCTGGTGTTCTTGCAAAACTGGCGAGCCGCGCTGGTGCCGCTACTTGCGATTCCGGTTTCGATTGTCGGCACATTCGCGGTGATGGCAGTCTTCGGGTTTTCGTTGAATAACTTGTCGATGTTCGGATTGGTGCTGGCCATCGGCATCGTCGTGGATGATGCGATCGTCGTGGTCGAAAACGTCGATCGGTGGATTGATAAGGGGCTGTCACCCCGCGATGCTACCTACCGCGCAATGGCTGAAGTTACGCCGGCCGTGATTGCGATTGCGTGCGGGCTCACCGCTGTGTTCGTTCCTGTCGCGTTTATCAGCGGGATCACGGGGCAGTTTTATCGACAGTTCGCGCTCACGATCTCGTTCTCCACGCTGCTATCCGCGTTCAATTCACTGACGCTCAGTCCGGCGCTTGCCGCGCTGATTCTTAAGCCGCACGAAGCCAAGCGGGATTTGGTCACTCGATTCATCGATTTGGCGCTGGGCTGGCTTTTCCACATTTTTAATCTGGGCTTGGACAAGCTCAACTCGGTGTATGTAAACGTCCTGCACTACGTGGTGCGGCTGTCGGTATTGGTCCTGGGTGTTTACGTCGGCCTGATATTTCTGACGTATTTAGGATTCAAGACGGTTCCGACGGGATTCATACCGCAGCAAGACCAGGGCTACTTGATCGTGGCGCTGCAACTGCCGGATGCGTCGGCAATTGATCGTACCGAGGCGGTGCTGAATCACATGGCTGAGATCGCTCAAAAACTGCCAGGAGTCGAGGCGACCTTTGCGGTTACAGGTCTCAATTTGTTGACCGGCACGACGCAGACGAACACGGCCGTGATCTTTCTGCCGCTCAAGCATTTCGCCGAGCGAAATGGCAAGCCGGAACAGTCGGCCAAGGCGATCTCCGCCCATTTAATGGGGGAATACAGCCACATTCAGGAAGCATTTTCGCTGGTGTTGCTGCCGCCGCCCGTGCAAGGCATTGGCCAAGCCGGCGGTTTCAAAATGCAAGTCGAGGATCGATCGGGGCATGCGTCGCCACAACAACTCGAGGCAGCGACCCAGGCGTTAGTTGCTGAAGCGGGGAAAGATCCGCGCATTGCGGCTGCGTTCAGCTCGTTCCGCGCGAGCGTGCCGCAACTGTATGCCAATGTCGACCGGGTGAAAGCTAAGAAAGCGAACGTCGCGGTCACCAATATTTTCCAGGCGCTGCAGGTCAATCTCGGCAGCTTCTACATCAATGACTTCAATTACCTTGGCAGAACCTATAAGGTCATCGCCCAGGCGGATTCCCCGTTCCGCGCCCTGGCGTCGGATGTCGCGCAGCTCAAAACGCGCAACGCCGACGGCCAGATGGTGCCGTTGGGAACGGTGATGGATTTGAAGGATATTGCGGATGCGGACCGTATCAATCGGTACGACCTTTACCCTTCGGCAGAAATCAACGGCGCCGGTGCGCCCGGCGTCAGCAGCGGGCAAGCCATCGAGATCATGGCGAACCTGGCGAAGAAAGTGTTGCCCGCGGGATTCAGTTACGAATGGAC
The DNA here is from genome assembly GCA_963733705.1 of uncultured Planctomycetota bacterium. Lineage (GTDB taxonomy): Bacteria > Planctomycetota > Planctomycetia > Pirellulales > Lacipirellulaceae > JABDGM01. The sequence goes on along the minus strand of CAVTEJ010000015.1, from coordinate 366,456 downwards.
CGAATTGGCGTATCAGGAAGAAACCGCTGGGAACACCGCGCTGTATATTTTCCCGCTCTGCGTTTTGTTTGTGTTTCTGACCCACTCGGCGGAGTATGAAAGCTTCTCGCTGTCGCTGTCGATCATTCTCATCGTGCCGATGTGTTTGCTGTGCGGTATTGCCGGGGTTTATTTCAGCGGGCTGGATAATAATATCTTCACGCAAATCGGGTTCGTCGTGCTGGCCGGCATGAGTGTTAAGAACGCCGTGTTGATCGTGGAGTTTGCCAAGCAGCAGCAAGAGCATGACCCGAACATGCGCGCCGGCAAGGCGGCCGTGAATGCTGCGAGACTTCGATTACGGCCAATTTTGATGACCAGCTTCGCGTTTATCTTGGGCGTGTTGCCGCTGCTCATTGCGACTGGAGCAGGTGCGGAGATGCGGCAAGCGCTGGGCACTGTGGTGTTCTACGGCATGATTGGCGTGACGGTGTTCGGGTTGTTCGTGACGCCGGTGTTTTACACGGTCATCCGAAAGCTCGGCGGCGACAAACCGATCATTCCGGCGCACCGGCGCAAACTCCAAGTTTGTCGGGTTCGTCTGAGTCTTTTTAAGATGACGGAACGTCCCTTTCTCGTCCGTTAAGTGCCTTACGGCGGCGCGCTGCTAGCAATTTCGGCTGGAAATGCGGGCATCCTTGTGGATTTGCGGCACCGTGAAAGCCGCGAATTTATGCGGTAAAAATTGGCGGACACGATTCAGCGAATTCGAGAACGGGACGCCGCCGGCAACCCCGGAGATTGATCTCGACGGCATGGCAAAGAATGGAATAATCCGGGCCGACGGCGGTACTGATAGCTGCGGTCTTGTAAGTTGCGGAATGGCGCCGGCTTCCATGCATGTCCCACCATGTCCCTAAATCATTTGTCGCTGGCACACGGCAAGTTGGCAGCGCCCAACGTTGCGATTGCGATGGTGCGCCTGCCGTTTTTGCCCCGTGGCGATTGCTGCACTTCCTTCTATTGTTCCCGCTCGTCATGCACTGCGGATGCGCTCAGCCGCTACGTGTCGATACCCGAGCACAAGTCGAAGGTTTTGCGGACATCAACGGAAACATCAACGGAAACATCAACGGCAACATCAAAAACGGAACTCTCGCCAACCCCCCGGCTTCAGCCCGTGATGGCGAGCGGGCTTCCGCATCGTAACTTCGACCCAAATGCAGCGATCGTGGCTGTAGTTGACGTGGATGGGTTGTTGCTGAATTCAGACGCGACTGGACTCGGGTCGTGGGGTGAGAATCCCGTATCGGCGTTTCGCGAGCGGCTCGATGCCATCGAGTGCGACCATCGCGTTCGAGCAGTGGTTGTACGCATCAATTCGCCAGGCGGTAGCGTGACGGCGACGGATATCATGTGGCGCGATTTGATGGCGTTTAAGCAACGCACCTGCCTTCCTGTCGTGGCTTGCATGATGGATGTGTCCGCGGGGGGCGGTTACTATTTGGCCACTGCCACTGATTCAATTGTTGCCCACCCGACAAGCGTGACCGGAGGCATCGGCTGTATTCTGAATGTGTATAATCTGGAAGACTTGATGGCGCAGTTTAATATCTTGGGGGTTCCGATCAAGTCCGGCGCGAACATCGATCTCGGCTCGCCGATCAAGGTTCTCACGGACGAAAAGCGAAAACTTCTGCAAGATATGGCAGATGAGTTTCACGCACGATTTCGCGATGTCGTTTTACAGCGCCGACCCAACGTTGACTCGAAACTTGAAACCACGTTTGATGGCCGCATTTTTACCGCCAGCAAAGCCAAGGAGCTGAACCTGGTCGATCATATCGGATACCTCGACAACGCCGTGGCCACCGCCCGTTCGATGGCGGGCGTGCCCTGCGCAAACGTAGTTTTTTATCATCGCCGCGAAGATCAAGCGTTGTCTCAATATTCGATCACCCCGAACGTGCCTTTGCAGAAGGATATTATTCCTATCAACGTTCCAGGCCTTGACCGATCGAAATTGCCATGTTTTCTGTATCTATGGCAAATGGAACCATCGAGTGAAGCGGTGATGGGGAAGTAGCAGGGCAGGGCAAAGTTGAGCTGACATGAAGCGTCGAAACGACAATGTCTACTGGTTCGTTTTACTTTCGGTGCAATTGGTAAGCCCGTGCATTGCCGCAAACGCAATCTATGATGCCCTTGTTGACAAGGGCCTCGCGCTTTCGCCGCGAGAGACAGTCAAATTGCCGGCGCCGGTTTTGGCCGACGGCATGACGTCCGCTCAGCAAAAACAGACGATCGAAGACTTGGTAGCGGGCAAGTACAATTGGGAATCGTTCACGAGAAAGTCCCTTGTTGCTCCGTTTTTATTACGGATCAACGATGAGGGCAGAGAATCGGGCCAAGTCGGGCGGCGAGTCGATTTGTATTTCATTACGTACGGCTCGCTCGATTCGATGCGCGGCGATGACTTTCTAAAGGGTCAGCTGAATTTTGCAACGGCCGACGATGAGAGCGCGGACGGCAGCCAGGCGAAAATTTTGTCGCCCACCGAGTTGACCAAGCGAGGGTTACCGCCGGGCCAACAGCCGGGAAGTTCGCGGTGGATCGCCGTCGAATCTACGCTGCTCAACAAAGTGCGAATTCGGCTCACGACGCAAAACCTAAAGTCCGAGACTGCGGATTCAATTCTGATTGCGTCCGTGGCCGATCCAAAGTTTGTTGGCGATGCCGAATATCCGAATGATTGGCGGACGATTGTGGCGGACGATTCAGGAAAACGACACATCGGGGCGCCGCAGCCCTACGCTGGATTGGCATCCTACGTGAAAGGAACGCAACTCAGCGACCCCACGGGCGCTATCTTTATCGAGTACCACGTCGCCTTCGCGGAACCGCAAGGCTGGTTTCACGGAACCAACCTGCTGCGGTCGAAGTTACCGATCGTCGTACAGAATATGGTGAGAAAACTACGTCGCAGTACCGAGCGCTAGCGAATCATCCGGCGCGAAGTGTTTCGGCGATCGGCAACCGGGCGCAGCGATACGCTGGAACGATTGCTCCCACCAGTGCAATTATGATGGCGACGCAAATTCCTGCGAAGATGGCGCACAGCGACATGTCGCCCTGTATCAATCCAGACGTCTTCTTCAAGTGCGGAAGGATCATCATAATTCCAGCGCCGACCGCGGTTCCGATCACAGCTCCGATCAGCGATAAGAACATCGATTCGGTGAGAATTAGTTGAACCACGCGCAATTTTGGCCAGCCCATCGATCGTAACGCCGCGATTTCGCCCCGTCTTTCGAAGACCGCCATCGCCATCGTGTTCATTACGCCAATCGCGCCGATCGCAATCGCGAACGCGGAGATGAACCAGGACATTGTGCGTGCGATCCTTATTTGAGAAAGAGAGCTTACGAAATCGGCGCACGGGGTGGCGGCGACGTTTGGATCGAGGGCTTCGATCTGGCGACGGATTTCCTCGACAGCTGCCGGTCGCTTGTCGATCGCGTCAACGACAAACCCGGTGACCTCGCCCGGGCGATCCATCTGGCGTTGCAACTCGTCCAGCAGGAGGAAGACAGCCCCGTTTTCGTACACGCTAAAACTTTCGAAGATGCCGACGACCTCGAAATCCTGGCCGTAGAGTTTTATGTGATCTCCCGTTTTCTTGCCGAGGTTGGCTGCAAGAATGCGACCGAGCGTGACTTTTCGGACGTCACCTTCGTGAATCTGTCGCCCCGACAGCAGATGAACTTGGTCCAGTACGGGCGAATCGGGCATCCAACCGTAAACGATCACCATATACAAATCGTTGTCTTCAAAGGCGACCATATCCATTAAACCGCCGATCACGCCGCGAACCCCGGGGATCTTACGGATTTGGTCCCCAAACGCCGGACTGATACCTTTCGACAACTGGATCGTGCCGCCGCGCGGTTGCACGATCAGGTCGGTGCCGCGCTTGAGGTAGAGATCGAGGAATGACGACTCTAGCGAATTGGCTACACCTACGAGTGCAACCACCGAGGCGACGGCAATCGCCATTCCGCCCACCGCTAACGCCGAGCGCGCCGCGCGGCGTCGAAGATTCTTCAGCGCGACCGTCCAAAATTGCATTCTGCGGCTCCCAAACTTATGAGTCTTGAAGACGGCCATCGCGTATCCAGACGGTGCGCTGGACGTGGGCAGCGACGTGTGGATCGTGAGTAATCACGACGAGAATCAAGCCGTGCTTCTGACGGAGAAGATCGAATAAATCGAGAATCATATTCCCGGACGCAGAATCCTGTGGGTTTATCCGCCAGCACGAGCTTGAAGTCATCAGCGAGCGCGCGATTGCGACACGTTGCCTTTCACCGACGGAAAACTTTTGGGACAGATGGCCCACACGGTGCGATAATCCTACCAAGTCCAGCAGTTTGGCGGCTTTTCGACACGCTTTCGAGGTCGCAGCACCGATTCGAACATGGAATGTGAACGTTTTCGAGCGCGGTCAATGTTGGAAGCAAATGGAAAGATTGAAATACAAATCCTAGGCTTAAAGCACGAAATCGATCAAGATTCGAAAAGTGGCTCAGCGACTGGCCTTCAAAATACACCTCACCGGCTGTTGGACGATCGAGCGCACCGAGCAGGTTGAGGAGCGTGGACTTTCCGCTGCCGCTTGGTCCCATGATGGCAAGGTAATCGCGGGCCGAAGCGATGAGCAATACATCCGCTAATGCTCGGACGCTACCGTCGTCATGTAACCGACTTGCGTTGTCGACTCTCAGCAAAGGCGCGAGCAAGCCAAGCTGCTCTTTTGAAGTGTTTTGAGTGGCAGCGCTACTCATGGCGTAGTGCTTCGGTGGGTGGAACACTGGCAGCGCGAAAAGCGGGATAGAATGCGCCCGCGACGCCGGCAACCATTACAGCGATGAATCCAATGGCGAATGCTGCGACCGAAAAATCGGGCGGCACAAGTAAGCTCGTCTTCGGCCAACGCGACAGGAATTGAATCAGCGCCCAAGCGGCCGTCAATCCGATGGTCGCGCTGATCAGACCAATTATAAGACTTTCACCAAGCACCATGCGCATCACCCGCCGCCGCGACCAGCCGACGGCGCGGAGCATGCCAATTTCGCGAGTTCTTTCCACGACGGACATCAACATCGTATTCAGCATTCCGAGTAGCGATAACAAGAGAACGATTGTACTCGTTGCCCACGCCATGGCGCCTCCTAGTCGAGCCTCGGTAGCGCTGTTCACGAATTGGCGAGTCGACTGCGCTTTGAGACCGAGAGGTTGATGCGATTCGTCTTGCAAAGATTCGATGGTTCGACAAAGCTCTTGGATTGAGAGTTCGTCGCGAGCGGATGTTCGAACACGCAGTTGGAAATCGGAGATAACACCGGGCCGGCCGAGGAGTTTTTGAACATCGTTTAGCGGTGCGACCACGGTGTTTGCGTCGTAGGGATTATCGGCGTCAAAAATGCCGACCACCTGGAAAGCTGTGCCCTCGATTTCAATTTGCCGAACATCTCGATTTGGCAGCGAGTCGGCGATGGCTTTCCCAATCAAAGCAACGCCGTGATCTTCGGCTGTTAGTTTTCGACCACGTTCCAGCGCTAATTGCGAAACTTCGAAACCGTTAGGCGCCAACCCGCGGAGCGGGATACCAATCAAACGCCCACCGCCGAGGGAAACCATTTCGGTCAAACTGGCGTCGACATCCGCCACACCGGGTATCGCCGCCAAGCGTGCGGCAGTCGCCGCGTGCAGGTTGCTCGTAAGTCGGTTAGAGAGTCCTGCGCGAACGACGACAATATCAACGCCTCGCGCGGAGTAGAACTTGCCCGAGGCTTCGGCATAGCCCCAGACCGTGTTCCACAATGTGGTGATCGCCATCACGGCAACCGCTAGGCCAGCGACAGTCATGACCGTGCGACTCACGCGTTGTCGCAAGTTTTTGGCGATGATTTGGTAAAAAAGCATTTGCGCACCGCTGGCCAATTTTGGAGCCGTATGCTGCCATTGATTATGCCGGGTATTGAGTCGCCAGCCTACCGAGTTATGCTCGAATCATTTATGCCTGTACTTGGGCGAATGGCGGAGCGAGACCGTCAGCCGTTACCGGCGATACCTTGGCAATCTCTCGGAAGTCACTTTGCAAAAAACGCTCGCGTCCTAGAAAATCGGCAATAACGGTGGCCCTGGATACCTGGGCGGCGCGAATTGGTAAAATGTCGAATGCGGACGGCCCCGTTTTGTTTAACTCGTGAATAGGGAGATTGAAATGAGCGTCGCAACGTCCAAATCGAGCAAAGGCCCTGCAACTCCAGCGATCACGCAGAAGGCACACGAGATCCAAGAGTTCGGTCATCTTACGCCAATGCCGCTTGCGCTCAGTGAAAAGGCTCGCGAACAAAGTGTAGACAATCTCAATCAATTATTAGCCGATACGATGACCTTGCGCGACATGTACAAAAAGCATCACTGGCAGGTATCGGGGCCGACGTTCTATCAATTGCACTTGCTGTTCGATAAGCATTTTGGCGAGCAATCGGAAATCGTCGACACAATCGCCGAACGTATCATGACCCTTGGTGGAATCAGCGTGGCCATGGCGCACGACGTGGCGGAAGCAACGTCGATACCTTGCTCGCCCAAGGGCCGCGAGGAAGCGCCCGTGCAAATCTCACGGCTGCTGTACGCACATGAACTGACGCTTCAAGCTGCACGGTCGATGGCCAAACAAGCAGCCCAAATTGGCGACGACGGCACGAACGATATGATCGTGGGAGATGTGATCCGTCCTAATGAGTTTCAGGTCTGGTTCTTGTCCGAGCATCTCGTGGATATGCCGCTAGTGCGTGCGGTCGATGTGGCGTGGGAATAGAGTTCCAAGAGTTATAGCTGACCCGCTTCCCAAGAACTGGTCCGTAGGTTAGGAGAATCTGGAGGTGAATACAGGCCAGGGATTTCAAGGAGACGATGGCCATGCAGAAGAGTCAGTTCACGGATCAGCAGATAGCCTTTGTGGTGCAACAGTCAGAGTCATGGGTGGCAGTCGAAGAGGTGTGCCGGAAGCTGGGATCAGTCAGCAGACCTCTATCGGTGGAAGAAGAGCCAGGGAATTCGCTTCAAACTGTCAAGCTAGCCTGGCAGTTTAAGCTTCTGGATTTTCAATCCATACGCTGGAACAGAAATTGGTAGCGGGTCAATGTCATATTCCTTTTACGATCATGAACATCAGTTGTTTGTCGTACGAATTCGGTCCAGTAACCGGCAATTGAATCGCTGTTAGGAAAAACAAGTTATCGCCGAGTTGCGTACGTAGGCCGGGACCGAGGTACAAAAACGTATGAGGATCGGAACCATTGATGCCGCTGCGTCCATGCACCGAAACGTAATAGGTGAAATCGCCCCACGGAGTGTAGTCATGCGGCGTGACAGTTTGCCCCACGGCTAGGGCGTAGAACATATCGGTATCCGAGTTATTAGCTGGGACGCCGCCAGTGCCGATGTCCACGCCGACGCCGCCACGGCACGACCAACCGCCACCAACGTCCGACCACCAATTGCACGCTGGCGCGAGGGCGGTGATTCCGCCCCCCATGTCTTCCTCGCCGGTGGGCGCGCGGACACCCAGCTCAGCCGTTACTCCCAGATTCCGCGTTTCATGGAGTAACACTTTGCCTGTTACTGTGATGCCGTCGAAGTTGGTCAAGTCCGGCAATCCGGGCCCGCGGTCGACCATGTCTGAGAACGGCACGTCGATGCCAATCCAGATGCGGCGGCTGATCGGATACTGAAATTGAAACATTCCGGTGTGGATGTCCGTCGAGTCGCCGTTATTGTTCGTGAGGCCATAGAACAGATGAAATTCCTTGGTGAGGAAGCCGTCCGGGGTGGCCAGCCAACCTTGCCGCGGCGCGCCGCTGCAGCCGTTGCCTCTCGCACAAGGAACACGACTCATGATGCCACTCGTGCAACCAGCGGCTCCAACACACCGAAAATCGCGCTCTGGCGCTACCTGCTATCGACAGATGAAGACTTTACACGGGCAGCGCGCTGCAGTAAGTACCGGAGTTAACGCACAGCAAAAAGAAAACTCGACAACTCCCGTTTATACAACAGCGGGAATTGCCGGAGCTTGCTCGTCTTTGCCCTCTAAAGGGCAGTTGTAAATGCGGAGAGGACAGGATTGTCCGAATAGGTGCTCGCTGCTTTTTGCCTCATCCGGTTGCGCTTTGACGACAAAACGCGATTAGAAAAGGGCACGAAAATGAGAAGCAATGTCGAGACGCAACAAGGTTGCGAGATTAAGTCGACGGAGAACGTCGCTGAACGAGCGAAAGCGCTAGTTGCCAGTCATCCGGTGCTTGGAGGTTAACCTACGGAGCTTGAGTATCGAGTAGAAGGCGGCGTGTTGACAATTCACGGTGCTGTTCCGAGTTTTTTACATAAAGCAAGATTTGCAAAGCGCGCTGAGGGAACTCGAGGGTGTCAACCGCGTCGACAATCAGGTCGACGTCGTTTCGAGTCAAGGCCTAAGCAGTGTGAAGTAACGCGCTTACACGACGAAACAGCAGATTTACATCAGTCAAATTACACAGCTATGTCCGATCCGATTAATTTGAAGTGCGACGTGTGCGGAGCTTCGGCCCAAGTTGCGATGAACTCACATGAAGATCGCAATGGCAAGCGGATCGAATGGCCGAAGGCGTCGGTGAAAAGCGATGGCCTGTATTTTGCCATTTCTTGTCCCAATTGTGGCGAGCGCGAGCAATTCTTAGCGAGGTCAAACGATTAGTGAATGGCTACGCAACGGCAATCATGCCTCGCGTGTGCGCTCATAGAGTTCGTCGCCATCCCCTTGCCGTGACAAGTGGAAGTTTCGCTCTTTCAGGATCTTTTGCATGCGCCCATTGTCGTTTGTCGTCTCGCAGTAGATCCGATCGATGCCCCACGTCGTGCAAATTTCCATGCTGAAATCGGTAAGCAGATTTCCCAGGCCGTGGCCTTGCCATGCGTCGGCAACCAGGACAGCGTATTCCGCGTTAGTGTGATCCGCGTCTGCCACCAAGCGCGCGACTCCCACAATCTGTCGCTCGCCGTCGCTCTCAATTTCCGCGACGATCGCGATCGTTCGATCGTAGTCGACGAAGCAAAAACGAGCCGCCATTTCGTGGGTTGTCTCTTTGAATAAGTAGCGAAACCGCAACCACAGCGATTGCTGCGAGCAATTGTGCATAAACTGGTGCCATTGCGGTTCGTCCTCGGGTCGAATCGGTCGCATGAGCACATGAGTTCCATCTTTGAGCGTGACGGACTGCGTGTACTCTTCCGGATAAGGCCGGATCGCCAAATGCGAATAGGGCTTCGGCGGCGTTTGCTGACCGCGCTCGATGATGACGCGCGCGTCGAGCGCCGTCGCGCCATCTGCCGTTACGAGCAGCGGGTTGACATCGAGCTCGGCGATTAGTGGGTTCTCGGCAATTAAATAGGAAAATCGCATTAGCACTTCCACGAGCCGATCGATATTTACCGCCCGACGCCCCCGAAATCCGTAAAGTAGCGGCTTGATGCGCAGCCCATCGAGCATTCGACGCGCCAAGCGATCACTGAGTGGCGGCAGTTCAAGCGCCCGATCACCGAGCACCTCGGCGGTAACACCACCGGCGCCGACCATCATTACCGCGCCGAAAACCGGATCTTTCTTCGCGCCGACGATTAGTTCGATTCCTTCTGCCGAAGCGAGCATCGGTTGCAAAGTAACGCCTAAAATGTTTGCATCCGGCCGCATCGTCCTCGCCCGTTCGACCATTTCTTGAAAAGTGCGTTCGACGTCACCATCCGAAGCGATGCCAAGCTTCACGCCGCGCACCTCTGTCTTGTGCGAGATCTGCGGCGAGTCAATTTTCATTACGATCGGATAGCCAATTTCGGCGGCGATACGCACAGCTTCAGCCGCTGTCGCCGCCGGGCGGGGCACAGCCGTGGGAATGCCAAATGCGGCGAGTAACGATTTCGCTTCGGTTTCGGTAAGTGTATCGCGCCCGGCCGCGAGGGCATTGGTGATCGGTTGGCGCGCATTATCATCAATGTTGAGCGCGCTGAGAGATATTTCGCGTGGTGTTTCGTAAAGTATCTCGCGGTTTCGACGATACGATACGAGATACATAAACGCCCTTATCGCTCGATCAGGCGAGTCATACGTCGGGATACCGGCTTGATTAAGTATTTGCCGCCCAGGCTCGACAGACTGACCGCCCATCCATGCCGCCAAAACTGGTTGATTCGTCGTGGAGGCAATGTCGGCCACACGAATTGCGGTGCCAATCGGGTCAGTCATTGCCTGCGGCGTTAATACTATGAGTACGCCGTCAACGTGCGGATCCTTGACCAATATCTCAAGCGCCTTGGCGAAGCGCTCCGGCCGCGCGTCGCCAAGAACGTCGACCGGATTTTGATGCGACCAATGTGCAGGGAGTACGCCGTTGAGTTTTTCAATCGTTTCGGGCGCGAGTGTCGCGAGTTGACCATGACGTTCCAAAAGTTCGTCGGCAGCCATAACACCCGGACCGCCGGCGTTGGTGATAATCGCCAACCGGGGACCAGATGGAGTGCGATGGCGAGCAAGCAGCTCCGCACAATCAAACATATCTTCGGCGCGATAGATTCTAACCATCCCCGCGCTGGAAAGCGGCTTCGTAGACTGCATCGACTCCGGCCATCGCTCCCGTGTGAGATGCCGCGGCCTGTGCTGATTCGGCGAACCGTCCCGCTTTATAGACAACGATCGGCTTAGTCCGTGTAAAGGCCCGCGCGGCCGACATGAAGCGGCGTGCCTCGTGAATTGATTCGAGGTACAACACGATCGAATCTGTCGTTGGATCTTCGGCCAAATAGTCGATCAAATCGCCAACCTTCACGTTGAACGCGTTGCCGATAGAAACAAAGTACGAAAAACCAATTCCGACCGACAACGACCAATCCAGAATCGACGTGCATAGCGCGCCGCTCTGGGAAATAAAAGCCACTCGCCCAGGCTTCGCCATTCCTGCGGCGAAACTCGCGTTCAAGTGACTGCCGGGAACCATCACACCCAAGCAGTTTGGCCCGATAATACGCATGTTCGGGAACTCAGCGCTAGCGCGGGCCAACGCACTCTCCAGTTCCTTGCCGCGCGGTCCCACTTCGCTGAAGCCGGCGGATAGGATGATCATCCCCAACACGCCGGCGGCACCACATTCGCGCACCAAGCCCGGCACCGTTTCGGCGGGCGTCGCGATGACCGCAAGATCGGCCATACTTTTCACCGCGCCAATCGAAGGATAAGCGGCAATACCAAGCAGGGATTCGTACTTGGGATTAATTGGGTAGATTTCTTTGCCGGCCCCTGCACGCTGAAGGTTTTCAAGCACCGTTCGGCCAACCGATCCGGGTTTGGCATCGCGCCCAGTACGGCAACGCTGCGAGGCTGAAAGATCTTGGTAAGATTTTGAGTAGGCATAGAAAAAGCTCTGCCGCGTGCGGTCGTGCTAATTGGCGCGCGCCGAGTAGCACATGGGAACAGGACTTAATTTGTCATTCTCATCGTGATGATGCGCAAACACCTGGTTGAATAGTGTGTTTTACGCGTCAAACGCAAATTGTAGCGCACCCGCCGGTTGTTTCTTTTATTCGGCGCACGATTAGCAATCAATGCAATGCGTTCGCCAAGTTGTAATACTCGCATGCTCGGTGCGATGTTCACCGAACACAAGCGCCTTTAGGGAGACTTCACTATGGCCACTCAAACAGCATCGGCAACGAGCGTATTCGAACAAGCATTCGAGAGCCTCCGCAAGGCGGCTGAATCAAACATCGAGATGCAACAGGAATTATTTCGGAAATGGACAGCAGATTGGCCAGGCTTTCCGCAGCCTAAAACCGAATGGGCTGAACGGTTCCAAAAATTCCAGAAAGCCTGGTCCAAGACAACCAAGGAGCTCCTTTCGCGGCAACGCGAAGTTCTGGAGGAGCAGTATGCCCTCGCGCTTACTTCGTTGGAAGAGGCATTTCAGCTCGCTCAATCGTCTGATCCCAAGGAGTTTGCAAAGCGCTGCGAATCGCTGTGCCGCAAAAGCCTGGAAGTCATGCGGGAGGCCGGCGAATTGCAAGCCAAAGAGCTCCACAACGCGATGAATAAGTGGGCGGAGTTATTCGGAAAAACGACTGTCTGAATTCGATGGCGGAACGGTTCGAGAGCCGCCGCCCGGAAAATCACGTGCTCTCGTGGAGGGAACAACGATGAATCCTGAAGTGTTAATCGTCGCTGGCGTACGGACGCCAATTGGTTCCCTGGGTGGCGCGCTCTCTACCGTCCCTGCTACAGAGCTGGGGGCGATTTGCATAAAGGCCGTCTTAGAGAAGGCTAAGATTCCGCCCGATGAAGTGGATGAAGTCATCATGGGCAACGTGGTGGGCGCCGGCCTCGGTCAGAACCCCGCACGACAAGCAACGATCAAAGCCGGGCTGCCCGTCAAGGTCGGCGCAACCACGATCAATAAGGTCTGTGGCTCTGGGCTAAAAGCAGTGATGCTTGCCGCAGATGCTATCCGTTTGGGCTCCGCACGGATTGTGGTCGCTGGCGGCATGGAAAACATGAGCCTCGCGCCGTATTTGTTGCCCCAAGCGCGGCAAGGCTACCGCATGGGCAATGGCGTGCTCGTCGACGCAATGATCAATGACGGCCTGTGGGACGTGTACAGCAACAAGCACATGGGAACTTATGGCGACCGGTGCGCTGAAGAAGTGCGGGTTCGACAAGAAAGCCCAGGACGATTTTGCCGTCCGCAGTTTCATCCGAGCGCGCAAGGCGTCGGCGTCGGGAATGTTCGATGACGAAGTAGTTGCGGTCAAGGTGCAAACCAAAAAAGGCAGCCTGACGCTTACCGAAGACGAAGGGCCGCCCCGGTTCATTGAGGACAAACTTCGGAGCTTGAAGCCCGCCTTCGATCCCGAAGGAACGGTGACCGCCGGCAACGCGTCGAGCATTAACGATGGCGCTGCCGCGCTGGCAATCGTATCAGATGGGAAATGTACTAACCTGCGATTGAAGCCCGTTGCACGAATTGTCGGCGCGGCAACGTTTAGCCGCGAGCCAGAGTGGTTCACGTTGGCGCCAATCGGCGCATTAACACGACTGATGGATCGGGTGAATTGGAAAGTTTCCGACGTCGATTTGTTTGAGATTAACGAAGCGTTCGCTGCGGTCACCATGGCGGCCGAAAAGGAACTCGAAATACCAGCGGAGAAAGTAAATATCTACGGAGGCGCGGTGGCGCTCGGTCACCCGATCGGCGCTAGCGGAGCACGAGTGCTGGTAACCTTACTGAGTGGATTGAAACAGACCGGTGGAAAACGCGGCATTGCTTGCCTGTGCATCGGCGGTGGCGAAGCAGTTGCCCTCGCTGTGGAGATGATCGGCGAATGAATATTTCGTTATGAAATTCATTGGTTGGATGAAGTATCGCGCGGAGGAAAACCATGTCGACCAACAGTGAAACGAAGTTGGCTTTCGATCCCGTATTGCGGCCATTTGCGGATTTTTGGTCCGATTACTCGCGCCAAGTAAATGAGGCTACGCGCGAACTGTTTTCCGGGTTCGATGAAGGAACTCAAATCAAAACGTGGCAGCGAAAGTGGATGAACACCATCAGCCAGAGCATGGACGCCTATATGCGCACGCCCGAGTTTCTCCGCGCGATGAAACACCAAACGGAAACCGCGGTGCAACTAAAACGAAAGGCCGACGATTGGACCAACGAAATCGGCGCAATGCCAACATTCCGACTACCGGTGACATCAGCGGATTGTTCGAGCGACTCCGGAGTATCGAAGACGGTATCGTGCATCAATTGAAACGAATCGACGAACGGCTTGATTTGATGGAAGCCCAGCTCAGCGGCAGTCAGTTAGCACATTGAAACAATTATCGCTACTGGACTACCTGCGAAAGCAGCAGTCACCATTTCGGGCGGAAGTCCACCACAAAGGGCTATGCATTAAGGAGAAATGAAAATGGCTACTGTTGCCCCCCCAATCCCATTTGTAGAGCAGAGGATTTTAACTCCCGACTTTAGTCTCGTGGGAAAAACCGCCTTGGTTACAGGCGGGTCGCGCGGAATTGGCAAGGCAATAGCGCTCGCCCTCGCCTCGCGCGGAGCCGACGTCGGTCTTACCTGTTTAACCGGCTGCAAGTTTGCCGAAGATGTGCGAGGAACGATTCGCGACATGGGCCGACGCGCCGAGTATTTCGTTCACGATATCGGCGACGCAAGCGAAGTTTCCAAGCTGGCCAGCGAAGTCACGGATGTGCTCGGCGACATCGACATCCTCGTCAACAACGCCGGCATTACGCGCGATCGGTCCTTCAAGAAGATGACCCAAGAGATGTGGGACTCGGTCATTGCCGTAGATCTTACCGGCGTGTTCGCGGTGACTAAGTTGTTTATCGATGGAATGGCCGACCGCGGCTGGGGTCGAGTGATTAGCACCAGCAGCATCGTCGGTGAAGTCGGTAACTTCGGACAGGCAAACTACGCCGCCGCCAAAGCTGGCGTGATCGGATTCACGAAGACTCTGGCTCGCGAATACGCTCGCAAGGGCGTTACGGTAAATGCCATCGCTCCCGGGTTTATTCGCACGCGGATGTTGCAAGAGATTCCAGAGAAGGCGCTCGAAGCGGTAATCAACATGACGCCGGTAGGGCGGCTTGGTGAACCGATGGAAGTTGCGGCGGCAGTCGCCTTTTTGGCGTCGCCGGCTGCGAGTTATATCACCGGCCACGTGCTCGACGTAAACGGTGGAATGGCAATGGGTGGATGATGGTTTGACGACGACGTGTCGCGCCGCGGTGGAACGTGGGTCGCAAGCGTGGCCGTGGCGCGACACGATCCTTAGTGAAGTATTCAAAGGGCAACTGTCATGATGAACGCCATGCTCGAATCGATGGTTGAGTTTCAGAGATCGCTGCAAACCGAGTCGTTGCGCAGTTGGAATCGCTGGTTGAATCTGCCGAAAGTGCCGGACATCGCCCGCAGCGTGCAGATCGCGACGACACCGCATGATGTTGTGTACGAAGAAGACTCGCTCAAGCTTTTGCGCTATAAGAGCGAACATTCGATTGATTTTCGCGAGCCAATCTTGATCTGCTTCGCATTGGTCAATCGGCCGTACATTCTCGATCTGCAACCACAAAGAAGCGTCATCGCCCAGCTTTTGAAACGCGGGTTCGATGTCTACCTCATCGACTGGGGCGTTCCGACGGCGGCAGATCGAACGCTGCGGATTCAAGACTACGTGTGCGACTTCATTCGCAATGTCGCCAAGTTCGTTTGCGATCACGCCGATTCGCCGAAGTTGAATTTGCTCGGCTACTGCATGGGCGGCACGATGTCGACGATGTACACCGCCTTGTTCCCGGAGCAAATTCGCAACCTGATTCTGCTCGCGGCGCCGATCGACTTCAGCGGCGACGAGGGGCTGTTGAACTTGTGGACACGCGAAGAAAACTTTGACGTTGACGCGCTCGTCGATGCTTTTGGAAACTGTCCGGGCGCGTTTTTGCAATCGGGATTTCAAGTGATGAAACCCGTTCAAAATTATGTCGAAAAATACGCGGCGTTCGTCGAAAAACTGGACGATGACGCGTATCTCGAAAACTTCTTTGCCATGGAGCGCTGGACGAACGACAACATTCCCGTGGCAGGTGAAACTTTCCGCGAGTTTGTGAAACATTTGTATCAACGAAACGAACTCGTCCGCGGCGAGATGCGGCTGAATGACACGCCGGTCAAGCTGCAGAACATCGCTTGTCCGTTGCTTACCTTGGTGGCTGAAAATGATCACCTGGTTCCGCCCAACTCGACTCTGGCCATTCGGCACTACGTATCGTCGAAGTATATCCAAAATATGTCGATCAACGCGGGTCACATTGGTTTGGCTGTGAGCTCGAAGGCGCACAACCAGCTGTGGCCCGATGCTGCGATGTGGATTGCCGATCATTCAACAACTCGCACACGATGAATACTGCCATGGTTACGAACCCGATCTATCGCGATTTAGAGGTACGTGCCATCGCCCTCGTGGCAATGGTGATTACGATGATGTTGCTGCTGTACTTAAACCATTGCGGTTGGTTGTAAGAGATAGGGGTGCAGAGATGGAACCTCGCGTTGCCTGGTCGCGTATCTTAATTATCGTGGGTCTCGCGGCGATGCTCGTTGGTGCGGCCGATCCGCTGGAGGGGGCGATCATCATCTTGCCGGGAATCGCCGTGGTGGCACTCGGTGTGGTCATCGCGAGATCTCGGCATCGAAGGCTTGTCCTGTGGTCACTGGTGCTCGTCACGGCGGGAGTTGGCGCGATGATGGCGCTCTCCTCTGTCGGAGGAATTGGTGGAAATTCGGGCCACTCTACTTGGTGGGCCATTACGATGCTGCCGTACCCGATTGGTTGGCTGATGGGATTGGTTGGAGCTGCACTCGTTTTGGTTGAAACTTGGCGGCGCCCTAAGCAACAGCTTGGGTAGGCGGAGGTACACATGAATACCGTCCGATGCACGAACAATCACGATCGAACGACCACTATTTTGCGCGAATATTTGGGGCCTCAACTTTCTGGTATATGCACTGCTTGCTGATATCGTTTATCGCACCGCCGTCTGGAAAGAGGCGTCATGGGACTTATTCGTGTTGTTGGGACTTACGGGGGTTGTGACTTTTGGTTATTCAGCCTGGCATAAGGTGTCGATGCTAAATCGCAAAAGCGTAATTGTTATGGTCGTGGGAATTATCGTAGCGTCTGTAATCAGCTTTCTTCTTGCGATGTGGAAGGTGATATAAGATCCAAAAAAAGAAATGATGGGCCCATCGAGTTTGGGCAATTGAGCTGGCGCGCATGATCCGCCAGTGGCGGATGGCAACGACGCTCCCTCCAATCTCACCCGGCGGGGCGTGACGTCCGCACTTAAGTACCGCTACCGCCAAAGAGCTGCCTCGGGCATGAGGGAGGTTGCAAACCTGTGCATGCGAGGCTGAAGTTTTCGGCGGCGCCGGCGAGAGCTCTCTTCGCGGCCAACGCCCTGACGGTCATTTCACGTGCGATCCTAACAAATTAGTGAACGCATTTCCACAACGATTTTTGGCCACCTGAAAGATTTTTTTCAGTGACCTCGCAGCTCGTGTGTAGCTGTCGAAATCTGCGTACAAGTGCAAGGGGAAATCTACGTAGTGGGGGAACTGTGTTTTCCGAGCAGCCAAAGGCCGGAACCAATGCAAACGGCTGCAAGGATTGCCAATCCGATCCGAATGATTGGAATACTAACTTCCGCGTATGCAAGATCGCCGAATACCAGCCCGCCGGCTATCAGCAGGTAACCTTGCCTCGATTTGCTCATGCTGCACCACCTTTTCAACCGGCCTTTGATTGCGGAACGTGAATTCAGCTGTTGTCCTGCTGGCGTTTTCCAATTCATTGCTTCACGTACGTGCAACTACGACGCCAGAATTGTGCGCGTTCGTAAGTTTTCACGTGAATGGCGCAAAGCCGGATAGGGTTAATCTAAGAAAGAGTATTTTTCCGTAGATTTCCGCCGTTCATTTTCAATTTCACGGCGTCGGACTTTAACTTCTCGGAACGTGCCCGCAAAATGATACGCCAACAAGCCAATGATAAGGGCAACACCAATTCCGCACGTTATCCGCGCGTCTAACAGTGGAGTGAATACAAGCAGCACAGAAGCGAGGACGGCCAGAATATCGCCCGTGTTCATTTTCATGATTCACTCGCCGTTTTGAGCCGTTCTTTAAACGCCCGTACTTGGACATTGGCTTTATTTCCCGGCGCCTTCTAATTCGTGCGCTCGTGGGAAATGTTTTCTAAATCCCTAGACGAGGCTCCTGCGAATCAGCCGGGCATACAAAATGAGCAGTATGAGAGGTGCGGCAATGAATCCCGCGATTCCCCACAGCAATTGCCGGAACTGAGAGAATCCAAGCTCCATTGCCCATTTGGCGTAGATAATCGCCACGATGAAGTGGACGTACCCAATGGAAGCATAGTTGATTGGCACTTCCAACCTCCTGTGACGCTATAGCACGTAACGACAACCGTGATCCGCCGTAATGTAATCGGCATGCCCGTTCTACAGTGCACAAAAAGTGCCGGCAGGGCGGCTAGTGGCATTTGCGTGAGGGCGAGGCTCCTGTCGAGCTTCATGCGCAGCAGTTTGGCTCGGCAGAAGCCTCGCCCTCCCGATTCGCGCTAAAATGTGTGCCAGAAAGTGGCGCGGGCGCCGTGCCGCACACTTCGATCGGCGATGTACGGCAGTCACTCGCCGATCGGGCACTTAATTCTCCGATACATGCCGCACGATTGTCATCGCTGCCGCACAACTTGGCGATGGCACTCGACTTGCAATAGGAGTTGGCAGCCCACCGTTCGCCGCATCCTGGTCGCCCCAAACGGTGCAAGAAAAATAAAGATTACCAGCATGATGCGGCGGACGGCGGGCACTTTTATTTAACGATGGCATTGGGCGGACCGTGGAAACGGAGTGCCGAATGCGTTGAAATTGACACGAGAAAGACGAGGAAAATATGCAAAACGGACCTCTCTGGACACACTGGGTGCTTTTTGGCGGTGCTGCCGTCGCCGCCCTTATTGGGCTCGTCGCTGGAACGATTGCCTCAGTTATTGCGGTAGCAAGGCAGAAATAAGAGCCCGAGACTCGTGAACACGCGCTAAGCTCTCTACGGTGACATTTGAACTGCCAGCGAATACTTCGCTGGCCCGCTTCGTGCATCTCGAGAGATTCGAGAGCGAATCGCTATTTTTTCGGCTCTACTTTGTCGCCGTTGTGGTTCGGTTCGTTCATCACTGCGTCATACGGCGTCTGTAAGTCAAACGTGTTATTCTTGTCCAACGTGACAAACGCTTGATTCCCGATCGTTACTTCCACTGGGATCGACCAGCAGTAGGGGTGCGAATCGGTGTCGACGCATTTGGTCACTACCCACTTTTTGCCGGCGGACTGGTTCGACGATACTACAATGCCACGGTTCGTGAGTAGGTTGACGTCAGCGCCCGACAGCTTGGCGAAGCAGCTATCCCAATCGATTTTCATCTGAATGGCGCGATATTGCTCTTTCCACAACTTCGAATCCACACCTGCGAGCTGCTGAAGATTGAGGATCCGCAATTGCTTCACCTGCGACTTGTAATCCACAGCAGGATCATGATCGAAGACCGCGTACAGAACGGCTTGCGGGTCCAAGTTGGGCATCTCCAGGCGAAGTTGCAGTCGCCAGGTTTCAGCCTGCACTTTGACGACCTCCTTCATTTGCTTGAGAGAGGGTAATGGGATTGGCGGCGCCAAATTCTGCTTGTCCTCGGCCGTGATCAGGCTATTTCCGGGGGATAAGGACCAAAACAATACGCTCATCGCGATCAGCGCGGCGGCTTTGAGACGCTTGGCATGGGTCATACTACTTCCCTTCGGCGGCAAAACGGGACATACGGTGACGACGCGAAGACTTCAGTACGAATCTATGAAAACCGGCCACTCTTGACTACGCCGACTCGATCCCCGACTGGTCCCACTAGGCTGCGGGCAACCAAGTCGAAGGAGCGCGGAAGCATGTGCCGATTCGCGACATGTGTGCGGGAACGCACACGTTGGCAGCACGCGAGTTCCATGGGATATCGGAGCCGACCCATAAATAACGTGGTTCTGCGTGCATGTTCTCGTAATTTTCAACGCGCGCAGCATGGCACCCGAGTTGCGTTACGAGATGGCACGTTGCTTACCGTCTGCCGCACCCTGGTCGGCGTTAAAGCGCACCATAGAAGTATAAGTGATCAGTACGGTGCGGCTGACGGGAAGCGACACCTATTAGGAAAGGAATAGTTGCGTGGCCGACCGAGCATTTATCACGGTAGATGGCAACGAGGCGGCGGCCTCGATTGCCCATCTTACGAACGAGGTGATCGCGATCTATCCGATCACCCCCGCGTCCACCATGGGTGAGTTGGCGGATCATTGGACTAGTCGAGGACAGACGAACATCTTCGGGAGTGTCCCGGAGGTGATCGAGATGCAGAGCGAGGCGGGCGCCGCGGGAGCGGTGCACGGAGCGTTGCAAGCCGGCGCGCTCACCACGACGTTTACCGCCTCGCAAGGCTTGCTGTTGATGATTCCCGACATGTTCAAGATCGCCGGGGAGTTGACGCCCACGGTGTTTCACATCGCGGCCCGCTCGGTCGCCACGCATGCTTTATCAATTTTTGGCGATCACAGCGATGTGATGGCCTGCCGCAGCACAGGCTGGGCGATGCTGGCGGCTGGTTCCGTCGAGGAAGCGCAGGACTTCGCGCTGATCGCACAGGCGGCCACGCTACGATCACGCGTACCGTTCCTGCACTTCTTCGACGGTTTTCGAACATCGCACGAAGTGAACAAGATCGAGCGGCTCACGCATCACGATGTGCGAGCGATGCTCAATGAGCAATTGGTGCGAGATCATCGTCGGCGGGCGCTGAGCCCGGATCACCCCGTGCTGCGTGGAACGGCGCAGAACCCGGATGTGTTTTTTCAGGCTCGCGAAGCTTGCAACTTGTTTTACAACGCGGTGCCCACCGTCGTGCAAGAGACGATGGACCAGTTCGCGAAGCAGGTTGGCCGGCAGTATCACTTGTTCGACTATGTGGGCGACCCGGACGCGCGGCGTGTGATAGTAATGATGGGCTCCGGGGTGGGAGCGGTGGAGGAGACCATCGAGCGGTTGGCGGCGGACGGCGAGAGTGTGGGATTGGTGAAGGTGCGGTTGTATCGGCCGTTCGATACGGCGGCATTTTTGGCGGCGCTGCCGAAGTCGGTACAGCGGATCGCGGTGCTGGATCGGACGAAGGAACCGGGTGCGATTGGTGAGCCGCTGTATTTGGACGTGGTGGCGGCGCTGGCGGAGAGCGAACCCTCCCCTGGCCCCTCCCTACGAGGGAGGGGAACTAGACCGGAAGTATTTGGTGGGCGCTATGGGCTCGCATCGAAGGAATTTACGCCGGCGATGGTCGCGGCGGTGTTCGAGCACTTGAATGAACCCACGCCGAAGCGGCACTTTACGATCGGAATTTATGACGACGTCACGAACTTGAGCTTGAAGTGGGATGCGAGCTTCACCACCGAGCGCGAGGACGTGACACGCGCTGTTTTCTACGGCTTAGGCAGCGACGGCACGGTGGGCGCGAATAAGAACTCGGTGAAGATCATCGGCGAGAACACGCCGCTGTTCGCTCAGGGCTATTTTGTTTACGACTCGAAGAAATCGGGTGCGGTGACGGTGTCGCATCTGCGATTCAGCCCGCGGCCAATTCGCTCGACGTACTTAATCGAGCAAGCTAATTTCGTGGCGTGCCATCAATTTCATTTGCTCGAAACGATGGACATTCTGAAGATCGCGGCCGAAGGCGCGACGTTTTTACTCAATAGCCCTTACGCCGCCGATACGGTGTGGGACCAATTGCCGGCCGAGGTGCAACGACAGATTATCGACAAGCGACTCCGGTTCTTTGTGGTCGATGGCTATGGAGTAGCTCGGGAAACAGGCATGGGCGCGCGGATCAATACTCCGATGCAGACATGCTTTTTTGCCTTGGCAGGGATGCTGCCGAGGGAGCAAGCCATCGACCACATCAAAAAAGCCATCCGCAAGTCGTACGGCAAGCGCGGCGAGTCGATTTTGGAGCAGAACTTTGCTGCGATCGACATGGCGCTCGAGCGATTGCAGGAAGTTGACGTGCCGGCTGACGTTACGAGCACAAAGCAATTGCGGCCGGCGGTGGTCACGAATGGCTCGGACCTTGTGAATCGCGTGACGGAGTCGATCATCGCCGGGCGGGGCGATCTGTTGCCGGTGAGTGCGATGACGATTGACGGTACGTTTCCGACGGCGACCGCGAAATATGAAAAGCGGAGCATTGCGGCGGAGATTCCAATTTGGGATCCGACCATCTGCATTGATTGTGGATTGTGTGCGCTGGTGTGCCCGCATGCGGCGATACGGATGAAGGTGTTTCCAGACGGGACGGTGGGCGCGGCGCCAAATGGCTATCTGTCGAAACCCTGGAAGGACAAAGAGTTCGCGGACTACTCACTCACGATCCAAGTGGCGCCGGACGACTGCACGGGCTGCGGTGTGTGCGTGGATATTTGCCCTGCGAAGAGCAAAGCGGTCGTACGGCACAAAGCGATCAACATGGAGCGGAAAGAGGATCACCTCGCACGCGAGCGCGAGAACTTCAAGTTCTTCCTCGACATTCCGCAGTTTGATCGGACCAAGGCCAAGATCGATGTCGTGAAAGGTTGCCAGATTCTGGAGCCGCTGTTCGAGTTCTCTGGGGCGTGTGCCGGTTGTGGCGAGACGCCTTACTTGAAGCTCATGAGCCAGTTGTTCGGCGACCGGGCCATCATCGCGAACGCGACCGGCTGCTCGTCGATCTACGGTGGCAACTTGCCGACGACGCCCTGGTCGACGAACAAAGACGGCCGCGGGCCGGCCTGGTGCAACTCGCTGTTCGAAGACAATGCAGAATTTGGATTGGGAATTCGGTTGGCCGTCGATCAACAACACGACTATGCCGTGTCGCTGCTAAAGTATTTTGCCGCGCAACTCGGCGAAATATTCGTGAGCGAGCTGATCGAGCTGAATGCGACGGATGAAGCGAGCATCGCAGCGCAACGTGAACGGGTGGCGAAGTTGAAGTTGCGACTGGCCGAGATCAACGATCCCAAGGCGCGTGAGCTAGAGAGCGTGGCCGATGCGCTCGTGCGACGCAGCGTGTGGATCGTCGGCGGCGATGGTTGGGCTTATGACATCGGCTTCGGCGGCCTTGACCACGTGCTAACGACGAATCGAGATGTGAATATTCTCGTGCTCGATACGGGTGTGTATTCGAACACGGGCGGTCAGGCGTCGAAAGCCACGCCACGGGCGGCCATGGCGAAGTTTGCTGCGAACGGCAAGGCCGGTCGCAAAAAAGACCTGGGTATGCTCGCTGTTTCGTACGGAAACGTGTATGTGGCGCAGATCGCACTCGGAGCGAATCCGAACCAAACGCTGCAAGCGTTTTTGGACGCGGAATCCTACCATGGACCTTCGCTAATCATGGCGTACAGCCAGTGCATCGCACATGGCATCAACATGACGACCGGCATGTCGCATCAGAAGACCGTGGTGCAGACGGGACTGTGGCCGCTGTATCGGTTTGATCCTCGATTGGCGCACGTCGGCGAGCACCCATTTCGGTTGGATAGCCGGAAGCCGACGATACCCTTCTCTGAGCTGGCGGAGCAGGAGGCTCGGTTTGCAATGGTCGCTCGCAGCGATCCGAAAAATGCGGAGCGGTTGGCGTCACTTGCTCAGAAAGACATCAACGATCAGTGGCACTATTACGAGCAAATGGCAGGTGTGGAACGCAATATATCATACAACGGTGCGGAGGTGACGCCATGCGTGCCGACCTGACAACGAAGTACTTGGGATTGAAACTCAAGAACCCATTGATCGCGTCCGCCGGGCCGCTCACGGGGAAGATCGATACGCTGCGGCAATTGGCACAAGCAGGCGTGGCGGCAGCGGTGCTTCCTTCGCTGTTTGAGGAGCAGATTAGCCTGGACCGGCAGCGTGTGCATGCTTTTGAAGAGCAGTACGCGCACATGTCGGCTGAGTCGCTGACTTATTTTCCGAAGACGAAGGAATACCAATCAACTCCACGCGAGTATTTGAATCTTCTGGAGACGGCGTCAGAATCGCTGGAGATTCCGATCATCGGCAGCCTGAATGGATCGTCGGTGGGCGGGTGGGCACGATATGCGAAGTTGATTGAAGACTATGGCGCCGCGGCGATTGAACTGAACGTGTACTATTTGGCGACTGATCCTCGCCTGTCGTCGGCAGACGTGGAAAAACGCTATGTGGATTTGGTTGCGACGGTGCGTAGTGCGGTGAAGATTCCGCTGGCGGTAAAGCTTGGCCCACAATTCAGCAACCTTTCCAACTTCGTGCCGCGTTTGGCGGAAGCCGGGGCGAATGGCGTAGTGTTGTTCAACCGGTTTTTGGAACCTGATATCGACCTTGAAACGCTGCGTTTTTCGCCCCAGTTGGTTTTGAGTAGCCGGCACGAAATGCGAGCCGCGCTGCGGTGGATCGCCATTTTGCGCGATCAAGTCTCGCTGTCGCTCGGAGCGACCGGCGGAATCCATTTTCCGGATGATGTCATCAAGCTGTTATGTGTCGGCGCCGATGCCTGCCTGGTGACATCCACCCTGTTGCGGCACGGAATCGAATATGTGAGCGAAATGTTGCGTGCGATTCAGGAATGGCTCGACTCGCACGAATACGAATCCGTCGAACAATTGAAAGGGAGTATGAGTTACGGGAATTGCGCCGATTCAGGAAATTTGGAGCGAGCCAACTATATGAAGGCGATCGTAGCCTATACTGCCGCGTTTTAACGTGTGGGCAGTGAAATGGAGGACGAAACCATGAGTAGGAATTTTATAACGAGTACGTTGCGGGAAATTGAGTTCCTGCACGACATGGCCCCCGAGGATGTGGACAGAATCGCGAACATCTCGCGGGTGCGTGAATTTGATGAATTCGACGCCGTGTTCCACAATGGGCAAGCGGCCGAGAATCTGTATTTGGTGATGTCCGGCAATGTCCACGTGGAAGCGCCCATCGGCGACGGTCATTACAAGCATATTCTGACTTTGGGACCTGGCCAGCTAGTGGGTTGGTCATCGCTGCTAGGCGAAAGCTATACCACTCGCGGAACTACGCCAAATGGAGCCTGGTTGCTCGAGATTAATGTGAAACACTTGAAGGAAATCTGCAACAGCGATCCGGAATTCGGCTTTGAATTCATGCGACGCACAACGGCCGCTCTGGCCAGACGGCTCAGCACAACGCGCGGTCAATTGCTGGAAGCGCAAGGCCACGAGTTGGCGCCGGCTTCTGCGGGTTGAGTTCGAAGATTCATTGAACATTGATGGGACGCGTTGCTTGCAGCAAGTTCGGCAGTGCTTTAAGCTAAGTCGCGATCGCAGTGCTGCGTGATCTGGCATGAGCCAACCAAAAACGAAGGTTGCTAAAACTCATGGCTATTGAGGCTGCCACAAAACTGCCTGGGCTCGCGCATCCGAGCGGCGACAAGCGATTCAAGCTGCTTGAAGTCGCGATGAAGCGGCATCAATTCCGGCAAGATGCGCTGATCGAGATTCTACATTCCGCACAGGAGTTGTTTGGTTACCTGGAGGTGGATTTGCTGTTCTTCGTGGCGCGGCATCTCAAATTGCCGCCCAG
The DNA here is from genome assembly GCA_963733705.1 of uncultured Planctomycetota bacterium. Classification (GTDB taxonomy): domain Bacteria; phylum Planctomycetota; class Planctomycetia; order Pirellulales; family Lacipirellulaceae; genus JABDGM01. The sequence goes on along the minus strand of CAVTEJ010000015.1, from coordinate 341,074 downwards.
CCGAGTGTACGGCGTTGCGACCTTCTATAACTTCTTCACGCTGAAGCCCAAAGGCGAGCACACGTGTGTGTTGTGTACCGGCACGGCGTGTTATGTGAAAGGAGCAGATGCGCTGTTAAAGGCGATCGAAGATGCAGCTGGCATCCATGCGGGTGAGACGACTGGCGACGGTAAGCTATCGCTTGTCACAGCACGGTGTTTGGGCGCATGCGGTATTGCTCCGGCGGTCGTTCTCGATGGAACCGTGAAGGGCAAAGAAACGCCGGATTCCCTGGTCTTCCAGTTGAAAGGATGGTTGTCGAGTGGACGTCCAGGAACTGTATGACGTCGGCGAGGCCGAGCGCCGGTCGCAAGCGCCGATGCAAATTCGGTGCTGCATGTCGGCCGGCTGCCTTTCCGCAAATTCGCAAGCGGTGTTCGATCGACTGCAGCATGCGGTGGAATCGCAAGGGCTCGAAGGAAAGGTTCGCGTGTGCCGCGTGGGTTGCCTGCGGCTGTGCGGCGAGGGACCGCTCGTAGAGGTCGACTCCGACGGCGGGCTGTATCAAAAGGTAACGCCGGAAACTGCGGGGTCGATCGTTGGCGGTTTGATGGGCGGGCAAGCGACCGCGGTTCGGGGCGATTCTGCGGCGCCTTTCTTTGCGCTGCAATCCTCCGTTGTGCTGGAGAACTGTGGGCAAATCGAGCCCGAGCGAATTGAATCCTATATTGCCGTCGAGGGCTATCAGGGATTGGCGAAAGCGCTGCACGAGATGACGCCCACGCAAGTCGTGGACGAAATCGCTCGCAGCGGATTGCGCGGGCGCGGCGGGGCAGGGTACCCGACCGGTGTGAAGTGGTCGATGGTGGCGAAGCAGCCGGCGGTAAAGAAATACGTCGTGTGCAATGCCGACGAGGGGGACCCCGGGGCGTTCATGAATCGCAGCGTGCTCGAGGGCGATCCGCACAAAGTGCTGGAGGGGATGGCGATTGCCGGCTACGCAGTCGGCGCTCAGCAGGGCTACATCTATTGCCGCGGCGAATATCCGCTGGCGATTGAGCGCTTGAAGATCGGCATCAAACAAGCGAACAAGATGGGACTGTTGGGCTCGCGCATTTTTTCGTCCTCGTTTGATTTCACGATTGATATTCGTATCGGGGCCGGGGCATTCGTGTGTGGCGAAGAGACGGCGCTCATGGCCTCGATCATGGGGGAGCGTGGGACGCCCCATCCAAGGCCGCCCTATCCGGCGGAACAGGGTTTGTGGGGCTATCCAACGCTGCTCAACAACGTGGAGACGTTTGCGAACGTGCCGGGAATCATTCGCCGCGGCGCGGATTGGTACAACCACATCGGCACAGAAAAAAGCAAAGGGACGAAAGTGTTCTGCCTTACTGGAAAGGTAAAGAACACCGGACTTGTGGAGGTGCCGCTCGGAACGTCGATGCGGACGATCGTCGAGGATATTGGCGGCGGTTGCCCAGAAGGAAAGGTGAAGGCTGTGCAAACGGGCGGTCCATCTGGCGGGTGCATTCCCGCAGAACTTTTCGACACGCCCGTTGACTACGAGTCGCTCACGAAGCTTGGTTCGATCATGGGGTCGGGCGGGATGATCGTGATGGACGACAAGAACGATATGGTCGATGTCGCTCGGTTCTTCATGAACTTCTGCATGGATGAATCGTGCGGCAAGTGCATTCCGTGCCGCGCGGGCACCGTGCAGTTGTCGCGGATGCTGACGAAGATCATCGACGGACAGGCGACTCAAGAAGATTTGGAACGGCTCGAATCCTTATGCGGGATGGTGAAAGACACGAGTCTTTGCGGCTTGGGACAAACGGCGCCCAATCCCGTGCTTAGTACACTTCGATATTTTCGCGATGAGTACACTTCGCGACTGAAACCGTCGACGAACGGTGCTGGCTATTCACTTCCAATTTTGTCGTCTCATTGAAACTGGCATGGCAATCAAAACACTTACGATTGACGGCAAATTGGTAAGCGCCCGCGAGGACGATACGATCCTGATGGCGGCGCGCGAAGCCGGCATCTCGATTCCGACGTTGTGCTATGTGGACGGGTTGTCGGCAGTGGGTGCCTGCAGATTATGCCTCGTGGAACAGACCGGCGTTGGTAAATTGCAGGCGGCTTGCGCGACCGTTGTACAAGAAGGGATGGAGATCGCGACGACCACGCCGCGGCTGCACGAATATCGCCGTATGATTATTGAACTCCTGTTTGCCGAGCGCAATCATGTCTGCTCGGTGTGTGTGGCGAATAACCATTGCGAGTTGCAAGACCTCGCGGTTTCTCACGGCATCGACCACATTCGATTCGATTATCTGCATCCGCATCTCGCGGTCGATCTATCCCATGAGCGGTTCGGTGTGGACCATAACCGCTGTATCCTTTGCACGCGGTGCGTACGGGCGTGCGACGAGATCGAAGGCGCGCACACTTGGGACGTCAGCGGACGCGGCAACAAGGCGCGTGTGGTCACGGATATGTGCCAACCGTGGGGCGACGCGCTGTCTTGCACTTCGTGCGGCAAGTGCGTTCAGGCTTGCCCCACAGGAGCGATTTTCCGCCAAGGGTCGACCGTGGCGGAAATGGAGCGCGATCGCACCATGCTTCAGTTCCTCGTTGACGCGCGGGAGAAGAAGCAATGGAACGTTTAAAGCTCGCGACGATCTGGCTCGCCGGCTGCTCGGGTTGCCACATGTCGTTTCTGGATTTGGATGAATGGCTACTAGAGCTCGCTCAGCTGGCCGACCTCGTCTACAGTCCGATACTCGACGTGAAGGAATTTCCGGAGGGCGTGGATGTCACGCTCGTCGAGGGAGCCGTAGCCAACGACGAAAACCTACACATGCTGCAGACGGTGCGCGAGCGGTCGAAGGTGCTGATTTCATTTGGCGACTGTGCGGTCACCGGAAACGTTACGGCGCTGCGTAATCCCTTGGGGAAGGCGGCACCGGTACTGGAGCGAAGTTATGTGCAACTGGCGGATGATCGGAAAGGGTCTCCCTCCGATCCCGGCGTGCTGCCGGTGCTACTTGATCGCGTCGAGCCGCTCCATGCGCTAGTGCACGTTGACTATTTTCTGCCCGGTTGTCCGCCCTCGGCGGCGGAAATTCGGGTGGCACTGGAAGCGATTGTTGCCGGGCGTCCGCCGGTGTTGGAAGGCAGGCAAATAAAGTTCGGCTGACCTTGGCCAACTGAGAATATCATGACGAAGCGCATCATCATCGATCCGGTCACGCGTATCGAAGGCCACGCCAAGATCACGATTCACCTCGATGACCAGAATGAGGTGTCGGAAGCGCGGTTTCACGTTGCCGAGTTTCGTGGCTTCGAGAAATTCTGCGAAGGGCGGCCGTTTACGGAGATGGCGGGCATCACGTCGCGTGTGTGCGGAATCTGTCCGGTGAGCCATTTGATTGCGTCGGTGAAGGCCGGCGACGAAATCATGGCGGTGGATATTCCACCCGCGGCTGAAAAACTGCGCCGGATGCTCAATCTGGCGCAAATAACGCAATCGCATGCGCTCAGCTTCTTCCACATGAGCTCGCCGGACTTGCTGTTGGGGTTCGATAGCCCTCCGGATAAGCGAAATATCTTTGGGGTTGCCGCGGTTGATCCGGCACTCGCGCGGGGCGGCATCCGTTTGCGACAATTCGGGCAAGAAATTATCGAGGCCCTCGGCGGACGCAAAATCCATCCTGCGTGGACGACTCCCGGCGGTGTACGCGGCCCGCTCAACGATGAGCAATGTGCGCACATTCGAGGGCGTGTCGACGAAGCGATCACAACAACTCAATCGGCAATTGTACTTTTCAAAAATCTGCTCTCAAAATATGAGGAAGAGGCCAACTGCTTCGGCAACTTCCCATCGCTCTTTATGGGGCTCGTTGCTGATGACGGCACGTGGGAACACTACGGCGGGAGCTTGCGGTTCGTTGACCAGGACCGCAACATTGTCGCCGATGGTCTTAATCCGTCGCATTATCAAGAGTTCATTGGCGAAGTCGTCGAGTCTTTCTCGTATCTGAAGTCGCCGTATTACAAACCGCTGGGGTATCCGGACGGCATCTATCGCGTTGGGCCACTTGCGCGGTTGAAACTGTGCGACCGAATGGGGACACCGCTCGCCGATCAAGAGTTGGCGGAGTTCCGCAACCGCGGCGACGCCGTCACCACGTCCTCGTTCTACTATCACTACGCGAGATTGATTGAAATATTGTCGTGCATCGAGCAGATCGCAGCGCTCGTCGATGATCCGGACGTTCGCTCGGCAGATTTCCGCGCCCACGCGGGGGTCAATCGCTTGGAGGGCGTTGGCTGCAGCGAGGCGCCGCGTGGTACGCTGTTCCACCATTATCATGTCGATCACAATGGCATCATCCAAAAAGTGAACTTGATCATCGCGACGGGACAAAACAATCTGGCGATGAATCGCACAGTGACACAGATCGCCAAGCATTACATCCACGACGGGGAAGCGTCGGACGGGATTCTCAACCGATTAGAGGCCGGGATTCGAGCGTACGATCCTTGCCTCAGTTGCTCGACGCATGCTGTCGGTGCGATGCCATTGCTCGTCGAACTGCTGGATGCGCGACAAGAGCTTGTCCGCCAGTGGAAGCGAGATCCATGATGTGCGATTCAACAACGGCAGATCATGTGATGGTGATTGGCTATGGCAATTCGCTGCGTGGCGACGACGGCATCGGGCCGTATGTAGCGGAAATACTTACGCGGCGTGAGCTGCCGCTTGTCGTTGTCCATTCGACAATACAACTTGTGCCGGAGTTAGCGGAAGAAGTTGCTGGAGCGAGATGCGTGATTTTTGTCGATGCTTGTTACAACGCGGGCGCATGTCCCGTGCATATTCACCGCCTAAATCTGGCGACGAGCGACAGCAATCACGCCCATAGCGTGGGCCCGAAGGACATTTTGCGACTCGCCTCGATGTGTTTTGGCCGCGTTCCGCCCGCGTGGCTTGCCGCGGTCGCAGGGTACGACTTCGGCCTAGGCAACGGATTGTCGCTCGAAGCGCGCGACAACGCCTTGGAAACGGTGACACTCATAGCAAAAGTGATAGAAGAGCTTCAGGACTGTGAGGTGGTGTATGCATGAGGCGGGACTCATGCAATCGGCGCTCGAAATAGCGTTTACTTACGCGCGCGACGCCGGCGCTACGCACATTCGGCGAATGCGACTTAGAGTCGGCGACCTTTCGGGCGTCGTGCCGGAGGCGCTGCGAATTGCATTCGAGGCGGCAACGCCAGGAACCGTCGCAGACGGCGCCGAACTTACGCTCGAGCGAGTTTCTGTAGAGTGCAAATGCGAGTGCTGCGGGGTCGACTTTCTACCAGATGACATAATTTACGCTTGTCCCCATTGTGGTGAAATCAGTTCCTGCCTGGGGCAGGGTCGCGAGTTGGAGTTAATTTCACTGGAGGTAGATTGAGATGTGTAAAGATTGTGGATGCAGTAGCGCGAATCAGTCAACTGAGATGTCGCACGCTCACGAACATGCTCATAGCCACAGCCATTCGCACGGACATGATCATGACCATCAGAGTGGCCACCAACATTCACACGTTCACGAGGCAGATCCGACCGAAAGCCGCACGCTATCGGTCGAGCGCTCGCTGCTGGAAATGAATGAACATTTGGCGTGGCACAATCGCGAGCTATTCAGCCGGAATGGCGTGTACGTTGTGAACATGATGTCGTCTCCTGGCGCCGGCAAAACTCGTTTACTGGAACGCACGCTCGACGATCTCTCGGCAAAGCTGAGGATGGCAGTCATCGTGGGCGATTTGCAGACTGATAACGACGCGCGTCGACTTCGCGATCGTGGAGCGCCGGTCGTTCCGGTGACGACGGGAACCATGTGCCATCTGGAGGCTGATCTGGTCGCACGTGCATGCGAGGAAATCGACTTCAAGGCGCTCGATTTGGTTTTTATCGAGAACGTTGGAAACCTAGTGTGCCCGGCTGCGTTCGATTTGGGCGAGGCGGCACGAGTTGTGCTCATGAGTGTGACCGAAGGCGAAGACAAGCCGCTCAAATATCCGCCCATGTTCAAACGGGCAGATGTGGTGCTCGCCACCAAGATCGATATGGCGGACGCGGCCGATTTCAACCTCGGAACCGCATTGCAAAACATTCACAATATTGCGCCACAGGCTAAAGTGATCCAAGTATCAGCTCGCACCGGGGAAGGACTAAGCGAGTGGTACAACTTCTTGGCCGATGGTGTGAAGCATCAAACGTCAATGACCGAGCAGCTAGCGAGTTTATAAACACTGCACAATGGCTTCCGTGATTCCCAACGCGAACGAGCAACAGAGTGAGCAGCCGTCAAACGGCAGGCCGGCGGCCGATAGTGCTGCGCGTCGCATCTGGCTCAATGGCGGTGTGCAGGGGCTGGGTGTGCGGCCGGCCATTTTTCGGTTGGCGACCGAACTGGGATTGGGCGGCAACGTTAGAAACTCATCGCGCGGCGTGGAGATCGAGATCGAAGGCCGAGATGACGCGGTTCGCGAATTTGAGTGCCAATTGTTGGGCGCGTTGCCGCGAGCCGCGCTGGTGTCGCAGTTAAAATCGGAATCGCTGGCACCGCGTGGTCTTCGGGGCTTTACGATTGTCAAAGATCCACCGGCGAAGACGTTGCGAGCGCACGTGCCGTTGGACCGCGGTTTGTGCGAAGAGTGTGCGCGCGAAGTTGCAACAAATGGCGAACGGCGTTGCGGATATCCGTTCGCGAGTTGCACTCAATGCGGACCGCGCTATACCGTGATCCGCGCGATGCCGTTTGAGCGGACCGACACGGCGATGGATAAGTTTTCGCTGTGTGATGATTGTCGGCGCGAATATGAGCGGCCTGGCGATCGACGGTTTCACGCACAAACAACTGCCTGCCCGGCGTGCGGTCCGCAGGTCACGTACAAAACAAGTAATAGCGAATCGTCGCTGTTTGGCGGCGAGGCGTTGCAGGCCGCTGTCGATTCGTTGCGTTCCGGCAATATTGTCGCGCTCAAAGGGCTGGGCGGCTATCAACTGCTTGCAGACGCGACGAACCAAGCGGCGGTCGAACGACTGCGTGGGCGCAAGGGTAGACTTACGAAACCGCTGGCGGTGATGGTGGCATCGGAGGCAGTTGCGGCGAAGTTGGCTCACTTCGATGCATGCGAATTGGGCGCATTTCGCGATTCCGCGGCACCGATCGTACTCGCTCGGATTCGGCGCGAAGCCAAACTCGCTCCAGGTATTGCGCCGCATTTGGATACGGTTGGCGTGATGCGCCCGACCACGCCGCTCCATGCTTTGATTGCGGTAGCAATGGGACGTGCCCTTGTGTGCACGAGTGCGAATCGAGAGGGTGCGCCGCTTGACTACGTGCGGGAAGTCGCTGAACAGAATTTGATTGGAATCGCCGATGCTTGGATACACCATGATCGGGAGATCGTGCGACCAATTGATGATAGTGTGATACGCGTCATTGCCGATCGGCCGGTTACGATTCGACTCGCGCGCGGACTGGCGCCCTTACCGCTCGAATTACCGAATCTACCGGCAACACTCGCGCTCGGCGGACACATGAAGGGCGCCATCGCCTGGTCAAACGGGTTGCAGTCGGTGCTTGGTCCGCATATCGGCGATTTGGAGTCTTTGCCATCCCGCGAAAGGTACTTAGCGCATATTAAGGATATGCTGCGGCTCTACCAGTTTCGGCCCACGCTGTTGGTACACGATCTTCATACGGATTATTTCTCAACGCAGTGGGCAGCTCGGCAACGCGTGCCACGGCTGGCGGTGCAACACCATCACGCCGCACGTGGCGGCCGGCATGCTCGAGCATGGTTGGCTCGATCGTCGCGTGCTCGGAGTGGCATGGGACGGAACAGGTTACGGCACGGATGGAACAATCTGGGGTGGCGAGTTCTTGGTGTGCGAGGGTGCAAACTTCGAACGCGTCGGCCGCATTCGACCGTTCGGCTTGCCGGGCGGCGAGGCGGCAATTCGTGAACCGTGGCGGACGGCGGTGAGCTTGTGCAGTCAATTAGGCGCGCAATCGAGCATTTCGCATCATTCCGCTTGGACCGTAAGCGCCGTCCAAAAGAAACAAGTGCTTGAGGTGTCGAAGCGACCGAACCTTTCGCCGACCACGTCGAGTGTCGGCCGCTTGATTGACGCTGCTGCCGCGCTTATTTTGGGCATCGAAAAGGTCGCGTTCGAAGGCGAAGCGCCCATGCGGCTCGAAGCGGCTGCTGATCGCGGTACGAAAGGCTGGTATCATTTTCCGGTTGAAGACGACGATCTCATGGAACTCGATTGGCGGCCATTGTTTGCCGGATTGCTCGACGATATTCACTGCGGCGCCGACCCCGCGATGATGGCCATGAAGTTCCATCGCAGCCTGGCGCATGGTATTGTCGGCGTTTGTCGCCGCCGCCGTGAATTGCCGGTCGTCCTGTGCGGTGGTGTGTTCCAGAATAAGCTACTCACAGAGCTCGTTGCCGAAATGCAAAGCGGCAGTCCGGAACCATTAGGTTTGCCTGGAGTTATTCCGCCCAACGACGGTGGGTTAGCTGCAGGGCAACTCGTAATCGCCGCAGCGAAGCGAAAGGTTTAAGCATGTGTTTGGCCGTGCCGGGGCTGGTGGTGGAGATTCTTGAAGATGAGCCTCCGTTCGCCGCTGGGTTGGTAGAGTTTGCTGGCGTACGTCGGGGTGTCAGCCTGGCCTGCGTTCCCGAAGCGCGGGTCGGTGATTATGTTCTGGTGCATGCCGGGGTCGCGATCACGCAGATCAATGCTGAGGAAGCGGCTCGGGTGTTGCAGGAACTTGAAACGATCGGCACGCCGGATGAGTTCTCCGAAGTTGCTGATGGATTCAGTATTCAGTAGGCGTAGCATTTTCGGTCGGTTGTCGCACGGCTTCCTAATTGTAAAAGCACAGAGCCATGAAGTTTGTCGACGAGTATCGCGAGCCCGAGCGTTGCCAGAAACTCGTGGACGAAATTCGAGCCGTGGCGACTCGCCCGTGGACCCTGATGGAAGTTTGCGGTGGCCAAACGCACGGCTTATTGCGCTACGGTATCGACGCTGCGCTTGAAGGCGTCGTTCGGTTGATCCATGGGCCGGGGTGCCCCGTCTGCGTTACGCCTTTGGAAGCTATTGATCGCGCGATCGAGTTATCGCAGCGTGGCAATATCACGATCACGAGTTTTGGCGACATGCTGCGAGTGCCCGGAAGCCGTGACAGCTTGCTGCAAGCTCGCGCGGCCGGCGGTAGCGTGCAAATCGTTTATTCGCCGTTGGATGCCGTTCGCATTGCAGAGCGCAGCCCTGAGCGCGAGATTGTGTTCTTTGCCGTCGGGTTTGAAACGACCGCTCCCGCGACGGCGCTCACGGTGCATCAGGCGGCAGCGCTTGAGTTGGGTAACTTTTCGCTGATCGTATCGCACGTTCGTGTGCAACCGGCCATGGAGATGTTGGCGGCCAGCGAAGATAGCACGGTCGACGGCTTTTTAGCGGCGGGCCATGTGTGTACGGTGGCAGGTTTCAATTCCTATCGCGAGTTCGTCGCCAAGTATCGGCTTCCTGTCGTGGTGACAGGTTTTGAGCCGGTCGACTTGCTGAGCGGAATCTTGGAATGCGTTCGGCAGTTGGAACGCGGCGCTGCGGAAATTACCAATTGTTATGGTCGGTCGGTTGAGGCTGCTGGAAACCAAACAGCGTTGGATGTGATGGAAAACGTTTATGAAATCTGCGATCGTTCCTGGCGCGGCTTGGGAATCGTGCCGAAAGGCGGATTCCGTCTCCGGGAGAAGTGGGCTTGCTTCGACGCCGATCGGCGCTTCGGTCAAAGTCTTCCCGTTGTCGAAAATCCAAGCGACTGCCGTAGCGGCGATGTGCTCACTGGTCGAATTAAGCCTAGAGAATGTCAGCACTTTGGCGTCCGCTGCACTCCGGATACGCCGCTAGGAGCGCCGATGGTTTCGACCGAGGGCGCGTGTGCGGCGTACTATCGGTATCACCCTGATTCAGCCCGAGAGCAATCGGAAACGGTTCGATCAAACCCATGATTAAGTCAGCTGAGTTTTTAAGTTGCCCTGCGCCGACGGGGTCATCCACCGATCGGATAACGCTCGCGCATGGCGAAGGCGGCCGCCTGATGCGGCAGTTAATCGAGCGACAAATTGTACCCGTGCTCGACAATGTCTTTCTGCGAGTGAGCGGCGACTCCGCCGTGCTGCCGCCCTTGGGTGGCTCGCTCGCCATGACGACCGATAGTTTCGTAGTCTCGCCACTATTCTTTCCAGGCGGAGATATTGGTTCGCTTGCCGTGTACGGTACCGTTAATGATCTGGCAGTAACGGGTGCGCGCCCACGTTGGATAAGTCTGGCGTTTATCCTTGAAGAAGGCCTCGCAACAGATGTACTCACACGAATCCTGCGCAGCGTGGCCACCGCCGCAGAACGTGTTGGCGTGATGGTCGTAACAGGCGACACCAAGGTCGTGCCGCGCGGAGCGGCGGACCAGATATTTATCACTACCACCGGCATTGGTGAGTTTACCAATCGACCTCCGTCGGGTCCCAGGTTCCTCGAAGTTGGCGATGCGTTAATCGTGACGGGCCCCGTGGGTTGCCATGGGATGGCGGTGATGGCAGCCCGCGAAGGCATCGAATTTGAGCCGGCGCCGCGCAGTGATAGCGCACCGTTAGTAGACGCCGTCATTGCCTTGCAGCAAGCAGAGGTTCCAGTTCGAGCGATGCGCGACGCCACTCGCGGCGGAGTCGGGGCAGTGCTGCACGAATGGTCGCACGCGAGCGGAAAGACGTTGGCAATTGAGGAACGACTGGTGCCGGTACTGCCCGAGGTGCGCGGAGCATGCGAGCTGTTGGGCCTCGATCCCGTACACGTGGCAAATGAGGGAACAATGCTTGTGGCTGTGCCGCGAGATTGGGTGGATAGCACACTCGATGTTTTGCGGCATGTGCAGGAAACGTCTGGCTCGGTCTGCATTGGCTCGGTGCAAGACCGCGGATTGGCCGGCGTCGTTGTGGCCCGCGGTACAGGGCAACAACTTCCGCTCGATGAGCCGGCAGGCGCTCCTCTGCCAAGAATTTGTTAGCACGCTAGCACTCGCGGACGCCCGATTCGATTCGCGGGCGTTGCGCATCGCTCTGGCACATCGACGTGCCCTCTTGGCACCATCGCGATGGTGGCAACTCGCACGTTAGTCGCTCATAAAGAAATAACTTGTCGGTAAAAGACGGTCGTAACGATGAAATCCAGGTAATCTTTGTGCCGTAAGTTTTGCGGCATTAGGTTTGCGTTTAGTCACGTCGTCTAACGCCCAGACTCAACGTCAAATTTTGCATGGAGGCAACGATGCTTGTTTTATCGCGCGGAAATCGTGAGCGGATTGTGTTCCCAACATTGGGAATTTCGATTGAAATTCTGCAAATCGCCGGTAGTAGAGTGCGGGTCGGCATTGATGCGCCGACAGATATTCCTGTCCATCGCAGTGAAGTGGCAGACCGTGTGTTTCGCGAGGGCTTACGTCATGAGCGACCTAGATGATCTTGAAGATTACCGAATCGCGCTGCAGGCAGAAGTTTGCAGCCGTTGCATTGAACGCCGGCCGCACGCGCCGCCCTGCGGGGCCATCGGCAAGGGTTGCGGGATTGAGTTGCACTTACCCGCGTTGGTTGAGCTCTGCCGCTCGACCGACAGTTCGCTAATCGATCCATACATTGAGAATCTGCACGACACGGTTTGCAAAGAGTGTGAACTGCGCGATCAACCGCCGTGTCCCTGCCCGCTTGACTACTTATTGCAATTAGCCGTCGAAACAGTGGAAAAGGTCGAGCGACGGCGACAGCATATACAGGATTAAATGCGGGGCGTTTGTGCAATCAAGCGCCGCTCATTGTCCCGATAATGATTTTGATGGGAGTACTCTATCTCTGCTCCTGGTGGTTGCAGCGAAATCTTCAAGCTGGCGTATGCGCGGCAACGACGCCGGAGCGTGCATACAATGTGGCCAATCCGATTGCACCGAGAAAAGCCAGGTCAGCAAACAATAGCGGTGCGAAGGCCGGGGCGCTATAGACGACGCGGTCCCAAAGCTGTTCCATCGGACTGTTGGCAATTGCCCGAAGGTGAAAGATCCAGCCGGCTACACCGACAACAACCTCGATCCCCATAAGTGCGAGGCATTGGCTTAAAAAGACTCGGTTTCGGCAGTCGGCAAATGCGACGGTTAATCCCCCGATCGCAACAGCGCTTGCCACCACGGAAATCCATTCCGGCCGATAAAAGAATCCATTTTGGGCGTGATCGGTCAAGCTCAAAGTGAAGTTCCCGATCCAGCCGCCCAAAGCCAACAATACGACCCAGCGCGCCCACTCTTCAGTTTGGGAAGGCATCATGCGATTCAGCAAAATCAAAAAGCCAAGCCCGCTATAAGCGAGTGGGGCTACAAAAGGAGCCGCATAAACCAAATTCCGGAGCGTTTGCTCAGCGAAAAACTGGCTTTGCAAATGCCAAAGCAGACCGGCGATGCCGACTGCGATTGAAAACAAACCAACGAGAATTCCGATAGCGCGGCTAGCCCGCTTTGACCTCCTCGGAAAAGTATTCGCATTGGCCAGCGGAGGTCGCATTTGCCCAGCGCCAAACATACAACCGACGAGCAACGCGGGTGCCATGAGCGAAAACGTAAACGGAATCCACTCAGCCCAGTGAGCGAACCCGTTCATCGAATGCGCCACGAAAATATCGACGGCCAAGAACGCCAGATTGGCGACAATAAAACACTCGATGAGGACCGCCGGGTCTGAAGCGGCATTTCTTAAGGCTGCGATAAGCCGCATGCGATGCCTTTAATCTGCTTTCGACGCCGGCGCAGTTGGTTTAGCCGCAGCCTTTGCCCGCAACTCCTCCGCATGATGCCGGATCTCCGTGAGTTTATGGACGAGCTCGTAAAAGCCGTGCCACTGCACGAAATCGGCGCCGCCCATATAGGCTCCGTGCTTGGCCGTACGACCGAAGTAATGCCACATGTCGAAATATTCATATTCGATCGGCTCATCGAACGGTTCGGGCGTGAGCAGTTTATCAGCACGCAGCCCGCTCATAATGGCATCTGCTTCGGAAATGATGCCGTTCGTGGATTGCACGACCGATTCCGCTTGCCGATAGAACTCGTCAACGGCGGGCTGCGTGTGGCATTTCATGCAGACTTCTTTCATATTCGCCTGCCCCTGAACGGAATTCGGGCGCGGCGTCGTGTTCGCAGCGAATAGGAACATCGACAATCGCTCCGTGGTATCGTGCGTGATATGCATACCTTCCAGTCCGCTCATGTGGCACGTCGCGCAGGTAGGCACTGGCATGTCGGCCGTGGTGAGGTGTTTGGGCTCAGCTTGCAAGTTAAAATGACCGCGTTGCGCGTTAAACAGCACTCCGTGCTTCGATTCATGGTAAATCTCGATCTGTGAATGATCGGGACCCATGTGGCATTGGCCGCAGGTTTCCGGCGTACGCGCGAGTTCAACCGATGACGCATGCCGAGCATGACAGGCCGTACAAGTTCCAATCGACCCATCTGGGTTTGGGCGTCCGACATCGTGGCACTTATAGCAGCCCTTCGTAATGGCCGCGGGTCCTTCTTGTTTGACCAAGGCATTGGCGTCGCGTTTCACGGCGCCTGGATGAAACTTTTCAGCCGCCGCAATTTGTTCGGGTGTAAAGTCAGACGGCCCCGAGACTGCGGCCCAAGCCGGCGCGGCATGGCGGCTGCGCGAACTGCTCGTATTCCGTCTTATGGCATTCGGCGCAATTGGCAGCCGTGAGATGACGAGCGATCACGAAGCCGCGATGGTCGACTTGCTCCTGTCCTTTAACGGGGCCGTGACAATCCAAACACGTGATCCCTTTGGCTGCGTGCCTGCTCGTTTCGAACTGATGCACGACAGCAGAGGTTTCGCGGCGATGGCACTCCGCGCACTTTCCGACAGCACGGGCCGCGGCGGCGGTCGGTTGCCACTCTTCGATACGAGGCCGATAGCTATTGAGAACGAAAGCCGCCACGACCAAGCCGGCCGCGATGACAATCGCGATGAATACGCTTCGGAAAGACAAGAGATCACGCCTGAAGTGATTGCACAGATCTGCGAAACTGAGCCTAAGATTAGCGATTCTGGTGAGAGGTTGAAAGCACCGCAGTATAAAAATACCAACGGTGGAGAGGTATGTCTGCAAATGCTTTTCGAAATGCAACAAAAAAAGCGGACCACGCCGTCGTCTGCCGGCCGCGTGGGTCCGTTTTGCTCACGATTCGCTTGATAACTATGATCTACTTCAACACTTCAGTTTGAGAGACTGTTGCCGAGTTACCGTCCAAGTTGACTGTACTCTCCTGCGGTTGCTTCACGACAAGCACCGGACACGGCGCCTTTCTCATCACAGCTTCAGCCACACTGCCCATCACCAAACGCACCAGGCCACTGCGCCCATGGGACGCCATGACAATCAGATTCATGTGGTGTTCGGTCGCCAAAACTCACGATCTCTACGTCAGGTGCACCTAACAGTGAATGGTGCTCGTAGGGCACGGCGGGGTCGGGGGGCACGATTCGCTGCAGTCGTTTTTCGGCGCGATGTCGCTCCTTTTCCCACTGCTCAGAGTACACAAAGCTTACTTCGCCCATTGCCGCACCGAGGTCGCGCGTGTCATGGACGTGAAGAATATGCAACTTGGCGCCCGACTCTGCCGCTAGCCGCGATGCATATTGCATCGCGGCGTCGTTGTATTTAGAGAAGTCGGTCGGAAACAAAATATTTTTGATGTGAGGTGGACCCCAAAAACTGGACAGTCCAATAAGGTATAAAATCCCCTCTGTGGGATGACCTTTGAGGAGTCTGGTCGATGGCACGGAAGCGACGAAGTTTCAGTGGAGCATTTAAGGCGAAGGTAGCACTGGCAGCATGCCGTGGCGACAAGACGACGGCTCAACTGGCCGCCGAGTATGAAGTGCACGTGGGCCAGATCACGGCCTGGAAGAAGCAGCTTTTGGAAGGAGCGCCGGAGCTGTTCGAAGACGGACGCAGCAAGCGTGCGACCGAGGACACAGCCAACGACCAGGAGCTCTACGAGCAGATCGGCCGACTGAAGATGGAAGTCGAGTGGTTGAAAAAAAGCTGCCGAGCTCACCTGAAGGATTGAAGCGATGCATCGAATCAGACCACAAGAAGCTCTCGATCGTGTGGCAGTGCGCCTTGCTTGAGCTGGCGCACAGCACCTGGTATTATCGGCCGGCCGGCGAATCGGCCGAGAACCTGGCGCTAATGTGCCGCATCGACGAGCAGTATTTGCGGACACCGTTTTACTGCAGCCGGAAGCTCTCCGTGGTGCTGGGAGTCAACCGCAAGCGTATCCAACGTCTAAGGGAAAATACGATCAACCTTGAAGTGCTCATATACTCGCTGCCGAGCCGCCCGTATTAGGCGAGCCTGGTGTTCGCCAGTTCAATGAGCTATCCGATTGGACAACGTCGATTCGCTGGTGCGACTTCCGCGTCCATGCGAATCAAATGACCGCGCTTTAACCGTGCCCGGCACCGAAATCGGCCCGTCGTAATGTTTAGACGAATCGTCGGGTTCGCTCCCGTCTACCGTGTAGCGGATTGTAAGGCCGGGAAAGTCGACGTTCGCAGTCCGAGTGCCGTCGCGCGACGCTACGCCTGGAGGCGGCAGTCGATATCTAACGCCGCCACAGAGATAATCGAGTCGAGGCAGCTCGCGTTGCCCCAAACGATTCGCGAATTCATTCCAGCTTGAATTGCAGGCCGCCGCTCGATCGGTAGCGCTCTCGATAGTCGCCCATTTAGGCGACTCGGCCCAAGCCCGCTCGGCAAGCCCAATCACTCTTGGGAAGGCCATATATTCGAGCCTTCGTGAATCGCGCAGATTTTCACTCCACAACTCACCTTGAATGCCGAGAATGTGACTTTTGCCCGCTGGTGTTAAGCGTACCCGATCGGCAAAGGTTTCGCCTTGTAACGGCACGCCCATCGACGTTCGACTGGCATTCTTAAAAACATCAAGCGGCACAAAATCGAAAGGCGCACGCGTGCCGACGAATCCTGCCCAATAATAACCCCGTTCGAGCGGGTCCTTTTCACAAGCAAGATCGAAGTACAAATTCGTGGCGTTACACAATACAACATCAAATCCCGCGTTGGCCAAGCGGTAGGCAGCATCTTCGCGACCCCAACCCCAAACATTGTTCCACACATAAGCTGTTGGTACGGGTTGCTTGGCAGAACGTCGTTTTTCTGCCGCACCATTGTCTTTGTCCGCTTCGAGCAGCAAGCAGTCCTCCCAGCATGCTGTTTGAATCGAGCGCGCAGAAAGCAATTGCGACGCCCGATTCAGGAAATACAACTCAAGCTGGTTTTTCCTCGCGGCTGAAGAGCTATCCTTGGGCACAAGCCGATCGCACGCTCGTGATTTTTCCCAAACGCCATTCGGTACTTCATCTCCTCCGAGGTGAACAGTCATTAAGGGGACGCGGGCGCGTCGATACATTTCTTGGATTTCGCCAACCACGACATCAATAAACTTATACGTTTCGTCGTGCCCCACATCGATGACGTTGTCGTGCCACATTTGCACCGACTCATATTTCGACGCGTCTCCCGGCTCCGTCAGCAGAAACTGCTCTGAGCCTGCCGATTGCGCTGCTTTCAAACGGCATTGTCGCGCTTCCATCGATTTAACGGCGGCTCGTGCGTGTCCAGGCAGATCAATCTCCGGAATAATCGAAACGTGCCTCGCCTGGGCGTATCGCAAAAGCTCAACAAACTCTTCCTGCGAGTAAAATCCGCTGCCCGCGGAAGATTTCGCGTCTGCAACCGGTCCCGACCCGAGTGAGGGAATCAAACAATCTGCTTCATCAAGTGTATGTCCTCGACGTCCGCCAACTTCGGTCAATTCAGGTAGCTGCTTTATTTCTAGACGCCAGCCCTCATCGTCCGTCAAGTGAAGGTGTAAACGATTCAGCTTATAGAAACTCATTAGCTCGACGAGTTTCTCGACAGAGGCCGTATCGTGGAAATTCCGGGCCACGTCCAAATGCAGCCCGCGATATTGAAAACGCGGCGCATCCGCAATTTTTGCCGCCCCGATTGCGATTGAATCACTACGCTTTTTATAGCTCTCACTTGGCATCAGAGCACGCAGCGTCTGTATTCCGTAGAATACTCCAGCCGGATCCGTACCAACGATTTCGATCCCGCGCTCACCGTCGATCGTAAGTTGATACGCTTCGTCACCTTGCTTCTTTTCCGCCCCGGCGACCTTCACGTTCGCTATCCGCAGGCTGATCGCATTGCCATCTGTTTGAGTATTGCTTGGCAATGGATCCAAACCGGGGCTCTTCGACAAAAGCACACCCAGCGATTGAGCCAAATATTGCGCCTCGACTGCGGCGGCTGGCTCGTAGACGATCTTCGTTTGCCCCGACAAGTGAAACTTGCCGGCAACGAACGCCGTTGCGACCGGCGTCGGAGTAACTTTGCCAACTTCCTCGCTCGGCAATTCCTTCAACGATTTGTTTTGCAAGTACCGCGATTCGGCAGTTACCACTTGAACGCGATCGTCGCCCCCGCGATGGAGCTTTTCCGCACTCGGAAAGGGCAGAATTCTGAGTGGCAGCGGCACCGCCAAGTTTGGCGAGTTATCGGCTGGCGATCGCAGCAAATAAAACCCACTGGGCGCATCGCTAATGTTGATCGCCCATGGTTCGCCACGCAGCCGAATCTTCGTCACTACATTCGCCGGAAGCGTTTTTGAGCCATCACTCGGTCGCAAAACAAAGAAATCGCCATTGATATGGGTGAGTTTGAAATCAGTCGGCGAATCTGCAAGCGATAACTTCGCGGACGAGTTGAAATAAAGTCGCCAAATCGAATCGAGCGGCATATCGGTTTCGTTTTTCAGACTCAATTCTGCAACATAGCTGCCGGCATCAAGATTATCGATGAGCCGCCAAGAAACAGAGAGCGGTGCACGCTCCTCGCTCGCAATCGAACGCTGGCCGCCTACGCTGACGAGTGCCAACAACACGAGAATCGCATGGTGGCGCAATGCCGAATCCCAATCCATGCGAACGTAAATGGTGCGAAGAAACAACTGCAGCCGCGCCAACTCGTCGCGATGCCACGACATTAGACAACCGACCTGCGAGCCACAGCGAAAGTAATGCCGCTGAGTGGATCGTTCAATTCATGTACGCGTGATGAAGTAACAGAACTGATCGCAGTCGCGACGGCACCCAGCAAATGCGTTCCACACGTCGACATAAAGCTGCAGTTCGCAAACGCAGGCTCTAGCGCAATATGCTTCGCCCGCGATACCAAATGATCGCGCATCCAAGGCAATTCATCGAACAGCCGTCCATTAACAAACACGCATTGCGGATCGAATAAATTCACAACGTGCGCGATCGCAATCGCCAGATACTTGCAAAGCCGATTAAGCTCCGCCCGCACCAAGCGATCCCCTTTGAGGGCGAGGCTCATAACTTCTTCAAACTCAATCGGCCGCTCGAGCCGTTCGGAAATGCGCTCCAAAAACACCCATTCGCTGGCCACGGTCTCCAAACAACCGCGGCGTCCACAGTGGCACTTGCGACCATTCGGGACGATCGGAATATGCCCCATTTCGCCGGCAAAACCATTGTGCCCCGTAAGAAAAAGGTGATTAACCATCACCCCGAGGCCAATGCCCGTGCACATATCGAGCACAGCGAAGCTGTCGAGATTACTCGCTTCTCCATACACATACTCAGCCAGACAAAGCGCATGTGCGTCATGCACCAAAACACATTCGGCGCCCACTAACCGGCCAATATCCTTGCCCAACTTCTTGCCGTTGAGGAAATGCAAATTCGCAGCTAACCGAATTTCCTGCTGCCGATAATCGACCAGGCCGACGACGCTGATTCCAATGCACAGAATCGGCATCTCAGCTGATCGCAGCTTTTCGATTTGAGCCACGATCGTGCGGAGAAGCTCCTCATACGTTTGCGGCGTGGCGAAAGACTGGCGAGTGTCGTCGCGAATGACGCCGTCGAACCCAGCCGCCGCAACTTCACACGTAAGCACATCCACCGTGACGCCCACGACCTGCGAATTCTCCCGCGACAACCGCAGCCGCTTCGCCGGTCGCCCCGGACCAGACATCACGTCGTCAAATTCTTCCAGCAGCCGGGCATCCAGCAGAGAGCCAACAGCCTTTGCCACCGTCGGAAACGTTACACCCATGTGTTGGGAAAGCTCACCACGCGTCGAAGGCCCATGCTGACGAATCGCCCGCAATACGAGCGCTTCATTAATGCGGCTCAAGAGCTGCGGCTGCACCGGCGATACGTTGGACACGTGGCTATCCTCGAGCGATCGATCGTTCGGCGTAGCGCTACTGCCGCCTGGCAGCAGTTTTCGAGAAGCACGCCTTGGCTTGGTTTCGATTGCCACTTTAATCTAACCCGCGCGAGTATTGATCTCAATGAGTCGGGCTATTGAATAAAGCCAGAATAGACTTCTTCACCCTTCGTCGTGCTAGCGGCGCGCCAAACCGTAAGGTCGACGTCGTCCACGACGAATTGAACGGACGAGTCACACATAACGACATTTGTACCGCCTTTATGGCGACTGCGGGCCCCGTTATAAAATTTCGCACCGATCGCCGTGCCGCAAGGCGGATTAGCACCCACACCGCTTTTGCAGTAATTCGCATTCTGCAGCAAATCGGAGTCGGACGCGTTGGGCAAAAAGAACGTCTCAAAACCAGCCGACCATCCCCACCAAGTCAGGCCGCGCAGGTCGCCTTGCTGGCCTTGCACCGTTTCCGAAACCAACATCGTCTTGCTGAGGCCATCCGATATTTGCTTGAACTGGGTGTACAGATTGTGCCGCAAGTTGCCGCCGTCATCCTGCCCAATAAAAGGGCTGCCGTAATAATTCACGCCCAGAAGCGGCGTAGTTCCACTATGGTTGGTAGTGCCGAAGTTGGCGACGTAATTGTGATACGTGATTCCCGCGGCGCCTTGCCCACCACCAATGGCGACCTGGGGCTCATCGCTTGGGCAAGTCAAAGTCGTAATTCGTTTTTGAGTAACTTCATAATTCCTGATCGGAGGGTTTCTGGTCGTGTTTTCGTTGTCGTATCGATAGTCGTCGTTGTAAAACTGCTCGGCGTCGGGAAGTATTTGATAAAGGTCTGCTAATTGTTGTTCTTCAATGAACGGCAAAATTGCAGGCTGCCAGGTGCCATAGCAACAGCTATAAGCTCCAATCGGCAAGTGCTTGTGAACATCGTGGTAATTCTGGAAGGCAATCCCCACTTGTTTGAGATTGTTGATGCACTGAGAGCGGCGCACCGCTTCGCGGGCGGCTTGAATCGCCGGCAATAAAAGCGCCACGAGAATGCCGATGATGGCAATGACCACCAATAATTCTACGAGCGTAAAACCGCGAAAGTGTTTTTTCATGGCGACCATTTTCTTACATCTGCTAGCCCGACCCGACTGGTTTTATTTTGTGGCTCGGATCGCAATATCAAAGTCGAAATGGTTGTCCCCATCGGCGGTGACGTCGACCGTCTTCTTGCTGTTGGTATTGTATTCGGCTGGGATCCGTTCTTGCGCAGTAGCCGGAGCCCTAGGTTGCCCTGGCGCTATAGGACACCGCTGGCTTGCTATTGTCCGGTGCGCTTATCTCGACGCGATAAGTTCCCGGACGCAGGCCTTTCTCCTCCGGAATCTGGTACTGACCATTCGCAATGTGGGTGCCAGATGCAGAAGCCTTCTCGCCTCCCACGGAAGCGAATCGGATCTCTCCTGCATCCAACGCCGCGCCGTTTAGTGAGACCTTCCCACTGACAGCGCGCCGGTCGGAGTGCGGTCCACAACCGGAAATGAAGGGCAGCGAAATGAGCGCTACTGCCAACATCAACGAGGCGGTCGTACGGCCATCAAAAAGTATTTGACGAGGCGCGGAACCCATCAAACGAATTCCCGAAATGCTATTTGCGCACACGATTCTTGGTTTCCAACGGAGGCCGCTCATATTTTAAACGACATAAAATATATCTGTCAACATTCTTTGCTTAAAATGCCGGGGATTTACTCTGAAGGTAGTGAGAATCGTGCGACAGAGGCTCCCGCCGTTTTCGTCCTGCCGACCGCATTATTCGCGGCTCAAATCGCCCCCCAACTTAGGCGTGCTACCGAAGTTGATGACGTTCGGGACCGTAAATGCAATTACGCGGAGGCTCCGGTAGCTGCTTTGCCAAGCCAGCTTTATCGGAGAATATTTTTGAAAACTTGTTGCTATTATTCTACGCCCTGATATAAATAGCTTTTGTAAGAAATATCGCGTTTCTTTTCATCGCAACGATCGGCCAGGGTTTCTGCAACGGAGTTGGACTTAATGAATACGAACCAACGGTGCTTTTTCTTCAGCGCCTCGCCGAAAATCGTGCTTTCAATTGCGGCTGCCTTGGCGACGTTCTTCGGCGCGTAGCGCGGCACTAGCCGTCGATATGCTGGGCTATTCCTTTGAAACTGGCCTTGATGGGTTTGCTGCGAACGGGACCTTCACAACAGTCTCTCAGGACACGATCGGGGCTACTCAGGGAGCCCAATCCATGAAGGTTGATATCGGCGCTAACGCGACGTTTGTCGGCGCAGCCACGACGACCTTAGACACAACAACAATCGGCAATACCGCCATTGTTGGCGACCCGCCTGGCCTCGACCACGTCACGTTCGACTTGACCATCACTCAGCAATTCGGCAAGCGAATCAACCCCAATGCATCCGACCCATTCAGCGGCTTTGTCTCGATCGGCGTCACCATCTTTGGCATGAATCAGGCAGGGCAAGCTAAGGATGCGCAAATTGACTACACCAAAGACAAAGAATTCAAAGCTGGTGCTTTAACGCCGGGGACTTACCATGTTCGTATCGATTTGGATGCACTGCTCGATCCGGATACTTTCGAAGATAAGTCGTTCAATGATCTTTTTGGCACGCAAGGCAGCAGCCCCACGGACCTCATCCCAACCGGCTTCGAGTTTTATTTCAACAAGTCCCCCGCGAGCACGGATTACGATCATTCGCTCACGCTGTACATCGACAACGTTCGTTTCGGAACGGGCCCTTCCGGTGTTCCCGGTGATTACAATGGCAACGGCGTCGTAGATATGGCAGATTACGTTCTCTGGCGCAACGGCGGCCCGCTACAGAATGAAGTTGATACGGCCGGAACCGTGAACGCGGCCGACTATACCGTCTGGCGATCGCTGTTCGGCAATACGTCCGGTAGTGGAAGCGGACTCGGCGCTGCCAATGTTCCTGAGCCTACTGGCATGATGTTGCTGCTCGTGAGCGCAGTCTTGGGATTTGGAATTCGGAAAAGGTCGTTTTACGCCCTGATGCAGATTCGTAATGCCTGGTTATAGTAATCATTGAATCACCGATACGAGGTGCAGTGCCAATGACAAGTTCAAACTTTTTGCTCGGAGGGTCACCATGAGAAGCCGTTTGGTATGCGTCGCGACCATGTTCGCGAACCGCGAAGTACCTTTCACATTCCTGCCATCGCACAGATTGGAGCGACTAATGAAGTGTTACATCATCTCTGCACTACTGGTCGTCCTACTTGCAGCGCCGGTTTCGGCGCAACTCCTGTTCGGTTATGAAAACGGCGAGAGCGGGATGCCGTACATCGGCAACCCCATTGCCTATGCACCTTCGCTTAGCAATGTAGGCGTGACGCAGGGCATTCAATCGCTTCAGGTAACCACGAACTTCCCGGGGTTTGGCGGGCCACAGAGCGCGTTCCTGACCGATGCGGGTCGCGCAACGGCGATCAACAATTCGCCTTACATGCTCATCGATATGACCGTGCCGACCACCCAATTCAACTTCGGTAACATCGACGTCACGTTTTTCCAGACGGGCATTCGCGGCCCTGGTCTCGACGCCGACGAGACGGGTTTCAGCCCCACGTTTGCGCTGTCGTCCGGATCGACGGTCACCCTCCAGATACCGCTGACCAACACGCAGTTCGGTACCCCGCATATCGCGCTGGATCCGAGTCAGCCTTGGGCTTACCAAATCGATATGAGCTTCGGCCCGGCGCAGGGGGTGGTGGGGCCGTATACGTTCGAGTTCGACAACCTAAGAGCCGTTCCTGAGCCAGCGAGCTGCGGGCTGTTCGCAATCGGCCTGGTTGCGGCCGGCTTTGCACGCCGACGCAGCCGTTAATCGGATGCGATGGACGATCTTCGCCGCCGCGCGGCTCCCCAAAGGGGTCGCGCGGTTTTTTGTTCGCACATGCGCCGGGCCCCATGGCGATGACGCGACACTACCGCAGTTTCCGTTATGAAATTCTCGACGACCAACTGTCGCATCGCTGCCGCCCTGCTGCTGACGTTTGCATCGATCCGGAGTTCGTTTGCCGCCACGCCGCCCACTGCCGAGCATCCCTGGCGCGCATTGCACGTGATCGGTTACACGAACGATAGCTCGATGGACCGATTGGCAGACCAGCTTCCGCAACTGGCGAAGATGGGAATCAATTGCCTCATCGTCGAGGTGGATTACGCATTCGCCTACGAATCTCACCCCGAACTGCGCAAAGGCGATTCGCCAATATCTAAAGAGGGAGCCAAATCCTTTCGCGCCGCGTGCGAAAAGAACGGCATCGAGCTCGTTCCGCAGTTTCAATGCCTCGGCCATCAATCTTGGAAAGAACACACAAGCCCGCTGCTAACGAAATACCCCGAACTCGATCTCACACCTGGCGCTTTCCCCGAAAACAACGGCATCTATTGCCGAGAGTGGGATCCGCTCAATCCGAAAACAAACGAAATCGTCTTCCCTCTCATCGACGAGCTGATCGATGCCTTCGACGCCAAGGCCTTCCACGTTGGCATGGACGAAGTTTTTCTACTCGCGTCCGACAAGGCCACTTCAACCAAGGGCCATGATCCCGCCGACGTTTTCGCCAAAGCCGTGAACGATTTGCACGACCACATCGTAGGCAAGCGCGGCCTCACGATGCTCATGTGGGCCGACCGCTTGATCGATGGCAAGCAGCTAAACATGGGCGAATGGGAAGCGTCCAAAGTCGGCACCGCGGCCGCGGTGGACAAGATTCCCAAAGACATCATCCTCTGCCCCTGGCACTACGAACTCCGCAAACAATACGAATCGCTGCCAATGTTCATGGACAACGGCTTCCGCATTTTACCCGCCAGTTGGAAAAACACCGACGCCACGCTGGCGCTCATCCGCGATGCTCAAGCGCATCAAAAAGACGGCCTCCTTGTCGGCCACATTTTCACCACCTGGTCACAGCGTCGTGACGCCTGGGCAGATTTCGAACCAATGGCGCGGGGCTTGGCGCTGTTACAGAAAAGCGCAGCGCGAGTTGAGGCTCCGCCAACGAATGCTTCGCGTTAGTCGTTTCGCAATGAGGATTTGAGCATCACCCGAATGGTGCTTGAACTGAACTACACATTTTCGGCCGGCGATTGCCAAACAGCTCGCGATAGGTTGCGCGAGATAAGTATTGCAGCGACGATGGCGACGGCGATCCACACGCCACCGGTAAGCCACTGTTTGAATATCAAGTAACCGATGCCGAAGAGCGATGAATAGATCAGCAGGCAGCCCAAAACCCAGTTGGCGAACTGCATTGCCAGGCTTTCGCTAGGTCCCTTTTCCAAGGGCCCCACTGCGGCGGCGATCGGTTTCCAACCCGGCCCGGCCGGGCGGACCTTGCGATAAAATGCGATCAATTTCTCCTGCGGCTCGGGTGGTGTAAGGAGCGTAACGACGAGCCAGGCAACCGTAGTGATGCCCACCGTCGTTAGCATGAGGTAGGCGAACTCGCGCGGGTCGTCGCCATTCCACTTTGGCCCGGCAAGTTGCAGATAGAGCGAAACGACCGCGGCAACGCTCATTGCCGTCACTTCGGACCAGGCGTTCACTCGCCACCAGAACCAGCGTAATAAGAGTACTAAGCCCGTTCCCGCTCCAGTGACCATTAATAACTTCCACGCACTTTCAATCGAATCCATCTGTGAGGTAACAATCAATGACACCACCATCAGCAGCACCGTGACCACCTGCGATGCGACGACGTAATGGCGTTCGGTTTGTTCCCGCGCAATAAAGCGCCGATAGAAATCGTTGATCAGATAGGATGCGCCCCAATTTAGCTGCGTTCCGACCGTTGACATATACGCCGCAGCGAAAGCGGCCAGCATCAAACCGCGTAACGATTTTGGGAATACGGCCGGGTCCATGAGGATGGCAATGTAGCCGACGCCTTTTTCGGCATCGGGAAGGTGAGGATACAGAACGAGCGTGGCGAGGGCGGTGAGAATCCAGGGCCATGGCCGCAACGCATAATGCGCCACGTTGAACCAAAGCGTTGCCAGAACGCCATGACGCTCGTCCCGAGCCGAAAATATCCGCTGCGCGACGTATCCACCGCCGCCGGGCTCCGCGCCCGGATACCAGGTTGACCACCAGATGACTGATAGATAGACGCAAAGCGTGATCACCGGCATCCATCCGGAATCCAGGCGGGGTATGAAATCGAGGCGAGAGCCACTTAGTCCGCGAGCCGCATCGAGTTCCGTCACCTTGGCAATCAATGCGTCCATGCCGCCCGCAGCGTGCACCGAAAACACGGCTAACAGGATCACCATTCCCATCATCAGCACGAACTGAAACAAATCCGTCACCAGCACGCCCCATAAACCGGAGAGCGTGGTGTAAAACGCGGTAATGGCCAACATACCAAAGAGCACGCCCATCGCCGCCGGTTGGGTTAATCCCAACGTGTTGCGAAGTATCATCAGCATCGCCAGGTTGACCCAGCCGAGAACGATACAGTTGATGGGCAGCCCCAAATAAATAGCGCGGAAACCTCTCAAGAACGCGGCCGGCTTGCCCGAATATCGCAACTCGGCGAACTCGATGTCGGTCATTACGCCGGCCCGCCGCCACAGCCGCGCATAAAAGAAGACGGTCATGACGCCACTCATCACCATATTCCACCACAGCCAGTTGCCCGCGATGCCGTTTTTCACTACCAAACCGGTGACCAACAAAGGAGTGTCGACGGCGAACGTCGTCGCCACCATCGAAGTGCCAGCCAGCCACCAGGGGGCATCGCGACCGGAAAGAAAGAACTCGCTTGTGCTCCCGCGCGCCCTCCGGGCGTAATAGAGCCCGATGCCCAAATTGAAGAGAAAATAGAGCGCAATGACCGACCAATCGAGCAGTGTCAGTGTCATGGGCGATGAAATGAAAAGGGTGAATTCAGTTCGAAAATCAACGCCCCTGCGGGCGACATGTTCCTAGCTACTGTATCCAATGCCGTCTGGAGCCCAAGACAGCGATGCTGATAATCGCGGCACAATAGATCGTCGCGGGTTCCGGCACCTGGCTACCAACGGCCACTCCGCCGCCAGTGCTCGATATATGTGCTCGCCAAACCGTATAGTCGGCGGCATCAACAATTCCATTCCCGTTGGCGTCCGCCCGCAAATCTGTGGTCGATCCAAAAGTCGATCGCCACACGCCGTAATCGGTCGCATCTATGTCGTGGTCACCATCGAAGTCCCCCATTAGCGTCTCATTCTTGAGAAACGCCGATCGCAACAGCGAGTTTGGATTGCTCGGGTCCAAATCCTGACCAAGTTCCCAGATAAATACATTCTGTAAGCCGCGGTCGTGGGCAAACTGCACGCGCTGGGCCGCGAGACTCGGTCCTGGCAGCCACACCGTTTGACCGGCATACGTATAGTAGTTGCCCGACGAATCAGGGGTGCCGCCTGCCACTAACTGAGCATACGTATAAGCCGCTCCTCCCATTGGATTCTGGCTCGTGCCAATCCCATGGCCATAAAACGGCAGCCCAACGCCTAGACCAGCTGGGTCGACCGCCTTGCCCCATTTCGAAAATACATAGGGTCGTCGATTCGTTGAACCCGCCGCGCTGGTCCAGTCGTCGACAGTATCTGTGGCGTATTGCGGCAGCGAGTGCTCGCCGCGGTTCGGATCGGACCCGTCATTTGCCCACCACGATAAGTCGTAGGTCATCAGCGAGATACCATCGATTGCGTTGGAACCCTGCAGCACGCTCGTCGGCAAGTTGATCTGGGGTTCAATCGTGGCAAACACCCGGTTTGAGGGCCCAATGGTTTGCTTGATCGTCTGCAACATCGCCGCGTAATTATTCAATTGCGTCTGATTGTTGTTGTCTGGGCTTTCCCAATCGATGTCGACCGAAGTCGCACCCGTTTGAGTCAGTAGCGTCGCAATGTTTTGCGCAAACGTCGTCCGCAGCGTCGCACTCGCGGCAATCGCGGCGAAACTTGCGGACTGCCCCGCTCCGCCGAGCGTAAGATCGAGTCGTGGCTGCTGCCCCGCGGGCAGACCACTAATCTTGCTGGCAATCGTCTGAATGTTTCCCTTATCCGCTACAAGCGACGATCCGCCCGACGACGATAAAATCGACCCATCGCTCGCTGCCGTCATCCCGAAGTAACGCACCTCATTCAACATCGAAAGTTGCGTCGGCAATACCGAATTGTTGTAACTCGCGCTCATGCGGTAAGAAGGCAGATATCCCACTAGATCTAGCGCCTGGCATTCGTCCACGATGCAAAAGGCTAACGCAAAGCCAACAACCGATACCCATTTGATGTGATGAATCATGTGCCGTCGCTCTGTCGCTACAGTCGCCAATTTTTTAACACCGTTTAATATATCGCAAACACCGGAGAAAATGCAAGTTTTCAGTTAAGATTTTGCCCCGTCATTCGAAAATCGGAAACCCATTCCCGCCGCATATGGTTTGGTATAACTCCCGTTTGCAGATCAATCGCCGATCCCGATTTTCGACGTCGAGACCGACCTCGAGAAATACAATCTTCCCCGGGCGACCCAGCGATGCTACGGTACGGTGCGCTCGCGTACGACAAACGGCACGAAGTGGCGGGAGCCGGAGCAATTAAAGCGCCCCCACCCCGAGTCCGCCGCAATCACCGTTTTGCTAACATTGTGGATGTCGCTGAACATGGAGACTGCCCCGTCGCAAATCCCTGCGAATGAAGGCACGGCTCAATTCCGATAAATCCGTTTCGCAATCAAGGCGATACGGGCGACGTGCTTGGAAGTCAGCGTCGTGCTGACGCACGTCGTAAGTACGATTCGGGAAGAGCTTTGGCCGCAAGCAATGCTGCACGAGTATATCGCCGTGCGCGTTAGAAGTCATCCAACTCTGGTACCTCGCCGTCGCCTGATTCCGCGATTGGAGATCGGCATCGAAACGGGACCCACCTAGGGCCCGGAATCGGCATTGAAAAGGGACCCACTGCAGCGGACTTCGTAAGCTGAGTCAAGGATGCTGAAGGTGGAGGATTACGGCAGGATCCGTCGTGCTCATCGCGATGGGGTGTGTATTCGGGAGATCGCCCGGACGTTTGGGCATTCGCGGCGGAAGATCCGCGCGGTGCTTGCGGAGTCGGAGCCGCGGCCTTACACGCTGTCGCTACCACGACGGCGGCGGGTGCTGACCGAAGTATACCAGCGCTGGATCGATGCGATTCTCGTTGCGGACGAACAGGCGCCGCGCAAGCAGCGCCACACCGCGACACATCTTTTCAGGCGATTTCGAGACGAAGAGCAGTACGTCGTCGGCTATGACCAGGTGCGGCGGTACGTGGCCGCAAAGCGAGGCCGCGAGCGCGAAACGTTCCTCCCTTTGTCGTATGAGCCAGGCCAACGGGCCTCGATCACTGTCTCGCGAGCTCGGAACTTATCTGGCTGCACCATATAATCGTTGCTCTCAGCCACTTGGGTCTGAGAATTGGGGAGCGCGCTGGACGGATATCGACTTCAAGTCCGAAGTGGTCCGCATTGCAGACGAACGAGCGAGTTCGAAAAAGTCAAAGACAGGTATGGCGCGAACCACGAAGGGCCGGCGTGCCCGCATTATTCCTTTGCATCCCGAACTCATTGAGATGCTTCTTACGATTCCTCGACATCAGGACGGGCGTGTTTTTCACTCGGTTCGGGATGCCGTACTTCGGGAAAACAATGCTCTGAAGATTTTCAATGAGCAGGTAATACGGCCGTTGGCCAAGCAATTCCCGACCGTCGCGGGCGAGATTGGCTTTGAGCATGGGACGTTTCACAGTTTCAGTCACTACTTCTGTAGCCAGTGCTTTTTGGGCGGGACGTCGGAGGGAGAAGTGCGCGAGTGGCTAGGGCACCGCGATTCAAAAATCGTCGAAATGTACCGACATTTACGCAACGACGACGCCCGACGTAAATGAATCAAATCGACTTTCTTGGCTGAGGCGCGGACATGCAACGACCAAGAAATACTGCGTAGTGTTTTTTTGTTTTGTAACCTGGCGTCCGCAGCGGCGGGCATTGAGGTGAGCAACGTGATGATGCTGATTTCGGATCGGGTTGCGATCGTTCGAATGCCCCATCGGGGCATCATGATCGGTCGCATTGCTCGGTTCTTTTGTCCCAATGATTGTCCCAATGACTGGGACAAATGCGAAACGCCGTTCACAAGAAGTTGTGCTGCAACGACTTGGGCACGGCGTTTAGAAAGCAAGCGGAGAGGACAGGATTCGAACCTGCGGAAGGGTTTGACCCCTTCACCGATTTAGCAAACCGGCGCTTTCGACCACTCAGCCACCTCTCCGGGGCGGCATAGCCGATCGATCGGCCGCCGCGCGGAAGTCCTATCATTTTAGGGCGATTGGCCGTTGCTGCAAGTGGAACTCGGTGGGTTCGACGAGGCGACTTTTGCCGGACGATTGTACCGTCTCGACGGTGGACAAACGCGAATCAAACTGTGGAAATTCGCATGCGGTAGAACGAACGCCACACAAATCCGAGCGCGATCAAAAACAGCACCGTCGCACTGATGAATCGCGTCGTTGGGCCGAGTTCGATCGCCAGCTCCACGGCTAGCAGACCGAACAGCGTGGTGAACTTAATGATCGGGTTGAGTGCCACCGACGACGTGTCTTTGAACGGATCTCCGACAGTATCACCCACCACGGTGGCCGCGTGCAGCGGCGTGCCCTTTTCTCGTAGGTTGACTTCCACGATTTTCTTGGCATTATCCCAGGCGCCGCCGGCGTTCGCCATGAAGATCGCCTGGTACAGGCCAAAGATCGCGATCGAAATCAGGTACCCGATGAAGAAGTATTCACCGACACAGGCAAAGGCGAGCGTGATAAAGAATACCGCCAGAAAGATATTGAACATGCCGCGTTGGGCGTATTGCGTGCAAATCGCGACGACGCGTTTACTATCTTCAATCGACGCGCTTTTCGCGCCGCTATCGAGACGGATATTGGCCTTGATGAATTCAACCGCACGATACGCACCGGTCACAACCGCTTGCGTTGAAGCGCCGGTGAACCAGTAGATGACCGCGCCGCCGGTGATCAGACCGAGCAAAAACGGAGGGTGGAGTAGCGAGAGGTTTCCTTTGGCCACCACATTGGTGAGGCCATCTGTCAGCACCATGATGATCGAGAAGATCAACGTGGTCGCGCCGACGACAGCGGTACCGATCAGCACTGGTTTGGCAGTGGCCTTAAACGTGTTGCCCGCTCCATCGTTTTCTTCCAGGAAATGCTTCCCCTTTTCGAAATCCGGGTCGAAGCCAAATTCGTCTTTGATCTCTCGCCGCGCATTGGGTTGGCTGGCGATGGTGGATAGCTCGAAGATTGATTGTGCGTTATCAGCCACAGGTCCGTACGAATCGACCGCGATCGTCACCGGCCCCATGCCGAGGAAGCCAAACGCGACGAGACCGAAGGAAAAAACTGCTGGGGCGATCATTAGTGCTTCCAGCGAGCTTTTGCCTGCTTCGCCGCCTAGAGTGGAGACGCCGTATGCGATCCCCATCAGGCCGACTATTACGAGACCCATCCAAAACGCGCTGAAATTTCCGGCGGTCAAACCAGACAGAATGTTGAGCGACGCGCCGCCTTCACGCGAGGAAGCGACCACTTCTTTCACGTGACTCGAATTCGTGGAAGTGAAAATCTTCACCAACTCCGGAATGATGGCTCCGGCCAACGTGCCGCACGTGATGATCGTGGCCAATTTCCACCAAACCGTGCCGTCTCCGAGGTTGCGGATGAGCAGTACCGAAGCGACGTACGTCATGACGACGGAAATGATCGACGTCAGCCAGACCAGCGATGTAAGCGGTTTCTCGTAGTCCATTTCGTCCGCTTGCTCATACTTCGCCCGGGCGGCGCGCTCGTTGATGGCATAGGCGACAATGCTCGTGATCACCATTAGCACGCGCATAACGAAAATCCAAACGAGTAGTTGCACCTGAATCGGCGCAGCAGCATTTTGCGCCGCCAGCAACTGTTCGGGAGTTGCGCCTTTCATCGTTACGCCGACGGGTAGATGCACCGGCGTAATCGCCAGCATAATGAAAACAATCAGGGCGACGCCGGTGACGCCGTAGGTTTCGAAGCCGTCCGCTGTAGGACCGACAGAGTCGCCGGCATTGTCGCCGGTGCAGTCGGCAATCACGCCCGGATTACGCGCATCGTCCTCGTCGATATTGAAGACGATTTTCATGAGGTCGGCGCCGATATCGGCGATTTTCGTAAAAATACCGCCCGCAATCCGTAGTGCCGCGGCGCCCAACGATTCGCCAATTGCGAACCCGATGAAACAAGGGCCTGCAAGATCGCGAGGTACGAACAGCAAAATCGAGAGCATGATTGCAAGCTCAACGCTAATCAGAAGCGTGCCGATGCTGATGCCGGCTTGCAGCGGAATGGCGTATACCGGAAACGGCTTGCCCGCCAAGCTCGCGAACGCAGCCCGCGAGTTTGCATACGTGTTAATACGAATGCCGAACCACGCCACCCCGTAACTACCTGCGATACCTACTAAACTGAACGCGACAATGATTGCCACGCGTTCGGGAGTAAATCCGGTCCGCAGCCATCCGAAGTAAACCACCATCACTGCGCCGATAAACAGCTCGAGCAGCAATATGAATTTGCCTTGGGTGATGAGATACGTTTTGCACGTTTCGTAGATCAGCTCCGAAACTTCGCGCATTGAGCGATGCACGGGCAAGTTCCGCAGCTTGATGAACGTCATCAGGCCGAACCCCACGCCCAGAAACGAAATCACAAGCCCGGTCATCAACAGCGTGCGGCCGCTGATGCCGTGGAACGATACTTGACCAACGTCGGGGAGTACCAACTCCGCCTCGCTTGCAGCGGCGGACGAAACACTAAGCAAAACCATAAGCGCTGCGGCGCTGGCCTGAATGAGAGAACGCTTCACGATGCGAACGACCTCCACAAACGAAAAACTATGATGGCAGCAGGATGAGCGGTGCGATTGAAGTTCCCAAATGGGCCGAAGCTCGCACCGCGACGCCTGTGTGCCCCCCGTCGCAACCCTTTGAAACCGGCCATTTTAGGAATTTCCGGAGAGCCACGAGGGTGGGTGGATAGACAACTGTAGCACACCCATGGGCAAGCCGACTACCGCCAATTTACAACCCGAATGGTGCTTCAATCGTCGGGGCAGAGGCAGACCCCAAAAATCAGTAGGCAGGGCGCGCTAATTGGTTTGCCCCGAATACCCCTTGATTCGCGATGTTCGCTAAAGTTTCTGACCAAGATTGTATGACGAGACCTTGGTTTGCATTACGATCGACCTGCTCCAAAGCAGTCAGGCAGGCGTCGAGGCAAGCGATTGTCGCGGGTCCATTGCGTTCTGCATTCTCGCGAAAACCGCCTCGGTATAGCTCGATTGCGAAACCCAGAACTGTTCGCAGTCGATCGCGGCGCCGGGCTGCTTCCTTGCCCGCTTCGTCGACGAATGATTGGACCGATCGCATTAGTCGTACGCCGTCGATTCGCGACGTCCGCAAAGCCGAGATCAACTGACCACGGAATTCCCACAGCTCTGGATCAATCAATTGCGTGGCCTGCTCAATACTGCCCTCGCTAAGTTCGGCCACCCGAGAGGCGTGTGTTCGATCCGTAAGTACACCCGTGGTCAGCAAGATATCCGCGATAGTTTCGTTCGGTAGCGGCTGAAACTGCACGATCTGGGAACGGGAGCGGATCGTCGGCAATTGCCTACCCAAACTCGTCCCAATGAGAATCAATAGGGCGCTTGGCGGCGGCTCCTCAAGCGTTTTAAGCAGACAGTTTGCGCTGGGGATGCTGAAGTGATCCGCGTCGTCCACGATCGCGACTCGGCGACGGCCAAAAAATGGCTTCATGCTCAGCTGATGGCATAGCCCTACCTGATTGCGGTGCTCACGATCGCCGATAAATAGCTCGATTGGAAGAGTCGCCTTATCCTCGGGCAGACCTTCCACCTGCAGATCGGGGTGATTGCCGGCTGCGAACATGCGACAGGATTCGCACAGACCGCAGGGCGCGAGATTGGTTTCAGGCTCCTCGGTACATAAAAGTGTGCGGGCCAGTTCCAGCGCGAAGCGGCGTTTACCGATGCCTGGCGGGCCGACAAACAGATAGGTGCTCGCCAACCGCCCGGCCGCGAGCGTTTGGCGAAATCGCTCGACGATGGCGTCGTGTCCGGAAATGCCTTGCCACATATCGAGCCGTCCGCCATTCGCGGTGCAGTAGTTGTTCGATTGAAAACGAATCTATGTATACTGAACAGGCTCTTGTTTTAACACGAACAGAAGCACACTTCGATGGCGCCAGCCGAACCTCGTCACATGATCGCTTGCCCCCGTTGTGGGGCACGTTTCGCTGTGCCCGCTTCATTGGCGGGGCGGCATGCACGCTGTGATGCGTGCAACGAGCCTTTCGTTGTGCCGGCACTGGATAAGGTGACGGAACTACAACTTCCCCATAAGGAGGGCATCGTCAAAAAAGCTGCCCCCAAAAATGCCCAGAAGCCGCAACCGAAAAGCCCGCCTGAACTCGTGGGCTTCGAATGCCGCGTGTGCGGCACGCGGCTCTACGGACCTTCAAACAAAGTCGGTAAGAAAGTCAAATGCCCCGATTGCGGCGCAGGCACCACAATACCGGAACCACCGAAGCCGAAAATGAAAAACATGCCGGCTGCGATGGAGGGGGAACAGTATGAACTGTGGGATGTGGATGAGCAGCCGCTGCCTAGCGAGTTGGTTACGGCCCAGCCGCGGTACATCAACATTACGTGCCGACAATGCGGTTCGCTTTTGACGGCGACTGTCGATCAAGTTGGTCAGCAGGTGGTTTGCCATGATTGCGGCACACGACACATCGTGCCGAAGCCATCGTTGCCGGCGAAAAAAGTTTCCGTGCTCGCGCCCGATGCGCAAACGCCGCAGCTTGATCCGAATGCTCACCCAGGCGAACGGCCGTTCGTGATGCCGACGGCGAACCGGCTTTCGATCGCTGAAGAGCGGCAAGAGGCCGAATACGCTGCGGCCGCGAAAAAATCGGAACGGACTGGTCGGCGAATGGCGCTCGACACTCGTGGACGGCCCGTGTTGCCTCCGTATCCGTTGCTGACAGGCGTCGCCGAGTTCCCGTTCACGAGTGGCGTACCGACACGGTGGATCGTGCTGACGTTATGTCTCGTGCTTTGGGGCGCACTCATGATCGATGGCTTGCAGGGGTGGATTGCTTGGAGCGGTCCAAGGGGTGGCGGTGAAGCAGTGTTTGCCGCCCTGGCGGAAACGTTTATGGCCGCCCCGCTGGCGCTGGTTTGGTACGCGTCGTTATCAAGCATCGTGATCGCAATTTTTTCGCAAAGTGCCGTCGGCGCGAGACGCGTCGATGACTGGCCGTCTTTGAACTTTATCCACTCAATGAGCGAGATGTTGCCGCTCGGTATTGCGATCACGTTTTGCATGGCGCCGGGATGGGGTATTGTCCACGTGTTTGCGGATGAACTCTGGCAGGAATTGGCCGCTGGCGGCATCACACTGATTCTTGGTTTGCCGATCGTGCTACTTTCGCAACTCGCCGGCAATTCCACGTGGGAGTTGATCGATTTAAAAGTGCTGGGGGCTGCGGTTCGTTGTCCGTTTTCGATGATGCTGTTTTATCTGGAGTCGGCCGTGTTGCTGGCCGTTTGTGCGCGGCAGCGATTTTCGTCGACCGGGCAGAAGAATATTTATCTTATCGCTTGTGACGGCGCCGCTTATCGGTTGGGCTGCGCCATCCTATACGCGCGATTGCTGGGGCGACTCGGTTGGCGGCTCGCCGAAAAAATTGCGGCCGAAGAACCAGAAGAAGACAATCGCTCCGTGGGGCCGAAAAACTACAACCCGCCACGATTCGCGAATCCGGCTAATTGAAATAGCGGACGGCGTTTTCGAAGATTCTTAGCCCATCGCCGCAAGGACGTGCCGGTTCGCGAGTCCAGCGCGGGTGTTGCGTCCAATCAACGAACCGTTCCGGGTGGGGCATTAAGCCGAAAACTCGGCCCGTCTCATCGCAAATACCGGCGACGTTGCCTTGCGCCCCGTTGGGGTTCACGGGGTAGGGCAGGGGAGTGATTTCGGATTTCGGACTTCGGACTTCGGATTGGTGAGCGACATCCGGCGGCGCGGAGTATCGCATCACGAATTGTCCGGCCGTATTCATCCGCTGGAATACGTCGGGATCTCGCGTGACGAACTTGCCCTCGCCGTGAGCGATCGGCAGTTCCAACTCGCGAATGCCGCTGAGGAAGACACACTTCCCCGGTTGAATTGCTAGTCGAATCCACCGCGCTTCGAACCGGCCCGAATCATTGAGCGTCAGCGTAGCAGTCGGGCCTCTTTGATCGGAAGCGGCAAGCAAATTCGTTTTGAGCAGGATCTGAAAGCCGTTGCAGATGCCGATGATAAGTTTTCCGGCTTCGCGAAATGTGGCCAGTGTCTCGGCAAGGTGATGCTGAATTTGATTGCCAAGAATTCGCCCTGCCGCAATGTCGTCGCCGTAACTGAAGCCTCCCGGGATACAGAGCACTTGATAATCGGCGATGTGGCGGGCGTCATCCGACAGGCGGTTGATGTGCCAGCTTTCTGGTAGTGCTCCGGCTAACGCGAATGCATGCGCAGTTTCACCGTCGCAGTTCGTGCCTGGTGCTCGCAGAATTAAAGCTCGTGGTTGAGTCATTTTAAATGTTCAATCGTCTGCGGATTTCAATACGGGCCGGATTGCCATGCGTGTTTCAGATCGTCCAGGCTGGCGGTCAATACGGGCCGCCCGCTACAGCGAATCTCCAGTTGCGGTCTCGTTTGCACAATCCCGACGTGTTGGCGGGCTACGCCCGTTTCCGACGTTCTGCCAAAGCACGCTTCGAAGGCCGGGGCCGCGGCGGCCTCGATCTCGCAAAGAAACCTCGAATTCGATTCGCTGAAAAGTAACGTTGCAGGATCTTCTGCATCGCTGGAGCAGGGTACGCGATCCGCATCAATCGTTGCGCCCAATTCACCTGCGAAAGCCATCTCGGCGACTGCCGCGGCCAACCCGCCTTCACTCAGATCGTGGCATGCGCACACTAGTCCCTGGTTGATCGCAGCATGGACCGCGGCAAAAGTTCTACGAGCCTGTTCCGGGTTAACTGTTGGCACCTGTCCGCCCTGTGAGTTAGACACAAGCGAATAGTGCGAGCCGCCAAGTTCGTTTCTAGTGGTTCCAATGATATAAATCAGGTTACCGGATTGTTTGAAATCCATCGTGACGCATTTCGAAACGTCCGGCACTTGTCCCATCGCGCTGATTAGCAGCGAAGGCGGAATCGCAATCGTGTGTCGTTTGCCGGCGGCCTCGTTAAAACTGAACTCGTTGTTGAGACTATCTTTGCCGCTGATAAACGGCGTGCCGAGCGCCACGGAAACATCGTGGCAAGCGAGGGCCGCGCGCACCAGGCTGCCGAGCGTTTCCGGCCGCTCGCAATCGCCCCAGCAGAAGTTATCGAGAATCGCGATGCGACTCGGGTCTGCGCCGACGGCCACGCAATTCCGTACCGCTTCATCGATCGCGCTCGCCGCCATGTGATACGGATCAAAATCGCCGTATCGCGGATTCATTCCACATGAGATGACAATTCCGCGACGCGAGCCGAGCACGGGCCGCAGCACCGCAGCGTCGCTGGGGCCATCATTCGCCGCGCCGACGAACGGTTTTACAACACTGCCGCCTTGCACTTCATGGTCATACTGGCGAACGATTGATTCTTTGCTGGCGACGTTCGGAGACGCCAGGATTTGCAAAAGTGCGTATTTGAAGTCGGACGACGTGGAGTCGGATTTCGGATTGCGGATTTCGGATTGTGGAGTCGAACCGGCGTCCTTTGGGCTGTACGAAGCATTGCGCACGACCGGCGGCCGACCCTTATGGAGGAATGTCATCTCGAGATCGGCAACGCATTTATCCTGGTAATATAAATGCAGGCGGCCGCTCGGTACGAATCGACCAATTACCGTTGCTTCGACGCCTTCCGAACTGCAAAGCTCGTCGAGTTCCGGCCAGGATTTTTCGGGCACGGCGAGGACCATGCGTTCCTGTGCTTCGGAGATCCAAATTTCTGTATAAGAAAGCCCTTCGTATTTCAATGGCGCGCGATCGAGATGGACTTCCGCACCAATTTTTTCACCCATTTCGCCAACTGCACTGCTGAAACCGCCAGCACCGCAATCGGTTACCGCGTTGAACAAGTGCCGATCGCGGGCAGCGAGGAGCACATCTAGAACTTTCTTCTCTTCGATTGCGTTACCGATTTGCACGGCACCGCCAGAAAGGTGTTCGCTTTGGCTCGTGAGCTCCGCGCTTGAAAACGTTGCGCCGTGTATTCCGTCGCGCCCGGTGCGACCCCCAACAGCAACAATCAAGTCGTCCGGCTCGGACTGCTTGAACGACATATCACGAGGGATGAGCCCCACATTGCCGCAGTAGACAAGCGGATTTCCCAGGTAGCGTTCGTCAAAATACAAAGCGCCATTCACCGTAGGGATTCCCATGCGGTTGCCGTAATCGCGCACGCCATCGACCACGCCGCGCATCACGCGTCGCGGGTGAAGTGTCCCCGGCGGCAGGTTTTTGGCGTCAGTATCTGGCGGGGCGAAGCAGAACACATCAGTGCTGCAAACCGGCTTGGCACCCATGCCGGTACCCATGATGTCGCGAATAACGCCGCCGACGCCTGTATTTGCACCTCCGTAAGGTTCTAGGGCCGAAGGGTGATTGTGCGTCTCTACTTTGAACGCGACGTTGAAATTGTCGTCGAAGCGCACAACGCCGGCGTTATCTTCAAACACGCTCACACACCAATCATCGGCGCCAAGTTGTGCACGAATCTTCGTCGTTGCCGCGAAGATTGTTTCTCTTAGCATGTTCTGAAACTGCCGCTCGCCGTGTTCGTCGCGATACGCGATTCGCCCAGCTAACGTTTTGTGGCTGCAATGCTCGCTCCAGGTCTGCGCGATTGTTTCAAGCTCGACATCCGTCGGCTCACGATCCAATTCGCGAAAGTATCGCTGGATCGTCTGCATTTCGGCGAGCTGCAAATAGAGTTGGCCTTCGCGGCTCAATTGCATCAGTCCCGCGTCATCTAAATCGCGAACGCTCGTGGTGCGTAGCTCAAAATGGTAGGGGCGACCGACTTCAAGCCGCTTCAGCGACAGTGGACCAAAGCACACCTGTTCGATCGCATCATTGGCGAGTAATCGAGTGGCTAGCGAACGAATGTCATCTTCGCTCGCGCCGGTGAACCAATATTTTCGCGTGGTCGCGAACGCAGCGGGTCGCACGCCGAGATCCGCGGCTGCCGAAAGGGCGCTCTGGGCTACCGGATCCATCACGCCCGATTTTAGGAGCACCGTTACGAGGAACGGGTCCGCATGAGTTACGTCTTTCGCGTTAGCAGAGCTATCGATTTGCGCCACCTCGGCGCGCTCCACGATGGGATCGACCAACAATCCCTCGGCAAGCTTATCGATCGCCGCACGATCGAGCGACCTGCCCTCCACCAGGTATCCGCGTGCGCTTGCGGCCGTCATGTCGGTTGGAAACCCGAGCTCGCGCGGTGGCGAGCAATCGTTCAGCGGTCCGATCGGGTTGGCCCCTGGCGGGGTGAATATCAATCTGCCAAAGCATTGCAGTCCCGCTTTTTCTTGGCCGCTGTTTCCAGGATCGCAAGCAATGTTTCGTTATCTCCGTGTTCTAGGCTATTGCGCAACGCATTCAGTTTTTGGTCCATCAAGCCCAAGGCATCTAACACATGCTGACGATTGGCCGTAAAAATAGCCCGCCATAGTGCTGGGTCGGCCGCAGCTACTCGGGTCGTGTCGCGCCAGCCACCGGCTGTTAAGGGTAATAAATTTGTGGGAGTCGCAGCCGCCAATGCGACCGCCACAATATGTGGTAAATGGCTGGTGATTGCGAGCGCGGCGTCATGCTCGCTGGGTGACATGGTGTGCACATTGGCGCCGAGGCTTTCCCAAAAACCACGCACCTCTGTCACCGCTGCAGGGCGAGTATGTTCGGTCGGAGTGATGACAACGGTACGCCCTTCGAACAAATCGGCCCGCGCATGTTCGGGACCGGTGCGATGATTGCCCGCAAGCGGATGGCTGCCAACAAATCGCGGTCCGCTGCGCCGCGACGCCAACCCGGCATCGACGGCCGCGACAATCGACTCTTTGGTACTGCCGGCATCGGTGATGAGTGCACCGGGCGGGCAAGCCACCGCTGTTTGCACGACTCGCTCGGCAATCGTATCCACAGGCGTTGCTACAATTATGAGTTGCGCCTGCGAAACTCCGTTAGCCAGCGTCGTAACGCCGTGATCGATGGCACCAACCGTACGCGCGGCATCAAGACTTTGTTGCCGGCGACCGATGCCAATGATCTTTTGCGCGAGGCGACGCTCGCGCAGCGCCAAACCGATCGAGCCACCGATTAGTCCCACGCCTACAATGGCTACCGTATCGTACTCGGCCATGTGCGAATTCTAAATGTCGCGGGCCAAGTAGGCGAGGGGGGACGCGTAAGTTCGAGTCACGCGACGCGCCGGTCATGAGAACCTCCCAATCATTTTTTTTGGGGAGCTTTTAATCCGTCGATCCTTAGTGTTGTAACACGATTCGGCACCGCCAATTCCACGACGCGAACCGCATGATTGTTCGTATCGGCCACGTACAACCGACCGTTCGCCGCCGAAATCCCCCCAGGTTCGTTGAATGTCGCGTTAAGCCCGGCCGACGCGTCAGCGATTCCAACCTGGCCCGTGCCAGCAAATGTTCGGCAGGTTCCCTGCTGAGGGTCGATCACTTTGATTTTGTTGTTGTACGTGTCTGCAACGTAGAGCTTGCCATCAGCCCACGCAACGTCCAATGGATGCTGCAGCCGAACTGTTTGGCCGCTTCCGTCGACGTCGCCGAAATCGAACAGCGTATTTGTCAGCCCCACAAGCGTTTTTACATTGCCTTTGGAATCGAACGGTACCGCGCGTACCGTACTCCCCTCGCTATCGGCGACAAACAACTGGCTTCCATCGGAAGTCAGCCCGCTCGGCTGCGCGAAGGATGCGAAATTCTCGTCGTAGGGTGCAGTTGGCAACAATGGTCCGTCGACGATGTTCTCGCGCCCATTGCCGGCGTACGCCACGATGCCGCTCCCATCGATTGGTATCCGCCAGATCTGGTGCATACCCGCCATCGCGATGAATAAATCGTTATCGTGATGCCAGAGAGCCCAAGGACTCGACAGCGAAGTTGAAGTTGGCTTGTTTGAGCCCGTAGCCGCTTTTGTGCCAGCGGAGCTAAGCCCTTCTTCCTCAACTTGCGGCCATGCCGTCCCTTTCTTGCCTGTTCCAGCGACGGTTGATACTTGTTTAGCCGTGAGATCAACCCTCCGCAGCAAATGGTTTTCAGTATCTGCGACATATAGCGCGTTCTCGATTAGTGCCATTCCTTGAGGATGGTTAAACGAGCACGCCTCGAAGCCGCCATCCGCGTGCCCAACATCGCCGCTGCCGATGATTTGCTGCAACTTCCCGTCGAGTGTTGAAACGACGATGCGATTGTGGTTGCTGTCCGCGATGAACAATCGCCCGCTTGCCGAATCCGCCAGAATCTTGCCGGGAAACTTCAGCGCCGACGCCGCTAGCTGCGCATTCTCACCGATCAGTGTCGGTCGCGGCGCAGGTTTCAACAGTCCTTTGGCTTTGTAGTAGGGAAGCCCGCGGTCAATTATCCCTTTAATTTCTTCAAAACTTCGCTCGCCGCCGGCTGCCCATACCACATTCCCGACGGGATCGATCAATACCAACGTTGGCCAACTATGAACGCCGTACCGGTTCCAGATCGTCAGATCGGCGTCGTTGATCACCGGATGCTCAATTTCATATCGCAAGACGGCCTCGCGGATGTTATCGGTCACGTGTTCTCCGGCGAACTTCGCCGAGTGTACCCCCACGATCACAAGTTCTTTAGGAAAAGCATGTTCCAGCTTCTTAAGCTCCGGCAGGACGTGCATGCAGTTGATGCAGCAATACGTCCAAAAGTCGAGCAAAACAAAGCGACCACGCAGCTCCGGCAGTGATATTGGCTGGGAGACATTAACCCACGTCCCTCCTTCGAGCGAAGGTGCCGGAACGGAAAGGGGGTAGGGGGCCTTCAGCATATCGCCGCCGCCTGGCGCCGGCTCGGCCATCGTGACGCCAAACCAGCCAAGAACACTCAGAACTGCTAACGCCGAGGGCAATAGTATCCGGGACAAACGTAGTTGGCGGTCATCACGCCTTTTGCAATTCATTGGTTGTGGTTCTTTACGTGGCTAGGTCGAAAACTGGGTTTGACGGTCATACCACTTATGCCGCCCGCCATCGGTCCCCTTCCTGCAACAATGCGTAACCAAGTGTCCTCCGCTGCGCGGGACCGCTATCACATTCTATCCATCCCCTGCGACCGCGCTCAGGTGTGGGCCGCGGGTCCGAACACTCCGACAATGCCGGAGTTGCCGAAGGCATTCTTTAAAACTTGCGCTCGCAATCGTTTGCGTCTACGCCCTATAATTGTGCCGATGGGGTTATTGAAGTCGCGCGATTTGCGTCGACGTAGTCACCCAGAGATTTACGCGTCGGCTTTCGAGCCTGGCACAGGGGGGTTGGGTCCAATGCGTATGCGCTATTTCACCTTTGCTGCGGCCGCGGTCGTCGCACTCGCTGCTAACTCGTGCTTCGCCGAAGCATGGGTCACCAAAATGTTTGCCGACACGAAGCACGACTTCGGCACGGTCGCGCGCGGTGCAGACACTGTTTTTAAATTTCAAGCCAAGAACATTTACAAGCAAGATATCGAGCTCCTTAGCGTCCGCTCGAGTTGCGGGTGCACGTCACCCGTGATCGATAAGAAGGTACTCAAAACGGGTGAGGTTGGTTACGTCACCGCGACTTTCAACACCCGCACGTTCACAGGCGTGCACGGCGCCACGTTGACGGTTGAAGTCCGATGGAACGACGCCGGCAATTGGCGACATGGCGAAGCTCAGCTCCGCGTTGATGGCAACATCCGCGGCGACGTGGTGTTCACGCCCGGCGCCGTGAAGTTCGAAACGGTCGACCAAGGCGCCAAAGCCGAACAAAAGGTTGACGTCAGCTACTCCGGTCGATCGGACTGGAAAGTTGTCGACGTTCGCGGAGCCAGCGACGCGCTCGAAGTCGAGTTAACGCAAACCAAACGTTACACGGGTTTGGTGTCGTATCAGTTATTGGTACGCCTCAAGGACAGCGCCCCGGCAGGTCGCTTCAACGAACAATTGGTCCTGGTGACCAACGACTCAGAGAATCCACGCATCCCGATCTACGTCACGGGAAATGTGGTGCCGCAAATTTCCGTGTCGCCGGAATCGATCACGTTGGACAGCGTTAAGAAGGGCGAAGAGGTTTCGCGTAAATTCCTGGTGCGCGGCAAGTCGCCGTTTAAGATCACTTCAATTCAATGCGATGATGAGCAAAGCTTCAGCTTCAAGACCGACGACAAGGCCAGCGATCGCCACGTTGTCGAGGTGAAGTTCGTTGCGAAGAAAGAAGCAGGCGAGATCAAAGAGCCGATTCACATTGCGACCGACCTTGGCGACAAGTTCCAGGCGAGCTTGATGGCTTACGTCACAATCCTCCCGAGCGAAACACAGCCGACGGCAAAGGATACAAAGGTCGCCAAGCCAGCCACCGATGCTGGCACTGCCACCAGCACCGATGCCGTTCCAGGCAGCGTTGCTCGGCAATAGTTTGCGGTTCGGAACGCGTTTAAAACATA
The DNA here is from genome assembly GCA_963733705.1 of uncultured Planctomycetota bacterium. GTDB lineage: Bacteria > Planctomycetota > Planctomycetia > Pirellulales > Lacipirellulaceae > JABDGM01. Next base: position 297,676 of record CAVTEJ010000015.1, on the reverse strand, counting down.
CCTGCGTCACGCCCCTGCGTGACGCAGGTTTTTTTGCGCTCTAGCGGTGCAGGCACCGAACACCGGAGTTCGCAACTTAGATTGACAGCATGGCCAAGCCACCCAATAATCCTGCTCCTCTTCGTGGATTCTTCTCAAAACACTCGCGCTCGCGCGTACCTAGCGGGTAGGTGACCGAGTTGCTGCGCCATCGCATCACTGAACCGCTCAAATTAGGCGCGTTGATAATCGCGTGCATAGGACTGCGCGCTCGCGCTGCGCCGCCGTCCGAGGGTGGGCACTCAACGATTAAACTAGTTGGCGTGAGCGAGAGCACGTCGACTGAACAGTCGGATACGGGTGTCAACGACCGAATCGCGCAACGCTTGAACGGACCGACCGATCCCTTTCCGAACACCGTGCCACCACAGACTCCCGATCAGCAGCCAATGGACGAGGGACAACCAGGGATGATTCCAAATGGCGGCTGTCCCTCATCACTCGATGAATATTCGACCGATGGCGCCGGCGAGGAACCACCTCCGCAAACCGAAACTGAATCATTCTTCTCACGCCTCAAATGGCTCGGTCTGCGCCATTATTCCGCCGATGGTCGCAACGCAGGCATGGGCATTCCGCTCGTCGGAACGAGTTGGCTAAATCGTCCGTACTACTTCGGCGTCGATCTTGGCACCGTTTGGGAAATGGACCGCGTGCAGTCCGACGTCTCTCGCGACACCGACATGTACGGCGGCATCTACGGCGGGTGGGATTGGGACTATTACTGGGGCACCGAGTTGTCGATTCAGCGTGCGACGCCCGAACTCATCAATGAACATGTGCCGAACGCCCCGCGGGGCGATCGCATGATGATTTACACCGCCAGCATGATGTACTACCCCTGGGGCGATTCGTATTTCCGGCCCTATTGGCGTGTGGGAATCGGCGAAATGAACATCGACTATCCAATGGACAACGGCCTCCGCCGCGACGAATCGCTGTGGACTTTTCCGTTCGGCATAGGGATCAAATACCCGGTTCGACGTTGGCTAGCTGCTCGGGCGGAACTGACGGATGAACTTGGCCTCGGCAACAGCGGCGTTGCCACGCAACACGATCTGACGCTGACGCTTGCCTTGGAATGGCGCTTTGGCGCTCACCCGCGCTCGTATTGGCCCTGGAACCCGAGTCGCCATATCTGGTAAGACGGTTGCAGACGCGCGGCGGGACAAAGGCGAATGTTGCCGTCCAATTCGCACGCCTCGATCGTTTTCCTCCGACTGCCGATTTGCTGGCGATTCTCGGCCCAATTCGTCCTATGTCGTCCCTCCACCTTCCTCCTTCCGACCTCCCCCTTCGAATAGCGATCATCGGTGGCGGGATCAGCGGGTTGGCGGCCGCTCATAGGCTTAACGAATTGTTGCCAACCGCTAAACTTGAACTTTTCGAAGAGTCGGATCGGTTGGGCGGCGTTCTCAACACGGTACAGCGAGGCGAATTTCTCGTTGAACAATCGGCTGACAACTTCCTAGTAAAGCCGCCAGCCGCCCTCGAACTCTGCCGCCAGGTGGGTATGGGCGACGACCTGCTGACCACCGATGAATCGCGCCGCCGAGCATTCGTCGTTCGCAGCGGAAAGCTGGTGCCGATTCCCGAAGGTTTCTACCTGATGTCGCCGCGCAAGCTTTGGCCGATTCTTTCGTCACCGGTTCTTAGCCTGCGCGGTAAGCTCCGCTTACTTGCCGAAGCATGTATTCCGCGTCGCCCGCAATTCGAAGAAGCCGACGAAAGCGTGGCGGCGTTTGCGCAGACGCCTCGGCAATGAGGTCTTCGCGCAGCTCGTTCAACCGCTGGTGGCAGGAATCTATACGGCCGACCCCGAGAAATTGAGCATGGCTGCGACGTTGCCGCAGTTTGTTGAATATGAACGCTCGAAGGGTAGCCTGCTCCGAGCCACTTTACGTCGGCAATCGGCATCCACGGAATCATCCGAGAAAATGGCCGGCCCACATAATTCAAATGCCGCCAGCGGTGCGCGATACGGAATGTTCGTCACCCCAAAAGCCGGCATGACAAGCTTTGTGAGTGCAATCGCCGATCGACTGACCCAAACAAAAGTTCGCATGCGGACGCGCGTCTCTTCGATAAGCCGTACCGACGGACGATGGCAGGTTGAATCGAAATTGACCGACGCCGAATCTCGGCAGGCTGACACCTTCGATGCCGTGATTACTGCACTGCCATCCCACGCAGCCGCCGACGTGTTGGAATCCGTCGATTCAAACCTCGCGACAGAACTCGCTGCAATCCAGTACGCCGGCTGCGCGGTGGTGAGCCTCGGCTTTGCTCGGAGCCAGATCGGCCACGCGCTCGATGGTTTCGGCTTCGTAGTTCCTGAAACGGAGCGCCGACGAATCATCGCGGGCAGTTTCGCGAGCCTGAAATACCCGGGCCGTGCATCGGAGCATCAGGTTTTGATTCGCGTTTTTATCGGCGGCGCATTGCAACCAGAGATGCTGAAGCTTTCCGACGACGAATTAGTTCGCGTGGCCCGCGAAGAACTCGCTGAGCTTTTAAACGTAAGCGGAAACCCGATCGTCACCGATGTCGCCCGCTGGCTGCAGTCGATGCCACAATACCATGTGGGCCACCTTGATCGCGTGAGTCGCATCGAACAGCTAATGGCTCAACACCCAACTATCGCATTAGCCGGTAATGCGTATCGCGGCGTCGGGATTCCGCAATGTGTCGCCGGCGGAGAGGCTGCCGCTGCCCGAATCGCCGCACGCTTTTCCGCACTAGATCGATAGGCGACTAAGATCGCCGTCTTAGTCCACCGACGACACTCAGGGCGGTAGCAAACAGGAGCCCAGCTCCCGGTTCGGGAACAGAAGTTCCTTGTAAACCGCTACCAGCTCCAGCACCGTTTGTATTTCCAAAACGAGCACGCCACGCGGTGTAATCTTCTTGTGTCACACTGCCCGGCGTTGTTCCGCTGACTTCATTCGTGAGCTGAAACGACGTCCCCACATGGTCGCGCCACACGATGTAATCCGCCATGTCGACGACGCCGTTGTTGTTGTAATCGCCCGGAACTCCCGCTACCGACGCAATACGCGCCAGCCGGAAGCCTGTATCATCGTTTTCTTGCGCAGCACCTAAGCTGCCGCGCGTTGCAGCATTGAGATTGGTTACGTCGAGATCCCATGCTCCACCGCGCCGACCACGTATGACGACGGGGCTCGAGCTTACAAGCGCTTCGTTCCACTCGGCAACGTTGCCACCCTGATCGAATGTGCCGTAAGGACTCAGCGTGAGCGTATAAGCACCGGCACCAGTGTAAGGATAAGCGGGATCGCCGGTCGTTGTCGTGCTGCCGCTCAAGAAGTTCGCCGAGTTACCCGTGCTCGTCGTGGGCGGGCTGTTGTCCGGGGCTAAGTTTGAACTATTTGGATAATCGATATAGATGGCCGTGGTCGGGTTATAGTATGCCGCCTTATACCATTCGTTTTCGCTAGGCAAAAACCAAGTGGCGTTCGAATTCCTGGTGATCGTAGTCGCGTTCGAAGGAATCGCTGTGCCGCCAGTGAGGGTGTAAGCGCCAGTTTCGGTGTCGCCCGATCCTTGGCCGTTGTTCATCCAATTGGCGAATCGAATGGCATCGTACCAAGAGACATACACAACCGGTTTGTCTGCGTAAGTGTAATCGGTACCGCCGGGCCCAGCGCCAATTACAGTCGGCTTGATCGAATACGTGTAACCATTGACGGTTGAAGTACGTACGATCCCACCTTCGAACTGCCCCATCGAAGTGTTATACAAACCGTACGGGTCGACGGACGCTTTCGCATTCAGAAAATCGAGGTACTGACCATTCGTGACTTCGGTCTTGCCGATTTGATAACTGGTAGTGACGCGGCCAAACAGCCCGTTGCTTAGATAGCGAACGTCTGCCGCGTTCGCAGGATTGCCGACGGGCACCAAGTCGATCGTCACGGCGTGGGCCAACGGTGCCGTGGCCACAATAAGGACTGCAATCAAATACTTCACGGCGAAACCTCTCTGTCCGTTCGTCCCCCCATTATAGCAGAAGGCCAAAATTGGTCTCAAATTGGGCTCCACCTTGGCAGCCATCGGCATCTCCGGCCGAATTTGCAGCGGGGCGTGCCGTTTTCCATCCCAAGATTGGTGATTCGACCGTTATATTCCGTTTGCAGACGAGCTACACTTCTGAGCTTTTTCGAGGTGCCAGAATGTCCGAAACATCTCTCCTGTGCCCCAAATGCGATAGCCAAATGGAGCGTGGTTTCATCGTCGATCAAAGCCATGGGGCGATGTACCCCAGCACTTGGGCTGCCGGCGAGCCGCAGCGATCTTTTTGGACAGTCACCAAAATGCCGCCCGAATCGTTCGCGGTTGGAACGTTTCGTTGTTCGTCGTGCGGTTATCTCGAATCATATGCTCGGCCAGAATTTGCCACGAAGAAAGACGGATAGCAGCCGCACAGGTCGAGATTCTCAACAAAAAATCGCCCCGCCGACTTTTCAGCCGGCGAGGCGATTTGATTTAGATTCTAACAAGATGCCAAACTAGTTCGCCATCGCGGTTTGCAAGCCGCCGGCATGCTGAGCGCTGGCTTGCCGTTCGACGAACTGCAAGTCATTCGCACTCAATCGCGACAAGGAAACGGTCGTCATCCGGCCGTTGTCCTTGAGCAGGCGAACCTGGCCATCCAAGAATTCAATCAGGCGGGCCTCACACGAGAAGTTGCCCGTGTTATCGACCCACTGACGCATTTCGTTGCTCGCCAAACCGCCCGCCTCGTGCAGCACGTTCGAGGATGCACCGAAAATATCGTCTGACTTTTTCTCGTCTTTCTTTTCTTCACCGGCCGGTTTATCAGCAGGCTTCTCTGCGGGGGCCGCTGGCTTTTCCGCAGGAGTAGCCGCGGGAGGGGTCGCTTTGTCGGCCGGGGCGCCAAATAAATCGTCTGCCGCAGCGGGTTTTGCATCGCTTGCTGCTGGCGGGGTCGCCGGCGGAGTGGCTGGTGGTGTTGATGGCTTCTCCGCAGGCGCGGCGGCTGGCGGCGTCGCTGGCGTGCCGAATAAGTCGTCGCTCGCTGGGTTTGAAGCCGCAGGCGGCGTCACTTCTGCCGCTGGCTTCTCAGCTGGCTTTTCCGCAGCCGGTGGCATTGCGGCTGGCGGCGTTGCTGCCGGGGTCGATGGAGCCGCCGGCGTCGAATTGAACAAATCGTTCGACGGCGGGGCCGGTGGATTGTTTTCGTCGTTCGGCAACGGCACCGCTGGCTGGGCGGCCGGCGGAGTGCTCGGCAGCGACGGAGCCGGGGTGACGTCAATCGGGCGGTCGACCTTCGCCGGCTTTTGCGGCGGTGAGGCAGGGGGTGAGCTCATCGAAGGCTCGGCCGGCGCCATCTCGCTCTTGGTGGACGATGGACCCGGGGCAGCGTGCGGCGGCTGTGGAGCTGCTTCCTGAGGCGATGTCGTCTCGGTCGTCATGCCGCCGCAAGAGCTGCAGCCGCCACACGATTGGCAAGAATCGCATTCGCTGACAACGACTTCGTATCCGCCACAGCAACCACTCCAACCGCCACCGCAGCAGCTACTGCCGTAGTAGGTCGGCCCATAGTAAACCGGGCCGCTGTAGCCGCCCCAGCCACCACAGCCGTGGCAGGCCCAAGCGGGATTAATCGTCATCAAGGCAGCCAGCAAGCTGACCACGTACGTACGCACAGTATTTCGCATGACCTTTTCTCCGAAATCGAAAATCAGCTTTTTGCGGTCCGCTCGGCGGCCTGCCGCAAACCTTTGATGGTAATTACGTGACCCCTAAAAATCAAACAAACCCAGCGACCATGGCTCGACGTCGCTTTATCCTAACTGCACTATTTATGCCGACTTTGCGTCGTTTTCTTTCGTTGGCATCGTTGGAGTAGGCTTCCCGAATTCCGGGAACTCGACTCCGTAAATACGGCTTACCGAGCCGCGTACCGCCTGGGCCTTTCGTGAAATCAGCTCAGCTTCGTTGCGGTGTTGTGTATCCGTCTGTTTCCATTCGTCATTGAGTTGCGTGCGAGCCTGCGCTCCCATCGGTGTTTCCCAAATCCGCACGGCACGCTCATAGATATCTCCACCCTTATCGTACCAGAGTTGGAGTCGTCGACCGAATTTAACGGCCTCCTCGTCGACGCCCTCTGTCGGCACTGCCTCAACAGCTTTCGAGGCAAAGCGGCTTACGCGCCCTTTGATCGCAAACACTTTTGCGGCGTTGGCAGCGCTGAACGCTGACTCGGCGTCTTGTTGCAAATCGGTTTCGCCGAGCGCGATTTCGCTCAGCCTTGTCCAATACGCGAGAGTTCGCTCCTTCGTCGGCAATGGCGAATCACCGGTAATTGGCACGCCACTGGTCGTCGTGGTCGCGCCATCGGACTTGCCAGTTCGCAAAGCGCTTATTTGATTCCGCAAAGCGCCGAGCTCTTCGTGCAGCGTGCTCGCCAGTTCCTCGCGGGTAACGACTTGACCCTCACCGGAGTCCGGCCGCCAGTCCTTTGGCATCTTTTCCAAAAGGTGTGATTCGCTAAGTGCCGAGTAAGCTACGTGTTTGACATCAACGCCCAAATACAGCGCGCCCAACCACGCTCCTCCCACGACAGCCATCAGGCAGCCTACGAACTCAAGCGTCGTTAGTCCGCTCCGAGCGCCGATCTTCGGCAATTGAGTTTGCATTCCGGCGGTGCATTTCCACATCGTCATTTCACAGACCCTTTTTATCCGCAGCAAACCGCCCGCAACGAGCGAGCGCGAACTAGGTACTTAAAAAGTGTAGGCCGAACGCAAACTTCAAGAGCGGTTTCGGGAACTCCCGCCACGAATTGGCTTCGCGAGCCCGGCGCCGTTTAATGGCATTAAAACGATTATTCGGGTCCCGCGCTTGCGATTTCGACGTGTCCGAAGTATCAAAAGCAGTCTTCTGTCGAAGTTGCGGCCCACAAAGCACCGCTTGCACGGTGTGCCGAAGATGACGGCGTCATGGGCGGGTAATTCGGTATAGCTGCTACACTCTCTGCAAATTTCAATCCACACGCCGAATTGCGCCGATGCCGTAAAGGAAGCCGATTCGCTACACTCTGCCATCACGCTGTTGTTGGAAGATTAGCGAGCACCTATAATTCTGGAGAGTTCCGTGACACCTCGCCCCGCCATGGGGTGTCAGCGTCCTGTCGAAACGGGCTGCAGCGTGAACTCACCCGCCTCGCTTGGAATTCTGGGCCGTGTACGAACCAAGTGCCTCGCAACCAGGTGATGAATCCAGCACCCAAGAGACGTGTCAACGTCCCAAGGTTCTTTGTCTAGGCGGAACGCACGACGCCCAAGTTGCTCTCCGCGAACGATTCGGCGAAGAAGTGCAAGTCGTCGATGTTACGCCCGTGCGAGCGTTGACCCACTTGGGCAGCGGCGAGTACGTCGGAATCTACGCCGATGCCGACCACTTCGCCGAAGTCGTCAACGCGGCTCGCCTCGTGCAAAACGAGCGCGTCTTGCAGGGGATGCCCGACGCGGTCGTCATGTTGGGCGAAGATAATACAATCCTCTGGGCGAACGGCCGCTTGCGCGAATGGACCGGTCGCGAAGATGTCATCGGATCGAACTTTTACGAAGTCATGGGTGCGCCAGAAATTCTGGGCCCTGACTTCTGTCCGTTCCAAACAGCGCTTGCCACCGGCCGACCGAGCGGCTCGACGCTCCGCTGTTTTCAGAATCGCTATATGCGTGTGCATGCCGCCCCGGTTACGGCAGCCAATGGTTCGCCGCAGCATTTGGTCGTCACCATTCGCGAGGTGACCGATGAAATTCTGCAGCAGCAAAAGTTATCCGCGATTCACCAGGCGGGCATCGAGCTCGCCGATCTCACGACGGACGAAGTTGCAAAGATGAGCGTCGAAGAACGAATCGAGCTGCTTCGCGCCAACATTTTGCATTGTACGCAGGACGTCCTTCACTACGACGTCGTCGAAATTCGTATGCTCGATCCGCAAACGCGGGTTTTAGAGCCAGTATTGGCCGTCGGCATGACGGAAGAGGCCTCACAGCGCGAACTTCACGCCGAAGTCACGGGTAACGGAGTGACCGGCTTTGTCGCCGCGACCGGAAAGAGCTATTTGTGCGAAGATGCTAGCGCCGACCCGCTGTATCTCGAAGGTTCCGTGGGTGCTCGCAGTTCGCTGACGGTGCCCGTTATGTTGCACGACCGTGTTACCGGCACGCTTAACGTTGAAAGTCCCGAGCCGCGGGCTTTCACTGAGAGCGACTTGCAATTTCTCGAGATTTTCGCCCGTGATGTCGCGATGGCGCTCAATACGCTTGAATTGTTAGCCGCCGAAAAGGCCAGCACCGCGGCCGCCAGCGTCGAAGCGATTCACAGCGCGGTCGCCCTGCCCGTAGACGACATTCTGAACGATGCCGTCAACGTGATGGAGCGCTACATCGGTCATCAGCCCGATGTCGTGCAGCGGCTGCAGCAGATATTGCGAAATGCCCGCGATATCAAGCAAGTGATCCAAAAAGTCGGCCAGGCGATGGCGCCTACCGAAGCCCAGCCGACTGTAGTCCGTTGCGAACCGCGGCCCCTGTTAGTTGGCCGGCGCATTTTGGTGATCGACGCGGACGAAAGCGTCCGTAGTGCCGCCCACGCATTACTCGAGCGGTATCGTTGCATCGTCGAGACCGCGCACGATGGCAGCGAAGCTCAATTCATGGTCCGGAGTTTAGCAGCCGATCAGCACTACGATGCCATCATCTCGGATATTCGCTTGCCCGACATGAGCGGTTACGAGTTGCTGCTCAAACTCAAGGAAATGCTCGGCACCGTGCCGATGGCGCTGATGACAGGCTTTGGCTATGACCCAGGCCATTCGATCGTAAAAGCGCGCCAAGCAGGTTTGCAGTCTGTGCTCTACAAGCCGTTCCGTCTCGATCAATTGCTGGAAACGGTCGAGCAATTGGTCGCAGGTTCGGCGGCGAAGCAGTCTGCGGAACAATCGAGCTAGTATCACCGTCGTGTTCAGCGACGTGTTTTTGCTCCCAATACTCATCGGTTTTTGTCATTAGGAATGTGCCTGCCGATGGAGATATTGCTGTTACTCTTAGGAGCGATCGGGCACATGGTGCTGTGGGTAGCACTCATCAATCGCGTCCATGCGTTCGGAATTCCACGGCGTTGGGTCAATTGGCTGACCGTGTTTTTCCTGGCGATGCTTTGCTTCGCGCCGATCGTTGTCTCAACCGCACTCTATTTTCGGTTGAATATTGATTCGACTGCAACTTTAGTCGCAGCCGGCGTCGCGTGGGGGTACATCACCATCTGCGCGGGATTGGCCATCATTTCCGCCACGCAAAGACTCATGTGGACTTGGCACACCGAGCGGGCCTCATCCCGCGGAGCAAACCACACGCAGCGCCTCCAGCTTCGTCATAAGTCCGCTTCGCTGACGGCGCGTGGACTGCCGAGTTTGCTGTCACGTTTGCCCGGCAATCAGGTGTTGAGCATTCATGTGCAAGAGAAGCAGATCACCCTACCGCACCTTGCGGCGGCGCACGATGGCCTGCGCATCGCTCATTTGACTGACCTCCACATGTCTGGCCGGCTCACGGAGGCATTTTTCGAGCATGTGGTGAAAGCAGTGAACGAAACAAAGCCTGACCTAGTTGCAATCACCGGCGACATCGTCGAAGGCGACCGGTTCTTATCCTGGCTTCCGCCAACGCTCGGCCAGCTAAAAGCGCGCTACGGAGTTTACTACATTCTCGGTAATCACGATCGCCGATCGACGGAGAGTCGAATCAAGGCCGTGCTAAAAGAGAGCGGCCTCATTCACGTCGGCGACAATTGGCTCGAAGTGATGGTCAACGGTTCGCCGCTGATCATTGCCGGCAATGAATTGCCGTGGTACAAGCCGGCGGCCGATTTGTCTTCCTGTAAGCACGAGGGCCCGTCGCCCTCGCGGATCTTGCTCTCCCATTCCCCCGATCAATTCAAATGGGCTCAGCAGAACGATGTCGACCTGATGCTCGCTGGCCACTTGCATGGCGGCCAAATTCGATTGCCGTTTATCGGCGCAATCACGTCGCCCAGCCTTCATGGTGTGCGTTACGCCGCAGGCGTTTTCCGAGCCGGAAATACCGTATTGCACGTCAGTCGCGGGGTGAGCGCGCTCACCCCGCTGCGCGTGAATTGCCCGCCCGAGATTACCACGCTTGTGTTACGATGCGCCACGTCTGAATTCGCAAGAATTCGGCGGCCGCCGTTATCGCCAACTTAAACCTTCTCGATTTCGACGCAGATTCCGCCGGCGCGAATCGCTTTGTGAACCGGCGTGAACCACAGCTCGCGCTTCCAATGCAGGCCGAGGGATTCACACATCTCCATGAGATGCAAACGATTATAAGTGCGGCAGTACCAGATACGGCTTGTCCAAGCTCCGGAAAAATTATCTTCCGTCGTCAGCAGCAACATCCGCCCACCTTTGGCCAACACCCGGGCAAGTTCGCTCAAACCCTTCGCCGGTTCGGGAACATGCTCCAACACGTAGCCGCAAGTGATTCCATCGAAGGACGCATCTGCAAAGGGCAGGGAGGTAACATCGGCCACGACGAACGCCGGCCGATCATTCTTCAGCCGCTGTCGCGCCCGTCCCAGCATTTGGGCCGAAAGATCGGTGCAGGTGATCTGAGCATCGCGATCGGAAAACTCCAGTAGATGCCCGGCGATCTGGCCCGCGCCGCTGCCGACATCCAAAATCGACTTCATGCCGCGAATATCAAATCTTCGCGAGCGAATCAGCCGCCGGCCCAGCTGAATGTGGAGCGACATCTTGCTCGCCGTGGCGAGCAGCGCGCCCTTCCGCCCACCGTACACATCCTTGATTTTATTGCGATATTCATCGGCCGAGATCCGGTGTATCAGATCGTTCTCGACAATGCGATTGATGGCGCCCATTGATTCGTATCTTCCTAACCCGTCAACTACAAATACACGCGACGATTGTAGATATACCATTCCAGAACTAGCACGAACAGAGCACAACCCAGTACGATTTTCCAAGCCTCGAACCGCGCCGGCGTTTGACCGAGCGTGGCCTGAACGTCGACATTTCCGATTTTGATGTCTGCAGGCTTGATCGTCGACGCTTCATTACCCTGTGTTGGGCGAACACGCACATCGCTCTCTTGGCGATCAAACAGGTTGACGGCGAACCGATCGATCACTTGGTCGCCGCGCTTCACGTCGTATACGCCGAGCTGATTTGTATCCTGAAACTGAAACACGTCTTGTGCCGTTCGTCGCACGTTGTGTTCCCCTTTTGCTGGATCAACTACCGTTAACTCCAGCGTATTTCCAGCAGTCCGAAGTTCCACCGGTCGACCCGGCCGCGTCGAGGCGAGCTGTGTTTCTTCTGTCCCACCCGCCAAATACTCAACGGCGTTAAGACAAAATGTCGGGAAGCTCAACTTCCGCGGCCAGTTTGTGTTCACCGTTCGGGCGCCATCAGGCCCCTGGCCAAAAATCTCGAAACCGAGAACCGCGTCTTGATACGCGTCGCGCGGAGCAATGGCCCCAATTGGCCCCGCAGTCGAATCGATTAGCACGGTTGATCCCGGCGGCGGCTGAAGCACGATACTGTCTGCAATATCCACGTTTCCGAGTTCAACACTCGACAAAATCGGATGCGATCGGTCCCAATCAACAATCTGCGGCTCCGAAGCCATCGGCGGTGTAATCGGCTTTTCCGCCGCACCCTTATCGCTGTCGCCCGCTTTATTCTTCTCGTCTTTGGCCACCTTGTCACCGCCGCGCCACGCGGTTCCCGGCGGCAACCGTCCGATATACAGCGTATTCGATCGTGGCGACGCAGCCGGCGCGCACTGATCGTAAATAATCAGCGCATACGCTCCCGATTCCGCATCTTTTTTATATGCTTCGCTCGTCAGCACATCCGGCTTTTTGAATTCGACGTTGGCCAGCTTCCCCGCACGCTCGGTCGCCAGCGCCACTTCGAGCGCAACATTCCCCGGCGTAACGACCAGCATGTGCCCGGGCTTGGCGTCATTAAGCGCGGCATAGCCTGTGTCATCCTGCGCCAGCGCATCGCGCTTCGTCGGCGTGTCGAGTTCGTATTTAAGCTTCGCAGTTAGCTTTCCGGGCGGCGCGTCGGCGAGCGGAAACACAACGCCCGACGATTCGTTCGCCGGCACGTCGACTTCTTTCGCATCCAAAAAACTGCCGTCCAACTGTATCTCTACCGTCACCTTCTGTGCAGCCGCCGTAAAATTCGCTACCTGTACAAACGCCTGCCGCTGCTCCGGGTGTGCATCGCTCCGCCGCGTGGTAAACGCCGTGATCGCCAAATTTTTCGCGTCCAGCGACCCCAGCGGAATGTAGTACGGCTTCAAATTGCCCAGCGAAAATCCTTTCACGTCTTCAAAGCGACCATCGCTGAAAATGTAAACCGTCGCCGGCTGCGCTTCGACGACATCGATTTCCTTGTCCCCTTCTTGAATTGGCATCCGGCTTGGGTTCGCCAGCCCATCAGCGAGTTCAAGCCCCCCGCAAATCTGTGCCGCGAATTGTCGGCTCGATCATATCGAGCCGCTCCCGCAACAGGCGACGGTTATTAGTAAATTCCTGCACAACTTGCGGCGTATCGGCAAAGCTCACCAGCATCGCCGTCATGCCCGAATCCATCTGATCGATCAGTCCCCCCACCAGCTTCTTCGCTTCCTCGACCCGATTCTTGGCGCCGTCGACGTCCGTAGCCGACATACTGGCCGAATTATCGACCATGAAAATAAACCGATCACCATCCAACTTGGCACTCTGCCAACCCGGCCGAAGCAGCGCGAGCATCGCCAGCGCGACGAGCAGCAATTGCAAAAACAACAATAGATTTTGCCGCAGCCGTTGCCACAGGCTGTTGACGTGCATGTCCTCAATCGACCGCTTCCACAGGTAAGTGCTCGGCACCTCCAGCGGCTGCCGTTTGAGCTTTAGAAAATACAACGCCAAAATTGCCGGCGGCACCAGCGCAAGCAGTCCCCACTGCCAAGGCGAAAGCGTGTTGTAAAAAAAGTCGAGCATCTAAAATTCAATCGGTGCCGCTTGCGGTTTAGCAAATGTTCCCAGCCAACTAACGAACTAATCCTCTTCGCCGCAAATAACTCCCAATCAAATCTTTCACCGGCGTCTGGTTATTGGCCAGCAAATAATTCATCCCCCGCCGATTGCAAAACTCTTGCGCCCCCCGACAAACGAATTCAGCGTCGACTTGTACCGAGCCAAAAGCGGTGCGCTCACCGTAATTTCCGCGATATCGTGATCCTCGACATCGACCAGCTTCAAGTCCCCTTTAATATCCGGATCCAACTCTTCCTGGCTCAGCACGTGAATCACGTACACATCGACCCGCTGAGACACCAGGAACCGCAGCGCCGATTCGTACCCGTTCTTGTCCATCAAATCGGATATCAGCACCACAATGCCTTTGCCCGCATTCCGCAAGCAAAAATTTTTGACCCCTTCGGCCAGCGAAGTCGTCTCGCCCGCCTCGATGCCGTTAAGATATTCCAGCATTCGCCACACGCTCTTCCGGCCGCGCAGTACAGGCCCGCGTTGATTCGAAAGTTGCCCCAACGTTTCAATCCGCACGCGATCCGTCCGAATCAGCCCCACAAACCCCAGCGCTGCCGCCAACTGCTTGGCATAGTCCAACTTGCTCGGCGTGCCAAAACTCATCGATAAGCTCGAATCAATCAGCGTAAAAAAATGCAGGTCCTCTTCTTCGAGAAACAATTTGATGATGAGCTTGTCGAGCCGTGCGTACAGGTTCCAATCCAGCGAACGCAAATCGTCACCCGGTACATAGCTGCGAAAGTCGGCAAACTCAACACTCTGCCCTTTACGCTTACTGCGTCGCTCCCCCTTCATTCGGCCGCGAAATACTTTGCGCGTAACAAGCTCCAACCGCTCCAGTTGCGACATAAGATCCGGCGGCAGAAGGTTCGATTCGGTGACGGGCATAAAAAATCGTGAATCGTGTTAGTCGTGCTTCGACGGCGAAATGGAAATCGAGCGAATTGAATCATCGCTCATTTCTTCATCGCCGCTTCCGCCGGTCGCGCCGCCTTCGACTCCTCCGCCTTCTCCGGCACCTTCTGCAGAATCTCCGCCAGCACCTTATCTGGATTAATCCCCTCGGCTTCCGCCTCGAAATTCGGAATCACCCGATGCCGCATCGCCGGCAGAAACACGCGCCGCACGTCCTCAAAACTCACGTTGTACCGCCCGCTCAACAGCGCCCGCACCTTCGCGGCTAGCGTCAGCGTCTGCGCCCGCGCGGGCTGCTCCCCCAACGCAAGTATTGATTCGTGATCGGCACCGCGAACGGCCCCTCGGGGTGCGTCGCCAACGTCAGCCGCGCCACATAATCCTGCACGTGCGGCGCAAGAATTACTTCACGCACCAACTGCTGCCACTGCACAATCTCCGCCCCATCCATCACCTTATCCGGATTAACAATCGTCCCCTTCGTCGTGCGATCAATAATCGTGTTCAACTCCTCGCGACTCGAATATCCAACGACCAACTTGAAGAAGAACCGATCAAGTTGTGCTTCCGGCAGAGGGTAGGTCCCTTCCTGCTCGATCGGATTCTGCGTCGCCATCACAAAGAACGGCGGTTTCATCTGATACACGTTCCCAGCGATGCTCACCGACTTCTCCTGCATCGCTTCGAGCAACGCCGATTGTGTTTTCGGCGTCGCTCGATTGATTTCGTCCGCCAAACAAATCTGCGTGAAGATCGGCCCCTTCTGAAACTGAAACTCACGCTTCCCCAATTGATCCTCGACGATCATGTTCGTGCCCAAAATATCCGCCGGCATCAAATCCGGCGTGAACTGAATCCGCGAAAAGTCGAGGCTCAGCGTTTGAGCCAACGTCCGCACGAGCAGCGTTTTCCCCAAACCAGGAACGCCTTCCAGCAAACAGTGCCCGCCGACGAACAAGCACGTGAGAATGCCATGCACGATTTCGTCATGCCCGACGATCACGCGCCCCAGCTGCTTTTGCACAGCTTTGTAACGCTCCGCAAACTGCGCCGCCCGCTTTTCAATCGATTCAACAGAAGACATATGGGAAAGTTGAGTGTTGAGGGTTGATAGTTGAGAGAAAACAAGTCCCGCCTGACGACATCAATAGCAGGTAAAATTTCGAATCAGCAGTAGTGACAACTTAATAATGAAGTTGCCATTCTCAAATTAGTGATAATGAGTGCCTATTAGTCCTCCGTTTTCTGCACTTCTCGCTTAAGTCATTTTCGTTGTGTACTTTGTGCTCTTCGTGGTGATTCATTCCATCACCTAATCCTCAGTATCCGGCTTATCCTGCGGCCGATCCTGCCAAACTTGCTTCTTCGCCTTCAACAATCGCGAAGTATACGAATCCGGGTCCTCAGTCTCGGCAGCAGGTTTCGTAGGCTGCGTCGGCGTCAGAGCCGGCCCCGTCGTTTTCGCCTCAGCTGCCTCGATCGCATCCGTTTGAACTGGCGCCGCCCCATCTGGCTCGAACCGCGTTGCCGCCCGCCGGCTTTCGATCGATTGGTCAACCTCCGCCTTACGGCTCCGCAGTCGCGACATCGTCTCCGGCGTGGCCACATGCGGTTCACGCCGCAACACAATATCCAACATTCGCGTCCAAATTGGCACCAGCCATTGTAGATTGATTTGTACCCGCCGCACGAACACATCCGCAAAAAAACAACAGGCAGCCCCTAACACCAACCACGGCCAAATATCTTGCGTTGCGACTGCCTGCTGCAAGTCGCGCCGGAATGGATTAACAGCCAACTGCGGCTTCAGTTTTTCCTCCGCCTTCTCCTTGTCGTCCGGCACCACTGGCAGCGGTGGAATCAGCTTCCCCGGCTCACCTTTCTTAGCCGGCAAATTCGCGATCGATGTCAGCAACGGTGTATTCGTCTCACGCTCGCGAAATTCATCCGAATATCCCACATTCACGCCCGTGCGAATCATCGCGTTCCCAGCCCGCACAGAAATGAGGTAACTCCCCGCCTGCGCCGAATCGAATTCGCCCACATATCGCCCCGGCGCCGTCTGTTCCATTTTGAGCGGAATCGATTGCATGTCCGGCCCGAGCACCACACCGTCCATCGCCTGGTAATTCAGAAACTCATCATCCTTATTAAGCGCCGACACGATCACACGCGTCTTGCCACCTTGTTGCTCGGTCGCATAGGTGAACTTTCCTGTGTCGCCCGTCGGCCGCATCGACCACCGCACCATTTGACTGAAGAAGCGATCGTAACCGTCCCAGCCTGTCCAATCGGTGGCCCACCGCTGACCGGCATCCGTAGTGAATGCGACCGCTTTTCCCAGCCCGTAAGTCCAAGTCGCGAGCACCGTCGCATTTTGCGATTCCGTTGGCGACGGCGACGTTAGCACGACATCCACCAGTGAATTCTCTTTCACACTCGTTAGCACGAACCCACTAATCGGCGGAAATTCCTTCCCCAAACCCTGCACAATTTCCTGCTGCGTCGTGACTTGCGGACTCACCGGCGGCTTCGGCTCATATACCAGCGGCCGCGCAATCCGCCGCGCTTCGCGCTGAAAAATCTTTGGCAGCGCATTAGCGTTGTTGACCACGTAATACTTGCCGCCCAGTTGTGTCGCAATGTTCTGCATCGTCGGGCTTCCCGCCCGTCCGTGCGCACCGACAGCCACAGTTGTCACCGTGATGCCGGCGTCCTTAAGTGCCTTGATCGTACTGCCGCTAGGCGCCGCCGGGTCGCCATCGCTCGCCATGATCATGTGCTTGTTCGCCGCATCCGCACACTTCGCCAGCCCGACAACCGCCTTCTTCATGCTAGGATCGAAATCCGGCATGTCCCCAATCTGCATCCTATCGATCTTAGCCAGCATCATTTGCTTGTTGGGCCCCACACGGCTCATGCCGCCTTCCGATTGCCCCCACAGCCACAAATCGGTGCTGCCAAAGTACACCACGCCGCAATAATCGCGCGGCCCGAGCGCCTTGAGCGCCTCCTGGCAAATCACCTTTTGCCAATAGTTCGCCTGCGGAATCTCGCTCGCATGCATGTTGAGCACCAGCGCACCTACGGGCACGACTTTCGCGCTCTTGATCTGAAAATCGACCGGCATCGCCTTTTCGAGTTCAGTATTCGTCCAGCCCCCAGCGCCGAAACTGTTGGGCCCACCCAGCATAATGAGCCCGCACCCTAACTCTTCTGTGTTGCGGACCAGCATCTTGATCTGCTCATCGCTAAAACTACTAACACTCGCCGCATCATCGCCACCGGCGCGCGGCACGTCCGCCAAGAATCACGGTGTCATAACGCTGCAACTCCGGCAGCGAAGTAAACAGTCGATTGCTCGGTTCGACCGCAACCTCCAACCCCTCACTGCGCAGCCGCTCCACAAGATGATCGAACTCACCCGGCTGTTCCCAATTCTCGATGAGCAGCACCAGACCCTTGCCTTGCACGTGCGTGAAAGCCGTCGCCAAATTGTTTTGCGTGATGGCATCGTCGGCTGGGTTATCAGGAATGAATCGCGCTTCGTACGTATAAAAATCCGCCTGATCAATTTCCTGTCGAAATGGAAACACGGTTTTACCCGGTTTGATCTCATGCGGCTCATCGATGAGCGTCTCCTCATGATCGCCCGCCTTCCGCACGATCTTGATCCGCCCCTTCACGCTTTTCCCCGCGCCCTTGGCATCTGTCGACGTGTTATTAACAACGACCCGCGCCTCGAACGGCTGATTGCGTCGAATATCCGGCGGCAACGCAAAAGTTTCGACCGCCACGTCGCTCAATTCATCGAGCGGCACCGGCATCACGTCGATGCTTACCCCCGCGTCCGCAATCGCTCGCGCTTCCTGCAGCGCATCGCCAACGTTTTGGTTACCGTCCGTAACCAGCACGATCCGCTTCGCCGAATCGTGCGGAAACATCGCCATCGCCCGCTGCATCGCACCCGAAAGATTGGTGAACTCCCGATCCAGCAAGCTTTCGACTTTGCGACCAAGCTGAATGCTAAAATCCACCGGCGGGATTTCCACTTCGGCGTTCTTGCCAAACACGATCACGCCTGCCCGATCTTCCTTGTCTGCTTTGCGTTGATCGCGAATTGAAGCATTCACGTAGTTGATCATCGCCCCGCGCCGCGCTTCCGGAATGCTCAGCGATTGATCGAGCAAGTAAATAACCGTCATCCGGTCACTCGTCCGCTGGTACTGCATCTCCGCCAGTGCCGCAACGAGCAGAAACATCACGAGCGTGCGCAGCGCCAGCGCCAACATCGCCGCCAGCGCCCCAAGCCGCTTAAGGCTATGAAAGCTGAACCACCACATTGCTGGCAGCAGCAATAGCAGCAGCAAATACCAGGGGCTGTTGAAGACCAGCATCGCGGCAACAGAGTTCCACGTGTGATAAGACCAAAGCAATGCGACGAGTCATTTAGCGGCGGCCTTCAGGCCGCGTGCCGTTGCACAACCCATGCACAACATCTGCACAAGTCCTGCACAAAAACTTTCGCACAACAAATAGCCTACCTGTTCGCTTTAAAACTCTCAATCACTGAGTGCCGCTTAAAGTAACTAAGGTGACATTGCTCATCCTCAACATTATGCTGAGGGTGTAGCGGGGGTTCGCACTGCAAACAGGGTTGGCCAGAGTTGAAACAATGAGCGATCACGCCAAAAACAATCAAAACGAAACCACACGCCGCAACTTCCTCAAAACAGCCGCCGCAACGACCGCCGCACTCAGCGCCCCCACATTTATTCCCGCCCGCGTGCTCGGCCGCGAGGGTGCCCCGGGAGCCAATGAAGAAATCATCATCGGCGTCATCGGCACTGGCAACCGTGCCAATCAGTTGATGGACCAAGTGCCGCCGCCGGGCCGAATCGTGGCCCTCGCCGATTGCTTTAAATTCCGCGCCACCGAAACGGCTCGAAAGAAGAACAAACCCGACTGGGCGATCTACCAAGACTATCGCCAAATGTTCGATAAGGAGAAGCTCGACGCTCTCATCATCGCGACGCCCGACCACGCCCGCACGCTCCCGTGCATTCGTGCCGTGCAAGCCGGCTACGACGTGTATGCCGAAAAGCCTCTCACCGCGTACATCGAAGAAGGCCGCATCCTCGTCAACCACGTCCGCAAACACAACAAAATCTTCCAGGTCGGCACCCAGCAGCGAACGATGGATATCAATCGCTTCTGCTGTGCGTTCGTCCGCGACGGAAAGCTTGGCAAACTCAAAGAAGTCTCTGCCGTCAACTACCCGCGCTCGCGCAACTACGTCGAACTACCCGAAGAAAAAATTCCGGACACCGACGATTGGGATACGTGGTGCGGCCCGACCGAGCTCCGCCCCTTTAACAAACAACTCCAATTCAGTTGGATGCAGTGGCACGATTACTCGGGCGGCGAAATGACCAACTGGGTGCTCACGGCGTCGATCAAATCCAATGGGCGCTCGGCAAAGACGGTACCGGCCCGACCGAGCTCTGGCCCGATGGCGAAAAGGGAATCGTCGCCATGAAGTACGCCGATGGCACGCCGGTGCGCTTCGAGCGCGAAGGCGCACCGATGGGCGGCGCAGTCTTCGTCGGCAGCGATTGCAAGATGGAAATCAATCGCAACAAGTTCACCACGAATCCACCCGACTTCGTAAAAGACGCGCCCGACCCAGCCGCTCAAGACGCCAAATGGGAAGGTGCCGGCTGGATCGCCCGCCCCCACATTCAAAACTGGCTCGACTGCATCAAGTCACGCCAGTTGCCGAACGCCGATGTCGAAATCGGCCACCGCTCGATCAGCGTGTGCCACCTGGTGAACATCACCCGCGAGCTCAAACGCAAACTGCAATGGGATCCCGAGAAGGAGCAGTTTGTCGGCGACGACGAAGCCAACAAACTTCTCAACCGCCCCCGTCGCAAAGGTTTTGAATTGCCGGAAGTGTGACTTTCTTCGGCTTCAATATCGTAGCTGAATTCGCAAGAATTCGGAAGCATACGGCTCAAACTACATAAACAAAATCTGCGGACAAAAAAATGAAATTCGGCATGAACCTGCTCCTCTGGACCGACCACCTCCACGACGGCCTGATGTCCGCCCTCGAGCAGGTCAAAAAAATGGGCTACGACGGCGTCGAAGTCCCCATCTTCAAGCCCGACGACAAACTCCATCGCGAGTGGGGCAAACGCCTCGATGACCTCGGCCTCGAACGCACCGCCGTCACAATTCGCACCGAGCCCGATAACCCGATCTCGAGCGATCCCAAAATCCGCGCCGCCGGCATCGAAGCCAGCAAACGCACGCTCGATTCCTGCCAGGCAATCGGCGCTCAAACTCTCTGCGGCCCCTACCATTCCGCGATCGGCCTCTTCAGCGGCGCCGGCCCGACACAGGACGAATGGAAATGGGGCGTCGAAAGCATGCGCGAAGTTGCCGCCCACGCCGAAAAAACCGGCGTCATGCTCGGCGTCGAATACCTCAATCGCTTCGAAACATATTTCCTAACCTCCGCTGCCGACACGGCCCGGTTCATCAAAGAAGTTGACCACCCCAGCTGCCGCATGATGTACGACACTTTCCACTCGAACATCGAAGAGAAAAATATTCCCGAAGCAATCCGCACCGCCGCGCCGTACACCGTCCACGTCCACATTTCCGAAAACGATCGCAGCACGCCAGGGCAGGGCCACGTCCGCTGGAAAGAAACCTTCGACACCCTCCACGAAGTCGGCTACGACGGCTGGATGGTCGTCGAAGCCTTCGGCCTCGCGCTCCCCGAAATCAGCGCCGCCACCAAAATCTGGCGCCGCATGTACGAAAGCGAAGAACAACTCGCCGGCGATGCACTCAAGTTCATGAAGACCGAAACCGCAAAGCGCAAATCGTAGCAGCACAAGTTCTCTGGCTCGCACTGTGCGTCAGCCCCCGGCTCTGCTGGGGGTTTGGGTTGCACTAGAGTTTTGCCGCTTCGGGCTGAATTTAGCTAAAGCACAAACCGCTGCACGCGATGATTCATCGAATCGAGCACGTGAATGCGGAACTTGCTATCCATCACAAACGCCCAAGGCGTATTCAACTGTCCCGGTTTGCGCCCGCGCTACCCCACGCGCCAACTGACTTCCCATCGAGCGTAAATTTCTGCACCCGATGGTTCCCAAACTCGCACACATAAAGGTGCCCCTTGCCGTCGAGCCCAATGCAATACGGATAATAAATCTGCCCTAGTTCCGTCCCTTGCTCACCCCACATCTTGATCAGCTTTCCCTTCTGATCAAACACTTGAATCCGATGATTGCACGCATCAGCCACCCACAGCAGCCCATTCGCATCAAACTCCAAGTGCTGCGGCCGCATGAATTGGCCAGCATCCGTCCCGTGGCCGCCCCACTGCATCATGAACTTGCCATCGGGCGTGAACTTTTGCACGCGATCAAACTCGCCATACTCTGAAACGTAAAAATTGTGATCCTGATCGCGCACCACATCCGAAACGAGGCCAAACTCGCCCGGCCCCTGACCCATCACGCCCCCGAGCGTCCGCTCAGGAATTAAAACGCCATCCGGCGTGTACGTGAGAATGCGATTGTAATGCGTATCGGCCACCAACAGGTGATTGTCGATCGTGTCGAACGTTAAACCCGTCGGTCGGCCATTGGTATGCTCCGGCGTTTGCCAGCCACGCAAATAATTCCCGTCGGCATCGAACACCTGAATTCGCGCCGTCATGTCAACAATGTAAAGCTGATCCTTATCATCAATCGCAATCGCCCGCGGCTTCGAAAACTGCCCCTTGCCCGCGCCGAGCGTGCCCCACACGATTTCCGGTTGATCGGTCGCCGGCGCACTCGAACACCCACCAATCGTCGCCGCCAGCAAACCACCCGTGGCGATTCTTCCAAATCGTCGCCGATCCATTGCTAATGATTTTTGTAGTCTCATTGGCTCGACGACCTTGAAGATTCTTCATACGAGAGTTCGTTCGGATGCACATTGACGAAGTCGGGGTCGGGGTCCTCAGGAAATCGAACGGCCTCGATGGTGGGGCGCTGCAACATTAGTGCTTTCCCGACGCGATGCATGCCATCCATGACTCGGCCGTCCGATGAGAGAATAATCGGAAAGTTCAAATCTGCGGCCTCAATCAAGCGCGCATGTTCCACCACGGCGCGGCAAGTCGGAGTATCATCCATGCCGAACCAAAACGGTTCCTCGAGTTCTCGAATTGCGGTCAATGAGATCTGGATGCGAGGAAAATCTTTACTAATGGCGACGAGCCGGTCAACGTCCCACGCTAGTGTTCCGCGCTCCGAAGGGCGAAAGTGATATTGCTTTCTCATGTGTGGTTCAATGTTGCCGGTTCTGACGATTTTGCAACGCCACCGGTCGGCCCTTGTCAGCCCAAACCTTAAGTATGCCAAGGATTTGCGTCCGCCGCGAGGTGTCGTGAATCCTTGACCGCCCGCCGCCGAAAACGATATAGTTGATCATCCGCCTAATGATTAAACCGCCGCCGACACCCGGCCGCGTTCCTCCTCTTTTTCTTTGCGCTTCCCGCTCGCCCACCGTGCCTATGCCGCCAATCGTCATCGATATCCGGAACGCCGAAGACACCCGCGACGTGGTGCATCGGGCCGTTCAGGCGCTCGCCGAAGGCCAACTGATCGCGATCCCGACGGAAACAGTATACGGCCTAGCTGCCAGTGCCTGCCGCGCCGACGCCGTCGAGCGGCTGCTCAAAGTGAAGGGCCGCGCGACCGGTAACCCCATGGCCCTTGCCATCAAAAGCGCCGAAGAAGCGCCCGATTTCGTGCCAGATATGTCGCCGCTCGCCCGTCGCCTCGCCCGCCGCTGTTGGCCGGGCCCCGTAACGCTAGTCGTCGACAACCAACACCGCGACGGTCTCATCGCCCAGCTCCCGCGCGAAGTTCGTAAAGTCGTAACGCCAAACGGTTCGGTCGGCCTCCGCGTCCCCGCCAACTCGATGTCGCAAGCCGTCCTGCGAATGCTCACCGGCCCGATCGTCCTGTCGAGCGCCAACCGCAGCGGCCAGCCAGACGCCACGACCGCCCAGGAAGTGCTGCAGTACCTCGATGGCGACGTCGCCATGATTCTCGACGACGGCCCGAGCCGCTACGGCCAGCCTTCGTCCGTCGTCCGCATCAAACAAAACTCCCTCGAAATCCTCCGCGAAGGCGTCGTCGCCGAAGCCACGCTCCGTCGCCTCGCCGGCGTCATGGTGCTCCTCGTATGCACTGGCAACACCTGCCGCAGCCCCATGGCAGAAATCCTGATGCGCGAAAGCTTGGCCAAAAGCCTGAGCTGCACGATGGACGACCTCGACACCCACGGCGTAGTCGTCCTCTCGGCCGGCATCGCCGCGGCCCCGGGTTGCCCCCCCGCGGCCGAAGCCGTTCAAGTTATGCGCGAGCAAGGCCTCGACCTTTCGCGGCACGAAGCGCAACCTCTCACCGAACAACTGATTCGCCACTCCGATTTGATCCTCCCCATGACGCAGAGCCATCTGCAGTCGATCGTCGAGCGCTGGCCCGAGGCCGCCGCCCGCACGCACCTGCTCATGCCCGAACGGACTGACGTCGCCGATCCCATCGGCCAATCCGTTGGCGCCTATCGCCACTGTGCCGCCCAACTCGCCGCCGGTATAAAGCACCATGCCGAGCGCCTTCGCCAAGATTTGATATCCTGACCCAACAAACTCCACTTCGGCCACGCTATGAAAGTCGCCATCGCCAGTGATCATCGCGGGTATCACCTCAAGGAACGCGTGATCTCGCTGCTGAAATCGAAAGGCCACGAAGTCCTCGACGAAGGACCGTCGAGCGACGCCAGCGTCGACTATCCCGACTTCGCAGCCCTGGTCGCCAAAAAAGTAAGCTGCGGCGAAGCGGAGCGCGGTATCCTAATCTGTGGCACCGGCATCGGCATGGCAATCTGCGCCAACAAATTTCCCGGCGTGCGCGCCGCTGCATGTGCAGACGAAGTCACCGCCGAGCTCAGCCGCCGCCACAACGACCTCAACGTCCTCTGCCTCTCGGGCGACATGCTCAGCTCCCGCAGCACTGAGCGGCTGGTCGAAGTCTGGATGGACGCCACGTTCGAAGGCGGCCGGCACCAACGGCGCGTCGAAAAAATCAGTCAGCTTGAACAGCACTAATAGGGTCTCCGGTTATCCCGTTCGCCTTGTGGGAAACGTCTCCGACGCCGATTTCGTGCCGCCGCGAACTCTGCTCTCTGTGTCCGCTGCTGGCGTAGCACTGCTGCCTGCCGCCTGAACCGCCAACTTTCTCCAATCTGGCGCTTCTCAGCTTTTCTTTCTCGCAGATCTTTAACCCAATCACTGGGGTCGTTCATTAAGGCCGCTTCCTGGGTCGATAATAGTGACGGCGCGAAATTGCGCTTTGCACTCTCCAAGCGTCGTGCTTGGTCTCGACTTAGCGAATTCGAATCATGAACACCATCGGCACATCGAGCGTTGGTCAAAGTCCGTTTCCATTCTTGCAACAGGCGGCTGGCCAGCAATGCTCGAGTAGTACTTCGGGCACCGCAGCCGGTGGTACTGCGACCGCAACCGCAACGGATCCAACGTCGCAACTCCTTGCCGCCACCGGCAAGCATCGCCACCATCACGGCACCGGCAAGGGCAAAAGCGATAGCAGCGGCGTATCGGACCTGCTCAACGCCGTGACGAGTGCGCTCAACTCCGCCGATCCTTCCGCCGACCCCGACCAGGTCATCCAGGACACAATCACGAAGCTGCTTTCTGGCGACGGATCGGGTGGCGACACTGCCGGCAGTACGTCAACCACCGCAACCACGACTGGCGCCGGAGCCGCCCCAACAACCGCCCAATCGTTCGCGGCAACCCTGAAAGCCCACGGCGTCGACCTGAGCCAATTCCGCAACGACCTCGCGGCCGCAGTGAAGAACGCTCAGAACGGCCAAATCAACCCGGCCGCAGCACTCAAGAGCATCGCGCCGGGATCGTCACTCAATCTGACGGCCTAAACACGGACCGCTTCTTCGATTCAGATCGTCGCTGATTTTTGTCAGCGGCGCTGAACACGATTTTTTAATACAATATTCGGTAATATTGGAACGTCCGCCGCATCGACGGCGGGGAAAAACGCGGTGTTCTTCGCGTTCGCGCGTCCCAAAATAGGTCGAATATTGTGCGCCAGAGAGTGTGAGGAGGCGCGATCACTCAACAATATTCATTCGAGCTCGGCCTCATCGTTAGCGCCATAAATCGCGCAGTCCGCGGGTCGGCGAATGGGTGTAAGAAGCGAATTGTCAAAGAGCGAAACACTGCTGTAGTGCAGCGTGAGTAGGATGCTAACATATTAGTGGACGTAATTCCACTGTTGTTTTTGGCCACTTCGCGATTTTTAGACGTTTATAGCCAGCGGACCGGAGCTCGATCAGTCTGACACTATGCGTTGCGGTCGCAACCGTAATGAGTCGCGTCGCCTTATAGTTCACGCGGTTGTCGGAAGAAGCGTTACTTCTTACTCTGTGAGTCCTCTAGTTGAGGAGATTGTGTCTTGCCCGCTTCGCGAGCAAGTCGCGCATTCTTTTCCTCCTCCATGAGCTTGGCTTTCTTATCGATTCCATATCCGCCCCAAAAAGCCCAGCGTCGTTCGTCCGCTTTGGCAGCGTCGATCGATTCTCCATGATTGCCTAGCCAATCGACAAGCTTTTGATATTCAATCTTCTCGCGCTCAGTACAAGTGGCAAGGCGTTTCTCCTGACGAACTACGATGTGGCTCAATTTCATCATCTGGTTGAGTTGGTAGAGGTGGGGATCGGCACCTGCTTCTAGCAGAAACAATGCAATATCGAAGCGTCCGTGCCCCGCAGCGCACATTGCGGGTGTCTCACCAACACTATCTTGATAGTTCAGATTTGCCCCTTTCGCGAGCAACTTCACCTTTTCCGCCTTATCAGGGTGCGCTTCCCGCAATCAGAATTAATAAGGGAGTTCTTCTATAGCGGAATTTGGACTTACAAACCAAATTTGGATCTCCGCCTTGATCAAATACGGCTTCAAAGTAACCTGGAAACGACGTCCCGGCGGCCAAAATGGTTACAGAATCTCCTGGCGTTATCGCGCCACGAGTGTTGAAGTCGCCTTCCACAGCGATGTTTGGATCCGCACCGTGTCGAAGCAATAAATTGAATCGATCAAGTTTGTTATCAGGAAACGCCCACAGCAGCGGCGTCATGTTGTCTTTGCCTTTGGCGTTCACGTTAGCGCCATCGGCGACCAAGCGGTCGATTTCTTTGATGTCGTTGGATTCGATGGCGTGGCAAAGAGCGACGACTTTGGGGTCGTCGAAATAGTCTTCAGCTTTCCAGCCGAACTTTTCGTGCCATGTCTTGTTTACGAGTTTAGTGCCATCGCCGCATCCAGCGACGAATTGGCAGATGATCAGTGCGATCAGGGCGTGGGTTTGGGCTGAGCGCATGTGTTGGAATGGAGTGGGTTTTGATCAGCGCCATTGGGGCTGTGTGAGTGCAACGATCTTAATTGCGGGCTGCCGCGTTTTTATTACGGACGGCGGCAGCGGGCCGGTTAGATTGGACGTTCGAGGGGCTGAGCGGTGGGGGAAGAAATGCTTGCTTTGTGGTTTGCGTGGTATTGGGGACGTGTGGTCCCTCGCTTACGCTTCGGGCTTTTATGGCTGGCAGCGGCACGCGGGGTTCTTAGCCCGAAGCGTTAGCGAGGGGTTTCGCGATTCGGGCAGCGTTGCTCAATTTGCGAATCGGCGCGGATTGTCTTGCTGGTTTAGGACGTAGTCGATTGCGGCGGCGAGATCGTTTTCGTCAAAAATCCAGCGGATGCTGCCGCGCTCGGCCCACCAGTTGGTTCGCTGCAATGGCTTGGAGTTTCCGAGTGCGATTTGCTGCTCGTTTAAGCGACGAGTGCACCAGGCTTTGAGTTGCTTGCGAATCGTTGTGGGATGCTCAGGCGATGACAGGACGACGTGAATGTGATTCGATCGGCAGTTGACTGCGTGGAGGGTCCAGCCTTTGTGGCTGCAGGTTTCGGCGACTTGTTCGTCCATTCGTTGGCGCTGCGGCAATGTGAGAACGCAAGCGTCCTCGGTCATGCGAGCGGCGCTTGCTTGCTCGAGGATCGGGTTGGGTAATTGGAAGCCGTGTCGATATTCGACCCAACCGCGTGCGTCGCCTGGGAGCCATGTTCCGTAGGTGGTCCAGGTGAAGAGGTAGGCGATGGGGTCGGGAGGGGGCATAGGATGCAAGTCCCTCGCTTACGCTTCGGGTTATGTTGGGGGGCTCGCTTACGCTTCGGGCTTTGAATGGGATGGCTCTACTTGCCGGAAGCCTCGATCAGCGCACCGCGGAGATCGCGCATTTTGATCGGCATCTTAGTGACGACGCGATGTTTGCCCGCGGTGGCGTGCTCGGCCCAGTGGTGGTGGTTCTGGTCGAGCAGGAGGACGGTCGGCAGTTCCTTGGTCGCGCTTTCCGTGGCAAAGCGGTTGAAAGCGTCGAGCGCGGCGCGGCCGTTGTTGCCGGTGGTGAAAAGGACGACGTCGGCGGCTTGCGGGTCTTGGTGGAAACGTGTGACGGCGCGTTCGGGGTCGCTGAGTACCAGCACGCGGTAGCCGTTCTTCTTGAAGAGCTCGCGGAGCATGTCTTGCATTTTGACGTCGGATTCGACGATCAGGAGCTTGCGGGGCTGGCCTTGGTCGTCGAAACCTTCGCTGCTGTGGAGTTCTTGGCCACCCGCCGCTTTGCCTTCTTTCGCATCTTTCACGCGCTTGATTGCGAGCTTGAGGTCGACGAGCATATCTTTCGGCTCTTGGTAACGCTTGTCGGGGTCGAATTCGAGTGCTTTGTTGACGACCATCGTCAGCGGCAATGGGAGAGACGGCACGAGATCGAGGATTGGTTTGATGTCTTGATAACGCGCTTTGCCGGCTTGGGCGCGGTCGCGGTTATCGGCGAGCGCGGGGTGCGCGGTTAGCATTTGGTAGAAGATCGTGCCGGCGAAGTAGATGTCGGTGCGAGGGTCATCTTGGCGGCAGCCGGTGGCGCGCTCGAGGCCGGCATAGTCGACGGTGCGGCGGCTGAAGCCTTCGGCTTCCGCTTCCACGGAACCTTGCACGCCGAGGAGGCCGAAGTCGACGAGCTTGGCCGCCCCTTCGCTGGAGACGAGCACATTCGACATTTTCAGGTCGCGGTGCGTCACGCCTTGCTGCAGCGCGTAGGTGAGGGCGGACATGACGCCGACCATGATGTCGGCGGCTTCGGTGGGATCGAAGCGGCGGCCGGCGCGGTAGAACTCGCGGAGGTTTCGGCCTTCGACGAAGTCCATGACGATGTAGTGCGTTACGCCCTGCGAATGGACTTCGTGAATTTCGACGATGTTCGGATGCTTGAGCTTCATGCCGAACTCGCCCTCGCGGCGGAAGAGGTCGATGTACGGCTTGAGCGGTTTGTGCGTTTTGGGGTGAATCCCCTTGGGGTTGCTCAGGCTGTTGCGAAGCACCTTTACTGCGTAGACCTTGCCAGTATCTTTTTGAACCGCGCGGTAGACGCGGGCGAATGTGCCGGCGCCGACGAAGTACAGAACTTTGTAATCGCCGTAGACGAAGCCGGTGCGCGATTCGCCTTTTAGCAAGCGCTCGAGCTGGTACTGCGTGAGCAGCTCGCGGCGGAGTAGCGATTGCTCAAAGTCGGCTAGCGGCGGACTCGTGGAGCCGAGCTCGCTCCAAACCGCCTGCAGGTGCGCACTTTCAATGACGTTTACATCGAGTGCGCGTTGTGCCAGTTGTTCCGCTGTTTTGATCTCGGCCATGGCACGCTGCTACGAAATTATCCAAGCTTTGTCGCTCGCGCCGGGATGCGGCGGATCATGGTGCGTTGTCGAAGTTTGCCTTACGTGATTGTATTTGTGGAACGGTGCTGCGGACAACTTTATTGGTTATTTTCGAACTCTTCGAGGCGAGCCTGGAATTCATCGCGTTCGCGGCGGGTGGCTTCGACATCGAACATCAGGTACTTCATATCGAGCCGCAGTTGGCTGAGCGCGTCTTGCACCATGCTTAAGATGCGCCGGCGTCGTTTCGTGCTTTCGACGACACGCTCCAAGGCGGGGAGCAGGTCGCGAGAGTATTGTTCCGGAATGGCGTGGATAGCTGCGGCAAGCCGCAGGATGTCGGCGGGCAATTCTTCGACGTGTGTGCTGGAAACTCGTGTGGTGTCGGCCATCGCTGTAACTCTCCGGGTGGTGATGGCGTGCCAAAATGCACACGCTGCGCCACGCTCGGAATGGGCCCGGTCGAAAAATCGCTTAACTGATTATACGGAAAGAACTTGCATTCGTTCAACAAGTTGGCACGGAGCTTGGGAAGACGGGGCGAGATGATGCTTGTACGCCACGAGTGCCCTGGTTGCGTGTCGGAAATGCTGATAGAAGGCCACTTTACATCAAATGTTGGCGCCCAGTTTGCGCGTTGCTTTTGTGCATCACGGCGAAGCTGCGGGGCGTATTGCGGCAATTGGCCAATGTTTTCTCGCGTTTTACAGCATGGGGCCCTCTTTGCCGCGACGATTGCGGTGAGTTGGATGATGGCTGGCCCGCTTCGGGCGGCCCCGGCGTTTAGCAGGTCGTTCAACGGGCCGGAAACGGTGTGGGAACTGGTTGATGGGGGCGTGCCGGCGAAGATGCTGGTGCATGAATGCATCCCTGGGGGAGCTCGCGATACGGGGGGCATCGAGCGGGTCGCGGTTGCGACTACCGCGGGGCAATCGGCATTGATTCGGTGCGCGGCGCCGCCGCTGGCGGTTGTCGACGAGCTGCAGGTTCGGTTGTGGGTGAAATCGAATCGGCCGGATATTCAGCTGGCGGCTCGGATTGCTTTGCCACGATCGGTTGGTGGTGATGGTAAGAGTGCGGCGCTGGCGGTAATCAAAGGCGATGCTTACAACCGGCCGGGGCATTGGCAGCAGTTAACGCTAAGCGATGTGCCGAAATTGCTTGCGGCACAAGTACGCGTGATGCGAACGATGCAGAGCGCGGTGGATGTGCACGAGGCGTATCTCGAATCGGTCGTGCTGGTAATACCGGGCGACCCGAACGGTGTGGAAGTTGGCACGGACGAATTGGAAGTTGACGGCGTCGCAATCGACCCGACGAAGATCGCCAAGCCCACGGCTGTAAAAGCGGCAACGAAGGCGACGAATGTTTCGCGGAGTACGCCGCGGTTGGAGGGGCCAATATTCGGTGCCTCTGCGCCGCCGGCGGTTCGGAAAGGGGCGAACGCGACATCGCCAGCGCGATTACAGGGTTCGACGTTGATGGTCGATGAGAAGCCGTTCTTTCCACGGGCGATTCAATGGAATGGTGAGCCGCTGAAATTTTTGGCGGAGCGGGGCTTCAATGTCGTGCAGTTGGCGACGATTCCGACGGCGGAACAAGTTGATGACGCGAAGCGCGACGGACTGTGGTTCGTTTGCGTTCCGCCGCGGCCGGAAATTATTGCGAGTAACGGGCTGGGGGGGGAGGGCGATCGGGTGTTAGCGTGGGAGTTAGAAGACGAGGCGATTGCGAGGGATCCAAATTACGCGTCGCGGTGGGCGGATGCGATTCGGGAGCACGATGCGCTGTATGGCCGGCCGATCATGATTTCGCCAGACATCAACTTGGGGTCGGCCGGCAAATGGGGAGATGTTCTGCTGGCGCGCAATCCGCGGGTGAGCCGGTTAAGTGAACAGGAATTCGAAACCTGGCTGGCAAGTCGGCCGAGGCTTGCTCGGCCGGGGACGCCGATTTGGGCGACGATCAATTCGCAATTTGGCGAAATCGTGCGGCTGCAGGCGAATGTGTTGTCGAGGACGACTGGACCGGCGCCGGCGGTGGATGTTGAACAGCTTGAGACGCTACTGCAAGCGGCGTGCATGGCGGGAGTTCGTGGCGTCTTGTTTCAGTCGAATTCTTCGCTGAGCGAAACGGATATTGCGACGCGAAATCGGGCGGCGGAACTGGAGCTGATCAATTGGCGGCTGCAATTGATGGAGCCGTGGCTGGCGGGCGGCAAAGTGGTGAGCCGGGTTAAGTCGACGGATGGGACTTACGACAGCATAGTGATGTACGTGGACCGATCGCGGCTGCTCATGCCGATGCCGGCGGTGGCTGCGGTGGGCACCACCCCAAAACGGTCGATGTCGAAAGACATTACGTTTGTAGTGCCTGGGGTTTCGGAGTCGAGCCAGGCTTACCTGGTGACGCCAGTATCGATGAACGCGATTTCGCCGCAGCGAGTTGCGGGGGGAACGCGGGTCACGATTCCGGCGGGTGCAAGCTCGCTGGTCGTGCTCACCGAAGACCCGCAAGTCGTGAAGGGATTTCGGGCACGGATTGTGCGGCAAGCGAATCAAACGGCGAGACTGGAACGTGATTTCGTCGTGGCACGGGCGCAAGCGGCGTTTCGACATCGACCGCCGGCTCGCGGCACTTGATTTAAAACCGAGTTTGAATGCGGCCGACGCGGCGACAGTGAACACGCGGCTCGGGCAACTCGATTCTCTGCTCGCGAGTGGGCAGCTTGAGGAAGCCCAGGGGCAAATCGATTTCGTGGCAAGCGACGTTCGGCACATGGCCACAGAAGAACAGCGTGCCGCCGGCATTTCGAGCGGAATGCAAAGCAACGCGCTGGGGTTGAGCTATGTTCGCCTTGCCGATTTTGCGACGCTCAACCGATCGTTCGAAAATCTGCGCGGCGGCGAAAATTTGTTCGCTGGCGGCGACTTTGAAAACTTGAGCGAGATGACGCAACTTGGGTGGCAGCACGTGGTCAACCCGACGGCCGGTGCAGGGACGCGGGCCGAACTATCGAGCGCTCAACCGGAGCAGGGGGCGTATTGCCTAGAACTTGCGGCCGAAGCGCCGGCGAACGGGCAAGCGATTGATATTGCGTCGCCGCGGGTATGGATCGTTTCGCCGCCTGCGTCACTGGAGGCGGATAAGACGGTGGAAATCACCGGATGGATTCGGATCGATCAACCATTCTCGACACCGGGTGAAGGGCTGACGGTCATTGATTCACTTGGCGGAACGGAGCTCTCGATTACGGCGGGAATCACTTCGGGTTGGCAAATGTTTCGCATGGTGCGAGCGGTGTCGCAGCCTACCGACTTGCGACTTACATTTGCACTCACGGGCGTCGGCTCGGCGAAAGTGGACGCGGTAATGGTTCGCACGCTCGAACAGCCGGTGCGCGGAGATTGCCGGCAGTCGCTGGCGCGAGTACGGCGCAGATTCCGAGCGTTGCCCCGGCTTACCCTATTTTCGGACCGCCGCAAGCGCGATAATGACGCGAGTTGAGCCGTCCAGTTTCGGATTTGTTCACGCATGAGTGTTTCGGCATGCAATCTTCTGCGGAAAAACTTCGCGCCGATGTCGAGCGGATTTGGCGAGCCGGTGTGGCGGCCGTGCTGCCGGAGCGGCTTGTGCCCGAGCACGTGCAAGTGGATGGAAACTGGCTCATCATCGACGACGATTCGTTTGATCTAACCACCGTGCAGCGGATTGCAATTGTGGGAGCCGGTAAGGCGGCCGGCGCGATGGCGGTCGCACTTGAAAAGGTGCTTGGGCCGCAACTGCTCGCGGACAAGAACGTGGTTGGCTGGGTCAACGTTCCCGCGGATTGTGTGGAATCGTCGCAGCGAGTGCATCTGCATGCAGCGCGGCCGGCAGGCGTGAATGAGCCGCGGCCCGAAGGAGTTAGAGGAACGCAAGAAATTCGAAAGATCGTATCTTCGCTAGCGAAGTCGGATATTTGCATTTGCGTTCTATCGGGAGGCGGGTCGGCGCTGTTGCCGGCGCCGATTGATCGATTGCCGCTCGATGAAAAAATTCGTCTGACTCGCTTGATGAGCGCAGCAGGGTCGAATATCGAGCAGCTCAACATCGTGCGGCAACAGTTAAGCCTGGTCAAAGGTGGAAAGCTGGCGCTCGATTGCACGGCCGACTCGCTTGTTACGCTCGCGATCTCGGATGTCGTTGGCGACCCGCCGGAAATTATTGCGTCTGGTCCAACCGTGCTCACTTCAAGAACTGCCGCAGATGCGCTCACCGTGCTCGAGGAATTAAATCTTGTCGCCGATCCGACGGTCAAGTCGTTAGTCCGGTATTTAAAGAATCATGGACACCACATGATTTGGCGGCGTATGGGGAAGGGGATCGGTCCGCCGGCCCACATGAGTTTCCATATCCTCGGCAACAACGCGACCGCGGTCGATGGGGCCGGGGTCGAAGCAGAACGGTTGGGCTACTCGCACGCAATGATTGCTGCGCGAAACCGGAGGGAAGTGCCGAAGAAGTTGGGCACCATCTGGCTGCGATGGCAGTGCGGATGCGGGATGAGCAGGGGCCAGATTGTTTGATCTCGGGCGGCGAACCTACGGTAACGCTTGTTGATGAGGCGACACGTGGCAAAGGGGGACGGAATCAGCAGCTCGCGTTGGCGGCACTCGCAGAATTGGGCGATTGCCGCGGCATTGCGATTCTTGCGGCAGGTACGGACGGCGAGGATGGTCCGACCAACGCGGCGGGAGCATTTGTGACCGAGGAAGTGGTACGCGCGGCGCGCTCACAGGGACTTGAACCGGCGGGATTCCTCGCTGCGCAACGATGCTTACCACTTTTTTGAAGGAGCGGAGGGACTTTTCATAACGGGCCCGACTCGGACTAATGTGTGCGATTTGAGAGTCGTGGCTGTTGAGCAAATCAACCAGAGCCCAGGAAGGGCCGCTCTATAGAGCCGAGAACATGAATAGACCTCGCCGCAAACGCGGGCCTGTCATTCCAAATGATGGCCCCATTGCTGGCGGAGTCGGCATTGAGTCGGATTCGGTCGAGCGAGGCTGCGCGTGAGAAAACGGTGAGCGACTAGCCCATATCGATAATCCGTCGGTTGCCGACCAATGGTCAGCAGGTGACGGGATTTGACGTGTGCCCTGTTCTCCGGCGTTGCCGCGTCCACGCGCCTACGGCAGACAGAATCATGAGGCTCAATGTGGCCGGTTCGGGAATGGCAGCACTTTCAAGGGCGGCACCCGAGGTAATGCCGCCGGTTTGGCCGAAGTGCGCCCGCCACTGGTTGTATTGCGCCGTGCCAATTGTGCCGCCGATGGAATCGTTGGCGAGCGCGTAGTTCGTCCCCTGATAGTCACGCCACAACGCGTAGTCGGCCAGATCGACGAGGCCGTTGTTGTTGTAATCGCCGGGAACACCGGCGGCGACTATGGAAAGCGATGTCGGCGACGAATAGCTGCTCCAGCCGCCGTAATTGTCCTGGTAGCGAACTTGCCAGGTGTATGTCGCTCCCATGCTGAGCTTGCCGGTGGGGACAGTCAATGACGTCAAGTGCGTGGTGTCCGTGCCGCTGTCATACACCATGCTTCCGCGGCTGTTGAAGATCTTGCCATTCCGCCGCGACGTGCGTGCTTCCGATCGCGCCATCGCTAAAGGCGTTGGCGGTGAGCGTTGGCGTGAGATTAGAAATAGACGCATTCGCTGCCGGCGAAACGTTGCTCGGCGTGGTCGGCACGATGCTGTCGGGAAGAGTGATGTGAATAAAGAAATAGTCGTCGGCGCCGCCAAGAGTCCAGTTGGCGCCGAGACGGGAATTGGCATGGCAATCAATCTTGCCGTTGCCGACATAGACGACGGTGTGATCGATGCCGCTCATGCTTCCGCCGCCGCTGCCGTCCCAGTCGTAGCCGATCACATCGCCGGGCGTTAACTGGCTGACGGATGAAACGAGCTGGCCATACTGATACTTAGTGCCGTACCCGCCTGCTGAATTGCCGACCAACAGTTCGTCGAGCCTAGCCGCGCCGGGTTCGCCGTAGGTGCCGGCGCGATGGGATGGTCAAACCGCCCGCCCGGGGTTCCAATAGCACTGGAGACGAAGTGGGCGCAGTCGTTACCAATGCCGCTGGCCTCACCTGGAACTTCCCGGTACCGGCTGCCCGGCGCCGAAATAATTGGCTGGATTGAGTTGATATAGAAGTAGCCGTCGCTGACAACTTTATTGTAGTTCGCGTTGGCATACGCTACGGCCGCGTTGCGGTCGTAGACGAGAATCGCCGAAGCAGTTGTCGCCGTACCGGCGACGATGGCCGCGGATAGTGCCGCCAGCACTGCTGACTTAAACGTAAAACGCCCTTGAGCCGTAGCAGGCCTGTGTGTCGATCGATGTCTCATAGCTCTGTTCCGATAATCATCCCATCCCCCGCAATGATTGATGATATGTGCCTCAATCCGATCGTACCAGATCGCCCAACGATTGCAAAGAAACGTTGGCCAGGTGATGGCCCAATATTTGGGCGGCCGGTTGCTTAAGAGTCTCTTCCGCAGCGGCTGTGGCAGGCAGGTGCTGAAATGCGGTGCTTTCGGCACCGCGCACGAAAAAGCCCGCTACCAGGGCGGGCTAATTCTTACCAAGGTTCTTTTTACGACCGGCGGGCCAGGACCCAGTCCAGATGCCGGGATCAGTCCCACCACCATTGATCGGGGGCGAGTTTGTTGAGGTCGATGCCAGCGCGGGCATCGCGGACTTTCGCGCCGTCGTCTTGCAGCAAGTTTGTGGGGTCGATGGCTTCGGTCGGACGAATCTGCACACCGCCGCCGATCGGGGTGACGAGCGTGTTGCCTTTGTAAAGGCTGTTCACGGCCGTTTCAACTTGTTGTGGTGGGTTCAGCGTTTCGGTGGCGAACGATTTTTCGTCGCACATGACGGCCGGGGTCCACTTCACCAAGTCATAGTAACCTTGGTTCTGTATGAAGGCGGCGGCAACTGCCAAGTCGATGCAGTTGCGTAGCTGAGCATAAACCGGCGCTTGCTCGGCCAGTTTCGGATAGACCTTGGTGAACGCTTTGACGAAGGAATCGCTGGCGCGATTCACGTGGCCCGTCTTGGCCTTTGAGCGCGTGCCATCTTTGCCGACGACTTCATCTTCGCCGACGAGTTTTACGCCTTCGCCGACGAGCTGCATGGCCATTGCGTCGTCGCTGACCTTCACGCATTGATAGTTCGGCATGAAATACCAGCGTTGCAGGGCATTGCTTGCGACTTGCGATGGGTTTGCACGTTCAGCATAGCTCGTGAGGTGTACGGGCGGCGTCTCGAGGCCGATGCCGATGAGTTTCATGCGGTAATCGGCTTCGACCATGACTTGGGCAAAGTGAGTTTTCGGCGAGATGCCGCCAACGGTGATCGTTTGCATGCCGAGGCGTTCGCGGAGGCCATCGACGATGAATTGATCCTGGCCAGGGTTCTGGCGCGGGTCGCCGATGCGGCCGCCGAGCTCATGCAAGAACTCGTGCATCCGCGAGAGGCCTTCTTGCGTCGGGTCGATCGAGCAATAGATGAGCGGCTTCTTGTTGCGGTCGCTTTGCGGGAACGCCCGCAGCGCCACCGCGAGATCTTGCAGTTCGATGACCGGTCGGCCGGAGTCGATGCCTTGCATGCGGCCCGAGGGAGCCTGGCCCCAAGCTTCGGCAGGCCCGGCGATGACGATGTCGCCCGTGGCTGGGTAGCAGAACACATATTCGAGCCGGGTGAGGCCGGCGAGGTTCTTCATCGTGTCGTCGATTTCAGCGCCGGACGCCAAGCGATCTTTCATGACGCGATCGAGTCGGGTGAGCGAAATCTTGCGCAAGGGGCTGCGATGGGCGACGTTGCGATCGAGCTTGAGCATCGCTTCTTGAGCGCGCTGCCGGGCGAGGTCGCCGGTCGGATCGTTCGCGGTCACGCGGCGCAGTACGCCATCGGCATCGACGACGACACCCGAGCCGATACCAGTGCCGACCGTGCTGCCACCGCCGGTTTGGGCCCAAGCGTTTTGCGAGGCGAGGTATGCGACAACGCACAGCGCGGCGGAAAGTCGAACGCTTCGTATGATCCGCGAAATGGTGCGTGTGAAAAGAACGGTCCGAGCCATGGAGTTACCTCGTAAGCAGCAAAGAGCGATGTTCCGCGCGGAGACCCGGCGGACGGACTTGCCGCCCGGGTGTGGATTTCCGCTCTATTTATGCTAATCGGCCTGTTTTACCAACGCAAGAAATTAAGGGGGTCGGGAGGGTGTGGGGGTGCCCGGACCAACGCCTCTGAAAAGGCGGGAGTGCATTGCGATAGGAACACTAAAAGCCAAGTTGAAGTGCGTTTCAAGCGGAAGGGCGCGGCTCGCTGACCGGGTCGCCGGCATAGGCCTCACATTTCCTACAAACGGCCGTTTCTGCTGCGAAAAATCAACGATCAATGTTGCGTTTTGCCTACACATGTCGCGCCAGGCGGTACGTTTTAACAGGCTGGTTGATTGCGCGCGCCGAGCCTGGTCGCGGTGGGGCCAAGTGCCTCCGCTGGGTTTGGCTCGGCCGCGCAATCCCGTTACCAGCAAAAAATGATGAATTTCGCGACGAACCCCCGATCGTCGCGTCAAAAACTCCCCGGGCAAGGAAGCGTCCGCACTGATGTTTTGGCACTTGAAACGGCGATTCCCCTTCGTGGTGGTCGCGCTCGTTGTGAGCGCGGTCTCGACGGTGGGCCGTGCGCAGTTGCAGTTGCCGCGGATCGATCCCACGGGTGAGAGCCTATTTATTTGGCCGAACGCGCCGGTTGTTGCCCCATCCGCGCCGGTAGTAGGGCCGGCTCCGATCGCTCCGGCGCCCGTCGTGGCGGCTCCCTCGGCGCCGCTGTACCAGCCATCACCACCAATGGTGCCATCGAGCCCATTTGGAAATGTGATGGCGCCGCCCGTGTATTCCGATCCGCCGGGAATGATTCCGACTTCGCCACTCGTTGGGCCGGCTTCTGGAATTGCCACGACGGTGCCGACGCTTCCGCCGCCGCCCGTGGTCGCGCCGACGGGCGCGGCGGTCCCGACTTCGCCGTTGCCTCCGCCACCGGCGGTCGCTGCGGCGCCAGTCTTGCCGACTGCGACGCTGGTGCCGTACGGAAAAGAGTATTTGCGAGTTTCGCCTGAAGGGCTCGTCGCGCCGGTC
The DNA here is from genome assembly GCA_963733705.1 of uncultured Planctomycetota bacterium. GTDB lineage: Bacteria > Planctomycetota > Planctomycetia > Pirellulales > Lacipirellulaceae > JABDGM01. Next base: position 259,509 of record CAVTEJ010000015.1, on the reverse strand, counting down.
GGCAGCGAGATGTTGTTGAAGGCGGGGATCATTGCGACCGATGGGCATTTGGTGATGAACCAGCGTGTCGATTGGTCCATCAATCCTTGCGGCGCTGGAATGTTCACTGAACTCGGTTTCCGTGACCGTGGTCAGTTGCTTGGCTTTCTCGAAGCGCCGCAGCGCATAGACAATTGGAATGCCACGAGCACCACGGCGGTGGTGCCTATCACGCTCAACACGTCGACGCCCGACCCGAATGATGATGTACCGATTTACCGCGGCGAAGCGTGGGTAACTGTCACGTCGCCTGTGGAAGGGACCAGCGTTGTTACGGCAGAAGCGACCGCGTATTCGGAATTCAATCGAGGTACGTCGACGATTTATTGGGTCGACGCTCAATGGTTTTTTCCGCAGCCGTCGGTGGTTGAGCCAGGACGATCGCACACGCTGACGACGACCGTCGTTCGGAAAACGGACGGTGCTCCACTCGCCGGTTGGATCGTGCGATACGACGTTGCGGGCGGTGCGCTGGGATACGAAGGTGGCAATTTCATTGAGTCGCCGACCGATGCGAATGGCCGCGCGAGCGTGGAAGTGACACCAAAAGACGCGGGCGGTGGGGCAACCACCGTGGGAATCACGGTAATTCGACCGCCGACCGCTGGACCAGCGGTGATGCCACGTTTGCAGTTGGGGCGCAGCGTAACGACTGTCAGCTGGGCACCTGGCGTGACGGCCGTGCCAGCAGTCCCCGTGGTGCCCGCCGAGTCACCGGCCCCCGCGCCGATAGCCTCGCCGCCGCCGACGTTGCCGCAAAACGTATCGCCGCCGGCGCAAACCCCGAATCCTTACACACCCGCGCCGAACCCGTACACGCCGGCTCCGAATTCGAACGCCGCAGCCGCTGGGAAGCCGCGGCTTGATGCGAGTTTGCGATTAACCGGGACGGATCAGGTGTCGGTCGGGCAATTCGCTGCGTTCGAACTAACAATCGTCAACCGTGGCGATGGCGTTGCGCGGCACATACAGATTACGGATCGATTCGATCGCGGATTGCGGCATCCCGCTGCGAAGCCAAATGAGTTTACAGTCGTAAATGCGAATTTGAAGGATCTCGCACCCGGTGAATCGCAAGTCGTGCCGCTCACATTCCAAGTGGTCGACGGCGGAACGCAATGTCACGAGGCGACGGTGACAGCCGACGGTGCGGACCCAGTGAGCCAAAAGGGTTGCGTGACCGCTCGACAGGCAGCGCTGGAAGTGAAGATCATCGGCCCGCGTCAGACCGTCATCGGCGACACAGCCAATTTTAGCGCGACAATTACGAACGTCGGCGATGTAACTGCTGCAAACGTCGAATTGGTAATTCACTGCGACGCGGCCATCGTTCCGACAGCGGCTGAGCCAGGAGCACAGCCGTTGGCTGACAATGGGCTGCTACTGAAAATCGATAGCCTCGCGCCCGCGGAAAAGCGAACATTCAAAATGCAAGGCCAATGCCGCACGGCGACCAATCGAGCCTGTACGCGGGCGACGATCACGGCGGAGGGCGGCGTGAATCAAGCCGCCGAAGCGTGTGTCGAAATTCTGCCGCCGCTTTCGACCGGCGCGCTGCCGGCGGCCGGAGGGGCGCCGACAGCAAGTAATCTGACGCTTACCGTTGGAGTGACGAAGACGCCGGCACATGTGGGTGACAAGCTGCTGATCAACATCATCATTGCGAATGCCGGTCAGCAACTCGAAAAGGGAGTTTCCATGCGGGCGATTCTGCCACAGGAGCTGACGCCGGATACGACCCAAATTCAGCCTGCGGCGGAAAATGTCCTTCCGAATGAAAAAGGGACGGAGATTCGTTTTCCGACAGTCGCTGAAGTCGCGCCCGGTGAGCAGTTGCGATATCTTATCACGGTCACACCAAGCCGAACCGGTCGCGTGCAAGTTCAAGCACAAGTCGCGTCGACCAGTTTGACGACGCCGAAAACCGTCGATTCGGACATGATCGATATCGTCAGCGCCTCACCGTAGAGCTGTCATCGGCTACAATTCGGCGATGCCCCGGTTTGTGTTGCTTTACCATGCCTGCCCTCCGAACGGTGCGCTGGCTTCGCATTGGGATTTCATGCTTGAGGTAGGCGACGTGCTGCGCACGTGGCGACTAGAAGAACTGCCGGCGATTTGGAACTCGGCACGCGAACGAACCGCCGCCAAATATCACGATTGCCCTGCTCTTGCCGCTGATAATTTGATCGTGGCGACGCAGTTGGGTGAACATCGCCTCGCGTATCTCGATTACGAAGGCGAAGTGAGCGGGGGCCGGGGATGTGTGATTCGCGTATCGGCGGGGTCGTATGTAATGAAGACCGAGACGGCTCAGCGAATCAAATGCGTTCTGGAAAGCGATCCAATTTCAGGTCACATCGTGCTTGAGCGCGCAACCACTCTTGAGAACGAGTGGACGCTAACAGCCGGGTCATAACCCTAGCGGCTGGAAGGGCGGTGAGTGAGCTCCAGCGCGGAATGCTCATTCTTTGGCGTGAGCCGCAACTCGTAATCGTTCAGATTCACGCTGCCCTCGCCGCACGAGCGCGATTTGCCGCGGCCATCGAGCGCGGCGTTTTTACCGCGTTCCGTGCCGGTGTGCCCAGCGACGTACAACTGATTGTCATCAAGTTGAATGTCGTCGACGTACATCGGCACGCCAGCTTGAATCTCGACCAGGGCCACAGGTTTGCCGTCTTGGTGAGTCCATTGGACGGGTGCCTTTAGCTTTTTGCAGGCTGCGGCGAGTTCATCGGCGAGTTGCATTACGGGAAGTGGCAACGCACCGGCACGCACGGAGATTAGCCGGACGGCGATCGACCCCTTTTCGGTGAGCGAAACAGCGGCGTCAACGGAGATTACCGTTTCGACACCGCCCGAAGACGTGCGGAATCCGAGTGTCAACAAATCGCGCGCGATTGCCACACGCGGATCGCGAATGTTTGTCGGCAGGTCCTCGCCGGCGTTCTCGGCAAGTTGTGTCGCGAGCCAACCGTTAATTTGTTCCGCCGTGAAAAGCGCCTGCCAGCGGCCGACTTGCTTTGCGTCGCTGTAAAGCGCTGTCGCGCGGCTTTCCAACTCACGGCCGCCGCGCTCCAAAACTTCGGGCTCGATTTTGAGCGCCTGCTCGTAGAACGGGAGAACCTGACGAGCGGCATAGTAAGCGCCGCCCAACGTCGCCGCGACGAGCGCAACGGCGACGAGGCTACCAATCGCAGCGATACGAAACTTGCGGGCCATGCGGCTGTTCCGGTCCGGCGTCCCCGCTGTGCAAGCCGGCAATCAGGGGCGGTGGGGAATAGTAGGATTCGGCGGAAGCGGTGTCAACGCGAACCGGCTGCGTCGCAAGTCGCTCCGATATCGGATAGCATGACGGCACGCACGGGCGGAAAAGGCAGGCCGGAAGCCGCCATTGACCGGCAGCTACCACTCACTAAAATGCCCCGTCCCACCCCCGTCGCGAGCTTTTTGCTTCCGACAGCAGCTCGCCCCACGATCAACCTACCTCACCTGCATGAGCTCACCTGTGACCGAAGAAACGGCGACTTCCTCGACGAGCGGGAATTGGGAGTCATCGCGACGCGAGAAGTTGGAGCGAATTGCGAAGCTGGGGCACGACCCCTGGGGTTCGCGGTTCGACGATCACGCCGCAATCGCCGATATTCGCGCGCGGACCAACGAAATCGTTTTCAAAACGCAAGATGGGCGGCAGATCGCACTGCCCGATACGGCGGCAGCCGGCGAAGGCTTCGACTTCCGGAAGTGGCTTTCGGAGCAGGGCGCCGGTGAAATGACCGGGCCGCAAGTGCGGGCGGCCGGCCGGATCGTACTTCATCGCGACAAAGGCAAACTGCAATTCATTGATATTCGCGACATGACGGGGCAAATCCAACTCTTCGTCGGCCAACAACAGGTGGGCGACGACTGGGAGTTGGCGAAGTGCCTCGACCTGGGCGACATCATCGGAGTCGATGGCGAGTTACGTCGGACGAAGACGGGCGAACTCTCGATCTTCGTGAACAAGCTTACGATGCTCACCAAAAGCCTCGCAGCGCCGCCTGAAAAACACCACGGCTTGACCGATCCTGAACTGAGGCAGCGGCTGCGCTATCTCGACCTTACCTACGGCGAAGGCGTGATGCCGCGGTTTTTGAACCGCACCAAAATCATCCGCTCGATTCGAGAAACACTGGCGACGCGCGGTTTCGTCGAAGTCGAAGGCCCGACGCTGCATTCGATCGCCGGCGGTGCGGCCGCAAGGCCATTCAAAACACATCACAACGCCCTCGATATCGACCTGTTCATGCGAATCGCCCTCGAGCTGCACCTGAAGCGGCTCATGGTCGGCGGCATGGAGCGGGTATACGAACTCGGCCGCGTGTATCGCAACGAAGGCATCAGCCAGCGCCATAACCCTGAGTTCACGATGCTCGAGGCATACCAGGCGTACGGGGACTACCGGTCGATGATGGACCTAACTGAGGCTTGCATCGTTGGTGCGATTCAAGCGACCGGCCAGCCGCTGACACTGAGCTGGGGCGATAAGACGATCGACTTCACGCCGCCATTTGCCCGCAAGACTTACGACGAACTGTTCAAAGAAGTGCTCGGAATCGACGCGACGGATGCCGCCGCGGTTGCTGGCGTGGCGAAAACCGTCGGCCTGGAAATGGCCGGCAAGCACCCCGATGTGGTCAAAAGTGAAGTCTTCGAAGCGAAGATCGAAAAAACACTCGTCGGCCCGATTTTCGTCACTGATTACCCCGCTAGCATCTGCCCGCTCACAAAACGCAAGGCCGATAACCCCGCGGTCGCCGAGCGATTCGAGCTGATGGTCCACGGCATGGAAATCGCCAACGCCTACACCGAACTCAACGACCCGGACTTGCAAGAACAACTGTTCAAAACGCAACTTGCCGGCCTTGCCGACGAAGACTCGATGGCCAAGATGGACACCGATTTCATCCGCGCGCTCTGCCACGGCATGCCGCCCGCCGGCGGCCTAGGTCTCGGTATCGACCGCTTGATAATGCTGCTCACGAACACGCAATCAATCAGGGATGTGATTTTGTTTCCGCTGTTGAAACCGGAAATTATCATAGACATTAGACACGATGTTCCTATGTCGCAGCGGCTGGAAAACAAGAAATCCAAAAGTTAGTTTGAAGGCAATGTGCGCCGGGGAATGAGCACCAATCTTGGTGCCCGAGCACAGGGAGTTCGAGCGTGAAACCTAAGTTTCTCTGCCTCATTGTTCTAGAACGTCAGTCTATCTATTTCACTCGGATGTACCCGGTCGGCGGAAACGAGCGACGTTCACGATGAGGTGGCGCAACTACGACTGGAAGTAAGCCAGCTGAAAAAGCAACTAGATGATAGCTGTAAAGAAACGGCGTTGGAGCTGTCGAAGGCAAAAAGAGAGCTGGCCGAAAATCAGCGAGATATCCTTTCGGCAAATCTAATTCGTGGCGTGCGACCCCAGCCGCAACCGTTGCGACAGCCGGACCCGGATTGGAATATCGAACAATTGCTTACGGCATATTTGACGGCTCCGACGCTTGCCCATCGCTACCCATTTGTGCAGTTGAATCCGGAAATTCAGGAACTGATGGAAGCGTACTACACGAACTATAATCCCGCCGCGGAAGGGTTCAGATTCCTGAATCTTCCCAGTAAACCAGTTCCAATAGGCGAGCGGGTGACAGTAACCGTTCAGTTGGCTGATAAAACTTCTGCGGACTATGTCCTTGTACACACCCCTACCGGACTTCGCGTGGACTGGAAAAGTAGTAACCAAGCATGGGCCAAGACGGCTGATGAAGCATTTCGTAAGTCGCGTCGCCTTGAAAATGCGCAGCTGACCGTTCAGCGCATAAAAGTGACCGAAGGATCACCCACGACTCGCATCGCCTTTAGATTTGAAAATAAGTCACTCGCGATTATCGACGATGCGACTATCTCATTTGAGTTTTACGATGAAAACGATGTCTATTTGACGAAAAGATCCGTCAGTTTGCAAAACTTGCAACCGGGTGCCAATGCCGTCGAAGAGGTTACGCTCCTCGATACAAAGGCCTCCAGCCTAAAACGCCAGCAGGCGCGGATAACGTATCTCACGATCGAATCTGGCGGCAAAATACCATTTCCTGCCGATCGTTACTTCGAGCTAAAGCAGCTTCCGGAACTCTGAAGCGGCGAATGATAGTGGCAAGTCACGACGAGTTGCTTGCTAGCGTTAAGTAACTCTCTGGATGGGAATTCTTTTCCAAGCTATTCTCTCTCGCTCGAACGAAAACTCCTTGAGTTAAGGCTCGCGATTCGATGTACAAATTTCTGCTCTGCTGGCGCTACCTTCGCACACGCTATATCGCGCTAGCGTCCATCATCAGCGTCATGCTCGGGGTGGCGACGATGATCGTCGTCAACTCGGTGATGGAAGGCTTTACGCATGAGATGAAGGACCGCATCCACGGCATCCTCTCCGACCTCGTGTTCGAAAGCCAATCGCTCGATGGCTTCCCCGACGCCGATCGCCGCATGGAAGAGATTCGCAAGGTGGCAGGCGACTACATTTCGGGCATGTCGCCGACAGTTCACATCCCGGCGATGCTTGGATACTCAGTCGGCAGCCAATATGTGACGCGGCAGATCACGATGATCGGCGTCGATGAGGCAACCTACTCTTCGGTGAGTGATTTCGGCCAATATCTGCAGCATCCCGAAAATCGTAAGCAGCTAGATTTCAAACTGAAGGACGGCGGTTACGACACAACCGACCACCAGGCGACGGACCCCAGCAAGGTGATGCCACGGCACGATATGCAGATTGCTGGTTGGGAACTCCGCCGGCGCAAAGCCCACTTCTTTTCGCGCGTCGAAGTGCCGGATGGGGCGATCGATAATCCGTTTGCCGCGCCGAAGAAACCAACAGGCGACGCCACCACGGGCAACGCCGCGATTGCCGGCGGCACGCCTGCCGCCGAAGGCACGGACTTCGATCCGGCGAAAGAACAACATCCGGGTTGCGTCCTCGGCATCGGGCTGTGCGCGTTTCGCATGTCAGACGGTTCGGACGGCTTCCTCGCGCTGCCCGGCGACGACGTAGAAATCAGCTACCCCACTTCGTCGAAGCCCCCTAAAGTGCTCAGCGCGAAGTTTACATGCGTCGATTTTTATGAAAGCAAAATGAACGAATACGACTCGAGTTTCGTGTTCGTGCCGCTCAAAAAACTGCAAAGCCTGCGCGGCATGGTCGACCCGTCGACCGGCATCGCGAGCTGCAACGCCATTCAAGTTCGCCTGAAGAAGGGAGTCGATCTCGACAAAGTTCGTGATCTCCTGCGGGCGAATTTTCCGCCGCAAATCTACAAAATTAGCTCATGGAAAGATAAAGAAGGCGCACTCCTTGCCGCGGTGCAAATGGAAACAGCCGTGCTGAACGTGCTGCTGTTCCTCATCATCGCCGTGGCCGGTTTTGGAATCTTGGCGATCTTCTTCATGATCGTGTTCGAGAAAACTCGCGACATCGGCATTTTGAAATCGCTTGGTGCCTCGGGCCGCGGCATCATGTCGATCTTCTTGAGCTACGGTCTGAGCCTTGGCGTCGTCGGCGCCAGCGTCGGCCTCGGCCTTGGCTTGCTCTTTGTTCGTTACATCAATGAGATTGCCGATTTGCTCGGCAAGATCACGGGCCAGCCCGTGTTCGATCCGTCCATTTATTACTTCCAGAAGATTCCGACCATCGTGGAATGGTGGACCGTGGCATGGATCGTCGCCGGCGCGATGCTGATCGCCGTGATCGCCAGTATTCTTCCCGCGCGGCGCGCTGCGCCTGCACCCAGTCGAGGCCCTGCGCTATGAGTGATACCTACCCCATGCCATCCGCGTACGGCTCGCACGGCCTGAACCTGACCGACATGCAAATCGCGCCGCCCACACGCGGCCTGCCACGCATTCCCGCGCCGTTCGTAGGGCCACAAACCGTGTCACAAATGTTGTCGACAAGCTCCGACGGAACGCAGGAAATTCTCGCGGCCCACTATGTCCGCAAGAGTTACCGCAAGGCGTCGATCGTGATCCCGGTGCTGCAAGGCGTCGAGCTCGCGATTCAAGCGGGCGAATTCGTGTCGATTATCGGTCCCAGCGGTTGTGGTAAAACCACGCTCCTCCACCTGCTGGCGACGCTCGACGCACCGGACTCGGGCGAGATTTGCTTCGAAGGTAACCGCATCGACAACGTCCCCTCGGCCGGTCGCGATATCCTCCGCAACAAATATTTCGGCATGGTGTTTCAGTTCTATCACTTGCTGCCGGAGCTGACGACGCTCGAAAACGTGCTGACGCCAGCGATGATCGGCGAAGGCGTGCTCGGCTACTGGAGCCGTCGGCGCGCGTACAAAGAACGAGCCAAGGAAATGCTCGAACTCGTCGGCCTCGGCCACCGTCTCAAGCACAAACCGCGCGAACTTTCGGGCGGCGAAATGCAGCGCACGGCAATCGCGCGGGCTCTCGTCGCACGGCCCCGTGTCCTTCTTGCCGATGAACCGACCGGAAACCTCGATAAGCATACGGGTGAAGAGATTATGACGATTCTGCGTCGGTTGAACCGCGAGCAGAATCTCACTATAGTCATGGTGACGCACGACTCCCGAATCGCCGCCGAGGCGGACCGGACCGTCACCCTCGTCGACGGCCGCGTCGTGGCGGCGTGAACCCGCGAGCGGGCCGGAATGTCTCATTGTGCGGAATTGCGCTCGGTTGTTTCTAAATCACAATAGAACCACGGAGACACGGAGGGCACGGAGTAAAAAACAACATTGAGAATTGTTCATCTGTAATTATTCGTTTCAGAGATGTTGATTACAGATGTTAAATTCTCAATGATCTTCTTATCTCCGTGTCCTCCGTGCCTCCGTGGTTAATTATTTTGCCGCTATGTCGAAACAGATTTACATCAGCGGCAAGTTTGTACCGCAAGAAGACGCCAGAATTAGCGTGTTCGATCACGGCCTGTTGTACGGTGACGGCGTGTTCGAAGGCCTGCGGGCGTACGGCGGCAAAGTCTTTCGCTTGCGCGAGCACATCACCCGACTGTACGAGTCGGCTAAGGCGATTTGGTTGACGATCCCGATGTCGTTCGACCAAATGTGCGACGCGGTCAACGAAGCGGTCCGCATCAACAAGCTCGAAAGCGGATACATTCGCCTGGTCGTCACCCGCGGTGCGGGTACGCTCGGCCTCGATCCCAACCGGTGCAGCAATCCGCAGGTGATCATTATCGCCGACGCGATTTCGCTGTACCCCAAAGAGCTGTACGAAAAAGGGCTCGAAATCGTGACGGTGAGCGTGCAGCGAATGCATCCCGCCGCCCTCAATCCGCGGATCAAATCGCTCAATTATCTCAACAACATCCTGGCCAAGATCGAAGGCCTGCAGGCTGGTTGTATCGAAGCCTTGATGCTCAACCACAAGGGCGAAGTCGCCGAGTGTACGGGTGACAACATCTTCCTCGTCCGCAAAGGCGAGTTGTGGACGCCGCCACTCGAAGCCGGCATTCTCGAAGGCGTCACCCGCGACGCCGTGATCGAAGTCGCTCGCAACGCCGAGATCGAAGTCCGCGAAACTCCGCTGACCAAGCACGACGTTTACATCGCCGACGAGTGCTTCCTAACCGGCACGGCGGCGGAAATCATTCCCGTCGTAAAGGTCGATAGCCGCACGATCGGCACCGGCAAACCGGGCGCCGTCACACGAGATCTTGAAGAGCGCTTCAAGGCGCTGACGAGGGAATAGTTCGACTTGCGTTTACGGCGTCAGTCGTCGCCAATTCTGCAGCCCCTGGCTCTGCCGGGAATTGAGCGACACATCAACTTTTTCACTACACAAAGCCCCGGCACAGCCGGGGGCTGATAGTCCGCACTTCTGTGAGTCTGCGATCACTTGCCCGGCATCACCGGCTGGCTCATTTGCAGGAACTCTTTATTTTCCACCTGCTTGTAAGCCGTCAGGCCCGACTGTACGTCTTCAATGCGCTGCAAGTCTTGCTGCGATAGCCGCCACGTAAAATCATGGTCGGCCCACACCAGATCCTCGCCCGTTCGCTTTAGCTCGACCTTAACGGGCACGACGCGGTGCCGGATGAGCGCATCGTTGAGTTTTAGCCGCGGATCGGGCGGCACCGGCGACGTCTGCAACGTGTTCAACTGGGTGTACCAGTCCAGAAACTCATGATAGTCGGTCATCGAATCCTGGTGTTGCGATGCTGGGCTCGTGTCGACGGTGTATGTTTGCAACGGGCTTGCAAGGACGAGTTTGCCCGTGTCGCGGTCGAACGTTTCATCAAACCGCGGATTGGCGGCAAACTTCAAGAACGGATCCTTTTGGCCAGATGCCCACTTGCGCAGGTCCTTCATCGTAGTGGCTAATTTTTCAGTCGAAACTTCCGTTTGCGCTCGTTCTTTGTCATTCATCAGAATGAAGCGACCTGGTTTGCCGCCGGTCGCCTTGCGAAAAACGGCTGTCTGCTCTGGGTGTTCGAGAAAGTCGTAGACGATGCCGTCTTTGAAAAGCGTCGTTGTCTTGCTGATCGGCTCGAGTTTTTTGTCCTTCGGATCGCCCGTGTAGACCTTCGTTTCAATGCGAAACGCTTCGGCGGCTCGCGCTAGTTCACTGCTGAAACTCAGCACTAGCGAAACGAACGACAACACAATGATAAAAAACGTGACGCGACGCATACGGTTCCCTCCGAAGGCTTAAAACGTGACCGGGATCGCAAGGGTCCGATCGCCCGGAAGGATAGCGGGCAAGCGTAGTCGGGGTAAAGATCGTCTCGGCGTGCTAGCGTCGGCACGCGTTACCGTTATTTGAAGTAGTCCGGTTCGCGGCCCGGAATCCACTTGATGTTGCAGCCAATACTCGGCGACTGCTTGTCGCTCGGCTTTTTGCCCGCCAGCACTGCGTCGATCGCCGCGCGTAAATCAGCGCCGGTCACCGGTGTTCCGCTATCCGGCCGACTGCTATCGAACTGCCCGCGATACACCAACTTCCGTTCGCCATCGAAAAGGAAGAAGTCCGGCGTACAGGCGGCCCGATATTCTTTGGCCACTTCTTGCGACTCATCGAACAAATACGGAAACGTGTAACCGCGATCCTCGGCTTCGTGGACCATTTGCTCGGGCGAGTCGGCGGGATGGCTGGATGCGTCGTTCGAGCTGATGCCGACGATCGCCACGCCCTTGGCCATGTATTCAGCGCCAAACTGCGCGAGCGCGTCCGCCAGATGTTTTACGAACGGACAATGGTTGCACATGAAGATGGCCAGGAACGCCGGCGCTCCGTCGAAGTCGCTAAGCGATACCAAATTGCCGTCGACGTTTACCAGCGTGAACGGCGGTGCCTTGGTGCCGAGCGGTAACATCGTGCTGGGGGTACGGGCCATCTTTAATTCCTTATAGCGTTAAGATTTGCGGGCGGTTTGGTCGTTTTTCGGTCGTGAACCGGTCCGCAAAACGTGTTGTCAGTATTTAAGATATAGCGGCCGTCGGCAATGCCTGGGCGTCGTTGACACTCGACCTCCGGGTCCTATAATTCACGGCGAAGATTGGGCTTAAAAGCAAAGGAGACTGTAGCGATGGGCGTTCCCGAATTTGACGACAACAATTTTGACAGCGAAGTATTGCAGGCCAGCGGACCTGTGCTCGTCGATTTTTGGGCGCCGTGGTGCGGACCGTGCCGCCAGATCGCCCCACTCATCGAGCAATTGGCAGGCGAGAATCAAGGAGCCATCAAAATCGGCAAACTCAACGTCGATGATGCTCCGAACTCGGCGCAGAGCTACGGTGTCAGCAGCATCCCGACTTTGATGCTGTTCAAGAATGGCGAAGTCATCGATCGATTCGTCGGCGTGCAGCCAAAGACTCGCTTGCAGCAAGCAATCGACGCCGCCAAGAGCTGAGCCGCTTGCCAACGCGAAAATAGATTCAATCGAGAAGGTGCCGCGAGAGATTCGCGGCACCCTCTTTTTTGCGCAACGCCAGCAATGACGGTCGTGTTTCTCGGCTGGTGGGTTTCCCAGTCCACCAAGGTTCGCGGCGCGAGCCCGCGGTTGGGGATCTGTAACGGTTGTGGTGGAGTTTTCCGGTTCCGTGGCCGATGGACATGTAGAATGCCCCGCTCTCTAGAGAAAGTTTGCGGACACTCTACTCTCCAGTCGCTCAAGGTCTTATATGTCTGTCCCTGCCGAGCAAAATCCCGCCGACGGTTCTGCTTTCTTGGCCGGTGGAATGCGGATCGACCCGCCGCACGCGGGGCCTCCACGCCGACCACTGCACGCCGCGGGCGAAAAGCTCGCGATGGAATCTGCGTTCGTGGAGAGCGACGCCCACGCGCGTTCGGCCAACAGCGTGGTCGAACATTCACTCGATCAACTTCGGGAACACGCGGCACAACTTGCCGACCGTTTGCAGGGCGAGCAATCCGCAATCGATCGGCGGCAAAGCGAGCTGGCTGCGCAAGAAGCCGACTTACAGGCAAAGTGGGAGAACGCGCGGCAGTGGCTAACCGAACGGCAGCAAGAGCTTGAGTCCCGTGCGGAATCAGTGGCCGCTCGTGAGCAGGATATTGCCGAACGCGAAGCAGCCGCCGAAGCCCGTTCGAAAGAACTAACAAAGGTCCGCGAGGAAGCGCTCGCCGAACGCGAATTGCGTTTGCAGAATCAACTCGCCGAAATTGAACAGGCCGAGGCCGGGATTCAAGAGCGACTAGCGTCACTTGATGCAGACCGTGCCGAATGGGACCAAAGAAACGATCGTCTGCAGGCCCGTGAAGGGGCGATTGAAACAAGGCACCGCGAGCTCGATCAACGCCAAGCGCACTTGTATCGCGATATCGAGCAGTTAATCGCCGATAAATCGCGAGCCGAAGAGCGATTCGCTGAGGTTGAACGACGTGAATCAAAAATTTCCGATTGGGAATCGCGCCTACAATCGCAAGGCGACGAGCTGGAACAACAAACCGAAACGCTGCGACAACGCGCCGGTGAACTCGAAATCGGCCGCGCCGAACTGCGTAAAGCCTTGTCGGATATATCGAAGCGGGAAGGCGAACTAGATGCTGCCGAACGACAGCTGAGTTATCGTCAACAAGAAATCGAGAACGCGATCGAGCGGTACGAGCGCCTGGGCGTGACCGAAGAGCGGCTGCAAGTGTTGCAGGAAGAGTCGCGCAAATTCGCCGCCCGCAAACGCTATCTCGACGAAGCTGAATCGCAACTCTCGCAGGAGAAGTCGGAGCTCGCCGACGCGCTCCGCGAAGTCGCCAACCAGCGGCGGCAGTTGGAAGAGCAAGCGGTCCGCGAGCGTCGGTCGATTTCGGCGCAGCAACAATTGGCCCAGACTGAGTTGCAGCAACGCACGCAGCAAATCGAGCAGCGCGAAGCGGAAATCGACGCCCGCGAAAACGCGCTCTCCCAGATGCAAGCGGAGCTGCGGAACACACAGCGTGAAGTGCTGGAAATGCGGCTTGCGACGGAAGAGACTTGGGCGCAACTTTCCGGCGCACTGGCTCCTGCGAGCTTAACGCGTTCGATTGGGCAGGTGCGGTCGAAGCTCGCGGATCACTATCGGACGACCATCGAAGAGCTAGCCGAGCGGTCGGAGCAATTGGAGCTCGTGCGTGGCGATTTGACGAAGCAACTTGCTTCGCTGCAGTCGAAGCAGGCGGAATTGAACGCTTGGGCGGAGCGGCGGCACACGGATATTGAGACGCAGGCGTCGCGGCTGGTGTCGCGGGAGCAGGAATTGGATCGCCAGCAGCAGCATTATGAGCAGCTGGAATCGCAGTGGCACATCGAGCGGACGGACTACCAGGCAGAAATTCGCCGGCTGCTGTCCACGATTCGCGATATTGAGATCGAAGAGATGCGGGCGGCGTGACATTGCCGCAAGCTGGTTGTAGCTGTTGAGCTAAACCGTAAGCGGCGGGAGTCACGTCGTAGGTCAACTCTTTTCTTCCGGCGTTGAGTTCGTGGCGGATTTGTCGCTGTCGGTGTCTTTGGCAGCAGCGGGATCGTTCGAGTCTGTATTCGTGGTGCTGCGTTTTTCGCTGCTTTCTAATTCGGCTTTGGCGGCTTTCTCGGCGTGCTCTTTCTTTTCTTGGGCGTACTTGTCGGCATTCTGTTCGGCGAGTTGGGCCGCTTTGTTGGCGTAGGCCATGCCCGCGCGGATTTGTTCTGCGGTGAAGTAAGGTGGGCGGTTGTGGCTGCGCTTGGTGCCTTGCAGTTGGGCTTTGAGCTCGTCCCACGACATGTGGTTGTTCAAGTGCCACGCGGCGGCTTGTACGGCTTGGTGGTCTAGACCGCCGTTGCCGAACGCTTTTAGCAGTTCTACAACCTGCGGGCGATCTTCGAGGTACTCATCCGCGCGGACCATATTGTACGAGGCGGACGAGTTCGGTTCGCGAAAGCCGTGGTTGAGGCATACGACAGGCACATCGATCTTGGCAGTTTCATCGGGCGGCACACTGAAGAAGCCACCGCCGCCGCCACCACCACCGCCGATGCCACCACCACCGCCGCCGACACTCTGTTGTTGACCGCTGCCGGAACTGCCGCCGCGGCTGCTGGAGGATCGCGAGCCACCGCCGCCGCCGCGCGCTCCACCGCCGCCGAATTGGGCCAAGGCCGGGATGCCGGCGAAGGCTTCGGGCATGCGCAGGCTTAGCGGTTGGTTCGTCTTGTTCTTAACGAGGACGCGGGCGTCGTGATCGCTCTTGGCAATGAATTTGACGTCGACTTGGTGATTGTCGATGGCTTGGAAAAGGTCAGTGCCTTGTAGTGTCGCTTGCTCGTCGGCGGCCGCAGGCAGTTGGGCGAGCAGAGCGACGGCGACTACGGAAACACCAAGGATTGGAAAAAGCTTCATGGCTGGAATCGGGTCAGGTGTGGACGGAAGCAACGCTAAACGAGTTCAACTTTTAGCATAGTCGGGGGAAACGGGGGTTCCAAGCGATTTTGGGGGCCCGGCGAGGCGTAGCTCGCCGGTCATTGCGGGCGTGGTACTAGGATTGGGTTGGATATGGGCGAATCGCGGTGAACACGATTTTTTATTCCAAAATTGGAGAGTATTGGCACGTGCTGATTAAAAAAACGGCGAAAAAATAGGGATGTTTTTTATCATGAAAGTCCAAAAATGGGCGAGTATTGGGACTTCGAGTGGGGATGGTTGCAGCGGATGTGCCAATATTGCCATGGTCAGTAATCTGAGTCGCAGCGCGGTGAGTGGGCGTTGCAGGATTCGTTGCGAGAACCATTAGGGTTTATTTGTACACTAAACCTCGGCGGGCAGCTTAGCATAGGTCGTGGCACAAATTCAACAAAAAAGTGACGAAACTTAGTCAGCGGTGTCAAATAACCGGCTGAATCGGGCTCTCACCCTGGTGGAATTTGTCGTTTCCATCACAAATGGGTATAGTCCCTACCGATGAGTGGTATGTTCGCAAAGGAATCGGGGGAGGGGCGCGCTTTCTTCGCGCGCCTTCAGCGGTGGCGATGGTCGCTTTTACTGGTCGGCGCGTGCGGCGTCAATTCGAGTGGCTAGTGACCCTGACGTGCATCGTCGGCCAGTCCAGCTGGACTCGGTCTCTGAAGCAAAGTATTCGGCAAATCGCTCAGTTCGATTCGAATGTCCTGATCACAGGGCCGAGTGGAACAGGGAAGGAGCTGATTGCGCGGAGCATCCACCAATGCAGCGATCGCTCCTTGGGGCCTTTCGTGCCCGTCGATTGCACGGCGCTCACGGGCGAATTATTCGCAAGCCATCTGTTCGGTCATGTCGCGGGGGCATTTACCGGCGCGAATTGCGATCGCCTTGGTTGTTTCCGAGTGGCCGAGGGCGGCACGATTTTCTTAGACGAGATTGGCGAACTTAGCGCCGAATTGCAGTCGAAATTGCTGCGTACTGTTCAGGAGCGCGTCGTAACGCCCGTCGGAAGCGATCGACCGGTCCCCATCAACGTTCGAATCGTGGCAGCCACGAATCGCAATCTAATGCGGGAGGTCAGCGCGGGACGGTTTCGCTTGGACTTGTTTTATCGTTTGAACGTGATCGCGCTGGAATCGATTTCTCTGCGAGATAGGCCGGATGATCTCGAATCGCTGGCCGGGCACTTCTTGGAGAAGATGTCGATTGAGAACGGCTTGCCCCGCAAGCGGCTGTCGAGCGAGGCTCTTGCGGCCATGAAGGCCTATTCGTGGCCGGGCAATGTGCGTGAATTTCAAAACTGCTTGGAGCGGGCGGTCGTTTTTAGCGAGTCTGAGGTGATCGAAGGCAATGCGGTTCCGCGCGATACGGATGCGACCTCGATGGCGGGGCATGATACCGATGTAAAAGTATCGTCGGCGAACCCGATGGCGTGGGCGACTTTGGCCGAAATCGAAGCGGAGCATATCCGACGCACGCTGGTACACGCCTTATACAACCGGAGTGCCGCGGCAGAGCTGCTGAATATCGACCGCGCCACGCTGGCGCGGATGATTGAGCGGCACCACGTCGCCATCCCAAATCCGCGGCGGGGTCGGCCTAAAAAAGTCTCGGACTAAGACATGGGCTTCGCGCGGCTGACATTCGCGCTGGCTTGGACGACGCGTCGTCTACTCGCGTTGTTCTTGTTTCCAACAGCTGTCGTAGGCATCTGGCGCGCTAATTGACACAAAGCGCGGCAATTAAATTGTGGCGCACTACAGCGAATAAGTTGTGAAGCGCCGCATTATCTCATTCGCGATTCTCTTCGGCTGAATCATCTTTCAGCGATAGGCAAATAAAAACTACGCGGTAATTGTGCTATGAAACACGGCGAGCTCGAGCCACCGCGCGTGGCTCGGCAATCTTTGGCGCAGCGCTTGCTTAATAGACGCAACGTATTCGCGTCTGCACACATTCAGTTCGAGAAGCAACCGATGGCACGCTCGCTTCAACCACAATCGCACGTTGTCGTTGTGGATTCGCAAACGACGGGTTACCGCACGTTAGTGGCTTTGGCGGAAGCGCAGCGATGGAATACGCACTTCCTGACGAGCGCCTCGGCGGCGGTGCGATTCGCGCGGCGATTACGAGCTGAGCTATGGATGATTCACACCTCGTTGCCGGAGATGACGGGGTTCGAGCTGTACGAAATGCTGCGGGAACAATTCGTGGAGGCGACAACGTTCATGATTTCAAACCAGTACAGCGCCGACGACGAACGACGATCGTGCCGCGTCGGGGCCGACTTGTATCTGTGCAAGGATGCCGACCTGTCGCTTGATTGCAAGTCGCTGTTGAAGCCGCTGTTGCCATCACCGGTGAAGCAAATCGATCGGAAGGTACACCAATCCGCCATCCGCCGCCGTGACGGATGGCTCGCGGAACCAGCATCGGATCCTCGTTTTTTAAATTTCCTAACGAACGAAATCAAATCAAGGAGTCCAGTCATGATCGCAGTAATGAACGAAAACCATCGGTATGAAAACGCATTCGATGACTATGCGGAAGCCGGCGGGATCGAACAGTTCACCTATCGGCGCGGCGGCGGGTACCCCGTCCGATCGAGTGCGGCTCGAGCGAGAGCACGCAAGAGAAGCCGTGGCGGTGCGGCGGCCAAGCTGAAAGCGCGGTCGTTCGACGGAGCCCATCGTCGCGTGCGAGCGACCTTGAATTGGTAGGTTTTTTAACCGTCGAGCAACCGCATTTTATTTCTATCTCAAAGTTCTTGCTTCTGTAAACCATCAACAAGGTGACTGATCTTATGTGTCAAAACAATCGCAACAATCTTGTATGTGGTCGCGTCGCAAGTGCCGCTCTAGGCCTTGCCGGTTTTATGTTTCTCGTGGCGACGCCGTTTGTGCCTTCGGCGGCGGGTGCGTGGCTGGATATCAACAACAACCCCTCGTGGGTAACAGGTGCTGGCGGCTCGTTTACTGGATTTCTCGGTTCGATCCATGTCTATGGGCACTTCGATGCCAATCTCATCTTACCACTTGCCCATAGCGGTGCAGGAGGGACCCATGGCGATTCGACGATCGACAACACTTCACCGCAATTCAGCTATTCCAACGTCTTTAATCCCACGATCCCTTTGACGGATCGCCTGGGATACAACAAAGGCAACAACGTATCTTCCCTGATAACGATCAACTTCACGTTCGCCGGTAGCTGATCCGATCTTCCACATCGCCAACCTCGATCGCAACACGTTCGACTTTGCATCCACACCTGGACTGCTGGGGATGACGCTGCAAGGTTCGAACGGCGGTGGCGGCGATGGCTTGGCCCTCAGCGGCACGACTCTCAGCGACAGTAACCAGAACACGGTGGTTGCATGGTTTGCAGACACGGCGCCGCCGACTACTGGCAACCGATCGGCGTACGGCTCGGTGCTTTTGTCCGGTACTTTCTCACAACTACTGATCAATGTGTCCAATAACCTGATAGGCGGCGATGGCGGTAGCTTCACGATAAGCACTGTTCCGGAACCGGCCACCTTTGCCTTGGTCACTGCGGGGTTGCTTGGGCTGGCGGTCCTGCGGCGGCAGTCGCGTTGATCGAAGCTAACTCGTCGCGTGACAGTTCTACTTCTTAACCATGGGAAGTTGCAAATGTATCAAGATCCAGAAATGTAGCAGTGTCCATTAGCCATTGCAGAAATTTTCAACGCTTCTACAACCAGTACTTTCCTTATGTTTCCAGGAGAATTCAGATGTCTAACACAATTCATGCTCGTTTAGTCAATCGTTCAATCTGGGGGTTCTTTTTGGTGGCGATGATCGTAGTATCGCTGCCTGCAACTTCGGCCCAAGCGTCCATCATCGGTCAGGGCGGAGACGTGGGTGGATGGTGGTCGGGACCACCAAACAAAAACAGCTTTCGCCTGAATAAGTATGAGGACAATAAGTGCACGCAGGTACACTTAGAGCAAAAAGCCGTGGAGCTTTTGCCAAACACCCCGTACAACGCGCACGATCCGGGCACATACAACAATAACGGAAGCCTGATCAGTTCTACGATTCCGGTCGCCAGTGCGCGGGTGAACAGCTACATTTTCCACTTTGATCCCACAAGCGGAATCCCAACGAAAACGTCCACTGGCTATGTGGACTTTAGCGACCCGGTCTACGTAATCAGCCGTAATAAGGATCTGGACGCGACCGACCTTCACTACGGGTATTTGGGAGTCAGTTACCCCGGCTTTCTCGCTGATCGTGGCTTTGACCTGGCATCGCGCGACCAGTTTGTCATCAGCAATCCGTCAGCTAATGTTTTGCGCGTCCAGTTTAAAGCGTCGAGCATCGGCTGTGGTCGGGGAAAGCGGGCATAGCCTCTTTATCGACTAGTTCGGAAGCGACGCAGATCACTGCAATAAAACGTCGCTGAGCTTTAGCGAGCTCAGCGACGTTGTTGATTTTGGGGGTGAGCCATCCGTCGTTATTGGTCGGTCCACTGATTGCCGTAAGGGGCAGTGAGCGCCGTTGCGGGTTGATGAAGTTCACGACGATTGACCCCGGGCGAGTCGCCCGGGGCTAAATAATATGTGGGGAGCGGAGTGTCGATGCGCTATTTGGGCGGAAGCTTTTTCTTCTTGCGCGGCGTTAGTGGGAGGATGGGCTCGGGTTTCTTTTTGGTGGCGTGTCGCGGTGACGGTTTGCGGGAAGCGGTTTTCTTTTTCGCGGGGCCGATTCCATTCTTGTTGGCGCCGAGCCATTCGTGAACGGTTTTTCTCATTTGGACTCAGCTCCTCGGGTGCTCGATCGCAAGTTCAGCGCATCCAGTTGCGGCTTGATGATTAGGAGATTGTCAGAGATGGCAACGAGATTGGCCAGCGAATTGTGGACCACAAGATGTGGAGTGGGGGAAACATGTTGATAATGTATTGGTTGCGGCGGTGTGGGCGATGTAGAATTGAATATGAAAGGTCCGCCCAGGAGGAAACGTAGTGACATACCAAGGGCACATTGAAAATGGCAAAGTCGTGTTAGATGCCGCGCCCATTTTGGCGGACGGGACGACGGTCGTTGTTACCATCGTGGAGAAGCCGGCTGAGGAGTCGGAGCGGGAGATACCAACCCTATATGAGCGCATGAAGCCATTTCTAGGGGCGGTTGATGGATTGCCGCCGGATGCATCGCAGAACATCGACCACTATCTCTACGGTCATCCAAAGAAGTGAAGCCGATATTTGCGGACACTTCGTTTTACGCCGCCTGCTTAATGCCGCGCAATGCGCACCATGCGAAGGCGATCAGCCTTTCCACGAATAATCGTTCAACGATCCTGACGACCGAATTTGTGGTTGTGGAGTTGTTGAATTTCTTTTCGAAAGTTTCCGGCCGATCGATCGTTGCTGAGTTTGTCCGCTCTCTGCAAGGTGACCAGGACACAATCATTGTTCCGGCATCGCAAGAATTGGTTCGACGAGGCTTTGAACTGTTTGAGCGGCGACCGGATAAGCAATGGTCACACACGGACTGCATTTCGTTTGTCGTGATGGAGGAGCATGGAATCACTAACGCTTTAACCAGCGATGCAGATTTCGAGCAGGCGGGGTTTAGGGCGTTGCTGGTTTGATCGATTCAAACCCGAGCTTTAACCGTCCGCGACATGCGAGAGTCGGCGCGTAAAAAACCCTACGGCTTGCGCCGTAGGGTTGAGGTAGCGAATTGGTGACGGGATTCACTGGTCGCTGAAGCGACCAGTCCGAAGTGGGCGGTTGAGAATCTGTTGGTGCGAGTTTCGGAGAAACTCGCCTACGTATTACTCTTCGGCGCCGATGTAGCCTTCTTTTTCCAAGCGGAGATAGATTTCTTGGGCGGCTTCTTCGGCGGTGAGTTTTAGGGTGTCGATTACGATTTCGGCGTCGGCTGGGACATCATACGGGTCGCTTACGCCGGTGAACTCTTTGATGATGCCGGCGCGGGCTTTGGCGTAGAGGCCTTTGCGGTCGCGCTTTTCGCATTCTTCAACGCTCGTGTTGACGTGGACGAGGATGAAGCCGCCGTGGGGGGCGATCATCGCTCGGACTTCCTTGCGAATGTTGTCGTACGGCGCGATCGGGGCACAGATGCAGATGCCGCGGTGCTTGGTGATTTCCGACGCGACGTAGCCGATGCGGCGGATGTTGATGTCGCGGTGTTCTTTCGAGAAGCCGAGCTCGCTCGAAAGGTTTTTGCGAACGAGGTCGCCGTCGAGAATCGTGACCGGGCGGCCGCCGAGTTGGAGGAGCTTTGACAGGAGCACATTGGCGATCGTGCTTTTGCCGGAGCCGCTGAGGCCTGTGAAGAAGACCGTGAAGCCTTGCCGTGCGCGGGCGGGATGGCTGCGGCGGAGTTCTTTTACGACGCTGGCGTAGGAGAACCAGTTCGGGATTTCGGTGCCGCGGGCGAGACGATCGCGGAGTTCGGTGCCGCTGATGTCTTGCGTTGGCTTGCCTTTGGGAACTTCGTCGACTGGGTAGTACTTGTCTTCGTCGGCGACGTAGACCATTTGCTTGAAGTCGACCATCTTCATGCCGAGCTCTTCTTCGTGCTTCTGGAAGAGTTCCTGGGCATCGTACGGGCCGTAGAATGGCTTGCCGGTGCTGTCCTTGCCGGGGCCGGCGTGGTCGCGGCCGACGACGAGGTGGGTACAGCCGTGGTTCTTGCGGATGATGGCGTGCCAAATCGCTTCGCGCGGGCCGCCCATTCGCATGGCGAGTGGGAGGAGCGAGAGCATGGCCGTGTTTTGCGGGTAGTGCGACATGAGCGCCTGGTAGCAGCGGACGCGCGTGTAGTGGTCGACGTCGCCGGGCTTGGTCATGCCGACTACGGGATGGACGAGCAGGTTGGCGCCTTCGTCTTTTGCGGCACGGAGCGTGAGCTCGTGGTGGGCGCGGTGCATTGGGTTGCGGGTTTGGAAGGCGACGATTTTCGTCCAACCACGCTTGCCGAATTCTTCGCGGAGTTCGGCTGGTCCACGACGGAGGTTCTTGTAGTCGTAGTGGAGCGGAAGTTGGAGGCACTCGACGGAGCCGCCGATGTAGACCGGCTTGCTTTGGTTCATTAGGTAATTGACGGCGGGGTGGGTTGTATCCTTCGTGCCGAAGACTTTTTCGCCTTCTTGCTCGCGGTTGGGTTCCCATAAGTCTTCAACGTGAACGACGGCGAGCATGACGCCTTCACCATCGCGGAGGGCAACATAGTCGCCCTTCTTGATCTTTTCGGAGAATTCCTTGGAGACGTCGAGCGTGATCGGCATCGTCCAGAGGGTGCCATCGGCGAGGCGCATTTTGCTGCAGACGGATTCGTAGTCGGCCTTCTTCATGAAGCCGGTGAGCGGGGAGAAGCTGCCGTTGCAGAGCATCTCGAGGTCGCAGACTTGGCGCGGGGTGAGGTCCCAGGAGGGCCAATCGCGGGATTGTTCCTTGATTTCCTTGGCGCGGCTGGCGGAGACTTGAAGGTTGACTAACTTGCCGCCGTGAGGGGTGTTTAGGTGACTGGTCACTTCGAAAAACTCGCTCTCTAGTGAATGGGCGCCGGCGGGAAGGATCGACCGCGACGCGGAGGGGAGCCCCCGGCTATTGGCCGAGGGCTAAATATTGGGGACGAGGGTCCGCCGTTCGTTATTCATTAAGCCCGCTAATATAGGGGAAATTTGGCGGGGGCTCAATGTCGGACTGAAAGGCCTGTTAGGGCTCGGATCGGCCGCGGTAATGGAGCAGGGTGGCGGAAACCACAGAGATTATGCCGAGCGCGGTAAGAATCGTGCCCGTGCGGGTTTGGGAATCGCGAGCGGATTGGAGGTCGGCCGTGATTTTTGTGTATCGGTCCTTGGCGGCGAGGTACTCGGCGGAATGGGCTTCGTCGACATTTCCATGATTGTGAGCCATGGAATGGAGAGCGGATTGGGCGGCCGTGAATTCGGCGGCCTGGTCGTTGGTCCAATAGCTGCTTGCCGGGCGCAAGTGGTTCCAGCTCATTCCGAGGCCAACCAGGACGAGCCCGGCGAGAAGCAAGCTAGGAACCAGAAATCGCTGCATGATGGGAAGGGAGACCGTTGCCTAATAGCGTTCGTTGAGTACCTGGCCGTCGCTCGTATCGATCATGTAGAGCATTGTGTACTCGTTAATGTTATTGGGTAAGAAGCCGACATGACCATCGAGGAAGGCAGCGTTTACGCCGCCGGGATGTTGACTGCGCGGAGCGGCAGAGATGTAGCCCCAGTATTCGTCATTGCAAGGCATTTTGTCGAACTGGGCCTCGGCGGGGTCGGGACACACATAGAGCACGTCGCCGTTCATGCTGTTGGGGTATTGAGTCAGGCCCAGGCTTAAGGGGTTGGCGTTGTAGTCACCGGGCTTCGAGTTTTTGTCGCCTGCGTTTTCAGGGAATTTCGCGGGGTGGAAATCCATCGCAAGGAGTGTGGATCCAGACCAGGGCAAGGCCCAAGCACCGCGTTGATCGGCGGAGTTGTCGCGAGTGCGGATTTCAGCGAAGGCGAGCGTGGACGAGGTGCCGTCTGTGATTTGTTCCGGTCGGCGGCCGTACAGCCAGATGGCACCCGAGTAATACCAGGCATCGATGTGAAACGGGTTGGCGAATGCGGCGTAATTCGCTTTGCCGAATTGGACGTTGCTCGAGGTGGAGGAATCTTTCGTGTTATCTGTGGTTTCGAACATTCGGCCGAGGGCGCTATCACTCGGGCACATTAATACGGTTGGCTGCTGAATCTGTGGATTTTTCGGGTTTTGGGTCACTTTGCGCGTCAAGTCGAATTGATCGTAAAGAGCTTGTTCTTCCAAATACGGCAAAAGCGAAACGACCCAACTTTGGTTGGTGCCTGACTGCAGATCGACGCGCCAGTATGAATACGAGAAGTAAAGTGCTAAATCGGGGTCGGCATATTTGCCGGCCGCGGGGAGCATTTTTTTTGTGTTCTCGTAATTGAGAAGCGCGAGGCCGAGCTGCTTGACGTGGTTGGTGCATTGAATGCGGCGTGCCGCTTCGCGAGCCTGCTGGACGGCGGGCAGCAAGAGGGCGATCAAGATGCCGACGATGGCGATGACGACCAGGAGCTCGACCAGCGTAAACGCCAAGCGGGAACAACGACGGCGGGACGGAGCCAACAAAATTGGCGCGTTAATTTGAACTGGGGGAATGGGTGCAGGCATCGAGCACCTGAGTGCAAAATTCGCGGAAAAACGGCCTGACGCTGTCAAATCCCCTACGACACGGCTACCCCCCGGACTTGCTGGCCTTGTTCAGTCGCGGCAGGATCGTCTCCAATCAGTATAGCCGTTGGGGCAGACTTGCCTACAATCAGAGGCCGAGCAGAATTGCTGCGATGGCAATTCTGGCGATTATTTCACCCGTGATTTGGAAGATTACGATGCGACGCGTTTTGAGTGTATTAGTGTTTTGTCTGAGTTTGGCTTTTGTGCCGTCGGTATTTTCGCAAAACAATTTGCGGCAAGGTGGGCAGCCGAATGGGCGAGGACCTGGTGCTGAAGAGGCGCCGGCTGGCGGTCAGGCCGGGCCACAAGGTGGCGCGCCGGGTGGTGCGCAGAACGATCCGAATTATAAGGCCGAGGTGAGCTACGCCCTGGGTCGTAATTTTGCGATGGGCTTGAAGGAAGGGCACGTTGACGTCGATTTCGAGATGCTAAAGGCGGGAATCCAGGACACGATGAGCGGTGCGCAACCGAAATGGACGGATCAACAGCTCGGGGCCGTAATGCAGCGTTTCCAACAGGAAATGGAGCAGAAAGAGACATCGCGGATGCAGCAAGAAGCGATGAAAAATCAGCAGGAAGCGAATGCGTTTTTAGCGGCAAACGGCAAGAAGGAGGGCGTGCAGACGACGCCGAGCGGCTTGCAATACAAGGTGATCCAGCAAGGGCGAGGACCAGCACCGACTATGAACGACACGGTGAAGTGCAATTATCGCGGTACGCTATTGAATGGAACGGAATTCGATAGTTCAGCACGTCAAGGCGGGCCGGCGGAGTTTCCGCTGATGAAAGTGATAGTAGGGTGGAGAGAGGCACTGCAGAAAATGCACGTTGGCGACAAGTGGCAGTTGTACGTGCCGGCGAAGCTGGCTTATGGCATGAATCCACCGCCGAATACGCCGATCGAGCCAGGGAGCTTGCTCGTGTTCGATATCGAGCTGTTGGATATCGTGAAGCAGTAAGTTCCAGATGGCAGAAGAATAATTCGGTTGAAAAAGAGACGTGCGGGCCTATTAGCGGCGGCACGTTCGCGAATGTAAAAACTAGTGTGGTACTCCGAAGTGGAGTACCACACTTTTTTATTAAATTCCCGTTTTTTCTAGGTCTACCCGCTTCCCACGGCCTATTAATGGGGGTAGTCTAGGGCGACTTTAACGACGAAATGGCGTGGCAGATTGTCTCGCCAGCAAATCGTTAAGTCGCGACCTATAGTATCAAGGCCGAGGACCGGAACTCGGGTTGCTTGACTACCTAGCCATTGTAATTAGAATCGGCAGCGTCGTTTGCCTAAGCTTCTTAGGCTTCGTGAACGGCGTATACGCTGGATTCTCACTGGGGGATTCGGATGCGTTGTTATCCCGACGTTCGAGCGGGCTATTAAGATTTCTCTCTATTGAAATTTTTGGAGGACATGTTGATGATTCGCCGTTTACTGAGCCTGGCACCAGCCGTTGCCGTGCTGGTAGCTATGGCCGCAGCGCCCGCTTGGGCGCATTTTGGCCATGGTTGTCATGGTTGTAATTCTTGTGACAGTGGTTGTGAATCGAGCTGCGGCGGTGGCTGCGGTGGCGATTCGGGTTGCAGCAGTGGCTGCGGCGAGTCGTCGAGCGCTGGTTGCAGCACGATGACCAAGACGGTGTACGAACCGGAATACACGACCGAGAAGCGCACAGTTGAGAAGTGCGAATACACGAAGGAAGAGCGGACCCGCGAATACACGGTCAACAAGATGGTGCCGGTCGAAGAAGAGAAGACCTGCAACTACACGGTGATGGTTCCTCACCAAGAAACGAAGACAGTGACGTACAACGTGTGCAAGCCGGTTTGGGAAACGAAAACCCGTGAGTATACGGTCTGCGTTCCTTACACCGAACAAGTTGAGAAGAAATACACTGTTTGCGTTCCTCACTACGAAGACGTTGAGCAGAAGTACACGGTGTGCGTTCCTTACACCGAAGAAATGCAGGGCACCCGCCACGTGACGAAGTGCGTACCGGAAACTGCGACGAAGACCGTAAAGGTTTGCGGCGGTCACTGGGAAACGACGACTGAAGAAGTCGGTTGCAGCGGTGGCTGTGGTGGCGACAGCGGTTGTGGTTGCAACAGCGGCTGTGGTGGTTGCAATAGCGGTTGCGGTGGTTGCGGAAGCAGCTGCGGCGGCGGTTGTGGCACCCATACGGTTTGCCATCGTACTTGGGTTCCTGAAGAGAGCACCAAGGAAGTTCAGTACACGACCTACAAGCAAGTGACGGAAGAAGTTCCTTACACCTACACGGTATGCAAGACCCGTCAAGAAGAGCGGACCCGCACCTGCAAGGTCTGCAAGATGTCGCAAGAAGAGCGTTCGTGCATGGTGAACGTGTGCAAGACGCGCCAAGAGACTCGCAGCTGCGAGTACAAGGTTTGCCACATGGAGACCGAGCAGCAATCGAAGGAAGTGACGTGCACGGTTTGCTCGCCAGAGCAACGGACCCGCACCTACAAGGTTTGCCACATGGTTTGCCAGCCGGAAACGAAGACCTGTACCTACACCGTGTGCGTTCCGCACAAGACGACCGAAGAGGTCGAGGTGAAGGTTTGCCACATGGTGGCCAAGCAGGTTGAAGTTCCTTGCAGCAGCGGTTGCAACAGTGGTTGCGGCGGTGGCTGCAGTAGCTGTGGCGGCGGTTGCGGTTGCAACTGATCGCGACGAGCGATTTGAAAAGTACAACGGTCGGGCTTCTACGGAAGCCCGACCGTTTTTTTGTGCGCGCTTGTGGAGGTTGAAGCGCGAAGCATTGCTAGCTGAAAGATCTTCGGCCGTCGTGCATGGAATGATGGTCGGGCTTGAGTTCGTGGACTATCTTGGCTAAAACTCCGCCCCTGGTTTGGGGACCGCGTTTTGCCGAAACTCCCGATCGTTCCGGAACGGTCGGCAGCTTTTCTTGCAGTGTTCACTGCCGCGGTAGGTCGGATGAGGCGACAGCGACGGAGCTGTTGCCGGAGAGAGCAGCGATGCGCTTCGTACGTCCAACGATGTTATTGATTGCGCTGTTTGTGTGCGTGAAGGGCATGAATGCTCAAACGCCCGGGCTGCTCGCGCCGCCTGGAGCGCCGCCAACATCGTCATCATCTCCAACACCTTCTCCGTCGACTTCTCAGCCAACTTTGGCTGCGCCAAATAATGGTACGGTGCCAGCGACAACTGCGGCTACACCGGCTGCCGCTGCGACGGTTGCGCCGACACTATCTCCTGCGGCGGTGCCGAAGGCCGATCCTTCACCGGTGCTGTCGAAGTTTTTGACCGAGCCGCTGCCAACGCCCAAAGCGGCCGATCCTGTGAGTAGTGTGACTGGCGACGCCAAGGATGCGAACGGCGTCGTATTACAGCAAGACCCGAGTTGGTATGAGCGGGCCTTTCTGTTGGTGCCTGCGCCATGGGATACAGGAATCGAATTAGGCGTTAACGGCTCGTCTGGTACGAGCGATTCATTCAGCATGCGGACGGGCGGTTACATGAAGCGGGAATCGAGGTTTTCAAAACTCGATCTGAGCTTGTATTACAACCGCACCGACAGCGGCGGAAAAATTACGCAAAATAACGCGCAGTTTGATATACGGAATGATTGGCTACTGGATGATAAATCGCCATGGACACTGTTTGGGCAAAACAGCGAGTTCTACGATGAGTTCAAAGACTTCAACGTGCAATCGAACGTAGATACCGGTCTCGGTTACCGCTTCTTTCACGACAAGGCGCTCGAGCTGATCGGGCGTGTGGGCGGTGGTACATCGCGCGAGTTTGGCGGGGCGGATGAGCGGTGGGTCCCCGAAGGTCTGTTTGGCGTGGAATACAGCCAGCAGGTTTTCCAAACGCAGAAGATCTACGCCAAGGTCGACTATTTTCCGGAAATCGACCAAGCGAGCAGCTATCGCGTCGTGGCGGATACAGGTTGGGAAGTGGTGCTCGTGCAGCCTTCGAATCTGAGCCTGAAGATTTGTGCGACGGACCGGTACGACAGCACGCCGACGGGTGGGGCCGAACCCCATTTAATCAATTACTCGGTGATGCTGATCATGAAGCTGTAGGGACACGTGGGAAGGGTTTCGTGGCTGGTTAAGAAAATGCGGGTGGGCTAGGATGGACGAGCACCTCTTGCATCTCAGCCGCAGAAGAATCATGCCGGATACCAGCGTAAATCGAGTGCCCGCGGCGGATGTTGCGGGCCTAGCTGAGTTGCAGTCGACGCTCGAGCGCGAGATCCCGATGAGCGCCCAGATGGGCATGCAGGTGCATGAAGGCGGGCTGGGCGGCCTCGTGATGCGACTGCCGCTAAAGCCCAATCTCAACCATAAGCGAACGGCGTTTGCGGGGAGCTTGAGCGCGCTCTGCACGATTGCTGGTTGGGGGTACGTTTTTCTGCTTTTACGCGAATTGGGGCGGAGCGGGAGTATTGTGATCCATCGCAGTACGATCAAGTATTTGCAGCCGGTGACATCGCCCGAGATTTACGCTACTTGCAAAGCGGCGACGGAAAGCGAAGCGCAATACTTTCTTGAGATGCTCGACGATAAGGGGCAGACGAAGCTCGATTTGGTTGTCGAGATACCGGGCAAGCTCGGGCCGGCGGTTTCTTTCAAAGGCTCGTACGTAGTTTTGCCGCCGGATAAGTTTCCGGCTTAGTCGCGCTGCCAAAACGGCATTCTTTCGACGGCGGGCATGATTTGGGTGCCAGTCTTGCACCTGTCTTTTTGGCGGTCGCGAATTGTTGCCGAATTCTTGCGGAACGTAAATTCCAAGCCGCCAATGATTTGCGATTTGCGCAGCGGCGGAGCGACTCGTCTTCAGCGTTGGTACGGCGAGTGCTTTTGTAGGCTCACACGTACGAGGCGCATGCCGCGAGCATGCTGCCTGATTCTTGAATCGTAACGTCGACGGACATGTTTGCGACGGGTGCCACGCCCCGTTCCGTCGGCGCCAAATAATTCTGAGGAACGAAAGGTAGGAGAGTTAATTATGCACAGATGTCATGGGACCTCGCAGCGGAATCGGTTAGGCAATTTTTTGCCGTCGGGTTTGCCGGAAGTTGACCAACTCTTGGGTCAGTTCTTCCGTCCGGAAGAAGTTTCGGGCTGGCGAGCACCGGCTTCGATTTGGGAAGCGGAGAATGTTTTCCATGTCGAGGTAGATGCGCCGGGCGTGTCGAAAGAGAACGTGGAGCTAACTTTCGAAAAGGGCACGTTGCAAATTTCGCTGGAACGGAAAACTCCCGAAGGGGAGCGGACGAATTGGCACAACGAACGTGGCTACGGCAAGGTTTCGCGGAGCGTCGCCCTGCCGGAGACCATTGATCCGAATACGATCACGGCCGAGCTTACGAACGGCGTGCTGCACGTGACGATCACGAAGCTGCCGGAAGCGCAGCCGAAGAAGATCGACGTGAAAGTGTCTTAATCGAGTTCTCGGATTGCAGGTTGGACGGGGCCGCGCGGGCGCGGCCCCGTTTTTTTGTGCGCTGACGTTTGTAACTTGGCCTCGAAGAAGGTTTTTTTGTCCGCAGATGGAGTCAGATGTTCGCAGATGAGTTTTAAAAGGCTGGTGTAAGGCTGCTGTCTTCATCTGCGTTTATCTGCGAAAATCTGTGGACAAAATGCGGGGCAGTAAGGAGGCCTCAATGGACTTTGGATCAAACGATGGAGCGGATGCTAAATTGTGCGTTTGCAGGCGTGCATCGATCGGAATAAAATCTGATCTGGTTTTCTCAGCATATTACTGTGAATCTGCGAAAGGGATATTTCATGAGTAATAAGGATGTAGTGGAATTCCGAAAGCATCGAAATTACAGAAAGCCGATGGGGCAACTTGGGCGAAAGATGAGTGAAAGTCGACGTCTTGATCAAATCATCGAGAAGTACGGGCGGATTTCGTTCTCAAAGCTATGGCACGTATCGGGCTATCCCGAAAAACGCGTGAGAGACCACGTTTCGTACGTCACGAGCAAGGGGTTTGCCAGGCTGTGCAGGGGTTAATCTGGCCGGCCTATTACCTATAGAGCAGATCGCAATTTGGCCGTACAATCGTGGTTTGGACTGCGGGGTGGGGGCTGAGTGGCTCCCGGGGTCGAGGACGACCCGGCTCGCGGGCTCGCGGTTTTTTTGACACTTAACTCTGAACCCCTCCACACTTCCATGGCTGCTGGTAAGCGAAAAAAGAAAGTTGAAACCGTGTTTCTCGTGTGCGAGGAAACGGGCGATCATAACTACACGATTCGGCGCAAGTCGGGCGGCGAGAAGTTGAAGCTGAGCAAGTTCAGCCCGCGGTTGCGTAAGCATACGACGCACGTCGAAAAGAAGAAGTAGGAGACGAATGACAGAATGACGAATGACGAATGACGAATGGAATAACGATTCAGCCATTCGACATTCGTCATTCGGGAATTCGTCATTCCGCAGGGATGCCCAAGCGCTGGCGGATTGCGAATTATGATTCGGCGCGCGTGGCTGCGTTGGGGAAGGCTGCTGGTATTCCGGCAGTGGTCGCTCAGCTTCTGATTAGCCGCGGTATCTGCGATGTGGATGGTGCGCGGCAGTTTCTCGACGTGCGGCTAAGTGGGCTGCGCGATCCGGAGGAGTTGCCGGGAGCGGTGCAGGCGGCTGAGATCCTGCACCAAGCGGTGCGGGCCGGGCGGAAGATCACCGTGTATGGTGACTACGACGCCGACGGGATGACGTCGACCGCGATTCTGATGTTGTGCCTGCGACTGCTTGGCGCGAAGGCGGACTTCTATATTCCGAATCGCATTGATGAAGGTTACGGCCTCAATAGCGAGGCGCTGCGGACGATTGCGGGGCAGGGCGGGGATGTGGTCGTTACCGTTGATTGTGGGATTACGAGTGTTGCGGAGGCGGAGATTGCTCGGGAATTGGGGCTGACGTTGATTATTACGGATCATCATCGGCCTCGGGGGGCGGGCGGGGACGACGCTGAAAGTTGTTTGGTGCGAGTTTCGGAGAAACTCGCCTACGTAGGGCCGCGGGC
The DNA here is from genome assembly GCA_963733705.1 of uncultured Planctomycetota bacterium. Classification (GTDB taxonomy): domain Bacteria; phylum Planctomycetota; class Planctomycetia; order Pirellulales; family Lacipirellulaceae; genus JABDGM01. The sequence goes on along the minus strand of CAVTEJ010000015.1, from coordinate 228,239 downwards.
GGCGGCGATTGTGCATCCGGGGTTGCCGGGGTCGACGTATCCGTTTCCGGGGTTGTGTGGGGCGGCGGTGGCGTTGAAGCTGGCTTGGGCGCTTTGCCAGTTGGCGAGTGAAGCCAAACGCGTTGGCGAGGCGATGCGGACGTATTTGATGCGGGCCGTGGGGCTGGCTGCCGTGGGGACGATTGCGGATGTTGTGCCGCTCGTGAATGAGAATCGGATCCTCGTGCGGCATGGGCTGAATTCTTTACGGCATTATCCGACGCCTGGATTGGTCGCGCTGGAGAAGGTTACCGGGCTGGACAAGAACCCTACGCTTTCTTGTGAAGACGTAGCGTTCACCATCGCGCCGCGGTTGAATGCGGCGGGGCGGCTGGGGCAGGCGCCACTCGCTGTCGAGCTACTGATTACGGAGGATCGCGAGCGAGCGACGAAGTTGGCTGAGTTCATTCACGGGCTCAATGAGCAGCGACAGACACTTGAGCGGAGTGTATATCGGGCGGCACATAAGCAGGCCGAAGAGACTTGCGATCCGCAGAATTCGGCGGCGCTAGTCGTCGCGGGGCGTGGTTGGCATCCGGGTGTGATCGGGATTGTCGCGGGCCGGTTGGCGGAGCATTACCATCGGCCAACGGTGCTTATTTCGCTGGATGAGCTTGGCGCCAAACCAGGAATGGGCTCGGGGCGGAGCGTGGCAGGTTTCAATTTGCATGCGGCGTTGACTGCCTGTAGCGAGCATTTGATCGCGCATGGTGGGCACGAGGCGGCGGCGGGACTCACGATTCATGAGGCGGCCGTCGAGCCGTTTCGGCGGGCGTTTTGCGAGTACGCAGAGCATGCGATTTCGCAGGAAGAGCGAATTGCGGAATTGTTCGTCGATGCCGAGACTCCGCTCGCGGCGCTGACGCAACAGACTGTGCGGCAGATCGAAAGTTTGGCGCCGTTCGGTCATGGGAATGAACGCCCCATTTTGTGTACGACGGATGTGCGGATGACTGAGCCGCCGCGGCGAATTGGTTCGACGGGCCGGCATTTGGCGCTGCGATTCGAACAGCATGGCGTGGCACTGCGGGCAGTGGCCTTTGGCGGCGGTGACTGGGAAGACGCTCTCAACGGGGCCGGCGGTCCGTTGTCGGTGGCATTTCGGCCGGTGATTAATAATTTTCGCGGTCGTCAAACGGTTGAGATGCAGCTGACCGACTGGCGCACGGCGGACTGAGCGCGTGCATCGGGGGAGTATCGCGCAAGCTAGCGGAATAGCTCTTCAACTGCGCAAGAAAAACCGGGTAAGACCACGCCGCCCTCAAGCATTTGTCCTGGCTTCTTCACAACAAGGCTTTGATTGGGACCATAGATCGTCACGATGTGCGATTTGGGGTTCACGATCCAGACGAGTTCGCAGCCCGCATCGAGCCATGCTTGAGTTTTTTCGTCGACTTCCCCGATTCGATCGTTCGGTGACAACACTTCTACAGCAAGATTCGGGCGCCGGGCCAATATCCTTCGCCAATTTCTTGCGCAGGTCGATTGTGCTTGGAAATGAAAGCAACATCCGGAGCGCGGACGGTGTCGGGATTGCGGCTGATGATGAATCCGGTTTCAGCGCCGAACAGCATTCCAAGATCGTTATCGCGTACATAACGCCACAATAGACCGTGGAGATTTCCCACGACTTTGCCATGTGGCCAACTGGACGGGGACATCATCTTGATTTCTCCGGCCACGAGTTCACAGCGTTGAGAATTACTGTACCGCTCTAGTAGGTCTTGAGCGGAGATTAATGTCGTGGTGGCCATGCGTGGATTATAACCGATGGCGGTCGAGGCGTTGAAGCGGCCTTCAATTTGCGGGGGAGTTGCTCCGGGCACCCAGCGGCCTATGTGACGCCGACCTCGAATAATCGGCCGTTCGGGCTTTGGGCGCTGCCGGTTCCCAGTGGCTGGGCGCTGAATTATCATAGGCCCGTCTCGACGACCTTCTTGATATCTCTCACCAAGGCGGTAGCTATGTATCACCCATCGACTTGTTGGAATGCGCGTAAGATTTTTCCGTTGGCGGCGGTTGGTTTCGGTGTCGCGATGATGTGTTCGTTCGCGCGGGGCGACGTGAAGTTGCCGGCGATGTTTACGGAACACGCGGTGTTGCAGCGCGATATGCCGGTACCTGTGTGGGGTTGGGCAGAGCCGGGCGAAGAGGTGAAGGTGTCGCTGGGCGGGCAAACGGAAGCGACTAAAGCGGATGAGAAGGGGAAATGGCGTGTGACGCTCAAGCCGCTGTCGGTGGGTGAGCCGCTGACGCTCGTTGTGGAAGGCAAAAACAAGCTCGAGGTGAAGGATCTTTTGGTGGGTGAAGTTTGGCTGTGCTCGGGGCAGTCGAATATGGAGTTTGCGCTGTCCGGTGCGCAGGACGGTGATCTGGAAATTGCGTCGGCTGACCATCATCCGCAGATTCGGATGGTGCGCGTGAAAGAAGTCGGGAGCCAAACTCCGGTTGAAGATTTTGAAGGGGAGTGGAAAGTTTGCGATGCGAGCTCTGCGGCGACTTTTTCGGCGGTTGGGTATTTCTTCGGGCGCGAGCTGCAAGAACAGCTCAAGGTGCCAATTGGTTTGATTGATGATTCGTGGGGTGGCTCGTCGTGCGAGGCGTGGATTCGGCGGGATCGGATGGAAGGCAACCCGGAGTACGATGGCTTGCTTAAGAAGTGGGATGAATCGGTCAAGAGTTTTGACGAAGCGAAGTGGAAAGCGGAACTGGCGGAATGGCGGAAGAAGGCAAAAGAGGCGCGGAAGGCTGGGAAGCCAGCTCCGGGCGGCAAGCCGGTAGCGACTGCGCCGGCGTTGGGCCAGAATCGGCCAGCGAACTTGTATCATGCGCGGCTAGAACCCGTGATGCCGTACGCGATTCGGGGCGTGATTTGGTATCAGGGGGAATCAAACGCGGGGCGGGCGTATCAGTATCGCGATATGTTTCCGCTGATGATCAGTTCGTGGCGCGAAGATTGGAAGGAAGGGGACTTCCCTTTCTATTGGGTTCAGCTGGCGGATTTCATGGCGGAAAAGCCGGAGCCGAGTGATAGCTCGTGGGCGGAGCTGCGTGAAGCGCAGACGATGACGCTCGATAAGCTGCCGCAGACGGGGCAGGCGGTGATTATCGACCTGGGGGATGCGGCGGATATTCACCCACGACGGAAGCAGGAGGTCGGATTGCGACTCGCGCGGTGGGCGTTGGCGAAGGATTATGGAATGAAAGTGGCGTGCAAGAGCCCGCGTTATGAATCGATGGAGAAGCAGGGCGACAAGATTTTGTTGAAGTTCAAAGATGTGGGCAATGGTTTGAAAGCGATAGACAATAAAGACCTGCAAGGATTTGCCATCGCTGGTGAAGACAAGAAGTTTCACTGGGCCGAGGCTAAGGTGGTGAAACCGAACGAGATGGAAGTTTCCAGTAAGGACGTGAAGGAGCCCGTCGCAGTACGTTACGGATGGGCAGACAACCCCGTGTGCAACGTGTACAGCGTTAAATCGCTGTTACCGCTGACGCCGTTTCGCACAGACGATTGGGACGGGGTGACGAAGGGCGCGATGCAATAGGCAGGCGACGGCAGCGCCGCATCATCTCACGCAAAGGCGCAAAGGCGCAATGAAGAACGGAGATAAAGTACGACTGCGGCGGCGCTGCGACTACTTGTGCATTTTATGCGATAACAGCCAGTCGTAGAGTTTGGGATTGTTGTATGTTTCAGTCCAGGAGTCGTGACCGGCGTCGGGATAGATGGTTAGCTTGATGTCGCCGTGCTCTGCTTTGACGGCGTCGACGATGTCTTGCGACTGCTTGGTTGGCACGACGGGGTCTTTGCCGCCGTGGAAGGCCCAGATTGGGACTTTGCTTAGGGGCTTGGCGAGTTGTTCGGCGTCGCCGCCGCCGCAGATGGGAACGGCGGCTGCGAAGCGATCGGGATATGTTGCGGCGAGTCGCCAAGTGCCGTAGCCGCCCATGCTTAGGCCGGTGACGTAAATGCGGTCGGGGTCGACGTTCAACTTACTGGCGACGTGATCGACCAACTGCATCATTTCGTCGGGCTTCCAGGCGTGACCGACCTCGTGCTTCTTGGGGCATTGCGGGCTGACGAGCACGAAAGGGAAATCAGGTTTGGACTCGACGATTTTCGGCGGGCCGTGCACTTTCACGAGATCCAGATTGTCGTCGCTCGATTCGCCGCTGCCGTGCAGGAAGAGCATTAGCGGCCACTTTTCGCCTTGTGGTTTGTAGTCCTTTGGTACGAAAAGCAAGTAGCGAATTGTGACGGGTTGGGCGTCGCTTTTTTGATCGTCGCTCAATACGACCTTTTGCGGCAGCTGTTTGCCAGCCTCGAATTTGAGATCGCCTTCAGCGTGAGTCATGGACAAAGCTCCGAGAATCATCGCGGCAATGATATGGGCCATTTTATTTGCGCCGGGTTGAATGCGAGTGGGGGAACAACTCTAGCACCTCGACCGGCGGGACTGTTCACGTGGACGGAACGTGCCTGGCGGAGTACGCTCAAGATAGTCGTTCAACTGGCCGGCCGCAATTTGTACCCATGAATGAGGGCTTTTTGGGGCGGCATCGCGGCCAAGCCCTATGATCACCATCCACGAGCTAACGCGGCGATTCTACATCGGCGGTATCCAGATTCTGGCGGTGGATGGTTTGTCGTTCGCCGTCCCTGCGGGTGAAGTGTACGGACTGTTGGGGCCGAACGGAGCGGGGAAAACGACGACGATCCGCATGATCGTCGGGTTGTTGCGGCCCGACTCGGGCTTCGCCGAAGTTGACGGCTACCGGACCAGCGAGTCGCCGGACGAGGTGAAATCACGAATTGGGCTCGTCTCTGCCAATGATGGCGTGTATGCCTGGCTCACCGTTCGCGAAATGCTGCTGTTCTTTGCCGATTTGTACGGACTGTCGCAAGGGGAAGCGAATGAAAACTTACAGCGCTTGGCGGCACTGTTTGAGCTTACGCCACTGCTCGAACGGCGATGCTCGCTGCTGAGCACGGGGCAACGGCAGCGTGTGACGCTCGCGCGGGCGCTGATTCATGCGCCGCCGGTGATGCTATTGGATGAGCCGACGCGAGGACTCGACGTACTGGGCAGCCAAATTGTGGTTGATTACGTACGGCGATTGCGCGAAGAGGGAAAAGCGGTGATTGTGAGCACGCATCGACTGGACGAAGCGGAGCGACTGTGTGATCGGTTCGGATTATTACATCAGGGCCGATTGAGAATGGAAGGGACCCTCGCGGAACTGCGCGAGACCACGGGTTGCCATACATTGGTTGATATGTTTCGAAGCTTTTTCCAACCGCTGCCGTCGGCACCATAAATGAGCGCGTCGGAACCACAATCATCGAATCGGGGCCGACGTAACGGCGGCGGGCGTCAGCAGGCGGGGCGTTTGTGGCGGTTGGTGCTAAAAGAGCTGCGCGAAATATTGCGCGACCGGCGGACGATCGTCACGCTGGTAGTGATGCCGATTTTGATTTATCCGTTGTTGGCGGTCGTGTTTCAGCGATTTCTTGTAACCTCTTTATCTGGGAGCGAGGAAGTTACATACGTGATCGGAGTTGATTCGACGATCGAACGGCAGATTCTCGAGAAGCAACTGGAACGGGGTAATGCGCTGCTAATGGAAAGACGGCAGCGCGAGAAGGGGCCGAGCGATTCGAGCGACGTCCCTAAGGTATTATTGGAGGATTTTCCGGACGCGAATTTGGAACGCTACGTTGGCGACTCGTCATTGCATCTTGCGATCGTACACAGGCGCGAGACGACGGACGGTGCAGAAAAAGGTTTGCAGACACCACTGGTTTGGGAGCTCATTTATCGCGCGGGATCGCCGGCCAGCGAAGCGGCGCTGCACTTTGTGGAATCTCGACTTCAAGCGTTTAACGAAGCGGGGCTAAATGCGCAACTGAAAAAGGCGGGTGTATTAGCGACGATGCCGGCGGAGACCGAGCGGCGGCCGCTCAGCTTTAGTGGCGCGCCGTCGTTTTCACTTGCGGCTTTGATTCCGTTGATTTTGGTGTTGATGACAGTGACGGGGGCCGTTTATCCGGCGATCGATCTGACGGCCGGGGAACGTGAACGGGGAACGTTAGAGACGCTCATCGCGGCACCGGTTCCGCGGATCGGGCTGCTGCTCGCCAAGTATGTGGCGGTGCTCACTGTTGCGATTCTCACCGCAGTAGTAAATCTCTTGGCGATGACAGTGACGGCGCACAGCACCGGGTTGGCCGCGAGTTTGTTCGGCGGCGGTATGTCGTTCGACGTGGTTGTCAAAGTAATGCTGCTGCTCGTGCTGTTTGCAGCTTTTTTTTCAGCGATTCTGCTGGCGATCACGAGCTACGCACGGAGCTTCAAGGAGGCTCAGGCGTACATTATTCCGTTGATGCTGTTGTGCCTGGTCCCAGGCGTTTTATGTTTATTGCCGAGCCTCGAGTTCAAAGGATGGATGGCTGTCACGCCGCTGGTGAATATTGTGATGTTGGCGCGCGACCTTTTAGAGGGAAGCGTGCAGACAAGCCTCGCGATTGCGGCAGTGTGTTCGACGTTGTTTTATATTGCGGCAGCGATTGCCGTTGCGGCGCGTATTTTCGGGACGGACGCAATTCTCTACGGCAGCCCGGCGACGTGGTCGGATTTGATGCGGCGACCGCTCGAGCCGCAGCGATCGGTGACGCTGGCGACCGCGCTGCTTGGTCTGGCGCTCATGTTCCCGGCGTATTTCGTGCTGGCCAACACTTTGATGCGCTCGCCCGAAATGCAGATGGGGCAGCGACTGATTGTGAACGCATTGATTACTGTGGCGGTGTTTGGTGGAATTCCGGTGGTTATGGCGACGATTGGTCGCGTACTTTGGTCGAGTGGATTGGGTTGGCGGCCAGCGAACTTGGGTTCGATTGCCGCGGCGGTTGTGTTGGGGATTTCGTTGTGGCCTGTGGCCCATGAGATTTTCTTGCTCAGCGAATGGCTGGGGTTGTCGACGCTCGGCGACAAACAAATTAAGGCGGCGGAAGCCATGCTGAATCAATTTCGCGCGGTGCCGCTGCCGCTGATTCTCATGACTATGGCGGTAGTGCCCGCGATCTGTGAGGAGCTGTGTTTTCGCGGATTTGTTTTCGGAGCGCTGAGAACGCGACTTAATGGAATGTGGGCAATTATTTTCTCGGCCGTTCTCTTCGGCGTCTTTCACGAAGTGCTATTTCCCGGCCGATTGCTGGTGAGCACATTTCTCGGCCTTGGGCTGGGGTACGTGCGATACCGGTCGGGAAGCGTGTTGCCCGGCATGTTGCTTCATGCCATGCATAACGGATTGTTGTTAACCGTGAGTTGCTATCGCGACGAGCTCATCGCACACGGTTGGGGGATCGAAGATGAATTGCATCTGCCGATTTCGTGGCAGGTGGCGGGAATCGTGGGAATCGGAGTAGGTCTAGCGCTGCTGATTTTAACGACGCGGATTAATAACAGTCGCATTGTTAGCGAAAAGCCGTCCAACGACTTGGCGGCCAGTACACATTGATGACGACGCCCACGATATTCGCCTTCGGAATTGCGTAAGATGGGTGGCCTGGCGCGCCCTCCTTCCAAAATCGCGAGTCGAAGGCGTTATCCGGGAAATCGCCGAGAACGAAGGTTTCGTCACATCCGAGCGTGACGGCTGACGAACCGGCACCCGTAGACTCTTGGCCGTTCAAACTAACGGTGGGTGAATAGAGAGTTGACCGGATCGATTCCGGGGGAATCTGTTTTTCTCCATTGATCCAAACTGCTCCGTCGTGAATTGCCAGTTCCTCGTTGGGTAAGCCAACGAGTCGCGATGCGTAGCATATTGACGGATCACTTGGGACACGAAACACGATGATGTCCCACCGCCGAGGTGCGATCATTTTGCAGACTGAGATGCGGTCACCCGGAAGCGCGGGAGACGAGTCATTCTTAACGAAAACGGTCCGGCGTTCTTTACTGCAAATCGTTTTGATTTCGTCGGACACGAAAAGCTTTCGGGGATCCGGCGGTGAGCCGTAGGCAGGTGAGCCGCAATTTGGACAAGTGAGCTGCAAGTGCTCGCCAAGCAGCGTTGGTGCCATACCATTCGAAGGAATAATAAAGGACTCGTAGATAAGGGGCCGGGTGACTAGTACGACGAGTAGAAGTGCCGCGATTGAAGCGGCGAAATACAGAAGGGCGGCTTTTGCCGCGAGCAATAATCCTGCCCCATACAATCGCGAGATGAGCAAGGAGATGACGACGAATTGTATTGCAACCGCAAAGCACATACTGTCAATCACTGCTGGCTCCGCGCGGAATACGAGTGCGCATGCAACTGCGATCAACCCCTCCACAATGCATGTCGCGACGATGAATAAAACGAAGAGCCCGAATGCTTTGGTCCACGAAATTTCGCCGAGATGGGCCCATCTTAAGCCCCAGCGAATTCCGGCGAGATGCAAATAGATCGTCCCGATTACCATTAACGAGGACGCTATGATAAATACCTGGTTCGCGGTCATTGCAAAACGACTCCCAGTTAATGAGACGTTAAGCAGTGTAGTCACGAATGCCGTCGTGTGAAGTAGTTTTCGCCGAGTCTCTTTATGTGCGAGGCAATAGTCGCACGGAACCTGGTTCGACGGCTTCTCCGCGTTCGGCGCTGGCGACGGCGGCGTAACATAGCTCCAAGCTTGCGATATTATTGCGAGCGCTGTTGGTGGGCTCGCGGTTTTCGGCGATTGCGGAGAGGAGTTCGGCCATTGTGCCGTGGAAACCATCTGGGAACCACGCGCCTTTCAGCCGCGGACGGGAAATGCCTTCGGCCGTTGTCATTTCGACTCGCTGATGCTCTGTGCTGGGCCCAACACTGCGGATCGCTCCTAGGTGGCCGACAACGAGCGTGCGGTCCATGTGGTCAAAGCGAGTTGCGCCGTCGAATATCAGCGTTACCTGTGTCGACTCGTATTCGATCATGGTTTGGGCGAGTAGCGCTGGCTGAATGGTTTGCGTAGCGCTACGTGCCATTGAGGCGTAAATTCGGCGCGGCGGCGCGGCGCTCATGATCGTGCTAACAAAGTCGAACCAATGGATGCCGAAATCGTAGAGAATGAGGTGCCGCACGGATTCGAACGGCGTGCCTTTGACCCAACTATGGTCCCAGTGGACATCGCAGTGAACTGCGTCGATCGATCCGAGCAGGCCGGCGTGAACGGCTTCGCGAATGTAGCTGAAGTGAGGCGCCCAGCGGGCGTTTTGATTGACGGCGAGTTTGACTCCCATTTCGTCGGCCAAATCGGCGAGGCGTTCGCCGACATTGAGATCCGTGACAAACGGCTTTTGGCTGAGGACGTGCTTGTGCGCTCGCAAGGCCGCTTCGACGAGCGGGGGGCGATCGGGGGGATGGGTAGTGATATCGACAACTGTAATATCGTCGTTCGCCAAGATTTCATGCAAGCTGTCGGTCGCGAGCGCGTCGGGATAGAACTCATCGCGTCGTTCTTGCGCGGGCGAGCATCATGTCGCAGAGCGCAATTACGCGGTAGCCGGCATTTTTGTAGGCCCGCAAGTGCCATTTTGAAATGCCACCACAGCCAACGATACCGATGCCAGGGCGAAAGCGTTTGGGGTCGCGTGGTCGATAGGGGAGTGCAGGTGCGGCAATGATTGGCACGCGCGGTTTGGTCGGGTTTGCTGGTTTCTCGGTGGAGGTGGACATCGGGCCTTCAGTGGTTGCAATTCTGACACCAATCGGTAACGATATTTATTGCATGACGGCGGCAGTTGATCAAACAGCATTGCGTAGTGGGCGTTTGGCTCGCGACAGAGTCAAATGCCGAGCGGCGACAGGGACGGGCCATGGCGGCAGTTAGATCCTGCGTCGGATGTTTTACGATCGATAGCCGCGATGCAAGCCGGCACGGAAGGGAGTCTGTTCTCTCGGCGTGCTCTACGCCTCGGCGTCTGCTCGGTTTGCCGTGCAAGTTTCTACAAAATTAAGCCAACTTACTTAAAACGCACATGGCAAAAGATAGCGGTCAGAAATCGAGTAAGCGAATCCTGCTCGTGGATGACGACGCGGAGATCATCGAATCGTTGCGATTGGCACTCGAGGCAAATGGCTACACGGTGCTGGTCGCCCGCGACGGCAATCAGGGGCTGGCTCTCTCCGAGCGGGAGAATCCGGACCTGGTGATATTGGACATGATGATGCCGAAACGGAGCGGCTTCTTGGTGCTCGAAAAGATGCGACGGACGCGCGAAACGCCGATGCGCGTGATCATGATCACGGCGAATGAGGGGACTCGGCATAAGGCGTATGCCGAAATGCTGGGGGTCGACGACTACATCCGCAAGCCATTTCCGATGGATCGGTTGATTGAAAGCGTCCAACGGCTGATTGGCTGAATACAGGTTGCTCAAATCCAAAGCGCAACTGGTAGAACTAACACGGGGGCTCCGATGCGAAGAAATCTCCTTTCCTTAACGATCGCGGTTATTGTCGCAATCGGCTGCTCGTGCACCGCGCTGGCACAAAGTGTTGCGCCGGGCCGGGTGCCAGCGGCAGGTGCGAAGAAGAAGATCAATTCAAAAGCGGACGAGCTTTTGAAACAGATGGCGGACTATGTGGGCAAGTTACCCGCGTTTTCATGCCACGTGGAATCCGACTTCGAACTGAAGATCAAGGACCACGATAACAAATCGCACACGAAGATGACGGTTCGTTTGCAGCGGCCAAATCGAATTGCAATGATCGTCGACGATGGCGCGATGGGGATGACGGTGATCAGCGACGGCAAGCAGTTGACGCAGTACTTGCCGATGAACAAGCGGTACATTGTGTCTGAGGCGCCGCCGGGACTTGAGGGGGTGACCGATGTCGACGCGGACTTGCCGATTACGATGCTCGGAACCACCGAAGTCGTGATCCCAACTAGCGGGGCGGATTTCTACCGGAATCTGATGGATGCGGTCATGAAGTCGGATGTTGTGGGGCAAGAAAAGGTCGGCGATGTGCTGTGCAATCATTGCCGCTTCATTCAAGATGATTTCGATTGGGATATTTGGATCGAGGCAGGCAAACAGCCGCTCGTGCGGAAGGTTTCGCTGGATTTGGCGAAGCAAATGGAAGACGCAGGTCCGCAGATGAAAGACGCGAAGATTAGCTTTGTGTTGACGCTCTCGGACTGGAATGTTTCGCCCAAGTTCACGGTGGCCGATTTCACGTTTAATCCGCCAACTGGCGCCAAGAAGGTCGACGAGCTGATTGAAAGTCGCGAGCCGCCCCATCCATTGCTGGGTCAGCCCGCGCCGCCGTTCGTGACGACTGACCTGAACGGTCATCCGATCGATTTGAAAAAATATATCGGCAAGAACGTGGTGATGTTGGATTTTTGGGCGACTTGGTGTGGTCCTTGCGTGGAAGCGATGCCGGATGTTGAAGAGGTGGCGAAACAGTATGGGAGCAAGGGGCTCGTATTCTATGCCGTGAATGCCGGTGAGGATGTGGTAGCCGTCAAACAGTTTTTGCAGGAGAGCAAACTCAATCCGCCGGTAGCGATGGACGAAAAGAAAGAGATTGGGCCGATGTACGGGGTCCGAGGTATCCCGCAAACCGTGCTGATCGGCAAAGATGGGAAGGTGCAAGTTGTGCACGTGGGCTACAATTCGCGGCTACCCAAGTTGCTGGCGAAGGAAATCAATGAGTTGCTGGCTGGCAAAGATTTAGCGACGGAAACGCTCGCAAAGGCGGAGGCGGCCGCGAAGGATAGCTCGAACACTGAAGAGCCAGAGTCCGAGGGAGCGAATCCCCAGAAATCACGAACGGTGCCGGCGCAATAAGACGATCTTTGCGATCTATTCCAGCTATTCCAGCGAGATCGCACGCGCGAGAGGCTGCAGTACTGCGTCGACGACATAGCCGTCGACTACTTCGCGGCATACTTTCGACAATCGGTCGATGACGTCGATATACGTCATATCCGGCGGCAGGCTGCCGTATTGGCGAGCCGTGACGTACACGCTGACTTGCTCATCTTGAAACTCGCCTGTGCGAATTTGGTAGGCATTCGTGCGAGTTTCCACGTTAACGCGGCATTGGGTGCGGCACTCATCGTCCAAAGCGAATGTGAGCGCCGGTTCGTTGCTGATGAATGAGGTGCCGGGCATCGTGGCGAGTTTTTCGAATGCGGGGCAGACGCCTAGCGCTTCGGCGATCAGTTGATTTTGATTGCCGCGGTATGTGAAATCGAACCCGACCATAAGGTCGAGCGCCTCGCAATCGAGGCGACTGAGCGAGAGGTTGTAAGGGGCGAGCTCCAGAACGTGTCGATGCTGCGCGACGGCGTCGTCGAACGAGTCGGGATTAACGTAACCGGAGCAAACTCTCCGCGCTTCGACCGAGCACCAGCGGTAGCTGCCGCGCTCTTTGTCGGCCTCGAGAACGAAGTCGCCTTTGTCGCGGGCATAGAAGTTCCGCAGTTCTGGGAACTTCTTCTGCATCTGCTCGAAGTAATGGAGTATCGCCTCGCGGCTCCCGGTCAGCTCCATTTCGGTGCTGAGATTCATGCTTACGTAATAATCGTCGGCAAAAGCATGATAGGAACTCATTGGTTGCGTCATACCTTGAAATTTCCGCTGCAAATTAAGGGTTCGTGCGCGACCCTCGACGCCGCCTTATACAAGTATAAAATGATGGCGTCGGCGGTGTCAAAGCATCGGCGACAGACACGTATTTTCTAGGAGGGAAGTTGTCATGCTCAAGACGCCGACCAATCCCAGGCATCCCTTCTTGCGGTCGCGCCCGCCGTCGTCTGAGATCGAACAGCGAGTATGTATTGCGCCGTTTCTAACGGATCTTAATTGGATGGCGGTGGCGTGGCACGACGATGAGCTCGTGGGGAACGCGTTTGGTCATGCGTCGCGGCGTGCGGCAGAGATGTCGCTGGCGCGGCTGCCCCTAGGGTCGCAATCATTCTTTCGAATTGATGCCTACAACCAAGCGGACGAGTTGCCCGCTTGGATTTCGGATTTGATTTGCAAGCTGAGCCGATTTGCAGATGGCGAGCCGGTCGATTTTTCGATGGTGCCGCTAGCACTAAATCATCTTACGTCGTTCGCGCGGCATGTCGTGGCGGCGTGCCGGCGAATTCCATGGGGGCAGACTCGCAGTTATGGCGAACTAGCGGCTGAGTGCGGCTCGCCGGGGGCTGCCCGGGCGGTCGGCAGTGTGATGGCTAAAAATCGGTATCCGCTAATTGTGCCATGCCATCGGGTGCTGGCTGCTGGTGGAGAGCTTGGCGGGTATTCGGCTCCGGATGGGTTGGATATGAAGCGAGGATTGTTGGCGATGGAGAAGGTTTGAAGTTGTTTCCGCTGAGTGCTAGACGCGGCTGATCGGCGCAGGCGCTAGCCGAACATCTGCTGAAGGTCGCGCAAATAAGCAATCGCTTCATCAAGCTCGGGCGCTTCGACGCCCGGTTGGCGTCCGGCGCGGTCGCACTCGCCAAGTGCGACCAGGTCTTCAAAATACTCGGATTGCTCGAGACGCCGCCGTGCTCGAGCGCCGAGCGTGCCATCGGCGAGTTGGTGCGCCAGCATATGGTGCTCGATCAGCCAGGCGGTGCGTTCGGTGATGAAGCCTTCGAGGGCTTCGAGCGCGGCGGCTTCGTGAGCGGTGGGGGCGATGGCTTTGCCTATATCGTGCAGTAGCGCCGCGGTAAGGAACTCTTCATCGTACGCCAGCCGATCGCGAGCCTGGTCGAATACTTGCAACGAATGGTACAGGGCGTCTCCCTCGGGGTGATATTTGAGCGGCTGTTTCACATTCTCGAGCGGCAGCAGCAGAGATTCGTACAATTGGAAGCGGTCGATTTGATTGGCGGCGTCGTCTACCGCGGCATTCAAATCGAGCCCGGCATACTCGCTCACGAGAAACTGTTCGAGCTCGGCAATGCTCGCCCGCTCGATCGCTTTTCCGGTGATTGAACTTTTGAAAGCGTAATGAACCTGTTTGGTCGGATAGAGTGTTAGCTCGAACGGAAAGCGGTCCGTCAGGTGGATGTGCGTGAAAATTCGTTCCTCACCATGCTTAAGCACCTGCTTCCGTTCGACAACGTACGACAGGCCGTCTTGATCGAGCAGATGGGTGACGGCCTCGGTGGTATCGCTAAAAATGTGGATGTCGATATCGGAGCCTTGGCGTACGTGGCCGGTCAGGACACTGCCGATTAGCCGCGGCCGAAATGGGGAGAGGCGGCGCATCAGTGCAAGGGCTGCCAAGCGCATGGCGAGCAAATTATCAGTGCGAGTTTCCCCTTCGAAGAGGCGGGCGAGCAACTGAATTTGATCGCGGATTTCGACGTTGCTCGGCAGGTCGGCTGGTTTCACCCAACCTTGGCAGATTTGGCGGGCGGCCTTCTGTTTGGCGGTGTAGTATTCCGAGACTTCGCGGGAATACATCAGGCGGGCGGCTTCCCAAGCGATTTGCCGCCGCAATTTCGAACCATTCATCAACTAGCGCCGTGAGCCCATTTGACCGGCGACGAGGCTTCGAGGTTTGGAGACGCGTATTAATCAGCGATTTGCGATCAGCGATCCGGGTTTCACACATTGATTGTACAGACCGCGCGGCGACGTTGGAACGGAATTAACGCAAACACGACAACGCCAATTTCACAGGCATACAGCAACGTGGTGCTTTCAGGAACAGCAGCGCCCAAAGACGAACCCGATGCATGCACTGTTGCACCTAAGTTGGCGCGCCACAGAACATAGTCAGCTTCGTCGACGACGCCATTATGATTGCCATCCGCGGTAAGTGTACCGGTCGCAGTGCCGAAAGTATTACGCCAGACCGTGTAGTCATCGCTATCGACGTCGCCATCTTGATCGTAGTCGCCCGGGAGGAATTGGTTGGTGTTGATTTTGAAGATTGAACCGGTGCCGTAGGAAACGATGTAAAGGTTTCCGAGGGTGTCTTCAGCAAATGACGAGGGAGCTGAGAGGGAACCCACGTTCGGGGTGAGCAAACCGTCGATGTTCATTACCGCGTGCGTCGCTGTATTCATTTCAAAATAATGGTTGCTGACCTCGTCGCCGAAAATATATACACCCTGTACGCTGGGATCTGGGCCGCGATAGACGAAACCACCAATTACGGCGTTGCCTTGAAGTGAGCCGCTTCCATGGGTGTAGTCGTATACTGGCTCGATGGCCCCCGCCGGAGCAGCACCACCGACGCCGCCGGAGGGTGTTGCAATTTTGCCTTCGCGGAGCCGCCAGCCGTAGTTGGCGGCGGTCGCCTGCCCCGTGGTGTTGAAGGCGCTCGCGGGTTGGAAATCGATTTCTTCACGTGTGTTTTGACCGACATCGGCAATCCACATGTCGCCAGTATCTCGATCAAAGCTGGCGCGAAACGGGTTTCGCAAGCCGTAGGACCAGATTTCGTCGTCGCCGGTCGTGCCGACGAACGGGTTCTTCGGAGGAACGGTGTAGTTTTTGTTGGCATCTGAAGGGAAGCCGTCGGTGGTGACGTCGATGCGAAGTTGCTTACCCATCAAGTCGCTTGTAATGTTTTGGGCGTTACCGCCGGGTTCGTAGTGACCCGCACCGGAGTCGTTGGAGAGGCCGCCGTCTCCTGAATCGATGTACAGATATCGATTGACGGTATCTTTTGGATTGAAGCCGATCCACCCGCCGACGTGGTTGTCTTCAGGCCGAGCCCAACTCATGATCTCGGTGGCCGTCGGGGTAGCGACGTAGGGGTTCGACGACACAGAGTATTGGCGGATGTGAGTCGAGAATGGAGAAGTGGCGGTCGCAGCGGTTCCGGCAGTAACTGGCAGGCCGCCATTGTCGACGGTCACGTAGGTGTAGAATTTTCCGTAGCCAGGACTGCCGACGTTGTTGTAGTCGGGGTTGAAGGCCAAGCCGAGTAGTCCGCCTTCGTTGGCGGCATCGGTATCTGGAATGTTGAGAAATGGTGCTGGGAGCACCGTCTTCGAAACAAGGTCGACGACTTTGATGTTGCCACCTTTTTCGAGTACGAACAAATGGTTTGAATCGCCCGGGGCGAAGGTCGCGAAGGTTGGCGCGCTTAAGCCGGAAGCAACCCGGGTTGTGCCGGAAAGTGCTGCATCCGATGTTGCCGTGATCAGCAGGGTTATGGCAAAGGCGATTGCGGCACTCAAAGTTCGATAATTCATCTCGTCCTTCTCTCTCGCTTTGCCGGCTGGGATGTCCTCGTTGTCGGCAGCAAAACTCATTCCGTAGCAATTACACTATAGCGGCAATGAAGGCGGGTAAAGGCGATGGGTTTGTTGCCGCAAAGTAATTGCGGGCCGCGAACTAGCTCCAAAACTGCCGGTCAAGCATACGGTAATTGACGGCTTCGCTCACGTGTTCGGCCTGTATTTCAGCACTGTGATCGAGGTCGGCGATCGTGCGGGCGACCCGCAGGATTTTGTCGTGCGCGCGGGCGGAAAGCCCCATTTCCTGAATGCTGGTGCGGAGCAGATTGGTGCCAGCATCGCTCAATTGACAATGCTGCCGGATTTCGCGTGTGGTCATTTGGGCGTTTTGGCGAGTTTTCGAATTTAAGAACCGAGCCTGTTGGACGGCACGTGCAGACATCACGTGATCGCGCATGGCCGCACTTGTTGTGCCGTCGCGAGACGCATTCAGTTCCTTGAACGGCACGGCGGGCACTTCGATGTGGAGGTCGATTCGGTCGAGCAGGGGACCGCTGATTTTCGCCATGTACCTTTCGATCTGCGGCACGGTGCAGTGGCATTCGCGGCGAGGATCATTTCGGTAGCCACACGGACATGGATTGAGCGAAGCGATCAGTACGAAGTTGGCGGGAAAAGTCGTAGAATTGAGCGCTCGGCTGATCGTGACGTGACCGTCTTCCAGCGGTTGCCGCAGTACTTCCAACGTCGTGCGATTGAATTCCGGGAGTTCATCGAGGAACAACACGCCGTTGTGGGCAAGGCTGATTTCGCCGGGAGTTGGCGTCGATCCACCGCCAACGAGTCCGGCGTTCGAAATGGTGTGGTGCGGCGCACGAAATGGGCGGCGGGCGAGGAGGGGCTGGCCGGACGCCAAGCGGCCGACGGCACTGTAAATGCGTGTTGTTTCGACCGACTCGTCCGCAGACAGAACGGGTAAGATCGTTGGTACGCGTTTAGCCAGCATGGTTTTGCCGGAGCCGGGGGGGCCGACCATCAGCAGGTTATGGCCGCCAGCGGCCGCGATGGTCACGGCCCGCTTGGCCATTTCCTGGCCGCGGACGTCACCGAAGTCTTCTTCATAGTGCGATAGTTCTTGAAACAGTTCATCGAGTCGCGAGGGAGTGGGTTCGATGTCGAGCTGGCCTGCCAAAAACGCGATCGTTTGCGAAAGACTGTCGACGGCGATGACGTCCAGTTCCTCGACAACGGCGGCTTCGCTCGCGTTTGCGGTGGGAACTATTATGCCCCGGAGTTTTTTTCCCGCGGCGGCAGCAATCGCCATCGATAGGGCGCCCTTTACGGGCCGGGTACTGCCGTCGAGGGCGAGTTCTCCCACGATCGCAAAATCGCGTAAGAGTTCGCTCTTGAATTGTCCGCTGCCGGCGAGAATGCCGACGGCCATCGGCAGATCAAATGAACCTGCACTTTTGGGAAGTTCAGCCGGGGCTAAATTGATGACCACGCGATCTTGCGGCCGGACGAAGCCGCTGTTGACCATTGCGCGTTCGATGCGGTGCGTGCTTTCCTTGACGGCCTGCTCGGGCAAACCAACGAGCAAGGTTTTTGGCAGCGCACCGGGCGAAACGTCGACCTCGACTTCGACGGGTAGCGCGTCGATCCCGAGCAGAGCGAATGTATGAAGCTTGGCCAGCATAAGCCGCTAGTGTAACACAGGGATTGGCAGATATCATGGCAGCGACGAAGTTGCAATATCGCTGGGAAATGCCTTCGATCAATAGGGCGTCCGAGTATTCGAGTTGGACCAGCACTCAAACGAACGATAGGGCGATGCACACAAAGGTTTACGTGCTGATTTCTCAATCATTTGCGAAGCGTTGCCAAGCGACGGCGTGGATTATCGTCAGCACTTTGGCGCTTTTCCAAGGGGTGCTGGTGTCGGCCGCACCCGAAACGAAGCCGAACATTATCTTTATCTTGGCGGACGATATGGGGCCGGGCGATCTTGCTTGTTATGGTGGCAGGACGGTGCCGACACCCAACATCGATCGGCTAGCGATGGAGGGGACTAGATTCACGCAGTTCTATGTGGCGTCCCCCGTGTGTTCGCCTTCGCGGTGTGGGATAATCACGGGACAGTTCCCGGCACGGTGGAAGATTACAAGCTATCTCGCCGAGAAATCTCGCAACCGCGGCGCGGAGATGGTTGACTATCTCGATCCGCAAGCGCCGTCGCTGCCGCGCGCCTTGCACGATGCCGGCTACCACACGGCCCATTTTGGCAAATGGCATTTGGGCGGCGGACGCGACGTGACCGACGCGCCGAAATTTGCCGCCTACGGTTACGACGAACACGCGGGCACCTACGAGAGCCCGGAGCCCGATCCCGATATCACAGCGACGAATTGGATCTGGTCAGATAAGGACAAAGTGAAGCGTTGGGAACGTTCCAGATTCTTTGTCGATAAGACGCTCGACTTTTTGCGCCGCCATAAAGATGGGCCGTGCTTTGTAAATGTGTGGTTCGACGATGTGCACACGCCCTGGGTTCCAAACGCGGAGGTCATGAGGGAGAAGGAACGTAACGTGATGAGTAATCTAAAGCCCGTCACCGCCGAATTGGATCGGCAAATTGGGCGATTGATGGACGGGCTCAAAGATCTTGGGATCGACGATCAGACGCTTGTACTTTTCGCGAGCGACAACGGGCCGTATCCTCACCTTGCGGGACGAACTCAGGGGTTGCGCGGCTGCAAGTTCAGCTTGTACGAGGGAGGGATTCGGCTCCCGTTCATTGCACGCTTTCCGAACGTGGTGCCAGCGGGAAAGACCGACTCGACGAGCGTAATTGGGTCGGTCGATCTGTTTCCGACGCTGTGCCATGTTGCGGGGGCTGCGTTGCCTAGTGGAGTAGCCTTTGATGGCGTTGATCGGTTCGCGGCATTGAAAGGCGAGTCGCTGTCCACACGCGAACGCCCGCTGATGTGGGAGTACGGTCGCAACGAGAAGTTTTTTGGTTATCCGAGGCAGCCGCGCGATCGATCGCCACAGTTGGCGATTCGTGATGGAAAGTGGAAGCTGCTTGTCAATCGGGATGGCGATGGCGCCGAGTTGTACGACATTTTGGAGAACAAAGACGAGAAAGAAAACCTGGCGGCCGATCATCCGGAAATAACGGCGCGGCTCGCGAAAGCGGTACTTAATTGGCGTGAGGCATTGCCGTGAGAATCTACACGTGACGTTGGTACATAGAGCCGCGGGCTCGATCGACGTAAAATCCCTGATGTTGGAATCGTCGCTCTTCGTTGAGCATCTGCAATTTGTGTTGAGGACGTAGCCATGATCAATGCGCTGGAAGTTCGCAAAGCCGATTATCCCATCGAGCCCTTGTTCGTAAAACGATGGTCGCCGCGGGCCATGACTGGCGAGCCATTGCGCGATCAAGAAATCATGACGTTGTTCGAAGCGGCCCGTTGGGCACCATCGACTTACAACGAGCAAGAGTGGCGATTTCTATATGCCCGTCGCGGTACGCCGAAATGGCCTTTGATTTTCGACTTACTCGTCGAAGGCAACAAAATGTGGTGCAAAGATGCGGCGATTCTCGTCGTGATCGTTTCGCATAAGGTGTTTTCTCTGAATCAAAAGCCGAACCCAGTGCATTTGTTCGATGTGGGCGCTGCGTATGAAAACCTTGCCCTGCAAGGTGCAGCAATGGACCTCGTTGTCCACGGCATGCAGGGCTTCGATTTCGCAAAAGCACGGACGGCGCTTAAGGTGCCAGACGACTACGATGTTGCAGCGATGTTTGCGGCAGGACGACCAGCTCCGGCCGAAATATTACCCGAGCCCCTGAGAGAGCGCGAGAAGCCGAGCGATCGCAAGCCGGTGTCCGCGTTGATTTGCGAAGGAGAATTCGCGTTTTGACGTGTGACAAGGCACGATGTCAAAGCGTTAATCGGCGGGGTAGCGAGGCGGATTCATCGGTCCTTCATCGCTGACGAGGGCGCAGCGCTCCGGGTCGGCTAGCAGCTCCGCGATTTTCAGCGGCTTGCCGTCCACTTCGACCGTGTCGCGCACGAGTCGGACGCCGTGACTGTAGTCGACGTACTGGCTTCCATGCACAATTGTGAGCGGCTGAATCGCCTGGCCGTTGAGTTGTCGCCAGCCGTAGATGGCGAGTCGGTGGGGTTTCTCGAAAATCCGCGGCGTAAGGACAATATCTTTTTTGGTGCCGATCGTCAGCAGACCGAGTGGTTTGCCGGCGCGCTGACCTTCGATGAATTGGTTCTGTTCAACGAATGTGGTGACTGCCTCGCGGGCCACGGTCATGGGATGAGGTTCAAGCTTTAGCTCGGCCTGCGAATCGATGGCATCGACCATTTTGCGAGTCGGCAGAACGCAGCCGAATTTATCGGCGATCAGCTGAGCGGTTTGGGGCATCATCGGCATCCGCATGAAATCGTCGTCGCTGCCAATGGCAAGGTAGTCTGGAGCGACCTCCATAACAGCCGTTACGTTCGGTCCGTCTTTATCCGGCGTCATTCGGCCGTGAATCTCAACCTTTTTGAACGTCCGCAGAAACTCAGGGAAATTGCCGCTGGTAATTTCGCGCAGGATCGCGGCATCGCGCTCCGGAACAGTTAATTTGGCGACCTGCTTTGCGAATTCGGCCCCGCCGATTGCGTTTGTTGGCCGTTCAGGAAATTTCATCATTGTCGAAGATTCCAACTTCTTCGATTGGCCGTTGGGTTGGGCTGGCTCTGGCTCTCGCGGTTTATTTGTGGGTGTCGGCTCGGCTTGAATGAACTTACTGAAGGCTCTTGGCCCGCCGAACGTTCCCCATTTTCCTTCTTGCGGCGTACCGAGTGTTGCTGCTTGCAAGAGCCCATTCATGTCGCCAACCAATACGGTGTGCAAAATCTTATTTTCCGGGTTCGGGTGTTTATAGAAATGGATGCGGCCGTCTAAGCCAACCGTTTCCAAGAACGGATCGCGCTTCGAGTCATTAAGGTCGAATACTTTTTCGAACGCGTCGTGCATTCGACTGGTCGCGCGGTAAGTGCCACCGGTGTCACTTACAACCTTCTTGCCGTTTAACGTGATCTCACGATCGTCGTAGCAGATGACGATCAATCGCCGGCTATCGTTTCCCTTGAGCCAATCCTCCAGTTTCTTCGCGTGCAGCGCGGCATCGAAGGAGTAATTGGAATCCAGGAAGGCGATCCGATCGATTGACGCGGGAATCGCGGCGGCAGACTCGATAACGCCGAACATAAAGCTGCCGCCGCCGCTATGACCGACGAGCGTGACTTTGGCTTTTTCGATGCCGTATTCTTCGCGCCAAAATTCGAGCAAACGTCCGATCTTTATGTTCGCGTCTTTCGTGTTTTTGCGGTACGAAGGCCAACTCAATCCCGGCGCCTCGGCACATACCAACACGATTTTCTCGTCCGGCATCAGCGTTCGTAACATTCGTACTTGAGCCGCGATATGTTGAATGTCGTAGTGCCAATCGAGTCCCGGCGTCATCTTCGTGCCAAGCGTTTGTTCCAACGTGTTGCCGTTGGGTAGCGCGAATACGATCAACCGCGTGCCTTTGGCGGGCTTGCCGTCGGCGTCGAGGGGCGCGTTGACGTGGATTCGAATTTTGTCGGGAATCGTCTCGGTGAAACTTGCTTCGCCGAACTCGGGATTTACGAGCCAGGCAGCCTGGTCTGAAGCGCGGATTAAGTCCGGGGGCAGTATTAGCGGTATTATTAGAACACCAACGACGATGGCTGTTCGGAATGTGAACCGCAGCATTGTATCTCTCGACTTGGCAGGGGTGGGTAGGCAGCTTCAGCATATCGCGCCGCCAATCGATCGCAATGGATCGCGATTGACCTCTATTCCTAATGAAACACGCACATCAATGGCCGATGGGCGGTACAGCATTTGCTAATCTTACGTTGGTCCACATTCAATAGCCGGTTTTTTCTGAAAGGGCAGTCATGAAACGCGGCGAAACTCTCCCTTTGAACGACATTACCTCGGTGTGGGCCAAGACGGCTCGACGTCCCCGCGCAAAAAAGCTTGCGAGTGATATCGAGACAGACGTATGCATTGTGGGTGCGGGCATCGCAGGGTTAACTCTCGCCTATTTATTGACCAAGGCTGGCAAAAGCGTTGTGGTCTTGGATGATGGCAAAATCGCGAGTGGGATGACCGAGGCGACTAGCGCTCATCTATCCGATGCCATCGACGATCGATTTACTCAGATCGAAAAATGGCATGGCGAACGCGGCGCTGCGCTGGCTGCCGAAAGTCACTGCGCCGCAATTGATTGCATTGAATCGATCGTCGAAGAGCTCGACATCGACTGCGATTTTGCCCGTGTGAACGGTTATTTGTTCCTGGCGCCGGAACAGAAGCAGCAGTTGTTGACGGCGGAATTGGAAGCCTCACAGCGGGCGGGGTTGGATGCGCACTTAGTTCCTCGACCGCCCATCAGCTATGATTTGGGGCCTGCGATCTGTTATCCCAATCAGGCCCGATTTCATCCGCTCAAATACATGGTGGTGCTCGCCAAAGCGATTGAGGCGGCCGGTGGGCGAATTTACACGAATAGTCATGTCGACCACGCGGAGGGCGGAAAGGAAGCCAAGGCGGAAGTTGGCAACTACACAGTGCGGGCTGGCTTTATCGTCGTGGCCACGAATGTGCCGATCAACGACATGTTTGCGATGCACACCAAGCAAGCGCCTTACATGACTTACGTAATCGGTGCCTCAGTACCGAAAGGATCGGTGACCGATGCCCTCTACTGGGACACACTGAAAGCGTACCACTACGTCCGCATTCAGCCGATGGTCAACGTGGGGGGCGAATCGAGCGACGAGTACGACCTATTGATCATCGGCGGCGAAGACCACAAAAGCGGGCAGGCAAGCGATACTACGAAACGGCATGGCCGGCTTGAAGACTGGGCGCGCGAGCGATTTCCTATGATGGAAGAAATCAAGTTCACGTGGGCCGGTCAGTGCATGGAAACGGTCGATGGTTTGGCATTCATCGGCCGCAACCCGAGCGATGCGGACAACGTGTTTGTTGTGACCGGCGATTCGGGCATGGGGCTGACGCACGGCACGATTGCGGCGATGCTGTTGGCCGATCTGATTCAAGGGAAGGAGAACGCCTGGGAAACGTTGTACGATCCATCGCGTAAGCCCGTGTGGGCCGCGGGCGAATTCGCAAAAGAGAATTTGAACGTCGCGATGCAGTACACTGATTGGGTGGCCCCGAGCGAAGTGAAGACCGTGGAAGAAATCGCGTTTGATTCTGGGGCTGTGCTGCGGCGTGGGCTGGGGCGTGTTGCCGTTTATCGTGATCGGAACGGAAAATGTCATGAGACTACGGCCGCTTGCCCGCATTTGGGGTGCGTCGTCCATTGGAATGGTGCTGAAAAGAGTTGGGATTGCCCGTGCCACGGATCGCGATTTGATAAACTTGGTAAAGTGATCAACGGGCCAGCGAATATCGACCTACAACCAATCGACGATTGAGGTGTAAATCGTGTCTCCGCACTACGATCGCAAATTCGGAACAACGCAAGAATCGCCCGGGATTGATGAAGGTGTTAAAACTTCGGAGGCCAACGCGATTGATGCTGCGGCCGAAGTGTTGCGAGAAGTGGAGCTCGAATCGGCCCAGCCACCAAAGCGGAGCTCTTATGTCGGCGACCACGGTTTAGACGCTATGAGCATCGATGAACTACGAGACTTTGCTGCGTCGCTGAACGTGCCGCACCGAGCACAATTCGTCAGCAGGGACGAGCTCATCGCGGCAATTCGCGGGCGGGATTTTAGCCACGCGACCGAATTTTGACACAGCGTGGTGAGCAGTGTATCGTGAGCCGACGCAGCGCGAAAGCTGCCGCAGCGGATGTGAACGGTTCACAAAGTGCAATGTTCGCTTCACTTTGCGGCCAATTCAATCGAATACTAACGAGTGGCGGAATGTTGGCATCACCAAACCGACTAGTTGTCCTGCGTGCAGCGGTCATTGCGACGTGGTTTCTTTTGAGTGCGCAAGTGACTCGCGCCACGGAACCGGTCACGATCAAACTGTGGGAACAGGGTGCGCCGGGCAAGCCCGAGACGAAATCGAAAGATGAACCAGTCCTATACATGTCAGTCCCGGCGGCGGAGACACCACAGACGGGGACTGCCGTGATCGTGTTGCCCGGCGGTGGCTACGGGGGCCTGGCGATGGATCACGAAGGTAAGCAAATTGCGGAATGGCTGAGCGCGCAAGGAATTACAGCTTTTGTGCTGAAGTACCGGATGCACGGGACGGGGCATATGCACCCGATTCCCATGATGGACGGGCAGCGGGCGGTTCGCCTTGTGCGATCCCGCGCGAAGGAATGGAAAATTGATCCGTCGCGGATCGGCGTAATGGGTTTCTCTGCGGGAGGTCATTTGGCGAGCACGCTCGCCACTCATTTTGACAGTGGGAAATCGGGAAGCGAGGATGCGATCGAGCGCTCCAGCTCGCGGCCCGACTTTTTGATCCTTTGCTATCCCGTAATTTCTATGATTGCCGATTATGCCCACAAGGGTTCGGTCGCAAATCTGCTCGGTAAATCGCCAGATCCAAAGCTTTTGCACGATTTATCGAATGAAACGCAAGTAACTTCTGAAACGCCGCCGACGTTCATCTTTCAAACGTCGGAGGACAAAGGCGTGCCAGCCGAAAACTGTGTGAGCTTTTATCTCGCTCTTCATAAGGCGGGGGTGCCAGCGGAATTGCACATATTCCAATCGGGAAAGCATGGCGTCGGACTAGCGAAGGACATCCCAGGCACGAACAAATGGCCTGAGCTTTGCCACGAGTGGTTAAAAGTGCGCGGCCTGCTTGACCCTGTAAAACAGTAGGCTAGTTGAGGATCCCGAGCGGACGCAAATATGGGCGATTTGAATTACGAAAAGAATCGCGCGGTATGGTTCGATATTCCGGTCGCCGATCTGGATCGAGCCGCGAAGTTTTATCGCAGTGTTTTGGGCGTGGGCGTTACCAAGGAATCGTACGACGACATCTCGTTCTGCGTGATCGACCATCAAGACGGCAACGGTGGTTGCCTGGTGCTCAACAAATCAGAAATCGCTGCGGGTGGCGTGCTCATCTATTTGAATACCAACGGGCGCATTCGCGACGCCATTGGTTGCGTCGTTCCGAATGGCGGAACGATCGTTCAGGATATCCACCCTATTGGTCCGCATGGGTTTCGGGCCATCGTGTTAGATAGCGAAGGGAACCGTGTCGCTTTGCATTCTCTGTCGGATTCTTAAGCGACAAGCATGCACGGATATGGTTGTGTCCGACGTTAATTTGGCCAGCATTGTGTCTGGGGTTCAGGCATAAACGGCTGTGCCCAGTGCTGGCATCGGATCGTCCATGCTGAACTTCTGAGGATCAGTCGCGTAGAAGTGATTGAGCGGCCTCTGCGAGTACAGATCCATTGTCGACCCGCCGATATTAGAGCAGTTGCGTTGTCTATGCGTGCAGTTGATCGATTGTGATTTTCCATGGTTTAGCGGTCGTATATTCGCGCCGAATTGGCATAACGCTTGCACGACAAATCTGATCTCCGTGGTCCGGGCCGCGGCTCACGTTCACCGGTCTTACCTGTTTTGGTTATCAACGGGGCGAAGGTTCAGTTGCTAGCAAGAGGTTTTGGAATGTATTCCGCGACAATTGATCGGCCTATTAAGGTGAGTTCAGAACGCACCAATTTAAGCGCCGCTGCGAAAAGCTATCTTGAGAGTCACCCGCATTTCCGCGGTCGTATAAACGACGTATCGATCATGCACGAAGATAAGACGCTCTACCTCACGGGTCGCCTGCCCACGTTCTATCTTAAGCAACTCGTTCAAGAAGCGGTGCGGCATGTACCCGGCGTGCAATCCGTTCGGAACATGATTGACGTTGTTAATGCCGAAGGCGTGAGCAGCGTCCGTGGGTAACTTACGAGCGATCTTGCTACTCGTTGGCCGCTCGGGCGGCGACCTGTGAGTGAATGCTTAGACCCGTGTCGTTAAGTTTGCCTCGCCAGATTGCTCGTCCACTCGATTGTGCCTCTCACGTAATTGCCTCCGCGCTGTACGTCCGTTACGATCGAAGTGCGATGCGACTTCGGTTAGGGTTCGTTCTCGATAGGGCGATATTCGAAAGTCCACGGGCGCGGGAGGACCGGCGTAATGAGCGATTCACCGATTTGGCAGATGGAATTTGGCGACAGCCCGCTGGTTGCCTGCGCCGTCCATGATGGCCATTTCGTTCGTCCGGATGTCGCGAAGTGCCTGAGCCTGAGCGATGCGCAAAGGCTTTACGAAGAAGATCCTTATACGGCTGCTTGGACATCGATCGCCCAGACGCGAATTATTGCGCGGCGATCTCGATTCGAGTTAGATCTGAACCGGCCACGGGATAGAGCGGTGTATTTAACGCCTGCCGATGCGTGGGGCTTGGATGTGTGGAACTGTACGCCACCGGCCGCGATCGTCACGCACTCCCTGCACGTGTATGACGAGTTTTATGCTCATTTAAAGCTGTTGCTGCAGCGGCTGGTTTCGTTGCATGGAGAGGTCGTAGTCTTCGATTTGCATAGTTACAATCATATTAGGGATGGAGCGGGGAGCACGGTCGCGGATCAGGAGTTGAACCCTGAAATAAACCTCGGCACGGGGACGATGGCCCGCGCGTTATGGTCGCCGATTGTTGATTGCTGGCTGCGTGCGATGCGCGAGTTTGACTTCCTGGGTCGCAAGTTGGATGTGCGCGAGAACGTAAAATTTGTCGGCGGCCATTTGCCTCGCTGGATTCACGAAAACTTCGCGAGCTCAGTTTGCGTGCTGGCGATCGAAGTCAAAAAGTTTTTCATGAACGAATGGACCGGTGAGCTCGATGTCACTCAGCATCGGGCGCTCGGCAATGCCTTGGAACACGCCGCATCGGTCGTGAGTGGCGAATTGCAAAAGGTAAAAAGTGGGCCAACCCCCGCGTAAATCGGACTCTCAGCCGCAGGCTGCTGTGGTAATTGCCGATTTAGAGGGCCATCAGCCGATCGACATAGTACTTCCGGACGATGGGCGACTTTTCATCGAGCGCCGCTTGCCACTGCTTTGCGTATATCGCCGGGCGGCGGGAGATTCTGTCACCGAGTATCTGCTGGCTCGCGAGCCATCATATCTAATTTTACCCATGGCGAAGCGAGCCGCGCAGAATGCCATCAAGTTGCTGCGCGGGATTGTGGAGCACCTATGCCAGCATTTCGGCAGTTGCCTGGTTATTGAAGTTTGGGCGAGTCCACAAGACCGCAATTCCGCGCGCGAAATCATTGGATGGTAACGGACAATCGGTAACGCCACCATTCGAAGTTCTCACGCCGGCGACCAGAATTCCACGAGCCGCTGTCGAAGCATTGTCAAAATCGCTGGGTCGCGATTTGCTGCCCTACGGTGGAACTCGGGTCACTCTAAGTCGGCTAGTAGATTTGGCGCCGCCGAATGGGAAACCTCTTTTGCGCCCCCGCGATTGCCGCGATTGGAACTGTTTTTTGTTAGGCGTTGTAGCGAGGCCCGATTATTTGAGCGCCGAAGGTGAGGCAGTGCCCGAGACGTTGCGGTTGGCCACTCGCACGCTGCATAACGCGTTCGAGCAGGCGGCGTTCGCGTTTATCCGTCAGCGGAAAACGTTGCGACCGGCTCATATTCATGCGCCCAGCAGGCGGTCCGTCGTTAAATCGGTACTTGAGATCGATCGGCAACTCGCAGAAATTGATCGGTCGTTCGATTTGTTGCTGCAGGCGACCCCCGTGAATGCGGAGAGCGCGTGGCGTGACTTTCGCAGGTCGCGTTTTGACAAGCCGCCGGTGTTCTTCTATCGGCCTCTTGCGGTCGATCCGGCACTCCTAAAGCGTCAACTTTACTTGATTCCTGTGGAGCGGATTGAAGACCCGACATTGGCGTATCTTTTCCGCCAAAAGCAGGACGAGCTTGATCGCCAAATTACTTTGCTGACCGATGTGGATTCGCCGCGCTTCTTACAGGAAAGTTTGCAGGTTTATGGCGGCGTGTCTGATTGGCTACTGCAGCATGCACGGGAAGTTTTGGACCGCGTTCCGACACGTAGCGGCGATGCCTCCAAAGGGGGCCAATTAACGGCGACAGAATTCGCTAAGCGTGCCCAGGAAGAGCTTGGTTACTACCAGGAGCGGCGGAATGATTTCGCCGCGAAGGTGTCCGTGCGGGAGGACATGTATGCTGGCCTCATGGTTTCGGGCGACCAGTTATTGATCGGGGGCCGTACCCGTATTGCCAGGCGGCGTGTCGAAGCGCTATTGCAGCATGAGATCGGCACCCATTTGATTACGCGTTACAATGGGCACCATCAGCCGTTTCGGCAATTGGAGGTCGGTCTGGCGGGTTACGACGGATTTCAAGAAGGGCTGGCGGTATTGGCTGAATATCTCGTGGGGGGCCTCAGTCGCTTCCGGATGCGCGTGTTGGCGGCCCGGGTCGTGGGAGCCCATCACATGTTAGATGGCGCTTCGTTTATTGATACTTTTCGGGCACTCGATCGAAATTACGAGTTTTCGCAGCGGACCGCGTATACAATCGCCATGCGACTTTACCGGGGCGGTGGATTGACCAAAGACGCAGTTTATCTCCGCGGTCTGCTGCAAATCCTTCGCTATTTGCGGGAAGGCGGCGATTTAGAACCGCTATTCATTGGCAAAGTTGCATCTTCTCATCTGCCCTTTATTTCCGAACTGAGCATGCGGGAAATCATAAGACCCCCCGCATTACGGCCGCGGTACTTGGAATCTGCTAGTGCTCAGAAGAAAATCGAGCGACTCCGCGGCGGAATGAAAATATTGGAATTAATGCCGTAGAGGGCAATGGTTTAGCGGTTACACCTAGGCCGTAGTGTTGTGTACGTATCAAGCGGTTGGGCCGAAGTTTGCTTCCGGGATTGGCTACCATGAAAGTTGGATTTGTCGTTAATCAAATTGAAACCGAACAGCCCACGTACACGACGACGCGACTCGCGATGGCGGCCGTCAATCGCGGTCACGAATCGTGGCTCATTGGCACCGGCGACCTGGCGCTCGATCCAGACGATTACGTGCGCGCGCGAGCCCACGCAGCTCCCAAATCTAAGTACAAGTCGCTGGATAGTTACTTGGAAGAAGTGCGCGGGCTGCACGGCCGGTCGGAGCGTATCACGGTTGACGACTTAGATGTGTTGATGTTGCGCAACGATCCGGCTGAGGATATTGGCCGCCGCACGTGGGCGCAAATGGCCGGCATCTTGTTTGGTCGCGCTGCGCTTCGCCGCGGCGTGATCGTAGTCAACGATCCGGCCGCGCTTGCGCTGGCTGCCAACAAAATGTATTTTCAACTCTTTCCAGAAGAGGTTCGTCCTGCCACGCTTATTACCCGCGATCGCAATGAGATTCGCCACTTCGCCAAGGAGAATGGCGGCGACATAGTGATTAAGCCGCTGCAAGGCTCGGGAGGGCAGGGCGTTTTCCTAGTACGCAAAAACGACCTTGGCAACCTGAACCAGATGATTGAGGCTGTTAGCCGCGATGGTTATGTGATCGCCCAGGCGTACCTACCGGACGCGGCCGAGGGGGATATGCGGCTGTTTGTCATGAACGGCCTTCCGCTCAAATATAAGGGCAAGACGGCCGCTTTTCGCCGCCTGCGGTCGGGCGACGACATTCGTAGCAATATTCACGCTGGTGGTCGTAAGGCCCAAGCCGAGGTGGACGAACGGGCTTTGAGGATCGTGGAGATCGTACGGCCAAAGCTGGTAGCGGACGGCATGTTTTTGGTCGGCCTGGACATCGTGGGAGACAAACTGATGGAAATTAACGTCTTCAGCCCCGGGGGCCTGGGCAGCGCCCAGACTTTCGAAGGTGTCAATTTTGCGGCTGCTGTTATTATGGCTTTGGAACGTAAGGTACAGTACATGGGATACTACCAGCGGAATTTTAACAACGTGGATATGGCGACGTTGTAGTGCTCCGGCCCGGCCAAAAAATCGGCAAATACAAGCTGAAATCGCGACTCGCCAACGGGCCGTATGCGACGGTGTTTCGCGCGCTCGATACGCTCGAAGGCGTGCATGTCGCGCTCAAGATTCCGCACAAAGGTTTGGTGACGAAGGAGTCGTTGGACGATTTTTCCCGCGAAGTGCGGCTAGCTGCGAAGCTTGATCATCCCAATATTCTGCGGCTCAAGAGCGCCGACTTCATCGATGGTCATCTTGTTATTGCATTGCCGCTGGGCGAAGAGTCGCTCGAAGAACGTTTGGCACGCCGACTATCGTTGCGAAGCGCGCTGGAATACGGTGAGCAGCTGCTGCGTGCCGTATCGTTCGCTCACGAACAGCATGTGATTCACTGCGACGTGAAGCCTGATAACTTGCTGCTATTCCCAGACGGTCGATTGCAACTAACCGATTTCGGCATTTCCAAAGTTGCTCATCGCACGATCTCGGCCTCTGGCGCCGGTACCGTCGGCTACATGGCTCCCGAGCAGGCGATGGGGCGGCCATCACGACGGTCGGACGTCTTTGCAGTGGGGTTAGTGCTGTGGCAAATGTTCTCGGGGAGGTTGCCGGAATGGCCATTTGAATGGCCGCTCGCGGGCTATGCTCGCCTACGGCTTATTTTGCATCCCGATATGATCGCGCTGCTTAAGCGGTCGGTAGATATGAAGCCTGGCCGGCGGTTCGAAGATGGCGGCCAAATGCTTGCCGCTTACATGCGATCAAAGCCAAAAGTGTTGCGTCATTACATGCGCACACGCCAGCCGAAAAAAATCAAGCGGACCACCAAGCGCGACTGGAAAGCAATTCGATTGCAGCAATTCGAACGGCAGCTCGGCCGACAGCTTGATACCCATTTAAAATGCCAAAAGTGCGAATCGCCGGTTTCGGAATACATGTTGGCGTGTCCCTGGTGCGGCGACGATCGCAAAATCCTGCGCGACGAATCGACGTTTCCAGCAGTCTGCCCGCGGTGCAATCGCGGAACGAAACTCGACTGGGCGTACTGCCCGTGGTGCTACGGTCCAGGGTTTGAAGACGCTTCAGAGCGTAAATACACGGATCGCCGATATGAAGGGCGGTGCCGCAACTTTAAGTGCGAGCGGAAAGATCTGATGGCGTTTATGCGTTATTGCCCATGGTGCCACATGAAGGTGAAACAGGCCTGGAAAATCCAGGGCAGCAAGGACACTTGCGGTCGCTGCGGATGGGGCGTAGTCCGCGATTTTTGGACGCATTGCCCGTGGTGCTCGGCCGGGCTTTAATTCGCGGATAGGTGACTTTAGCCCGCTTTTACCGTAGATTTCACGGTCTTTTGGCGAGCTATAATTGTGCAGGAGACTGCTCATGCCCACGCCAAAGTTTATCGATGACCCTGCCTATCGTGATTTGCGAGAGTTCGATTTCGAGAACTTCAAGCAGCACTCGGCCGGTCGCGATCGCTTAGATTTTTCCAGTACCGATCTCCGTGGCGTCGATCTTACGCACGTCGACACCACGAAGCTGGTTTTGCGCGACGCTTACTTGCGTGACGCCGATCTTCGCGGTCTCGATTTGCGGCAGCTCGATTTGGAAGGCTGCTCGTTGCACAACGCCAAGATCAGCGGCACGTACTTCCCTGCAAATCTGTCGCCGAAGGAAATCGCGAATAGCGTCGAGTTCGGGACTCGGATGCGGACCGGCCTATAGCGGCTACCTTGGCCACGTGGCCCGCGGATCGAAGTTCAAAATCGGCGTTTCCGGCTGCGTTGGTACCTGCAAACGCAAAAACGGTTTGTCGGCCGCCTTGTGGCAGGAGTAGCACGTTTCCATCGAAGTGCGATAGTGATTTTCAAAAGCCGCCTTGTCTTTAGCCGCGATTGCCGCTTGTAGTTGCTTGAGCGGTCCATTTTCAAACGCTTCCAAAATTGGCGCCAAATCAACCTCTTTACCGGCATTGTCCTTGCGTTTAGGAATCACGCGGACGGCCCAGTGGAGATGTGAACGTGTCTCGGAACAATAGAAGTTTGCCAGCTCCCAGTTTTGCTGCTCGCCGGCGAACCACAAATTGCCGAAGTGGTAGCTTACATCTTGCATCACGTGTGACTGATCAGTGAGCTTGCCTTTGACCGCTTCGAGTTCATTTTTAAGAGCCTCGACTTGGCCGCCGGAGTTGGCGTTCTCCGCATTCGCGCGCTGGCCAGTGGCAGCAATTGCGTGTAAGTAAGCACCGATCAGTCCAGCCACAATGAGCGCGCTGAACCTTCTGATTCGTTCTGCCGACATGATCAATCTCCTTGTTAATTGCGTGACGACACGCAAACGAAGATTGTACAAGGTTTATTTGCCAAAGTCGGCCACCGACGATGAGATGCAGAACAGTAGGTTCGCGGCGGGCATCAGCTTTTAAGCTGCGAATGCGTCCCCGCGCCCTCTTCCGCGACCATTTTGCCTTGGCACGTACGCGGTTTTTGAGGGGAACGCAAACTCGATGCCCAAGCGGTCGAATTCTTCCATGATGCGGAAGTTGACCCGCTCGCTGTGCTCGGCGAACGCCGAAGAATTGACGGGCGCGAACCAATACGCCACCTGCACGTTCAGGCTTTCGGCTGCGAAATCGCTGAAATGGACGCGTGGCGAGAGCTCTTCGAAGCCGACGATTGGATGAATCGGCTCGCGGATGCCGCGCTCGTCCAATATATCGCGGATCGCCTGCACGCCCTCGGCCAGACGATCGTGGGAGATATTGTACGTAACAGCAATCGTAAACGTACGACGAACGGTACGCCGACGGTCGATATTCTCAATCGATTCATTGACAAGCGTCGAGTTTGGAATGGTGACCAAATGATCGGCTTCGGTTCGCAATTTTGTGCATCGAAAGCCGACATCTTCGACGACGCCGTCAATATGGCCAAACGTGATGCGTTCGCCCAATCGCACGGGGCGTTCGGCGAGCATGATCAGTCCGCCAATGAAATTGTTGACTAGCGTTTGACTACCGAAGCCGACGCCGATTGCGAGTCCACCGCCGAGTACCGTGAATGCGGTCAGCGGAACACCCACCGTATTGAGCGAGGTCAAAACGACCGATAGCAAGAGACTATAAAACACTAGAGAGCGGATTACAGAAGTAGCGTCGCGGCTGAGTTTGAAACGCCGCAAAAAACGGTTTGCGAAGATTCCCGCCGTAGAGCGCGAAAACATCCACCCCACAATCAACACGACAAGACCTTTAATAGCATCGCCAACTGTTATTGGCTGAGTGCCGCTCGACATTAATACGTGGTTCCACACCGCTTCGGCCTGGTACCACGCACCGAGTGCAATCGCTTTTGGAGTTAAAGCATCAACTGTTTTTCCAACTTCCTTTGACAGCTTTTCGTGAACGCGACGACTCGTTTCGATCGTCACCAGGTTCTTTTCATAGGTTTTAAGTGTGTCCTCGAGCTGCTTCTGCTGGAGATTGATTTGATACAAAACTTCCAGCGGACCTTTTGCCGCGGCATCAGCCTTTTTGTTGACGCTGGCGAGTTGATCGCGCACTTCGCGCATTTTCGAAATTTGGTCGCGTAAGTCGTTCGCTAGGCGGTCGAGAATACTTTGGGTATCACTCTGCACCGTTTTGAATTTCGCCCACATGTCGTGATTGGTGTCGTCGTGGGGCGTCGTCGCAATTTCGAAGCGATGCTGCCAGGCCAGCCGAAGCTCCGCGTATTGTTGCAGTTGTTGGAATTGTGACTCAATGTGCTCATTGATTTGCTTTTGGCGCATAGGTGTGCTTTAAAAGCCTCAAGCAGTACGGGCCGGTCTTTCGAATCGTCGGGGGCTGCCTGAAAAGCAGCCTTGGCATTCTGAAGTTCGATTTCTTCGCTGCGCAGATTGATTTGGTCGTGCTCAAGCTTGGCCCGTGCAGATTCCTCGCTATGTGCGATATCATCGAGCTGTTCCTTATAGTCTTGCTCGGTGAATTTGACTTGCGGTTTGATGAAGGCGATGAACGCTTGCCGGGCAGTGATCGACATTTTCGATACTTCTTGCCCAAGTTGTTCCCGCTCTACTTCGCGCGTTCGCAGTGTGAGAGTTTCATTCGCCAGCGTGGCGTTTTGCTGGGCACGCGTGGCTGCTAACGCCAGTTCCGAAGCGTTCGCGTCGCTTTTGCCGTTCTCATAATCGGATTGAGCGCGTTGCCACTTTGCCTGGCAGTCATCGACGTTCGACTTGGCGCGTTGCAGACCGGACTGAGCTGCGGCGAGCCTATCCGCCAAGAGTCCGGCACGGGATTCCTCCGATGCCAAGTCATCTTTCATTCGATCGAGGTCGGCGAATTTGAATTTCTTGTCGCCGAGTGGTTTTTTGCTGTAGGCTTCGATGTCGGCCTTACGCGACTGCAAGTCTTTGATTTGCTGCTCAGCCGCCTCTTGCTGCGCAAGAACGGCTCCGCGAGTTTGATAGAATGCGACTTCCTGCGTGGCGGCCGCGTCCTTCGACCCAGCCGCTTGCAACTTCTGCGTTGCGATTTGCAAATGCTCGGCATTCTCGGCACGCTTTTCCGCGAGCGTTGGCGCTGGCGCAGTGAGCGTGGAAACGCCTTGGGGCGCGGGCTGAGATGCATTTGCCGACGGTAATGCTGGCAAAGACGCTGGCGCCGCACTTTCGGCGGATGCTGGATTTAACAGCAGCGTTTCACTTGCTGCGATATTGCACGACAGAACCGCAATCGCTGCGGACGTCAGAAATACAGAATATCGTTGGCGAGTAGGCATGACGCGCCTCCCTCTTCCTTAATTGGGTCGCAAGCGACAGCGCAGCCGGAGACTGCTTGTCGAGTTTCGTTGGGCCGACCTGAGACGGCCGGCCAAGGTTGGGGGCGTAGTATCGCAGTTTTCGAATCGCGGTCAACTTGGGTCTGCGATATGCTAGCGTGCCACGACAAGTCGGCCGAGAGCGCCGCACTACCGAACATTTATCGCATTATTCGTGAGGACGCGAAATGAATCAGCGTTATTGCCGGTTCGCTTGCATCATCGCCCTTCTGATTCTCGCTGCTGCCGCGCCAGCCGAAACACTGGATAGAGTCCGCGAACGGGGCACACTTCGGTGGGGTGGCGACGCCAGTGGCGGCGGTCCATACATCTACCAGGGGCCCGATAACAAGCTCGTCGGTTTCGAATACGAGTTGGCCGAGTACTTGGCAACCCAAATCGGCGTTAAGCCCGAGTATGTCAACTGGGAATGGGAGATGCTGCCGCAGATTCTTGATCGCGGCACAATCGACGTCGTGCTCAACGGATTCGAATGGTCGGAAGAGCGAGAGAGGTCGTGGTCGTCGACCGTTCCCTACTACATCTACAAATTGCAGTTAATGGCCCGCGCAAACGACTCGTCGATCGCGAGTTGGGATGATCTGCGATCCAAACCGGGTCAACCGCGGAAACGGGTCGGCGTCCTTCAGGGAGCGGCCGCCGAGCGATATTTGGAATCTCGGTACGGCGATTCGATCGAGCTGAAGAAGTATCCAGAAATCACAAGCGTGATGGGGTTAGTCGAGCAAGGGCAGCTCGATGCAACAGTTCAAGATGTGCCCAGCGCCATTTTCTACGGCAAAGATTTTCCCGGCCTGCACAATGTGGCGGACCCAGATGTGCCCGGCTACTACGTTGCATACGTTCGCCATGGCGACGAGCAACTCCGCGTTGCTCTCAATGAAGCGATCTCGAAAGCGATCGCCGATGGGACGCTGAAGCGTATCTACGAAAAGTACGGCGTTTGGAATCGGGACCAAGAACGGCTGGCGGACGTCGGCAAATCTTGGCCACCAACAGTCAGTGGTGCTGCCGGCTCTCGCTGGGCGAATATGCCAGAATACATCAAACTGCTGCTGAGGGCGGCTTGGACAACTGTCGAACTTTCATTTCTCTCGATGCCCCTGGCAATCGCAATCGGGCTGTTAGTCGCCATTGGCCGGCTGTATGGACCGGCGTGGATTCGCATTCCGTTTGGCGTGTACGTGGAAATCCTGCGTGGTACACCGCTGTTGTTGCAGTTGTTCGTCATTTACTACGTCATGCCACAGCTAACCGGCTTTAGTCTCCCCGAGTTTTGGGCCGGTGTGCTCGGCCTAGCGATCAACTATTCCGCATACGAGGCAGAGAACTACCGCGCGGGCCTGCTCGCCATTCCCCGCGGTCAGATGGAAGCTGCCCTGTCGCTAGGAATGACGACTCGCACAGCATTGCGGCGCGTGATCGTACCGCAAGCGATTCGGGTCGTCATTCCACCTGTAACGAACGATTTCATCGCGCTCTTCAAAGATACCTCGGTGTGCTCGATGATCGCAGTCACCGAGCTAACGGGCGAATATCGGTTCCTATTCCAAAGCCATCCGCAACTCATGCTCGAGTTCGGCTTCCTAACCGCCGCATTATATATGTTGATGAGCTATCCATTATCGCTCGTCGCACGCAGACTCGAAACCCGATTCAAAAAAGTTGCGGTGTAGAAGCGACCCATGATTGAAGTCAAAAATCTCATCAAGGACCACAGTGCTCTGCGCGTTCTCGACGGCGTGTCGCTCTCGGTACGCCGCGGCGAGGTAGCTGCGGTCATCGGACCGTCGGGCGGCGGCAAAAGTACGCTTCTGCGTTGCATCAACGGTCTGGAGACTTTTCAGGCGGGCGAAGTACAAGTTGATCAGGTGCGACTCACAGCAAGAGCCGCGTCGCGCGGCGGGGCCGAAACGCTGCAGGCGCTTCGCCGACGCGTCGGCATGGTTTTCCAGCAGTTTCATTTGTTTCCGCATTGGAACGTGCTGCAAAACGTGCTCGCAGGGCCCTTGTATGTGCTCCATCAATCGCGCGAAGTAGCTGAGCCGATCGCGAAGCAACTGCTTGATCGAGTGGGGCTCGCCGAAAAGCTCAACGCCATGCCCGATCAACTTTCGGGTGGGCAACAGCAGCGTGTGGCCATCGCACGGGCTCTCGCCTTGCAACCGGAAGCGATTTTATTTGACGAGCCGACGAGTGCCCTCGACCCGCGGATGGCGGCTGAGGTGATCGGCGTAATCACCGATTTGGCCAAGAGTGGCCAGACGATGATCGTGGTGACGCACGCGATGGGTTTCGCGCGCGATGTTTCGAACACAGTGCATGTAATGCATTCCGGCCGCATCGCCGAGTTCGGACCGCCCGAGCAGATATTCGGCAGTCCACGCGAAGAGATCACTCGGCAATTCTTAGTGCAAACAAAGGTGAACTAGAACAAGCGACAACCTCATTGATCGGTCGCGACCTGCGTTGTTGGATCCTTTGCGGCCCGCTTCGCTAAATTTTGCGCCTTAAGCGCTTCGCGTTTGGCGAGTTGCTCAGCTTCGCGAGCTTTTCGCTTGGCGATTTTCTCTTCGCGGGCCTGCTTGAGTTGTTCTGCTCGCGTCGTCGTCACTTGGTTGCCTTGGTCATTCTGCAATTGCTGTTGGGCCGCCAATAGCTGTTGATATTGTCGCTGCAACATCCGTTGAGCTGCCAACTGCTGAAGCGCTGATTGCTGCATTGCCGATTGCTGAGTTAACGGCGACGAGTTCATCGACAAACCCGAACGCAACGCCGAAATCGAGCCCAACGCCGCGGTACCCGTCCCGCTGGTCGAAGTCCCACTACTACCGCTACCGCCGCCATTGCACGCGAATCCCATGGACGCTGCTAACCCAATGGCGGCAATCGCCGCCGAAAATAGAATGCGATTCATACCTCTGCTCCTACCTATGTTCCGAAATGCTCGATGAGGTGTGCCGGAGCTGCGGAAATTGCGGCCCTATCTTTAAGACCGTTTTCACAGCCGTTCGCCACAAGTAAATTTGCACCGACTCATCTCTCGTGTCACACAATTGCCGAAAAATATTCCCATTTGGGACGACTTCGCGGGCGGCTCAGTCGTATGCCTTGTCATCCGGCCGGCTTTGCGGCATGATGGTGAGTTCAGCGAACCACTCGCGACTCTCGGCAGTCTGCAAGTTGGTGTCGCAACACGGCTTATGCCAGGCGGTCGTAGCTCAATTGGATAGAGCACAAGCCTACGAAGCTTGGGGTTGTAGGTTCGAGTCCTACCGACCGCGCTAATTCTACGGAAATTCAAAACGGTAGATTCACGCTGGGCACCACCGCGCCATCCCGCTCCTTTGTGGGGGCATGATAGGGCACTTCGAACAAATGATCAGCGCTCGACACAGATGACCGTCCTAGGCAACAGCCAAAGACGGTGACAAATCCCACGCGTCACCCACACCCAGATCGTCCCACATATTGTCGAGGTCGTTCATCGCGTCATGATTGGAAGGATGGCTTGTTGACAGTGACGCACCGTCGGATCGATCCCACGCGTGGGTCATCACCGAGTCGGCGAGGTCGGCATCCATTTGCTCCACTTGAACGGCCGCTAGTGGCAATGAGCGGTGGGTTTCTGTACCATCAGTAATCGAGCTGAACTCGGAGGCCACTGCCTCCGTCGACAAACTGCTGTCCGAGGCCATCAGCCCAAAGAGACTGGTTCGCGATGCCGCCAGACTGCTCGAAGATGCTGCCCGGGCTGCCGCGATCGCTAAGGAAGACGGCGTGTACGCATCTGCTGCTGCGTAGTTCACGGTGTAACCCAAATCGGCAAGCGAGCCGATCGTCACCCGCGATAGTGGCAAATTCGTACCAGGGCCGGCCCAACCGGTCATCAACTCGTTGGTAAAGATGGTTTCACGCCAATGGGAGCCTGCGGTACCCGAACCACCCGTCACCTCGACGGGAACGCCGCGGGCATTTGTGCCGAAGATTTGATTGTATTGGGCCGTGGCATTGGCGCCTGTAAAGATCGGATTGCTCGTGCCTGCGCCGGAAAGCAGCCCTTTATCTTCCCAAATCGTGCCGATGCCGAGCACGTGTCCCATCTCATGCAGGATGACGCTAAACAGCAAGCCGCTTTGTTCCATACTCGCCATGTCGGCGGAGTCGAATTCCATGACACCGTGATACGGCAGGTCGGTGCCGGCGCGGAACGCATCTGGGCCCGACTGGCCCAAAATGCCGCCGACACCGTCGATCGACGTGGCGCTCGCGTCGATCAATAAGTCATCGACCGTCTGACCGCGATATGTGGCATTCGGCAAGTCGCCCGTAATGACCTGTGCCCAACGCGCGGCCGCCTGCTGGAAGATCGCCCGCTCACTCGCGGTGAGCCCAGTCATATTGAGCGTGATCTGAAATCCGCCAGTGGAGGGCGTCGTGGTAGCTGGTGTGGGAGCGCCGACCGTCAGCGAATAGTTCGGATTCGTCGCGCCATTCGCGCCGAAGACGTCGATATAGTACGTTCCTGCGACCAAACCGTTCAGCGAAACCGACTCACTGTTTCCCGTCCCAGCCGACGTTGAAATCAACGTACCGGACGCATTGTACAGCGCGAGCTGCAAATTGCCCTGCGAATTCTGGAAAGCGATAGATACCGTGTTCGACGACGTTCCTGTGGCACTTGTCGTGAAGCGGTACCAATCCGCAGCATCTGCCATTACGAGCGAGCCGATAGTTTTGGAGGCGGTTAGCGTCCCCAAGTTTGACGCGGTCCCGAACGTATCGTTGTTTTCGTAAGCATCATCCGTCGGCGCAGTTGTCGTGGCGGGGCCGTCGATCGTCCAGGTGTACGCCCCGCGCGAACTAGTCGAGTAATTCGTGATTCCCACGTAATAGCGAGTGCCAGCGGTGAGCGTCAGCGTCACGCGGCTGTCGGTGTTGCTTGGATACGCAATGTCATCGTTGTATGCCAGACGAGCGCCACTTGCCGAAAACACTCCCAGAACGGTATCGAGCTTGCTTGATGGCGTGGTTGACGAGATGACGTAAGTTCC
Source organism: uncultured Planctomycetota bacterium (assembly GCA_963733705.1). Lineage (GTDB taxonomy): Bacteria > Planctomycetota > Planctomycetia > Pirellulales > Lacipirellulaceae > JABDGM01. The sequence continues at coordinate 188,058 of CAVTEJ010000015.1, read as the reverse complement.
GGTCGCGCTGGTGACGAAAGAATAGTAGTCAACTTCGGTGCTCGCGATTGTGGCCTTTCCTGTGGCATCGTGCTGCGAATTGAGCGTGACTGCCACGGCTGAGGACGGTGGAGTAATTATGGTCGGTGGTATTCCAACCCAAGTTAGTGCGAGTCGATCTTCCAGTGGCTCAATCGTTAGCCTTCGTCTATAGGTTTTACGCGTTTTAAGTTCTCTGTGCCGCTGCCGTCTGCTCTTAAAACCGATCATCGCATTGCTCCTCGGTGTTCCGTCTGCCTCAAGATCCCTGCGCCTATTCCCAGACAGCGACGCAGGTTTATAGATAACGACGATGGCGGGCCGCGGAGGCGAAGCCAGTCGTTGATTAACCGTGATACGTCGGCCGAAGGAGATTGGGTCGGTCTCTGGCAATTAGGACCGTTTTTTCGGACCGATATCACGAAAATTGAACCGGCAGTATTGTCGCAATTGCGAACTTTGGGCCCGCAAGGCGCACATGCCTAGTCTGCCGGGAAACTCGGTCTATCGGGAGACATCTCGAAATGAACCGTTGGCGTTTGCTGGAAAACGTCTTACGCAGCCGTTTGACTGGCGAGCGGATTCCAACTTTCGCCGAGAACTGACCACAACTGATCGATATCGTCCGCCGTGTGGCGAACCGTGTGTTCCAAGCCGTCGGACGCGCTGCTAGTGATCGCTGTGACAATCCGTTCGATGGCTGAATCAGTTGCACGTTGGCTCGTGGTAGCCGTCGTTAGCGAGATTAATAATTCCGCACGCCGCGAATCCGCGGCATCGTTTGTCGCCGGCAGACTGTATGCGATGGGATTTGTGAACGATCCATCAGCGAACGCCAAATTGACGAAGCCCGACCGCAAAGCGGCTGCGCTTCCGCCGAGCGGCCGTGCAGCAGCAATCACGCCAGACGGCTTCGTATACGGGTCCGCAGCAGCATAATTGACCACGTATCCCAAATCGGCCAGGGATCCGATCGTGATTTTGGATAGCGGGTTCGATCCAGGATTCGCATAGCCGGTCATCAACTCATTGCCCAATACCGACTCGCGCCAATGGGCGTTTGCCGTTCCTGGACCTCCCATATTCTCGACCGGCACGCCCAGTGCGGACGTCCCAAAGATTTGGTTGTATTGCGCGGTGGCATTCACGCCAGTGAAAATCGGATTAGTCGTACCAGCGCCTTGCAATAATCCCTTCGCAGTCCAAATCGTTCCGATCCCAAGCACATGCCCCATTTCATGCAAAATGACGCTTAGCAATAAACCGCTTTGCTGTAGCGACGCCAAATCGGCAGTATCGAACTCCATGAACCCATGGTAAGGCAAATTGCTGCCGGCGCGGAACGCGTCCGGCGCGGCTTGGCCCAATATGCCGTTCACGCCGTCGATTGCCACGGCACTGGCGTTGATTAGTACATCGTCTACCGCTACGCCGTGATACGTAGCGTTCGGTAAATCGCCCGTAATTACCTGTGACCAACGAGCCGCGGCTTGCTGAAATACGGCCTGTTGGCTAGCTGTTAGCCCCGTCATGCTCAACGTGATCTGAAAACCGCTGCTTGGGTTTGCCGTCGCTTGCGTCGGTGGCGTAATCGTTAGTAAATAGTTCGGGTTTTGCGCGCCGCCGTTGCCGTACACGTCGACAAAATATGTGCCCGCAGCGAGCCCGCTCAGCGAGACCGATTCACTATTGCCAGTTCCGGTCGAAGCGGAAATCAATGCACCCGTCGCGGAATAAAGCGCCAGTTGCAAATTACCTTGCGAGTTCAAGAACGAAATCGATACTGAATTTGAGGACGTGCCATTCGCTGTCGTCGTGAACCGATACCAATCCACGCCGTCGGCCATAACGAGCGTGTTGACGGTTTTGACCGCTGTCAGCGTGCCGAAATTATAGGCGGTATTAAAAGAGTCATTGTTTTCGTACGAGTCATCGGTCAAACCAGTCGATGCGACAGGTCCAGTGATGGTCCAATCATACGCACCCCGTGAGGCGACCGAATAGTTCGTAATTCCAATGTAATAGCGACTGCCGGCCGTCAACTTCACCGTCAAGCGGCTATCTGTATTCGTCGGATACGATATATCGTCGTTATACGCCAATCGCTGGCCGGTCGATGAGAAGATACCGAGCACGGTATCGAGTCCGCTCAATGGCGTGGCTGTTGAAATCGTGTAACTGCCCGTCGTCGTCGTCGCGAACGAATAATAATCAACTTCGCTACTTGCAATGGTTGCAGAGCCCGTGGCGCCATTCTGAGAATTAAGTGTTACGGTCTCGACAGCTGTCGGAATTGGAATCGCGGGTGGCGGCACGGCGACCCACGTCAACGCTAGCCGGGCTTCCAGCAACTCCATCGACAACAGTCGACCGCCATCAGATCGACCGCACAATCTTTTTTGACTTCTGCTGCCGATCATTGCAAAGCTCCTCCGGCTTCTGGCCGATACCCATGCGGCGACGCATGCTGCTGACCCCTGATGCCAATCCGTTGTCGCCCCCGCCAGGCGGCGAACCATAAAACTGCTAAGCTAATTGGGTTAACACCGTCGAGACAAGTATTTTCGACCCCCCCTTTATAGTGACCGGCGAACACGATTGCCATAATAAAACGGGGAATACGCTGCCTCTTTTTCATGACCAGACGCCGATCCATGGCCCAATTTGGCAATGCTGGGGCTAGCCCGCTGCGAGTCCGTTGGCAGCCCCCTGAAAAACCTTGAGCGCTGCTTCAGAATACAGGACAAATCGCACCATAGAGAGAGTTCCACCATTGACGACCTCACGGAGATACCCAGCCGTAGTAGTTACGGCGACTATTGCAGCTTCAGTTAATGGATAGCGATACGCGCCTGTGCTGAGTGCCGGCATCGCGACAGATTGGCAAGCACTTTCATTCGCAAGTGAAAGCGAAGTTCGGTAAGCTGACGACAACAACTGATCTTCTCCACGTTGCCCACCATTCCAAAATGGTCCAACTGCATGGATCACGTATTTCGCGCGAAGTTGCCGGCGCTCGTAATCACCGCCGAACCGGTGGGGCAGCCATCCGGATATCGTCGGCGTGTTTCCGCCATAATTGTCGGACCACCCGTGCGATGAATGGCTCCGTCGACGCCGCCTCCGCCCGCGAGTTGGCTATTGGCAGCGTTGACGATCGCGTCCACCTCTTGCCGCGAGATGTCGCCAAGGACGAACTCAATCGTGCAACCGTTGATATCGAGACTTATGGTCAATCGTCGTCTCCACCACGTTCAATTCGTCCGATCGCCAGTTTCTTCAGCCTCGGCGATGACTTCCTGCACCTCGCGACGTCGGCCGAAATAAAAGACGAGCCCGATTAGCGCCACGGCGATGTCTGTAATTCGCCTCCCCAACGCGACCATTGTCCCATCGCCTTTATCGATCTTGTCGCCAGCTATCTCTTCGTACAGCTTTTCGACGGCCAGCTCCATGGTTCCAAATCCATTTGGTGTGATGGGGACCGCGCCCACCACGCCCGCAATCGGCACAATCACAGCGTGCTCCGTCCAAGTCGGTGCCTCCAGCAGCAGGCCCCGCGAAATCGAGAAGAACGTGGTGATCGAACAGAATGCCATCATCGCGCTCAGCACCATGGCAACAAGTAGCATTCCTTTGCGTTGTCGATAGATCTGCACCACACCCAGCAGCCGCGCGCAGATTTTGCCGAAGAATGGAACTGTCTCCACGCGGCCGGTCAACCAGCGCCCTGTAAATTGCTCGACAAACATCAGCAGGAGAGATACCACCCAACCAATCGCTGTAACGATCAGAATTGACGTCGCCAAGACGCACATGGCTGGCGATTCTGCATGTAACATTCCGGTCGCCAGCACGCCACAACTCGCGATTGTTAATAACGTCAAAAGACCAAGTGCGCGATCGGCGACTACGGTTGCCACAGCTTCCGGTCGTCGCTCTGCGTGCCGATGTGCCAAAAACAACGCTTTGAACAAGTCTCCACCAATCGACCCGAGCGAAGCAAAATTCAGCGCGAAGCCGAGCGCTCCCAGCCGCAGCGTATCGCGCAATCGCGACGGTATATCTAGCGCACGGATCAAAACGTGCCACCGCGCGAAGCTAAATGTCGCGGTCAACAGTGAAAAGAGCAGGGCGGCGCCAAGCCAAGGCCAGGCCAGCGAGCGATCCGCCAAACGCACGAAACCGGCACGCGCCTGAATGATTAAGTAGGCGAGGAGCCCCACCGCGAGTGCGATTTTTAGAGCGGCGACGACGGTCCGACGTACGGGCACAGGCATTCCACGTCTCAGTTATGCACGTCGATTTTTAACCGGCCATGTAATCGTCCGAGGGCGAACCGTGAGCGACTTGCCAAAGGTTGACAGGCGACATTATGACTGATATTTTTCAAATTGACCTGGGGGATTAGCTCAGTTGGGAGAGCGTTTGGCTGGCAGCCAAAAGGTCAGCGGTTCGAGCCCGCTATCCTCCACTATCGTCGCGAAACGAGGCCCCAACGGAAGGGGCCTTTTTCATGCGCCGAACTTTCTCGGCGGCCAGTATTGTCTCGCGCACCTTTCCAGCAAATTTTGGCCGATTTTGCAGCCTGTGATTACAATGGGGACTGCATCGCAGCCCCAGGCCGGGGTATCCAGGCGGACTCTACGCGACGGCAAGGCTTGCAAAACTCCGCCCGCGACGCAGCAGGAACAGGTGCATGAGTTTGCGCAAATTGCGATTTAGCGGCGGGTCGGTCCACGCGCGGCGTTTGGTCATCGAGACGCTCGAGCGGCGTGACCTCCTGACCGTCATGCGCGTCGTCGATTGGAATACGATGAACGGCCCGAATGATGCTACGGGCGACGCCAATTACGCCACCATCTTTCAGGCCATCGGCAACGAAACTGTCCAAGGCAATACGCAGCGCATCGATATCTTGGCACTCCAGGAAACCGACCCGCCAGGCCCCGGCGGCAATTCGATCGGACGGATCGATTCGGTACTCAATTCGTTGTATCCATCTGCCAGTTACTCGTTCGTTGTGACACCTGTCGACGGCGGCGGCGACAGCACCGGATTCGTTTATGACACGACCACGGTTATGCTGCTAAACGCCGCCCAAGTTGATGCGGGCTCCGTGACGCATAACATCATGCGCGCCGAATTTCGCCCGGTCGGTACTACGGGCGAAAGTGACTTCTACGTGTACTCGATTCATCTGAAATCGGGCGATGGCTCCGCGGAAGCGATGGCGCGCGGTCAAGAAGCTGCGCTGCTGCGTGCCGATGCCGATTCATTAGGACAGGGCGCGAACGTGCTTTTCGTCGGCGACTTCAATATGAAGACCAGCGCCGAAACGGCCTATCAAGCGTTTGTATCAGCCGGACCCGGTCAATTGCAGGACGTCGCCGATGCGCCAGGGGATTGGTACAACAACCCCGTTTTCAAGAGCCTCCATTCGCAAGATCCGGGCACGGCGATGGACGACCGCTTCGATATTCAATTCGCCACGGGTGAGTTTTTCGATGGTACCGGCATCGACTACGTGCCGAATTCGTTCCACATCTTCGGCAACAACGGAACGCATACGTTCGACGCGGCGATTACGACCGGCACCGGCGCAAGCCCGATGGTGTTGAGCGCACTTGTCGCAGCCAGCGATCATTTACCGGCCGTGGCCGACTACCAAATCATCGTTTCTACGCCCAACGTTCGGATCAACGAGACACTCGGTGGAACAAAAGTTGTCGAAGGCGGTGTGTACGACACTTACCAAGTAGTGCTTGATACGGTCCCGTCAGCCAACGTAGACGTCACCGTCACGCCCGATTCACAAGTCGATGTCGGCAATGGCGCCGGCGTGGCCAAAATCTTCACGTTTACACCAGCGAATGCACTGACGCCCCAAACGGTAATCGTTCACGCCGTGGATGACGTATTAGGCGAAGGCGACCACAGCGGTGTCATCACTCATACGTCATCGAGCATTGATGCCGCCTACAATGGTCTGACGGTCGCACCCGTAAATGTATTTATCGTTGATAATGATGCTCTAAAGATTGTCATAAACGAAGTCGATTCCGATCAAACGAGCACCGATACCGGCGAGTTCATTGAACTTTATGATAGCGGCGTCGGAAACGTATCGCTCGCTGGCAAGTCGATCGTATTTTTTAATGGCAATGGAAACGTTGCATATAAGGTGTATGATCTTGCGGGCCAGTTCACCAACGCCGCTGGCTTTTTTGTGCTCGGCAATCCGGGTGTACCTGGGGTTAACCTAACGTTCCCCAACGCTACTTTGCAAAACGGTCAGGACGCGGTCGCCTTGTACTCGGGCGTCTTTCCTACCAATGGAACGGTAACCACGACGAACTTGCTTGATGCCGTTGTTTACGACAATGGACAAACCGATGGGGCAGGGCTCTTGCCACTGCTTGTGGCCGGCCAAACAAGCGTTAATGAAAATCAAAATAGCCTAGGCACTACACAGTCGATCGCTCGCGTGCCAGATGGCGGTACGCCCCGGCAAACCAGCACGTACGTCGCCCAAACGCCGACACCTGGAACTTACAATCAACTTCCGCACGTAGGAGTGCAAATCATTCAGAGTGCTTCCCGTGTTGACGTGGAAGAAGGGGGCACGACAGACAGTTACCAAATCGCGCTCGAATCGATCCCGACTGCCGACGTCACGATCACAGTCGCTCCCGACAATCAAACCGACCTCGGCGCTGGTGCGGGCGTGGCGATCATGCTCGTCTTTACACCGGCAAACGCGCTCATTCCGCAAACCGTCAACGTCGCTGCGGTCGACGATCTCGCAGTTGAAGGCAATCACACGTCAACGATTACACAAACCGCGACTAGCGCCGATTCTCGCTACAACGGCATCTTCATCGGTAACGTAATCGCGAACATCAAAGACAACGATATCGCGGCCGCAACTTCGGTTGTTATCAGCGAGATCATGTACAACCCGGCCTCGGACGAAACCGCGCCTGGCGTCGGCGAATGGATGGAGATCGTGAACACCGGCTCGGCGGCGGTCGACATTAGCGGCTGGCTCTTCGACGATGAGGATGCAACGAATTGGAGCGCGTTCCCGAACGGGACGATATTGAATCCGTATCAGGCGGCTGTCGTTTTCGATATCGATTTCACAACGGCTGCTACGTTTCGCTCCGAATGGTCGGTCCCTAGCAGCGCACTGGTCATCGGAGTGCATTGGGGCAGCCTATCGAACAGTCCGGGACCCGGTAACGAAGTAATTCAACTCCTAAACAACGTTGGCGTGCAAATGGACGTCGTCAATTACGACGACGCCAGCCCCTGGCCGGGCCCCGCCGACGGGCCCAGCATCTACTTAAAAAATCTAAATGCCGACAACAGCAATGGCGCCAACTGGGCGCGTTCGGCGACTGGTGTAGCCGGCGCGGTGTCGCCCTCGGGCCCCACGTTTGCAACCGCCGATATCGGTTCGCCTGGACGATTTTTCTTACCGAGCGATTACAACAGCAACGGCGTTGTCGATGCCGCCGACTATGTTCTTTGGCGTAACAGTCTCGGTTCGACAACCGATCTTCGCGCCGATGCCAGCGGTCCCACGGTCGGGGTTGCCAATGGCGTCGTCGATCAAGCCGACTACAACTATTGGCGCGCCAACTTCGGCGCAGTCGTGCCTAGCTACGGCAGTGGAAGCGCGATCGGCGTTGGCGAAGCGCTCGTCGAAAGCAGCAAGCCTGTTTCGCCGAACGAAAATTCGGCAAGTTCCATTGCTCCAGCGGACGCGTCCGCGCGAAGCCTCGCCGTAGATTCCGCACTATCGATTGGCTTCCTGCCGTCACCGAGTGCTACAACTCAGTCGCGATCCGTTTTTTCGAGAGGATCGTCTCTTTCCGCAGGCGGCGATAGCATCAACTTATTGCTCGTGCTCGGCCAAACGACCAATTCCCAACCGTCTTTCGAGTTCGCGGACGATACTCGCGATTTGTCGTTGGCAGCGGCAACTAGCGCGGTCGACGCTCACTTCGCCGAATTCGGCGTCGATGGGCTCGTTGAAGACCGCGCCGAGTTCGTCGCTTTATAACGATCGTAACATTTGTGCGCCCGTTTCTGACGATTACAACGCCAACGCCACGCGTTTTCCCACATGCGCGGAATATTTCTGCTTTTTCTCAAGCCCGCGGTTTGACTCTTAGCGGGCCTGACATAAGTTTTCGTTGGAGAGGCAGACGTGCAAACGTCGGCCCCTGGCAATCGCTCGCAAGAGCGAAAGCCGCGTGAACTACTCGTCACCGTTCGTAGGTCGGGCTTTGGTGCCTGACAACACTTGTCTCGAAGCCGGGCACGAAAGCCCGCCCTACGCTGGGCGACTTGTATTTCGCGTCAAAAAGGGCCTGCAGCGTCTTCATCCTCGAAAAGGCAAACCAGTCGCAAGGCTGGGGCGCAAAGCCAAGGGCTAGTCGTAACTGGCTAGTAGCCTGGCCGCCGAAAGGATGTTGGCTGTCACTCGCTGCGATTCGTCGATGCAAACGCATCCGCGACCGCTGTGATGACAAAACGATCGGTATTGTCCGAGCCAACGCGAGGTTGATTTCGCAACTCCACACGTTTTTTGGTAGGCCTTCACGGTAGCGACTGCAGGCCCTCCTGCGTATCGCCATAAGCGGTCGTGGGTAGCCGCCGGGAAGGCCAGTTATCGGGAGCAACTATTAACAGCTCCCGTCAACCTAAAGGGTTGACCTGCAAAGGTCTGCCCGAGAATCGGAGGATGCTATGAAGAATCTCGCTCTGAAGGTACAACGTTTCCTCGTCTCGGAAGACGGTCCCACCGCGGTCGAATACGCCGTTATGTTGGCGTTGATCGTGATCGTGTGCTTGACCGCCATTAAGTCGATTGGCACGAACGCCTCGGCGACGTTCGACAACGTCGCTACCCAGCTGCAATAACAATCGACCGGAGCAGGACTTACAACCCTACTTGTCGCATAGCATCGTCTAAGAACGAGCTAATTTGAAACCCACACCCCTCGGTTGCCACGTGCAGCCGAGGGGTTTTTTTGTGGGGGTGGGCAGAAGGCCGCAGGAAATTCTTCCTTCCCCACTCCCCCTTCCCCCCTTTTTATGACCTAAGCTTCATCAGGGATTCATCCGCACGGACGGGCATAACCGTTACAAATCGCGAGTTCCTAAGATGCCAGTTTTTTCCCATGAGTTAATGCTTACCGCCGTCCAATTGGTGTGCTACTTTTGCACAGCCGTTGGCGTCGCGTGCACGTTTTTCTTTGCACCGCGAGCCTAGTGAACAGCGATTTTAGGCGGTGACTGCCGTCTACGCGGCAAATCGCATTACGCCGTGGGCGTTGCCCACCTGCAAAATCAATTGGGTCAACATCATGTTCAACCTGCACAATCTGAATCAAGTAGTCGTCGAAAACTGGCCAGTTTGGTTCGTTACCATCACGCTGATCCTGGCCGCCGTAATCGACGGCCTGAAACTGAAGGTCCCGAACTGGATCACCTTCCCGATGATCATCTCGGGTTGGATCTACAGCGCCACGCTCTCACCGTACGCCGGTTGGGAAGGGCTGATGTACAGCCTCGTCGGCACCGCGGTGGGCCTCGCCCTGCTGCTGCCGCTGTATGCCATTGGCGGCATGGGCGCGGGCGACGTGAAACTCCTCGCCGGCGTCGGCGCCTGGGTTTGGAGCCTCACGACTGTCTATGCATTTGCTGTCTCGGCCATCGTCGGCGGCATCATCGCCGTGCTGATGGTCGTGTCACGCAAAAAGTGGTTCAAACACAAGTCGCAGTTCTGGATGATCTGCAACGAAATCTTGACTGTCAAAGATCCGGAGAAGCTGGCCGCGATCGCCGCCGAACGCAAGCCATCCATGATGCTCTTGCCGTACGGCATTCCAATTGCGATCGGTACGATTGCCTACTTCTTCGTTGCTGGCATGCTGCTCTGATAGCAGAAGGAATAGAAATGAGGAGCGAGGATTGAGGAGCGAGACCTGCGTTGTTTTCTCTCGCAACTCGGTCCTCGCTCCTTTTTGGTTGTTAAGCTGCGGCGACCTTGCAGGCGCGGCGATTTGCTTGAATCGGTTTTGTTGATCTTGCCGAAGAAAACGACAAGGCTCCGTTTGCTACGTAGCTAGCGATTGCGTTGCCGAGTTTCCCCGAAACTCGATCGCCAGATGCGATCACCCGCGGCACGCTAAACGCTAACGGACCGAAGAGGTTTATGATGCGACCCAAATCGCTGATGTTGCTAGGACTGGCTTTAGGTTGCGGGTTGGTGGCCTCGATTGGCATCAGCCAGGTGATGGACCGCAACTCGAGCGGTCAAGCCAAGATCGACACCGTGCCTATCTACGTGGCTCTCAAGAATATTAACCTTGGCGACCCGATTGATTCCGCCGTCCTGTCGCTACAAGAGTGGCCAAAAGATAAGATTCCTCGTGGCGCTATTTCGAAGCTGGAAGATTTGCAAGGCCGTCGGCCCCGCACCGCGATCATTGAAGGCGAACCGATTCTTGAGGGCAAGCTCCTTGCGCCCGGCCAAATCGCCGACCCGATCCGTTCCATCCAAAAAGGTATGCGTTTGAAAACAATTGCCGTGGACGCCGAAAAAAGTGCCGCCGGTTTGCTCGGCCCTGGCGACCGGGTCGATGTCCAGCTATTCGTTCGCAAAGATCAGCGCACTGGCGTCGATACCGCCAAGTCGAAAGTCATTCTGCAAAACATCCGCGTGTTCGCGGTCGATCAAACCGTGCAGCGCTCACCCGATGGCACAGAAGAAAAGAAGGTTGCCAAGACCGTCTCGCTGATGCTTACGCCCGAGCAAGCGAGCAAGCTCTCACTGGCCGAACAGATCGGCGAATTGAGCTTAATTCCACGCAACCCAGACGATGATGCGACAGCCGACGGATCGGAATACACCGTCGATGACTTGCTCTCCGGTACGACCGACAAGAACACCCGCGAGCAAGAGCAGGGAACAGTTAAGCAAGCAGTGCCGGACGCACCTGGTGTCGACGCCGTGGTCGCCGCCCCGCCCAAACCAGTTAAAGAGCCGTTTCGGATGGAAATCGTGGAAGCCCAAGGTGTACGTGAAGTGCTTTTCGATGGCGAAACCGGCCGCGTGATTCAACCCTCGAATGATAAGGATAAGTCCGCCGCCGGTCCCACGCTGCCGGCCACATCTAAGCCAGCCGGCGACCACGCCAGCGCTGGCCACGACGATGCAGCAAAGATGCTCGACGATTTTCCGATCAAATTCGACAGCGACAAAAACTAATTTAGAACGGCGGGTTTCCTGAACTCGCCGGCGGTGGCCTGGCCACCACGTTTGGAAAGTTGCGGAGAGCGGAGCTCGCCGCATGAATTTGGACCCAGCGTAGTGCGACCGGCGCTCACGAGTGTCCGACCACGAAGGGAAGTACAAGGATGTACGTCAACCAACTCGCGCAATCCTGTTACTGCGCGTCGTTCTCGTCTCGCCGCAATCGTTGTTGGTGCAGCGACCGTATCGCTTTTCACCAATCTCGCCGCTTGCGCTCAAGAGGCGAACAACGATTCGGTCGTCCGCAAAATTAGCGGACTAAGCGAAAAGCTCGAACTCACGACGAATTCGAGTCGCATTCTCACGCTGGACAAAAACATCCCACGCGTGCAAGTGAATAATCCCGAGTTGCTGGCTGTCACGCCCCTCTCTGCCACCCAGGTGCAAATCTCCGCCAAGAAGGCGGGCGTTACGCAAGTCAATCTTTGGGATGACGCCGGCGGAATTCATACCGTCGACGTGCAGATTTACGGTGACGCGCGCGAACTCAGCGTCGCCCTGCAGACCCAATTTCCCCACTCCTCGATCAAAGTCTATCGCTATAGTGAAAGCCTTGTGCTCACAGGCTTCGTAGATCGGCCCGATCACGTCGGCCCGATCATGCGCCTGGCCGAAGACTACGCGCCGAAAGTGATCAACAACATCAACGTTGGCGGCGTACAGCAGATTTTGCTCAAAGTGAAGGTCATGGAAATATCCCGCACCAAGTTGCGGCGACTGGCGAGCGACTTCTCTGTATTGGGCAGCAACGGCAGCTTTTTCTCGACCGGCGTAAGCGGTTTGCTGACCAACACCAGCAACGGTGTTGGTGGAATTCAGTCGATTGCCGACACCGCCGGCAAAGCCGCCGAATTTGGCATCGTTCACAATAATAACGCGTTCTTCGGCTTCATCGATTGGCTCCAACAGGACCAAATTGCCAAGATCCTGGCCGAACCGAATATCGTTGCCGTCAGTGGCCGCCCCGCTCAGTTCAACGTTGGCGGTGAAATCCCGATCGTCGTGCCGCAGAGCTTGGGCACAGCTTCAATTGAATACAAACCATTTGGTACGCAGGTTGATTTCCTGCCGATCGTCCTTGGCAACGGCAATATTCGATTAGAGGTTCGTCCCCGCATCAGCGAAATCGACAACACTCGCAGCGTCGTGATCCAAAACTTCACGGTACCCGCACTAACCGTGCGGCAGGTCGACACCGCTGTCGAAATGAAAGCCGGCCAAACGTTTGCTCTTGCCGGCCTCGTGCAAGAGCGCACCGAAACGCTCAAGCGCGGGTTGCCCTACGTTTCCGATCTGCCGGTCGTCGGCGTCCCCTTCCGCAAAACGGAAGATGAAGTCAACGAAATCGAACTCCTCATTATGGTTACGCCGGAGTTCGTCGACCCAATCGACGCCTGCCAAGTGCCGTGCGAAGGCCCCGGCATGTTCACGACTTCGCCGACCGATCGTGGTCTGTATTGTGCCGGTCAAATGGAAGTACCAACCTGCTGCAATCCCACGCACGGTTTGACGTCATGCGGCCTTGATCCTTGCGAAAAATGCGGCGGGTGCAATGGCGGTTGCTCAACCTGCGGAACAAATAACGTCACTGCTACCACGCTTCCCGCCGGCAGCACTTCCGTAATGCTGCCAGGTGGAACTGGTTACGATGATTCGGAAAGCGGCCCAACGATGGTTCCAGCGCCGGCGGGCATGCCGGCTCACCAAGAAATACTTCCGCCTGCTAACAACGTTCCGCCGCAGGCGCCTGCAGCACTTCCGCAACCACAACAAGGTGCTCAGAATCTGCCCGAAGACATCTCGCTGCCCGTTGAAATTGAAGACCACACCGTGCCGCCGACCGCAAAACCGGCAACTCCGGCAATTCCGGTCGTGGCTCCGAAAGCAGTAACCGAACCAGCGCAGGCTCCCCTCCCGCAGCAGCAACCAACGGCGCCGGCTCTGCCAACACCTCCAGCCGCTGCACCGGTAACTCCGGTCGAACCTGCGGCCGATGACGGGGCAATCAGCCAGGGAGGCGCGCCGTTGTACACCGCGCCGCGGCCCTACAGCCCACAACGCCAGCCGGTCTTCATGCGTAATGCATCCAGACCCTACAACCCGCAATCGACGGCAACCCCGCCGGCCGCACCGCAACGTCAAACCGGCCTGATCGGACCCGTCGGATACGACGTTCAGTAATAAGCCATAAGCTACTCTTGCGATAAGCAGGATCAGGGTCCGGGTCCCGATTCGAAGCATTCGCCACCGTCATTCCCGCTCCCGGACACTAAATCCACCGCCGCTGAATCGTCCACCATGCCTAACGTATTGCGAATCGCCGTAGTTGATCCGAAGGACGCTTCGCGCGATGCGCTGAAGTCGATGCTTCTCGGCCTCGACACCGTTTGGCTCGAAGCTGAGTGCTCGCGATACGAGTTTTTCGCCGACGTCGTCACACAGACCAATCCCGACGTCGGGTTCGTCGCGCTCGATTCGAATCCTGATAAAGCCCTGGATTTGGTGAACGCGCTCGCGAAGTCGTCGCCGAATTGTGCAATCTTGGTCACGAGTTCCTCGACCGATGGCAACCTCATTTTGCGGACTATGCGGTCCGGCGCCAAAGAGTTTCTGACCCAACCTCTCAAGACCGAAGACCTATCGTCTGCGCTGCAGCGCGTTGCCCGCCAGCGCACCGTTGCAGCCGGTGGCACTGCGGCTCGGGGTTGCTCGATCATCGCCGTTACCGGCGCAACCGGTGGCGTCGGCAGCACCAGCGTCGCCGTGAACCTCGGTTGCTCGCTTGCGACCAACGAAGCCAATTCGGTGGTGTTACTCGACCTCGACCTATGTCTTGGCGACGCAGACGTCTTTCTCGACACGATCCCCGAATACACGCTCTCGGATGTCGCACAAAACATCGCACGGCTCGATCTGACATTGCTGAAACGGTCGCTTACTAAGCACGACACGGGGCTGTATTTGTTGCCTCGCCCGGTGCAACTGGAAGACGCACGTCATATCACCGCGGAAGAACTCTCGCGCGTGCTCGGCCTTCTGAAAGCTTCGTTTACGCATGTCGTCATCGATACGTCGAAGAGCTATAGCGAGCTCGACATGCACGCGCTCAAAGAGGCCGATCAGGTATTGCTCGTCACGCAGCTCGACCTGCCGTGCTTGCGCAATGTTGTCCGACTCATGATGTCGTTCAAAGAAATCAACAAGTTCGACGAGAAGATCAAGATCGTCGTCAATCGTGTTGGTTACGAGACAGGGCAGATCAGCCTCAAGAAAGCCCAGGAAACATTCGGCCGCGAAATCTTCTGGCAAATCCCGAACGACTACCGCGTGATGGTCGAAGTTCGCAACAACGGCGTGCCGCTAGTACAGCAAGCACCGAAAGCTGCCATCACGCAATCAATCAATCAGTTGGCGGCCGCACTTGGCGGCAAATCGGATGAGCAGTTCGCTGAAGCCACGCCGAAAAAGGGCTGGCTCAATCTTTGGCCCGCGCGGGCTTAGTTTACGTCGTTGCAGCACGTTGCCCACCCGCGCACCATTCATTCACGTTCGCCGGCTGGCTCGCTGCGCGCTTGCTAGCGTTACCTTGGCAGAATATCGCCACCGGGTAATCCTTGCTGCCTTTGCTGAATTTAACGCCGCCCCCAGGTCGATAACGAAAGTAGAGGGGTCCGCACCAAGAACCTGCAGTTGGGAACCGGCGCAATGAGTACGGCGGTTATAATTTCGACTTACAACAGTCCGGAAGCGCTGCGCAAAACATTACTCGGGCTCACGGTCCAAACCCACAGCAATTTCGAAACGATTGTCGCCGATGACGGGTCTGGCGTCGAAACGGAGCTCATCCTCAAAAAACGAGCGTTTCACTCTCTGGGCATCCGCCACCTCTGGCAACCCGATCGTGGCTGGCGCCGCCCGCGGCTTCTCAACTGGGCAATCGCCGAGTGCCAATCCGATTACATTGTGTTCCTTGATGGCGACACGATTCCGCGCCGACTACGTCGAGAGCCATCTCCGCGAACGCAGGCCTAAAACGTACATCGCCGGTAACCGGGTACACATACCGCAAGATGTTCATCCCATGTTCACGGACGATGACATCCTCGCCAATCGCGTCTTCGACGTCCGCGAACTCGCCAAATTTGATCCGCAATTGATTCGGCAACGTCGCCGTTTGCACGCAGCCTGGCCGGCCGCCATGAATCTACTCACTTACCGTCCCAACGTGTTCATGGGCTGCAATGCTTCGGCTTGGCGCGACGATTTGCTCGCCGTAAACGGCTTTGATGAAGCCTTTAACTACGGTAGCGACGACCGCGATTTAGGCGCTCGTTTGACCAACCACGGCTGCCGCTCGCGGTGGCTGAAATACACGCTAGTCCAGCTCCATCTCGACCATCCATTTACTCGTAACTTCGAGCAACTCCGCCGCAATCGCGCGCGGTTTCTCGAATCCTGCCGCACCCGTCGCACTTGGGTAGAGCCAGGCATCGACACCGCTGCCGAACGCATTGCCGTCGAAATGGGCGCCGGCCGGCGGCAAGTCGCTTAGCTGCTCTGCGGCCTTCAGCCGCGGAAGGCGCAGCGATTTGCATCGCCAATCGTTCCCTACTCACCGGGCCGATTTGGCCTCCTTAACTGTCGCGTCGCTACAACCGGTATGACCGGTTGATCTCACTTCGGATAGCAAACAGCCGCCGCGCGCCGTCGCGGCAAGCTATCCTTTCATGCCAGCATTTCCGCGGCCGTGCCGCGCGAAGGGCTCAAACTTCACTGACGTTCGCAATTGAAGACCTACGATGACAAAACTCGCCAACGCTCCCGCCGCCTTATCGCAGAACGATAAGGAAGCCGAATTTGAAAACATCAAGCGACGCATTCACACGAAGCTCGTCGACAAACTCGACTTGTCACGTGTCGGCGAACTCGAAGGCGAAGTTCTGCGCCGCGAAATCCGCCTCGTTGTTGAGCATCTCTGCGATACGGAAGACACCTACCTAAACCGCAGCGAACGCGATCGACTCATCGAGGAAGTTCTCGACGAAACGTTCGGTCTCGGCCCGCTCGAACTGCTGCTTAAGGAGCCGACGATCAGTGAAATCATGATCAACGGCCCGAAGAACGTATATGTCGAACGCGGGGGCTGCCTCGAAAAAACGCAGGTTCAGTTCCGTGACGACAAGCACCTCATGCAGATCATCGACCGCATCGTGTCGAAGGTCGGCCGCCGTGTCGACGAAGTCTGCCCCATGTGCGATGCCCGTCTGCCCGATGGCTCCCGCGTCAACGCAATCATTCCGCCGCTCGCCCTCGATGGCCCAACGGTCACGATTCGCCGCTTCGGCTCGAACCCGCTCAAGCTCGAAGACTTGCTGAACTATAAAAGCCTCACACCAGAAATGGTGATGCTGCTCGAAGGCGCCATGAAGGCGCATCTCAACATCATCATCTCGGGTGGTACCGGCTCTGGTAAAACGACCCTGCTCAATACGCTCTCGAGCTTCATCTCGAACGACGACCGCATCGTTACGATCGAGGACGCCGCCGAATTGCAATTGCAGCAAGATCACGTCGTCCGCCTGGAAACACGCCCGGCCAACATTGAAGGTAAGGGCCAAATCAAAGCCACCGACCTTGTGCGCAACTGTTTGCGTATGCGGCCTGACCGCATCATCATCGGCGAATGCCGCGGTGGCGAAACGCTCGACATGCTCCAAGCGATGAACACCGGCCACGACGGTTCGCTCACCACCTGCCACGCCAACACGCCGCGCGACGCCATCGCCCGTCTCGAAACGATGATCATGATGGCCGGCTTCGAAATGCCGATGCGGGCCATGCGTCAACAAATCGCCAACGCGGTGAACTTGATCGTCCAATCCAACCGCATGCAAGGCGGACCGCGTAAAGTCACGCACATCACCGAAGTCGTCGGCATGGAGCAAGACACGATCGTCATGCAAGACATCTTCAAGTACGTGCAAGAAGGTGTCGACGAACGCGGCCGGGCCGTCGGTCATTTTATCTCGACCGGCATCCGCCCCAGTTTCATGACCCGCCTCGAATCCAACGGCGTCCGACTCCCAGCAAGCGCCTTCCGCGAACGAATCATGTTAAGGGATTAGTTAGTGGATAGTTGATAGTCGATCGTTGCCAAGCAACAAATATCAACTAGCAACTATCAACGAACCACGAACAAACCATGTCACCAATCATCATTTACTGTGCGGTCTTCCTCGGCGTAGCCGCCCTTGTCGGTGGCCTCGCCTTCGTCTCCAGCGGCGATCGCGAAGCCGAAGTGGAAGAACGCTTGAACGCGCTCACCGCCACGAAATCCAGCGGCAAAAACGGCGCTGCGCGTAAAGAACTACTGGCCGCGATGCAGGAGGATAGCGCCGGTGCGCTCGAGCGCATACTTTCCCGATACCTGAATCTGAGGCTTTTGTTCGAACAGGCCAATGTCTCGCTTTCGATACCAAAGTTTCTTGCCATCTGCGCGGGTTTGGCTGGCGTTGGTTTGGTCCTGCCGAGTATCGCTGGGTTTAGCCTTGCACTGGCGCCCGTAATGGCCGCCTCGCTGGCGTTTTTGCCCGTCGTGTGGCTGCTGTTCAAACGTAAGCGGCGGCTCAAGGCCTTCGCCGCCCAGCTTCCCGAAGCGCTCGAACTCATCGCTCGCGCTTTACGCGCTGGCCATAGCTTGGCAGCGGGCTTCAACCTCGTTGCCCAGGAGACGTCCGACCCGATTGGCGGGGAATTCCGCCGCACGTTTGAGGAACAAAACCTCGGCAAGCCGCTCGATGAGGCCCTTACCGATCTTACAAAGCGAGTTCCAAACCTCGACTTGAAGTTCTTCTCGACTGCGATCATTTTGCAACGGCAAACAGGTGGTGATCTCGCCGAAATCCTTGACAAGATCGGTCACCTCGTCCGCGAACGGTTCAAGATCTGGGGCCAAGTCCAAGCGCTTACTGGTGAAGGCCGACTCTCAGGTATCGTGCTGCTCGCGTTGCCTCCCGCGTTGTTCGCGGTCGTATACCACATGAACCCCTCATATCTGATGGTGCTGTTCACCGACCCGCTTGGCAAAAAAATGTTGATCGGCGGTATCGTCACCCAGCTATTAGGCGCTTTATTGATCCGCAAAATTGTAAATATACGCGTGTAATCGAAAGGATTCAGGATTGAGGATGCGGGAACCAGGTAAAGGCAAAAATACTTCAGCCCCCGCACCCCTGCATCCCGCATCCTGAATCCTCTGTACTGAGACGCCTCCTATGACCCCAATACTCGCTAGCCTGATCAGCATGCAGCTTCTGACCAAGGTCGCCATTTTTGGCGGCGTGGCCTGCGGCGCTTGGCTGCTACTCGAAGTCTTCTATAAAAACAACGCCCGCGCCGAAGCGCGCCTGGACGACTTCCGCGACCCCTCACGTCGCCGCGGCGATGGCCGCGAAACGAAGGGGCGACGCTCCGATGGCATGGCCCGCTTCCTGGAAAAGGCCACGCCGAACATGGCCAAACCGCTTCAGCCGAAGACCGAAGCTGAAGCCGGTAAGCTGAAGTCCAAACTCAGCTACGCCGGTTTCCGTCGCGAGTCGGCACCCAGCATTTTCCTGGGACTGAAAACAATTTGCCTTGTCATCGGCTTTTTCGCCGGCGGCGGTGCCCTGTATTTCTCGCAGGGATTCAGCAATGAAACGATCATGTACACCGTCGCCTCTGCCGGCGTCGCGTTTTACATTCCCGAAGTCGTGCTGTGGTTCCTGAAAAAGTCCCGCCAAAACAACATCTTCTTCGGTCTGCCCGATGCGCTTGACCTAATGGTTGTCTGCGTCGAAGCTGGTCTCGGCCTCGACCAGGCTATGCGCAAAGTCAGCGAAGAGATGAAGAAAACATTCGTCGTCATTGCCGACGAATTCGGCCTTTGCAATTTGCAGCTGCAAATGGGTCGCGCTCGCAACGAAGTGCTTCACGACCTTGGCGCCCGCACAGGCGTCGACGACCTGAAAGCCCTCGCGGCGATCCTGATTCAAGCCGACAAGTTCGGTTCCAGCGTCGCCCAAGCGTTGCGCGTTCAAAGCGATTCGATGCGCACCCGCCGCCGGCAAATGGCCGAAGAAAAGGCCGCCAAAACCGCCGTGAAGCTGATCTTCCCGCTGGTGTTGTTCATCTTCCCGGCGATCTTCATCGTCCTGGTCGGCCCCGCCGCCATCACGATGATCAACGAAATGTTCCCTGCCATGAGTGGCGGCATTCACAAATAAAAGTGGCACCAGCGCATTGCGCCGGTGCCACTCATCCGTCCCCGCAAATGGCGGCTGCCACATCGCTGCGGTTAGCTTAACCACCGCCGTCGCCGCTTAGCGCTCAGCCAAATCATACCGCCAATCGCCAGCACAATCGAACTCGGCTCCGGCACGTTAGCGCCCGTTCCGAATCCAGGCCCACCGATCATATCGTACGTCGGTGGTCGCCCCACACCGTTGTCGCCCGGCAAGTTTTCGCGGTAGCCGACGTAGAAGTTACCGACCAATCCGGTCGGCAAACCGCCGCCGCTGGCCCCAAAATTCGCACGCCATACATCATACGCAGCCTGCGTCCCGATCGAGTCTCGCCACTTCACATAGTCGGCTGCATCGACTTTTCCATCTCCGTTGTAGTCACCGGCCGCACCCAGAGAGAATGTTTGGCTATCGTATCCCGCCGTTACAGCGCCGGTGGCCGGATCATAGGTGATCGACAAGCGATGCCAATCCGACCCGACATTGCTCAAATCAATCGTTTGCTTGATCTGCCAATCGCCTACAGCCGGGTCACTATCGCCACCATTGTTCATATCAATGAGCTGCAGCAATGTCGTGGTTCCGCCGTTATTCGGCGCCTCCACGCGTTGGATCAGCCAGCCAATGCCCGTGCTGCCGTTCGAAGTGCTTCCAAACGCTAGCCGACCCGACGGATCGGGCGTGCCAAAAAATGGATCCGTTGTACCAATTCCGTAAATCGTTGCTTCCGATTGAACCGTCGCTTGATTGGTGTTGAGGGCTGACGTGTCGATGTAGGCATACAAATCAAATTTGTTGACATACTCCTTCGAATACACGGCGTTGCCGCCACCAGTTTCGTCGTACGCCACGATCGCTTTCCCACCTTGCGGCGAACGCGGAATCTGTTTCGGGTTGAGCGCTACGGCCCCACCGTCGTCACCAGCGCTATCAATCACCATTGGATCGATCACGCGAGGCAGCTTGAACGAGGCGTAATACTGGGTCCCCAGCACATCGCCGATGTTCATCGAGTCAACATTCGGGATCACATGAACCTGGTTTTGCGGCAAATTGTTCGAGGCACCCGGCGTGACTGGCAAATATCCGAAGTCTCGGCCGTTATTGTTTGAGTCCCGTCCATCCAAGTACCGGCCAATCGAGTTCGGAACATTTGGCGCAATTGCATCGTTCGAAATCGTCTGGCCCCAAACACCACCTCTCGCTGTCGTCCCCACTGTTTGGCCGGGCGCAAGCTGGTCAAGCTGCTCCTGCGTCGCCGCAGCCAATTCCGGCGTGCGAAATGTATCCAACCCCAACGCATCCACCAGCGGATCCGTCGTGTTCGGACCCGTCCGCAGCTCGAAAATCGTATTTAGATTTGGGAACAGATCGATATTCGATCCCAGCGGCATATTCACATTCGGCACCGAATCCGCACCGATCACGTAGTAAGCGTGTGGCGCGAGCATTGTACCCGCCGGAATCGTGTCGTGGCTCGCGAAGTACGAGCCCACGGGATTTGCCGTGGTTCCCAGCAAATAGTAATGCATCGTGTAATTGCCGATATTTGCCGGAGTGTTGCCCGCGTTATAAAGCTCGATGAACTCCCGGTTGTCGGTCGTATCCGTCGAATCCGCTTGCCGTTCATCCTCCACGACTTCATTGATAACAACTTGCCCGCGGACACTCGCCCCGGCCACCCAAAGGCCGCCCGCCAATACGGCGATCGCAGTCATGCGAACGTTTCTCATCTCGTCTCCCTCCCAATATGTGCGAAAAAAGCCTGGCCTGTACTCGCCCGTCCCGACCGAACCGTCGCACCACAATCTAATGAGGTCCACACGCCAAAGCAATCAAAGCGGCCCCATTCACGGTACATTTGCGCATCGCCGCGAAATATTTACGAAAACTCATGAATGTTCTAGCGCTTTCACGTTGAGGTCTCCTATTCGTGCGCAAGTTCATACCGAGTCTTTCCCTTGCTCTCACATTTGCGCTTTGCGCAGAATTCGTTCCGCGAATCGCGCTTTTCATAAATGACTGATCGTCTACAATCTGTGCAGGCGGAATCCGGTTGCCGTCTCACGTTTTGCTTAATCAGGCGCTCGCCAGCCATTCGGCCCTCAACCGGCTGCTGCTCGAAGGGGACGTCCATCATGCACTCTATCCAGCCGCCACCCAGCCTTGCGGCCAAGTTCGTTCGCAAGCATATTCGTCCCGCCTTCACGTTGGTCGAGTTGCTCGTCGTCATCGCCATCATCGGAATCCTAGTCGCCCTGCTGCTGCCGGCTATCCAAGCCGCCCGCGAAGCCGCCCGCCGCATGAGCTGCCAAAACAATCTTAAGAACTTGGCAATTGGCATATTGAACTACGAAAACGCCCGAAAGGAGCTCCCTGCCGGCGCTAGTTGATTCGCCTGCTAACAGTGAGCTTATCGACAGTGACAACCTTGATTACGCTCCCAGCTGGATATTGCAAATTTTGCCTATGATTGAAGAACAAGCGTTAGCCAATTTGTTTGATCCAGGTCTAACGAAAAAAACCTCAAAGACAAGTGATTTTGATCCAACGGCGACTGTTCGCCCTTGGGAAGCTCAGCCGGCAGTCCTCTTATGTCCGTCGGAAACCGCACTTGGGCGATTTTTTGTGCCTCCAGCAACGCGCGGTGGTGGATTCAAATCCAATGTTCGGTTCGGCAAAGGGAACTATGTCGCTTACGTTTGCCCGGAGCACGCCAAAAGCATGCGTGTATTCCCGGGAGCGCTGATTAACGAAGGCCAATCGCTTAGCAAGATTGTGGATGGAACGAGCCACACCCTTATGCTGACCGAGGTGAGAACGCGCGCGAACGAACCCGATTCGCGTGGCGCCTGGGCCGGCGGTTTCACCGGTGGCAGTATTCTTGCATACGATATGCATAACAACATCACCTTGACTCTTGCGAGCGACCATCGCAACTCGCCGCCATATATACCGACGGCTTATCCTGGCGTCGATTCTTTGCCGCCAAATGTCGGAGCCAAGTGGAGTAACGAAGACTATATTAGAGGTTGTGACACCGATACCGGCGCGGCCGGCGTCGAAGGTATGCCATGCTATCCGCAAAATGCGGGTCGTTCCGCAGCCGCACCGCGCAGTAATCACGTTGGTGGTGTCAATGCAACTCATGTTGATGGCAGTGTACTCTTTATTGCCAACGATATTGATCTGTTCTTAATGGCTCGCATGATTAGTATCACGGATGGCCAAGGTGATGCCGTGGGTTACCTGCCAAAGTAACTACTGCGAAGGATTTATAATTATGAAGGCTGTCGTTTCTGGCCTAATTGCGTTCGGAGTTTTTCTGTTTCTATTGAGCGCTTTATGGACTACGATTTTCCCTCCCACGACGCGTTGGACCGATGAAAAGGCCACACGCTCTCTCGAAGTGAAAGGTAAGCTGCATAACTTGGCTTTCATCGTGAACGCGCCTAAGCCAAGTCTGCAACGGGGGCAGGACCTCGGCCAGCTGAAGGCGGAATACGAGCAGCTTAGGAGAGAAAACGACGAGCTGAATGCCGACTTCGCATCTGCTGCTGAGACGCCGAAAACCGTGTCCGCTTTCCTCAAATGGTCTGGCCTGTCTATCGCTCTTGTCGGTGTGATCGGCTGGTACGCCGTCAACCAGTCGCGGTGAAGGCGCAGCCGTTTTCGCCGTGTGGTGGTTATCCCTGCTGTAATTCGTCGCCCCTGTCTTTTTAGGCGGCTTCTCGTCACTATGGCGTAATGCAAAATAGTTCTCGGGTCACTCCGCTTGCCGTTATCTACGCGGCGACGATTTTCATCAGCGCTTTTCTGCTGTTTCAAATCCAACCGATGGTGAGCAAGGCAATTCTGCCTTGGTTCGGCGGGACGCCGGCGGTTTGGACGACTTGCTTGCTCTTCTTCCAGTCGTTGCTGTTTGCCGGTTACGCGTACGCGCATTTCACCAGCGTGGCGTTGTCGCGATCGCGGCAAGCGTTGGTTCATGTCGCGCTCCTTGTCCTGGCCCTGATTCTGCTGCGTGTTTTGCCTGGACCGAACTGGCAGCCGAAAGGGGATGAAGATCCGACGTGGCGAATATTGCTGATGCTCACACTGACCATTGGCTTGCCCTATTTCGTTCTCTCTTCGACCGGGCCGCTGTTGCAGGCCTGGTTCGCGCACACGTTTCCTGGGCGGTCGCCGTACCGGTTGTACGCGCTTTCGAACGTGGGTTCGCTGTTGGCATTGGTTAGCTATCCGTTTTTGTTCGAGCGACTCTTCGATCTGCCGCACCAGGCCGCCTGGTGGGAAACTGGATTCATTCTGTTTGCGTTCCTGTGTGGTTTCGCGGCGCTCGGCCTCCGGCGCGTGGCCGATCTCGACGAACAGCCAATGCCGCAGGGTGCATCTGTCGATAGCGCTTCGACGGACACCAATGCTCCGAGCGCTCTGCAGTATTTTCTTTGGCTCGTTCTGCCGGCATTCGCGTCGGTCGCGCTGATGGCGACCACTAACCATGTGTCGACAGACGTGGCGGTCGTTCCTTTACTCTGGGTAGTCCCGCTCGCGTTGTACTTGCTGACGTTCATCATCGCTTTCGATCGGCCGACCTGGTACCGTCGCCTTCCGCTTGCTGTTGTCACAGTTTTCGCCATTTACGCGACGGCGCTCGTCTATGGCCAGAGGATTGGCACGATGAAGTTGTACAACTGCGGAATGACCGGGGCCGCGGTTCAAAGTGTGGTTGAGAATCTGCATTTGGGGACGCTCTCGGAGGAGGGCAAAGCGGTCAGTCCTAAGTTTCGGTTTCCGTTTTTGGCGGCGATCATTGTGAATTTCATTGCGATGTTCGGGATCTGCTTCTTGTGCCATGGCGAGCTCGCTCGACTCAAACCTGCGACGCGGCATCTCACGGCGTACTACCTCATGATGTCTGCCGGTGGGGCGCTGGGAGGGCTCGCCGTGTCGGTAATTGCGCCACATGTGTTTAGCACCGTGTTTGAGTGGAATTTGAGTGTGTTTGTGGCCGCTGTTCTGGCGATAGGTGTCTTGTTGTACGCGCTGGTTAGTCGGTCGTTTGAGTTTGAACCCGCGGCTTCCGCCGACGGGCTAGTTGCTGGCGATGCCACTGCTGTAGTTTCTCGGCGGTCGACAGTTGTTCCTCGCGTGCTGTTGGTTGTGCTATTAGTTCCCATGGCGTTTGTGCTGCTGGACCTGACGGATTATCTGTTTGCGGCGCATAAAAATGTGGTGTATCAGTCGCGTAATTTTTTCGGCACGCTCACCATTCGTCACAACAATGCTGGCCACCCGCGGGAGGAAAGCATTGAACTTCTCAACGGGACAACGATCCACGGCTCGCAGTTCATGGCGGCTAACCGGCGGGGGCAGCCGACTTCGTACTACGCGCCGCAGAGCGGGATCGGGCTCGTGCTGAGTTACTTCCGCGAAAATCGGCCGCCGGGCGGCGTGCGGATTGCCGATGTTGGGCTCGGCACGGGCACGCTGGCGGCGTACGTGATGAAGGGAGATTTTCTCACGTTCTATGAGATCAATCCCGCGGTCATCAAGATGTCGACGAGCGGCGAGTGGTTTACGTATGTTGCTGATTGCCGGGAGCGCGGCGCCAAGTGTGATATCAAACTGGGCGACGCGCGGTTGACGCTGGCGGGCGAAGTGAAAACGCCGCATTTGCCGCGGTATCACGTGCTCGTGCTCGATGCGTTCAGCGGCGATGCGGTGCCCACGCACCTGCTGACGGCGGAAGCGTACGACATTTATTTGCCGCGGCTGGCGACGGAAGCAGTCGACGGCGCCGAGGGGGCACTCATTGTGCATGTGTCGAATCGATATCTCGACTTGGCGCGCGTGGTGCGGGCGACGGCCGAGAAAATCGACATGCCGTACGTCGAGATCCACAGTCCGGGCGATGCCGAACAGCTCATCAACAGCGCCGATTGGATCGTGCTGACGCGCAATAAATCGCTGCTCGCGGCGCTGCGGCCGGCGGCGTACAAGCCGACGGAGCCGGTGAAGCCGCCGGTGCTGTGGACGGATGCCCGGAGCAGCCTGTTTGAGATCATCAAATAGGCTGCGCCGCGCCCTCGCCGAATATTGTTGAAAAACCGCGAACACGATTTTTTAATACAATAATCGGTATTTATGGAACGCTCTGCGCGAGCGCGACGCTGGAAAACGAGCCATTTTGCGAGCTGCTGGGTTCCAGAATTGCTCGATTATTGAGAACGAGCTGTGTTGCTCGTTTCAATATTCCTAGTGCGAGCCGCACGGGCGTGTAGCGTTTGCCCTTTCGTCTTTTTCAGTCTCAATCGACGAAAAAACCGCTACGGTTACGTGAAACGTGCAGTAGATGGAGTGCCAGCGACGGGCTTGCGCAGTAGTAGCGCAGCCGATTGATGTCGGCGAGTCGAAATTGCAAATTGCCAAAGAGCGAACGCCGCTGGTGTGCAGCGTGGAATAAGGCTAACAGAATACTGAACATAGGTCCACATTTATTTTTGGACAGCGGTGGTTTTTTCGCCGGACTGCAATATGCCAATGAGCTTCGCACTAAACTGCCAATGCCATGCCGGCGCCTGCGACGCTGCCTGTTCTGGCTTGTGGAGCTCGTCGGTGTATTTCTTGGGCACGGCGCCGAAATAATCGCCGGTTTCGAACGCGTGCATCGTCCAGCGGTCGCCGCTTGCCGGTGTGACTTTGGCGCCCGATTTGTTGCGAGCGTTCACGCGCTCGACATAGAACTCGACGGGATTCTCGAGTGGCTTGCCATCGACGGATGACACGAAAAACCGCAATGAACTCTCTTTCTCCAAGCCTTTTGGGCCGCCCCAACTGCCTTCAACGGTCATCATTTCACCGAGTGGGTGTCCAAGTCGGCCGATAAGTCGTACTTCACGACCGATTTGATCGATCGGGATGTCGATCGGTTTCGGGGCGGGTCTGTCTGCCCGGGCCGATACGGCAAGAATCAGAACGCTTAGGCAAATAGCGGTGATTATGCGGGGCAACATGGACTAGCTCTTACTGTTGAGGTTGCGAATCGTCTCTCTATTGCGATTTATTCGCTGGCTTTGCGGCGGGTTCTTCCGCCACTCCCAAAGCTTTCAGCAAGGTTGAACGACCGTTTTCGCCGCGGTAGTCCCATTGGCCGACGATGTTGCCTTGCCGATCGATCAGGACAGCTGTTGGAAAGCTGGAAATGCCGTATTGTTTTACGGTGACGCTGTTGAAAAGGGATGGCTTTTCTTTCACGTTATCGCCGGCGTCGATGGCGACGGGGAAGGGCAGGCTTTTTCCACCCCAATTTGATTTGCTGGCGGCGGTGAACTGTTCGTCTAAGTCTTTTTCGGAGTCGGACGTTGCTGTGTGAAGCGCGATGATTTCGAGGCCTTGGTCGTGAAACTCTTTGTAGTAGTCGATCAACTCGGGCATCGACGCGACGCAGGGGCCGCACCAGGTGCCCCAGAATTCCAGGACCACGACTTTGCCGCGGAGATCGGCCATGCGGAGCGGCTTGGAGTATTTCCAGTAGGCGATGTGATCGAGCTCGGGCGCTGGTCCGCCGACCATTTTTCCCAGCGGTGTCGCGTGGAGATCGACGTTCAATCTCTTGGCGCGTTCGCCAGGCGCGATTTCGACGTCAAAATCCTTATCTTCGACTAACTGGCTGGCGTAAGCATTGAACTGGTATTTGCCGGGCGGCAACAAGAACCGTGACGGCTTGCCAGGCAATTGGCTGAAGCAAGGGCGTGACTCGCCGAAATGGACATAGCACTTGGTTCGCTCGAGCGGCAGTTTGAGTTTCGCCAAATCCGCGCTGGCGAAATTGACTTCGACGGCGCACCATGGATACATCTTGATTTCTAACACTCGCGCGGAATCGGCCCTTGAGAATTCGGCCATGCCAACGAGTTCACGCTCTGCGGCAATGGCATACGCGCTTTTAAGGACGGAGTTTTTGGCATACGCCAATGCGGCCGCATCGATCGTGTAAAGGCCTTTCGAGTCGGTTCGTTGCGGTTCGATATCAGCGCTTGGATTTCCGAAGCCGTGCATCTCGGGAAGAGCGTCGTCTTTCTCCCAACCGGCGTAGTCGCCAACTTTTGCACCGGCGACGGGCTTGCCGTCGGGGTCGATTAGTCGCAGTGTGATCGCCTTGGCTGGGATGGATGGAGCGCCGGCTGCCGAAGACGTTGTGTCTTGGGCTGTGAGGCGGTTGGTGGATGAGAGCAGTACGATCGCCGATAACACGATTGGTATTGGATTGTTCATGCGAACGGCTGTTTTTAGGGGTAGTGTGTCTCGATCATTGTACGAGAATAACCTTCAAACGTGGCGCGATATACAATCGATTTTCCGCTAGATAGCCGACGCGTTTCGGCTCGGTTGGTTGATATAAGAGGGCTTGCTTTGAAACTTACTTTGGCGAGCCGGCCAAGATGGCCGGGCTATATTGGCTAGGCGGCATGTAAGAGGATAGTCGTTTCTTCGGTAATATGGATACAACGATGCTTTACGTGATTGGCGTTATTTTCGTTGCGACGGTGATTCGCTCGACGCTTGGGTTTGGCGAGGCGTTGGTCGCGGTGCCGTTGTTGGCGTTGCGGATGCCGGTCACGGTTGCGGCGCCGCTGGCGGTTTTGGTTTCGATCTTGGTGGCGGCGGTGATCGTTGCTAGTGACTGGCGGAAGGTGGAGTTTCGGGCAGCGGGATGGCTGATCGCTTCGGCGTTGTGTGGGGTTCCGCTGGGCGTGATGCTGATCGCCTGGGGTAATGATCAAATCGTCAAGGCGCTTCTGGGCATCGTGATCATAGGTTTTTCGCTGTACTCATTGACGATGCGAAGGCGATTGCATTTGGAGAAAGATCATTTGAGCGGGTTGTTGGGGGCGGGTTTTTGTTCGGGGATCCTCGGTGGCGCTTATGGAATGAATGGGCCACCGCTGGTGGTGTACGGCGCGCTGCGGCGGTGGTCGCCGCAGCATTTTCGGGCGACGCTGCAGGTGTATTTTTTGCCGGTAAGCGTGGCGGGCATGTGGGGCTATGCGGCGATTGGATTATGGACGGGGGAAGTCACGCGGTATTTTCTGTGGTCGATGCCGGGCGCCGTGGCCGCGATTCTCTTAGGGCGATTGATCAATGATCGATTGCGCGATGAGAGTTTTTTTCGGGCAGTGTATGTGGGGCTGATTGTGATTGGCGCGGTGCTGGCGGGGCAGGCGTTTTCTGGCGGGCGGTGAAGCAGTGGGGGTTTTAGCTAAACCGCAAGCGGCGAGTGGCGTTGTGCGGGGGGCGATGCAGTGCGCGCAGGCGGCTCGGCGGGAGCCTCGCCCTCCCGGGGATTGGTGCGAGGGTCGCGGAATGCTAGCGGCGTTCGTGCAATTTGGGAAGGCTGCGCCGGTTCCTCCAAACATTGCGCAGTTGCCGAGCAGGGCCGGTCGATACGACGAGTGAGACCCAGTAACCCGCTCTTGTTCTCGGAGTATGCGAACCATGCGTCGCACGTTGACATTCATTGTGACTCTGGCAGCGGCGGCCAGTGCTGCCCAAAGCGTGTTCGCCGTGTTTTTTGACGACGCGGCCTATTACGAGAAGCGGAACTTTTGCATCAATCACCAGTGGCCTTGGCCGTATGAGTGCCCGGACCGGATGGCCGTGCGGGAGCCGTTTTGCCAGATGATAAGCAATGGCTGGCGGCGGCAGAATTTACTTGGCCAACATCACTTTAATCCGGGGACGAATCAGCTCAGCACAGCGGGCGAACTGCGAGTGCAATGGATCATGACGCAAGCGCCGCCGGATCGCCGCAGCATTTTTATCGAACGCACGCTGGATGGCGAGGTGAATGCGAAGCGACTGGAAGTGGTGCGAGACTACGCGACGAAAGTTTCGACGGATGGCCGCATGCCATTGGTTGAAGACACGTATTTGATTTCGGAAGGGCGACCGGCGTCTGTTGTGGACGCGACGAATGTGAACTTCGTGAAGAGCATGCCGGCGCCGGTGTTGCCACCTGCGACGAGCAATACGACATCGACGGGACAGTAGACTTAGGACTTAGAATGAACCGATGCGTTCGCGTCGGTTGAGAAGCGAACGGATTTGACCGCCGGCAAGGATGCGGGCGGCTGAACAGGTTAAGGAGGACCGGCCATGCGCAAGCTTTGGCTCACGATTTTCACCGCGCTATATTGCGCTGCCGGATTCACTGCCGCGACGGTTGTTGCCGACCCGGCTTCGATGGCGATGGGTGGGCGCAGCAACAGCCAATTGCCGGCGACGTCGATTTGGCCATGGTCGAGCTCGACGACAGCGCCGGCTCCGCAACCTGTGATGGGTCAGCCGCCGGAGCAGATTTCGGCGACGCATCACCCGATCAAATATCTGGAAGCCAATATTTCAAAGAAGTTCGGCTCAGGGAACAAGATGGCATCTGCTCCGCGGCCAATGATGCCGCCGGCGACCAACAGGCCGGATTCGATTTCGCTGAGCACGCCGAGCGGCCCGCCATCGCCGGAGTTCTTCATCTTCGCGGCTCAAATGTGCGAGCAGCAGGGGGACGTGCCGCAAGCGCGGAAGAATTTCCAAAAGGCGCTGACGATGTGGCCCGGCCAGGTCGAAGTGCTGCGGGCTGCAGCCCGGATGGAAGACCGACAAGGCAACTTGCCGTTGGCGGAGAATTTGTATCAGCAGGCCGTGACGGCGAATCCGCAGCACCCGGGTGCGCTGAATGACTTGGGATTGTGCCTCGCGCGGGAAGGCAAACTGCAGCCATCGCTGCAGGCGCTGGAGCAAGCGGTGCAATTGCAACCGACGAAGGCGTTGTATCGCAACAACGCCGCCACGGTGCTGGTGGAAATGCACCAGGATCAGCGGGCACTTGCACACCTGGCTGCAGTGCACGGCGCGGCGGATGCGAATTACAATCTTGGACAGCTGCTGGTTGAGCGGAACCGTGCAGCCGATGCCGCGCCATACTTCCAAGCTGCGTTGCAGCAGAACCCCGGATTGCAACAGGCGCAGGTAGCGCTCGCGAAGCTGCAAGGGACGCAAGTTGCGGCGGTAGCGCCAGTTGCTGCGCAGCCAGTCGCCGTTCAAACTCAGCCGGCGGTTGCGCAGCCGATCGCCTCGAACGTGCCGACGCAGTATGGACAGCCGATTGGGGCGCAACAATTCGCGCCGGCTAATCAGCAGGTGAATTATCCGGTTCCGGCGGGTGTGCCCGCTGCAGGAATGGTGGCCGCGCCAGCTCCGCAATATTTGCCGCCGGTTGCGACGCGACCAGCGCAGCAGATAGTTCGCTAACGACGTTGTAACGGCGGCGGAGTAATTGGCGAATTGGGGCTCGGTGTTGCACCGGGACGTTGGGCCGTGACTTCGGTTTCGATCGGGAGCACGCGCGGCTCGTCATCGGGTGGAGATGGATCGGTGTGCGCGAGCGGTGGAGCGCTGATACCCGGACGAACTTCGACCGTGGCTTCGCTCGTGGTGCCGAGTCGCAGCAGTATGATGTAACCAATTGCGACCAACCCGCAAATCAGCAGCGTGAGGCCGAAGCTGCGCTTCTGTAACGCCCAAGTTTCGTTTGTTGTCGTGCATATCGCCTCCTCCGTGAGGCTCGCCGCGTTTGCGTGTGGCATCTAGCTCAGTTTGCCGCGACTTGAAAATCGTTGCGTTCGGCGACGCGAAATTTTGCGCTTCGCGACCGGGGGTTAGTTTCGACTTCTTCCTCGGTAGCGCGTAGTGGCCGTCGGGTTAGGACGGTGAGGCGCTCATCGTTTCGAAATGATTCCTTCACCAGTCGGTCCTCGAGCGAATGAAAGCTGATGATTGCTAGTCGTCCGCCGGGACGCAGGCAATCTGGCAAGCGCCGCAGCGCTACTTTTAACCACTTGAGTTCCTCATTGACGGCTATTCTCAATGCTTGAAATGTTCGTGTGGCCGGATCGATGCGATCTTCGCGTTTGCGTGGCACCGACTGGCGAATGATACTGGCAAGCTCGGACGCCGTTCGGATCGAGGCCGTGCGGCGTGCTTCGACGATTCGACGGGCGATGCGGCGGCTAAAGCGTTCTTCTCCATGTTCGTAAATTAAGTCGGCCAGGTGTTCGGCACTTAGGCGGTCGATCATTTTCCAGGCAGGTTCGCCGCGGGATGTATCGAATCGTAGGTCGAGCGGACCATCGCTTTGGAAACTGAATCCTCGGTTCGCATCGGCAAGCTGGTCGCTTGACAGGCCTAGGTCGAGCAGGATGCCGTCGACGTGCGGGATCGCTAATTCTTCCAAGGTCTCGGGGATGTCGCTGTAATTTCCATGGATCGCGCGGACGGGTAATTGTTGTAATTCGTTTGCAGTGCGTTCGATTGCGATGGGGTCGCGGTCGAGTCCCATCACAAGGCCATTCGGGCTGACGCGTTCGGCAATTAGCCGAGCGTGACCGCCGCCGCCGAGCGTGCCATCGACGAAGGTTTGGCCTGGTGCTGGGCGGAGCCATTCGGTCACTTCTTGCGACAGGACCGGAACGTGTTGAGTCGGGCCTGGCAGCATAGAAGTACGGGGGAAATATCAAATTCGCGGATGGGAGGCCAGCGCAAAGTCGGCGGGGAACGAACGCCGCAGCACTCGGTGCGCAAAAAAGGCCGTGCTAGCACGACAAGAGTATCATAGCCGGTTCGTAGGAGTTCGGCTGCGGCCGTGGGCCCAGCCGGCAATATGACGAAATGAGCGTCAACCCCGGGCACTTCCCTTCGCCGGTGGGGCAATCTGACGCCCGATGGCCGCTTGTGGCCACCGACCGCTCCCGGAGCTTCCGTGCTCCGAGTCAGACGCACGACTGCGAACCAGAGGTGTGATCCGGTTATGGAGGAGAGCCTGTGGCCAAACACTCCCCAGCAGAGGGTTTTGTCTGACGTGTCAGCGGAAGGTCACGTTCGGTGCTGCTCAATCGTTGCTTGACCAATGCCGACCCGCGACTGCTGAAAATAACCGTTTTTGGGATCGCGTCAATTGGTTAATTTGCGGCAAAAAAGAACAGATGTACAGGTGTCGGCGTGTATCTTCAATGAGAGTCAAAAGCTGCGGAAGAACGACGCGACGAAAGACGCGTTAAAAAATATTCCCGGTTGACAATGAACGTATATACACCATACGAATGGCGAGGCGGATTACGCGATTTTGAGAAATTGCGGGCTCAGATTTGGGAGTGGCCGGGGCCTGTCGAGCAACGCTCAATGTTTGATCTGCGGGGGTAGTAGCCGGGGGCGTCGAATGCGAGGATGGGGTGTTTGGCGGCCACGAATAGGGACATACTCTCACCGTTTTCAGGGCCCCCGCTAATGGGGATTGCGTCGTTTCATGTCTGCGACTCCTTTTCCGTTCGATTATGACGTTCCGCGAGCTCTGGTAGCGCAGGAGCCAATGCGACATCGCGCAGATGCGCGTTTAATGGTCGTCGACCGACGGGCGCAGACGATTTCGCACCATCACGTTCGGGACTTGCCTGAACTGCTGGCGGAGGGTGACCGGCTGGTGCTCAACGATACGAAGGTGATTCGGGCGCAGCTTTCGGGGGTGCGGGCGAAGACAAATGGGCGGTGGCAGGGGCTGTTTATCGAGTCCACGCCGGATGGCCATTGGCGGATTCTGTGCAAAACGCGGGGAAAATTGGAGCCAGGCGAAATTGTGATGCTGCGGGATCGCGAAGGCCGGCAAAACGTGAAGTTGTGGCTGATTGAACGGCTCGAGGAAGGGCAGTGGCTGGCGCATGTCGAAACTGATGAATCGACGGAGGCGTTGCTGGAACGCTTGGGTCGGGTGCCGTTGCCGCCGTATATTCGTGGCGGCAATATGGTCGACGCTGACCTGGCAAATTATCAAACGGTGTTTGCGCAGCGGCCGGGTGCGATCGCGGCTCCGACCGCCGGACTGCATTTTACACGTGAGCTGCTCAAGACAATTGAAGCGCACGGCGTGGGGCTATCGCGATTGACGCTGCATGTGGGCTTGGGGACATTCCGGCCGATTGAAAGCGAGAATTGGGACGAGCACCGCATGCACGGCGAGTGGTGCGAAGTTACTGCTACTGCCGCAGCGGAGTTAAATCAAACGCGGGCAAATGGCGGGCGAATTGTGGCGGTTGGTACGACCGTCGTTCGTACGCTAGAGACCGCGGTCCGCAGCCAGGATCACATCGAGAATGCGGGGCGAGACGATCGCGAGATTGTGGCATGGCAAGGGACGACAGATTTGTTCATTCGCCCGCCGTTTCAGTTTAAGGCGATCGATGCGCTCGTGACGAATTTTCATTTTCCGCGCACGACGCTGCTCATATTGGTGCAGACATTGGGCGGGCCGGAGCTGATTGCGGAAGCCTATCGGCAAGCGATCGAAGAAGAATATCGCTTCTATAGCTACGGCGATGCGATGCTGATCGTGTGACTCAAGCAATCGAATGCGATTACTGAGACGCGTCGCGTTAAATCTATGAGTGCCAATTTCAAAACGTCGTAGCTGAAGTCGCAAGACTTCGGATCCGGCCGGATTCTTGCGAATCCAGCTACCCAGTGCGGTTTTGAAACCGCTTCTCGTCTCTTTAGCTCTTTAGCCGAGCGCGCCGTCGAGTTGGGTGGCGGAGCGATCGAAGCTGCTGGCGGTGGCGGCTGCCATCGTGTGAACAGCGCCAATGCACACGGCCACAATCAGGGCGAGCATGACGGCGTACTCCACAGCCGTTGGGCCATCTTCGTCGAGCAGCAGAGATTTGAAGAGCTTAAACATAACGACACTCCTCGGGGGAGGTTGTGACTTCACGAGCCGGCCCGGCGCAGTGCGCCAAGCGGGCTATCTCCTTGCTAAAAGCCTAGCTCACTCGGGCGGAAAAGCAAAACCGGACTTGCTCACCACGTGAGCAAGTCCGGTTGTATGGTTTGTAGTGGTAGTCGAGAGTTGAGGGTTAAGGGTTAAGAGTTGAGAGCCAGAAATAAAAAGAGCCCGGACATAACAGTCCGGGCTCTTGTCTTTAGACTCTTCGCTCTCGACTCTTCTAGGCTTGGAATGAGCTGCCGCAGCCGCAGGATTTTACGGCATTCGGATTGTCGAACTTGAAGCCGCGGGCTTCGAGGCCTTCGTAGAAGTCGATCGTGGTGCCATCGAGGTAGAGGGCACTTTTCTTGTCGACGACGACCGGCACGCCGAAATAGTCGAACTTGGAATCAGTTTTTTCGTCGTAGGTCTTATCGAAGCCGAGGGCATACGAAAAGCCACTGCAACCGCCGCCGGTGACGCCGACGCGGAGCACCATTTCGGGCTCGATCTTTTGATCGGCGATGATCCGCTTAACTTCGCTCGCAGCTTTCTCGGTCAGGATGACGGCCATTTCGTAATTCTCCGCAACGTGGGGTAAGGGCTTTATGCAGTTCGCCGACAAATTCGAGAGGGCTCGCAATTCGCGGTATATGGTACTGTTTCGCTAAATTATAGTCATCGGCGGCAAGTCGGGAAACGGGCGAGGGATTTTGCCTCGTCTAAGGGGTTTTTGCGGCCGCTGGCCAACTGGTGAGCTTGCGCAAATCATAGACAGCACGCGTCACCCGGTCGATCGCGAACTCGATTTCGGCCGGCGTGTTGAAGCGGCCGAGGCCGAATCGAAGGCTGCTGCGGGCTTCGGCTTCGGAGTGGCCGAGCGCTAGCAGGACGTGACTTGGGCCGCTATCGGTTGACGTGCAGGCGGCTCCGCTGCTGACGGCGAGATTTCCCATCGCGAGGAGCAAAGCCTCGCCGTCGACGTTGCCGAACGTGACGTTCAAATTGTTCGGCAGCCGAAGCGGCGGTTCATTTTCGGGCGAAGATCGGTTGTACTGTGGCCCGCATACATGCACGCCTGACAAGTTTCTTGTGAGCGCGTCGCCTAATTGGTTTCGTAGTGTTGCGAGTCGCGCTGACTCTGTGTTCATTTCGTCCAGGCAGAGGTTTAGCGCCGTCGCGAAGCCGACGATGCCGGGCACGTTGAGCGTACCGCTGCGGCGGCCTTTCTGTTGGCCGCCGCCGGTGATCTGTGGCTCGAGTCGCACGATTGGATCGCGGCGACGCACGTACAGTGCGCCGACGCCTTTCGGACCGTAGATTTTGTGGGCGGTAAAGCTCATGAGATCGACACCAATGCAATTAACATCGACGGGAATTTTCCCGACGGCCTGCGTGGCATCGCAGTGTAAGAGCACGCTGCGCTGTTTGCAGATTGCTGCGATCTCGTCGAGCGGTTGGATGACGCCGATTTCGTTATTTGCGAGCATTACCGAGACGAGACAAGTGTCGTCGCGAATTGCATCGGCGACTTTCTGCGGATCGAGCCAACCGGCACGTGGGCTCGGTTGTTGTTCGACTTCGAGTAGTGTGACTTCATATCCGCGGTGGGCGAGTCGCGCGAGTGGATCGAGGACGGCTTTGTGCTCCGTCGTAACACTGATGAGGTGATTGCCGCGACGACGCTCCCGTTCGGCGATGCCTCGAATGGCGAGGTTGTTGCTTTCGGTGGCGCCGCTTGTAAAGACGATCTCGGTGGGGTGGGCGCCAATTCCTGCGGCTATTGAATCACGGGCTGCGTCAACGGCATCGCGGGCTTCATGGCCGGCGGCGTGAACACTGTGCGGATTTGCGTAGAGCCGATCGAAATACGGCAACATTGCCTGGACTACGCGCGGGTCTACGCGCGTGGTGGCGTGGTTGTCGAGGTAGACGGTGGTGGGGGCGTCGTCGGGCATTCGAGCTAAACCGCAAGCGATGGGGTTACGGTATAGCTATTGTATGCGGGACGGGCGAGCGTTGCTGCGGCGGTGTTAGCCGAAGAGGGCCCGCACGGCGATTTGGGACCAGCTTTCGAATTGGTCGAGCCGCGTCAGGATATCGGCGACGGGCGTAAACCGGGCGTCGAGGATGTCGGCCTCGCGCGGTTTCACGTTCGGCTCATGGACATCGCAGAGATGGACCATGCCGAGGTGGACGCGGCCGACGGGGGTTTCATCGTCATTGATGAGTCCGACGACCGTTTCTTCGTATTTTGTGTCGATTTGGACTTCTTCCTCGAGCTCGCGGCGCATGCCTTCGCGATAGACGTGATGCGAGGCGGCGATTTCGGCGTCGATGGACGAGATGTGGCCGCCGATGCCGACGCTGCGCTTGGCGTGGAGGCGACGCTCGCCCAAGCCGCTGCCGCGTTGATACTCGAAGAGGTGGGGCGTGTCGTCGGAACTTGTCCAGCGGAAAAGAACGTACGGAATGAGCTGTTTGAAGGTGGGGTCTTCTTCCATTTCGCCGCGGGCGCGGTATTCGACGTGGTCGCCGGTCACGAGCTGCG
The DNA here is from genome assembly GCA_963733705.1 of uncultured Planctomycetota bacterium. Classification (GTDB taxonomy): domain Bacteria; phylum Planctomycetota; class Planctomycetia; order Pirellulales; family Lacipirellulaceae; genus JABDGM01. The sequence continues at coordinate 151,069 of CAVTEJ010000015.1, read as the reverse complement.
GCCAGTAGCGGTCGATTTCGCGCGAGAATCCTTGGAAGTACCCCAGGTCATGGAAGAGTGGCGTGGGAACAACGAGAATTCTTTCCTCAGCGACGGTGGACACGGCAAATCCTTTTGTCAGGCATGATGGTGTGGGGCCACCACTGATTTTAGCGATTCTGGGTGGGACTGCTAGCGGTTGCCGAGGAGGGAATATAGCCGAACCATTTTGGTTCGGCTTTGAATGCTTTTGCCAATGCCGCGTTAGGAGAAATGCGCCCAGCCAAGATGGCTGGGCTATTTCGCGGCGGGGGCGACGGGCGCGGGAGTATCAGCGATGTTGAGTTTTAGTTCGTCGGAGTTGCCGCGGAGTTCGGGGGCATACATTGCGGACGCTTTTGTCGGCAGGGCGCTGAATCGGCCGGGTGTTTCGGCGCGCATGCGATAGGCAACGCTATGTTTGCCGCGGGCCAGGTTGCGCACGAAGAACGAAACACGGTTGTCGCGGAGTTCCATGTAGGCGCCGAGATCGTTGCCGTTGTAGCCGCTTTTGAGAGCGACGGGTTCGCAGCCGGCGGCTTTCATGTCTTCAAACAAGATGTACTCGTAGTCGTTTTTCGAGTCGATGACGAGTTCGATCTCGAGTAGGTCGCCGCTCTTCACGGATCCGAGATCGGGGATTTCTTGGCGATCAAATTTTTCGACGCGCTGGCCGACGGCCTGACCGCGGCTACCCGCGACGTTGATCGATTTTTCGGCCGGGGTGAGTTTGTAATAGTGGCGGTCGACTTTGAGCTCGAGGCCGGCGTGGCGTATGTTGTCTTCGAGCGTGAAGTTCGAGAGATAGCCGTTCCAATACAACGGACCAGTGCCGCTTTTGCGGAGCTCAACGGTGTGAGGCCCGGCCGGCAGGTCATCGCCTTCGAGCACGAACGCGTTGTCGAATGTGAACAGGTTCTCGGCGTTGATTTTTTCTTCCTTGCGCTTTTGGCCGTCGATCCAGACTTGCACGGTAAGGTCGGGTTTATCTTCGCCGGTGACTTTGATGAAATCGGCGAACGCTTCGATCACGAGCGCGGTATCGCGGGTGCTGTTCCAATAGTTTGCGTGTTTGCGGTTGTTGACGAGGTACTTCACCAGCTTTGGCGCGACAGTGCTTTTCGGATCGGTCGCAGCGAGGAGCTTCAGGTAATACGCCTCGGCCTCGTACTCGCTGCCGTACCAGAACCACCAGATGTTGGCGGGCATGTTGAGGTACGCGGTTTGGTTCTCGTTGTCCTCGACGACGAACTGGCCGATGTTCTGCATGACCATGTGCAGCTTATCGGTTTCATGCTGTTTGTTGAGGGCGAGGCCGTAAGTGGTGAGGGCGTAGACCGCGAGTTGCGTGCGATCTTTGTAGAGCCGGTCGCGCATGGCGTCGCTTTTCACGTCGGCATCGGCGAGGACCATGTACACGAGCGAATCGATGTTGTCGGCGAAGCGCTTGGAGGGTTTTTGCTTATCGCGGACGTTGCCTTTGTCGTCGACATTCGCGAGGCGGCGGAGTTGTTCTTCTTGATAGTGCTTGAGCCATTCGACGCCACGCTCCAATACGCCGGGCACGAGGGGGACATCGTTCTGCTTGGCAATTTGCAGGCCGTGGACGACCGTGGCCGTAGTGTGGGCGGTCGAAGTTTCGCCCCAGCCGCTGAACCAACCCCAGCCGCCGTCGCTAAGCTGCATTTCTTGCAGCCGATTAACGCCAGTTTTTACGACCTTCGACAATTCGGCTTCGTCGAAGACGGGATTGCGGTCGTTGCGTTTCCAGCCTTTAGCGCGGGCGGCCGCGTCGCCGATTTCTTGCGCGTTGAGATTCGTGTGCTTCTGTTCGATCGCTTTGAGGTCGATTTTCATCCGCAGCAGCGTTTGTTGCGTGATTGCGGCTGGCAGGAAGCGGTTGAGGGTTTGCTCGGTGCAGCCATACGGATATTCGATGAGGTAGGGCAGGGCGTCGACCATGGCACCGGCCAAGGTGGGTGAATAGCGGACTTCGAGACGAGTCTGTTCAGCGCGGCGTTCTTGCGGGACCTTCACTTCGAACGTGCCCTGACGCCCCTCAAGTGGAATCATTCCGCTGAAGCTATCCATTTTGAGCATGCCGTGGACGTACACGGGGATTTTCATTTGCACGGCGTCGGATTCTTCGTCGGTCAGCGCGAGCATGCGCATAACCGCTTCGCCCTCGCGAACGACTTTTACACGCCAATCAACGCGCTGTTCGCCGCCGGCGGGGACTTCGATCGTGTTCTCAGGCGCGCTTGGCAGTTCGAGCGTGTTGCCGTCGAGCTCGAGGCGCACCTTCACTTGTTTGGCGGTGGGCAGATAGTTGTGGACATTGGCGGTGAGGACCACTTCATCGCGCTCGACTAGGAACCGTGGAGCCTGCATCCGCACGATGACGTTCTTGCGAGTGACGGTTTCGGCTTTGGCCTCGCCGACTTGCGTGCCGCGGCCCATTCCCCAGGCGCGGATCGACCAGGTGGTGAGGTTCTGCGGCATGTCGAGCTCGGCTTCAGCGATGCCATCTTTGTTCGTTTCGAGTGCGGCCGCCCATAACGCGGTATCGGCGAATTCTTTGCGGAGGGTGGGTTCGGCCATGGGTGGGGCGCCGCCTGAAGGTGGCGTTTTTGCCGAGGACATTGATTTATTTTCCCTGCCGGCTTCGGCAGAATCAGCAAACGCGCGCGATGCCATCGGCGCGGCCGGTGCAACTCCGACAGCGAGAGATGCTCCGACAGCGAGAGACATTCGGCCTCGCGGACCACCGCCACCGAATCCACCGCCGAGTCGCCCCGAAGCCCCGTCGAAGTAGAGAGCCTGCGGTCCGTTCGCGTCTTGCTCGACCAATTGCCCGAAGACGCCGAGCGTTTCCATACCGGTTTGGCCGGGCATGACCAGATTATTGAACAGGCGATCAAGATTCGTTTCTAAATAAGGCCGATGGTCGCGGCGCCATTTCCAGAAGACCTCTTTGATATCGCCGACGTTCGAACCGCCGCTGATGTACTCGAGGCTTTTGTCGTAGATCGAAAGGACGGTCGAGCCGACGTAGGGCTTGCCGGCGGCGTCGGTCATTTTCACGGTGATTTTGGCGTGCTGCCCGGGCTTGAACGATTCGGCGGAGGGCGTCACTTCCATGTTGAGAATTCGCTTCGTCGGCGGGACGTGGATTTCGCACACGTCGGTATGGACCCGGCCGTTGAAGATCGTAACAGCTTCGACGAAGAAGTTCGGCATGTCTTTTTTGGTCACGCCGATTTCGACCACGGTGGATTTTCCGGTCAAATTCAACAGTTGCGGTGCTAAGTAAACGCCGTTCGATGGTCGGACGAATAGCAGGATGGTGGAGCCCGTGTGATTGGTGTTCAACTGCAGTTGGACTTTTTCCTCGGGGGCGTATTCACGCTTGTCGGGCACGAGCTCCAAATCGTTAAAGCGGAATTCGCTGCCGTCGAAGCCTTCGCCAGTGATCGTGAAGATGTAACCACCTTCGATTTCGTGGCCGGCTTTATCGGTGACGGTGTACGAGAGGCGGAACTGGCCTTTTTCGGACGCCTTGAGTTGGATTTCAGCTTTGCCCTCGGCGTTGGCAACTAAGCTCCAGGTGTGGACTTCGGTTTCGACCGGTTTGCGCTCGGGCGCTGGACCATACGCGATTTTCAGGAGCCGAAGTTTTCCGGAACCTTCGACTGGTTTGCCGTCGAGGCGACGGGCGACGAAGTTGGCGTTGATCGGATCGCCGACGCGGTAATATCCGCGATCGACCCAGGCAAAGACTTGGAACGGTTTGCGAGCGACCAACACCTGGCCAGTGCCGACGATCGTGCGACGCGATTGGTCGACGACTTCGGCCTGGATGTCGTAACGGTGGTCCTGGTCGGGGTGCAGCTCCTTGGCGATTGAGGTGTCGATTTCGACTTTCACGGCACCATCGGGTCCAATGGGGACTTCGCGCTCGGCCACAATTTCGGGTGGCGCTACCGGACGGACATACCACCAGGGCGACGGCCGCCAACAGCCCCAATCTCGCCACCCTGGGTACCAGGCGTAATCGTAGGCGAGCCAGCCGTATCCGGAGCCGTAGAGCCAGTCCCACGGGCCAGGCGGATACCAGCGCGTGGCATGCTCGGTACGAGTTACTTTGTATTTCACGGTGGCGTTTACCACCGGCGAGCCGAAATAGTATTTGGCGTGAATCGTGGCGGTGATTTTTTCGCCGAGCTTTACAGGGTCAGTCGGCGCATCGATCGTGACTTCGTACTCGGGCTTTTTGTATTCTTCGACACGGAACGTGCCGCTGCCGCGGTTGACGACGCTGATTTGGTACTGTCCCAGAGTGGCATCATCCGGCAAGTCGAATTTGCCGGCGATGCCGCCGTAGTTGTCGGAGGTGAGCGTTTCGCTGTAAACCTTTTCGCCCTTGGGATTGTGGATTTCGACGGCGAAGGATTGGTGCGCAAAAGTGGATTTTTCGTCGGCATCGTATTGCGCCTGAGCCACCCAGAATTTGAATTGCACCGGTTGGCCAGGACGATAGACGGGACGATCGGTGATCGCGAAAGTTTTTACCGCGTTGTATTCGGCTTCGTAGTATTGGCCACGCCAGACGTTGTGAAAACCGATGTAGGCCATGCGGCCGCCGGGGGTCGTAGCAGTAACGATCCACTGGAACTCGCGGGACGAAGTGTCTTTGGACTCGTCGGGAACCGGCAGAAGCACCTGGCCATTTTCGTCGGTTGATTCGGCGAAATCTTGAGTGTCGATTTGATAGTCGTTGGCATCGACGTGGCGTTGGCGATAGGCGAAGAACTCGACGTTCGCTTTTGCGATCGGCGCACCGGTGACGGCGTCGGCGATGAAGTAGAACGATTTGTCCGGCATCGGTTTGCGGACGATGGCCGTATCTGAAAGCCAAAGGATGATCTTCGGCGTGTTGCCGTCGGCGAGTTTGGCGGTGACGAGGTATGCACCAGCCTTCTGCAGCGGTGTTGTGATAGTGATTCGCTTGTCGAAGTGCTTGGGGTCGGGTTCGAGGTCGAGCTTCCAGTTGGCGACTTCGGCGCCGACGTACTTCTTGCCGTTTTCCTGCACGAGCCGATAGCCGATATCGGCGATGTTCATTTGCTCCCAATCGAGCTGCTTAGGCTTTGCCTTTAGGTAGGCTTTCACATCGGCCAGCAGTTGGCGAACGTTGATTTCGTTCGCGATAAATTCGACATGCTTTGCGTTACGGAAGCGGAAGTCGACGGTTGCGCCGCGGCCGGCGGGCTGGGACATGACGGATTCGAACTGTCCCCAATTGCCGACGACCTGATCGAGCCGGCGTCGGAAGTCGTCGCGAACATCGCCGGACGAGCGCTCGACGGCGGTCTTCCAGAATTCGGCGGCGCGCGAGTATTGGCGGCGATTCTCGAACAGCTGGCCAAGGTTGCGGAGGGCGCTCAGCTCGGTATCGTTCGCGCTTTGCTTGTTGCCGGCATCGGCGACTTGCTGATACAGCTTGAGATAGTTTTGGTCGTCTGGCAGTTTGAAGCGTTTGATGCCTGTCGCGAGGCGGGCAATCGTTTCATCCTCGCCGAGCGTTTCGACGGTGAAGACGCTGGTTTTGGCATCTTGCTTATCGGAGTTGGCGGTGGCGATGCGGGAGAGTGGAATCGGCACGCCGAATTGGGCGAGAGTCTGTACGCCGAATTGTGATTCGAGGAACGCGGCGCGGATCATTCGCTCTTCGTTGTGAAGTGACCGGTCCCAGTCGACCATCGTTGCCAGAACCCATCGCCAGCGCTCGCCGTCGTTCTTGGCGGTGTCCCAGCTTTTTGGTAATGTGTAGAAAATCGGGTTGCCATCGGCGTCGACGGGTGCGCCTTGTGGTTGGCCGCCGTAGCCCCAGCCCTCTTCGTAGTCGGGGAGCTGGTCGAGGTCGGTGAGCAGTTGCAACCGCCAAGGCTGACCCGAGGCGAGAGCTTCGGCGAAGCTTCGCAGCATTTCAGCACGTGCGTGAGTGCGGTCGGAGGTTGCCTTCTCATTCCCGGCATTTGCCAACGAGAATGCTTTGCGGTAGAGCCGCAGTGCTCGCACACGATCGCGGTCGGTGGCCTGCACGATTTTTCCGCCACCTCGATGTTGCCCACGGTGGAATTCGCCGCCAACAATATAGCCGTAGTGGGGAACGGTGGTGTACGACTTTGCAATGGCCGCTAGTAGCTGCCAATCGCTGCTGTGTGCGGCTATCGATTTTTCGCGAAATTCGTCGATCTCGTCGACGCGATTCAACTGTTCAAGACATTCGATTGCGGCGTCGAACGCGCGGACCAAATCGGGCGAGTGCGTGTTCTTGTTCAGCACAACGAGCCGGAGCCCGTCGTAGGCGTCTTTGTGATTGCCATCGGCGTGCATTTTCAGCAGCTCGGCGACCTGTGGTGAGGGAGGATCGGCGTTGGCGCCAGGCAGAAAAGAAGCAACCGCCATCGTCCCCAAGAATGACAATGAAAAACAGCAGAGTCGCAGCATCGAGTCGATCCAACTTCACGAATTCAAAAACCGGCGGCTAGTTGTACTTGTTGTACGCAGTTCCCCTACCGACGGTCCACACTGTTTTGCCCGATCGGGGATCCTGTAGAACTCGTACGAGCTTGTTGTGGGCGGCACTTTGTGGTGAACCATCGGCAGGTTGGCTTACCCTAATGGACGATTTTGCGGCCAAATAGTTCCTTATCCGTTGGTGCTGGGCGTTGAATTCGGTCGACTTTTGGCCGCCTATGGTGATGCGAAATAGCAACGCGAGGCTGGGTTCCGATTATTCGGCCAAGTGGTTAGGGGCAGGAAAACGAGCGTCAATAGCGTTTTGGGCCAGCTTTGCGACCAGACGGTATGCGGCCTGCTGAAAGGACAGGGACGGAAGCGATTTCAGCCGCCGGCGATTCTCAAGGTTTTACAGGCCGGCTGCTCGACAGGGCTAGGAGTCAACCGATTATGTCGCCAGTGTCACGCGGTATCTCATTTCACGAATCGCTAATTTACAGCTTGCACCGGTTAGCGGATGCGGCTGTGATTTTCCTCGTGGTTCGCCTGGCACTGACCCAAACCGAGGAAACCGGCGTATCGACTTTTCTTACCATTTCGGCAGCGACAATCTTGGTGTACCACTTTGTCGCCGAGCTGAGCGGGCTCTACCGCAGTTGGCGTGGCACCCGGCTGCTACGCGAAATCGGATGTGTATTCCTCACCTGGTGCTACACGGTGCCGGTGTTGTTGGGCGTTGGTCTGTTCACGCAGCACAATGCTGTTTATTCGTACGAATCGAAGTTAATCTGGATCGTCCTCACGCCGCTGGCGATGTCGCTGGCTCGCTTCGCACTTCGCAAGACGCAGCAGCGGTTGCGAGCGCACGGTTTCAACATTCGCCGATACGCGATTTGTGGTGTGAATGATCTGAGCATTCAACTAGCTCGGAATGTTGAGCGGGCACCGGAGATGGGTCTGCGATTGGCCGGCTTCTACGACGACCGGCCGAATGACCGTACCGTCGATTTGCCGCAGGAAGTAGGTCGGCACGTTGGCGGTTTAGACGAGTTGGTGTACCGCGCTCGTCGGGGTGATTTTGATATCGTCTACATCACGTTCCCGATGCGCGCCGAAGAACGGATTCGCAACGTATTGGCGAAGCTTGGCGATACGACCGCCAGTGTATATATCGTGCCCGATTTCTTCGTCTTTGAGTTGCTGCATGCTCGGTGGACGAACGTAAACGGCTTGCCAGCGGTCAGTGTGTTCGAGAATCCGCTGTACGGCGTCGACGGGCTGGCGAAACGGACGGCGGATCTCGTCGTTGGCTCGCTGATTTTGGCCGCTGTCGCTCTGCCGATGCTTGTGATTTCGGCACTCGTCAAGCTCTCGTCACGTGGCCCAGTATTTTTCCGCCAGCGTCGTTACGGCCTCGATGGTCGCGAGATCCAGGTTTGGAAGTTTCGCAGCATGACCTGCTGCGATGACGGCGGCCAGATCCGCCAGGCGACCCGCGACGATAATCGCGTGACCAAAATTGGCCGGCTGTTGCGGAAGACGTCACTCGACGAGCTACCACAACTGTTCAACGTTTTAGAGGGGAGTATGTCGCTCGTCGGGCCGCGGCCCCATGCGAGTGCTCACAATGAGCAGTACCGCTCACTGATCGACGGCTACATGCTGCGGCACAAAGTGAAGCCGGGCATCACTGGACTAGCTCAGGTGAATGGCTACCGTGGCGAAACTGAGACGCTGGATAAGATGGAACGCCGCGTCGCGTGCGACCACCAGTACATTCGCGAGTGGTCGCTGTGGATGGACGTGAAGATTCTGTTCAAGACGCTGAAAGTCGTGCTCGTTCAGCGGAATGCGTATTAGTGAAGAGGATGCGTGAATGAGGATGCTGGGGGTAGGGATTCGGATACCGTTTCAATGCCCTGCACCCTACTTCTTAAAGATTTCTGGATTGTTCGCGGCGTCGAATTCGCGGGCCGTATAGCCGTTGTTCAGCTTGAGGTTCGTGTAGGTGTAGCTCTCGTCTAAGAGTGGCTCCGCGCCCTCTTGTTCCGGCCATATGTAGGCGTCGAAGTGGATCGGAATCTTTAGCTCGTTATCCAAGAACAAGCGTGCCGCATAGAAACGGAAGTCCTGCCGCGGAACTGGGTGGATGACCTGGATCATGGTCGTCGACCGGCCCGCGACATGAGTGTTCGGATCCGTCTTCACATCGCACTCGGCGAACTTCATTTCGCCTTCCCACATTTTTGTTAGCTTGGCGGTGAGATTACGGAAGCCGACATCGGTGATCGGGTGCTTTTGGCCGCTCATCGCGAGTGACCCCTGAGGGTCGAGATTCATTTTGCCAAGCATACGTTTCATGCCCGCTTCGAGGACGACGAGCTTGCCATTGTTTTGCCCCTCGACGTAAACGACCTCGCGGCCGGCGTACGGCTTAAGAAACGACATGTACACGCTGAACGGTTGGTGCATGACCTTCAGCATGATGTGTTGCATTTCGCCCAGCTCGCCATCGACGCGTTCTTGCTTGACGAGCGTGCAACTGTAATCGCGAACGTTGTGGTCGATTTCTTCCTGCGTGGCTTTGAGCGTGCGAATCACCGGCGCAAGGGGATGCTCGCCCGGTTTTTGGATCAGATCGAAAGCATACTTGCCGGCGGCAGCTGCTTGGCCGGGCTGACCCGCTGGCGCGGTCTCAGCAGGCTGCGAGGCGGAAGAGCCGTTTGCCACGCGATAGTCGGGTTTGGTCCCAGTGTCTTGCGCATTCGCCTTAGCCACAAACAGGCCGATCGCAACGATGGCGGCACTAAGGCGACGAACGATAGGTAACTTGTTGCAAAGCATTGTATGTTTCCTCCTGCTATCGCGGCGATCGGCGATCGAGCGGAAGTCAATCGGGCGGGAATTTGGTAGGCTTTAATGTTCGCAAAGTGATCGGCTGACGTTCCGGAGATCAGCGGACTCGCGCAGGAATTGAGTCGAATTCGTATGGATATCGTAGACAAGCTGCCGATTCGGCGGAAGGGATGTTTTGCGTGGCCAACATTGAGCTGAACGTGGGTCAAATCGTGTCTGCCCCGTTTGATGAGAATACGTATATCGCTCATCTTACCGGGCGAAGTGACAGCATCGTCTTCGATCCTGGCTTCGATCCGGATGCCATTTTCGAGTATTTGGATGAGCACGCGCTGACCCCAGCGGCGATTGTATGCACGCATGGACACAGTGACCACATCGCTGGGAATGCTGCCCTGAAAAAGCGGTGGCCAGATTGTCCGCTGATCATTGGTGAAGGCGATGCGCCGAAGCTGACCGACCCGAATCTGAATCTGTCGGCGCCGTTTGGAGTGTCGCTTATCAGCCCGCCAGCCGATCGTACGTTGCGCGAAGGCGACACGCTGGAAAGTGCTGGCATGACGTTCGATGTACTCGAAGCGCCCGGCCACTCGATTGGGCATATTGTGCTGGTGTGCAAGCAATTGGAACCGTGGTATGTATTCGGTGGCGACGTGTTGTTCGCAGGCAGTATTGGCCGGACCGACTTTCCGGACGGCAGCTTTGAGGACCTCGAAGACGCGATTCATCGCAAGCTATTTACGCTGCCCGATTCTTCGATCGTGTTGTCGGGGCATGGTCCGGAAACCACGATTGGCGCGAGAAAAAATCAAATCCATTTGTGGGAGCGCCGGCGGGCTATCGCGGCTAGTCGTTTGAATCGTAGCTGGATTTGCAAAAATCCGGCGAATTGCTGGTACGTCTCTGGATTCTTGCGAATCCAGCTACGAGATTGCTACAACGTGCGCACGGAACCGCTGCGGATGTGATGGATGCCGAACGCGTCCTCGACGATCAGCGACGCGTCCTCTGCAATGCCCAGGCAAACGCCGTCGAACCATTTGTCGCCAGTATGAACCTCGACCTCTTGTTCGGTGAGCCAGCAAAGGTGCTGCCAATCCGCGATCAGTTGCGGATCATTGGCTGCTACTTGTTCGATCCGGCGGCGGAGCATCTCTAGAGTGCGCATTAGGATCGTATTCACGTCGTGCTGCTGCCCTGAAGCATCGCAGAGCGCGGTCGCTTTGCCGCCCACTTCGCGCGGCGCTTGTCGCCACGAATTATTCACATTGATGCCGATGCCGATGATGAGCCGATTTTTGGCCGGCGGCGGGCCACCGGGCGACTCGATCAGAACGCCACACACTTTGACACCGTCGAGAAATACATCGTTGGGCCATTTGAGGCCCAGGCGCGAATGTCCCGCCTCGATCTCGTCAGCGAGCGCATCGCACACGGCAACACCTACCGCCAAAGACAGCTTTGGCCAGTCGCTTGGCTCGATGTGGAATTTAGCGGTTTCCAACAGCAGGCTGAATGTCAGAGCGCCGTCGGTCGACCACCAGGAGTTTTGACCACGACCACGCCCTGCAGTTTGCCGCGCGCCAGAATGAGGGCGGGTAACGCAATGGAAGGATCGCGCGTGAATTCGGCCGCGCGATTGTTGGTGGACCCTACCTCGTCATGGATTTCGAGGGATTGGACGAACGAGCCGGCGAGGATCGCTGCGCGGTCGAGAGTCGACTCAACCATGCGAGCTATCCGCGGCCATTGCTTCGATATTCGTGCTGCCACGCATGGCGGGCAGCGTGCCGCTTGAGGTCGGCTGCGGCGCGATCGCCGGGAACTCGAGTGTGAAGCGGCTCCCTTCGCCGAGCGTGCTTTCGACGCGAATTCGGCCGTTGTGTTCTTCCAGAATCTTCTGGCTCACGGGCAGGCCGAGGCCCGTGCCGCGGCCACCCTTGCGAGAGATGAACACGGCGAAGATTTTGTCGAGGTCGTCGGGTTCGATGCCGCTGCCATTGTCGACCACAGCCACGCGTGCCATGTTCTCGGCCTGACTGTGTTGAGTCGAGACTTCCACGCGTCCGCCTTCGCGTTCGTGGCAGGCATCGATCGCGTTGGTGACAATGTTGAGTATCGCCCGGTGCATGGCTTCGGGATCGAACATGAGTGTCGGCATCGTCGGCGCGGGCAGCCAGGCGAGCTCGACATTCTCTTCGCTGGCTCGCGCCTTCATGAGTTCGACGACGTCGCCGACAAGCTCGTTGAGATTTGCGGGTTCGGGCACAGGCTCGCGCTCTTTGCTGAACGTGAGCATGTCCATCACGAGCGTCGAGATGCGCTCCTGATTCTTTTCAACGATGCCCCAGCCCTTACGCATGATGCTGACGGCTTTTTCGGCGGAATCGACATCCACTTCGCCGGCGGCAATCGCTTTGGCATGGTCCTTGATTCCCATTTCGATCAAGTAGCTGCCGCCGCGAACTCCTTGCAGAATGTTTTTGATGTGGTGCGAGAGCGACGCGATCGTTTGTCCAACGGCCGCCAAGCGTTCGGCCTGCACCATTTGCTTGTAGTAATTTGTATCTTCGATCGCGAGGGCCGCCTGGTGGGCGATCGCGATCATGAGCTTGAGATGCTCCTGCGTGAACTTATTCGCAGAGCCTTGCTGCAAAATTCGCTGCGGCGTGAGGGATGTATCGATGTAGATGACACCGACCACGTCGTAGCGACCTTGCATGGGGACGCAAATTGCCTCGCGAACGCCCATTCGCAGAATGCTTTTGGCGGCGTCCCAGCGGTCATCATCGCGGGCGTTACTGGTGAGCACACCCTCGTTTCGATCGACGACGTAATCGAGAATCGTCTGGCTGATTGTGATTCGCTCTTCGGATCGAAGACCGTTGCGGTGTCGCCGGACTTTCGGCACCAGGTTCCCTGTCTCGACCTCCTTGAGCATGATGCAGCCACGGTCCGCATCGACCCACTCGAAAATCATCTCCATAATGCGCGCGAGCAACTGGTCGATATCGAGGGTGTGGCTCACTGCCAACGCCGTCCGATACATGATCTGCAAATTGCTCCGTGCGCGAGCCAGCCAGGGGGACGCCGTTTCGTTATCGGGCGGCAGCGAAAGAATTTCGCTTCCTTCCGATTGGTGCATCGAGTGCACGATTCGCGAGCCGTCTTCCTCTTCTTGTCGCGTGACGATGTTGATCTTGTCGGCCAAGTCTTCGACGCGGCCTTCGGTGACGCCGGTGTAAAGCAGCAAGGTGCGGCCAAGCTGCAGTTGGTCGCCGCTGGCGAGCTCTTGTTCTTTGATTTGGCGGCCGTTGACGAACGTGCCGTTCGAGCTATCCAAATCGCGAATGACGAACGCATCGCCGCGCTTGCGAAACTCGGCATGCTCGCGGGAGACTTCGGTATCGTGGAGCTGTACGGCATTCGACGTACCGCGACCGAGCGTCACCGTAGTGCCGTCGAGTCGAAAGCGAGTACCTTGATCGCGACCTTGGATCACAAACAGTGAAGGCACGATGAGATCCCCGTGGGCAAACCGGCCGACGCAACGCGCCGGGATCCGAATGAAAAGCGTTTGGCAGCCGCCCTTACGCGGCGGCCAGAAGGCTGTTTATTTTACGGATGAGTGGCCCGTAGTGGTAGGGTTTGGCCACAAATTGCTCGGCCGAAACGGGGTTACGGAGTTGCCGTACTTTGCCGAGAATAACGATCGGGGTGTGATTACCGTCGGCAATTGCACGTAGATCGTCCGTTGGTTCGCCGCTGCCGCTCTTATCGCTTTCGGCGTCGAAAACGATCAAATCGGGGTGCAAATCGCGGGCGAGTTGAATGGCGTCTTCAGGCCGCTCGGCTTCCACCGTTTTTGCGCCTCGCCGCTCCAACAATAATCGCAACACTTCGCGGCTTTCGCGCGAGGCATCGACAATCAACACGCTGGGGCAAGTATTCACGCGGCGCGACTCCGTCCCGAGAATGAACGGTCATTTTTGGAGGGGCAGGAAGAATACCGGGGAGCGGGGTGCGTGTCAAAAGCGATTATTGGTGGATAGTTGCTGGTTGATAGTTGTTAGTTGCAAGACCGATTGTTGCTGAGTTGCCGATAGAGGCAATTGACCGCCATCCACTAACAGCTAGCCGCTATCAACTAACTAATTCCCGGAAAATAATGCTCTTTACGACATGCGCGCTTCTCGCCAGAATACCCCCCGCATTTTTGACCAGGCCCCGCAACGACCGGTAGCACGTTGATCGACGGCACTTCTTGAAGGCCGATCGTAACCTGGCACACATCACGCATGGTCACGGACGACCCACCTTACAGCAAGGAGTGCTGACGTGAAGACGCTTCACATTCGCTTTTCCCATGTCTCTCGCAAGTTCGTCGTGACGACCGCACTCGCCGTCGTCGCCCTTTCCACCATCGGCTTCCTTCAAGCACAGACGGCGAACCCCGCCGGCTCGAACGCTTCGAAGTACAGTGTCGCCGTCGTCGACATCAGTTACATCTTCAAGAAGCATGAACGCTTCAAGGCGACGATGGACAGTATGAAGAAGGAAATGGACGGCATCGAGGCCGAGCTGAAGGCTGATCGCGAAAAGATCGCACAAGAAGAACAGCAGCGCAATACGTATAACGCCGGTTCGAACGAGTATAAGCAACTCGATGAAAAGATCGCGCGTGAGATGGCCGACTTCAATCTGAAGATGGGCAAGCTTCGCAAAGACTTCCTGGAACGTGAATCCAAGGTCTACTATCAGACCTATATCGAAGTGGTTGAGGCGGTGAAGTACTACGCCAAGCGTCAGAACATCGGCCTGGTGTTGCGATTCAACGGTGAGCCGGTGGATCCGAACCGTCGTGATGATGTCCTACGCGAAATCAACAAGCCGGTCGTCGTGCAGGATCAAATCGATATCACGCCCGATATTATCGCGCTTCTCAATCGCGATCAGCAGGGTGGCGCCGCGCCGGGTGCTCAGCAGGGTTCGGTGACGCAACGTCCGGCTGCCGCTGGCACGCAACTCCCCCCGCGGTAACGCGAGCCGCATAGGTCAGGCTGTGCCTGACTTGTATCGGAAAATACGTCAGGCACAGCCTGACCTACGGGCTACGCCCATCGCCATGTCCACCACGGACGCAACCTCGCTCGGAGCTCTACGCAGATGTCAGTCGCGCGTCGCCAACGCACGCTAGTTCGGCCAGTTTCTGTGACCGGATTCGGCTACTTTAGTGGTCGAGATATTCGGGTTGAATTCTGGCCCGCCGCGGAAAACGCGGGAATCACGTTCGTGCGGCACGATATTGGCGCCGCGGCGCGAGTTCCGGCCAGTGTGGCGCTCAGAATCAACCAGCCTCGCCGATCGACGCTGGAAATGAACGGCATTCGCGTGGAGATGGTCGAGCACGTTCTGGCCGCGCTGGCCGGTATGCGAATCGACAACTGCGAAGTGTGGGTCGATTCGGCCGAAATGCCCGGCTGCGATGGCTCCTCGAAGGCGTTCGTCGAAGCGATTGATGCTGCCGGGGCTATCGAGCAACGTGCAGCGGTTCGACAGATCGCAGTCGGCCAGGCGATTCGCGTTGGTGACGAGAACAATTGGATCGAAGCGCAACCCTATCGCAGCGCGGGCCTATCCGTTTCGTTTGACTTGGATTTCGGCGATCAATCGGCGATAGGCCATCAACTATTCGCCCTTGATATCACACCCGACTCGTTCCGCCGCGAACTGGCGCCCTGCCGGACTTTCATTCCGGAAGATGCAGCTCAAGGCATTCTTTCGCAAGGCATCGGCAAACGCGTTAGCGCGAGTGACTTGTTGATCTTTGGACCGCACGGCCCGATCGGCAACACGCTCCGTTTCCCCGACGAGTGTGTGCGACACAAGATGCTCGATGTCGTCGGCGATCTCGCGCTGACTGGGTGCGAAATCGTCGGCCATGTTGTTGCGCATCGCAGTGGCCACGCCCTGCACGCCGAACTCGCCAAACGCTTGCTCGAATATGCACAAATAACCGAACAACGACATGAAACGCCGGCCCAACGCCGCGTTGCCTAATACAACTCATCACCGCCAAATCACTTGGCAACTACTGGAGAATCCTGAGATGGCAGCCCGCATTGCTGATACCGCGTCGGTCGATTCGGCCGCGGAAATCGATGTGGACGTAGAAATCGGTCCATTCTGCGTCGTGGGACCGAATGTCCGCATCAAGAGCGGGACGCGACTTCTAAATTCTGTCACGTTGATGGGGCATGTGACAGTCGGCCACGACAACGTGATTTATCCGACCGTGGTAATCGGCGGCGAGCCGCAGGATATCAGTTATGCCGGCAGCGACACACAGGTCGTCATCGGCGATGGCAACATCATTCGCGAAGGCGTGACCATTAATCGCGGCAGCGAGAAGGAAGATGGCATCACGAAGCTTGGCGACGGTAACTTCCTGATGGCTTGTTGCCATATCGCTCACGATTGCAAGCTCGGCGATCACATTATCATGGCCAACGGCGCGCTGCTGGGCGGCCATGTACATATCGACGATTACGCGTCGCTCAGCGGTGCGGTGGCCGTACATCACTTCACGACAATTGGCAGCTACAGCTTTATTGGTGGTTTGAGCCGCGTGCTGCACGATGTGCCGCCGTTCATGCTGTGCGAAGGTGCCCCGGCCAGGCCGCGGTGCATCAACATCGTGGCACTCAAGCGGCACGAGTTTTCGACTCACGTAATCGACTGCCTGGCCGAAGCTCATCGTTTGATCTATCGCGCAAAAGTCGGTGTTGATCCAGCTCGCGAAATCTTACGTGGCAATGGTCAGCTTGTTCCGCAAGTCAACGAATTGCTCGCGTTTGTCGAAGGCCAGCAAGATGGCCGGCACGGTCGCAGCCGCGAAGTTCGGAGGGCCGCATGAAACCGCTGCGTGTTGCCGTTATCGGGGCAGGGCACTTGGGGAAAATTCATGCCCGCTTGGCAGCTGGGCTCGAAGATATCGAGTTAGTTGCCGTTTGCGACTTGGTCGAAAGCGCTCGCGATGCCGTGGCACAGGAAGCGAACACGCGAGCTGTTGCCGATTACCGTTCGCTAATCGGCGATATCGAAGCCGCTATCATCGCGACGCCGACGACTTACCACCACGCAGTCGGCATGGAATTATTGGGCGCCGGAATACCGCTGCTCGTCGAAAAGCCGCTTGCTCTGACCTCGGCCGAGGCGTCCGATCTCGTAACGCTCGCTCGACAAAAGGGCGTGACGCTGCAAGTTGGTCACGTCGAACGATTCAATCCGGCGCTCACTGCCGTTGCAGGAGACGTTCGCGATCCAAAGTACATCGAAGCTCACCGCACGAGCGGATACACGTTCCGCTCGACGGATATCGGCGTAGTGATGGACATCATGATCCACGATTTGGATGTCGTGCTCTCGCTCGCGAAGTCGGAAGTCGTCGATGTGCAAGCGCTCGGCATCTCCGTGCTTGGCGGTCATGAGGACATGGCTACCGCGCGGCTCACGTTCGCGAGCGGTTGCGTCGCACAAATCTCCGCTTCGCGCGTCAGCTTCCAGCAGCGGCGGACGATGTCGATCTTCACGTCGCGCGGCAGCGCGTCAATCAATTTCGCCACGCATGAAGCTACGGTCGTGAAACCCACCGATGAAGTGCTGCGGCGAGAATTCCGCGCCGACCAGCTCACAGCGGACGAGCGGGCGTATTGGAAGGAACACGTTTTCGACCAGTTGCTGGTCCGAACCGCGCGTGATTCGAAGCCCGTCAATGCGATTCAGGAAGAACAGCGCGATTTTGTGAACGCTGTTCGTACCGGCGAGGCACCAAAGGTCGATGGAGCCGCCGGACGTGATGCGATCGCCGTTGCTGAGCGGATCATTGACTGCATTGAGGAGCATTCGTGGGACGGCACGACCGCCGGTCGCCATGGTGCCTTTGCCATGCCCGCGTTGCCGATCATCGCTGGCACCACGCGATCGCCGGCCGAGCATCACGAGCGCCGTCGCGCTGGTTAGTCGGTCAGATTCTCATCTAACTTAAGGAGGTTCGCATGCTCTCGCGAGTCCTTACGCTTTGCATGGCGCTGAGTCTTGTCGGAGTCTTGGCCGCAGACGACGCGATCGACTACGGTCCGTTGCCGCCTCCGCAACAGCCAGAGTTCGAAGCGGTTTTAAAACTGCCGCAAATCATTCGGGACGCCGAAGTTGTACCAGTGGCGAGCCTAGAAACGGAATTCTCACCCAGCGACAAGCAGGCCGAGCTTGAATGCAAGCTGCAGCAGGCTGCCGAGTTGCACGGCGAAATTGACAAGCTTCGTAGCGAAATCGGCGCCAACGAACAAATTCTCGTGCGTGTCGAGATGCTCGAAGTTTCGCTGACCAAACTGCGAAAACTCGGCGCCGATTTCGCCATGCCCGGCAAAGGCAAAGTCAGCTTTCAATCGCTCGACCAGTTGCGCCAAGCGTTTAAGGTCGCGTCAACGCATTCTGCCGGCGACGCGAGTGACAAATCTGCAAGTGGTCCGGCATCGTTTTTGGAATGGCTCGAACAGAACCAAATTGCCAAGTCTTTGGCTCAGCCCAACATGATCGTCGTGAACGGCCGGCCTGCAACGATGTTCGCCGGTGGAGAAATTCCGTTGCCAGCTTCAGACGATTCAAAGGCAATTCAATTTCAAAAGTACGGAACTGAAGTGAACGTGCTCGCAGTTGCACGTGATCGCGAGCACGTTCGGCTGGAGCTACGTGCACGCGTGAGCGAACTCGATGACACGCATTCGATCGGCGCGGAAGGCTCTCGCATTCCTGCAATGACAGTCCGCGAATGCGACACCGCCGTGGAAACTTCGTTCGGTGAACCAGTCATCGTCGACGGAATCGTCGAGACTTATTTTGAGACGATTGAGACAGAGCACGGCGTCGCCGATGAGCAAAACGAAGTCGCTCTACTGATTGTCGTGACACCCGAGCATGTGGATGCAAAAAAGTCCGCGGACGGCCAGCCATGCCCTTACACGGCACCAAACCATGCCGCTACATCTGCCCCGATGCCAGCACATGCCGCAGTTGCCACTCCGCAGCCGATCTTTGCTGCACCTTACGGTGAATATTGCAAGCCTATGTGCCAATCGCAAGCGGCTCAGGTTCAACCGCAGGGCGGACCACTTTCGCAATACAAATTGCAGTTCCAAGTATTCGAAATCTCGTCGGACGAGCTGGCGAAGATTGGCGTCGCATGGCCCGAGGCGGGTGACGGATTCACGCCGGAGAGAGTGACCGCGCTGCGGACGGCGATTAACGAAGCCGTTGCGGCATCGAAGGATTCTTCGCAGCCCCTAGCTCCCCTCGAAAAGGATGACTTAAACGGCGTATTGGACTGGCTCGGTCATCATAACGCGGTGAGGATCCTGGCGGATCCAACAATCGCCGTGACGAGCGGCCACGCCACGTCGTTTTCCAATTTGCACGGTCCCACTTACCCAGGACCAAACGGAAAAGGCGGCGTTGAGCCATGCCAGTGTGGTGTGACGATCGATTGCACCGCCACAGAAAAGAACGCCCACGTTGTTCAACTCAATCTGAAATTCAAGCAAGTGGAACCGATCGACCGCGATCCATCGTCACCGCCGAACCCGAGCGTGCCAGCTGTCAGCGTCAGCCAATGCTGCACAACACTTACTCTGACGAATGGAAAGACGTTTGTGCTCGGCGGACTTGTCTGCGCGTGCGAGCGAGCCCGACAGTGAAACAGTTCGGACCGAAAAATTGATTGCGGTTACCGCCGACCGCATTGATCCTCAGCACGTCAGCAGGTCAGATTTGCCTGTGATGCAAGACGCTAGGGTTACAGTAGCCAGCAAAACCGAGGACGTCGGCAACGATTTCGTGCTTCCCGCACAAGTACCGCAACCGCTACCGGAGACGAGTAAGCAGATCCTGCTCCACGTAGCTGTATTAGAACTATCGATTGATAAGTTACGCGGCCTCGGCATTGAGGGAATTAGCAACTCCGGCGATTTCCAACTTTTTTCCGCCGGCGAGCTGCAGCAGTTCCAAAACAACTTGCACAAAGTCGCACGCTCTAACAAATGCGAAGCGCCATTGGATAGCCCGCTCGAATTCGTGCAAACGTTGAAGGCCGAAGGCTTGGCAACAGTAGTAGCGCAACCTGTGTTAGTAACGGTGAGCGGCCGTCCAGCGCAATTGCACATGGGTGGCGAATTGCCCACTGCGGTCGTCAGCTTCGAAAGGCCGCAAGTCGGTCTAGGCTTTCAGTCGCTCGGTGCAGTTTTGGATGTGGCTTCAAATGAGTTGAGCAATGACCGCGTCAGGATGGATTTACGTCTTCGCGTAACCGAGCCGCAAAACGTTCAACAGGTGACGAGGAAAGCCGTTAGCGGCATGGCTTTCGAGACGCGCCAATGCTGCTGCAGTACTGAAACGAAATTCGATAAGCCGGTTGGTTTCATCGGCCCAGCATGCGTTCGCGCGAAAGACGGTGCCGCAGGTGCTGGCGGCAGCGACGACCACAAAACCTACATGGTTATCGTCTCACCAGAAAGCGTTGACGCAATTCCCTGTGCCCGCGAGTAGTATGAAAACTCGAAGCCGAGTAAGGAGGGGTACCGTCCAACTACGCCAAATCCCGATCTTCAAACAGAATCAGCGCGAGCAGCATCGCGACCGCTGAATAGAGCACGCAATACAGCCCCGCCCACGCCAAATAATCGGGCGGCACGCGCACGCCGCCGGCGACAGCCGCTTGGATGTTGAAGTGGTCGAGCACGGGCAAAATTAGCGCGATCAACTGGCCGAAGAACGCGACGAACTCGTTCTGCCCGGCGGACGACTGCGTGATGAGCGGTCCGAGGTGGCCCAGCACGTAAATCGAGCCGCAGATCGCGAGGTTCGGCAGCATCGCGAGCCGGGTTGAAATCGCGACGCTGATCGCCGTCAGCACCACGCTTTCCATAAACGAAAGCACGAGGCCAGGCACGATGCCGATCATTTCCGCGTTGCAAAGCTGCCAGCTTGGCTCGGGATTCGATGTTTCGCGGGCGTCATAAACCACCTTGTACGACACAAGGACTAGCATCCACGCGCCGAGCAGCACGAACATCAAAAAGTTCGCCCACACGATGCCCGAGAACTTGCCGAGGACGAATTCCCGGCGACTGATCGGCTTGGAAAGCAGCGTGAGTGCCGTGCGACCTTCAATTTCGTCGGACACGGAAACACTCGCCGTCCACACGGCGACCAGGATCGCAAGCACCATGATCGTCATGAGGCTCGAATCTTTGTACATCTTCACGTCTTCGCCAAACGTGTTGTACGGAATGTAGATGTAGAAGAGCAGCAAGCAAGCGCCGACGATGAGCGCAAGAATATAGATTGGTTGGGCGACTGCTTCCTTCGACGTTGCCAGTGCGATCGTCGATGTGCCAGGCAGAAGCCAGTGCAACAGCAAGTAGACAAAATAGATCCCTAGCACGGCCCCGGCCGCGACCGGGATTTGCCGCACTTCTTTGAGCGGCACATCAGTGTGGTAGTTCACCGTCAGCGTTGCAGGCGCATCGCTTTGATTGGTGACGTAGAGGTTCGAGACCTGACCATTGAACAATCGCTGCGTTTTGCTGCTTGGCGTCCAATCGTATTTTTCGTTGCCCTCTACCAGGATCAGCGGGTGCGAATAGGCCTTGCCCTTTTCGGTACCGACAACCAAATCCTGATCGCTGGCGAAAGAGTAGGACTGAAGTTCATCCGAATCAAAGTTGACAGGAACTTCCAGGTCATCGGTGTGAGCGGGCACCGTGATTTTGGTCGTCGATGGTCCGACGACAGCCAATCGTTTCAGCGAGTTCGTAATCTGGCGAACCGGCATGATCGGGGATGCCAGCAAGCAGAAGCCGACGAGCACCAATACCAGATACGACACCCACTGCAGGATGCTCTCCCGCTCCAGTCGCAGTGCGGCTTCCGCGGTGCGTCGCGAAACGAGCCAAGTGAAGCCAAAGAGAACGAGCATGAGGATGGCCGCAGCCGTCACGCCCAATGACAAAACCCAGAGCGGGGTCAACCAAATCGTCAGATTACCCATGTCAAATCAAATAGCCTGAATGATTGCGGAAAAGAATATCTTCCATAAGAACTTGTGGCGAGTCGCGCATCAAGGGCCCGGTCACCAAGCAATTGACCAAAATACGGCCCGTTTTTGTGGAGCCGATTGAAAATCGACTCGATCCGGCAGGAGACCGCGAAGAGTCGGCCAGTTGTCGTACGCTGACAGAGCGACTTAGGATCATGCCATGACTGCAATTATTGCTGCCGAAAGGCCAGATCAGCCGGATGCAGCCCTGTTGATCACCGAGCTGCAGACGCACTTGGAGTCGTTTTATCCGCCGGAAAGCCGGCACGGCTTTAGTGTCGACCGGCTCATTGCCGAGGGCGTCGCATTCTTCGTGCTGCGGGTTGCGAGCGAGGCCGCGGGGTGCGGCGGAATCAAAATCGTCGACCGGGAATACGGTGAGCTAAAGCGGATGTATGTCCGGCCGCAGTTCCGCGGTCGGGGCTACGGTGCCAGGATTTTGGATCACCTTTCCGAGTACGCGCGCAGTCAGGGAATTCTTCTGCTGCGGTTGGAGACTGGTGTTCACCAACAAGCTGCGATCCAGCTCTATGAACAGTGCGGATTTCGTCCCATTCCGCCGTTCGGTTCGTACGCCAACGACCCGCTGAGCTTGTGCTACGAAAAACGATTGGCGTGAGCGACGGGCCGTGCCGTCGCTCAGTGCCGAATCTCAAAGGCGGCATACTCGCCCGTGGCTGGGTTGGTGTCGCGACGCTCGTCTCGAATGTGGTCTCCGAGCCTCTCGCGCACCTCTCTCAGGAAGCGATCCGTCGCCTGCGGATCGCCCTCGGCCACCAACTCCACACGGCCATCGGGCAGGTTCCGCACGTAGCCAACTACGTCGTGGCCTCGGGCAATTGAATTCGTTGTGTAGCGAAAGCCAACGCCTTGGACATGGCCGGAGTAACGAACCGTTACACGTTGGGATCTGCTCTCTGCCATCGAATTCGCCGAAGCTGCCCAAGTTCCGAACCACTGCGCCGGAAGTATACCGAGCCTATGCTGGCACTGCCAGCCTTGACCATAACTCGCGGTTCTCCTAACCTTCGCCGCGATGCGCCACCGCTCCACTTATCAATTGAGTCTAGTTTTGTTTGTGGTTGCCGCTGTCGCGCGCAGTGCGGAACCGCCTCCGAAGGACAGGTTCGTAGCGGCGCCGTCGACCCTCGCCGATGGAAAGCCAGGCGTTCTTCTGTTGCAAGACGGCGGCGTGCTCACGGGAAAAATTTCCCAGGCCGCTGATTGGTACGTTGTAGGCCGATCCGGCGGACAAATGCAGGTGGCCGCTTCGCGCGTGATGTTCGTCGGTCACTCGCTGCACGAGGCTTACGATTATCGTCGGCAGCGTATCGCGAGTAACACGGTTGAGACCCATCTCTCGCTCGCGGAATGGTGTTTGCGATACGACCTCCTAGCGGAAGCCGGCGATGAACTTAAAGCAGCGCGAAACCTCAACGCGGATCACCCGAATCTCACAGTTCTCGATCGGCGTTTGGCCGCAGCAAAAGAGCGGCCAGCAAAATCAGCGACGGCGGCCAACCAGAAATCGCCCCCCACGACAGCGTCCGGGCCATCGACGACGTCGTCGGTTACCCCCGATCTTCCGAGCGGCGTACTCGAAATGTTCACGCGTAAGATTCAGCCCGTGCTCGTCAATAACTGCACGGTATCGAAGTGCCACGAACCAGGCGGTGCACAATCGTTCCAACTAAATCGTGCCGTGCTACGGGGCGAAGCAAATCGCCACACCACCATGCAAAACCTTGCGGCCACGCTTGCGCTTGTGGATCGCGAACACCGGGAAACCAGCGCCCTCCTCACCGTTCCACGGCAAACGCATGGCGGAATGTCCGGGCCGATCTTTGGCGCTCGTCAGGAGTCGGCGTTTAAGCACCTGTCCGACTGGGTGGCCCTCGTCGCGCCGACCAGCGCTGACGAGCCGCCTGCAGAAAACGTAACCGAGGCAGCCGTTGCCGCCGCGCCACCGACCGAAACGCGTGCAGTCAAGGTAAGGACTGCCCCGACATCGCGAAGTAACCCACGGTCGCGTATCGCGGTCGTGCAGAACTCGCCCGCAGGGATACTAAACCCAATAGGGCACGCAGATCCGATTGTCGATCCAGCTGTTGAGCCAGCCGCCACGGAAGAGCGAACGACGTTACGCTCGCCCCATCGCCTCAAATACGGAGTGACTGCAGCAAAATGGGAACCTCGCGATCCATTTGACCCAGAAATTTTCAATCGCCAGAATCACCCGACAGCGGCGCCACCCGCAGCGATATTGCCGCCACGTTCAACACCAGCGACTCTCCCAGCTTCGAACTAACGAGTGCCGTTAGCAGAACGTGAGGCGGACTGAATGCCGTTTTGGGGCATGATGATTACGCCTTCGGTCGGCGTATCTTCGCTTGTTTCGGTCGGCTGCATCATCGCACCACCATTGCAGCCGCAGCTTGAACAGCCCGTATTGCAGCCGCATGTCGAACAGCCGCTGTCGCAGCCGCACTGACCACAATGGCAATTGGCCACCGGCGGATCGTAATCGTGACAACTCGAACAGCATTGGCAGCCATTGGCGGCCATCAGCGTCGCAGCCAACAATGCGCTCAGAACGAACGAATGACGTAACATCGAATAAGATCCTTCGACGAGCCAGATGAGGGCGGTCGCAGCGCGTATTACGCAGCAACGGCCATTCGAACGATTGCATCGGCCGTTTTCAGAGCGCGCGATGAATAAAATGCGCCGACCGGGGCAGATGTGCGGACTGTTGGCCAGGCATCGCTGGCAACGCATGCACTTCTTAGGAGTCGTTTCGTGCCGGCAGCGACTCGATGATCCGCGGATCGTCCAGTGTTTCCGCGACAAATTGCACGCCGGCGAAATCGTGCTTCGCCGTATGGCGATTGGGGACGGCGATCGTGAATGCACCTGCTTCCACCGCCGCCCGGCAGCCGTTGGCGCTATCTTCCAGGACCATCATTTCAGATGGTCGCAACTTCAACCGATCCGCTGTCAGCAAATAAATTTCCGGATCGGGTTTGCCGCGTGCGATATCTTCCGACGTGAGCACGAACGCAAATCGCCGTTTCAAGTCGAGTCGCGAGAGCACGAATTCGGCATATTCGGGGAGCGCACTGGTGGCGACGGCAGCCGGAAGTTGCAGCGAATCGATTTGATCGAGTAATTCGGCAACGCCCGGCATCGGAGCGAGTTCGGTCGCCATCAAACCGTACAGCACTTCGCGGCATTCGTCGAATAGCAGTTCAACCGAGTCCGGCAAGTTGTGCGCTTCGATCATGATCCGCAGTGCATCGGCGACAGGCCGCCCCATCATTTGCTCGCGTAGCGGCGGATCATACGTGAGACCGCGGCGACCGAGGACCGCAACGCACGCCTGCTCATACAAGTCCTCGGTGTTCGCGAGAATGCCGTCGAGGTCAAACACCACCGCTCGTAACTTCATTTCGACCTGACTTTCTGATGCTTCCATTCAGCATTGTCTTTCTTTGCGCTTCGCGCCTTTGCGTGAGACAACTATTGATCCGATGCAGCGCGCTTGAGCACGTCAGCGAATTCGCTCAAAATGACACTTGTCGCGCCCCAAATTCGTGCTTTGCCAACGCGAATGCAGGGGGCGTGAAACACGAGCGGGCCCCGCTCGATCGTCAGGTGCCCGATCGCATCGCCGTTGAGCAGCACTTCGAGCGGGAGTTCCAAGACCGACTCCACTTCATCAGCGTGTGGATGCCATTGTATTTCCGCACTGGTGTACGCAAGCCAGGGCGTTATGAAGTAATCGCTGGCAAAAACATAAGAATCACTCAGGCAACCCAAGATCTCAAGCGGATCGCGAATGCCCAACTCTTCGTCTAGTTCGCGAACTGCTGCGTCGCGGGATGATTCTCCACCGTCGATCGCTCCGCCGGGCAAACTGATTTGGCCACCGTGGTGGGGCAACGACAACGGCCGCTCGGTGAGCGGCAACATCCAGTGCCCATTGCGTTGAAACAGCAGCAAGAGCACGGCTGCGGGTCGCGATGTCGCAGGCGCGGGTCCCGCATGCCGACCGTAGCTCAATTGGGGCGACATCCGCGCTCGTGCTCCAGTCCCGCGCTCGCCGGCGCACAGCGCGATCGCGAGTCGCTGCGGCAGGTCATTTGCCGTGACCAGATTCGCCATCTTCGATTCGATAGACAACGTATTCCTCGTTCTCAAAAGCCTTCGGAAACGACAGCAATTGGCCGCGATCCGAAAGCACGTATTTGGCGTGATATTTCCTGGTCAGCTCAAGCACGCGCTCATCGCCGAGTGCTCCGACCGAATCGATATTCTGATCGATGCCACCGAATTGCGTGGTGTAAATATCTTTGAGGCGTTCGTACCACGCCACAATCCCCGCGGGATTTTGTGGAATGTCCTTCCGGTTCGCCACATCGACTCGACCAGTCCGCCATTTGAAGGACGAGTTCAGCCGCGGCGTGATAAACACCGAGTCGGGCGGCGTGTTCTTTGCAATCCAGTCGCACACCTCGACCCACGCCGGATAGTCCAACATCTTCGCATCCGCCGGCGGAATCGGGTTTTTGAAACGATCGATTGTTGCCGAGACCGGGTACCAGCAGCCAAATACTGTCGCGGTGACAAGGAGCGGCATCGCCCACAATCGTCGCCGTTCGAAGCCCATCGCAATGAGCGACGATATTTGCAGCGCGACGGCCATCGCCGGCCCGAAATCGGTCAATCGGAACCAATAGTATCGTAATAGCTTTGCGGCGAGTTGAGGCTCGCTCCGCAGCATCAATTCAATCGCTAGGCCGATGCCGGCCAAAATTGCGGCCCCTAATGCGAAGAGTACGATTCGATGGAGCGATCGATAAAATCGCGCTGCCCGATCGGTAAAATTAAGCTGTTCCACGCTCTGCGCTGAGTCATCTGTGACTACCGATCGCGACGCGCGGCGGATCGTCCGCGAGAGAACAAACAACATCGACAGCAGCACCGCATGACCGCCGAGTCGTCGCGTAACCTCGTCGGTCGGTAGCGTCAGCGGCGATAGATGGTGCGGCAACCGATCGAAGACGTAGATCCGATTCGCCTCGGTTACAACTTCCGGCGCAACATTCCACGTCAAAAGCAGTGCCGGCAAAATGCCAATCAGGCCCAGCAGCGCGCCGCCGACTAGGCCCGGCAGCATCGCGCTTAGAGTTTGTTCGCGGCGTGCATCGATCAGCCATACTCCCACACACACAATGCCGCTCCAGCCCCCGACCAGCGGATGAAACGCAGTGGCAGCGCCCAACAGCAGCCACACAGAATTCCAATGGTTGTCGAGCATCTCGCCAAGCGCCCACAGCACAAAGGCGTAGGCGAAGCCTTTCGCTTCGACACCCCCCACAACCCATTCGCCAGCCATGTGCAGGTAATGGTTCAAGCCAATGAACAGCGCCGCCGACAACACCGAAACAAATCGCCGCGGCACAATCCGGATGCTTAAGCGCTGCCAGCTCCACGCTAGGGCGGTCCACGCGATAAACCGTCCAATCCAGGCGGTCGCCGTCAGCGAGACAAAGCGAGTGATCCAACCAAACAACCAAATGAACACTAACTGCGTGTCAGTCGACTCCAGAAAAAGATCACCTCTGCACCACGCCGGATTCCAATAGTGCTTGAGCCGGCTCAGGTAGTGCGCTTCGTTGACATTCGGCGCGAGATCACCCGTCGCCGCGAAGAATACCGCCATGATCAGCAGAATCTCGGCGCAGCTCTGCCAGCGCGAAAATCGAGCCGTAAAACGTCTCGAATTCTCGGCGGGTGAGGCTGTGGTCTTCGACATAAAGCGACTCTGGCCAGCCTAATCGCATTTGCCGGCTCGGAATAGCCGACTCAGGTGCCAACACTTGCTGCTAACTCCGCTTGGCGCGTATCATCGAAGGCACGAACGAACGACTTGCCGCTGGACCCCTTTCTGAATGGCTGAACGCATACCAACACCTGGCCAATTGCTTCGCGACGCAGTCGCTGACGGCGCAATCCAAGTCCCCGGCGCGCCGAACGCGCTGATGGGCCGGTTAATCGAGGAGATGGGCTTTCCAGCGATGTACCTCTCCGGCGCCGCATTTTCGGCTGGCGTCGTCGGCATGCCCGATATCGGTCTGTTTACGCTCACCGAACTTGTTCAGCAGACGCAATATCTCACGGCCCAACTCGTAACGCCCGTTATCGTCGACGCCGACACCGGCTTCGGCGATACCGCGAACGTCGAGCGGACGGTGGTTGAATTGGAAAGAGCAGGGGCCGCCGCGATTCAGCTCGAAGACCAGGAATTGCCAAAACGGTGCGGGCATCTTTCCGGCAAGTCGCTCATCACGACCGATTCGATGTGCGCCAAAATCCGGGCCGCCGTCGCGGCCAGAAGTGACGATTCTCTCGTGATCATCGCCCGCACGGATGCCCGGGGCGTCAGCGATTTCGATACGGCCGTCAATCGAGCCCGCAAATATGTTGAGGCGGGCGCCGATTGGATTTTCCCGGAAGCCCTCGCCACTCGCGAAGAGTTTCTAGCGTTCGCCGAGGCCATCGACGTGCCTCTCATTGCCAACATGACCGAGTTCGGCAAAAGCCCACTCCTCACATTCGCCGAGCTTTCCGACTTGGGCTATGCCGCCGTACTCTATCCCGTAACGCTGCTCCGCGTCGCCATGAAGGCCGCCGAAACCGCGCTGTCCATCCTCGCCGCCGACGGCACGCAGCGCGACCTGCTGGACCTCATGCAAACCCGCCAAGAACTTTACGACTTACTCGACTACAATTCCTACGAACAGCGCGACCAAGATTATTTTCAGTAAGGATTGAGGATGCGGGATACAGGGGGCAGGGGAAGAACCACATGCCTTGTCCCTGCCCCCCGCATCCCCCATCCTGCATCCTTCTTTCCGGCTCTCGACTCTCGACCCTCAGCCCTCGACCACTCCCATGCCCGAAGAAATCTACCACCCAGGCTTAGAAGGCGTCATCGCCGGCGAGACGGCCATCAGCACCGTGACCGGCGGACTTAGTTACCGCGGTTACTCAATTGAAGATCTCGCACGCCACGGCACATTCGAAGAGGTGGCATACCTGCTGCTCTATGGCGAATTGCCGAATGCCGAGCAACTCGACGAATTCCGCAAACGGCTCGAAGCGGCATCAAACGTCCCGACGCCGATTATCGATGCACTGCGACACTTCCCGTCCACCGCCCTCCCGATGGACGTACTCCGTTCCGGCGCGAGCATGCTCGCCCACTGGGACCCGGAAATCGGCGACAACAGCCACGATGCCAACATTCGCAAAGCCGAGCGGTTGCTTGCTCAGTTGCCAATTATTATGGCCGCACATCATCGCCTCAAACATGGTAAGGAACCTGTCGCGCCAGAGGCGGGGCGCTCGCTCGCGTCGAATTGCCTCAATATGCTGTTTCGGGCAGATACCTCGCTGGGGCATGAAAAGGCGATGGACGTCTCGCTCATTTTGTACGCCGAGCATGAATACAACGCCTCAACGTTTACGTCGCGTGTGATCGTTTCGACGCTTTCCGATTTGCATTCGGGCATCGTCGGCGCAATTGGCGCGCTAAAAGGCCCGCTGCATGGCGGCGCCAACGAAAAAGTCATGGACGTGCTCGGCGCTGTCGGCAGGAAAGAGAACGCCGAAAAATGGATTCGCGATGCGCTTGCCCGCAAAGAAAAAATCATGGGCTTCGGCCACCGCGTGTACAAAGACGGCGATCCGCGCCGTCTATTTGAAAGAACTCTGCAACGAGCTGGCCAAGGAAACCGGCAACGAAGATTTGGAAGTAACCGCCGACGTCATCCAACGTGTCATCTGGGAAGAAAAGAAGCTCCCGCCGAACCTCGATTGGCCCTCGGGCCGCCTGTATCACTATATGAACTTGCCGATCGAGCTCTACACGCCGCTGTTCGTCCTCAGCCGCGTCGCCGGCTGGAGCGCCCACATTATCGAGCAGCTCGATAACAATCGCCTGATCCGCCCACGAGCCCGCTATATCGGCCCCGAACGCCGGGCGTGGAAACCGCTCGCGAAGCGTTGAATCGGGCGGGCACACGCAGAAACTTGCTGGCAGACTTCGTGAATGCCGCGGTTTTCACGCCTATTTTACGATGGCTTCGCCATTTTCTCTTGCCGCGGGGCTAGAATTCTTCTACCACTCGCGAGCCATTCGACGATACGGTTCGTAGAACACTAGCGAACCGATTTGGCACCCGCTTTGCTCTTAACAGCGGGGAATATCGGAAGCCGTGGAGATTCAGGCAGAGAAGGGCATTGTAATGGGCAGTTTTACGAATGATTCAGCAGAGAGCGGTTCAACCGAGGATTCCGACAAACTTGATCGGGCCCATGAGTTGACGTGGGCACTCCTCGACGAACACATCACCGATGCTGAAATGAGCGAGCTTGAAAATCTGCTTCGCACCGACAAAAAGGCCCTTGAGAGTTATGTCCGCTGCATGCAACTCCATGCAGATTTAGCGTCGCACTTTACCCCTACGGAGAAAAGTGCCCCCAACACGAGTACGAAGGCCACGCCAATCTTGGGCTTTCTCAGTGCTGAGACGCCACTGTCGGGCGTCGATTCTCCCACGGCAGACGGAGCGCACTAAACCGCTCCGACCTGCCGCAACCTCCGGCACCGGCCGCCTGTGATTCAGGCATCGGCAGCGCCCAATTCCGCAGTCGATTATCGGTTTTCCGCAACCTGCTGAATTGTTTCCAGACGACGACCCACCGGTAATAATCGTTTGCGGCAGATTGCTGCCCGATTATGATCGATTCGAACGCGCAGTTATTCGCGTCGGTTGGCGGCTTCACCCCCCTATTGCGTCTAGGATTGTCGATGAAGGTTTTTCGGTTTGCTTCGGTCGTTTGTCTACTTCTTAGCATCGCCGGTAATTTGCGAGCAAAGCCCTCGCTCCACGTCGGCGGCGAAATCATCAGTGGGCCCAAGGACTCCGCCGATCACGACACGTGGACCAAGGAAATGCAGTCATGGCGGGATGCTGCGCGAAAACGGCTCAAATATGACGGCAGCCAATACGATCGCCCCGAACTCCGTTGGACGCAGCGCGCCTTCGTCCAGCCGCAGTGCATGGTCGAGGACCGCTACTTCTTCGACGTCACCACCGGCCAATACACGGTCGATCGTTATCTCGACGATCTCACCAAGCGCTACGGTGGCATCGACGCCGTGCTCCTCTGGCCTGTCTACCCGAACATCGGCATCGACGACCGCAACCAGCACGATTTGCTTCGCGATCTGCCTGGCGGACCAGCCGGCGTCAAACAAATGATTGGCGATTTTCATCGTCGTGGCGTGCATGTGCTCTTTCCCGTCATGCCCTGGGATACCGGCACGCGCGACGAGGGCAAGCCGCTGGCGCAGGCTGGTGTTGAGCTCATGAAAGAGGTCGGCGCCGACGGCATCAACGGCGACACCATGCTAGGTTTCCCGCACGAGTACCTTCAGGCGTCGAACCAGGCCGCCTACCCTGTCGCATTGCAGCCGGAGGTTGGCTGCAAGGACCTGGAAATGGTCGCGTGGAACACCATGAGCTGGGGATACTGGCCCTACACTGAACAAGTGCCTGTAGTGAGCAAATACAAGTGGCTCGAGTCCCGGCACATGGTCAATGTTTGCGAGCGCTGGGCTCGCGATCGAACCAATGGCCTGCAGTCCGCGTTCTTCAACGGCGTAGGCTACGAGAGCTGGGAGAATGTTTGGGGAATCTGGAACCAATTCACGCCCCACGATGCCGAAGCGCTTCGCCGTATCGCCACAATCGAACGCGCAATGGCAGACCTCCTTACGAGCGCCAGTTGGGAGCCACACGTCGCAACTTTGCAGGAGGGCGTTTACGCCAGCCGCTTTCCCGGCGAGGGCCGCATATTATGGCTGTTCGTAAATCGCAACGATAAAGCGGCGACGGGTGATCAGCTCGCTGTTTCAAATGGCGGCAAATACTTGGACCTCTGGCATGGAGTGCCCCTCGTCCCCCAAAACAAATCGGATAAATCGGACAAATCAGTCCTCGATTTCGAAATTGAAGCCCACGGTTACGGCGCGATCCTGCAACTTAACGAAGGTCAGCCCGATGAGCACCTCACCAAACTTCTCGCGACGATGCGGAACCTCGCCAAAAAACCGCTCGCCGACTTTTCTAACGAATGGAAACCGCTGCCGCAGAAAATCGTCGAGATCGCTAAAACAAAACCAGCTGACAAGACGCCCGAAGGAATGATCTTCATCCCCGCCAACAAAAAATTCTGGTTCAAGGTTTCAGGCATCGAAATCGAGGGCTTTGATGAGCCAGGGGTCGACGTGCAATATCCGTGGGAGAACATTCCCCGTCGGCATCACGATAAGCAAATCGAAGTCGATGCGTTCTACATCGATCAATATCCGGTCACGAACCGCGAGTTCAAGAAGTTCCTCGACGCGACAAACTACCATCCTAAGGACAATCACAATTTTCTCCGCGATTGGAAGGACGGTAATTATCCCAACGGTTGGGCGAAGAAACCTGTCACATGGGTTTCGCACGAAGATGCCCGCGCCTACGCCCAGTGGGCCGGCAAACGGCTGCCACACGAATGGGAATGGCAGTACGCGGCCCAAGGCAAGGACGAGCGCGCCTACCCGTGGGGCAATGGCCCAAAACCCGACGCCGTACCAACGTTTGTCGAAAACTCGCGCGTCATGCCTCCGGCTGACGATGTCGATGCCCACCCCGCCGGCGCGAGCCCGTTCGGCGTCATGGACTTGACCGGCAACATCTGGCAATGGACAGACGAGTTCCAAGACGAACACACCCGCGCGGCAATCGTCCGTGGTGGCGGCCACTATCGGCCGATCGCTTCGAAATGGTACTTCCCCAATACCACCTCGCTTAACGAGCATGGAAAGTACCTGCTCATGGCGCCGTCGAAAGACCGCAGTGGGGCGATTGGGTTCCGCTGCGTAGTGGACACTCCCGCGAAACAGGAAAAGAAATAACGCTGCACCGCGGAAGGCACGGGCGATACCGTCTTACTGTCCACTCGTCCGGCGACAGCCTCCTTCTGACGGGGCAGGAAGTGAAGGCCCATCAAAGCTCTATTGTCGCCGATCATTCAACTTCAAATAGTTCCGCGTCGTTCGATACAGCAGAACAACCGCGCACGCCGTGAGGCTGCCAAACAATCCAACGAACAAAACCATTGCGATGGCTTGGTTGCCACTGCGAAATGACTTAGCGATCTCTTGCGGATTCGCAATTCCGTATCCGAATAGCGCTGTGAAGATAATTGCCAGCGGCCCCAACCAAATCCACATAGCAATAACCGTGATCAAATTGCGTGGTCGGCTACTGGCCTCGCGATACACATCTCCCAGCGTCGCGACATGTCCGTAAGGGTCTAAATTAGAATACTTCGAACCACAGTTCATGCAGAACAGCCCCCTTCCGTGCATGACCTTAAAGCACCGCGGACAAATTGGAAGGGCTACGTCTTCGTCTTCTGAAAGCGAGTCTTCCTGATCGTTCATACGGCACCGTTCGCACGTGATGCGCGATATTTCGCGCTAAATTTCCGTGCGGAATTATGAACTGTGATCAAAAAAAGATCACTATCAGATTTCAGCTAGCTTTTTAAACTCCTCTCGCAGCGCCCGATACAACCCCTGATACACCGGAAAGCCCTTGTCGTACGCTTTCCGCGCCGCCGCAACTGGCTTCGTTTGCCCGGTCGTTTTCACGGTCGCTTCGCACGCTTCCGGCACATCCTTGAACTCACCGGCACCCACCGCCGCGAGGAGCGCCACGCCGTACGCTGGCCCCTCGTCCGCTGCCATCGAGACGACCGTCTTTCCGAACACGTCGGCCTGCATTTGCCGCCATAGCGCGCTCTGCGCACCGCCGCCGGAAGCCCGCACCTGCTTCACCGTTACCCCGCGTTCTTCGACGATCGCCAGGCTATCGCGAAGCGAGTACGTCACTCCTTCCATAATTGCCCGCACCATGTGCCCACGTGTATGTGCCATCGTAAGACCGATAAAGGCTCCCCGCGCATTCGGGTCGGCATGCGGCGTTCGCTCACCGGCCAGATACGGCAAGAAGAATAGGCCTTCAGCGCCAACTGGCGTGAGTGCTGCCTCTTCTGCCAGCACATCATACGCGTCCATCTTTTTCTTCTTCGCCTCGGTCATCAGCGTCTGACAAACTGCGTTGCGGAACCATTGCAGCGACCCTCCCGCCGCGAGCGTCACGCCCATCATGTGCCACTTCCCCTTCACCGCGTGGCAGAACGTATGGAGTCGCCCCTCGGGATCGACCTGCGGCGTATCGCTATGCACGAACACCACACCCGACGTTCCAATCGACGTCGACAACACGCCTGCCTTCACGATGCCATTACCAACCGCGCCGGCTGCGCAATCGCCGGCGCCGCCGACCACTATGCAATCGGTCGACAGGCCCAACAACTTCGCCGTTTCCACCGTCAACTTCCCCGTGATATCCGAGGACTCGTAACACTTCGCAAACAAGCTCTCATCCAGATCGAGCTTCCCGAGCAACTCCTTCGACCATCGGCGATGCACCACATCCAGCAGTAACATCCCGCTCGCATCGCTGACCTCCGTCGCGAACTCGCCCGTGAGCCGTCTCCGAATATCATCCTTCGGCAGCAGCACTTTCGCGGTCTTTTCATAATTCTTTGGTTCCTTGTTGCGCAGCCACAGAATCTTCGGCGCGGTGAACCCCGTAAGCGCCGGATTCGCCACCATTTCGATGAGCTTCTTCCGCCCGCCTGCCCGCTTTTCGATTTCCTCACACTCCACCGCCGTCCGCTGGTCGTTCCACAACAGTGCCCGCCGCACCACCTTGTTGTACTTGTCCAAAAACACCGATCCGTGCATCTGCCCCGAGAGGCCGATTGCCCGCACGTCCGCCGGCTTGAGTTTTGCCTGCTTCACGACAGCCCGCACGGTCTTCACCGCGGCCTGCCACCAATCCTCCGGGTCTTGCTCACTCCACATCGGTTTGGGATGGTAGCAAGGGTACTCGGCGCTCGCGGAGGCGAGGATTTTCCCCTTCGCGTTCATCGCCAACGTCTTCGTGCCACTCGTGCCTATGTCGATGCCTAGATAAACGCTCATTGTCGAATCAACCCTCGAATGCTTAAGTCCGCTTGTACCACGTTGATGACTTCGTTCGGGTGCCACTGGCTCCGCCAGTGCTCTTTACTATTGCCCTTGTTTCTCGGGCTGAGTGTTTTCACCGGTTGCCCTCGCACCGAGCAGCCGCCGCAAGCTGCGACCAACAGCACGCCGCCGGCCACGCGGGCAAGTGTAGCACTGCGCGTGTTAGTCGTGAATGATCCGCCCCTTGTCGAAGCAATCAATCGTCTTCGCGGCGAATGGGCCGAACGCTCCAGCGGCGAGCTAAACGCCGCGCCGACCACTTGGCAGGATCTCTCTCAATCAAAGTCACTTGACGCCGATCTGATCGTTTTTCCGTCCCGCTATTTGGGAGAACTTTGCACAGAGAATCGATTACGACCCGTGCGAGCGAGCGTGCTTGAAGACGATGATTTCAAATTCGCCGACATTTTTCCGCTCGTGCGAAACGAGCTCATCAAATGGGGGCGCGAAACTTTCGCCTTACCGCTGGGTGTCGGCCCATCGGCAATAGCGCCATCCATTGAATCGTCGCCCGCGATCGCCCTGCTCGCGGCCGCTGCTCCCCATGCGATCTCCAACGAACGCCTCGGCGTACTCTTCGACACCGAGACCATGAAGCCACACATCACTGAGCCAGCCTTTGTCGACGCGCTCACTAAACTTCCCCTCCTTTCCAAGGAGGGGCCAAAGGAGGTATCGCATACCAGCGCACCATCGATTCCCGTCCTCGGCTTTAACGATCGACTCATCGCCGTCACTGCCTCGTCACGCAACGCCGCCAGCGCCTTCAAACTGCTAGAGTGGTTGACGCTGCCAGACACTAGTTCGCAATTTGCCCGCGTCGGCGGCAACTGGTTGCCGCCGCGGCGCTCGGTCGCATCATCTGCATCGTGGTATGAACCTGCTCTGAGCACGAGCGAGCGGACACAGCGGAGCGCGGTGATCGATGCGGCACTGAGCAGCGAGCGAGCGCTGGTCGTGCCACGCATCCCCGGCATCGACGACTATCTCGCCGCGCTCAACGACGCGGTCAAAGCCGCTGTGGTCAACAAAGTTTCGCCTTCCGACGTGCTTCAAACGGCAGCCAATCGTTGGGAACAGATCACAGATACGCTAGGCCGCGACAAACAGCGCGACGCCTATCAAAAACACTTGGGAATTAAGGAGCAGTAGCTCCAGCGTCGAGGCCGTCGCTGCCCTTCCAAAGCCTTGTCAAACCTTGCATTTACCGATAGGTTCAAGGTTTCCCTGTAGGCCAGGCTTTGAGCCTGATTATCGCGTCCGTCAGGCTAAAACCTGACCTACGAAGCCCATGCTCGCTGTCCTCGACAACCATCAACGGATTGTAATCACCGGCATCGGCCTCACCGCGCCGAACGGCAACTCGCTGCCTGAGTATCGCGACGCACTCCTCAACGGCCGTAGCGGCGTGCAGAAGTTCGATATCCGCTACATCGGCGAAACGCTCGCCGGCATCTGCAACTTCGACGAGCTGAAGTACCAAAAGAAAAAGGAAGTCCGCCGCGGCACCCGGGCTGGCAGCATCAGCATCTACTGCGCTCAAGAAGCGGTCGCCGATTCCGGCCTCGATTGGGCGAACATCGACCGCGAACGGGTCGGCGTCTACATCGGCGTCACCGAGCACGGCAACGTCGAAACCGAAAACGAGATCTACGAAATCAAAGGCTACGATTACGACACAAGCGTCTGGTCGCATCACCACAACCCCCGCACCGTGGCCAACAACCCCGCCGGCGAAATCACGCTCAACATGGGCATCACCGGCCCCCATTACACACTCGGCGCCGCCTGTGCCGCCGGTAACGCCGGCATGATCCAGGGTGCCCAAATGCTTCGCCTCGGCGAATGCGATGTCGCCCTCGCCGGCGGTGTCTCCGAAAGCATCCGCACGTTCGGCATTTTCGCCGGCTTCGCCAGCCAAGGCGCACTGGCCAAGCACGACGACCCCACGAAAGCCTCGCGACCCTTCGACATGGACCGCAACGGCATCGTCGTCTCCGAAGGCGGCTGCCTCTACGTCCTCGAACGATTCGACGACGCCAAAAAACGCGGCGCGAAAATCTACGGCGAACTCGTCGGTTACGCCATGAACAGCGACGCCAGCGACTTCGTCCTGCCGAACCCCTCGCAGCAAGCCCGCTGCATGGAAATGGCGCTCAACAAAGCGAAGCTCAACGCCTCGGATATCGATCTCGTCAGCACGCACGCCACCGCGACCGATAGCGGCGACGTCCAAGAGTGCATCGCCCTGCGAAAAGTCTTCCACAACGGCTCGCAGCCGGCCGTCAACAACACCAAAAGCTTCATCGGCCACGCCATGGGCGCCGCCGGGGCCCTCGAACTGGCCGGCAATTTGCCCACCTTCGACGACAACGTCTGTCACGCCACGATCAACGTCGACCGCCTCGACCCGGAGTGCGCTCTGCCCGGCCTCACATTAAACGAGCCCCACGTGCGGCAAAGCGTCCGCTATATCCTGAACAACTCATTTGGTATGTTGGGGATTAACTCAGTAGTAATCATTGGCAAGGTATAGCAATTCGACGTTTAACCGCGACGCGCAGCGGAGCGCGTATTCCTTTTGGAGACCAACCGGGATGACCCCCGCCGAAATACGTGAAGAAGTTCTCGATATCCTCAGCGACATCGCCCCCGATGAAGATCTGTCGAACCTCGACGACAAAGTCAATTTTCGCGAGCAGCTGGAGCTCGACAGCATGGACTTCCTCGATATCGTCATGGAACTCCGCAAGCGCTACCGCGTCCAAATCCCCGAGGACGACTACGTCAACCTCGCCAGCATGAGCACAACGGTCGCCTACCTAGAACCGTTGATGAAGGATATCGAGCGCGAGAAGGTGTAACTCTCTGATTTCCCCTCCCATTTAGGGAGGGGCCAGGGGAGGGTTCCGGTTCGAGTGCATCCCCCTCAACTCTCGACCCTCCACCCTCAACCAACCTTCATGTACGACACCATCATCATCGGCGCCGGCATGAGCGGCCTCGCCGCCGGTATCCGCCTCGCATACTTCGACCAGCGTGTCTGCCTCCTCGAACGCCACTACACCATCGGCGGCCTGAACTCGTTCTACCGCCTCCGCGGCCGCGACTACGATGTCGGCCTCCACGCGTTAACCAACTTCACGCCAAAGGGTGCGAAGACCGGCCCGCTCGCTCGCCTCCTCCGCCAACTGCGCCTCAAGTGGGATGACTTCGCAATCGCCCCACAGCTCGGTTCGCAAATCGCTTTCCCCAGCGCCCGCCTGAACTTCGACAACAACCAGCGCACACTGCGCGACGAAGTCGCCTGGGTCTTCCCTCACGAGGCCGATAACTTCGACCGCCTCACCCGCGAAATCGTCGAATACGACGACCTCTCAGCAACGCACGCCGGCATCTCCGCCCGCCAAGTCGTGAGCTCGATCATCCGCGACCCGCTGCTCGTCGAAATGCTCTTCTGCCCCCTCATGTACTATGGTTCGGCGCGAAAACGACATGGATTGGGGCCAATTCTCAATCATGTTCCGCAGCATCTTCATGGAAGGCCTCGGCCGCCCCGCCACTGGCGTCCGCCTCATCCTCAAACACCTCGTGCGAAAATTCCGCGCCCTCGGCGGCGAATTGAAACTTCGCAGCGGCGTAAAACGAATCGTCACCGAGAACGGCAAAGCCACCGGCGTCATTTTAGATAACGACGAATTCCTTGCCGCGCGAAATGTCGTCTCCTCCGCCGGCTGGTGCGAAACCATGCGGCTGTGCGACGACGGCCACCCCGTCCTTAATTCCCGCGCCCCCGGCCAACTCACCTTCTGCGAAACCATCGCCTCGCTAGACGCTCAGCCCCGCGACCTCGGCCACGACCTCACGATCACATTCTTCAACGATCACGATAAGTTCGTCTGGCAAAAGCCTAACGAGTTGTGCGACATCCGCAGCGGCGTCATCTGCTCCCCCAACAACTTCGCCTACGACTCACCGCTCGACGACTGCACGATCCGCATCACCGCCCTCGCCAACTTCGACGCCTGGCGCGCACTCGATGAGCCAACCTACCGTCTCGAAAAACTGCGCTGGTACGACCGCATCGGCGAATCCGCAGTCCGCTTCGTGCCCGATTACCGCGGCCACGTAATCGATACGGATATGTTCACGCCCACCACGATCGTCCGCTATTCCGGTCACGATAACGGCGCAGTTTACGGCGCGCCAGATAAACAGCTCGATGGCCGCACCCACCTCGACAACCTCTTTATCTGCGGTACCGACCAGGGCTTCGTCGGCATCATCGGCAGCATCATGAGCGGCATCTCGATGGCCAACCGTCATTGCTTGCAGGCGTCTTCATGACCGATCCATCGGGCAAGTTCCCAGCGACCAGACGACCACGCTTTTCCAGCGCTACTTTGTTGCTGGCCTTCGCAATTGTCGCCCTCGCGCTAGTCGTCATTCTTCAGCGGCGCGAAATCAGTCCGCTTCGCGCCGAACTACTACAGCTCCGGCAGCAACGCGGCCAGCTCATGATCGAAAATCCTGCGCGAGCCTACGCGGTTCGAGTCCCGCAACCCGATCCCAACTTATGGCGCTGGCGCGTTTACCTGCCGCCTCATCAAAAGTACCGGCTAGTAAATGTCCAGGGCACGATTCCGCCAAGGCTAATATCGCCACAAAAAGGCAAAGACGATTCGACTTGGGTTGCGGACCTTAATCAAGCGCCCAGCGTCGCGCGATGCGAACATACGGGCCCCGAACTCTCCGGCGAGTTCAACGTCGAGGTATCTCTCTTTCATTACGAAGATCGTTGGCGAGTCGTCGTCGATCCCGGGCACGACATCACTGAATTGCCCCCGTCGTTTATCGAGGGAGACTGGCTGGCGCCCACCGACCGTTGTGAAAGCACCGAGAACCTGGTCGGTAACCAGCGCGATTACGGCGATCACGAACCGATCGTCTTGCTGCAACTCGAAAAACCGGTCGTCAGTCCGGCGCCAGGTGGCGGCACCAAGCGCTCAGAGCCAACGGTTCCTGCACCTGGCATAGCGCTTTGGCTCGAACCGCTGTGATCGCGGCGGTTTTACTCCGGCAACCGCCCACTCTCCACCTCCGGCAACGGCCCCGTCAGCGCCTTCATAAACGCCACCAAGTCCTGCTTTTCCTGGTCCGTCAGATTCAGCGGCTTGATTTTCTCATCCAACCACTGATTCGGATGCCCACCCTTGTTGTACCACTCGACGACTTCCTCCAGCGTCTTCTGCGAGCCGTCGTGCATGTACGGCGCGGTTAGCTCGATGTTGCGAACCGTCGGCGTCTTGAATCGTCCCTTATCCTTCTCGTCCTTCGTGATTTCGTAACGCCCTAAATCGGGCTCTTTTGCGTCCATCCCGACGCCCAGGTTGTGATACTGCTCGTCCGTGAAATTCGCCCCCACGTGGCAGGCAGTGCAGCTCGCTTTGCCGAAGAACAACTCGCCGCCCCGCTGAGCGCTTTCGCTGATCGGGTGCTCATCCGATGCCTTTTTCAGCTCCATGTACTTTTGGTACATCGCCGGGTCATCTTTCTTCAACCCATCAAGGTCCTCCAGGTCCTCTTTGTACGCTTTTTTGAACGTGTTGTAGGCATAAAAGTAATCCCACGGTGAAGGACCGGTCACCAGTGCCCGCTCGAAACTGGCGATCGCTTTCGCAATGTTATCGATGTTGACCCCTTCGCCCGGGAAGACCTTATCGAACTGAATCTTGTAACCTTCGACGTTTCCCAAGATCGTGACGCAAACATCGTGCGTGTTCGACATCTCAATCGGATTCGCAATCGGACCCTTGGCTTGCTCTTCCAGCGTCGCGGCCCGGCCATCCCAGAACTGCACACTGCTCAATATCCGGTTATAAGCCACCGGAGAATTGCGCATGCCCGTCTGCCCTTTGGTGCCGACGCCGAACTGAGTATTTTTCGCGTAGCCAAACTCGGGCGAGTGGCAAGTCGCGCAGCTCACCGAGTTATCGCTCGAAAGCCGCGTATCAAAATACAGCTGCCGCCCGAGTTCAATCTTCGCCCGCGTCAGCGGATTCTTATCGAGCCCCGCAATCTGCCCCGACCCGACCGCGAGCCCCATCGGCAGCGTTGGCTTCAGCGGCTTCATGTTCTTCGGGTCATCAAGCCACTTTTTGATATCATCGGTTTTCAGCGGTCCCGTACCGGGAATCCCGCGCGTCAAATCCGCCGTGCCGAGCAGTACCTCCTCCGTTGGCGCCGGCTCCGCAGCCTTAACGATTTTTTCAGTCGGCAACTTCTCGTGAACCTGCCCGCTCGCAGCATCGTTTTTCGCCGCCGCCGCGCTACCCGCATCGTTCGCCGGGCCATCGGCTTTGTCATTCGCCGCTGCCAACTTGGGACCGCCAGCCGTCGCGCCCGAACCTGTCGGCGACTTTACGGGCCCTTTTTCACAACCGATTACGAAAACCCCAAACAGCAGAACCGTCAATAATCCACAGCGACACATCGCTTCAACTCTCCCTGAAACAATTGCTAATTGCCTGTTCGCGTTTTCAGATCGAAACCATTAAACTCCAGCAACGCTAAACATCGTAAACGATCTGTTATAGTCGCGTAACCGCCCACATGCACTCTTTTCGCCCTCGGATTTCGATTTCCACCGCGCTGTTGTTGATGACAATCGTCGCGCTCACGCTCGCCGTTGCGCAAGCGTGGCGCGAAGTGGGTCCGCTGCAAATCAGGATCCGCGCACTGGAAAACGAAACCGGCTACCTTGCCGTCGAAGATCCGAGCAAGATTTACGCGCTGGCGGTTCACAATGTTGCCGACGACAGCAATACCTGGAAATGGCGCGTCCATCTCCCTCCAGATCGCAAGTACTTACTTCATATGACGGCAGCGAAGCTCGATCACCAAA
This sequence comes from uncultured Planctomycetota bacterium, assembly GCA_963733705.1. Lineage (GTDB taxonomy): Bacteria > Planctomycetota > Planctomycetia > Pirellulales > Lacipirellulaceae > JABDGM01. The sequence goes on along the minus strand of CAVTEJ010000015.1, from coordinate 109,393 downwards.
ACGTTCCGAACATTGCCGATAGCACTTTCTGGCTTGAGAGCGGCGATCTGGTAATCGAAGCCGCAGCGGTAAAAGACCAGGATGGCAATTGGATTCTCCGTAACGCAATTGAACACCGGAATCCGGATGGCAGCCAAGGCGATCGCAGCTCGAGTTCAGTCAATCTTGGACCGGACGCTCCTTGGGCGAACGGGAACACAATTTCATCGGGCATCGGTCAGTCTGATGGGCCACTCGATCCCGAAAAGCGGTTGGAATTACTCCGCGTGCGCGCTAACGATCCGACTATGGCCAAGCGCGGCGCAACTACCATAACACCCAAGCCCACAAATGGTCTTCTCATTTGGATAGACCAGCGTCAACCATAGCCCAGAGCGGCACTTCGTCCGCTCGCTTTCAAAGGCCCCCTAAGCTGCCTTATTCTTCTCAGCGTCTTGGTTCAATTCGCTCCCAGCACTCGGCAGCATTCGAACTTCCAGCGGCGCCGTGGTATCGAGATGCACGTCACGCTGCGGAAACGCCATCGAAATGCCAGCCTCGCGAAAGTACTGATCGATAATGAACCGCAGGTCGCTCTCGATGCGACGGCGGTCGCCCAGCGTCCGAATTCCTATCCAGAAATGGAGCTCGAAGTTTAACGAGTTGTCGGCAAAATCGGCAAACAGTACGAACGAATCGGGCTTCTTCAATACCAGCCCATGTTCATCCGCTGCTCGCTTCAACCAGCGGGCTGCATCTCGCGTCGATGATCCATAGGCGATTCCAACGCGAACCGAGCAGCGCACCGTGGAATCGGAAAGCGTCCAATTGACGACGTTCCCCTCCAGGAAAGAGCTATTCGGAACGATGATCTCCACATTCGTCCCGGTGCGAATCCGAGTGCTTCGCATTCCGATTTGTTCGACAGTTCCATAAAGGGCGCCGACTTCAATCACGTCACCCACACGAACCGGCCGTTCAATCAAAAGAATCACGCCGCTGATGAAATTATTCAGGATATTTTGGCTACCGAAGCCCACGCCGATGGCGACCGCCCCGCCCATGAAAGTGAACACCGTTAATGGCACATTGATCATGTGGAGTGCCATCAGCGCCGTTGTTAACACCAGCGCGTAAAATGCCAGCGACTCGACCGCAACCGCCGCCCCGTCGTGAATACCTGCCCGCGGCAAAACGCGGTGCGCGAACACCTTCGTCAGCCGTCGCGAAAGGAACACGCCAAAAATCAGCAGCACTACTCCCGTACAGGCTTTTCCCAGAGTCACCGACCGATCATCGAAGCTGGTCAGTTCATAATTCCATACCGCGACGACGTCATGCCAACCCGTTTCGACCCAGTCGGCAATTGTGTGGCGATTTGTCTTTTCGCGAATCTCATCGAGCAACCGTGTGTGCAGCTTGATGTGCGTTTCCAGGCGTACGAGGTCGGTGCTTAGCGAGTCAACGAGTTGCCGATAGAGCGACAACTCGTTTTCAATCCACCGAGCTACTTCCGGATCTTGGTCTTTCGTTTGTTGAAAACGTTTTTCCAAGTCGGCAAGTTCCTTGCGCGTCTCGCCGACTTGGCGCTCTTCCGATCCGCGGTCGAGATCGAGTTGTGCTAAGTTTTTATCGCATTCTTTCTTCCACACCATCAGGTCGGCACGCTCAACCTGTTGCGACGCCAGCTCAAACCGCCGCCGCCACGCCTGACGCAATGCCCCCACACGCTCGAGTTGTTTCTGAATCAGCGTAATTCGCCGCATTTGGCAGTCGCGTGCCAGTTTTCGTGATTGCTCTTCTTCGCGCAGTCCGGGCGTACTCTTCTCATCACTATCCAGCTTGCGGCGTGTGCCAGCCCACTGCTGGTCAAAGTACTCTGAACTCACCTGGGCGGCTTTCAGTTCCTGCTTCAGCTCGCTTTCCTGTTGCTCAACATCGACTAAAACTCCGCGGAGGTCGCCCTCCGAAAAGAACGAGTCCTTTTCCATCCAAACGAGTGTTTCCTGCAGCAGCGTCAGACGAATCTTGTGCAATTCCTGCGAGGATTTCGCATTGGCGAGTTCCGCCTGCCGCAACGCGGCCGTTTGCGCTGCCACCTTAGCTTCCAGCTCGGCCGTCTTCAGTTGATTCGCTAGTTCGGCGGCTTTTTGCGGATCGCTGTTCTTTTCGGCAGCTTCTTTCGCCCGCCGCCGCTGGGCTTCGCGCTGATTGCACGTTTCCTTAGCGCTCTCCAGGCTGTCAGTCGCCGCACTTAACGCAGCCTCAATCGTCGTCGAGCGGCTTCGCTGGGTCAGCAGACTATCGCGCTGGCTATCCAACAGCAGAAATGAGTAGGGCGGCTTTTCAAGAGGCCCGCTCCGCCGAAGATTTGAAAGCTTTTGCTCCGCCTCACTTTTATTTGATTCAGTCTCTTTGCGAAGCTCTTCCGCCGATTGCAATTGCGCATACAGCATGTCGAGCTGCTTGAGCAGTTCGACTTCATGCGACAACTCCTCATTCGGTTTCGATTCGACGATCTTGTCCCCCACGACCGAGTCCAGCGCCTTCTGCGCAGCGACGATCCGCTGCGCCACATCTTGCCGCTTGTTTTGCAAATCTTCCGGGTGAGCGTCCGCAGGCGCCGCTGGCTTCGAAGTCTCGGCCGAACTATCGCTAGCGAGCAGCTTCGGAGGCTGCGCAACTACGTCCGAAAACCCCAGTGCGACAAGCGCTAGTGGAATAGCAAGACAGCGCGTCAGAAAACGTGGAATATGATGCACGGTGGAGTCCTCAAAGTTAACGCGGTGGCAAACACCCGGCGACGCAATGCAGCGTCAATGTCGAGCTATCCGACGAGGGTGCTGCGACAACAAAATGGCTCGTATTGCGTACCCGACTGTCCCTAACCCTGCCGCGGTTGGGACCTATGCCATCTAGAAAAGATCGAGCGAGCCGGCGACATTAGCTGCCGGGACCCGCGAGGGACAGGGATACTAGGCACGTAGAATTTCTCTGTCAACATCGTCGAAAGCCTCACCGCTGCGAATGCTTCGAGTGCTGGCAGGTCTAGCGTACCGCTTCTTCAGCGCAGCAGGGTAATACTCCTCCCACTTCCGACCTCTGCTTTATCCTTGTCAATCCGCGATTTTTGGCCGCTGATGCCCCCAACCTCAGCCCCTTTTTTCTTCCGCGATTTTTTCTAGTTTTTGGCCGCGCACTGTGTTACGCTCGCACTCCTGAAATGAACGTTCGTGCACGTTAGCTGCGAGAAGAGCTCTCGCCGAAGTTGTCCGCAACTCGTCTCACGCTTGCACAGGTTTGCAAACCTTCCTCCTGCCGTGCGACAGCCCTGCGAACGACCCCTCGGCCCATTGGAAGCAGGCCCGTGCACGATCGGTTGGACTCGACATCGAACGAGTAGTGCGGTGCCGTCCCTCGCGGACGACCGTCACCGCATGCGCTCGCTCCACGGCGAGCCCATTGGCGCCATCATTTTTTATACGTAGGCGAGTTTTTCCAAAACTCGCACCAACAAAGTATCCACCAAACCAAGCAAACACACCCAAAACGATAAAAATCGCGGAATGCCGGTGCCACTGCTGGCTCGCCCAGCAGTGCTTAATTGCGCTACGCGCTGCGCCGCCGTCACAAAAAAACCGTTGCCAACCCTTGCGCTTCCCATGCCCAATTTCCGCCCACGAATCTCGATCCTTACCGCGCTCTTGCTAATGACGATCCTTGGCATGGCAATCGTCATTACAAAACTCGAACGCGAGGTGGCGCACATGCGCTCCGAATTGCACGCACTTCGCGATGAGACGGGTCGCCTTTCCATCGAAGACCCCACGAAATTGTATGCAATGGGAGTCCGCACCAACGAACCATTACATTGGAAGTGGCGCATCTGGGTGCCGGAAGGGGCCAAAGTGTTTCTAGGTGCAGAGTGGGGAGAAATACCGGCCACTGGCGTGCCAAAAAATACCCAAATGGATGAATTGGAACCCGGCGAACAATGGATCGAGATGCGAGTCGATCAGGATCCAAAGGATAGTGTGTGGCGAGCAAGCCTTGAGTCGAAGCACTGGAAACATCCACTCCCGATGCCGCTGGAAGATTGGCGGACCTGGCAAAACGCAGGTTTCGCGATCGAAGGTGTGCAATTCGAAACTGGAACCGAGGGGAAACCACACGAACCTTTTGTCATCACCCGCGATCGACGCGACCAATCCAACGGCACTAATCAGGTACAAGCAATCAAAGCGCCACTCGCGGGCTTTATCATCTGGCTCGAACGCCACTAGAATAAATGACTCGCAACAAGTGCTCGTATCAACTGCATTCGTCCCTGACCCCTGACCTCCGGCCCCTCATCCCCTCTTCCATGCCCCGCGATTTCCTCAAAAACGCCCGCGAAGAATACGACGTCGTCGTCATCGGCAGCGGCCTGGCCGGCCTCACCGCGGCCAACGTCCTGGCCCGCGCCGGCCGCAGCGTCCTCCTCCTCGAGCAGCATTACAAACTCGGCGGCATGGCCACCTGGTTCAAACGCCCCGGCGGCCACATCTTCGATATCTCGCTCCACGGCTTCCCCTACGGCATGGTCAAAAGCTGCCGCCGCTACTGGTCGCAGGAAATCGCCGACTCAATCGTCCAACTGAAAAACATCCGGTTCGACAACCCGATGTTCTCCCTCACCACGTCGTTCAACCGCGAAGATTTCATTCGTCTCCTCATCACCGATTTCAAAGTCGACCCCGCCGCCGCGACCGCCTTCTTCGACGCCGCCCGCGGCATGAACTTCTACGACGACCAGTCGATGACAACGGGCGAGCTATTCGAAAAATTCTTCCCCGGCCGCGAAGACGTGATCCGCCTGCTCATGGAGCCAATCACCTACGCCAACGGCAGCACGCTCGAAGACCCCGCGATCAGCTACGGCATCGTCTTCTCGAACTTCATGTCGAAAGGCGTCTTCACGTTCCAAGGCGGCACCGACAAGCTCATCCAACTCATGGAAGCCGAACTCCGCAAGAGCGGCGTCGAAATCTGCATCAATGCGAACGTCACGCGAATCGATTGCACCGGCGGCCGCGTCCACTCGGTCGAAGTCAACGGCCGCACCATCCGCGCCGGAGCAGTCCTTTCGAACGCGAACCTCAACGCTACAATCTTCCACCTCATCGGCGAAGAAAACTTCGACCGCAACTTCGTCGACGAAGCCCGCGCCGTACGGCTGAACAACTCCAGCACCCAAGTCTACATGGCCCTCAAGCCGGAAGAGCAAATCGACGAGTCGACCGGCGACTTGTTGTTCAGCTCGACTGCTCAGCTCTTCCGCACCGAGCTGCTCCTAAGCCGCGACATCACCAGCCGTACCTATTCTTTCTACTACCCCCGCACCCGCCCTGAAGGCCGCCCGCGCTGCCTGATCGTCTCCAGCACGAACGCCAATTATGAAGATTGGGCGAAGCTCGGCGAGGAAGAATACGAAGCCAGCAAAAAAGACCTTATCGAAACCACGCTCGACGCCCTCGACAAATACGTCCCGAACGTCCGCGAACGCATCGACCACGTCGAAGCCTCGACGCCCGTCACGTTCAAGCATTACACGCAGCACATCAACGGCGCAAGCTTCGGCACCAAGTTCGAAGGCCTCGCCGTCAGCCGCGCCTTGCCGCAACAAATCACTGGCCTGTACCACGCCGGCAGCGTCGGCATTATCATGAGCGGCTGGCTGGGTGCTATGAATTACGGGGTAATCGTCGCGAACGAAGTCGACAGCCAACTGATGAAGGGTTCAAGTTCCAAAGTAACGGCCTCGGCCATATGAAATATTTTTAACCACTAAGGCACATAGAGCACGAAGCAAAAAGCTGAATTTAACCTTCGTGTCCTTTGTGCCTTTGTGGTTAATTAAAATGTTCAACGATTCACGTTATGTCTCTAGAATCCATCAAAGCCGCTATCCCGCACCGTGAGCCGTTCCTGCTCATCGATGAAATCATCGAGCGCACCGATAATCACATCGTCTGCCGCAAGACGTTCACCGGCGAAGAGTTTTGGTACGCCGGCCATTACCCGGGCTTCCCGCTAACGCCCGGCGTACTGTTGTTGGAGTCCGCCATGCAAGCCGGCGCCGTGTTGCTCGCACAAGTCGTTGCCGATAACCCCGATCGAGTTCCCGTCGTTTCGCGCATCAACAACGTAAAGTTCAAACACATGGTCCGCCCCGGCGACACCGTGACCCTCCACGTGACGCTCACAGAAAAAATGGCCGGCGCATTCTTCATGGATGCCAAAGTAATGCTCGGCGATAAACTTGCAGTCATGTTCGACTTCGCCTGCAAAATGGCGCCGACACCGAAATAGCAGCTCACCGGCAAAGAAGAACAGAACACTAATAAACGCTAATCATCACTAATAGGACCATAGCCGGCTGGAATTCGCTAACGGAGTTTAATTAGTGATCATTAGCGATAATTAGTGTTCTAGGCATTCTCTTCTCCGTGTTCTCCGTGCCTCCGTGGTTAAATTAATTCCTAATGCCTGACTTCCTTCAATTCGCCGGCAAGCGCATCCTCGTGATGGGCGTCGCCAACAAAAAGAGCGTCGCCTGGCACGCTAGCCGGGTACTCGTCGATGCCGGCGCCGAAGTCATCTACGCGGTCCGCAATGCAACTCGTGTTGACCAGGTTCAAAAGCTAGTCGGCGATGCCGACGTTTTCGCATGCGACGTAGAGTTCGAAGACCAAATCGGAGACCTCGCGAGTGAACTGGCGAAGCGATTCGATCGCCTGGACGGCTTCCTCCACTCCATCGCATTTGCCGACTACGCCGGCGAGCCACGCCCTTTCCACGAAACCGCAAAGCAAGATTTCCTGCGAGCGTTCGATATCTCGTGCTATTCGCTCGTCGCCGTCTCCAACTCGCTAAAATCCTTGTTGGCGAAAGACGCCTCGGTCGTCACGATCTCAATCTCGACCACAACCATGGCCAGCGAGAACTACGGCTACATGGCCCCAATCAAAGCCGCGTTAGATTCATCGCTCGCATTCCTCGCCAAGTCCTTTAGCCGCTTTTCACAGGTGCGTTTCAACGCCGTCGCCCCAGGCCTGCTAAAAACATCCGCCTCGGCCGGCATTCCCGGCTACGTGGATTCCTACCTGTACGCCGAGCAAGCGACGCTTCGCAAACAGGCTGTCCGCACGGAAGAAGCCGCCAACGTGGCCGCCTTTCTTCTCAGCCCACGCTCGAGCGGTATCAACGCTCAGCGGGTCATCGTGGACGCTGGAATGAGCACAAATTACTTCGATGCAGACCTCATCAAAGCGGCACTTGGGGGACCTTAGAATCGGATTGAAAGCCGGCCCAGATCGCCAATTTCGCGACAAAACTGCTAGTCGGATGCTAGCCGTCATGCTATCGTGTTAAATAGGGCGACCAGCGCCAGCATGCTGCCAGCGAAGCATTTCAGGATTTCGTAAGTTCAATCGTTGGGCCACGTTCGTGGATGACTCGGTGCGGATGGATCCAGGCGGAACAGACAAAGTGGGCGACCTTTTCTCCTATCGCAGCTCGGCCAGGCCGGCGCGGTATGGGCTGGGCCGCGCTACGGCGGTGAATAACCGCTGAGTAACCCTGCTCAGTTATTCGTTTTCGGCGCAATGACCAAGGTGAGCACCAACAAGCTGCTCGACCTGTTACGACGTAGCAACCTCGTTGACGAGGCCAAGCTCACGGCGTTTCTTGAGAAGACGACGCGCGCCCACGGCGAGGCAGTGGTTGAAGATCAGAGTCGCCTCGCCGAGTTGCTGATCACCGACAACCTCATCACACGCTGGCAGGCCGATAAACTGCTCGCCGGCAAACACAAGGGCTTCCGTCTCGGCAAGTACAAGCTGCTCGGCCAAATCGGCAAAGGCGGCATGAGCAGCGTTTATCTCGCTGAGCACGAGTTGATGAAACGTCGCGTGGCGATCAAAGTATTGCCGCGAAATCGCGTCGGCGATTCTTCGTACTTGGAACGATTTCGGCTTGAAGCGCGAGCGGTTGCAAGGCTTGACGATCCGAACATTGTTCGTGCCTACGACATCGATAACGACGGCGACACTCACTACATCGTAATGGAATACGTCGACGGGCAGGACTTGCATCAAGTCATCGTCGGACAAGGTCCTTTGAATTACGATACGGCCGCTGATTACATTGCCCAGGTCGCGAATGGGTTGCAGCACGCTCACGAAATGGGTTTGGTCCACCGCGATATCAAGCCAGCCAATTGCTTGGTTGACCGCCACGGGACGGTCAAGCTTCTTGACTTGGGTCTGGCCAAGTTGAACGAAGACGACCAAGCTTCGCTCACGATGGCGAACGAAGAAAACGTGCTCGGCACCGCCGATTATTTGGCACCTGAGCAAGCGCTCAATAGTCACGAAGCAGACGGTCGATCCGATATATATAGCCTCGGCTGCACGCTTTATTTCTTGCTTACTGGCAGCCCGCCGTTTCCGGAAGGCTCTATCTCAGAGCGGTTGTTGAAGCACCAAACCGCGCGACCCGACTCGATTTTCAAAACTCGCCCCGATGCGCCGCCGTCGCTGGTCGAGATTTGCGAAATCATGATGTCGAAAAAGCCGGACGAACGCTTCCAATCAGCGGGTGAGGTCGCAGCGCAACTCAAATCTTGGCTCGCCGATCGGGGTGCTCGCTCGGCGGCGGAACGATTGAAGAACGCGATCCAAGTGTTGGGAGCGGCGTCGGAAGCGGAGTTTTCTCACGCTTCGGATTGGGTGGCCCAACGCCCTCGTCCGGCAAGGCATCGGGTAGCAGCCGTACGATTTCAGTTTCCGATCGCGATACGAAAAAGCTCGATGAGAAAGCTGGGCCCGAAGAAGAGATCGGCCTCGCGCCGCTGGATGAAGAGGACGTGCTAGGGACCTCCCGCCGATCGGCAAAGACGTCGCCGGCGGCAAGCGATAGTCAGCGCGCGTCGAACAGCGAGCTTGCTACTTCGAGCGATGTCGCAAAACCGGGCTCGAAAACAGGGTCGAAATCTGGTTCGGTCGTCGGCCCGAGCAAGGCCGGTTCGAGCAAGTCGAACAGGTCCAACAAATCGTTGTTGGAAGAAGAGTTGATTGACCCCGAGCTCGAAGAGATTAAGCGAAAGGTCGCACAACGCGCCCAATTCAATCCGCTGCAGCCGCCGAATTATGTGCCGCCGAGTCGGGGCCCGTCGTGGGTCGTGTGGGCCGCGATCGGCGCGGCGGCGATTGTGGTAGTCGGCGTCATCTTGCTGATCGCGATGACCGGCGGCAAATAGCCAGGTTAACGATTCGATGCCTGCGCCGCGATCGGCTGGCTGCTGGATTTCAACGTGCTGGCCTGCTGCCACTCTACGCCGAGCATCAGGCAGTTGATGCCGGATCCGATGCCAAGCATCGCGACGTGATCATCTTTGCTTATGCGGCCTTGCTCGACGCCGAGGGCCATTGTGATTGGGAGCGCCGCCGAGCCCGTGTTGCCCAGCGTTTCCAGCGTCGCAAAGTCGATCGCGGGATTGAGTGCCAGCGACTCGAACATTAGCTTTCGATGAGCGACGCCAACCTGGTGACAGAACGTGCGATCGATTTCGTCCGGCTCCCAACCGGTGGCTGCGAGAAAACGTTCGAACGCGCTCGCGCCGGCCGCGATGCCGCGCCGCAGCAGTTCCTCGCTGTCCGTACGCATGATCGTTTCCATGCCGCGGCTTTGGCAGAGGTCGTGCTGCGATGTATCGCAGTGCACGACAGCGGTCGTCAATCGATTTCCCGTTCGGCTGAGGTCTTCGTCACACAGCACGATCGCGACACTTGCCGCGCCGATCGTGAGTGAGGCGATGTAGTCTTTGACCGAGTCGCGCGTGAGCGACTTGTCGCCGTTGAGAAGCTCGATTGTGTTTTCGACGAGCTCGCGACCGCATTCGGTGCCCACCACAACGCCTGCTCGAATCTGTCCGAGCTCGATCATGCTCGCGATTTGCACGATGCCATTGAGCAAACCAAGGCACGCGTTCGAAACGTCGTAAATCATCGCCTCACTTGGCAGGTCAAGTCCGTGATGCACACGGCAAGCGGTTGCCGGCTCGAGAAAATCGCGGCAGACTGAACCGTGAATCAACGCGCCGAAATAGCGACTATCGATTCCGCTGGTTTCGATTGCCCGCCGCGCGGACTGAATGCTGATAGAGCTCGGCTGCGTGGCGGGAGGAAAGAATCGTCGCTCGCGAATGCCCGTCATGAGTTCAAGGCGACCTTCGGGTAGGCGCAATCGTTCATAGAGCGGCGCGAGGCGACGCTCGAGTTCACTCGTCGTGACGACCTCATTTGGCAGCGTATAACCGAACGATTCCAAACAGACGCGGCGGAAATGCATAGGACCAGATGAGACGAATGAATTGAAATTGCAATGTGCCGAAGTTCCGGCATCGGCACAACTCGGAATAGTCAAACTTGAACATACAGGAGTCGAGTGATACCGTAAACGGCCGACGAAATAGCCGTTTCCACCAGCTAGTTCTTCTCGATTTGAGTGTTGCCATGTGCGCTGAGCCGCGAGTGAATGTTCGATCTGAGGCTTCCCCATACAACGCACGGCGGTGGGGTGGGCTAGTCTTCGCAATGCTTTTTCCCGCATTCATCACGTGGGGTTATTTCGTTTTGGCGGAGCGATTTGCGACGGGAACGCAACAAAAGATTTACTTGATCGTAAAGATCATCCAGTTCGCGTTTCCCGCTGTTTGGACGTACTTCGCCCTTCACGAACCGCTGCGAACACGGCAGCCAACGTTGAAGGGCGTCTTGATGGGCATCGCTTTCGGCTGCGTTGTGGCGGGCGCTGGCATTGTTGTCTTCAACGCGTACTTGCGTGGTACGCCGACGTTTGCTTCTGCCGCCGAGCTGATGCAACGCAAAATCGGCGCGTTCGGCATCAATAGCGCTGCGAAGTATTTCGTGCTCGCCAGCTTTTATTCGTTGTTTCACTCGCTGCTTGAAGAGTATTACTGGCGGTGGTTTGTGTTCCAACAGCTTGAGCGCGTGGCACCGCTCGGCATCGCCATCGCGATTTCCGGCCTGGCCTTTACGCTTCATCACATCGTCGTGTTGGCGGTTTATTTTCAGGGACAGCCCTGGTTGATCGCGACTTTCGCGAGCGCGATCGCAATCGGCGGCTTCTTTTGGGCGTGGCTTTATCATCGGAGCGGCTCGATTTTCGACACATGGCTCAGTCATTTGCTAATTGATGCCGGCCTGTTTTTTGGCGTCGGTTATCAGCTCCTACAGTACAAATCGTGACTGTATTTGATCGAATCGGGAGCACGTCGGTTGCAAAACGATCAAGGAAAACGCTACGCATCACATGATGTTGTGCTAGCATTTGCGTGTCACACCGCAAAATACACGAGCGCTTGTAAAGTGCTTAACCACTTTTTAATGTAAGGCCCACTTGCATTCCCAAACGATGCCGCGTGACACGGCGAAATGAGGAAGGGAGTTCTTTAGCCGAGGCAACGAGAGTTGAATCGGCGACCGGCATGAACGCCGGATCATGGCGATGGCCTTTGGCCATTCTTTGCTAGCACTAGTGGGGGCACTCCAGCGGACTCTTTCGATTCCGCGCTCCTCATTGTCAGCAGGTGATGGCTCGCTTTCGGTTCGAGGATCGTGCGATGCGTACGGCGCCTGCTCTGGCGCTGCCGGACGGTTGGCCTCGAAGCGTTCGCAAATATGGCCGAGCAGTGAGGAACGCACAGGGACGCGTCAGGAAGACGCCCAACAAGGGAGTGAAGTTATGACGAAGCCAATCATTGGAATTAACGCCGATTTCGCGAACGGCTCTGGCGACAAGCCGAGTTTCACGTATGTCGCCTCGGGTTATTACGATGCGATCAGCAAAGTCGGTGGCATTCCATTGATCATTCCGCCTTTGGAAAACGATCAAGACGTTGAAGAACTGCTCGACCGTGTGAATGGTGTGGTGCTCGTGGGGGGCGCCGATCTCGACCCGCGTCGCGACGGCTGGATGCTCCACCCGACGATTCGCACCCTCGCCCCGCGACGTGAAATGTTCGATCGCCGGCTGATGCGGATTATTTCGGATCGCCGCACGCCCGTGTTCGGCATCGGGGCCGGCATGCAGCTGCTCAACGTGACGATGGGCGGCAATCTGTTGCTGCACATTCCGGAAGATCGACCGGGTGCCTTGCCGCACCATGATCCGATTGATCCGGCGCATCGCCACACGCTTGAGATCTCGCCGAACTCGCTCATGGAGCGCGTGTATGGCGACGGCGAACTGCGCGTCAACAGCATGCATCACATGGCCATTGACGAGGTTGCCCGCGACTTCGAAGTGACCGCACGCTGCCCAGACGGCATCATCGAAGCGATCGAAAGCCGCAACCCCGATTGGTTTGCAATCGGCACTCAGTTCCATCCTGAAGCGGACACAGCGTCGGCACTCGACCTGCGCGTGTTCGAAGAATTCGTGGAAGCCGTGAAAGAATCGGCTGACGCGATGCGGCTCGTCGCGTAACGCACAAATGATTGGCTCCCGGTTATTGACCGAGAGTGCAATCTTGAATCTGATCAGATGCGACCTGGCGCAACAGGGATTGTTGCGCCAGGTCGCTCCTTTTTTGCGCGAGCTGAAAGTGTTTTCGTACGAAATTACATGTTCGAATTGTGGTTGGCGGACGGTTTGCGGCTTGAGTGACGCGATCGTGCGCCTGCGGTTAGTTGGTCACTTTCGGCGCGAACGGGAGCCGGATGAGCAAACGGTCGCGGTGCTGCTGATTGAGTCGACGCCGCTGATGACTTGCCCGCTGTGCAAGGAGAAGCAGCTTGTCGCGCGGCCGTCGATTGAATCGGATACTGACGATGGCGCCAATGATTGGCAAGCGGCGATGTTGTGTGAGATTTGTCGCGAGCCGATTGATCCGGAACGTGTGGAGGCGATACCTGGAACGAAGCGTTGTGCGACGTGTCAGGGGAAGGCGGAGGCCGGGCAGTTGGTCGATGAGCCGGACTATTGCCCGAATTGCGGTGCCTTAGTTGAAGTGCGAGTCAGTCGCGGGAGCGGGATTACGAGGTACAAACGGGTTTGCACGGGAGAGCCGCCGTGTCGGTTGTAGACGCTGAACAACGCGCTTGCGGGCGGGGTGGTGCGAGTTTCGGAGAAACTCGCCTACGTAGATACTTCGCCGATGTCTTCGTTCCATAGCTCGGGGCGGGCGGCGATGAAGTCGCGCATCAGTTGGATGCACTCGGCGTCGTCGGAGATTTCTAGCTGCACGCCGCGGGAGCGGACGTAATCTTCTGGGCCTTGGAATGTGCGATTCTCGCCGACGACGATTCGTGGAATTCGGTAGAGCAGGGCGGTGCCGCTGCACATATCGCATGGGGAGAGGGTCGAATACAAAACCGCGCGGCGGTAGTCGGCGGGCGTAAGTCGGCCAGCGTTCTCCAGGCAATCCATCTCGGCATGGAGAATGGCGCTACCCTTCTGGACCCGACGATTGTGGCCGCGGCCGACGACCTTATCGCCGATCACCAGGACGGAGCCGATGGGGATGCCGCCTTCGGCGAGGCCTAATCGTGCTTCCTCGACTGCCATTTTCAAGAATCGATCCATGAAAACACTTGTCCCCAAGGTCTTGGAAAAGCCGCTGCTGCGGCACCTAAAAACAACTATCTGGCGTGAAGGAAGTTCAAACCTGTGGCGATTCCAGGCGGTCCGAACTATCCTAGAGGATATAGCACAATTGCGCCGAGTTTTCTAACCCTGATTGACCTCGCTCGATGGATACGACGCCCCGCCTGCGCGCTCGGCTACACTGCCGCGGTATTTCTTGCGCTTCTGTGGACCGCTGCGACCGCGTTCGGCGGCGAGATGACCGACACGGCCGACTTCGCGGAAGTCGGCGCGGCGGCCGAGCAGTATTCGCACAAAGTGAAGCCCGAGCAAGTGCTGTTGGTGCTCGATATCGACAACACGCTCCTCGCGATGGACACGCAACTGGGCAGCGATCAATGGTTCGAATGGCAGAAGTATTTAATCGATCACGAGCTATCGTCGAAGTATCTGGTGGCACCGACGTTCAACGGCCTGCTCGAAGCGCAGGGCTTGCTGTATGACCTGTCGCACATGCATCCGCCACAACCGAACTTGCCAGGGTTGATGCGCCGCGCTCAAGATCTCGGAGTTCGTACATTGGTGTTGACGTCGCGCGGACCAGAGTTTCGCGGGGCGACCGAACGGGAGTTTAAACGAAACGGTTACGATTTCGCCCGCAGTGCGATGCACGTCCACGATATGCCTGGCGGAACTTTCATGCCCTACGATGCCGAGCATCCGGAAGCTGCGGGGCTGACCGCTGCCGAGATGAAGACGTTTCATCTGTCGAAAGCGAAGCCGGTGAGCTACGAGAACGGCATCTTGATGACGGGCGGCCAAAACAAAGGCGCGATGTTGTTGGTGCTGCTGCATAATGCGAAAGATGACGTGAAAGCGATCGTGTACGATGACGACAACATTCGCCACGTGGCGAACGTGTACACGGCGGTGCGCGATCGCGGGAAAGAGATCACCGCGTTTCATTACACGCGCGAGGACGCGAATGTAAAAGCGTTTGACTACGGCAGCAAGGCTGATGTCGATCGGCGATGGAAACAACTCTCCGAGACGCTCGAAGAAGTGCTGCAGTAGCGCTGCAGCTTTCGGCAAGCTCTCGCCCGTGGTCCGAATTCTTGCGAATTCAGCTACGGCTTTTTCACGATGCGAGCGATGTAGTCGCGCAGGTCGGCTAGCTCTTTCTCGAAGCTGCTATTTAGGATTGGGAAACGGCACCATGTCTTCGGATCCAGGTTTTCGTCGTCGAGGTGGAACGATGGGGCGTAGCGCTCGCGCTTCCATTGATTGCGGCACCACAGGCGGAAGAATCGCTCAACCCAGGCCCCCATTTGTCGAATGTCGTACTGAGAGAATTGGGGAAAGACAACTTCCAACACTTCGATCGGGAGCAGCTTATCTCGAATGGCGGCCCGCTCAATTGCATCGAGCACGCGATACGGCATGAGGTCGCCTTCGTCCGTCTGCGCATGATTTGAAGGGCGTAGCTCGGCGGTTGGGCTGAGGCATGTGACGGCCGCGAGCGCTGGCAGCGGACCGACGCCGGCGGGGCCGATTGTCTCCATCCATTTGAGCCAATCGAGCAAGTAGGCTTTGTCGATGCCAGCGATCGGTGCGAGACCACCGCAGGTGTCGCCGTCCATAGTGGCATAGCCGACGGCGGCTTCGCTGCGATTGCTAGTTGTGAGCAGCAGGGCATTACGCAGATTGGCGAGTAGCCAGATGCCGGGGCCGCGGGCACGGGCCTGCACGTTTTGCAGCGAGACGTCATCGTGCTCCCACGTAATTTCGCGGCCGATCGCAGTGGAAACGGTGCGCACGTACTCATCGACCATGGTGTCGACGTTCCACTCAAAGAACTCGGCACCGACGGCATCGGAGATAGTCTTCGCGGCGTTCAGGGTCGTGGTGCCGCTGTTGCGCGTCGATTGGTAGACGCATGTGAGGAGTTGGTGGACGATCGCTCGAGAGGTGGTTCCGTCGAACGAGTGAATATGAGCAAGCTTGTTCAGTAATTGGTTTTGACCGAGCTCACGTGTACCGAACTGAACGAGTAAATGCACGAGCGTGGCGACCGTCGTGGAATCGGCGCCGCCGCTCAGCGATACGACACAGCCCTGCGAGCGGCTTTTGCGAATGTAGTCGAAGAGGGCCAGCGATAACGCGCGTGCGAACTCTTCTTCTTTCTGATTAGGGCCAGTTTCCCAGACGGGATGCCCGGGTACTTGCGATTCTGGCAACTGAGTTGGTGAATAGATTGACTTCGTAATGCCACAAGTGCCGGATCGAGTTTGCGTGCCCCCGGTCGATTCGTGAATCTCGGCGTATTTGAATTCGGCCGTGACCATGTCGTTGTCCGCGGCCGGCGATCGCGGACCAGCATCGGGAAAGCTTTCGGCCTTTGCGCGGCGGGTCGCGTGAATATCGATCACCGCGGTTGTCAGCAGCCAATCGGCGAAAGAAAACCGCGGTCCACGGGCGAGCATTTTGCCGTTCGTGGCGATGAGCGTGCCGCCGTCGTAAATCGCGCGGCCCGATTCGTTGCCGAGCAGGTTTGCGTAGGCATAGCTCACGCAAAAGGCGCGGGAACCTTCGAGCACGAACCGCTCGCGAATCTGTTGTTTTGCAAACGCAAAATGGCTGGCGCTTGGATTTACGAGGATGTCGGCGCCACGTTGGGCGAGGCGAGCGCCGGTGCGATCGGCGACCCAGGCGTCGCGACAGATTTCAAAACCAATTCGCACACCGCCACAATCGAACAGCAGATCACCGAGTGGGTATTGCTTGTTGCTGATTTCGACACTTCCGACGACGCCGGCCGGCCACCGCCGGAACCACCGTGGTTCATAATGGATGCCGTCGCCGGCCAGGTGTTGTTTGGCGACCAGCCCCAGCAGTTGGCCATCGCAGGTGAGGGCGGCGGCGTTGTACAAACCCCCTTCGTAAAAAACGGGCAGGCCGAAGCATGCGATGATTCCTTTTGTTTCGGCCACTAACCGTTGGAGCATTTCGAGCGCCGTTGCCTGTACGCCGCCTGAGAAGTACATGTCTTCGCAGCCGTAGCCGGTTACGCAAAGTTCCGGCAGGCAAAGGATGTGGGCTTGGGCTTCGCGAGCTGCTGCGATTGCGGCCTGAATGTGCGTGAAGTTCGATTCCCACGCCATCGGCGTTTGGTTGACGGCAGCGGCGGCCAGGCGAATTCGGTTCAATGGTCGTCCTAACTCTCTGCTAACGTTCGATTCAACTCGTGCCAATTTTTGTCCGCAGATGGCGCAGATGTCCGCAGATATTTTAGGTTGAGGTCGACAGACTCCTCACGTTGAATCACCTTCAATCATGCTTTTTTCATCTGCGCCTATCTGCGACATCAGCGGACAAACAATAAATAACGTTATGCCTCGAGATTCAAAAGAGCCAGCCGCACCATATTGAGCGCTTGCTTTGCAGAGCGAACTTTTGTGATGGACGGATGGGTCGCGATGGGAAAAGCCTTCACGCGGACATTGTCGGCTGACGCGAGAGCCACATGCAACGTGCCACCCATGTCGACGTTGTGAACCGTAGCAGCGGTGGGAACTGCGGCGCCGGTGGTTGGGAAGGCCGCTACGCCGAGGCCATAGTCGGCACCTGTTTTGTGCTGAATCGCGCGGGCCATTTGTGAGGCTGTTTCGGCGGAGGCTGTCGCGGCTTCCGCCACGCCTACGTTCAAGAGCGAACTCAATATGGCGGCGCTGTGAACGTCGAGGCCGCCCTGAAAGCAAGTATTCGCGGCGGCGGCCTCGGAAAGCCAGTGCGAGATTACGCCATTGGTTGCCCATTCAGCCACAGCGAGTGAACGATTTTGCTTTATAAGCAGTCGCACGACTGCGTGCTCTAGTTCATCGTTTTCTTCGCCAAATACCAGCACGCCGAGCAGCTTGTAGATTTCATCGGCCGTCGGTTGCATGGCTTGTCGGCAGGCGGCTTCATCGGGACCGCTGGCGGCGATGCGGAGCGTGATCGTTGCGCCGTGGACGGTGATGCCAACGAGTGGTTCGCGTTTGCGGCGAATCATATCGGGCAGCATCGCTTCGAGGTCGCTTTCGCCGACGCCGAAACATTTGATGCGGCGGTGACAGATCACACGCGGCGACGGTTGTGCGGCGATTAGTGCGGGACGCACGGCGTCGTTCCACATGGTGAACATTTCGGCGGGGACGCCGGGCAGGGCGAAGATTCGACTCGGAGATTTTCCGGCACGCGGAATTGTGAAGTCGATGCCGGGCGCCGTGCCTTCGGCGTTCGGAATGACCCGGCTGCCGCGTGGGAACAGTGCCTGTAGTTTGTTTCGTTCGGGCATCTCGCGTTTGCGGCGCGCGAATAGGGTTTTGATGTGCGTCATGGCGGCTGCGTCTTCCACGAGTTCGACGCCAGCGGTAGCGGCGATAGCGTCGCGTGTCAGATCATCTGCGGTGGGGCCTAAGCCGCCGGTACTGACGATGATTTCGGCCCGGCCGATTGCGGCGCGAAACACGTCGATGTTGGCGTCCAGATCGTCGGCGACGGTGGTGTGGAAGGCGACGGGAATGCCGAGTTCATAGAGCCGCTGGCTGAGCCACTGGCTGTTGGTGTCCAGCCGTTGGCCGCTGGTTAATTCGTCGCCAATGGAAATGATCTCAGCTTGCATGGGGGGTCAAAATTACGTGGCTCCCGGGTGAACGCCGAACGTTTAGTAAAATGCGGGAAAAAAACAACGAGTGCTGGTGCTTGACACCATTTTCGCTTGCAAGTGGCCTTCCGCCCAGTGGTAGACAGCCTGAGTAGAATAGCCAGAATAGGCCTTTCGGCAGGCCGGCGAAACTCGTCGCCACGATTGGGGTTTAAACTGGCATGGCAAATCGGATTCGCACGATCGCTGTAATGCTCGCTGGCGCGTCGCTAAGCGGTGTATTTACTGGGTGGGGGTTCCTAGATGGCGCCCAGTCCGCTCGGGCACAAGATTCCAGCCGAAGTTCTCGTTCCGACAGCGAAAGTCGCGAAGATCGGCGCGATCGTTATCGTCGATATGGGGGAGAACGCGGTAGTGATCGGGGCGGCGACCGCGGCAGTGACCGAGACAGCGGCCGGCGAGATTGGCGCGGTCGTTCGAGCGACGATTCTCGCCGCGAGGATCGCTCGAGTAGCTCCAGCTCTTCTGGAAGTTCTACGAAATCATCAAGCTCTTCGTCTACGCCGAGCTCCACAAGCTCGACGACGAGCAAGCCGACGACGAGCGGAACGTCGTCCAGCATGAATATGACCGAGTATGCGAAGAGCCTGGTCAAGCAATACGATAAGAATGGCGACAACATGTTGCAGCCCGAGGAGCAGAAGGACCTGCGGGGAAGGGCGGCCGAATCGGATTTGAATCATGACGGCGTGATTACGATTGATGAACTAGTTGCTCATCTATCAACGAACGCGCCGGCAACCCCCAGGGCAGCGTCGACCGCTTCATCGTCCTCGGCCACGAGTGGCGATTCGAAAGGGCACCGTCACCACGATGAAGACGACAAAGGAAAGGGTGAGGCGGATGCCTCGAAGCGCGTGCTAACGGGCACTGCCGGCGGATTGGCGGCGGGAACCAAGGAAGGCGACAAGCGACACTCGTATCGGTTTACGCCGGCGGATGAGCGACTGCCCTCAGGTCTGCCGAGTTGGTTCAAAGGGAAAGATAAGAACGGCGATGGTCAAATCGAGATGAGCGAATACGCTCACAGTTGGACGAATAGCACGGCGGCTGATTTTCAGCGTTATGATCTCAATGGCGATGGCGTGGTTACAGCAAAAGAAGCGGCAACCAAGCCAGCGCCGAAGGGCGACTGATTTCTGAACGAACGGCGAGCGTCATTAGCGTCCGCGACCGCCCCGTTCGCCGTCACTGCCACGTTCGCTACCGCGGCCGCGGCTACTACCATCCGGCCCGCCGGGACCGCCGCCACGACCGCCGAAAAACCGGCTACGATCGCCGCCGCCCCGTTCGCCGCCGCCCTGCAACGCCCGCATCTCTTGCATCATTTCGAAATTGTGACGCATGGCTCGGCGCATTTGCTCGGCGGGCGAGTCTTCGTCGTTGGAGGAAGGCGTCGGACCGTTCGTCGCAACCGTGGAACTTGCCGATGTGGTGCTCGTCTTTACGTTGTTGAGGATCGAATTCAGCGCCTTTTGCACCGCTGCAGAATTGGTGTGCTTGAGAGATACGACTCGTGTGGTTTCCGGCGAGTCGCCGACTGCGTGATCGAGATCAGAGACGAGTTGCTTTACATCTTCAAAGAGCGCGTCGGCGCTCGCACGATCAGCATGTTGTTGCGTGTATCGACGGCGACCGACATCTTTGGCACTTGTTGTTCAGGATTGTTGCCGCCACCGCCACGGAGCATCTTCATCATGTCTTGAGGGCTAATGGCGCCGCCGGCGCCCGAGGCCATGCGGTCTTGGTAAACCTGTTGCACGACTTGGGCGATTTCAGCGGCCGAGGTGTTGATGACGGGAATCGCGCGAGGTGGCGCGTCAGCTTCGACATCTTCGGGGCCACTGCGTTGATCGAGGACTTTGAGCAATTGTTCGACCGTATCAAGGTCCGCCGGTTTTGCGTGAACGATTATCGCATTGAGGCGACCGTCGGGTACGATATCGACGGCCCCGGAAGTAAATCCGCCACCGCCGCCACCTCCGCCACCGAGAAGCAAGTCGCCCATCAGGCCGCCGCCGACGTCGCCCAGGGCGTTGCTGGCGAGGTCGCCGATCAGGCCGCGGTCTTTCCCGCCACCGCCACCGCCGAAGATTGCAGAGAGGACTTCGGCGATTGTGCCCGCCTTGGAGTATTTCAAGTAAAACACCGCGAACTCGCGGCCCGAAGCGGCGTTGTGGCCCGCCACAGTCGAGAGGAGACTCTCGAGCTGGTCGAGCGCTTCAAGATCATCGGAGGCGATCAGCGTGCCGTTAGGACCTGGCGCCACGACGACTGGCGCACCAGGGCGCGAAGTCGACGGGGCGTTCGATTGCGGCGCGAGTGGAGCCGTTTTCTTACCGGTTTCAGGCATGGGGGTTGAATTGGCAACCCCTTCGGCAGCGAAGTGGAAAATGCTGTCGTGCGCCGCGTCGGCCGCGCGATCGGGTTCAGCGGCCGGCTTTTTTTGGATCTTTGCCCCGTCTGGGTTGGCGGCGGGTGGCGCCGCTTGTGACGCCGGGGCAGTGCGCTCCTTCAAGAAAGGCTCCCAGAGTTGCTGTGTCGAGTCTTGGGATCCGTCAACTGGCGTGGCGGTGGGCACACTTGCTGCTGGGGCCACCGGATTTGGCGCTGAAGTGTTGCCCGGAAGTTCGCTTGGTCGAAAGCTTTGGATGCCCGACGCCGGTGTGACGATACGAATGCGGTTCGACCGCATCGTCGGCCAAATCTGCTCGATTTGCGTAATTGCCGAGCGGGCTGCCGCGCCGGAAAGGGGCAACAACCGCACGTGCTGCTTATTCGCGGCCGCGGTGCCGCCTTCGTCTTCGGTTTCACCAAGCTTATGGAGCAGATCGCGGATTTGTTGCACCTGGCTGGCGGTGCCACGTACCATCAGGCTGCGGGTTGTAATGTCGGCATCGACTCGCGGAGCCTTATTATCCGGCTGTTCGTCTTTACCACCTAGGCTGCCAAATAGCTTGTTGATCGCGAGCACGGCGACCTGCGGATCGACGTTCGAAAGATTGATGACGTCGACTTGCTTAGCATCCTTTTGCATTTGGTCGATCGTGGCTTTGATCGTCGCTTGCTGCGGTGGCGAGGCAAACGCCATTACCTGGCCGGCATCTTTGTCGGCGCTGAGCACGACCGTAGGGTCGTTGTGCAGCATCGTCTGGAGCATTTTCACGACGGCATCTGGGTCGGCCGTGGTGACGGAGTAGACCTCGAGCTGTGGCGAACCGTTGATGCCACGAGCGGCCTCGCGGACGTCGATCAGCCGCAGCACTTCGGTCAGGCGAGCAGCCTGCTGAGCGGTGCCGCGGAACAATATCTTTTCGCCGGTTGCACTCTTGGTGATTTGGGCGCTGCCATCGGGCGTACCGAAGGCCTCGGCGGGAATGCCGAGCATCTGGCGAATGGTCGGCATTGCCGCATCAAACGAAATGTACTTGAGATTGAACTCGCGCATACCGGCCGACCCGAGTTCTGGCTGCTCGACGGCGTTCACGACCGAGCGAATGGTGCGCAACCGGCCGCCGGTTTCAGTGACTTGGATTTCACGGGCTTGGGGAAGAATCACCACCTTGCCCTGGGGACCAAGCAGGGGCTGCACTTCCGCAGCCGCTTGCTCGGGGGTCATGTTCCAGACTGGGAACACAACGCGAATTAGTTCGTATTCGCCCCGCGAGTCGAGTTCGGCGAGGGGCACATCCGGGACGAGGTTCGGTGGCACACCGTCCTCAAGATTGACGACGACGAGCATCTTACCGTGCCGCACCAGCGTGTAGCCCTTAGTCAGCAATACGCCGTTAAGGACATCGAGTGCTTCGGTGGATGTGTAGCTTCGCGTGTCAGTGTAGTTGAACGTGCCCGGCGGCGGAGATTCCATCAGGAGCGAAAGGCCGGCTTGTTGGGCAAACCAATCGAGCACTTCGGGCCAAGGCTGGTAACGGAAGTTGAAGGTGACCTTGCCATCGGCAGATGCCAGGGCTGGGGATTGCGTTGTACTCGGAGTAGATTTTGGCGCATCAGGTTTGGCGGCTGGAGTGGCAGTCGGCGCAGGAGTTCGACCCGAGGGTTTCGAAAAAGCTGATCGTGGTGGCGCCGGCTTGGAATCGGCCGGTGGAGCAACGGTTGCTTCGGGCTTTGCTGGCGGGGATGCAACGGGCTTGGCGGACTTCGCATCCGGTGGGGGAGCTGTGGTCGTGGCGGTCGGGGCTGGCTTCGCGTCGGCGGTCTGAGCGAATAGCTCGGCTCTCGTGCTAGCCACAGCGGCGATAATTGCCACCGTCGCCATATGGCGGAACCGCCAACGTAAACTTCGACGCGCAAAGGACATAGAACCGAACTCCGATGAGATCAACGCGCGAGGCAGGCTGTTTCGCGAAAGGAGGCTCAATTTGCTCGTAACTTCCATAGTAGCAACAGAAAAGGACGAAAACCACAGACCGCGAGCCTTCCCATTCCGGTCCCGGCAGTGTTTTAACCCCGAGAATCGGACTAAGCGCTGCGTATTCGCTCAGCGTGCCGCGATCTGGCCGCCTATTTCGATGCGCTTTCAGCCGGAGCTGCTTGCTTGTCGCCCTTTAAGGCGTCTGGATGGCTGGCTCGCCATTCACGCCACTTGGCGACGGCTACCGCCCGCTGTGAGTCGTTATCGCGATAGAGCGACTGCAATTGGAACCTGTGGGGCACTTCCATCCGGGCAGCGATGTAGCCGTAATCTGCGGGCGCTTGTTCAGTAAGGCTCAACACTGCGACGAGGGCAACATCGCGCAACTCGACCGAAGTTGCGGGCTGACCGGGCACTTGGACTTGAGCCGGCAGGCAGATGGACGCATCGTCGAGCAGTGGCTCGAGTTGCGGTACGTTTTGCCGGCTGCCGAGTTGTCCGATCGTCAAAACGGCGAATGCTTTAGTAAGTGGTGTGACGTGTAGGTATTGAGAATCGTTCGAACAGACCTGAATGGCGAGCGGCAATGCATCGACGAGGCTTGCTATTTGAATGATGTTTAATCGTTCGCGGAGCACTTCTTCGCTTTTATTGGGACATTGCAGAATCCAAGTCACGACCAGTTTGCGCAGAGCTGGTTGCGAATTGTCGGGCAGTAGTGCACTATTCACCGGCGGGCGTTGGATGATGTTTTGAACGAATGAAGCGGCCGCATTCGAGATGTTCATCTCGGGCAGCGAGCCAAGAAAGAGCATCGCGGCACAACTCCCGATCGGCGGGGCACCTGCGCGCTGGCCGTTCGGGTTCTGCCATTGCGCAATGCGCACCAGGCGCGATTCCCACAGTTCTTCGGGGGGCCGCTTCGGCGAATTGAAGATGGCTGCAATAACCGGCCCTTCTTGCCGTTGCATATCGACGAAGAGAGTACGAGCGGCGGCATCGCTGCCGACGAGTTTTTGGTATTGCTCCCAGCCGGGGAGCGTCAATCCTTTGCGGCCATCGGTGTCGGCGGCAAACGCGTCCAGGCGACGGCGAAACTCCGAGCGGTCGATCAGCGCGATGAGCCGACGTGCGGACGCCCGGGTTTCGGGATCGGGGCCTTCGGCGAGTTGCCGTAACGAATCGTGCGCAATCGAACCTGCAGCGAGGAGGCGTGTGGCGGCCTCCTGGCGTAGCGAGAAGGCATCGCTGCTGAGGTCCTTAATCCAGTGAGCTACGTCGTCCTTCGTGGCTCCGGAGGAATCGGAAACGGTTTCTGTGGGAGGCTTCGACGAGGCGGCAGGTTCAGTATGGCCGCAAGTGGCGGTAAAAAAGGTGAGGACAAACGCTGTGATTGCAGAAGCGATAAGGCGACCGAGCAATTTCAAGCCTTGGCGGCTGGCGAGTCCCGGGGAAATATCACGGATTAATTGCAACACGGCAGCGGTAATTTATATTTGCGATGAGATTGTTTAAGTCGCAGTTTATCCTACGCCAGACTCAGAAATATGACCACGGCGGCCTTTCCGCGTTTGCACTGTCCTGAAAAACTAACGCGCTATCTCGAAGGTTTGCTTGTATCTGCCCCGGCGGCGCAGTAGAATTGAGCGAACTTGGGATTTGTGGCCGCTTGCAGCCGAACTGCTAAAGAGCCGACGTCGCGACCTTGGACGTGTTCCCTGACTGCCGTGTCGCGCGTTCTTTTTTGCACAATCTGGAAGCAACGAGCCGCAATTGCCAAGCCTGGCGCTGCGGTTTTTTGTTGTGCGCAGCAATCGTATGGATGATGGCGCCTCCGAGATCGGAGTTTTCAGAAGATGAGCACAACCCACATGAGCAAGCCGCAAGACAAGGACGGATCGGCGAAGAAGCCGGCTGAGCCGCGGCCGCCGCAGTTCTCGACTCTCAGCGTTCACGGTGGCGAAGCACGGCAGAAGCCGGGCGACGCGATCACCGATGCGATATTCTGCGCGTCGACGTACACGTTTGAAAATACGCAGTCGGTTATCAACTTCATAGAAGAAGACCAAGAGCGTGAGGAATATGGCCGGTACGGCAATCCGGGCGAGCGAGTGGCGGAGAAAAAGCTCGCGGCACTCGAAGGGGGCGAAATGGCCGTGCTGTACGCGAGCGGCATGGCGGCGATGGTCGGGCTGCTGATGACGAAGCTCAACGCCGGTGACGAAGTTATTTTCTTCGATGAGTGCTATCACCGCAGCCGCGAATTTTGCTCGAAGCACCTCGCGCGATTTGGCGTGAAGACAGTGCAGGTTAAAGCTTGCGATTACGACGCGATGGCGGCGGCGATTACTCCGAAGACTAAGCTGCTAGTGAGTGAATCGCCGACGAATCCGCACTTAAGCATCGTGGATTTGGATCGGTTCGCGCAGCTGGGCTGTGATCACGGCGTGGAAACGCTGATCGATGCGACGCTCGCTACACCGTACAACTTGCGGCCGCTTAAGGCGGGTGTGGATTATGTGCTCCACTCGGTGACGAAATATTTGGGCGGGCACAATGATTTGCTGGCAGGCGTTGTGATTGGTTCCAAGGAGAAGCTGGAACCGGTGCGGAAGCTGCGGGGCATCATGGGAGCAGTGAATAGCCCGCAGAACTGTTATCTGTTGTCGCGCGGTTTGAAGACGTTTGAACTCCGGATGCAGCGGCACAATGAAAACGGCCAGCGCGTCGCAGAGTTTTTGGAGAAGCATCGACGGATTGAGAAGGTTTACTACCCCGGGTTGGAATCGCATACGTACCATGACGTCGCGCGGCGGACGATGCGCGGCTTCGGCGGGTTGGTGACTTTTCTGGTGAAAGACGCCGATTGGCGAGCGACTGCCGATATCGTCGACGCAGTGCGTATTCCGCGCATTGCGCCGAGTTTGGGTGGCGTCGAGTCGCTTATCGAGCAACCGCTCGTGATGAGCTATTACCAATGCACGCCGGAAGATCGGCGCGTGTACGGCATTCCAGATAACATGATCCGCATGTCGTGTGGCATCGAGAATCCGGATGACCTGGTTGCTGACCTGGCGCAGGCACTCGATGCCAAGTCTTAAGTGCGACGCACTATGCCCGTCCTATCATTTTTGAAGTGGATATTGGCGGGCGCGATCGCGGCCGTTGTCGTGGCATGGGTTGCAGCGAGAATTCATGCTTCGGGGCATGCACCCGTGGGATTGACCTCGGCTGGCGTCGGACTTGGGCTAGGTTGGGTGCTTAGCCGGTTGGCTGCAATGTGCGGGGTGCATTGCAGCGTGCGGCGGACGATTGGCACGTTGTTGCTGGTATTCGTCACGCTAGTTGCCGAGCATGCTTGGCTGTACATCGACTTCCGGGGACAATGGCGAGAAGCGCGAGCGAAGTCGGCTGAGGTTGCAATGTTTCGGCCGGAAGAACCGCCGGGACCTGCCGAGTATTTTTCTCGGGAATGGTATCCGACGCTGTGGATTTCGGACGCGGTGATAATTGGTGCGGCGGCGCTAGGCACGGTTGTGTGGTGGCGGCCTGGCGAGAATAGATTCGGCCTCGCGGCCGACGCCAAAGGTGCGTAATGAGCGCGGTGGGGATTTGATGGCGATTGTTGGAACTGGAATCGATATCGTCGAATGCTTGCGGATCGCTCAGATGATCGAGCGGCACGGTGAGTTGTTCATTACGCGCGTTTATACCGACAGCGAAATCGAATATTGCACGACGCGCAAGGCCGCGACCCAGCATTACGCGGGTCGATGGGCGGCGAAAGAGGCGGTGCTCAAAGCGCTCAGCACTGGGTGGAGACGCGGGATAGGCTGGCGCGACATTGAGATTCGGAACGACCGTAATGGCGCGCCAACCGTCAAGCTGCGGGGCGGTGCGCGGGACGTCATGGAAGCCGCGGGCATTGAGCAGATGCACGTAACGATTTCTCACTGCCGGAGTTTCGCTGTGGCGTATGTTGTGGCGGAAGGGGAAGCCAAAAAGCATCCATTGTAGCGTTTTTACGCTTCGTCGATTACGTTCCGATGCCTTCTTCGATCCGGGCTTCTTGCATGACCTGTTGTTCTAGCTCCAAGTCCTCGAGCAGTTTGGTGCGCTTCCAATCTCCCCCGAGGAACCAGACGACGCAGACGATTGCGGAAACGAGCATCGCGACGGGGTGAGACCACCAAATGCCGTCGATGCCGAGCGACGTGTGGCGAGAAAGAATGTAGGCCAGCGGAAACTGAATCACCCACGTGGAAACGAGCGTCAGCATCATCGCGGCCATTGTATTGCCGGCGCCGCGGAGCGTGCCGGTAATCGAGAATTGCAGGCCGATGCATCCGAGTGCGAAAGAAATGATGCGGAGGAAATGAGAGCTTTCCTCAATCGCGATGGCACTGTTGGGAACGAAGAACGCAGCCAGTGGCACTGAAAACATGAAAATGAACGCGCCGCCGATCGTGGGAATTAAAAACGACAGCATACAGGCGATCAAATTGGTTTGCTCGGCGCGTTGCAGTTTGCCGGCGCCAAGATTTTGAGCAACCAAAGTGGTCGTGGCAAGCGCCACGCTCATCGCGGGAATCACCACGAGCGTGAGAATGCGATTGCCGATTCCGTAAGCGGCGACGGCAACTGTTCCGAAACTGGAGACGAGAAGCGTCATCAACCACAATCCCATGGTGCGCGTGCCTTGATCGACGGAGGCCGGCAGTCCGAGGACGATGGTTCGCCAAATAATGGTCCAGTCGGGCTTAAAATCGGCAAGGTGCGGTCGCAGCCCGTGCACGCCGCTAAAGAGAAGCGCAAAACCGATGACCATAGCCAGCGCTTGCGTGGAGAGCGTGGCCATTGCAGCGCCGGCGACGCCCATCGCTGGTATCGGACCCCAGCCAAAAATGAATAGCGGATCAAACGCGAAGTTGAGGATCACTGTCAGAAGTACGATCAGCATCGGCACTTGCACAACGCCGATACCACGCATCAGCGATTGATAGACAAAGAAACCGAATACGAAAATGAAGCCGATAAACGTGATTTGCAGGAAGCGGACGGCATTTGGCAGAACTTCGGGATCGTCTGTCATCAGTCGCATCAACGGTTCGCTCAGGAAATAACCTGCTGTCGAAATCAAGATGCTGATGGTGAGAACCATAATGAGCGTCTGCGCCGTGACATGGTTCATCATCCGTTCTTCGCCGCGTCCCTTGTACTGCGCAATGAGCACTGAGCCGGCAATCGCGAGGCCGCCGCCGACGGCGACCATCAGAAAAGTGATCGGAAAACAAAGGGAAACGGCGGCAACGCCTGCAGCGCTCAAGCGGCCAACCCACCACATATCCGTGATTTGATATGCGACTGCTAGAAGGTTGGCGCCGATGATTGGAAGCGAGAGCCGAATAAGAGCGCCGGCGATCGAGCCTTCGGTGAGCGAAGCTCGCGTGGGGCGAGCAGAACTGGGTGGGGGAGGATTTGGCATGCGGCATCCGTGCTATGTAGACCGCGCTTCTCCCCCCGAAGTTCACGCGTTTTGGGGCGGGCTATTTGTTGCTTTTGTCAATCGATCAACAACCGTCCGTAAGCCCGCGACGGCGGCATCGGCACTCGCCGATCCGCCGCGAGTTTTGTTATGGCAAGCAAGACGACCGCAGCAAAAGCGGACACGCTCACGTGTGACATCAACTCTTTCCCGCAGGCCTTCGCTAGTCAGGCCTTCTTTTTGGTTGATTTGACGGTGGTTTTTTTCGCCGTCTTGCGCTTAGTTGCCGATTTCTTAGGAGAATCTGCGGTTTTGGCCGCCTTAGCGGCCTTCTTTTTCGCCTTTTTCTTCGGCGGGCCGGCGGCGGCGCGGGCGGCCAACAAATCGAGCGCTTCTTGGAAGGTGAGCTCTTCGACGGGCGTGCCTTTTGGGAGGGAGGCGTTCGTTTCGCCGTCGGTGACGTACGGTCCGTAACGGCCGTCGAGCAATTGCACCTTTTCATTCGTGACGGGCGAAGCGTCGAACACTTTCAGCGGTTCGCGTTTGGCGGCCGCTCGGCCGCGACCATGTTGTTTGGGTTGCGAGAGCAAATGGACGGCTTGCTCGAACGTCACATCCAGCGGCGAGATGTCGGCGGGTAGCGAGCGAGTCTCTTCGCCCGATTTCACGTATGGTCCGAATCGGCCGTTGAAGGCCATGATGGGTTCGTTATTGGTCGGGTTGTTGCCGAGGTTGCGCGGTAGCGTGAGCAGCTTGAGTGCGGTCGCTAGATCGATATCGGCCGGAATCATCCCCTTGAGCAGCGAGGCGTTCTGCGGCTTTTCTTCGTCTTCCATCGTGCCGCGCTGGATGTAGGGACCGAAGCGGCCGGTCTTCATGTACACCGGCTTGCCTGTGTCGGGGCACATGCCGAGCGGTTCATCGCCCTGGGCGGCTTGTTCGAGAAGTTTGAGTGCGGCCTCGAGTGTGACTTCATCGGGCGGCGTTTCTTCTTGCAGCGAGGCCGTGCGCTCGCCTTGTTCGACGAATGGCGAGTAACGGCCGACGCGAACGTACACCGGCTCGCCACCTTCGGGGGTGCCGATTTCGATGCGGCTGATGCTTCGGGCGTCGATCTCTTCGCCCTTGTGCTCGAGTTGCGGTTTGAGGCCGGGCGTGCCGTTGCCGAAGTAGAACGAATTCAAGTATTCGACATATTCGCGCTCGCCGCGGCTGATCGCGTCGAGGTCGTCTTCCATTTGTGCAGTGAATTGGTAGTCTACCAAACTCGCGAGGTGATCTTCGAGTAGTTTGACGACCGAGAAGGCAACCCAGGTCGGTACGAGCGCGCCACCTTTTTTGAAGGCATAGTTGCGGTTCTGAATCGTGTCGATGATTGACGCATACGTGCTGGGGCGGCCGATTCCGCGCTCTTCGAGGGCTTTGGTGAGGGCCGCTTCGCTGTATCGACTTGGCGACTGAGTGTTGTGTTCTTTCGCTTCCATGCCGATGCATTTCAGCACTTCGCCGACCATGACGCTGGGGAGGACGGTTTCCTGGTCGGCGAGTTCGGCGTCGGGAGTATCGCTCCCTTCGACGTACGCCCGCAGGTAGCCGGAGAAGTCGATCGTTTTGCCGCTGACTTGGAACGTGCAGCCTTCGCCTTCGATCGTGATCATGATGCGGCGGCCGCGGGCGTCGGCCATTTGGCTGGCGATTGTGCGCTTCCAGATCATATCGAAGATTTTGAATTCATCTGCATTCAGAGCATTTTGTAGTGCGCCGGAAGTTCGAAGGGATGACCTGCGGGACGAATTGCTTCGTGCGCCTCTTGAGCGTTTTTGACTTTGCCTTTGTACACGCGGGCTTCGGCCGGCAGGTAATCGTTGCCATATTCCTCGGCGACAAGTCGGCGGGCGTCTTCGATCGCGACCTGTGCCAAATTAGTCGAATCGGTACGCATGTACGTAATGTGACCGTTTTCATACAGGCTTTGCGCGACCTGCATCGTGCGACGAGCCGTGAAGCCGAGCTTGCGGTTCGCTTCTTGTTGGAGCGTGCTCGTCGTGAACGGAGCGTAAGGCTTCGACGTGTAGGGTTTGTCTTCGACGTTAGAAACGCGGAACCGGCCGTTGCGAATGCGCTCGACGAGTGCCGTGGCGGCTGCGCCATCGAGCAGCTTTAGTTCCGCGTTCTTGAGTTTGCCAGTCGCGGGATCGAAGTCTTTACCGGCAGGAATGCGGCGGCCGTCGACAGTGACGAGATCGGCTTGCAGTTCCTGAGCGTTCGTTTTGGCAAACTTGCCAATGAGGTCCCACCACGATGCCGAGACAAACGCCATGCGTTCGCGTTCGCGTTCGACGATCAATCGAACTGCCACGCTTTGCACGCGCCCAGCCGAAAGCTTCGGTCGAACTTTGCGCCACAACAGGGGCGAAACTTCGTAGCCGTAAAGGCGATCCAAAATGCGACGGGTTTCCTGCGCGCGGACTAAGCCATCGTCCACATCGCGCGGTGATTGCAACGCAGCTTGGATCGCGTCCTTGGTGATTTCGTGAAATACGAGGCGGTGAACGGGCACCTTCGGTTTGAGGATTTCGAGCAAGTGCCAACTTATGGCCTCGCCCTCGCGGTCTTCGTCCGTCGCGAGATAGAGGGCGTCGGCCTCTTTTAATTTGTCCTTGAGGAGCTTGATTTGTTTGCTCTTGCCGGGCGGAACAATGTAGATCGGCGTGAAATTGTCGTTGACGTTGACGCCCAAGTTCGACCAGGGCTCACCTTTAAATTGTGCGGGGATTTGGGCCGCCCCTTGCGGCAGGTCGCGGACGTGACCAATACTCGCCTCGACCGTAAATCCGCTGCCCAAGAACTTGCCGATCGTCCGCGCTTTGGCGGGCGATTCGACAATTACCAACGCATGAGTTGGCTCGCCGGATGCGGATTTCGAGGTCTTTTTCTTGGCCATTACGAGGGTCGATTCGTTAGTTTGGGTTGTGTGCGTGGTTTAGGTGGTGTTTTTTTCGGGCGTCGCCCGCCAACTTTCGGACTCAAATTGACGTCCCCCGATTCCACCTCAGCCCGCGTATTGTTTTCGCGATGCCGCTTGACGGCAAGCCGTAAGTTCCGAATTGATGGCTCGGGACGAGGCTCAGTGCATGTCGCTTACGCTTAGTGGGATTGCATTTGCGACGATTCCACATAGAATCACGCGCTTTGCCTCGCGCCATCGAGTCGTCAATGATTAACGGTGGGCCGGGCCGGATGTCAAGATGGCCGGCTGGCTCGTTTAATCAAGTGCCGGTAGCGGAAGGGCACTTTCTCTACGGGTTTGCGACGCCCCAAGCGTCCACAGGCTCGTTGGACCCTGAATTGGAATTTCACAGCTATGGCAAGTCCGTTTCATGCGTTTCGTAAGAACATGAAGCCAATGATGGCGTTTTTGTTCGTGCTTCTGATGTTGACCTGGGTGGTGGGCGATTCGCTTTTCAGCATTTTCGCGGGCCGCGGAGCCCAAAGTGCCAGTGATCAACTTAAACCGGCAACAGTAGCCGTGAGTTGGGATGGCGGAAAACTGACCAACCAGCAGCTTAATGACATGGTCATGAGGCGGCGGTTGCTGAATGAATTCTTGGGGCAGGTGGAAGCGATGGGACAACGCTCGGCCTACGAAGCGGGCGTGGAGCCGCGGCCATTGCACGTGCAAATTCTGCGAGGTCCTGATTCGACGCAGCAGCACGTTGAAGAAAGTGTCGTACAAACCAAACTGTATGCGGATGCTGCGCGGGCTGCCGGTATGAATGTCAGCGATGCGGCGGTTGTCGAGTATCTCGATGAGTTGGGCCGGGGCAATGTGACGCGCGATGATATGCGGACGATTCTCAACCGCATGCGCGGCGGCGGGCGCGTTTCGATCGACGAAATCTTGGCTTCGTTGAAGGAGGAGATGATCGCGCGGAATTACATCAATAGCGATCAATACGCGTTTATGACCGTGACGCCCGATCAAGGGTGGCGGGATTGGTTGCGAGTTAATGAACGCGTAGTGCTCGAGGCAGCGGCAATCCCGACGGATAAGTACTTGGTCGACGTTAAAGATCCGACCGACGTGGAGCTGACCAAGTTTTATGATAAGTACAAGGATCAAGAGAAAGGCCCCGAAGTTGCGTTTGGGACCACGGAACTACCCTCTGCACGCCCTGGGTTCCGCATTCCGCGCAAGTTGGATATTCAATTCATCGAGGCGAACTACGACAGCTATTTAGCAAAGGCGGAAGAAAAAGTTACGGATGAGCAGATCGCCAAATATTACGAAGAGCATAAGGACCCGATGTTCGTGAAGGCGGACACGGGCATCCTTGAGGATAGCAGCACAAAGAAAGACTCTGGCAAAACAGATGATAGCGGCGCAGCCGGTGACAAAGGCGCCGAAAGCTCGAAGCCAAGTGGTGAGAGCGCTGCCACGCCGAAAAGTGATTCGAAACCAGCGGAGACTACGCCGCCACCTGCGAAGTCGGAAAAGGATGATGCGAAACCGAGCAGCGAAAAGCAATCGTCGCTGCGAGGTCGCTCGTCGGACTCCGTGTTTCATCTAGTCGCATTTGAGGATCCTGCGAAAGAGGAACCGGGCGCGAAGAAAGATGCGACAGCGGATACAAAAGCGGATGCAAACTCTGCGGAAGCATCGGCGACCGACTCCAAGGACGGGGCAACCACGCCACCTGCGTCGGCCGGCACTCCATCGGCGACGCCAGCCGACGCCGCTGCGCCACCTGCCGTAGCAGCGGCAGCGCCGCCGAAAAAGCCGCTGGAGTTCCAGCCGCTGGACGAAGTCAAAGATGTAATTCGGCGTCAAATTGCGGATAACAATGTGGCGGAAGAATTGACAAAGCTCACCAGCCAAATCGACGAGCAATTGGGTGCCGACTACAACAAGTACTACGGCGAAGTGCTCAATGCTCAAGCGGACAAACGAGACGTCCCCGCGGTGCCGAAGTCGCTTACCGATCTGACGCCGCTCGCTGAAAAGTACGGCTTAAAGGTTAGCAAGACGGGCCCGATTTCATTGCTAGACTTGCGCGACACGCCGGTCGGAAAATCCATCGTGCCAGACACGGGGCGGACACTGTGGCAGGTGTTCTTTTTCGGCAAGGACATTGATTTGTATCAGCCAATCGCCACGGTCGAACACCCGGACGGAAACCACTATGTGGCGATGAAAGTGAGCGATGCGCCTGCTCGCACGCCGCCGCTGTCCGAAATCCATGATGAAGTGGTTAAGGCTTGGAAGTTCCAAAAGGCAGCGGAAATTGCCGAAAAGAAAGCCCAAGAGCTCGCCAAAAAGGCTGAGGAAACCAAGGCGCCGCTGGCGACGTTTTTCGCGGACGATCCATCGATCAAGGTGACGCGAACCGACCCGTTTTCGGAGTTAACGGGCGGCGATGTTGGCATTGTGAATGGTCAAATCGAGCAGTCCCCCTTCCGATTGAGCCAACCGGATGGATTGCACGCGCCTGGTCCCGAATTCATGGAAAAAGTCTTTCAATTGAAAGACGGCGAGACAGCCGGGCTATTGAGCCATGACCATACGATTGCTTATGTCGTACGGATCGTCGAACATCAACCGTCAATCAATGAGCTTCACACCGCCTATTTGGGCGAAGCCGATACTTGGCCCGGTTTGGGCAATATGATCCGCGATCGTTTTCAACAAGCACGATTGATGCTGCAGCAGGATATCATCGGGAGCGCGCACCTCGATAAGAAGCGCGACCTCGATAAAACCGATCAGCAGGAATCGACGGCGGAGGAGCCGGCCAGTTAGCGTCGCGGCTTGAACATTACCATCGCGAGCGGTGGGAGTGTGACGGCGATCGAGCAAGGCCGGCCCTGGCATTCTTCAGCAAGAGCTTGAATGCCGCCGCCGTTGCCGAGATCGCTGCCGCCGTAATACGTCGAATCGCTGTTGCTGATTTCTTCGTACCAGCAGGCTTCCGGAGCGCCGATTTTATAGCCGACGCGTGGGACCGGCGTGAAGTTGCAACAGCAGATCACATAGTCGTTCGGGTCCTTGCCCTTGCGGATGAAGGACAGGACGCTGTCTTGCCAATTGTGGCAGTCGATCCATTCGAAGCCGGTGTATTCGAAATCAACCTGATGCAAAGCCGGCTCGCGGCGGTACACGGCGTTTAAGTCGGCCAGGTAGCGCTGCACGCCTTCGTGCGATTGCCATTCGAGCAGATGCCATTGCAGCGACTCGTTGCAATTCCACTCGGTCCATTGGCCGAACTCGCCGCCCATAAAGAGCAGCTTTTTGCCAGGGTGGGCCCACATGTAGCCGTATAGCAGCCGCAGGTTGGCAAACTTCTGCCACAGGTCGCCGGGCATTTGGTCAAGCAGTGAGCCTTTGCCGTGGACGACTTCATCGTGCGACAGCGGCAGCACGAAATTCTCGGTGAACGCGTAGATTAGCGAGAACGTCAGTTCGTCTTGATGGAACTTGCGGTGGATCGGGTCTTTGTGCATGTACTCGCGGGTGTCGTTCATCCAGCCCATGTTCCACTTGAGCGAGAAGCCGAGGCCGCCGACGTAGGTCGGTCGCGAAACGCCGGTCCAAGCGGTCGATTCTTCGGCGATTGTGAGTACGCCCGGGTATTGCAGATGGACTTCTTCGTTGAACTTTTTGAGGAAGTCAATGGCTTCGAGGTTTTCTCGCCCGCCAAAGCAGTTGGGCACCCATTCGCCCTCCTTGCGGCTGTAGTCGAGGTACAACATCGAGGCGACGGCATCTACCCGCAGGCCATCGACGTGGTACTTGTCGAGCCAGAACAAGGCGTTGGAGAGCAAGAAGTTGCGGATTTCGTTTCGGCCGTAGTTGAAGATCATCGTGCCCCAGTCGGGGTGCTCGCCCTTGCGCGGATCGTCGTGCTCATACAGAGCCGAGCCATCGAACTGGCGCAGGCCGTGTTCGTCTTTGGGGAAGTGGGCGGGTACCCAGTCGATGATCACGCCGATGCCGTTCTGGTGAAGCAAGTCGACAAAGTGCATGAAGTCTTGCGGCGTGCCGTAGCGACTGGTGGCGGCGTAGTAGCCAGTGGTTTGATAACCCCAACTGCCGGTAAACGGATGCTCGCTAACCGGCAGCAACTGGACGTGCGTGAAGTTCATTTTGTGACAGTATTCGACGAGCTGCGGCGCAATTTCGCCGTAGCTCAGCCAGCGGCTTGGATCGGCCGGGTCGCGTCGCCAACTGCCCATGTGCATTTCGTAAATGGATTGCGGCGCATCGAACGCGTTGTGCTGGGCGCGGGTGCCCATCCAGTCGTTGTCTTTCCATTCGTAGTTATCGAGATTGTTGACGATGTTCGCCGTGCGCGGGGGCACTTCGGCGAAGAAGCCGTACGGATCGCACTTCTCGATGACATGACCGCCACGCTGTTTGACGGCAAACTTGTATTGAGCGCCGACTGTCAGCGCCGGGGACAAATAACTCCCACACGCCGCTCGGAATGTGTTTCCGCATCGTATGCGTGCGGCGATCCCACATGTTGAATGAACCGACGACTGCGACGCCCTCGGCATTCGGGGCCCAGACGGCGAAGTTGACGCCGGTGACGCCGTCGATCGTGCGAAGGTGCGCGCCCAGCCGATCGTAGCTACGCCAATGCGTGCCTTCGGCCAGCAAATGCAGGTCGTAATCGGTGAGCATGGGCGGGAAGGCGTACGGATCGTGTATCATGTGTGTTTCGCCAGATTTGTAAGTCACGCGAAGTTGGTAGGGAGGAGCAGGGGACTGCGAGCTGGAGTAAGGATTGGAATTGTCGTCATCCATTGCACAAACGGCTTCGTACAAGCCGGCGGGATGAATACGTCGCATAGGGCGGGAAGCGCCATGGGCGATGTCGACGACCCATGCCCGCTGAACTTCCGGCAAGTAAGCACGAACCGCCAGCGCGCGGCGGCCGTTTTGTTCGATTTCGTGGGGGCCCAGGATTTCGAACGGGTTCTCGTGATAGCCATGTATCACTGGCCCGATCGATTGGAGTGGAAGTTGGGTTTGCACGTTCGAAAGCTCCTAAAACTCGGTGGACGAAGCGGGAGTTTCCCGTCCGATGGGGGCCGCCTGTCGCGGTGTCTATTTTGGGGTGTCAGGCTGCCCTAGTAAACGAGGGGCGCCAGAGGTGGGAAAGTGGCGTCAAAACGCCGCGGCCAAGCTTGGCGAGTGCCGCGGGGAGGGTCGCCGCGGGGTGGCTGTGCTGCTCGTTGCGTTCCAACTGCTGGTTCGGCATTTCATCGGCTTGCCAAACACAGCATTCTACCGTGTGGAACTCCAATGCACGGTCGATTCGACGCCAAAGGTCGTAATCGCGGATAGGTTTCATGCTGCCGAACCGTTCCCATTGCCAATGATGTTCGCGCCACTGAGCGAGTTGGCGACGGATTCCGCGGCTCACGTAGCGGCTGCGGGTCAGCAGGGTTACGCGGGATGGGTGATTCAGTGCTTCGAGCCCGCGTACGACGGCCAGCAGTTCGAGGCGGTCGCGGCGAGAGTCTGATTCAGTATCGGTTGCCGAGAGCCGATCGTTTTCGTTGACGCTTTGCAGCGTGAATTTCCAACGACGTGACCCACGCCCGGGGCGATACGACTCCGTATGGAGCAGGAAGTGAGGGCGAGCGGAACTCATGCGTGGCAGGTGTTCGGTTGCTGATCCAACTCCGCTTTGGATCGAGGAAGTCTGGCCGCATCCGTTGCGACCGGTCAGCGAAAAGCGCCTGACTAGTTTGTGCTATCGGCAAACTGAACGGAGAGCATAAAGGTTCACATTGAAAATGCTTGGCGTGAGGGTTCGAGAGCGATGGACGCGTTCTGGTTGTTCGAACCCCCGGCAGAGCCGGGGGCTGACTGGGCGACATAATAGTCAGCCTCGGAGGTGGTTTGTCGGAATAATCGGTAGAAGTGGTTTGCGCGACACGGGCGCGCGGGGTTGTTTTGTCCTAGATTTAACGAGGCAGTCATCCGGAGAATCGGCATCGTTTGAGAAATGGGGCAGGTAGCGCGCTAGACGATCGTCGGGAGTCGCCATGCATTTCGGACTTTATCTCAAAAGCAAACGTGTGATCACGGCCGAGCAGTTGGTCGCTGCCGCCGAGGTCCAACTATCTTCGCTGACGCGGATCGGTCAGTTAGCGCTGGAAGAAAGTCTCATTTCGCCACGAGACATCTTTGAGATTCTGCGCGCCCAGAACGAAACACCAAATCAACGGTTCGGCGAACTAGCGATCGAAATGGGGCTGCTAACCCGCGACGAGTTGATGCGGTTATTGATGATCCAAGCCGATCGAAAACGGTCGATCGCCGATATCTTGATCAGCCAGGGTGTTCTGACGAGAGAGCAAGTGGCGCGAGAGATGGGTGAATATCGGCAGTTGATCGCCAAGCGACGGAATGGGAGTATTGCCCCGTCGAAGATTCTGGCGGCGGTTCGCCGTCAAAAGGCGAACTTCTGCATGCCGAATGTGACGACGGCAGTTTGAGTCCAGGACTGAGTTCGAGCGTAATTAAGCACGAATCGTCTGTGCCAAGTGTTCGCTTAGATTCGGCAAGCTGCGGGCTGCCGCGGATACTCGCGGATGAACGAATACTCGCACGCGCTTTACAAAATTGTCGAATTGTTCTTGAGCCAGCGTGCGGACCACAGGTGAAATGTTTCCCAAGCGGCGGTAGGTGTCTGGTTTTGCAAAGTAGACGTCGATATCGAAATCGACTTCTAACTCGGCGGGCGGGGCATCGACCAATATTTCGTGCGGTGCAACTTGTGACCGCAGTTCGTCACTTAGTATCGCGGCGATTCGCTCGGCGATCGCGGTGAGATCGGCATACGGTCGGCGGGCCATGAGCCGGTATAAATCGGGCTCTTCGACGAAGCTGTATTGCGCGAGGCGCTTATAAAGCGAGCGTGTGGGGCCGAAAATACCGTCGAGCAGTGGAATGGCCGACGGAACACCGCTAGCCGCCGACAATAGCGAATCTATGAACGGTTGCTCGGTTAGCGTTACCAGATGAGAAAGGTCGACGTGACCGCGAAGCATGTAGAACGCTCGCTGCAACATCGCGGTGGCCGAGCGAACGGCGTGATGCCAATAAACCTCGCTGAACATCACGTAGCGGGCGAAGACCATCATTTCGGCGGCGGTTTTGCCTTTGTCGGTGATGGCGAGGGCGTCGCCGCTTTCGTTCAGGCACAGACTGCCAATCAGCCGGCGGCGGTCAAAATTTTTACCGTACTGTACGCCGGCGTGGAGACTGTCACGCATCAAATAGTCGATTTTGTCGACGTCGATAGGTCCCGACAGAATGCTGTGCAGCAGGCGATGGGCGGCTCCGTCGACTTTTCCGCAGACTAGATTCGCGACGGCGGCCGGGTCGAGGTGCCAATCGTTGCGGAGCGTTTCCGCGATTTCGCCGGTCGTGATTTCGCGAGCGGCGAGCGATTCGTGATTCGGGATTTGGGAAAGGCCGATGTCCTCGATCGGATGGCCGAAGGGCCAGTGGCCGACGTCGTGCAGTAGCGCAGCGGCGAGCAGCAACTCGGCATCTTTCGGCGATACGGCTGCGGTGAACCGCTTGTCGGCAGCAAGATGGTCGAGATATTCGATCGCGGCAAGAAATACGCCGAGCGAGTGCTCCTGCCGCGTGTGCGTGGCGCCCGGGTAGATCAGTCGGACGAGCCCTAACTGGCTGATTTCCGCCAGCCGGCGGAATCCGGGCGAATCGATGAGGTGTCGCACGCGATCGGTGAGTGGGACATCGACGCCAGGAGGGATGCGGATTCTGCCGCCTAGGCCGCGAGCGTTGCCGATCTCAGGTATGTCGTAAATTCCGCTCACGAATTAGCTTTCGGCCCGAGATGACGACTACACAACAATCCTTCAATTGTCGGTAGTCGGCGCGGCGGTTGCAATCGAGTCGGCTTTTTACGGCTACGAATGTGGGGCGAGGCCCGGGATCGCCGGCATCGCCGCTATGAATCGAAGCGCAATTGTCACAGCGAGATACATAGCACACAAAAAGAAGGCACTGCCGGGGTCGAGATCGAAGGCGGCGAATGCGGCAAAGGTGCCAATACCGAGGACGATCACGCTTAACGTAACTAGCTGAAAGATCGGCATGCCTTTTGTGAATGCCTCGTTTCCGCCCCAACGGTACGCGATGAACCAATAAATGCCCCACAGTAGAGCGAAAGCGAGCCCGCATATAATCGAGCGCAACAACAAGGCGGTTCCCTGGTGGCCTTCCAACTCGGGATCGCGGAGAAATGTGTAACCGGCCCATGCCAGCGGCGGTCCCAGTACGATGGCGCCGGCCGCTAGGAACCAAACATCGACATTGCCTTTGGTCGAGCTCCGCAAGACGAGAGCGATAAGCAGTGCGACTAAAACGGCACCGATGACGGCCGTAAATAGCAGCGGTTGGAACTTGGTGTCCTTGCGTTTGTAAGTTTTGAGGACGTTCCGACCACCCACGCCCACTGCGCCCGCTTCGGAATGGTCGGGCGCGTGGATGACAATCTCATCCTCCTTCTTGGGGATTGTGATCGTCTTCTTACAATTGGGGCAGGGGCCTTTTTGACCGGCGAATTTATCGGCGACGCTAAACCGCTTCAGGCAACCTGGGCACGTGACTTGAATGGGCATATTGGCAAATGACGAATGAATGAATGACGAATGACGAATGATCGAAACAAGATCGTCATTCGTCATTCGTCATTTGGTCATTCGCTACGTGTCTTTCAGTTCGTCTTCGTTGATCGCATGGAAGCCCTTCATACGGAGCGTCTCCACTGCGATTTCGATGTTGTCGACCATCAGGGCCACGGCAGGGCGACCGGTGGGACGGAATAACAGCGGATAAATCTGCGTGATATTTACCTCGGCCGCCAGCAGCGCCGTGCAAATCTGTAGCATCGGCTGCTGCGAGTCGGGAAGCTCAACGCCGATCAGGTCGGACTCGACGAGCGCCAAACCGGCCCGTTCGAGAATTTCGCGCCCTGCCTCCGGGTCGCTGAGCAAGAATCGCACGAGAGCGCACTCGGTCGAGTCGGAGATCGTCAGTGCCACGATCCGCACTTGGCTGCCTTCGAAGCGGCGGACCACATCGAGCAGCTGGCCCACTCGATTTTCTAAGAAAACCGTGAACTGGCGGATCGACGGGTAGTCGCGGCCGCGCATGGTGGCGAATTCGGTTCCCTGGCCGGAGCCGCTTCCTTCACCGATGCTCATGGCAACGTCCTCGCGTCAAAAAATGGCAATTAGTCGTAGCGGGCAGTTGCTGCGAACGCTCCCGAACGTGCCCGCCGTTATGCCGTAACTATAAGCATTTCAAGCTGTTTTGCAACTCACTGCGCGTCGATCGAGGTTGGTCGCGCGGGCAGAAATGGCTACCATGGGCAGCCGACCAGATCCGCAATTGCTTGGTAAAAACAGATGCTTCCCGACCACGAAATTGAGATTCGAGTTCGCTACTACGAGACCGACGGACAGGGCTTCGTCCATCATGCGAACTATTTCGTGTACTTCGAACAGTCCCGAGTCGAACAGCTCCTCGTGCTTGGTTACGACTACGCGCATCTCGAGCGTGATGGGATCCTGCTTGTAGTGAACAAAATCGGCTGCAAGTACTACAAGCCGAGTCGGTTTGGCGACGTGCTAAGGCTGCAAATTAAGACGGTCCGCGCTCGCGGGGCAAGGATCGATCATCAGTATCGTGTGCTGCGGGGGAACGAGTTGCTGGCCGAAGGCGAGAGTACGCTGGCGTGCATTGACCGCGAAGGGCGGGTGCAGCGGTTGCCTGAATTCTTAATAAAAGGTGACGACCGGGGATGACGCGGGCAGGCTGACTAATCGTTGTAATGTGCTGCCCAGCGGACCGCAGATTGCAAGAACGGCGCGCGGCCCGGAGTTTTTTCGGGATGAGGGCTGAAGCAAACGACGCGGCCATTGCCGAATTTGCCGCGGGCGATTGCGGCGGTGCCTTTCATCGTGCCGGGCGGTGCGTTCTGGGTCATCTCGGTGTCGTACGAGGCTAAAAGCTCATAACCTGCAATGCCTTCTTTTCCGCCCGGCCCGAGCAGCGGGCCATTTTCATAATGAATCGAACAGGTCTCATTGTCGGAGGATAGGGCATCCTTTCCGGCCGCTGAAACTTTGAGCTCGACGTTGCCGATCCCACGATCCCAATGGGGTCGGTCGAGCACATGGGCGTTGAGCAAACCCAGCGACCAAGGATACTCGATCGAGGCCAAATAAGCGCCTGCGCAAATTCCGATGTAACCGCCGCCACTCTTCACGAACGCGCGGATTTGTTCTCGGCCCTCTTTGCCCAGCGTTTCGCCTTCGCCGGACCCGCTGCCGCCCGGGCATATCAGCACGTCATATTGGTCAAGCGCGTCGCTGCGGATTTCCTTGGCGAGAACCTTGGTGACGGTGAAGCCCTCGGATTTGGGCAGGCAGTCAATGACTTCCGGCAGGTCGTTGATCGTCGCGCCTTTGTCGGCATAGAGGGCGACGCGAATCGGCTTTTTTTTCGACGTACCTTCCGCGGACGCCGCTGGGAGACAAAACGTCAAAATCGCGGCTGACCAACAGATGCCAAGTGTCAATGGGTAGCCAAGTTTCCAACGACTCATCAGAACTCCAGAAAGGCGTATGAGGGTGTCTTTGATCGCAACGCAGGGTGCGAGCTGGGCTTGCGGCCGAGTCTAGCCCAGGACGTGAAGGCTGTTTTAGCCGCTGCTAGGGCGTATCATGGACCATCGAGTTGCGGTTCTCAAGCACTTGGTCGGGCCCGATATGCGTTCGCGGAAGATTTTGCTCATAGCGGGCGACTTCGTGGAAGATTACGAAGTCATGGTGCCGTTTCAAACATTGCTCACTGTTGGGCACCAGGTAGATGCTGTTTGCCCGGGTAAAAAAGCTGGAGATACTGTCGTGACGGCGATTCACGACTTTGAAGGACACCAGACATACACCGAAAAGCCGGGACATCGGTTCCGGCTAAATGCAACGTTCGACGACGTGAAGCCAGGGGACTACGACGGGCTGATCGTGCCAGGCGGCCGGGCGCCCGAGTATTTGCGGCTGGATGAGCGGGTGCTTGAAATAGTGCGGCATTTTTTCGTAAGCGATAAGCCCGTGGCGGCGCACTGCCATGGATTGCAGATCCTGAGTGCCGCGGGGGTAGTTCGTGGACGGCGTTGCCAGGCGTACCCTGCTGTGCGGCCAGAACTCGTACTGGCAGGTGCAACCTGGGTCGAACCGAGTGCGGGGATGGATGACGCCTGTGTGGATGGCAAGCTCGTGACAGCGGCTGCGTGGCCTGCCCACCCGGCGTTGCTTCGCGAATTTTTGAAACTACTCGAGGCCATAAAGCCCGCATAACCGGCCGAATCAGCCGTTCTTTTGACGTATTTGCAACTACTAACTAGCCTGAATGTTACGCCCTTTCGATTAGTCCTCACCTTTTGATTTTCAGAAGTAGGCGCATGTTCTATCGATTTCTCCTCGCGGTTCCCGTTCTTCTCTCATTGTCGTTTCCCGCCGCTGCCCAGCAGGTCGTTCGTTTCCAAACGACCGCCGGCGACTTCGACATGGTCCTTAATCCAACGAATAGCCCCTTTCTGACGGATTACGCTCAGAACCTGGTGAACTACGTTCAGAGCAACAGTTATTTGGGAACTTGGATCAACCGTGCAGACACTGGGTTTGTACTGCAGATGGGCGGATTCTTTTCGAACACGAAACGCCCGCCGCCAACCATCGATAGCATTCGACCGGTGCAAACGTTCGCGCCGGTGGATGGGCGTCCAGCTTCGCAACTGGGGTTAACCAATTCGGTCGGAACAGTCTCGCTTGCGCTGCCGGGCAACGGCAATGGCGGTACGGATCAGAACGCCGGTACGAGCAGCTTTTTCGTGAACTTGACTGACAATTCATTCTTAGATGCCGACTTCACGGTCTTCGCCGCGATACCCGACATGACCGTGATCAACAACATCATGGCGCTGCAAACTATTGATCGAACGAGTGACACGAACTTCGGCGCCGATTCGGGGAATTTGGCGTTTGCCAAAGTGCCAGTCAATTCCGATGGATTGCAAGTGCTTATCGAACGCGCTTTTTTGGTGACCGATACGCTGACGACGGCGAAAGATATTGCCGGTGTGCAATCGGTCATGGCGCAAGCGGCCGCCGGCTCGAATTCACTAAGCTCGCTACCGCTTTTGGGCGGCAGCGGCTCAAGTTTGCCGGCCGCCGACACCGCGCTGTCGCCCTCTGTGGTACCGGAACCGACTACCGCAGCGTTGGCGGTTTTGACGTCGCTTGCGTTTGGTTGCTTGCCTCGGTCTCGGCGTAAGCGAGTCTAGGCAATTTCGCGTCTGTTCGGTTGCTTAGGAATGCCGATATTACGGCCCACTCGGCGTAGGCGGTTGCGTGGTCGTATCGTTGAACGCCGCGGCATTCGGGATCGGATTAACCGTACCGTCGTTTCGCGTATTGTTGAGCGTGTTCGTCTTATCGAAGATGTTAAACGTTGCGCCTGTGTTGGTAAGATCGTACTCGGCGAGGCCGCCCGAGGCGGTGTTCTTGTCGTTGGCGTTGCTGCCACCGAGGCTCAAGTTCATGGTGGCCGCTGCACCGGTTGCCGAAGTGCTGTAGTTCAAACCGCCTGCGGTGTTGTTTTGGAATGTCGTGCCGCGGACTGTTTGGTTCATCGTGCCGGTTTGCGCCAGTTCGATGTCGGCCGTTGGCAGAGTCGCGCTGCTGTTAATGAATTGCGTTTTTGCCGTGGACGAAGTTGGCGTGCCCGCGATGAGCAAGTTCACGGTCTTCGCGCTTGCACTTGAGGAATCGATCATCAAAGCTTGGGCGTTGCCCGCTTTGATTACCGCTCCATTTTGGAACGTGATATCGGCGTTTTGCGAGTTGCCACTTTGGTTGATGGCGAACGCGATGTCGCTGTTCGCGGTGGAATCGACCGTTACATGATCGACTAGCAACGCAAATTTACCCGAGCCTGTGAGGTCGACTGCAACATTGTTGTTTAAAGTGCTGCCGGTGGTCGTATCGCCGGTTAGCCGCAAGTTAAAGGCGTTCGAGTTGTCTCCAGTGACATGGACGGCCTGGTCGAAGGCACTATCGACATGGAGATCATCGAGCGTGATATCCATCGTTGTCGTCGCGGCAGACGTATGGGAGATTTCAACGCCATTGTCGCCCGAGGCGCTGCCAGCGCTCACGATACGCACCTGTGAAAGCATTGCGCTTTGGACGTTTTGGATGACGATTGCATCGCCCGTCGATTTGAGCGAACCACCTGCGCCGTTCGCGCCTGTGCCGGGACCGATCGAGACGAGTCCGCCGGTCAAGTCCTGCAGCGTGATCGCGTTCGTCGGGCCAGTTGTGCCGTCCACAGTGATCGATTGGAAGTCAACACTGCCAATCGTCATGCCGTTGAGTACCAAACCGGCACCGTTGTCCGTGTTGATTACGTTCGTTGCACCGGTCACAGATAACGTGCCGCCGCCGAGGGCCAGGAAGCCCACGCCGGTGCCAGTCCCGTTGATATTCAAACCAGCAAACGTAATATTTGCGTTCGTACCGCCGACATCATTGTTGTTCAGGGTAACTCCAACCCCGCCCGTCGTTGTCGTAATGTTGTTCGTACCAAGGAAGTTGATTGAGGCACTGCCGTTGTTCTCGACC
Source organism: uncultured Planctomycetota bacterium (assembly GCA_963733705.1). Classification (GTDB taxonomy): domain Bacteria; phylum Planctomycetota; class Planctomycetia; order Pirellulales; family Lacipirellulaceae; genus JABDGM01. The sequence continues at coordinate 64,465 of CAVTEJ010000015.1, read as the reverse complement.
AACATACCGGCATTGGCATCGGTGATCGTGCTGGCTGCCGTGAAAGTGGTCGTACCGCCAGTTAGATCGTGGATGTGGACCGATTTGCCGGACGTATCGCCGGCGTTGAGGGTATTCGAATTCTGAATGGAACCAGCGTAGCTAATTGTCGGGGTGCCGCGCGCGACCTCGAAGTCGGTGCCCCCGTTCTTCTTAATTTGCGTCGTGCCGTTAAACGTAAACGAGCCGTTGCTGTCTTCAATGAGCACACCGCCGTTGGTCGTGTTCACATTGCCGCCATCGACGACGACGTGATTGACTTGCACACCGCCGGTCCCGCCCGTGACGTCGACATTGTTGAACACAACGCCGTGATCAGTCGCACGATTGATGTCCGTGTCGTTAACCGTCATCGTTATCGCAGCAGCGCCGGTGCCGGCTCCGATTGTGTTGACGCCGAAGGCGCCGTCGTTGATTGTGAGATCGTTGAGGTTGACGGTCATCGCTTTAGTGGCGTCCGTTTGTTCGACATGGGCACCGGTCAAGAGAGCGCCATTGTTCACGATGAGGCCAGTGACGGTGACGTTCGCCGAATCGACGATGCGAATCGCATCGGCGGTACCCGCCGCAATTGTGCCGGCCTGGCCGGTCGTATCCGTGGTGTTGCCGATCGTGATCGGGCCACCCGTATTGGTCTCCAGCTGAATGGCGTTCGTCGTGCCAGCGCCAGTGCGATTGACATCGCCGAAGGCGACGCCGCCTGCAGCAATCGTCATCCCGGTAATCTTGAGAGGCTGGCCCGTAGCGGCTGAGATCGAGTTGGTAGTGCTCGGTGCCGAAATGGTGCCGCCGCCAGTGGCAACAAAACCATTGGCGCTGCCGGTCGCATTGATCGTCGTCGCGTTGGTGAAGTCGATGTTGGCGCCGGTGTTGTCCGTCAGATTAATTGCTGTCGCGCCGGCTTGGGAGATATTCGAATTAACTGTGCCGACGAAGGCAACTTCGCCGCCGGAGTTCGAGTTCACGAGAATGCCCGTGCCGGAATCGGTCACATTTCCGTTGAACGTAATGATCGAGTTCGCGGCGACGTTCTGAACCGAAATAGCTTGACCGGCCGTGTTGTTGATGGCGTTGCCGAACGTCACATGACCGTTCAAGCTGTCGACACCGGCGACGTCGCCGTTGATGTCGACGTCGGTGCCCGCGATGCTAGTCATCGTAACCGTGCTGGCGAAGTTGACGATGCCGTCGGTGTCGCCTAACACTTGGATACCCTTGCCGGCGGCTGAACCGCCGGTGAGCATACTGGTCGACGCATTGAGCGTTCCGTCGAAATTGTTGAGCCGAATACCGCCGAGACTCGTCGTACCGCCGTCGTATATGTAGTTGGTGAGTGTCGTGACGTGATTCGGACCGGTATGGGTATTTTCGATATTGATACCCCGACCCGTGCCGCCGGTGCTTGTGACATTCGAAATCGCGATCAATTCTTGCAGACTGACGTTGGGCAGCGTGACATCCACCGGCGATGTCGAGTCGATGTTAATACCGTTGCCGCCAACGTTGGTCAGCGTAACATTGTTGATTGTCACATTGCCCGGCACGATGGTTTCTGTCGTGTTGCCATTGCCATTCGTGTCGTTGGTGTCGACGAAGCTATCCGGCTTGAAGAAGATGGCGTCGCTGCCCGTATTCATGATTGCCAAATCGTGCAAGTTTGGATTGCCTGCACCTGCCGCCGGCGCGGCGATTGCCCGTGAGCCGGCGTTGTTATTGCCGTTCATATCGAAGTTGGCGACTTCGTTGCGGTTGGCGAGCGTAACAGCATCCGTATTCGACGGAATGTCGATGATCGGGCGAGCAAGCGCTCGCGCGCCTGGCGACGATTCGGGGATCGTAATTGTGCCCTTTTGCTTGGTGTTTACCGTAAGTGCAAGGTTGTTACCTTCACCGAGCAGCTTCTGATCATCTTTGAGGATGATGTTTGTATCAAATGTACTGGTCGAGTGCGCAAATACGATGTCGCCATTCTGGCTACCGGCGCCGTTGGCTTGGTTGAGTTCGTTGTACGGATGCTCAAGAGTACCGTTGCCACCCGCGGCGGCATTACTCGCGACGTGTATGAAGCGCAGCGCGGTGCCATCTGGGTTGGTCATGGGGATGCCGCCAGCTTGCGTGCTCTTGCTCAAAGCTACGTAATCATTACGCATGAACGGTTCGCGAATACGATCGGCGACATTGCCGGCCGGTTGGAAGTTGGTGCGCGTGCGGCCGACGAACCAGGTAAGCGAAAAAGTTGCTTCGGTATGGAAGATTTCGTCGCCGGTCAGGGCGAATTGGAGCAACAAGTCGGGATAAGCGTATCCGCGCACACCTACACGGTAACCGGCGGCACTGTCGTCATTGTTGGCCACGAAGTACGGACCGGCGAAGCCCCAGGCATCGCGTTCTTCGCCGAGACGGCGAGCAATTTCGATTTCACCGACAGTGAATGAAGTATCGACGCCAGCCTGCGTTAATTGCGACAGCGAATTGCCTTGGAAGCCGATAGCGCCAGTTGGCTTGAATTTGCCGACTTGCCGTTCCGGTCCGAGCGGCACGTAGATGTTGCCGCGGAAATCCCAAAGCTCACCGAGCGATTCGTACGACACGCCGATCTGCGGGAAGAAATTGCCGGCATCGGTATGCATGCCATCCGCGAAAATTCCAATGCCATCGACGCGGCCTTCCGGCGCTAACATTGGGAAGTTCATCCACCGGTAACCGGCGCCCACGTTGAAGCCGACGCCGTTGTCTTCGTTCATGGTCACTTGACCGTCGGCGATGACGGCCGCGTCATCGAGCGTGATGACTTGCATCGAGCCGACGTCGAAGTTGCCATGGCTATCTTGCCCGTAACTTTCGGTGGCGTAGCGCAAGCGCAGAATTGTGCCCAGGTCTTGCGAGAAGAAATTGACGTCGCCGGATGCCGACATTGGCGGCGCACCGTTGCCGCTACCCATCGATTCGGCGGGCGGCATCACCATGTTTTGAGCACTCGCGCTCGACAGCGATAGTTGCGCAAGGGTGACGACCAAAACAGCAAGCATGCATAGGTTGCCGATTTGCCCACTGCGTGTGCGACTGTTCCGGTTCGCACCGCTTAACATCGAAGGGCAGATTCGCATGGTGACTACTCCATCAATTCGGAAGTGCGCACTGGCGGCGTATCGGCGAACCGGTAGCCGCAGACGAGTTTTGTTGCGCTGTCGTTCCGATCGAGCGCCTTGGCCGATCGCGACGGAAACGCGGAGCGTTTCCGTTACTACGGCAAATGAAAAGTAAATTGCAGATGAGGTAGAAGCAGTTGCCACCGAGACGGTGGGCGCGGCGAAATGTTAGGGAGCGGCTGTGCGGCTCGCAAGGCCAGTTTTCGCCGGTTTGAGTATTTTTAGAGGTGCTTGTAGAGCGCTCAACGCTGGCGCGAGCGGCCGCAATTGAGCAACGCATGCTGAGAAGCGAGGTCGATTGCGGTGTTTAAGGGAAACGCGATGTGAACTTTGTGACGTTCATCCCTGTTTACGGATACCGCCACTGGAAGCAAATGCGCGCATGAATCACTAAGCTTTCCGCGCCACCACCCGGTTAAAATGCAACTGCACTTCGCCATCCACCACGCGGCGAACGCCTTCGACCAGGCAATGCGGCTCGTTGTCTTGCTGGCCGCGGCGAATGATCTCATCGCGCGATGTGCCCGGCGGCACCATGAATGTCGATTGGTAGATGATTTGGCAGCCGGCATCGAGCTCCGGAACGATGAAGTGGCACGTAGCGCCGTAAGTAAGCATGCGGCTGGCAAAGGCGTCGTGGTACGGCTGAATCCCGGGGAAGCTCGGGAGCAGTCCGTGATGGAGATTGATGATTCGCCCGCCCGCGTATTTCCAGCAACTGGCGGCGGGTAGCACTCGCATGTACCGCGCTAGCACGATGAAGTCGACTTCGTGCTCGTCACACAGTTCGATCATGCGATCGTCGTCAGGCGTACCGTTCGGCTTGCCGGACGCTTCGGCAATATTGAACCAGGGAATTTCGAATTGTTCCGCCAGACCGCGGCAGGTGTCGCGATTGCCGATCATCAAACGGGGATCGGCCTTGATGCGCCCATCGCGAATCGCGCGGAGCAGGGCGAGGGCAGTCTCTGGGCGATAGGTAACGCAAATCGCCAGGCGCGGCGGGCGGCCGACGATATCGGGCGACCAGGTGCGGATCGAAAGCTCCGTCCGCCGCGAGATATCGGTCATCGCTTGCCGAAGTTCCTCGTACCGCGAGCGATCGAGTTCGATCCGCGTCAGCATCGAGAAGACGCTCTCGGCATCGTGATCGTACATCTGGATTTCGGCGATATTGGCACCCAGGGCCGTAACACCATGAACGATCGGATCGGCCAAGCCGCGATTATCGGGACCAACAGCGGTAATAACGACTTGCATGGTGCAGCAAATGAAGCCAGAGGTAATCGGGGCGAGCTTCCTAAAGTTGAACTCGCACCGTGTCCGGTCCCGACAGTCTACCGCGCCGCGCAGCCTGCCGACATTGTGGTTGCTGTCAGCCCGTTGGACGTTACGCGCCGATCAAACCGACCCAACCGATACGATCCGACCTGTGGTCTCGTCCCGCAATCTGCTCCTCCGATTGGCAGCAACCTACGTTTAAGAAGCAGGCCTCTGTTTCGTTAATCAGCCTCGGGATATTCGATGCCCACTCAGACCTCCATCGGGAACCGCGACGTCCTCTGCCGGCCAGGTCGATGACCACAGCCGGCTCGATGCGCTGATGGACCGCATCCATCAGCTCACGATGGCCCAAACGCCATCGCGGCCGCGATCGGCGGATGCTCCTGCGGAGCCCACCGTCGATCCTGCCACTGGTGGCCGCAGCGGCGAGTGGATGCCGATCGAGCCGGAAACGCTCGCGGCCGCAGGCCTTACCGACGGTGAGATCGAGGCGCTCGCTTTGAAGACGCTCAATGGCCGGGCCGAGGCAACGGGACGCATCTGTCCGATCACCTGAAGGTGCCGTTCCGGATCATCGATCCGTTGCTTCATTCGATGAAGCAAGATCGGCTGGTCGCCCACAAGGGCGCGGCGCCGATGAACGACTACGTTTATCAGCTCACCGAACTTGGCCGCGAGCGGGCCAAAAAGTTTGCCGAGCATTGCACCTACTTCGGCTCGGCGCCGGTGTCGCTGGCCGCTTACATCGAAAGCGTGAAACGCCAAACGCTCACCAATCAGCATCCGACTCAGGAAGATCTGCACCGTGCATTCGAAGACTTGCTGATCGACAAGAAGATGCTGCTTCGGTTGGGTCCGGCGATCAACTCGGGCCGCGGCATGTTTTTGTTTGGTGCGCCGGGCAACGGCAAGACGAGCATTGCCGAGCGAATTACCAAAGCCTTTGGGCAATCGATCTGGATCCCGCGCGCGATCGGCATCGACGGCGAAATCATGCGGCTGTTCGACCCCGGCATGCACGAAGAAATGCCACTGCCGGCGAACGAAGGGCTGCTCGACAATCGCAAAATCGATAATCGTTGGGTTCGTATTCGCCGTCCGACGATCGTCGTCGGCGGTGAATTGACGATGGAGCACTTGGAAATCACGCTCAACACCGCTACGAACGTGAGCGAAGCGCCCGTGCAATTGAAGAGCAACTGCGGCACGCTGGTGATCGACGACTTCGGCCGGCAAAGGATGACGACCGACCAGCTGCTCAATCGCTGGATCGTGCCGCTCGAAAAGCGTTACGACTTCCTTAACTTGGCGAGCGGCAAGAAGATTCAGGTGCCGTTTGATCAGTTGATCGTGTTCTCGACGAACCTCGAGCCCAAGCAATTGGTCGATGACGCGTTCCTCCGCCGTATTCCGTACAAAATCGAAGTGATTGATCCAGACGAGCAGTCGTTCCGCCAATTGCTCAAGATAATGGCGGGCAAGCTCGGCGTGGAATACAACGAGGCGGCCGTTGACTACCTGATGGAGACGCACTACCGCGCGGTGAATCGCAAGTTGCGTTGCTGCCAGCCGCGCGACTTGATTCTGCAGATTCTGCAATTACTGCCGCTATACGAACACGCCGGCGAAGCTGACGCCGGAGACGTTCGACTTCGCGGTCGAGAACTACTTCGCGGTGATGTAGCCTTCGCTGTAATTGACTTATTGCGAATTCCGCTACACCGCATTTTGCCCGGCCCCTTTTTGCAGCTATTCGCGCAAACGTACGCGGAATGCGAGCGCCGGTGAGTTTTGCACTTGGGGTGGTCCGGCTGAGCCCGTAACTTCTTAACCAGTCGAGGGATGAGTTGCTCGGCGGGTAGGGGTCCCAATTAACGCGTGCAGAACTCGGGAGTTTTGCACGGCCCGGGAGCGTGAAACCTCTCGACGTTCCGAGCGCGGACCCTGTGTGAGCGCAAAAAGGAGCGGTGTTTGCGTCGGTATCGGCGCAACTTTTCTGGCCAATTGCGGGCCAACCGTTTCTTTTAAATTTTCAATGAGCGAACGCCGTCGATATGCAGCGTGGGGAGACTATATCACCTTCAAGGAAGGGATTCCACAATTATTTTTGGCCACCGTTATTTGGCTTTTTGCCGAATGGATGAACGACCCTTTCAGGGTCGGGCGTGGACGATCGATTGGCGACTTCGCGCCTAGCCGTTTGAGCGTTCGATGCCGAACAGCGGCAGTTGCGGATCGTGTTTGCGGTGCGAGTTTAGTTCTTCGAACAGTAAGCTTGGTTGAATATCGCGATTGTGCTGATACTTGCTCGCGTATTCTTCGATCGGCCCACAGATTTCGTGATAGAAGATTTGGCAGATGGGTATGCCGGGGTAGATTCGCACCGGATGGATGGCGAACATTTCTAGCGTCCAATAGCCGCTGAAGCCGACGTCGCCGAAGCCGGCAGTAACGTGCACGAATAGGCCGAGTCGACCAATTGAGGAACGGCCTTCGATCTGCGGCACCAGGTTGTGAGTGGTCGTTTTTTCCGATGTGCGTGCCAGGTAAAGCTGATTTGGGCTCAGCACCAGGCCGTCGGCCGGGATCTCGATTCGGCGTACTCGGTTCGGACGGGCCATATCGAGCATCAGCTCTTCATAGACCATCAGCTCGTTGTGCAACGTGAGGTTGTAGCTATTTGGGTTGAGCTGACCTTCATCGTACGGATCGATAATGATGTCGTTGCCGAGACGTTCGCGGATTGATTGGCCAGAAAGGATCATGGGAGAGGGGGGAGGATTCAGGGGACGGGGGTCAGGGTTTTTGACGCTGCGTTTTTGGAGTTGGTCGTTTTTTACGAGGCGCAACTTTGTGACCTTTTTGATCTCCACGCCGATCTTTGGGCAGAACGATTGCATGGAACATTCGGTGCATTTCGGTTTGCGGGCGTCGCAAATTTGCCGGCCATGGAAAATCATGCGATGGGCGAAATCGACCCACTCATTTTGTGGAATGAGGTGCATCAAATCTTGCTCGATTTTGCCCGCGTCGGTGTGATCGGTCAGTCCTAGCCGTTTGCTTAATCGTGTGACGTGCGTATCCACCACCACGCCGGTCGCCATACCGAAAGCGGTGCCGAGCACCACATTCGCTGTTTTCCGGCCCACGCCGGGGAGAGTGATCATGGCTTCGATATCGCGCGGCACATCGCCACCGTGACGCTCGACCATCGCCTGGCTGGCTGCTTTGATGTTCTTTGCTTTGTTGCGGTAGAAGCCAGTGCTCTGTATGGCTTTTTCGAGGTGCTGGATTGGGGCCTTTGCCATCGCCTTAGCATCGGGCCAGCGGCGGAACAACTCCGGCGTTACCATGTTAACGCGAACGTCGGTACACTGCGCGGAAAGAATCGTGGCGATGAGCAACTCGAACGGTGTTTCGTTTTCGAGCGCGCAGGTCGCGCCCGGATAATCGGCTTTGAGGCGCTCGAGGACGCGCACCGCCTGTGCTTTGCGCTGCGGGCTTAGTCGCGGAGCCGCCTTCTTTTTCGGTTTACCGTTCGCCGCGGGCGCAGACTCATTCGAAACTTTTTTAGCGCTCTGTTTCGGCGGCGATATCCGTTTCGCGCTTGCCATCTTCCAAATCTCGTTTTCGGTATATCGCGATCGACGGAGAACGGGAGCTTGTTCCGAGCGAAGAGTCTGGTTTTGTGTGGTAGTCGATGCACTCACACAAAGCCCATACCCGCCAATTGTGGAGGCGGGCTGTCGGCTGTCAAGCGACACGCATTGCAGCCTCAAACTGGCCGTAAAACCGCGTGAATCTTGACCTTAGGGGGGTTCAAACATAGACTTGTTCAGTTGCTCGTGCATTTCGTTGCGGGACCTGGCACTCAACTAAACTTCTTTTTCCAAGGCAATGTCCATGAACTCGGCCGACTATCAAGCGAACACCCCATACGCGCGTTTTGGCGATGTCGCGATCAATGCGCCGGCAGATCGCGGGCAGATGTTTATTAAGCAAACGTACATTCACTTGATGTTGGCCATCTACGCCTTCGTGGCGTTCGAGTGGCTGTTCTTCTCGTTAGGGCTGAGAGCAACCAGCGTTGCAGTTCCTCGGCACGTCACGATTCGCTTGGTTGATTGTGCTGGGCGGGTTTATGGCGATTAGTTTCGATTGCCAACCGATGGGCAATGTCGAGCACGTCTCGGCCGATGCAATACGCCGGCCTGTGGCTTTATGTGGTCGAGAGGCTCTTATCTTTGTCCCGCTGCTGGCTTTCGCTCGCCTGCAGACGTTCAAGTTCAGGGGTCGTGATGTCGGTGTGATTCCTGCGGCGGCGATTACGACCCTTGTGATATCTTCGGCGGGCTCACCGCTTTCGCTGTTTATCACCAAGCAAGATTTTTCATTTCTGGGTGCTTTCTTGGCTGTTCGCCGGCTTCAGTGCGATTGCGCTGATCGTCGGTGGCAGTCATCTTCGGCTTCAACCTCGGAATCTGGTTTGTGTGGGCGATGGTCGTTCTGGCGAGCGGCTATATTCTCTACTACACGTCGAATGTTTTGCATATCTATCGCACCGACCAATACGTGGCGGCTTCGCTAGCACTGTTCGCGTCTGTGGCGCTGCTGTTCTGGTATGTGCTTCAGATTTTTATGCGTCGCGACTAGTCGGTACGGTTTGCGTGGTTAGGCTGTTCTGGAAGCATGTGATGGACGCCGCCGCGGACCAGTACGACCCGCTTTATTTGCAGGGGATAGCGTACTTTAACGCGTGCGAGTTTTTCGAAGCCCACGAGGTGTGGGAAGATTTGTGGAAGAGTTACGCCGGCGAATTGCGGCTGTTTTATAAGGGGTTGATTCAGGCTGCCGTGGCTTTGCATCATTTCGGGAATGGAAACATCCGTGGTGCCCGCAAGGTTTACGGCAGCAGTCGCGGCTACTTGGCACAGTACGGCCCGGTGTGCGAAGGCCTTGATCTGAAGAAGTTTCTGACGGAGTTCGATCGTTGTTTTGCCGAAGTTGCCGCCAGCGACGAGCAGTTTCCTAACATCGAATTGAATCCGGAATTAATTCCGGAGATTTGGTTGGACCCACCGGTGGAATTGCCGCCAGTGGAAATTGAGAGGTGAGAAGGCGATGAATCCGTGGGACGCTACAGAGCTTGATTTCGACGTGAGCGCCTTCACTGGTGAGGTGCGGCTTTTTCCTTTACCAAATTTGGTGCTGTATCCGCACGTTATGCAGCCGCTGCATATTTTTGAAAGCCGCTATCGGGAGATGCTCAAAGACGCGCTCGCCAGTGATCGCTTGATTGCGATGTCCGTGCTCAAGCCCGGCTGGGAAATGGACTACGAGAGCCGGCCCCCCATTTCAGAATTTGTCTGCTTGGGTAAAGTTGTCGCTCATCACAAATTGGAAGACGACCGTTATAACGTGCTGCTGATGGGAGTGCAGCGAGCGCGAATCGTCGAGGAACTTAACCCGCTGCGATCCTTCCGCCAGGCGCGAGTCGAATTGCTCGATGACCTATATGACTTTGCTTCAACCTGCGAACACAAGCGGATGCAGGAAGCACTGACGGAGGTCTTTCGCACTCAGCTCCCCAGTGAATGCGAGATGCCCGAGCAACTTCAGAGCATGCTTTCGGCTCAATTGCCGCTGGGGTTGCTGACAGACCTCGCGGCTTACGCGCTCCCGTTATCACCTCAAGTCAAGCTGCAACTGCTCGGCGAATGCAGCGTGCGGCGACGGGTTGAAACGCTCTTGGGAGAAGTCCAAAATCTTGCCGTTAAGCCGGCGAAGAAATCGGCGCTCGTTTTTCCACCCTCGTTTAGTGATAATTGAACGAAGCTCCGTCAATCGCCCACCGTGCCGGGTTGACCCTGTTCGCGCTCGGTTCGTAAGATCGAGTAAAGGCAATGCTGCCACGCAGCTTTGATTTGTTTTCATGGCAAACGCACACCAAAAATCGGCAGGGCGATCGCACGACGCCGGCAGCATTTCGGACGAGCTTTCCGAATCCAACGGCGAGGTGAAGGCGTCGCAAGTTGATTTGCCGCGCATCGAGCGCGCAGTGCGCGAAATTCTGGCCGCTGTTGGTGAAAACCCCGACCGTGAGGGACTGCGCGAGACGCCGGCCCGCGTCGCGCGGATGTATGCTGAATTGTTTTCCGGCCTGCACGATCAGCCGCAGCTGCACCTCCGCAAATTCTTCACCGAAAAATACGATGAGATGGTGCTGGTTCGCGACATCAGCTTCAACAGCATGTGTGAGCACCATTTGCTCCCTTTCACCGGCGTCGCCCATATCGGTTATGTGCCCAACGGTAAGGTTGTCGGCTTGAGCAAACTCGCTCGCGTTGTCGAAAGTGTTTCGCATCGTCCGCAAGTGCAAGAACGCATGACCGAAGAGATTGCGAACCTTCTAATTAACGAATTGGATGTGAAAGGCGTGGCGGTGGTTATCGAGGCGACCCATTCTTGCATGACCATTCGCGGTGTCCGTAAGCCAGGCAGCATCTGCGTGACGTCGGCGATGAAAGGGCTCTTCCGCTCAAATCTATCTAGCCGCTCGGAAGTCATGACGCTCATCTATGGCGATCGACGCTAAGCCATCATGGAGATTCTGTCCCAGTTTCTCTTGCGGTTAGCGTTCGGACTGGCATTCGGCATGGCGATCACGTCGCCGCAAAAAGTATTCAGCGGATTTTACCGCAACCATTTGTACGTGACGCTCGGCCTCGCGACACTCGCTACGTTGGTGCTGGCACGCGTGAATTCTGGGGCCGCAATAGTGGCCGGTTTGGCCGCAGCGCTGAGCTACGCTGGTGCCGTGGCGTGGCTTTACGAGGGCAAGCGTATCGGAATTGTACTGACGGCGGCAGTGTGCGTTTGCACGCTGCTCGCAGCTTGGCTCGGTCTGCCGAACCGAGATTTGGCTCATTCGGTTGAGCTCGTTACGTCTGGACTGGTTCTCGGTGTCGTATTCGCGGCGATGCTTCTCGGCCATTGGTATTTGAACGCTCCCGGAATGGAGTTGGAGCCATTGCGACAACTGCTCATCGCTGCGGCGCTCGCGATCGCCGCGCAAATGATCGTTGTCGGCGCCGGCGTGTTCGCCGAAGCATCTTATCACCCGACGTTGGGAATCGATTGGCTGCTGTTTCTCGCGCTCCGCTGGTCGTTCGGCTTGTTCGGAGTGCTGGGCTTGTTGTGGATGGCTTGGCAAACGCTCAAAATTCCCAACACGCAAAGCGCGACGGGCATTCTTTATGTGGCGGTGATTGGCGTGTTCATCGGCGAATTGACGGGCTTGCTACTGTCAGCCGAGTCGACGTTCGCGCTATAATTGGTAAGTGGTTGCCAATTGCCAACTTAGCCAGCCTTTTGGGCGCATTGCACACAATCGATGAATATTACGTATCACTGTCCGGCATGCCATAAATCGGTCCGCGAGCAGTTTTCTGCCGCTTCGGCCGCGCTCGATTGCCCGGAATGTCATCACCAGATCGCGATTCCGACGGACGCCATTGCTGGGACGCAACTTAATCGCTGCCTGGTTTGCCCCAGCGTCGACCTGTACGCCCGAAAAGACTTTCCTCAGCGGCTGGGCGTGGCGTTGGTGATTCTTGGTTTCGGCGGGAGTTGTGTCGCCTGGGCGAATTACGCCGTGTTTTGGACATTTGCCATTTTGTTCGCTACGGCGCTCATCGACCTGCTGCTATACGTGTTCATGGGTGAGTCACTCACTTGTTACCGCTGCGGGGCCCAGTATCGTGGCTGCGATAAAATCGAATTGCACGGTGGTTTCGATCTGGAAACGCATGAACGGTACCGGCAGCTCGCGGCACGGATGAAGAACACGCCTGCACTGCAACCAACCGGCGTCACCGAATAAATGATTCACCACTAAGACACGAAGAGCACGAAGGATTTTGAATTTGGGGTTTGGAGGAGCAGGATTTGCAAAACTGGTGTCGGTAGACCCAATAGCGACAGTGGTAGGCGTTGTGAAATTGCTTCTTTGTGACCTTCGTGCCTTCGTGGTAAAAAACTAGTCTCCTCTTCGAAAATGGATCCAGAACAGCAGCGAATCGAGGAAGATCTTCGCGGTCTGCTGCAAGGCGATGTCCGCTGCGATGATATTTTCACGCAGCTTTACGCGAGCGATGGGAGCATCTACGAGCTGCGCCCCGCAGGTGTAGTTCGCCCGCGAACACTGGCGGATGTCGTTGCCACGGTCCGCTACGCCGCCGACAACCACCTTGCGATCCACGCCCGTGGCGCCGGCTCGGGACTCGCCGGCGAATCGCTGGGGCGCGGACTCGTAATGGATTTCTCGCGGTATTTTCGCCGCATCGTGGCCGACGATGGCGATCGCGTTCGCGTGCAGCCCGGCGTGGTCCACGATTCGCTGAACCGGTATCTCGGCCGCACTGGCCGATTGTTCGGTCCCGATCCGGCTACGCGCAGCGTGACGACGATGGGCAGCGTCGTGTCGATCGATTCCGGTGGCAGCCATTGGCCACGCTACGGATCGGCACGGCAGCACGTCGAGGCACTGCAAATCGTACTTGCCGATGGAACGGTCCTGCGTGTTGGGCGGCACACAGTGGGCACGAACCGTGGTGGTGATTCCACAAGCACACCAAGTGAAAACGATTTGCTCAATGGTTTGGTGCAATCTGTATCCGGGTTGATTAACCGCCACCAGCGGACGATCGCCGATCGCCGTCCGCGAAGCGCTGTCAACCGCGCCGGGTATCGGCTCGATGACGTCCTGAAAAACGGGCAGCTTGATCTCGCAAAACTGCTGGTGGGTAGCGAAGGCACGCTCGCCCTGATCACCGAAGCAACGATTACCGTTGATCCGTTGCCGGCTTACCGTGGCTGTGCGATCCTGCTGTTTGAAAGCCTCGAGAAGGCGGCGCACGCGGCTTTGGAGATTTCTAAATCGAAGCCTGCGGCGTGCGATTTAATGGATCGACGCCATTTGAGCCTCGCTCGCGAAACGGATGTTCGTTACGAGTTGCTGATTCCTGGCGAAACCGAGGCTATGCTGCTGGTCGAGTACCACGCGGATGACCAAGACGAGCTTCGCTCGCGCCTCGATACGTTGATCGAGCAGGTCCAATACCAAACTGGCTGGGCGGCCGCTTCCTACGTGGCGGAGGACGAAGCCGACTTCCAACTCTATTGGGGCTTGGCTCAACGATTTGTGCCGACGCTTCACCGCACGCAGGGATCGACGCGTCCGACGCCGTGCATCGAAGACATCGCCGTGCCGCTCGAAGGTTTGCCGATCTTCCTGCGTCACTTGCAAGATACACTCAAGCGGCTGCAAGTTACGGCATCGGTGTTCGGGCATGCAGCGCAGGGGCAGTTGCATATTCGGCCCTTTCTCGATCTCGCAAACGCCGATGACGTTCGTACGATGGAAGAGCTAGCGTCCGTACTGTACGAGCAGGTATGGCTGCTGCATGGCACGATCAGCGGTGAACATGGCGATGGGCTTAGCCGCACGCCGTTTCTTGCCAAGCAGTACGGACCGCTCGTGAATGTATTTCGCGAGCTCAAGCGGATTTTTGATCCGCAGAATCTGCTCAACCCCGGCAAGATTGTACCGGTCGCGCCGGCGCGAATTACGCAAAACATGCGGCCGGAGTCGGCTGGTGAAAAGCAGACGCCAAATGTGGAAGTGGCCGCCGGCAATGCGAATGGGCAGCCTCAACGAATTGAGCTGCAGCTGGCATGGAATGAAACGGAGATGGCGGCGGCCGCTAAAATCTGCAACGGTTGCGGTTCCTGTCGCTCAACTTCGCCCGAAGTGCGAATGTGCCCGATTTTTCGGGCGAACCCGCGTGAGGAAGCCTCGCCCCGCGCTAAAGCCAACCTCATTCGTGGTTTGCTCGCCAATCAGTTGCCGGAAAACACGCTGTTGCAAGACGCGTGCAAGGAGATCGCGGACCTGTGCGTCCATTGCCACATGTGCCGGCTCGAATGCCCGGCGAATGTGGATATTCCCAAACTCATGCTCGAAGCGAAGGCTGAGTATGTGAGCACGAATGGCCTTTCACTGCACGAATGGTTTTTGACGCGCATCGATTGGCTTGCCGCTCTTGCTGGCCGGCTTCCGGGGCTCGCGAATTGGGCGATTGCGAATCCCCAATCGCGGTGGTTGATCGAAAAAGTGACAGGAATTGCCCAAGCGCGAAAACTACCGCGCCTCGCTCGGCGCAGCTTTCTGCAGCAGTCGGCGCTGCGTCGATTGAACCATCCTCCGCGAACGGCCGGCGAAAGGGTCCTGTATTTCGTTGATACTTACGCCAATCATTTTGACACCCAACTTGGCGACGCATTGATCAATGTGCTCCGGCACAACGGCATCGCGGTGTTTGTGCGAAACGATCAGTTGCATTCGGCTATGCCAATGATTGCCGCCGGCGCGCTCGAGCCAGCGCGTGCGATCGCGGCTCAGAATGTCGCGATTCTTGCGGAATCGGTCCGGCAAGGATACACGATCGTCGCGACCGAGCCTTCCGCCGTCCTCGCCCTGACCCACGAATACCCCACGATTCTCGACAACGATGAAGACGCCATCGCGGTCGCGCAGCACACTCAGGAGGCGTGCCACTATCTGTGGCAGCTCCATCAACGTGGCCGATTAAAATTGAACTTCCAACCGCAGCGCATTTCGGTTGGCTATCACGTGCCGTGTCATCTGCGGGCACTGGAAATCGGTGCCCCGGGTGAAAATCTGTTGCGGCTGATTCCGGGGATTCGCGTGAACCGCCTCGAAAAAGGTTGCAGTGGAATCGCCGGCATGTGGGGTATTGATCGCGACAATTACCGCGCCAGTCTGCGAGCAGGTTTGGAATTAATGTCGACCGTGCGTGACGGCCCGTTTCAAATCGGTGTCACCGAGTGCAGTACCTGCAAATTGCAAATGGAGCAGGGGACTACTCGCCCCACAATTCACCCGATCAAGCTGATTGCTCTCGCCTACGGCCTGATGCCAGAAATCGCCGCCCTCGTGCGCTCCAGCAGTTCGCCGTTGGTAGTAACATGAAAGTGCGCGTCAAACTATTTGCCGTCGCCAAGGAGTTGGCCAAGAGCGATTCCTTGGAAATCGACCTGCCGCACGACGCGACGATCGCCCACTTGAGGCAGGCAGTGATTGCCGGCGTGCCCGCGTTGTCGCGCATTGTCCCGCACTCGTTGTGGGCGATTGATGGTCAATACGCTGCCGCTGATGCGCCGCTCGACGAACGCTCCGAAGTCGCCCTGATTCCGCCCGTGAGCGGTGGCTAAACTGCATCCATGCAGTCACGCAGATGATTCAATTAACCACCGAAATTATCGACACCGCGAGCATCGTCGACAGCGCTCGGCATCCCGAAGCCGGCGCGATTGTCCTGTTCCTAGGGACGACTCGAGAACTTACGGCTGGCCGTCAAACCGTCGCTTTGAGCTATGAAGCGTATGAGGAAATGGCGAAGCGTAGGCTCACAGAGCTCGAGGCCGAGGCTCGCCGTCGCTGGCCTGTGATAGAATGCATTATCGTTCATCGACTGGGGGTGGTCCCGCCGACCGAGTCGAGCGTGGCGATTGCCGTCAGCACGCCCCACCGGGCCGACGCCTTCGCCGCCGGCGAGTGGCTTATCGATTCGCTTAAGGCCGATGTCCCGATTTGGAAGCGTGAGCAATGGTCCGACGGTACCGCAGAGTGGGTCCATCCTGGAATTGAATAACCAAATGTCGCGATCGTTGGTCGCACGTCCTGCCGCATGAACTCAATCACCAACACAGCTCCGCTCGTCGATCGCCACGGCCGCGTCCATACGAGCCTGCGGGTCAGCGTCACCGATCGCTGCAACATCCGCTGTTTCTACTGCATGCCGAATGAAAACGTGCAGTTTCGCCCGCGCAACGAGATTTTGAGCTTCGAAGAGATTTGCCGCTTTGCAAGTGTTGTCGGCCAAATGGGCGTCCGCCGGCTACGACTTACCGGGGGTGAACCGCTCGTCCGGGCAGAACTATCTCACCTCGTGCGAATGCTGGCCGCATCGTCGCTTGTCGAAGACTTGGCGCTGACAACCAATGGCATGCTACTCGCCGAGCAGGCAGATGACCTTCGCCGTGCTGGTCTTCGAAGAATCAACATTAGCCTCGACACACTGGATGAAGAAACGTTCAAAAAAATATCCCGCCGGGACGGGCTCGACCGAGTGCTGGCGGGAATCGCCGCGGCCCAAAATGTCGGGTTCGAGCAAATCCGTTTGAATGCAATCGCCATCGCAGGATTGACGGAGGATGAAATCATCCCGCTCGCAACATTCGCCCGGTCCCATGCTCTAGAGCTGCGGTTCATCGAATACATGCCGCTCGATGCGGAGCGTCACTGGGAGGCGGGCGACGTGCTCAGCGGGGCAGTCATCCGCCAAATTCTGGAGTCAGAATTCGGGCCGCTCATTCCCGTGGCAAGACCCCATTCGAGTCAGCCCGCTAGCGACTTTGTTTACGCCGACGGGAAAGGCCGGATCGGTCTCATCCAACCGGTTTCGCAGTCCTTCTGTGGCGATTGCGATCGCCTCCGGCTCACGGCAGAAGGCCAGGTACGCAATTGCTTGTTCTCAACCGCGGAATGGGATGCCCGAGCGATTCTGCGAGACGGCGGCAGTGACGACGATTTAGCCGAGCTCGTCCGCGATTGCATCGCCGCGAAAGCCCCTGCTCACGGCATCAACACGGTCGAATTCATTCGCCCCGAGCGCGCGATGTACCAAATCGGCGGGTAGCGTAAGCGTGTTGCGAAACCAAGCACGGCCCTTCTGCCGTACGCGTTGTCAGCGCGGTATAATCCACGCATGTCCTTACCCCATCGCATCTACCTCGATAACGCCGCGACAACCTGGCCGAAGCCCGAGGCCGTTTACGACGCCGTTGATCACTATCAACGCGAAATCGGCGCCCCGAACGGCAGAAGCGGCTACCGCGAAGCTCAGGAGTCGAACCGCATCGTCGAGCGGGCACGCCGCGGCGTCGCCGATTTGATTGGTGCCTCCGACGCCTCCCATATCATCCTGGGCTTAAACTGCTCAGATATGCTCAATCTCGCCATTCGCGGCGTCGTTCGGCCGGGCGACCACGTGGTGACGACGGTGTGCGACCACAATTCGGTACTCCGACCACTGCGAATGCTGAACGAAGAGGCCGACGTCGAAGTAACATACGTGGCGTGCGATAGCCAAGGCTTCGTTTCGCCGGACGACATTCGGACAGCCATTCGGCCACGAACACGATTAGTGGCCGTAAATCATGCGTCCAATGTTACTGGTGCAATTCAGCCCATCGAAGCGATAGGCGAGGTTGTTCGCTCGACCGAGGCTTTGTATTTGATCGATGCCGCACAGTCGCTTGGCCATGTGCCACTCGATGTGCGTACTTCACACGCCGATCTGCTTGCTGCACCGGGCCATAAAGGCCTGTTGGGGCCGCTCGGAACTGGCATCCTGTACATTCGCCCGGGTGTCGAGACTGAAGTAAAACCGCTCCGCTACGGCGGCACCGGCACGCAGAGCGACGAAGATCGCCAACCTGATGTGTTGCCGCAAAAGTACGAACCGGGCAACCACAATTTGGTCGGCTTGGCCGGACTCGTAGCCGCCACCGAGTTTTTGCGCGATGAAACAATTGAAGCCATTCATCAGCATCACTCGCTTCTCACTCGGCAACTCATCGAGGAACTGAGCGAGATCGACGGCGTTACAATTCACGGCCCGAAATTCGGTGCGGATCGTACGAGCGTCGTAAGCATTACGGTCGACGGGTACGCACCGCAAGAGCTTGCGGCGATTCTCGATTCAAGCTACCGCATTCAGACGCGTGCCGGCTTCCAATGCGCTCCGCGGATGCACGAAGCACTGGGAACTGTCGCAGGTGGCGGAACGCTTCGCTTCAGCCCCGGGTTTGCAACGACGCCCGATGAAATCACGCGTGCTGTGAACGCGCTGCAGGAAGTCGCGGCTATTGCGATTAGGTGAACGGACTGTTTTTCACCACGAAGGCACAAAGGGCACGAAGATGGATCGTTCGTTGCATGACGACATTCCTAAACGTGCTGAGGTGATTGCGTCGGCAATTGTTGATTCGGCGATAGCAGTTCATCGAGCGCTCGGGCCAGGTCTGCTCGAATCTGCTTATGAGGCTTGCCTTTGTTTTGAACTATCAAAGCGGCAAATTTCATTTCGCCGACAAGTGGATTTGCCGGTACGATACGAAGAAATCTTGATCGAGACCGGTTATCGAATTGATGTGTTGGTCGATGATTGAGTCGTAATCGAAGTCAAGTCGGTCGAATCGATCGTTCCAATTCACGAAGCGCAACTTCTCACCTATTTGAAACTTGCCAATATACGTTTAGGATTCATACTCAATTTCAATGTGCCTCTGATGAAACATGGCATCAAACGCATGGTGAATTGATCCCACCTAAAGTCATGCTTAGTCACGCCTTCGTGAACTTTGTGCCTTTGTGGTGATAGAATAGGACTTTTCGTATGTCGGCCTCTAGTCGAACGCCCTGGTACAAGGATGGTCTCCGCTTCAAATGCACCGGCTGCGGCGATTGTTGCACCGGTGCCCCAGGTTTCGTGTGGGTCAACAAAGAAGAAATCACGGCCCTCGCCGCTGAAGTTGGAATCGATGAATCTGAGTTCGAAACGCGATATGTTCGCGAGATCGGTGTTCGCAAGAGCTTGAAGGAACTCGACGACAACTACGACTGCATCTTTCTCGACGGCAAAACGCGGAAGTGCACGGTCTACAATGCTCGCCCGCGGCAATGTCGGACCTGGCCCTTTTGGGATTCAAACTTGCGAAGTCCCGAAACGTGGGAAGCCACTTGCGAAGTTTGCCCCGGCAGTGGCACTGGCCGTCTCTACCAGCTTGGCGAAATCGAAACCCAGCGCACCATCATGCGTATCTGACCCGAATGTTAAACTTTGCCGGTTGGCTAAAGTTTGCCGTTTGGTCCGTCGATCATAACCGCGAGGAGTCGGGCTTTCGTCGGCCGGATGCCGTGATAGTCTGTAAATCCTTGTGCTGAGACACTTTATGGCGATATCCGCCGCATGGTTTCAGCAGCGGCAGGCACTTGGCCGCCTCTAAGTTCTTTGACAACCAGTATTTATCATTCGATTCCCGTGGGCGTCAGCCGGCGGACGTCGCAGGCCATCTATGGCTACCGACGACCCTTGCCAGCATCCGCCTTATTGACACTAGTGCTTGGCACAATTACACTTGGGACATGAGAAACGCCGGCAGACGGCAGCGTTTTCTCGCGACTGGCCGCCTCTCAGAGGGGATCCAACGTGACCAAGAAAGAAATCGTCAAAACCATCTCTGAGGAGATCGGGTTGACTCAGTTGAAAACCAAGGAAATCGTCCAGAAGACCTTCGACGCGATCGTAGAAACGCTCGTCGAAGATCACCGCATTGAACTGCGGAATTTTGGCGTTTTCGAGGTTAAACGGCGGGCCGCCCGCAAGGCGCGGAACCCCCGGACTGGCGATAAAGTCTTTGTGCCAGAGAAGTTCGTCGTCACGTTCAAGCCGGGCAAGGAAATGGAAGAACGCGTTCGCGAAATGGAACGCCGGGCAGCCGCAGAAGCCGGTTATCCGCTACCTAATGGTTCGAGCGATGGCGAAAACCATTCGCCGCCAACAGGTTAGCGTCGATTCCGAACGCCCGATTCTTCCGCTCACCGCCGGTAGCAACCACCGTACACCGAAAACACGCTGGCACCCGCGCATCGCGACCAGCACACCGAGCGAGCAAGGCCAAAAAAGTTGCCCTCGGCGCATCTGCCGCAAATCAGTATCGTTCGCCCCGCTTATCACCGCACACTTTTCAAATTCGCAGCAAACTCCCGCGATCCAAATGCTGCGACGCGCGAAAGCGCAATGACTTATCGTTACCTGTGCCACTTGGCACGAAAAAAACTCGCTCGTAGATGACGCCGCTGGGGTGTCGTAGACGTCCGAGGTAGGGAATCACCGCCGGCGTACGCGCCGGATTAACTGAGGGATCCGACCGCAAATGGTGTCACCGCACAATCAATGCGCGTGACGTACACGATAGTTGATCGTGATTGCGGGGCGTGGGATGAATGCTCAGGGAGGAGTAGTTCGAATGCGTAAGGTCCTAATGGCTTTCGTAGCCGCCGCTTGGCTGTCGACCGGTGCCGGTTGCCTGATACCGATGTACTCGGCCGACCCAGCCCGCCGTGCCCAAGAGCTGATTTTCACGTCCGAAGATTTGCGCGATTCTCAACGAATGGGAACGCATTTGGTTCCTCGATCAACCGAGTCACATGACACCGCTGCGCACGCACGGCGGCATTATTTAACCGAATACTTGCGCGTCGAACCGCCAAGCACGCCAAGTGCGCCGAATCGGAAGGCAGACTGCCTTCCGCGGCGAACTCCGCGTCCTTGGCGGTTTTTTATTGGAGTCATTGCGAGCTTCGCCAGCCCAACCGACAATACCGTCCACAATGGACCTTTCCGTCACACTTGGCCGGCTGCGGCTTCCGAACCCAATTCTCGTCGCCTCGGGCACGTTCGGTTACGCCCGCGAAATGGAAGGCCTCGTCGACATCCGTCGCCTCGGCGGTATCCTTCCGAAAACCATTACGCAAGAACCCCGTACGGGCAACGCACCATGGCGGACGATCGAAACCGCGGCAGGATTGCTCAACTCGATCGGACTCGATAACGACGGCATCGAAGCATTCGTCGCGCACCATTTGCCATATCTGGCATCGCTCGGGGTACCGATCATCGTGAGCATCGCCGGCCGCACGCACGACGAATTCGTGCAAATGACGGCCAGACTCGTCGACCTCCCCGGAATCGCCGCAGTCGAACTTAACATTTCCTGCCCGAATGTCTCGGGAGGCGTCGATTTCGGCACCGATCCGAGCTCGTGCGAACGCCTCGTGTCCGAGTGTCGCAGCGCCACCACAACGCCGATCTTTGCGAAGCTGACGCCAAACGTCACGAGTATCGCCGCGATAGCCAAAGGAGCCGAAGCTGGCGGGGCCGACGCGATTTCGCTCATCAACACCTGCCTCGGCATGGCGATTGATTGGCGACGCCGCAAACCCATGCTCGGCAATGTTCTGGGCGGCCTCAGCGGCCCCGCTATCAAACCGATCGCCTTGCGGGCCGTATATCAGTGCTCGCAAGCAGTCAAAACGCCGCTGATTGGCATCGGCGGCATCGCCACGATCGACGACGTCATGGAATTCTTCGTCGCCGGTGCCACAGCGGTTCAACTCGGCACGGTGAACTTCTACAATCCTAGGGCGTCTATGGAGGTGCTCGACGCGCTGCCGCAGGCCCTCACCACGGCGGTGGTGAGCCGTGTAGCGGACCTCGTGGGGACTTTGAGCACGACATCAAAATAAGGATTTAGATTGCGGATTTCGGGTTTTGGATTGCGGATTGTAAATGCCGCTGAATCCACAATCCGCAATCCGCAATCCGCAATATGAGAGTTCTCAGCGGCATCAAACCAACCGGCACGATTCATTGGGGCAACTACTTCGGCGCCATCCGTCAGTACATTGCCCTTCAAGATAACGAGCAGGCATTTTATTTCATCGCGAACCTGCACGCGCTGAACCAAATTCGCGATGCCGCACAGCTGCGGCAATATACGTTCGATATCGCTGTGGACTTGCTCGCCCTCGGACTCGACCCGAACAAAGCTACCCTCTTTGTACAGTCGGATGTGCCAGAAGTAAGCGAGCTGTGTTGGCTGTTGATGACGGGCGCACCGATGGGTTTGCTCGAACGGTGCCACGCCTATAAGGACCGAAAAGCGAAGGGTCTGGCGAGCGACGCCGGCGTGTTCGCGTATCCGGTGCTCATGTCGGCCGACATTCTCGCCTACGACAGCGATCTTGTGCCGGTCGGCCAAGACCAGGTGCAGCACATTGAAGTTTGCCGAGACCTTGCCGGAAGTTTCAATCATCAATTCGGCGAAGTGTTTGTCATGCCGAAGGAACAGGTGCTCGATGCATCCGCTCGCGTTCCCGGCACCGACGGCCAGAAAATGTCGAAGAGTTACAACAACACGCTCGCCGTATTTGAAGACGCCAAAGCCCAGAGAAAGCAGATCATGCGAATCGTGACCGACTCGCGTCCGATGGACCAGGCGAAAGAACCCGCGGGCGATGTCCTCTACGATTTGTTTTCGCTCGTCGCTGCCGAAGCCGACCGCGAGGCGATTGCCGCGCTCTATCGCCGCGGCGGATTCGGCTATGGCGAAATCAAGAAGTCCCTCGCCGATGCCGCCGAAAAATTCTGGGCCGAGCCGCGAGCTCGGAGAGCCGAACTAGCCGCAAAGCCAGACTATGTTCGACAGGTTCTTGGCGATGGTGCGGCGAAGGCGCGTAAGAAAGCCGCCGAAGTTTTGAAGCGTGCTCAGAAGGCTTGTGGCGTAACGGGCTAGGTTTTGTCCCAAAACTGGTATTTGACGATGCTTACAAATCGGCGAACCTTGGCGATGGTAGTTTTACCTTGCCAAGGAGGGCGTTTGGATGGCTCGTTTGTTGTTAACGGACGAAGACTGGGAATTGATTGCGGACGTGTTTCCCTTGCCAGCAGCGACCGGTCGGCCGCGGTGCGATCCACGGCGGGTGCTGGACGGCATTTTGTGGGTGCTGCGTACGGGATCGCCGTGGCGCGACCTGCCGGAGGAATTCGGCACGTGGAAAACAGCGTGGCGAATGTTCGACCAGTGGAACAGCGACGGCACGTTCGACACGATTCTCCGTCGTCTACAAGGTTCGTTTGCCACTGCTGGGGCGATCGACAAGCGACTGTGGTGTATCGACGGCACGACGGTGCGGGCGGCGCGGTGTGCGGGTGGCGGTGGAAAAAAAGCGATGCGGCGGAACCTGGTGACCACGCGTTAGGCCGCTCCCGCGGGGGTTTTTCGACGAAAATCCACATCCTTTGCGACGGCCACGGTTTGCCGCTGCATTTCCATCTCACGGCTGGCCAAACGCACGAATCGATGGTCCTCGACGAACTCTTGGTCGCCGCCGACGCATGTCTCCTCGACGAAGATGGGGAGCGAATCGCTTGGCCTTTTGCACTAGGTGGGGACAAGGGATACCGGGCTGATTGGATCGACCAGTACTTGCTCGAACTGGGTATCGAACCGGTGATTCCTTCCAAGGAGAACGAAGATCGTACAGCCCGACCAGTCGCCTTCGACAAAGAAGCGTATCGCCGTCGCAACATTGTCGAACGGCTCATCGCATGGCTCAAAGAAAGCCGCCGCATCTTCTCCCGCTTCGAGAAGACCGCCAAGAACTTCGCCGGAATGATCAAGCTCGCATTCATCCGACAGTACCTAACCTACAAGCTCATTTGAGCGTTTTGGGACAAAGCCTAGTATTACCGAGTCGTCCATGGTCGAAATTCGCTGCGAATCGTTAAATGACGAACAGTTTCAAACTGAGGCAGATTTCGTCTTCCGAACTTTAGAACAGCGGCCAAATGAATTGGTGAAATTGATTTGGGGATTTGGCAACGATCCGAAGTCGTGGGATCCAGTGAATTTGCGAGCTGCTACAGTCCGTTCGTTCATTGAAAATGCAGCGAAGGAAGGCGTTTACGATTACGGTGACGTGGTTTTCAAGCTTTCTGAGCATGCTCTGGAGATCTTACTTTGCCATGAGCGCGATGTGCATATCACGTCACAAGAAGAATCTTGGCTTTCGCACTTCACCGACCGATGGTTGAGTCATGGGATCGCCTGGTATCGGCGAGAAAATGCAGACGCCGAGTGGCAACTGAGCTCGCCACATTATTGACGTTCTTACAGGTAATCGAATTTATGCAACTTGGTTTTGTAAGCGCCGTTTTCGGCGAACTCTCATTCGAAGAAGTGCTCGCCTTTGCCAGCAACGAAGGTTACGACTGCGTCGAGGTCATGTGCTGGCCCAGCGCGGAAATTGAACGCCCGTACGGCGGTGTATGCCACATCGATGTCACTGGCTTCACACAAGGCAAGGCCGACGACATCCGCGCGCTGTGCGAAAAGCACCGCGTCGGAATTTCCGCTCTCGGCTACTATGCCAACGCATTGTCGGAGGATGCCAACGAAGCAGAAGTCGTTCGCAAGCACTTCCGCAAAGTAATCGATGCGGCGAAGCTACTCGGCCTCAAAAACGCGAACGGCTTCATCGGGGCAAATCGCTTCCAGCCGCTCGAAGAAAACCTCGCGCAGTTCGAAAAGGTTTGGCCCGACATCATTCGCCATGCGGAAGACCAAGGGATCAAAGTAGGCATCGAAAACTGCCCGATGCTGTTCGACAAAACCTGGCCATTCGGCGTAAATTTGGCCCGCACGCCCGCCATCTGGCGACACATGTTCGAAAAGATCCCATCGCCAAATTTTGGATTAAACTACGACCCGTCGCATCTGGTAATGCAATTGATCGATCCCATCGAGCCGATTCGCGAATTCGGACCGCGCATTTTCCACGCGCACGCGAAAGACATGCGAGTCGATCGGCATCTGCTGAACGACGTAGGCTCGCTGGCTCCCCCAATGAACCGCAGCACGGCGAAAATTCCTGGCTTGGGGGACGTCCCGTGGGGCAAGTGGATCGGTGCCCTCACCGATGCCGGTTTTGACGGCCCTGTGTGCGTAGAAGTGGAGGACGAAGCGCCCGTCTTCCACGGTTCGCTCGAAGGCCGCCAGCGTTCTCTCCGCATTAGCCGCAATGTTCTGCGGCCGCTGATTGTTTAGCGCATAATGCTACTGAGAATTCTACGCGTTCAACCCCATCGGCGGTCATGACACTCAGCGCAAAGTGGATTGAAGGCATTGGGCCGACAAGCTCGGTCGACGATGCTGCGCGTCGGTCGCTAGAGCCGCGCCTGGCGCAAGTCATGCACCTCTTGCCCATGGCGGCGTATCTGGCCGAGCACGATATCGAGCACGTCCACCGGCTACGCGTGGCGACCCGCCGCGCCACGGCCGCGTTGAAACTTTACAAAGCGTGCCTGCCACGCAAATCGCATCGCTGGATGAAGAAGCGGCTTCGCAAAATTCGCCGTGCGGTTGGCGACGCCCGCGATCTGGATGTATTGGCCGACCGCCTAGCACGTGAATACGGCGACGCGGCAGCCCCCGTAATCGACTTGGTCGCCACGACTCGAACCGCCGTTCAGCCGGCCATCCGGCGCATCGCAGAACAGTGTAGCCACCATGACCTGCTCGCCACGAAGACCGCTAGGTTGCTCCATCAACTTCATTTTACGAACGCGCACGAGTCGACCGACCAACCGGCAGACTTCCGCGAGTGGGCGACCACGCAATTTGCAAAAGTGGCTGATGAGTTCGTCGCCGCCATGCCGACCCCATCATCTACTACGGTGGAACTTCACCAGTTCCGCATTCGTGGAAAAGCTCTGCGGTACGTGATCGAGCTTGTCGCTTCCGCGCTGGGCAGCGACTTACGCAAAAAGCTGTACCCAATTGTAGAGGACTTGCAGGAGTACTTGGGGGCTATTCAAGATCATGTAGCCGCCATCGATCGCTGCAACGCGTGGGCGGCCGAATCTCGCAACCAACTGCTGGCGGAAACGCTTCGCGAACTTATCGAAGCTGAGCGCCGCGGCATGACCGAATCTGTTGATATTTTTCGTGCATGGTGGAGCGAGGAACGTGCGATGCGAGTCCGCGAGCTACTGAATACGACTGCCGCGATCACAGATCGCCCTGCAGCTGTTCCCCAAATGTCACCGATAGATTGACGGCCCGTTCCAACCGTTGCAGGAATTGAGTCCGCGGAATTTCAATGGCGCCGAGTCGGCCCGTGTGTGGCGTCCACTGCTGAATGTCCAGCAGTTCAAAACTTCTGGCTCGCAAGTGGGCGACGAGCGCCGCCACGCCTACCTTCGACGCATCGGTCACGTGATGAAACATGCTTTCCGCGGCAAACAGCCCGCCGATGGCGATGCCATACGTGCCCCCCACCAGCGACCCTTCGTGCCACACTTCAATACTATGCGCGTGCCCTAACTCGTGCATCCGCCAATACGCCGCAATCATATTCGGCAAAAGCCAAGTGTTGTCTTGGCGATTAGCCGCCGTCGCGCACGACTGAATGACGCCGCGGAAGTCACGATCGCAACTGACTTGAAACTTTCCACCGCGTATCGTCCGCCGCAGGCGCCGTGAAATGTGCAGGCCGTTGAGCTCAATGATCGCTCGCGGATCAGGTGACCACCACGCGATTGGATCATCTGCCCACATGGGCCACGGAAAGATACCATGGCGATATGCATCCAACAGCCATTCAGGCGTGAGTCGTCCGCCAACGCACAGTAGCCCATCCTCAGTCGTCGCCGTCGGCGGCGGAAAAAACAGCGACGTCGATCTTCCAGAATCCGATACAGTCGCGCGTGCCGCATCCACCGGTACAAACAACTCATCGGTTTCAATCGACTCACGGTCCATTCAGTCGAGGATATCGACCGCCGCGCGCGACGAGTAGGCACATTTTACGATGATTGACGTGGCGAGGCAGCTAACTGCCTCCTGCCTTTGCATCCATCGTACCGAGTAACCGATCCCATTCCGGGTTTTGCAGTTGGCCTTCTTCGCTTTGTTTTTGTGATTTTACGCGACACGTAAGTTGTGGTTTAACCCACAGCGCGCTGCCTGCCGAGAGCGGAATGAACGGTTTCGAGACCGTGATTGATTTCAAACTGGCGACGAGATCCTTCGCATCGCTATCTGATATCTTGGGTGTGACCCTGCCGGCGAATACCAACTTGCCGTGGTTCGCTGCGCCAAGCACCAGGTCGAAAAGATCGCCCGCCTTATCGAGGGTGTAACCCAGAATTACGCAATCCGCTTTAAATCCCTCTTTCGGCACATCTCTCGGGCCATCGTGGTGCGGGGTGTCTGCAGCGGCGTTGCCGGCGAAATCGGCCACCGCGCCCTCCAAACTCTTGTTCCCGTCGTCGCGGGTAAGTTCTGTCATACGATTGACGACCGCCCCCATCAATTCGTGCCGTGCCGGTCCCTTCGGCCCGCATTCCCAAAGTCGTTCGTAGGGAATGGCGCCGATAATGACGACCGCCCCGAATATCATCATCAATCCGCACGCCGCCGAATTCACCAGTCTCAATCCACGCGGCAGATTCCCACACCTTTGTATCCACAATCGCATCGGCTTGAGCACCAGGTCGAGGAGGCCGATGTCGGAGTCATTCGCCGCTAGCTGCAGAAAATTGAAAGCGTGACAGCCTATTGCGATAACCGCGCCCAACGCCAACTGAGCTAGCGACCAGGTCGTTCGAATCGAGCCCCCCGTCGCGAGGCAAGCGACAACACTCTCCACGACGATCATCAGCGTACTGCCAATAATCACCCAACCCCACCGCGGCACAAGCCGCAGCCAACCGCCCAGATCGGTCGGTTTAAACTCGGGCTCAGTATCTTGCGGCTCTTCAAATGCGGTTTCCCAAGCTTGATCCAGCTCGATAAACGTGTTCAGGCTTGCGTACCAGCCACAACGTCGACAGATCTGAACTGCATCGTTGGTCAGCGCCGCACTGCATTTCTCGCAGCAATCATTGTCTACGACGTCTTCGAGCGTCGCCACGGCAGCAGGCGCATCTTCCGAAAGGAAGTCGGAAGTATCTTCGTCGTCAATCGAATAAGTCGAAACGCTGTTCATCCTCGACCCGCCCATCTTGTTCCAACGCGATTCTGTGTTCGCCCGCTGAGCGGCGCGAGGAGGTTGTCCTGCCTCGCCGGCGCTTAACAAAACGTACGATATGCGGGCCGCATTGTCCCCCAAACCGCCGGACTCAAGTCGTAACGGTCGGCGCAATTGCATCAATTATGCAGCCGCTTTTTACGGTCTGATCGTGCCGACAAGGGTGACCGCCAATCGCCTTTTTTGTCGCCCGCCTTTATAATCTCTTTGACCGGTGCGCTCCCTTTCGGACCACTTCACCGGCCGCTCGAAAGCGTACCAATGGACGACGCCCTATTCGCTTCGCCGCAGCCCATGCGCTCAGACGAATTGCCTACTCTAGCGGTATCGGAATCTTCACCGCCGAGCGCGACCCCCGCGTTGCCCGTATCCGAGCGGCGACAAGCGGCATCATCACGCAGCCAAACCGGCGTGCTGTGGATCCTGCTTCTAGCGTTTCTTTTTCTATTGGTCGGCCCCTTCCTGATGGGCCGCTTCGTTTACGAGAAAACGTACAACGAACTCAAAGCCGGTTACGACGTGGCCACCGGCACGCTGGGAGACATCAAGCCGCGCCTCAATGATTTGGAAATGGCGTCGCGCCTCGTGGCCAAACGTGTCGAGCCGAGCGTCGTCAGCATCACACGCCCGGCTGGCCGCAATCTCGATGGCCAAGGATCGGGCGTGATCGTCGATAAGGCCGGTTACGTCATTACGAACTTCCACGTGGTTAACGGAACCGATACGGTGGAAGTTCGCCTGAGCGATCGCCGCGTGACCGAGGGTACCGTCGTCGGCGCCGATGCCATGACCGACATCGCTGTGTTGAAAATCGATTTGGATAATCTCATCCCCGCCGATTGGGGTGATAGCGATAAGCTCGAGGTCGGCGATCTCGTGTGGGCGCTTGGCAGCCCGTATGGATTGGATCGTAGTCTCACGTTCGGCATCGTCAGCGCAAAAGCTCGCCACACAAGTGGTTTCAATACCCGAAGTTCGAGCCCATACCAGGAATACTTGCAGACGGATGCGGCTGTGAATCCCGGCAATAGCGGCGGCCCGTTAGTGAACATCGAAGGCCAAATCGTCGGCATCAATGCCGCGATCTTCGGCAGCTCATACCAGGGAATAAGTTTTTCGATTCCGAGCGCGATCGCGCGTGACCGCTATGAAGAACTCAAAACTAAAGGGCACGTCGATCGGGCCTGGCTCGGCATTTTCCCCATGGAAGTCCCCGATCCCTTGCGTACAAAGCTGGGTCTAAACATCGGCGAAGGCGTTTACGTGGGGATCGTCGAGGCCGATTCGCCCGCGGGCAAAGCCGGGATCCATAAGGATGATGTCATCTTGAAATGGAACGACCACCTTGCGACGGATCCCACGCTCCTCAGCCGTGCGATCGCCGCCACCGAGATCGGGTCGACCGCCAAGCTCGTCCTCGTGCGAACCGAACCCAACAGCAATGACAAAAAAGAGCTGGCACTCAACGTAAAAGTCGAACGCCGCCCCAAAGACGAAAACGACCGGTAATTTCGTTCACTTGCCACTACTCAGTCAGCCCCCGGCTCCGCCGGGGGTTGTAGTACGCTCAGCGTTGTGGTGACATAGAGTTGCCAACTGCAAAACCCCCGGCAGAGCCGGGGGCTGACAACCTTTTCGATCGCGATCTTTTAACATACGCGTGGGCGTCCACGGTCATCGGAAGACATCATGAGTTTTGGCGCGGCATTTGATGCCAAAGAGCAAGTCCGCCAGGCGGTCGACATCGTCGATCTCGTCGGCAGCTATGTGCAACTGCGCCGCAACGGTCGCAATTTCGTCGCACTCTGCCCCTGGCACGACGACAGCCGCCCGAGCTTGCAGGTGAACCCCGATCGCCAGTCGTTCAAATGCTGGGTCTGCGACTACGGCGGCGACGTCTTCAGCTTCATTATGCGAATGGAGAACATGGAGTTTCGCGAAGCGCTGGAAATGTTGGCGGAGCGAGCAGGAATCAAGCTTCACAACCAAAGTGGGGATAGCGATACCAGAATCCTCCTCCGCGCGCTCGCCTGGGCCGAGGACCAATTCCACCGCTGCCTCCTCCACGCCCCGGAGGGCGAGCTAGGCCGCGCCTACTTCGCCGAACGCGGAATCACGCAGGAAACCATCGAGCGCTTCCACCTCGGCTATGCACCAATGGGCCCGCGCTGGGATTGGCTCCTGGAACGCGCCGGTGGAAGCGAGTGGTCGCCATCCATCTTGGAACGCCTTGGCCTACTCCGCCACAAAGAACTCGGCGGCGGCCACTACGATTGGTTCCGCGGCCGCGCTATGTTCTCGATTCGCGACGCCCGCTCGCGCCCCATCGCCTTCGGCGGCCGCGTGCTACCACAGCTAGCGGACGAAAAATCGGCCAAATATATCAACTCGCCCGAAACGCCTCTCTTCTCCAAGAGCCGCGAACTTTACGCGCTCGATATCGCCCGCGAGCACTTCAAAAACGATGGCGGCGCGATCGTCATGGAAGGTTACACCGACGTGCTCATGGCGCACCAACATGGCATCACCAACTGCGTTGCGGTGCTTGGCACGGCGCTCGGCGAACGCCATTTGCAACTCCTGCGCCGCTACACGGAAACGATCACGCTCGTGCTCGATGGCGACACGGCAGGTCGGCGTCGCACGAATGAAATTTTGGATGCGCTGCTGGCACTGTTCGAAAAAAATTCTGTCGATCTTCGGATTCTGACCTTGCCAGAGGGTATCGATCCGTGTGATTTTATTGCTACACATGGATGTGACCCGTTCCGCGCTTTGCTCGCCCAAGCGGTCGACGCCCTGGAACACAAATTTAGATCAGTGACCAACGGATTGGACACACTCACCGATACCCATCGCGCCTCGCAGGCCGCTGAGCAATTGCTCGCGACGCTCGCGCAGATCCGTCCGGCGGGTGGAATTGTGCCTTCGCAAACGCTGCTACGCGAAGAGCAGATGCTCGCCCGCATTGCCCACGACTTCCAAGTGAAGGAAGAGAATCTGCGCAACCGCCTAAACACGATTCGCAAAGAGGCCCGCGGTCGCCGGACACCCCCTCAATCTGCGGAGGAGCGCGACGCCGACAGCGGCTCGCTCAACTCGCGCTCCGGTATCCCGAACAACATTTCCGAGCTGCCGACATGGGACCGCGAACTGCTGGAGCTCGTGATACTCGATCCCAACTACCTCGCGCGGGTCGCCGAATTCGGCGAGCCGGACGCGATTGTTTCGCCGGTGGCTCGCCGCATTTTTGTGGGAATGTGTCGACTGGCAGAGCAGGGGATGCACGCGGACTTCGGTTGCTTGATGGCTGCGTACGATGAACCGGAAATGAAAAACTTGCTCGTTCAGCTCGATGAATCAGCCGCCACGAAAGCCGGCGCCGATCGCGAGCGTTGGCTAGCCGACCTGTTCGAATCAGCCCGCCGCCGCGGAGACGAAACTTCACGCCGCGCTACGCTCGCCACCGCTCGCCAAGGCGACGACGATGACGCCATGCGGCTACTCGCTCAATCCCTTCTACAAAACCGAACCAAGCATCTCAGTGAATACGAAAGGAGAAAGAAGTGAATTGGATAGTGGTTAGTTGATGGTTGATAGTTGTTAAACCCGCGATTCCGTAGCAACTATCAACGAACAACTATCCACTATCAACAACAGACACCCGGCCAGACACTCCTTGTTTACGGATGAGCAAGGCCCTGCGACCGGTAATTCGCCACCTCAATCCAGCCGCGCACGAAGTGCGGGAGGAGCCGAAAGATGTTACAGCGTATTGATCTCGCCCTGCAGGAACTCGTCAAGAAAGCCAAGACCGATGGCAAACTCACTTACGAAGAAGTGAGTTCATTGCTGCCCGATGAAATCGAGGGCACCGACCGCATCGATGCGGTTCTCAGCGCAATCGATGGCCTTGGTATCGAACTCGTCGATGGTCCCAACGATCATCGCCGCGATCTCGCCGAGCCGGAAACGAACACCGCCGATGGCGACCGAGCGTTCGTCCTCAACGATGGAATGCCGCAAGGGTCGAGCGATCCGATCCGGATGTATCTATCGCAAATGGCGAACATCCCGCTCTTGACCCGCGACGAAGAAATCCGGCTCGCGAAGAAAATCGAGCTCACTCGCAAGCGATTCCGCCGCAACTTGTTGCGGTCATTCTTCGCTTTGGATTCGACTGTCAAGTTGCTCGAACGCGTTCAAAAAGGCGAGCTTCCCTTCGATCGCACGATCAAGGTGTCGCTCACCGAACGCCTCACGAAGGAGCAAATTCAGGCCCGCATGCCGCACAACTTGCCGTTGCTGCAGCACCTGATGGCCAAGCAACGCCGCGACTTCGCGACGCTCACCAGCAAGAAGGCCACGACCGAGGAAAAGGCCGTCGCCCGCACGCGCTACATTCGCACCCGCGATAAAATGCTCGTGCTGGTCGAAGAATTGAGCCTTCGTACGCGCCGTGTGCAGCCGCTTATTCGCCAACTCGAAGATACTTCGAAGCGGATGGATGATCTCAAGCGACGGCTGGCTGAATTGCGTGCGACCGGTGCCCCGAGCGACAAGATCGCCTCAATTCGCCACGAGCTGCGCGACCTGATGCTCAGCACGCTCGAAAGCCCAGCCAGCCTGCGGCGCCGCGTTCGATTGCTACGAGGCCAGTACAAGCAATTCGAAGACGCCAAGCGCGAACTTTCGAGCGGCAACCTGCGGCTCGTCGTCTCGATCGCCAAGAAGTACCGCAACCGCGGCTTGTCGTTTCTCGACCTCATTCAGGAAGGCAACACCGGCCTGATGCGAGCCGTCGACAAGTACGAGTACCGCCGCGGCTTCAAGTTCAGCACCTACGCCACGTGGTGGATTCGCCAGGCGATCACCCGTGCGATTGCCGACCAGGCTCGCACGATCCGTATCCCGGTCCACATGATCGACGTGCTCATGAAGCTCCGCAATGCCGCCAAGAAGTTGTTGCAGGAGATGGGCCGCGAGCCGACGACCGAGGAAACCGCGATCGCCGCCGGCATCACGCTGGAAGAAACCGAGCGCGTCCTCGATATCGGCCGCCATCCGATTAGCCTCGACCGCCCGATCGGCGAAGGGGACGACGGCTGCTTCGGCGAGTTCGTTCAGGATCAAGGCACCGAATCGCCCAGCAAACTGGCGAACAACGGGCTGCTCCGCGAACGGATCGAAGAATTGCTGAAGACCCTCACCTTCCGCGAACGTGAAATCATCCGCCTCCGCTACGGCCTGGCCGATGGTTACAGCTACACGCTCGAAGAAGTGGGCCGGATCTTCAAGGTAACCCGCGAACGCGTCCGGCAAATCGAAGCCAAGGCCGTCGCCAAGCTGCAAAACCCCGTCCGCAGCCGCTACCTCGAGCCGTTCGTACCGGGCGTTACCGCCGCGGCCGCATAGTATGAAAACTTGAGGGTGGCACGGCCTGAGGCTTTGCGAAGGGCGTGGCGCGACGATCAGGACGACCACGCCCGTCTAAGACTCCGGGCGTGCCACCAAATCAATACTTCCGCCAACCTTTAGCCGCCGGCCAATGGCCGGCGGTTTTTTGCGCCAAAACCAACCAATACTGCTCGCCGCCAAAGCGCGGTATCATAGAGTTATCAATCTCATGCCGTTCATTGTCATCATCCGAGTTGTCCGTTCGCACCAAAGAGGCCGCACATGAGCGTTACGGCTGCCGCATTGCGGGAGTTGCACCACATCCACACACGGCTTGCCGACCTGCGCGATCGCCTGGAGCGGGGCCCCAAGCAGGTGCGAGCCCGCGAGGCGAATGTTAAGCAGCTCGAAGCCAAAGTCGCCGAGGCCCGCGACCGCGCCAAGCAAATGCAGATGGCGCTCGACCGCAAGCAGCTCGATCTCAAGAGCGGCGAGCAAAAGGTGATGGACCTCCGCGTCAAACTCAACGGCGCGAACAGCAACCGCGAGTATCAATCGTTCCTCGAGCAAATCGCGGCCGCCGAAATGGCGGGCAGCGTGCTATCGGACGAAATTCTGGAAGGCATGGAGAAAGTCGACGAGCTTCATCTCGCGACGAAAGAAACCGAAAAAAATCTTGCCGCCGGCAAGCAGGAATTGGAAAAGTCGAAGCAAGCCGTCGATTCTACAGCGGCAACCATTCGCAGCGATGTCGCCCAATTAGAAATCGACTTGGCCGAAGCCGAGCGGGGCCTCCCAGCCGATCTCAAAGCCGACTACGAACGCGTCGTCCGCAGTAAGGGTGCTGACAGCCTCTCAGCCGCCGACGACGGCGTCTGCCTCGGCTGCGGCCAGCAAATCACCCTGAACATGCAAAACGAGCTGCGGCTCTCCAAGCTCGTATTCTGCAAATCCTGCGGACGCCTCCTCTATCTGTCAGATTGACCCGCTGGCAACGTTCGGCGGGTGCTACTGCTGGTTGCTTTGAATCCGCCGCCGCGGACTTCCCCAACAGTGCTTTTTTCTACGCGGAATGGCCACCAACTCTTTACATTGCCCCCCCGCTTGCATCAAAATAGAGCCTTGAACTGGTCTCCCCTCGGAGGCCGTTTTTGTTGCGCCACCGGTGATTTAAGTAGCACTCCAAAGTCGGTTGCCCTGTTTTTCCGGCCCACGACTCTAGACCCTCGACTCTCAACCAACTGCCATGTCTGAACGCGTTCCAATGACTCGTGCCGGCTACAACAAAATCAAAGCCGAGCTCGACGTCCTTCAAAACGAGCAAATGCCCGAGATCGAGAAACGCATCGCCACCGCCCGTGCCGAAGGCGATCTCAGCGAAAATGCCGAGTACCATGGTGCCCGCGAATCGCAGGGCATGCTGCAGGCGAAGATCAATCTGCTGACAGATAAGCTGGCCCGCGCGGCCATTATGGATAACACCAAGCTGCCGAAAGACCAGGTCGCGTTCGGTTGCACGATCGTGGTCAAGGATCTTAAATTCGGCGACACCGAAGAATTCACGCTCGTCGGCGCTGGGGAAGAAGATTACGACAGCGGCAAAATCAATGTCGCAAGCCCGCTAGCTCAGGGCTTCGTCGGCAAAAAGGTCGGCGACAAAGTCGAGGTCGAAGTCCCCGCCGGCACCAACAAATTTCAAATCCTCGAAATCAAATTCGAAGAGTAGTGATTCGCGGATAGAGTCAACGGTCGTTCGCAGCTAAGCTCATGAGACTCAGCAAGGTTGCTGATGGCCCGCCCTAAGCCGCGTCACTGCGATCCGTCGGTTTCCTTCGACGTCGCCGCCCCTGCTTCGAATTCGTCGCCGAGTACTCAGAACTCGGTATTTCCGAACTCGTGGTTTGGACGATCTCCGCGTCAACCGTGGGCTTCACCATCGGCCGTACACGCACCGGAATCTGCTGTGCAAACGGTTCAACCGTGCCCAAAGCGTTCGGCGTTGGCGAAAGCGTGTGCTGAGAATCGCCACTCCATTGCCGCAAGCTAGCGATGGTCCGCACCGACGCGCCAACTGACGACAGCCGCTCGGTAGCATCCTGCTTCCGCGTGAACACAAACACTTGGTGCCCTTGCCGGCAGAACACATCCAGCACCGCCACAAGCGCCGCGGTCGCCCGAGCATCCAGCCGCTCGAACGGTTCGTCGAGCACCAGCGGCAACCAAATGCCCTTTCGGCTAGCCGCCGTCAGCAGCGTAAAGCACATGCTCAAATAAACTTGATCCAACTGCGCGCCGTGCAACCGATCGACAGGAATCGTCACACCATCGCGATTAACAACGCACGCCTGCCGACCCTCGCCGACAAGCATCAATCGCACCAGCTCGCCATTCGTAAGCTGGGCAAGAAAATCCGAAGCCCGCGTCGGCGTGTCGCCAGCCGAGCTGCCATTCTCGATCGGCAGGCTCCCACCGGCGAACTGCTCTAGCTTCTGCTGCACCGCGGCCAACTCTCGCTGCACATGCTCGATCGAGCGAGCCGAAAGCAATGCCGCACGCTGCCGATCGAGCGCATCGCGTTCACCTCGCAGCGTTTTTAGCTTCTTATGAGCCGCATTTACCTGCTCAACGAGCCCAAACCGCTCGTGTTCTAACTCCATCCGCCGGCTTTCAAGCTGTTCTGCGTCCGCCGCACTGAAGCCCGCATTCAAGCCGTGACCGTCTTCGCGGGCCGATCGGGCACCAAACGTATGAGCCTGACGCCGCTCGAGCAAATGCTCCAAATGCCGTCGCAATTCGCTTTGCGTCCGCACGAGCCCTTCGATTTCGCCCTGCAGCTCCGTCGCACTGAGCGCGCGGCGTTGATCCTGAATGCACTCATCCAACACAGCGAGCTGCCGCTCGATGGTCTCCGCAATCGGCCGCAACCGAGGGTGGGCATCGTGGCACACACAAGTCTTCGAAGCACTCGCCCGCGCTAGCCGCGAAACTTCGCCCGACAAATCCGCCGCCAATTGCCGCGAAACGGCCAGCCATGTCTCCTGATCAGCAATCGCTGCCTCACCGCTGCGAGCCGTTTGCACCTGCGCGAGTCGCCCTCGCACGACGCCCTCCCGGGCACTCATCGCCGCCAGTGTCTGCCGGCAGCTTTCAATCTGTGCGTCGAGTTCTTTCAGCGACGTCTCCGGCTCCTGGCCTTCATCCGCCCGCCATCGCAACTCTACGTTCAGTTCCAACCGGCGATACCGCAACCGCGCATCCGTCTCGGCCAGCGACTTCTCGACGGCCTGCAACCGTTGCTCCAGTGTCCCTACATGATGCTGCTGATCGCGCGCGAGCCGATCGAGCTCCCGCCACCGCGTTTCGAGCTCGCCACTCGCTCGCCGTTCGCCAGCAATCCGTGTTTCCAGCTCCTGAGCTAACAAATCACGTCGCGCGGCCAGTTCCGCCGCGCGACGTGACCCGTGCGGACCACCGTCATCATGAATCGATTGAAAACCAGCCGCAAACTCTTTCGACAACAAGTGCGCGAGCCGCGGCGATTCGCGAAAGCTCACCGCACACAACGGCGCGAGCACGCTCGGCGAAAGATTGCCGACCAAACTATGTGTCGTATGCCGATCGACGGCCGACCCATCGAGGGCCGCCACCGTCAGCCGCGCCTCGTGCAGCGAATCATACGCCCGCCGCAGCCGATACCGCCCCAAATTGCTCTCAACGATGAGCTCGCCCTCGGGTACCGTCGTTCCAGTGACCCACGTGCGCGACTTGCCAAATAGCGCGTGCCCAATCAGCCCGGCCATCGCGCTCTTGCCGCTATTCGAAGGACCGCAAATGGCCGTGAGTTGCGTTCCCTGAGCTTCCAACTGCACGCCAGGCCAACCGGCGGCCGCATAAATCGAAACCGATGAAACTCGCATACAATGCATCCTTGCTGCGTTTAGCCGCGACGCGAGAGCGGAGCGCGGCCAAGGGTCGAAACGGGTCAGCAAAGATAGCCATTCGCCCCCGCCCAAACAACACCGGCTAGCAAGTGCTAGCAACGTAGCCGTCTCGCTCCGCGAGACGATTCCTCTCGCAGAGCGAGAGGACTACTTCCGTTTCGCCGCGTACATCGCCCGATCCGCCGCCGCTAACACATCATTCGGCGTGCGATACTCCGGCGAACTGATCGCAACCCCCACGCTCGCCGACAGTTTCACTCCGCCATCCGGAACAGAAATCGCCGGCGCGATGGCGTTCCGAATCTTATCCGCCAGCGTTTCCAGCTCCTGGGCATCGCCCGCCCGCTCAATCAGAACGACGAATTCGTCTCCGCCATATCGAACCACGTCGTGCTGTCGCCCGAGGCACATCGACAATCGTTTCGCGGCCTCAAACAACACGCGGTCACCAACCAGGTGCCCATGTCGGTCATTCACAGATTTAAAATCGTCGATGTCGACGAACAGAATCGCAAATCGATTAGTCGCCTCACCTTCTAGCAACTCAAACAGACGCGAGTACAAGTAGTTGCGATCTCGTAGCTCTGTCAATGGATCAAGTTGCGTTGTCACGACACCGTCCATCAATATCGCGATCAGTTCCTCGCGCCTGAACATGACGCGGCAACACCGCACCGATACGATTTTGACCCCGCTTTGCGTGGATCGCAGCGCGGCTAGCAATTGCGGCCCGCTAGACGTCTCGGTATCTGCCCTGCCCAGCAGACCAAGCACATCTTCCTGTGAGGCACCACTAAAGAGAGCGGCAATCTCGCGGCCAATCGAATCCGGTGCAACCTGTCCCACCCACTCCACGGCAACGGGGTTCGCGTAAGTAATCAGCCATGAACCCGGCTTGACCAGCAAAACACCTTCGAACGCCCGCTCCAACAGCGGCCAAAAACCATCCGTCAAATTAACGCGACTGTCATCCATATAAGAAAACGTCGCTATTGAGAATTACCCCGGCCACTGCGTAAATCTTTGCGCCTTCGCGTCTTTGCGTGAGACCTTTCCGGCTCACGCACCGCTCACTTCACCTCATCCCCAAACCGCTTCCGCCAAGCCGAAGTCACCCGCACCTTATCCTCAGTCTTCCCCGCCGCATCTCCATCCGCGTGCGAAATAAACAGCGCCGCGAGCCCATTCGATTCCGCGCAATCGAACCCACGCTCCGGTCCCAACACTACCAGTGGCGTATCCCAGCCGTCGGCCTCCAAACACGTGTCCGCCGCCACCGTCACCGCCGTCAGCGCATGCTCAATTGGCTTGCCGGTCGCAGGATCGATAATGTGCGAATACCGTTTTCCTTCAAACTCCCAAAAATGCTGATTCCCCCCCGCCGTCGCCATCGCCGCATTCACAAGTGGCACCGCTGTTTCCAATCGCTGCTCAGCCAATATCGGCCGCTCCACCGCAATCCGCCACGGCGAACCATCCTCACGCTTCCCACCCGCCCGGCATTCGCCGCCAAGTTCCACCACGAAATCTGTCACACCATTCGCCATCATAATTTCCGAGAGATGATCGATCGTGTAACCGGAACAAATCGATGACAAATCAATTTCGACCCCCTCTTTTCGTTTCCGCAGCGCTGGCGGGTCCAACCGCGACTCCACCAACTTATATCCAACAAGTTTCCGCGCCGCCGCAATCTTCTCATCGCTCGGCGGCGTAAAAGCATTCGGTTTACCCTCCCCGTTTGGTTGCGCCGCAAAATGCCACAACCGCACCAGCGGATTCACTGTTATGTCCTCAGCCCCGAACGACCTCTCACTCACGTCGCGCGCGGCAATCACGACCTCAACCATGGCCTTCGACACACGAAACCACTCATTCGCCGGCGCTCGGTTGAACGCACTAATCTCTGAATCCGGCCGATACGTCGACATCTTCCGATCGATCTCCGCCAGATATCGATCAAGCTCCGCCTGCAACTGCTTCGAGTCGACCTTCTTCGTCGGCATCACAAACTTAATGTGATACGTCGTCCCCTGTGCCATGCCGCGCAATATCACCGTTTCAGCCAACGTACCGCGCGTCGCAAACAGCACTACAAAAACCAGTGTAAATCGCATCGCCGGTTGACCTTGTTTACGCGTCCGCGCTATACTCGACGGCCTTATTCGCAAGCTTTATTTCGATTCTAAGCATACCCATCTGCCCGGAGTAGCCGGATGAAAATCCACGAATACCAGGCCAAGCAACTCCTCCGCGACGCCGGCGTCGCCACGCCCGATAACATCGTCGCCACAACGCCGGAAGAAGCCTCCGCCGCCTTTACCAAACTCGGCGGCCCGCTCGCCGTCGTAAAAGCCCAAATCCACGCCGGCGGCCGCGGCAAAGGCACCATCGCCGACAACCCCAAGCAACACGGCGTCCAACTAGTCCGCTCCGCCGGCGAGGCCGCTTCAGCGGCCGGGTCTTTATTGAACCACAAACTGGTAACCATCCAAACCGGCGCCGAAGGCCAAACCGTCCGCCGCGTCCTCGTCGAAGCTGGCTGCGAAATCGCCCGCGAGCTCTACCTCGGCATCGTCATCGACCGCGCCGCCGGCCTCCCCGTCCTCATGGCCAGCAGCGCCGGCGGCATGAACATCGAAGACGTCGCCGAAAAAACGCCCGAGCTCATCTTCAAAGAAAGTTTCTGCCCCGATGCCGGCCTGCAGTCCTACCAGGTCCGCAAGCTCTGCGCGAAACTCGAACTCACCGGCCCCAGCGTCCGCTCCGCCGAAAAGTTCATGAAGGCCCTCTGCAAACTCTTCGTCGCCCTCGATTGCAGCCTCGTCGAAATCAACCCGCTCGTCGTCACGAAGTCCGGCGACCTTATCGCCCTCGACGCCAAAATCAGCTTCGACGACAACGCCCTCTTCCGCCACCCGCAACTCGCCGAGCTGCGTGACATCTCGGAAGAAGACCCCAACGAACTCCGCGCCGGCAAAGCAGGCCTCAGCTACGTCCAACTCGAGGGCAACATCGGCTGCCTAGTCAACGGTGCCGGCCTCGCGATGGCTACCATGGACCTCATCAAGCTCCACGGCGGCGAGCCAGCAAACTTTCTCGACGTCGGCGGCGGCGCCAACGCCGACCAGGTCACCGAAGCCTTCCGCATCCTGCTCAGCGACAAAAACGTGAAGGCCGTGCTGGTCAACATCTTTGGCGGCATCATGCGCTGCACGACAATCGCGAACGCGATCCTAGAAGCCTACAAACAAGTCGGCTTCAACGTCCCGCTCGTCGTCCGCCTCGAAGGCACCGAAGTAGAGCAGGGCCGCAAGATTCTCAAGGACAGCGGCGTTAACATCATCAGCGCCACGGACCTCACCGACGCCGCGAACAAAGTTGTGAAGGCTGCGGGCTGAAGTGGGACGCCATGAATTGCTTCGAGCATCCTCAAAAACCCGCCGTCGGCACATGCACGAACTGCGGTCGCGGCTTGTGCAAAGAATGTACGGCGGTCGTCGAAGGTCTCCTGTCGTGTCGCGGAGCCTGCCAAAGTGAAATTACCCGCAAGCGTGAACTCCTGGCGAAGCAAGAAAAAGCGTTTGAAGAGCGAGCAGTAGTCTACGGAACGTCTGGCAAGATCTATCAACAAGCATTTGCCTCCACAGCACTTTACGGCTTGGCATTCATCATCGGTGGAGCAGTCATGTTGTACGAAGGCATCACGATCCCAGGCGCCATTCTAGCGGGCCTCGGCATCACGCTTGCCATCCGAAGCATCGGCCTCGGACGCGCCGCCAAAAAATACAAATCGCTCACAGCGAATCAATCGGAAGGACAAGCGAAATGAGCATTCTCATTAACAAAAACACCCGCGTCGTCTGCCAAGGCATAACAGGCAAGGTCGGCGAGTTCCATTCCAAAAACTGCCTCGAGTACGGCACCAAGCTCGTCGCCGGCGTCACGCCCGGCAAGGGGG
Source organism: uncultured Planctomycetota bacterium (assembly GCA_963733705.1). Classification (GTDB taxonomy): domain Bacteria; phylum Planctomycetota; class Planctomycetia; order Pirellulales; family Lacipirellulaceae; genus JABDGM01. Next base: position 22,891 of record CAVTEJ010000015.1, on the reverse strand, counting down.
GCCAAACAACGCTCGGCGTTCCCGTCTTCGACACCGTCTTCGAAGCCGTCGAAAAAGAAGGCGTCGACGCCGCGATGATCTTCGTGCCGCCCGCCTTCACCGCCGACGCCATCCTCGAAGCCGTCGACGCCGGCTGTCGTGTTGTTGTGGCAATCACTGAGGGCGTGCCGGTGTTGGATATGGTGCGCGTATACGACCGCATCAAAAGAGTGGGGGACAAGGAGACAAGGAAACAAGGAGATTCGTTTTCCTCGTCTCCCCTTCTCCCCCTCTCCCACTCTCCCACCCTGCACTTAGTCGGCCCGAACTGCCCCGGCGTCATCACGCCCGAGGAATGCAAAATCGGCATCATGCCAGGCTACATCCACAAAATGGGCCCCGTCGGCGTCATGAGCCGCAGCGGCACGCTCACCTACGAAGCCGTCTGGCAGCTCTCGAACCTCGGCCTCGGCCAAAGCACCTGCGTCGGCCTCGGCGGCGACCCCATCGTCGGCACAAGCTTCATCGACTTGTTGAAGTTGTACGAAGCCGACCCCAAAACCGAAGCCATCCTCATGATGGGCGAAATCGGCGGCACCGCCGAGGAAGAAGCTGCCGCCTTCGCCAAGCAGCACGTCACCAAACCAATGGCCGCCTTTATCGCCGGCCAAACCGCCCCCAAAGGCAAACGCATGGGCCACGCCGGCGCGATCATCTCCGGCGGCAAAGGCACCGCCGCCGAAAAAATTGCCGCCTTCAACGTTGCCGGCATCGAAGTGGCAAAAGGCCCCGCCGACATGGGCGCTGCGCTCCAGCGTGCGATGAAGCGCAAATAACAAATTCGAACAAACCCGCGATCGATATAATTGACTGGCAATTCAGTCGAACGATTAGGGGTGTTTAATGACTATTGAACAGATCGCAAATCTCTTGGTCCGTAGCGGACTGTCGAGCCAACCCGAAGCTCAAGAGCTGATTGCCGGCCATGAAACTCAATGTCGCGAGTACGGCACCACAGAGTCGGTCGAGTCATTTTGTGGATTCTTAGTCGCCACGAATCTTTTTACGGAGTGGCAATGCGACAAATTGCGAATGGGCAAATGGAAGGGTTTCTACCTGGGCAATTACTTAATTCTTGAACACATCAGCAAGGACTGCGAATTCGCCCACTACAAAGCCCGCGACACGAGAACCGGCAAACTTGTACGTATGACGGTCACTCCCGCTCAGGGACCGAATATCGAGTATCGAGTACATCCCTATTCGGACTAGCAACTGATACATTTCCGCCCGCCAAATTCCGATCGAGATGGAGCTGATTTTTTCTAGTTTTTGGCCGCGCACTGTGCTAGGGTAGCACGTGAAATGTCCGTCCGACCTGGCTGCGGAAGACGTCTGGCTGGGCCACGCAAACCTACAGGCACGCTCATCGATACGGTAGCCCCGTCCCTCATGGCCGCGCGCTCGGCACTTGCGATGGATCCGGTTCTATTAGCCGCAAGACTCACTGGAAAGGGCGGATGAGTACGCACTCAGTGCGCGCATCATTTCATTTTTCAACCAATATCCGATGTAGCTGGTTTCGCAAGAAACCGGTCTGAAAGCCATTCATCCGGATTCTTGCGAATCCAGCTACCAAAACCGCGACATAACAGCAACGATGAAACTCAAAACCTCGCTGACCACGCCGGCACTCCTCGCCGCCGCGCTGGTCCTCCATACCTCCTTCACCACTTCGACTGCCCGTGCCGCCGACGACCCAAAGCAACGACCCAACATCATCGTCATCCTGATCGATGACATGGGCTTTTCCGACCTCCAGTGCTACGGCGGCGAAGTGCCCAGCCCCAACATCAATAAACTCGCCGCCGAAGGCGTCCGTTTCCAGCAGTTTTACAACACGGCCCGCTGCAGTCCTTCGCGGGCCGCCCTCCTTACCGGTCTCTACTCTCACGAAGCCGGCATGGGTTTCCTCGACAATCTTGTCATCCCCGGCTCGAAAGGCACCCAGGGCAAGCTCCGCGACGATTGCGTCACCATGGCCGAAGTCATGGATGATGCCGGCTACTTCACGTTCATGACCGGCAAATGGCACCTCGGCCAAATGCACGGCACGCCGCCATTCGAACGCGGTTTCCAGCGCAGCCTTGATGCCGCGATCGGCGAACTCTACTTTCCCAATCAAAAGCAACGACGTGAGTGGGGAATCTACCTCAACGGCCAACGGCACGACCTCGATGACCCGATCTTCGGCAACGATTGGTACGGACCCGACCTGATCACCAAGTACGGCCTCAAGTTCATCGACGAAGCAATCGCGCAAAAGAAGCCGTTCTTCTACTACATGCCCCACAGCTCGGTCCACTTCCCCCTCATGGCGCCCAAAGAAGACATCGCCCGTTACCGTGGCAAGTACAAAGTCGATTGGCAGAAGCTCCGCGAAGCTCGCCACAAGCGGCAAATCGAGATGGGACTCGTCGACGCCAAATGGCCACTCACCGAGTTGCCCCCCGGCGTGCCCGATTGGAACACGCTCAGCGATGCCGACAAGGATCGCTTCGATCAAATCATGTCGGTCTACGCCGCGATGATCGATCACCTGGATAAAAGCATTGGCACGCTCGTCGCTGGTTTGAAAGAGCGCGGCGTGCTTGATAACACCGTGATCTTTCTGATGTCCGACAACGGCGGCAACGCCGAGAGCGGACCCCGCGGCCGGCTCGAAGGCGACGACCCCGGCGGTCCGAAATCTACCGTCTGGCTCGGCCAATGCTGGGCCACCCTCGCTAACACGCCCTTCTGGCGCTACAAGCACTTCACGCACGAAGGCGGCATCGCCACGCCTCTCATCGTCCACTGGCCAGATGGCATCCCTAAAGCTCGCGATGGCAAATTCGAGCCGCAGCCAGGCCACCTCGTGGATATCATGCCCACCGTTTGCGAACTCACCGGCGCGACCTATCCGACCGAATACCACGGCCACAAAATTCAACCCGAAGAAGGCACCAGCCTCGTGCCCGCGTTCAGCGGCCAACCGATCGACCGCAAACAGCCGATCTACTTCGCCCACGAAGGCAATCGCGCGATCCGCGACGGCAAGTGGAAGCTCGTCATGAAGTACAAAGGTCCATGGGAGCTTTACGATATGGAAGCCGACCGCACCGAACGCCACAACCTCGTAGCCGACGAACCGGAGGTTGCCAAAGAACTCACCGCCAAATGGGACGCCTGGGCCAAGCGCGCCGACGTCGACGAATGGACCGGCCCCCGCCGCAATGATTTCGGCGCCGAAATTAAACCAAAAGACGAAGCGAAAAAGAAAAAATAAAGCATCGGTCCTATTGCCCAATTTGCCGCTCCGCGCTGCTTTTAAAATTGGCTGCGTCGGTTTTAAAACAGCCAGGCCGATACCGGTCCCAGCTCGTGCCGACATTCGGCCTGAAAATTTGCCGCGAACTTTTCCTCTCAAAAATCAGTCTCTTCTCGGTAAGTACGAATGGCGCCGCCAACAGCTCAGCTTTTGCGGCTGGCTGCTGGCACACCATTTGCCTGTACATAGTGCCGTACCTGATGAATGCCAAACCGGCAGCGGTTGGCAGCCATCGAACAGAAAGAAGAGGCGGGCAATGTTCAGCTTCATCAAATACACATGTGGTTCGTCGTTTTGGGCGACTCCCGGAAATATGATTTACGAGGAGATACTTCGTTCAAGCGGTTGGCGCGGACAACGTCGATCAAACACATTGGTTCCGACATACTCGATTTATGCGGGCATCGAAGATCCGCCACCGCCGCCGCAACGACCGATTCCGACTGACGTTCCTGTAAAGGAACCGATCGATGTGCCGACACGCGGACCGCGAGACGTTCCACCTCCGCCGGGATCTGAAAAACCGGTAGCGCCTCCGACGAAAGAACCGCACGACGTTCCTCCCGGACCACAACCGCGCTCGGTTACCTAAAGCAATCGACCGCGTTTAGCAAAAGAGCACCGAAGATTTCGGTGCTCTTTTCGTTTGCACGTGGGAGGTCCGTGGTAGGATTCTGTAGTGCTAATCTAATTCTTTAAGCTTCAAATTCTTGAAGCGAACTTCTTTTGGTTCGTCGATTTTTCCGACCGTGTGAACCTGCAGCGCAATGAAACCTTTCGGTGTGAAGGCCTTATCATCGCTATCCCTATAGTCGGCTGCTGGCACCCCGTTGAGCCAAGTTTGAATGTGGCGGCCCTTTACGATGGCCTTAATGTGATTCCATTCACCAAGTTTAAACGCCTTACGGGCTGGTTCATTCTTGCTCAGGTCGTTCAGCCAACTACCTTTGCGAATCCAGTTGCCGTCCTTATCCTTGCTGCCGCCTTCGAAATAAATACCGCCCGTCCAAGCTCGATCGGGTTTAGGATCGATCTCGATCTGATAGCCGTAAACACGTTCCTGATCGCCTTCCGGACGTGCGTGGCTGCGTAGTTGAACACCTGAGTTAAACTTCACGTCATCGATTTTGAAGTCGTATTCCAACTCGAAGTCGCTATAGTCTTTATCGGTGCAAAGAAACGTATTCGTTGTATTCGGCGCACTTACACCGACGATTTCGCCGTGATCTACATGATACGTCGCGTTGCCACCACGTTTTGTCCAGCCTGTAAGGTCTTTACCGTTAAAAAGCTCGATCGTTTCACCAGCGTCGGCGAATGACGAAGGAATCAATATGAGCACAACGAGAGCGAGGGCGCGAAGCGACATGGGGGCAGGTCCAGGTGGGATTGGGTGGACAGAAACCGATCCACTAATTCTGGACAACCGCGACGCGAATTGCAACTAGTGCAATGCCCGCCATCGTTTTAGGATGCGTTGCGTCAATACTTAACACCGGCCCGCAACAAAAGAGTGCTGCCTTGGCTGATATCGTCGCCCGAGATACTGGCAACTTTGATGTCTCGGTTAAACACGTAGCCGATTTCAACGCGGCGGGAAAAACCGCCAACGATCCGGTGCTCGAAGCCGAATAGCACGCGATAGTCGCGATAGGCCAACACGTCGGCAGCGCCGTTCGGATCTTTAAACGCCCACGCTTCGTTACCGTACTCCATCGAAACGTACACCCAGCGCTCGTCGCTGCCGGGAACGGGGGTGAAGTTATTCAAGCGCCAAGAAATGCGCGGTGTTGGAAACACCAGCTGATATTCGACGTCATCCGTTGGTGTGTAAATTACGCCGGCCACAGGCACTATCTTGGACCAGCCGCCGTCGAGATACGTAACGCCGAACGCGTACTTCAAATCGATCGTGGGAGCATACACGCCGACGGCTCTACCATTTACGCGCCACGCTTCGCTGGAGCCGAAGCTGTGATCGTCCGCGAATAATCCTGGTGTCACGGCGAAATCGGCGATCCAGTGATTGTCGTACACGCGGAAGATGTGAAAATCCATCGAGATGTCATTTAAGTGCGACGGCAAATCGGGTGTCGTCGGTCCGTCTAGCGAATGTGACATGTAACTCGGCGTAATGATGATCGGATTTTCGCGCGTGAAGAATGGAAGCGCCGTCACAACATCGGCATGTAGGTCGGTCCAACCAATTGAGTTGGAATCTGGCGCAGGAATCCAGGTCGCGTCAAAATCGACTTTTTGAAAGAAGCCGTCGCGAGCGCCGGGCGGTATTAATGACTTTTTCAGATCGGGTTCTGATGTAACGGGATATCCTGGGTCGGTCGGAACGACCGAAGGCGGCACACCAGGCGCGACGTTATCCAGCATAACGGCCTGATTTGGCCCGCCATCGGAGTTCGGATACGATTGCCAAGTTGCACCCGTCATGGGTGGCGGCGGCGCTACGACGCCGGTTGGCATAGTCGGTTGGTAAGGTACCGGCGACGCCATTGAGTATCCGCCCCAAGGCGCTTGCTCCGGCGTGGCTGGTACCATGGCAGGCATTTGCGCCAGGGCAACGCTCGCGCTCGATGACAACAGCAGTGCGATTAGCGAACGCATCATAGTTACAACGCCATCGATCGCATTTAAAAGTTGATGCCAGTTCGCAGCATGATCGTCCCGTTCGGCTTGAAGTCGGGCGGAAGTTGCGAGTCGAACACGATTTCGCGATCGAATACGTAACCGACTTCAAAGTGCCCTTTGATTTGCGATTGGGTTTCCCATTCCAAGCCGCCGATGACGCGGATGTCGTTGTAGTCGAACCGGTCGCCCCCGATACTGCGGTCCACGCTCCAAGAGCCGCCGCCGTATTCGCCTGCTGCATAGCCCCACCATTTGGTCGTGCCGACCGCGGCCAGGAACTTACGAATCTTCGGATTCGGAAACACGGCGTAGATATCCCAATCGGGCGAGGGTCGATAATAAATACCCACCACCGGAAGTATTTTTACATTGAGGCGATCGAGATATGCAGCGCCGAGAACGACGTCCATATCCGGCGCAATCGCAAGGTCTGCGGCGCCGCGTCCCATCAAACGAAGAGAGTCGGAATCCACGTGACTGAAATCGCTATACACACCGGTGCGGAAGCCAAGCTCTAATCCGAGCCATTGGTATGGGTGCGGATACCAGGCTAGATCGAGATAAGCGTCGTAAACGCGAGGCGGCAAATCGGGTGGCGGCGGACCCGGAGCACTAGGACCTTGCAGCCAATTAAATGCGAAGCCCGGCGTCACCAGTAACGGCGTTTGAATGTCATACAGCATAGGAAACGCGAACGTACTTGAAAGCTCGAGGCGGTTCAAACCAAAGTCGTTCGGGTTCGACTGTCGGCCGTACAAAAACGTATACTCGGCGCTGAGCTCTTGCATGAACCGTTGTGTCTTCTGCCAGTATCCCTCGCCGCTGGTCGTCATGTCATACGGCGTGGGTTGATACTGAAAGGGGTTCGTTGGTTGCAGCGGTGGCGGCGCAACTGGCGCTGGATACGGCTGGACGGCTGCGGGTTGCGCCACGGGATATTGCGCCATTGGCGGCGCTGGCGCGACTGATCCGACTGCATAAGGGTCGAACGAAGGTGGTGGCCCGACCGCGGCAGGAGCATAGGTTGAAACAGGCGCGGGACTCGCCAACGTTGGCGGTGTCGCTGCCGGAGAATAGTAGGTTGGCGCGGGAGCCCCCGGTACGTTGTAGGGACTTGGAGCCACGTTATATGGGCTCGTTGATTGAATCGGCTGTGTCGGCGTCGGAAACTGCTCGCGTTGAGCAAGCAGGTTTGTAGTAAACGCAAAGAGCACGCAACAAGCGGTGACGATGTGGTATGTGGTCCGCATCATGTTACGTGAAACCTCTGAGCCAAGCGCGCAATACGTGCGCGGCTCCGCTAGTTACCAATGCTGGCGGAGAGCGTCAAGAGATTTCGTAGCCTGCCTGCACATGCCGATAAGCCACGCGAGTTTGGCGGGTTGGGCAGGGCGATGTGTGGAGAGTTTTGAACAGCTGAGTGATAGCAGACAGAAGTGCTGGCCTCAGAAAAATCGACGCTCGGTCAACGCTGTTGGTTGGCAATGAGTGAGTCGAGTTCCTGCTTTAATTGCGGCAGAATCGCATCGTACGAGAATTGGCCGAGTGATTCGCTGCCGCGCTTGAGGTTTACATAGTTGGGTCCGCACCAGAGGCCGAGGTCAGCTTCGTCTGTTTCGCCCGGGCCGTTCACGCGGCAGCCCATCACGGCGATTGTGATTTTGTGTTCGCGAGCGTAGTCGGTCATGCGCTTCACGTCTTGGGCGAGCTCGACGAATGCTTCGTTCTCGACGCGCGAGCAACTGGGGCAACTGATGATGTTTAGTGTTGAGAGGCCAAAGTCGACGACGGAGCGCACGCGGCCGGCGGCGATGTCGTCCAGGATTTTGCGGCCGGCGGCGATCTCTTCTGGTTTGCGATCGTTTGGCACCGTGAGCGAGACGCGAATCGTATCGCCGATGCCGCGGCTGATGAGTTGCTCGAAGGCGATGCGAGTTTTGATGACGCCATCCGGCGGCAGGCCCGCTTCGGTGACGCCGAGATGGAGCGGCACGTCGGGCCGCGCTTCGGCGAAGCGCTTGTTGACCTCGATTACTTCGCGGGGGTCGGAATCTTTAAGGGATACACAGTAGCGCGCGAAGTCGAGCTCATCGAGGAGTCGGCAGTGGTCGAGCGCGCTGTCGAGCATTGGCGAGAGGCGATCTTTCGGATCGTATTTCGCTTGCTGAGCGGGATCGACGCTGCCGCAATTGACGCCGATGCGTACGGCACAGTCGTTGTCGCGTGCGATGTCGATGAGGTAGCGAACTTTATCCTGCCACGGTTTTTCACGTTCGTGGTGATACAAGTGGCCGGGATTGTAGCGCAGTTTATCGACGTGGGGAGCGAGCTTTTCAGCGAGGCGATAGTTCTCTTGCAAATCGACAACGAGGTTCGCTTTTGTTTGCTTGCGAATTTCGGCGACGGCTTCAGCTTCAGCGGAATTATCGACGGCGATGCGAACGACGTCGGCACCGGCGTTGACCAGGGCGTTTGCTTGTGCGACGGTCGCGTCGATATCGCGAGTTTGTGTGGCCGTCATGCTTTGGACGGCGATCGGATTACCACCACCTATGGTGATGGTGCCGATGCGGACGGGGCGGGTTGGGTTGCGTGGTATGTTCATGAGAATCATCCCGGCCAAGATGGCCGGGCTATATAGCCGGACCATCTTGGTCCGGAGTTATTGTTGCCAAAGCAATGAACCGACGCGGACGATGGTCGCACCTTCGCAGATGGCGATTTCGAAATCGTTGCTCATTCCCATCGAGAGCCCATTCAACGCAACGCAGCTTGGTGTCTGTAATTTTAATCGATCGCGGAGTTCGCGGAGCGAGGCGAAGTTTTGTGCCGCGACGGCAGCGCCGCCCTCAAGTGCTGCCATCGTCATTAAACCCTGGATCGCTACATGCGGGTAGTTCGGTGCGATGGTGAGCAACGGTTCGACTTCGCTGGGTGCGAGTCCGTATTTCGCGGCTTCGCTGGAGGTGTTTACTTCTAATAGTACGGGGATGGGGTGGGGGTTGCCATCGGCAGTTGCCGCTTCGTTGATGGCGGCGAGGAGGCGCTCGCTGTCGACGCTGTGGATAAGTGTTACGAGGGGTAGCGTGTGGGCGACTTTGTTGCGTTGGAGGTGGCCGATTAGGTGCCAGCGGATGGGTGATTGCTCGGTCGCTGAAGCGACCTCGCCGGCTTTTTTCCAGAGTTCTTGGGGGCGGCTTTCGCCGAGGTTGGTGCAGCCTGCCGCGACTAGTTCTGCGGCGGCGTTGGAATCGACGTATTTTGTTACACCGACGAGCATGATCTCATGCGCGGCGCGGCCGGCGGATTCGGCAGCGCGGGCGATGCGCTCTTGGACACGGTGTAGATTGTCAGCAATAGACATGGGGGTGAATGACGAAATCCGAATGACGAATGAAATACGAGAGCATGAGGTGGCGATGTCACACCAAATCGTCATTCGACATTCGGTAATTCGTCATTTCCATTCTACACTGCTTCGATTTCGATCCACTCTTTGAATTTTCCGGCGGTGGTGAAGCGGCCGGCGCAGAATTCGCCGGCTACGTTGTGGCCGAGGAGGGTGCGGTTGCCGGGCTTGCCGAGGGAGCGGTAGATAAGCCATTGGTCGTCGCCGGACTGGACGCGGAAGCCGACCGCTATATCGTGAGGGACGACTTCGAGCATGTCGCCGACGGTTAGTTGGCGCCAGGTGCGTTCGGTCTTTGAGCGCTTGCGGTCGAAATCGAAAAACATCGGGCAACAAATTGCGCTGCCGTGCTGCCGTTGCGAGAGGACGAGTCGGCCGTTTTCTTCAACAAGTGAACCGCCGCGAGGATCGGCGCGCCATTCGTGCAGCGCGAGCGGCATCACGGCGGCGTGGCAGCGAGAACCGGCGAGGTTGCCGTCGCGTGTTTCCGATTCTGGCGTCCAAACCACGGTACTGCTCAACGGGAAGCTCACTGAATGTTGAATGTTGCGTGCTTCGCGATCAGTGTCGTACACGATATCGGCGAAGTACAGAATCCGATCTTCGCGGCCGAAAAGAAATTGGCGTTCGAGACGTAAGCCAGACGAGAGCGGCAGGCCAAGTTCGAGGAAGTCGAAACGCTTGCCACTTTCCCAGCAAAGCTGTTCCCATTCGCCGGTCGGTTGTACGGTTTCGCCGTCGCAGATGGTGCGGCTCTCGAGAGCGCCCGCGATGATTCGGTCGCCGTCGACCGTGAGATCAATGGCAGGCGCGGTGCTGACATACGAAAGGGCAATCCGTGCGTCGCGCTGTGACCAGCCATCCGACATCACGGTTATGCTCGACCAATCGGAGTTTAGAGATGGGCTTGGCGGTCGTTGGTCTTTGAGCTCGCGATGTGTTTTCACGGCGCCGCGAGGGAGTGCTTTAATTGCGGCCGCGTAGTCGCCACGATCACCGCCGAGCTCTAGCGCTGCGCGGAATAGGTCCTTAGACCACGTGGCATCGCGGGGCGTTGCGAGCAAAAACGCGCCGTCCTTGTCGGTCAGGCGAATCGCATTTCGCACAAGCCATTCGTATTGAACATCTGCAGTTCGCGACCAAGAGCTGCGCTTTAGTCGTTTGCCGAGCCAGCGAGCACGCGTCCAACATGCGAACAGCGGCGCGAACACGGGTAACAGACGGGCGCTCGGGAGCCCTTGGCCATCGGTAAGCTCGATGAGTGATTCGGAAAACGCGGCGCGAGCATCATCTCGAAGTGCTCGTAGCGCCCTCAATTCTGGGAACAAGTAGCCGAGGGCGAGCGGCAGTTCGCCTGCGAGAAGCTGGTTGCGGAGGACGTCGCGCGGCGGCGATGCAGTGTCGATGCGTTGCGTTACCGCTTCTAACGCAATCGCGTGAAGGCGATCGAGGAGGAACCACCAGGTTTCGGCGGGAAGTTCGGCCGACAGTTTTGGCAGCGCGTAAGCGAGGGCGACGAATTGAATCGCCATTGATATATCGGGCGCAGATGACGTGTCATCGCCAATCACGATTTCGGCGAGGGACGTCGGGGTCGAAATCGCTGTTTGGATAGCGTCGCGATCCCACTCGCGTGACCAACCCCACAAGATGGCCGGTTCGCGTTTGGCGAGAAACTTCGGAGCGGCGGGTTGGCGGCGGCGACGCAGATGCTGTTGCCATGTTTTCCAGCCGGCGAAGGGATTCGTTTGGGAACACGCATCGAGCAATTTACGGGGCGCGCGGTCGTCCCACAGAGGTTGCAGCGCTGTTAGAGCGATTGGTGGATCTTCGTTGATTGCGAATGCCATGGGGTAGCGAGCTCAGCGTCGGGCAAAAAGCGGTCGAAAAGGCATGCGGAAATCGCGATTGTGGTCGCGTGCCGTCGCCGGCCAATGCCGGAGCAATTTTGCAGTAATTGCGTATTCGCGGGCGGCCCCGCTATCTTACAAGTTGCCGCAGGGGTGGTCGAGGGTCGCAGCCATTCGCCGACAAGGAGTCAGTCGCGATGCACCGCAGTATATTATTCCGCACTTTTCGTTCGTTTGTCGTCATCGTTTGTGCGATTGCGTTCTTCACTTTTTTAAATCCGCAGGTTTTTGCGCAGGCTAAGACGGACGCACCGGAAGCGAAGCCGAGGCCCGAAGCGGCGGATGAGAAAGACGAGGCGAAGGCGAAACCGCGACCGGCGTTGCCCGAGCCGGTTGGGGCACAGCGATTGTCGCCGCGTTACCCGGTCTGGATCGATAAAAAGGAGAAGGCGGTGCTCGTCGACGGCCAGATATGTTTGCGCGAAGGCATGCTGGAAATGTTTGCGTGTACGCGCAACACGAAAGAGCACGAAGCGATCGTTTCGGCAGATACGAAGGCGTATCTTGTCCACGCGGGATTACTCGCGCTCGGTGCTGAAGTGGGGCACCCTGTGCAGTTTCAGCCGGTGTTTAAGCCACCAGAGGGCACGGAGATCGAGGTGCTGGTGCGCTGGAAGGATGAGCACGGCAAAGAGCAAACGGCCCGCGCTCAGGATTGGATAAAAGATCTGAAGACGAAGAAGGAGATGACCTATCCGTTTGTGTTTGCAGGCAGCGGATTTTGGACGGATCCTGATAACGGCAAAAAGTTTTATCAGGCCGAGGGGGGCGATTTTGTGTGCGTATCGAACTTCGGGACGGCTATGCTCGATATTCCGATGAAGAGTTCGCAATCGAACGACGAGCTTGAGTTCGAAGCGCTGACGGAAAAGATTCCGCCGCTGGGGACGCCGGTGCGATTGGTGTTTAAGCCGAAGCTGAAAGAGAAGGGGGAAGCAAATAAGAAGGGGGAGGATGGAGTGCGGAAGGGGGAAGGAAAGCAGAAGTGAAAGTAATTGTTGGTGTGGATGGGTCGGCGAATTCGTTCGCGGCGGTTGAGTTCATTGGGCGGCTGTTGTCGCCGGAGCGCGATGAACTCATTCTGTTCTTTGCGACGCCGGGGATTTCGTTTGAAGATGATCGCCTGGACCCGGCTATTGAAGAGCGGGCCCGATCGGCGCTTAGCAAAACGGTGCTGGATGCTGCGGAAGAACGTTTGCCGAGTGCTTGGCAGCAACGGGCATTGAGACGCGAGGTAGCGGGCTCTGCGAGCAATCGATTGCTGGAAGCGATCGATGCTGAACATGCCGAGTTGATCGTGATTGGCCAACGTGGGACGAGCGGAATCATTGAGGATTTCGTGCTTGGCGGCGTGAGCCGGGCGATCGTCCATACAGCAAAGATTCCCGTGCTCGTCGTGAAGAGCGTGCGCGCGAGTGAGCAGCCGGCGAAGCAGTCGCCAGGTTCAGTTACACGTCACGTTCACGTGCTGACAGCGATCGGGGACGCGGCGTTTGCGCAGCGGTCGGCGGAAGTGCTCAAAAAATTCAGCTGGCCGCCAGAGACGCGTGGCTGGGCCATGAGCGTTGTCCGGCCGATGTTTGTGTGTGATTTGCCGAACTGGGTAAAGGTCGAGCGGAACGCCGATGTGGCGACAATGGCAGCGGCGTGGAAGGCCGAACACGAGCAGAACGTGCAAGAGGCAAGGGGCGAGCTCGATACGTTTCGCGCGGCGCTCCCCTCGTGCTTTACGAGCGAACAGTTGATCGTGGCGGAAGGCCGGCCCGCCGAAGAGATTCTGAAGCAAGTGCGCGAGAAGGCGATCGATTTGGTCGTGATGGGGAGCCGAGCTACCGGGTCTTTGAAGCGGTTGCTCCTCGGTAGTACTTCGGAGCAGGTGCTGCGAGAATCGCCTTGTTCGGTGTTGATTGTGCGGTAGCAGGTTGCCAGAAAACGGCTCTGGTCTTTGTCGTTTCGCGATCTGGGATTGAGAGTTTGATATGGCGTCGAATAAAAGCACGGTTGATTATATCCTTGAGCAAATTGCTCGTGTCAGAGCCGTGAGTGCCAAGAAAATGTTTGGTGAATACGGTATTTTTTGCGACGGCAAAATGGTCGCGTTAGTTTGTGACGACCAGCTCTTTGTTAAGCCGACGGTCGGCGGTATTAAATTTATTGGACCGTATAAAGAAGGTTCGCCGTACCCTGGTGCCAAGCCATGTCTTCTGATTTCGGAAGATAAATGGGGCGATGGCGAATGGTTGACGCAGGTGATTCAGATAACCGCTTCAGAATTGCCATTGCCAAAGCAGAAGCGCACTCCGCGCAAAGCGAAGGACTGAATCTCTAGGTGGTAATTCGGAGAAACAAAGGCGACGCAGGTCTTCTTTGCGCTTTGCCATGGGGCGTTGCCGGGCGTTGCTCAAATCGACGAGAGAACTCGCACCGCCGCCGGCAAGCTTCATGTCGGCAAATCGGTTGAAATCTTGCAGGTCTTGTTTGGTAATCGCCATCGGATTCCTCCAGCCACGATTTTACCATGCAGGCAACGGGACAGGCTCACCGTGCTTTTGCAAGCTTTCGAGATACACGTCGATGGCTTCCTTGATGTTCGCGATCGCTTCCGTGCGTGTGCTTCCTTCTGAAATGCAACCTGGCAGAGCCGGCACTTCGGCCACAAACACGCCATCCTCATCGGGTTCGATCAGCACGCGGTATTGCATATAACGCTCCTACCTCAGCATATCCAGCGACGGTACTTGAAGCTACCGAACTACTCTGCCAACAAAAAGCCGGGCCAAGATGGCCCGGCTATATACGCATGCGCTGTTGGACGAACGTCGTTACTTCGATGCGCTCGCCCAGCCGGCGGCGTCTTGCTGAGCTTGAGCTGCGGTTACGGGGCCGCGGGATGCCGCTGAGGTTTGGCGAATCGACACTGGTTGCTGGTAGAGCGCGGTGCGAACTGGGGCGATGCTGCCGCGTTGAGCGGTGCGATCTTTCTGGAAGAGCTGCGGCGCTTCGAAATAGGTCGAGCTATCGCCGCTCTTCTTCACATCGTACGGGCTTGGGCTCTTGGAATCGGTCCCTGGTTCAGGCTGTACGGTGTTCGGCGTGGTGTCGGCTGGGCGATTCGCGGAAGTTTGCTGCGGCGCTTGCAATGTTGGGCGCTGATCGGTAGCGGCCGGTTGGGTTACGGCTGGCGTGGGCTGCGGCTGCTGTTGTGTGGCGTAGGTCGATTGAGCCGGGGTTGGCTGGAGAGCGCCGTTTGTCTGTTGAACCGGCGGCGCGCTAGCCGAGCAGCTCGAGCAACCTGCAGTGGGCGGTTGATACGTGGTTACGGGAGCTTGGTAAGACGCCTGCACGGCAGGCGCATCGGCCGAGCAACCGCAGCCCGATTGGCAGGTCGAGCCGCAGGTATCACAACCGCAGGCGGGGCGAAGCGTTACTTGTTGGGTACCACAGCTGCTGCACGATGAGCAAGCCGGGGCGTAGGAGGTCACGTAGCTCGTTCCGCACGTGCTGCAAGCCGGTGCGTAGTTGGCGGTGCAGCTTGAGCAAGTGCTGGGGGCGTATGCGGCGCACGTCGAGCAGCTTGAGCATGTAGAACAAGCGGGGGCGTAACCAACGCTGTACGACGGAGCGTAGCCGACTGTATATGCCGGCGCGTAGGAGGCGACGTACGTCGACGGCGAGCCCCACAGGCGTTCACTTGCGCGGTTCAACCAGTAACCGGGATACCATCCCCCGGAGTATGCCGTGGTGTAGGCGGGCGCGTAATACGATGTGTAACTCGGCGCGTAGTACGATGTGTACGCGGGCGCATAACCGGCCGTGTACGTCGGAGCGTAACTCGCGGTGTAGCTTGGAGCGTAGTACGCGGTAGTCGACGGTGCGTAGTACGTTGTCGTCGGTTGCCCGCAACACGCACGCGCATGTGGGGCAACGCACACTGCTGTGAGCAGTGCGGCGGCCAACGCAATGAAACGCTTCGATTTGTTCGTCATGTTAACGCTCACTTACTTCTACTTCCGAGATGAGAAGGACCCTACCTTTTGTTTACTCACCGGCGCAGGAAAGCAACTAGCTGCACGCGGCGTTTACGAATTTGGTGAACAGTGCATGCTGGGCAAGCTTTGCCGGCTGGCCAAGCGTTGCGGGCTGAAACGTGATAAGACCCAGTTCAGCGTTACAATTTTACCGCTCAACGAGCGGCGATAAGGCAACCCGTTGAAGTGTAACCCAGAAGTCGGCGCCGTGCGGCGAAAGGTGACAAATAACCACAATTCGGTGGCGATGTTGTAAGAATGCAACACGGAGGCTGGTGAGTTTGCAGGATTGATCGGTTTTAGCGCTGAGGTCGCACGACGGCGCGGGAATGGCGTTTTCAGTACGCGGTCGTGGTAGGAGCAGTTCGTGCGGCGCGGCGTTTCCGTTCGTGTCGATCGTAGAGATCGAAGAAGATTTCACGCACGTTGCTGCCATGGCTGGCAAGGCTAGCTTCGACCTCTTTTGAGGTGATGGGCGAAGACACTTCCGCACATAATTTCGCAACAAGCAGCGAGATTAAGGCCGCGTTTGGCGCTAGCTCAATCAGCGTGGGAAGGCGTGTGAATTCGTGGGACGTTACCAGTAATCCTGCGTTTATGCGACGACAAAAGAAATCCAGGCGCCAACGTTCGAACCAGCCAAGTTGCTCGTAACCGTCAATGATAACTACGAAGCGGCTGGAGCAATATAATTCGTCGAGCAATTCCACAACTTCGCGCGGCAATCGGCGTTGGCGATCTCGGAGGGAGATCGCAATGCTTCCACGGCCGGCAGCAGCAATGGCTGGCTTAAGCGTTTCGAGGAGTGTGGACTTGCCGCTGCCGTGAGGCCCGACGATAGCACCTCGCCAACCACACTGCGCGAGTTTGTCGACTAGCAGCTCAGCAGTTTCGCCACGCGAAAACTCGAACGGCAATGCGCCCGGCTTCGTCCAGCATATGGCGAAGGGGTTGTCGTATTTCGACGGCGGCTGTTGATACGACGTGAACATGCGCATTTATGTTTGATCGTCCGGGAAGTCGGGGGCAATTTCTGAGCCGGTTGAAACATTGCCCAATCGAAACGGAATTTCGGCGACTGCCTCGTGTATCTGCGGCATAAATAGCCGCACGCGGACACACCAACAGACTTTGACGATTTCGCCATCGTAGCTGAGCGGGCTGGGCGGCAGATCGGTGGCGAACTTTCGCGGCACGCGAAGATCGAGCGGTCGGACCACATCATCGACGTGTCGCTCGAAGTGATGGACGGCGAAGTCTTCTTCGCCTTTGCCGGCGGTGTACCACAGGACGGATAGTTCGGCGGATCGAATGGTCCGCATCTGCGTGCCCTCGACGAGGAATCGGCCGCTGAGCCGATCGCCGGGCTGGTACTGCGCGGTAGGCGAATCGAGCAGAATGCGAATTACGGGGGGCGTATTCACGCTATGCTCGCGCCATGGTGAGAGGTTGTGGGGTTGGAACGGCCGTCAATCGCAATGGGTAAACGTACACGGGGAAGCGGCGCTCAAAATCGCCCCAGCGAGTCATGCGGCCACAGACGACGATGGTCCAAATGACGGCATTATGCGTTGATGTGAAAGAGTGCATCACGGTTTCTGGAATGGTTAAGTCGAATGTGACCTCGAAGGCGTGCGGGGGATGAATTTCAAATTTGCGCTGGCTGAATAGGACGGAGCGAAAGACGCGACTGGCGGCACGGCGGGTGTCCGTGCCTTGCTGATAGATCGCCTGCTCTTCGCAGACGAGCTGCACTTGGAGCCAACGCACTCGTACGCGGCCAGTTTGCGATACGAACCCGTGAAATGTGCCGCCCGGGTAAAACGGATGCTGCGAAACTTCGACGCGCGTCGTGCCGATCGCGATGTTGAACAACACTTGGCGTACAAGAGCGGTGACTGTCCACACGCCGGCGATGACGAAGGGGACCATCAACCAGGTAAGGAGCCAGGCGTTCGCATCTCCCTTTCGATGGAGCGCGATGACTTGTACGACGAAAATTGCGACCAGCGTGTTCCATGTGAGGCACACGGCCGCCATGATGAACGAGACCCAGCCGGATGATGCGTTGATCGGCAAGCGATGGGCAAGGCGAACGCCGGGGCTATCGGTGACGGCGTCGATGGGGGGAACGGTGGGGAGGGCGGGAGTTGAATCGCGGCTGCCGACACCGAGCAATTCCCAATCGGTCGCTTTCTGAACGACGGCGGCGCGACGCTCGGTCGAAGCGGCCGTTTTCCAGAGCGCGCTAACAAAGGCGATCGTTCCGTAGACGATAAGTGCGAGCGGAATGACCATGGCGAACCACGGCCAGCGACCCGCATTTTCGGTCGCCGCGACCTGATAGATGAGCCAGTACAGGCCGATGAAGCCCAGCAGGATCAGACCTGCGGAGAGCAGGCCTTCCGCGAGTTTGCCGGCCCAAGGCGAGCTGGTTCGGCGCGTGCCGCGTTTTTTGACGAAGAGACGGAGTCGAGGAAGCATGGCCCGGCTGGAGAAGTGAATCGACAAAGCCCCGACGACGTTGCGCCCGGGGCTTTTTCAATTATCTCACAAACCGAGTCGTGCTAACAGCAGAGCGCGCTGCCGCAGAAATCAGGCGACTTCTAGCTTGCGTATGACGGCTGTTAGACTCCGACCGGAGCATGGCCTGGGCGGTAGAAGCCGACGTTCTCGAGGGCTTTGTAGACTTCTTCCAGCGTTTTTTCGCCGAAGTTGGAAATGCTGAGCAAGTCTTCGCGGGTGCAATTGAGGAGGTCATCGACGGTGAAGACGCCACGCTCTTCGAGGCAGTTGGTCGTGCGAACTGCGAGGCCGATTTCGGCACAGCTCATTTCGAGCTTGTCGCGGATGTCTTGTGAACTTTCGTAGGCGCGGTTGAGTGGGATGCGTGTCATGCGGGTTCCCTCCCTAAATGTTGAGATTTTGCTGGGTCGGTGCGAGCAAGTCCTGTGAGTCGCACATCGTCGCGGAGTATACCAAGTTTCTTTTTCGATGCGAATAAATTGCGGCAAAATTACGCGGAGAAATATTCGTGAGTGCTAGCATGAATTGCGGCTGGAATCGTCCTCGCGTTAGCCGCGCCCGGGCGATCGAAGGGCGAGGGGGATGTACGTACGAACACGAATACGAAATGATTGGTTGTGAGAGGTAGGGCGGGAGCTTTGTATAACATGCTCCCAGACCGCCAAATTCTTGCGAATTCAGCTACGTTTAAGTCATGAATCATCTGCTTGAATCGCTGACGGAACCGCAACGCGACGCCGTGACGCACCGCGAAGGCCCGCTGCTCGTGCTGGCCGGGCCGGGCAGCGGCAAGACGCGCGTGATCACCCATCGCATTGCGCATTTGATCGAAGGCGGGGTGCCGAGCTCGCAAATTTTGGCGCTGACGTTCACGAACAAGGCGGCGGACGAGATGCAGCGGCGGGTTGCTGAGCTTTCGCCCGGCAGCCGGGTGTGGTTGAGCACGTTTCATCGGTTCGGGGCAATGCTGCTGCGGCGGTATGCCGAGTATGTCGGGCTGCAACCGAATTTCACTATTTACGACACGAGCGACGCGCGGCAAACGATCAAACGAGTGATTGAAGCGCGTGACATCAACACGCTCAATTACTCGCCCGACCGGTTGCACGAGACGATCAGTGCGGCCAAGAACAAGTTGATTACGGCCGATAAGTACGAGCCGCGCGGCGGTAGCATGCTGAGTCGCGTCGTTGCGGAAGTGTATCCGGCGTATCAGGCTCGGCTGCTGGCTTCATCTGCGGTGGACTTTGACGACTTGTTACTACACGTGGCGCAGTTGTTGTACACGAGCCCAGAAGTTCGCGCGGAGCTCGATGAGCGGTATCGCTACGTGATGGTTGATGAGTATCAAGATACGAACCGTGCCCAGTACGTGGTTTTGAGAGCGTTATCGACGGACCATCCTAACTTGGCGGTGACCGGCGATCCGGATCAGTCGATTTATGGATGGCGTGGAGCGGACCTGAACAACATTTTGGAGTTCGAGCACGACTACCCGAACGTAAAAATCGTGCGGCTGGAGCGCAACTATCGGAGCACGAAGCGAATTTTGCATGTGGCGGATCAGTTGATCGGCCACAACATCAAGCGGAAGAAGAAGGAACTGTGGACCGAGAATGGCGAAGGGGCCGCGGTGCGGTTGGTCGCGTATTTGGATCAGGATAAGGAAGCGGCGGACATCGCGGCTCAAATTCGCGAAGCTATGGCCGAGGGAAAGCGGAAGCCGAGCGACTTTGCGATTTTCTATCGCGTGAATGCACTATCGCGGAGCCTGGAAAAAGCGCTGCGGGTGGTAGGCGTCCCATATCAAATGGTTCGCGGCCAGGAATTCTACGCGCGTAAGGAAATCAAGGACGTGCTGGCGTACTGCCAACTAATCAACAACCCGCGGGACGACATGGCGTTCGAGCGAACGATCAATACGCCGGTACGCGGGATTGGACGAAAAACGATCGAGCGACTGACGGAGTATGCGTATCGTCATGGCATACCGATGCTGGAGGCGGCGCGGTCGGCATGGGACATTGAGGGATTTTCGAAGGGCACGGTGGCAAAGATCGCGGCGTATGTTGAGATTATCGATCGGATCACGGCGGTTGTTCATGGCGATTTAGAAGAGGTGATTGGGACGGTGCTCGAAGCGTCAGGCTATCGGGCGTCGCTGGCCGGCAGTGATGATGAGCAGGATCAGAATCGGCTCGCGAATATCGAAGAATTGCTGACAGATGCGCGGCAGGTCGATGAGCAAAATCCGGGTGGCGGGAAGTTGGAAGAGTATTTGGAACGCTCGTGGCTCGTGAACGACACAGACAATTGGGACGCTCAAACGGATAAGGCCACGCTCATGACGCTGCACGCGGCTAAGGGGCTCGAGTTTCCTGTCGTGTTTATCGTCGCGGTGGAAGATGGCGTGTTGCCGCACGAACGCGTTGGGCAGCATCCGGACGAGTTGGAAGAGGAGCGCCGCCTGGCGTTCGTGGGCATCACCCGGGCGAAGGAAGAACTGCAACTCAGCTATGCGGTGACGCGTGATTTCCGCGGCGTGCGGCGGCGGACGATTCCGAGTTCGTTTTTGATGGAAATGCCGCGCGGCGACATGGAAATGCTCGGTTCGGCAGACGCGATGAACGCGGTGTCGTTCGATCCCTGGGATGTGCCCGACGATGATGAGGGGGACGATTCGTGGGATTGGCAGATTGAGGACGTTTCTGTGTCGACGCAACCTGCAGCGGACGCGAGCGAACGCGAAAAGCCGGCTCTGCGTGTTGCCGCCGCATCGATCAAGACGGCGGCGGCGATGTCGCGCGAAGTCGAGGCGGATAACGAAGGTGATGTCACGGCGGAATTGCCACGTGTGTTACCCGATGCGTTTCGCCAAGGGATGACGGTGATTCATCCGGAATATGGTCCGGGGAAAGTCGTGGCGTTGTCCGGGTCAGGTAAGAACCGCCGGGCGACAATTCAATTCGCAACGGTCGGCGAGAAGAAGATCATTCTGTCGCACAGTATGGTGCGGCCGGTAGGGCGATAACGCTATTTGACCATATCGTGCGCCTCATCATGAAAAGCGTCGTTGCCAAATGTTTGGATATGAAATTTGGCGGCAGATTTGGCGTCGCTCAAGGCTTCGTCATACGTATCACCCTCCCCGATGACGATTCCGTGAAGTCCTACCGGATAGGCAATAAAGCCGTCTGCGTGCTGCTCGATGATGAATTTCAGTTGAGTCATTTTAATCGAGGAATGAAGTGCCGTAAGCCAGTTAAATTATAGCCCGGTCAAAACCACTACAAAGTCGACCGTATTGTCGAGCAAGATGAGCCGATGCCGCCGGAATTGGGCAGGGCAGTGGCAATTTAGATCCAGCGTACGCACAATGTTGTTTGAATAATCGGGAGCGGTTAGTGCAATAGATCGGGGGAGGGGAGGTGCATGATTCGCGTTAAGTGCCACGTCTGCGGCCGCACGACTCGCGGAGGCGATGACTGGGCAGGAAGGCAGGTCCGGTGCCTGAATTGTGGCGAAACGCTCTTTATGCCGCCGGTCGAAAAGGTCGCCCCTGATCCTGCGCTGCCGAGTATAATGACTGCGCCACCGCGCAAGTCACCGGAAGTGGTGAGCTTTCATTTCTCTATGACGAAGATCGGTGCTGCGAGCCTAGCATTTTCGGGCATATTGGCTGTCATCATTCTCGCTTGGATTCGCGCACCGCACTCCCGCGCAATTCAGGATACGACTGCTCGCGGGCAAGTTCTAGGTTTTGTCCCAAAACTGGTATTTGACGATGCTTACAAATCGGCGAACCTTGGCGATGGTAGTTTTACCTTGCCAAGGAGGGCGTTTGGATGGCTCGTTTGTTGTTAACGGACGAAGACTGGGAATTGATTGCGGACGTGTTTCCCTTGCCAGCAGCGACCGGTCGGCCGCGGTGCGATCCACGGCGGGTGCTGGACGGCATTTTGTGGGTGCTGCGTACGGGATCGCCGTGGCGCGACCTGCCGGAGGAATTCGGCACGTGGAAAACAGCGTGGCGAATGTTCGACCAGTGGAACAGCGACGGCACGTTCGACACGATTCTCCGTCGTCTACAAGGTTCGTTTGCCACTGCTGGGGCGATCGACAAGCGACTGTGGTGTATCGACGGCACGACGGTGCGGGCGGCGCGGTGTGCGGGTGGCGGTGGAAAAAAAGCGATGCGGCGGAACCTGGTGACCACGCGTTAGGCCGCTCCCGCGGGGGTTTTTCGACGAAAATCCACATCCTTTGCGACGGCCACGGTTTGCCGCTGCATTTCCATCTCACGGCTGGCCAAACGCACGAATCGATGGTCCTCGACGAACTCTTGGTCGCCGCCGACGCATGTCTCCTCGACGAAGATGGGGAGCGAATCGCTTGGCCTTTTGCACTAGGTGGGGACAAGGGATACCGGGCTGATTGGATCGACCAGTACTTGCTCGAACTGGGTATCGAACCGGTGATTCCTTCCAAGGAGAACGAAGATCGTACAGCCCGACCAGTCGCCTTCGACAAAGAAGCGTATCGCCGTCGCAACATTGTCGAACGGCTCATCGCATGGCTCAAAGAAAGCCGCCGCATCTTCTCCCGCTTCGAGAAGACCGCCAAGAACTTCGCCGGAATGATCAAGCTCGCATTCATCCGACAGTACCTAACCTACAAGCTCATTTGAGCGTTTTGGGACAAAGCCTAGCAGTAGTCAATGGGCATCCAAGTCGCGAAGTCGTGGAAGATGCCATTCATTCTGTCTTCACGACCGCTGAGCTTGAAGACTCGACAACTGCGGATCATCTAGGACTTAAGACGGGCGTGGGCATCGTTGTAATGATGGACGGCCCACCTGACGATCTCAATAGCGTGACCGTGAGGGCAGTACGACAGTGCAAGGGCGACGAATCTAGCCCAAGAATGCGGCGCGATCGGGCCGCTGTTTTTCAGCGAATCTGAAGTCGACAAGTTTGCTGACTGGATGGGGAATGTTCTGGTGGACGCCAAGCCGCGCGGCAGGATT